>NZ_UWYY01000014.1 GCF_900608595.1 Promicromonospora panici | reverse complement strand
TCACGCCCCGGCGGGCGACGAGCACGCGCCCGTCGGGGCCCTCGAGGGCCGAGACCAGGCCACGGTTGCGCAGCGCCTCGTGCAGCGTGGCGGCCGGGACGGACGCCGCGAGCACGGTCGGCGCGAGCCGCACCAGCCCCAGCCCGACGAGCGTCGGGTCGTGCTCCAGGCCGGCCAGCACCGTCGCGTCGGCCGCCCGCAGGTACGACGACGCCGAACCCACCCGCACCGCGCCGTGCCGTCGAGCGGTGTCGCGGACCAGGTACTCCAGGGGCTGCGGGACAGGCACGGGGGACCGGTGGGCCAGCTCGTCGAGCATGCCGTCGGCGGTCTCGCCCTGGTCGAGCGCCCGGGTGACGGACGCCGGGCTGAACCGCACGGTCGTCGCGGCGCCGCGCGACTCGATGTCCGTCGCGCGCTCCAGCAGCCGCGCGAGCTCGCGCGACGGCCGGCCGGGGACGATCCCCGTGAGGTCACCCTGGAGCAGGATCTCGTCCACCTCGTGCGGGAGAACCGCACGCAGCGCCGCGGCGAGATCCCCGGCAGGCGACGTGTCAGACGCACGGGTCACCCGAGTGACCTGTGGGTCTGACACGTCGGATGGAGTGGGCGGGCTGAGCAGTAGCGCGCGGCCCGGCGTCGACAGGGCCCCGGCGCCCGTCACGCCCAGCCACTCGGCCTCGTACAGCAGACCCTCGACGGCGCTCGCAGGCGGCACGGAGCGGGGCGTGTGCCAGGTCAGCACCTCGACCACCGCCTCCGGCGTCGGGGCGAGCACGGTGTCACCGGCCGGCTCGGCCGCCAGCACCCCGAGCACGCCGTTCCGCAGGCGCGGCACCCACGGCCGCTGCAGGTCCGGCGACAGCGGCGCCCGGAGCGCCCCCTTGTCGTCCCGCGAGCCCACCAGCCACGGCGCGCGGCGGGAGGCCAGCCAGGCCTCGACGAGCCGCGCCCAGCGGGCGGCGTCGTCCAGGTCGTCCCAGTCGGTCACGGTCGGCACGTACGACGGCGGCGCCTCGCCGTCGTCCCGCACCAGGCCCGCGAGGGCCGCCACCTCGACGACGAACGCCGTCGCGCGCTCGTCCGTCTCGAGCTGGGCGGCAACCCTGCGCAGGTCGCGTACGCCCAGGCCGCCCGCCCGCAGGACCGACGGCGGGTTCTCGTCCCAGGACTGGCGCAGCAGGCGAACCCGCCGGACGAGCTCGAGCGCCGCGCTCGCCGCCTCCGCATCGGCGGTGGCCGTGTGCACGGTGCGGCCCTGCGGCTCGGGCGGCAGCGTGCGTGGCTCGCGGTGGGTGTGCCCATCGCGGAGCGCCAGGCCGACCAAACGCGGCAGCACCACGTGCCGCGCGTCCGACCGGACCAGCAGATGCTCGGTGACCAGCCAGTTCACGGCGTCGCGCGGCCGGGTCCCGGCAGGCGGTACGACGCCGACCGGCGGACCCCAGGCGAGCGCGTCCAGGATCGCGCGGGCACCGGGCGGAGCCCCGGCGAGGAGCTTGTCGAGCGCGGCCGTGGTCCTGGTCCGGTCCGGCGCGGCGCCGAGCGCGTGACCCACCGCCTCGGGCAGGCCGTCCGGGACGGGGTCGAGGTGCGGGCCCAGGCCCGCTGGGTTGGGCCCGAGCAGCTCGTCGAGGCCGGGCACAGTGCGCAGGTCGAGGGGCGCGGCCGGTTCGGCATCCTGCCCGGACCGGGTGTCCCAGAGCAGCGCCTGCTCGACCGCCCGGCGGATCGCCATCTCGACGCGGGGCCGGTCCGTCGGGGACCCGCCCAGCGCCCAGGTGATCACCTCGGCACTGAGCGGGCCGGGCAGCGGAGACCCGCCGGCGCCCCCACCCGACGACGCGGCCTCGCCCCGCTCCGGCACCTCGTGGGAGCTCCGGGAGTCGGGCAGCCGGCGGAAGACCGGCTCGAGGGCGAGCACCGCCTCGAGGACCTGCAGGGTCAGGGCGTCGGCGCGCGCGAGGGCGCGTTCGAGCGAGGTGCGGCTCGACGCGCGGGCAGCGAGCGAGCGGAGCGTCGAGGGGGAGGGTGTGGCGAGATCAGGACGGGCGCGCAGGAGCGCGGCGAGCGCGGTGTCCGAGCGCTGCCGGAGGTCGTCGGCGAAGTGCCGCGTGGCCGCCGCCGGCGCTGCGGGGAGCGAGGAGGCCATCCTGACGATGCTACGCGGGTTTCCTGGGTCGGAGTCCGGCTGTTCCACGCCCCGGCCGCCGTCAGCCCTGTGCTCTGCGGCGGCAGACCTTCGCTCCGGGCGTCGGCGCGATGCCGAAGCGGGCGCTCGCCGCGGGCCTCGGGATCGGGGCCTGACGGCGGGCGTTCGGGCGGTGCGGAACGGGCCTCGGGCACTGCTCGCGGGCGAAGAGCAGCCAATGCATGCGACGCGGCAGGCATCCGCCCGGTAACCTGGTACTTCCGGCCGAGGTGGCGCGCTCAGCTCGCAGCAGCCACGGCCGTCATCAGCAGTCTCCACGAGCAGTATCGACAAGCACAGAAGAAGGTCGCAGTGCCCACCGGCAAGGTCAAGTGGTTCGACACCGACAAAGGTTTCGGTTTCATCGCCAGCGAGGACGGAGGCGAGGTATTTCTGCATGCCTCCGCCCTGCCCCAGGGTGTGGTGCCCAAGCCCGGCGCGCGCGTGGACTTCGGGGTGGCCGACGGCCGCCGCGGCCCGCAGGCGCTCGCGGTCAAGGTGCTCGACTCCGCGCCGTCGGTAGCGAAGGCCAAGCGGAAGCCCGCCGACGACATGGCTGTGCTCGTCGGCGATCTCACGCAGATGCTGGACCGTGTGGCAAATGATCTGCGCAAGGGGCGTTATCCGAAGAACCCGGAGACGCTCGCCAAGATGCTGCGCAAGGTCGCAGACGACTTCGACGCCTGAACCCCCACGAGGTCCCGAGGAACATGGCCACGACCATCGCGCCCGCCACCCGAACGCCCACCCGGCGGGTCGCCGCACGCTCGAGCCGAGACGCCGTGCTGAACGGCGCCGCCGAGCTCGCGCGCGCCGCCGCACAGGAGGTGGCTGAGCGACCGGACGACGTCGGGGAGCACCTCGGCACCCTCTTCGAGGACGAGCGGGTGGTCTCGCACCGCTTCGCGGCGACCATGCGGGGCTACCGCGGCTGGCACTGGACGGTCACGGTGACGCGCGTGCCGCGCGGCCGGACCGCCACCATCAGCGAGGTCGAGCTGCTGCCGGGCGACGAGGCGATCCTCGCCCCCGCCTGGCTGCCGTGGTCCGAGCGCCTGCGTCCTGGCGATGTCGGCCCGGGCGACGTGCTGCCGTTCCGCGCCGACGACCCGCGGCTCGAGCCCGGGTACACCCCGACGGGTGACCCCGAGGTGGACGAGGTGGCGATCGACGAGCTCGCGCTCGCCCGCGCCCGCGTGCTGTCCCCGCAGGGTCGGGCCGAGGCCGCCGAGCGCTGGTACCGCGGCACGCGAGGTCCCACGACTGCGGGTGCCGTCGCGGCGGCCGCCGAGTGCATGAGCTGCGCGTTCCTCATCCCGCTGTCCGGCTCGATGGGCCAGCTGTTCGGGGTGTGCGCCAACGAGTGGTCGCCCGACGACGGCAAGGTGGTCTCCCTCGACCACGGCTGCGGCGCGCACTCGGAGACGGACGTGGAGGAGCATCCGACCGACTGGCCGGCGCCCGCGCCGCTGATCGACGAGCACGACGTGGAGATCGCCCCGGCCCAGGCTGCGGACGCGGTGGCCGAGCCTGCTGCTCCGGTGGTCGAGCCTGTCGAGACCCCGGGCAGCGAGGGCGAATCCCCCGCGTGACCCACGACCCCTTCGGCACCGGCGCGCTGCGGCGCGCGGTGACCGAGGCGTGGCGCGCGTCGCCGACCCGCTTCCGGGAGGACGCGAACTCCGAGGAGGACCACGCGCGCGGCTACTACCGCGACCGCGTGGTGGTGGAGCTCGCGCAGAACGCGGCGGATGCCGCCGCTCGCGCCGGGGTTCCCGGACGGCTGACGCTGCGGTTGGAGCCTGTGCGGCCTCGAGGCGGCGAGCCTGGTCGTGGCGTGTCCGGTGGCGTGTCCGGTGGCGTGTCCGGTGGCGTGTCCGGTGGCGAGGCCGGTAGCGGTGAGGCCCGTGGTGACGCTGCAGACGCGGGGGGCTGGCGGTTGATCGCCGCGAACACGGGTGCGCCGCTCGACGCCGACGGCGTCGCGTCGCTGGCTTCGCTGCGGGCCTCTGCGAAGGTGTCGGCGAGTTCTGGCCGGTCTGCGGGCGCGGACGAGGCTGTCCTTGCTGATGCGGTCGCTGGCGTCGGCGGTGTTGGCGGTGGTGTCGCCGACGCTGGCGTCGCGGTTGGTGTCGTCGGGCGCTTCGGCGTCGGGTTCGCCGCGGTGCGGTCCGTCTCGGACGAGATCCTGGTTCGCTCGCGGCCCGGCGGGGTGCGGTTCTCGCTCGCCGCGACGCGGTCGGAGCTCGGGCTGGGGCCGGTGTCCGCGGGCGATGCCGAGGTCGGTCCGTCGGCGCGCACCGACGCCGAGCTTGGTCCCTTGTCGCCCGGTGACCGCGAGGTCGGTCCCTTGCCTCCAGATCGGTCAATCGTTGGACCGATCTCAGGGCAACCGACCGATCTCGCGTCGGCCGCCGTGCAACCGACCGATCTCGGCACGGACGGCGTGCGAACGGCCGGGTTCCGGGACGAGGCCCGCGCGCGCGGCGACGCACTGCCCGTGCTCCGGCTCCCGTTCCCCGCGGCCGGCACCGCACCGGACGAGCCGGACACCGTGGTCGAGCTCGTGCTGCGCGATGCCGACGCCGTGGCCGCCGTCCGCGCACAGCTCGCGGCACTCGACGACGCCCTGCTGCTCGCCCTCCCCGCACTCGACGAGGTGGTGATCGAGGACGACTTCGCAGGTCATCCGGGTTCTGAGCCGTCGGACGCCGCGCCGTCGGCGAGTCCGCGCGTGCTGCGCGACGTCGCAGCGCGGTGGCGCGTGCACCGGACATCCGGGGTGCTGGACCCGGACAGCACGCTGCCGACCGAGGCGCGCCGTGCGGACTGGTCGGTGCTCTGGGCGCTGCCCACGACGGGGAGGCGCGCGGCGGAGAGCGCGGTCCTGCACGCCCCGACGCCCACGGACGTCCGGCTCTCGTTCCCGGCGCTGCTCATCGCATCGTTCCCGGTGGACCCGGGACGGCGGAGCGTGCTCCCCGGGCCGACGACGGAGCGGGTGGCCGCCGAGGCCGGCCGCGCGTACGCCGCACTCCTGGGCGAGCTCGGCGTGGAGCGCGACGTCCTCGGGCTGGTGCCGACCGGGCTGCCCGCGAGCGACGTCGACGCCGCGATCCGCGCGTCGGCCGACGACGCCCTGCGCGACACCCCGCTGCTGTGGCTGAGCACGCCGGGACTGCCGCCCCGAGCGGCGCAGCGCGTGGCGCCCCGGCACGCGGCCTTCCTCGCCGGACCCCTCGGCGAGGACCCGGCGCTCGCCGCGGCGCTGGCCGCCGGAGCCCCGGCAGCCCTGGTCACCGTGCCGACGCGGCACCAGGCGCTGGCACGCTCGCTCGGCGCTTCCCCCGTCGACCTCGCCGACCTGGTCGAGGCGCTCCCGCCCGATCCTGCCGTCGTCCGCGCGGCCCTCGATGCGCTGGTAGCGCACGCCGGGGAGCCCGCTGTGCTCGAGGCGGTCGCCGGGGCGCCGCTCCCGCTCGCGGACGGCCGGGTGACCCGGGGCGCTCGGGGGACCGTGCTGCTCGACGCCCCGCGCCTCGCCGAGATCGTCCGCGCGCTCGGGGTCCGCGTGGTGCACCCGGACGCCGCGCATCCCCTCCTGGAACGCGCCGGCGCCTCGCTCACCACGCCGCGCGGGCTGCTCGCCGACGCCGCCGTCCGGTCGACGGCGCTCGCCGCCGCGGAGGACGTGCTCGACGAGGGCGACGTCGACCGCCTCGGCGAGCCGGGTCCCGCGGAGACCGTCGCGGCGGTGCTGGAGCTGGTTCGGTTCGCGGTCGCCGAGACGGGTCCCGACGACCTCCCGTTCTGGCTGGGGGAACTGCCCGTGGCGGCGGACGGCGACGTCGTGCCGCTGCGCGAGGCGGCGCT
Organism: Promicromonospora panici; assembly: GCF_900608595.1. Lineage (GTDB taxonomy): Bacteria > Actinomycetota > Actinomycetes > Actinomycetales > Cellulomonadaceae > Promicromonospora > Promicromonospora panici. The sequence continues at coordinate 216,406 of NZ_UWYY01000014.1, read as the reverse complement.
GCCCGGCAGTTGGGCGGCCCGGAACCTGGACCTCGTCCTGGTGCGCGACGACGTCGTCGAACGCTGGGGCGGCGACGCGCTCGCCGCGGCCGGTGCCCGCGCCGACCTGGGCGTCTACCGCATGGCCGACGTCCTGACGGCCGACGGCGACGAGGCCGACTACGGTCCCGACGACCCCGCCGGCTGGCTCGCCGACTGGGACGAGTACCTCGAACATCTCGCGGACGAGCTCGGCCCGGGCGCATGGGTCGGCGACGTCGAGGCGGTATCCGACCTCGACGCGCTCCGGGGCACAGCGGACACGCTCTCAGCGGCCCTCGACAGGGTTTCCGCCGACCCCCGCCTGCGCCGCGCGCTCCTGACCCCGGTGCGCTCGCCGGATGCTCCGGGCCGAGAGGCGGCGTCGTACACGGCGTGGTTCCTGCGACGCCGGATGGGTGCGCCGTTCGCGCTCGGAGACACGCCCCTGCTACCGCCCGCCCCGCTCGTGACTTCCGGGCTCGACGACGCCGTCCTGGTTGCGCTCGGCGGGCTCCAAAACCTGGCTGACCTGCCCAGACACCTCTGGCCAGCCGTCCTGGAGCGGCTGCCCGAGCCGCAGGGGGAGGAGCGGCCGACACTGCCCGCCGACGTCGCGCGCGCCGTCTGGGCGGGCCTGGCCGCGCTCGCCCGCGCCGACGACGCGCGCGCCATCACCCCGGCCCGGCTGCCCGCGCTCGGGCCGGCCGGGGTCACGGTCGAGAGCACCGACGACCTCGTGGTCGCCGCCTCGGCCCGATGGGCCCAGCTCGGCCCGGTCGTCCCCGCCCCGGCCGACGTCGCCGAGGCGCTGGCCGACCTGCTCGACCTCCCGTACGAGGGCGGTTCCGACGTCGTGCCCGACGAACCGGGGGAATCCGTCGAGCTGGACCCGCGAGTGCGGGCGCTCGCGCCGGGCGCGCCGCCAACCTGGCAGCGGCACGAGCCGTTGACGGTCGAGGGCAAGCAGGTCGCATGGTGGGTGTCCGAGGCGCCCGACGGCGCGGGCGGGTCCGGCGTCGCGCACGCGGTCTCGCCCGAGGGCCTCGCTCGAGCGCTGGCCGAGCTGTCGGGCGCGGACCCGCTCCTTTTGGAGGCCGCGTTGCGCGACCCGTCACGTGCGGAGGAGCTGAGCGCGGAGCGTGCCTGGGACCGCGAGCTGACCTGCTGAATCAAGGTCAGCCTCGGCCGACGTCGAGGCCGGCAAGTCCCGGGCAGCGGGGCTACCGGTGGCGGCGCGCCCAGAGCAGGCCGAGCCCGCCGAGCACGATCCCGACGCCGCAGATCGCCACGGACTCCCAGCTGCCGGGTCCCATGAGCTGCAGGACCAGCATTACGATCAGCCCGATCGCGAACAGGCCGATACCCACGCCGAAGACCCGGAAGAGATCGGCGCGCGGAGCCGGTGGGCTGGGCCGACGCTCCTCGGGGTGGGCCAGCAGGGAGCGGATCGTTGGCACCTTGCCAGTCTACGGACAAGGGCTTGTCAAGCCTGTTGAGGGCAGCCGAGCACAGGGTGAATTTCGCGACGGTGCGAGTCACGCACGAAGCGCGGCCATCACGGAGGTCAGTGCGTCGAGGATCTGGTCGTACGACGCGCGGTAGGTCTGGTCCGAGCGCCCGTACGGGTCCACGACGTCGTCGTCGTGCGCGCGTCCCGCGTGCTTGGGACGCTCCAGCAGTGCGAGCCGCACCAGCTCGCGGAGGCGGGTGGCGTCGTCCGGGAGCGCGGCCGCATCCAGGGCCCCGAGCGGCAGGGTCGAGACCAGGCGTCCGAGCTCGCGCAACGTGAGAGTGCGTCGCACGGCGGCCGGAGCGCGGTCCACGACCCAGGCGCGGTGACTGGTGGTCGAGGCAAGTACGAGGTCGGCCTCGCTGATGATCTCCGGAGTCAGCTGTCTGGCTGCGAATCCGTTCATGGAGACCCCGTCGGCTTCCAGCAGGCCGGCCATCGGCGGCGGCACTGTGTAGCCGACCAGGGCATGCGTCCCCGCGCTCGCGAGCTTGACCGACGAGTCGAGGGCGCTTCGCAGCAGTGCCTCGGCCGTGGGAGAACGGCAGATGTTGCCGGTGCAGACCGTGAGAACGGTATAGGACATGCGGAATACCTCCGAGCACTCTGACGTAGAAACTGATATTGCCAAATCTTTCTAGACGGTTTCTTTACCTTGTTTCGCATTGTGAAACCGGGTGTTCCGTCCCGGTGACGAATGTTTCGCGCACCCGATATTGCGCCACGGACCCGGCGCTGGCTTTGCGCAAGACTGTCCCGACTGTCGCAGGTAACGTAACGCGGGTCGGCGCATTCTGCCGGAGATATCCAGCGAAATGTCTAAGTTGGCCAGGCCGTCAATCGGGGAGGTCCAGTGACAAATCCGAGATGGGGCAAAAAGCGGACGGACGTGCCGGTGTCTCAGGATGTGCGCGCCAATCAACCCGTCAGTGGTGCACCGACCGTGCTTGCGCAGACTGAGACACACCCTGTCGCACCTCCGCCGCACCCCACAAGTGGGCATCTGACCAGTACCGGCACGTGGCGCACGCTGCGCGAGCCACGCGGTCCGTTCTGGACGCGGCAGCGCCGCCGGTCCCTGCGGTACGGGTTGTGGGCGGTGGCGGGCATCTTCGTACTCCTCGCGATCGTCATCGGCTGGGTGGCGTTCGACGCCATGCGTGCCCGCGTGTCGCTCGAGCAGGCCGCCGACGGCGTCGCCACTCTCCAAGCCGACGCTGTCGCAGGCCGCACTGAAGACCTGGACAAGGTAGTCGCTGACCTGCAGCAAGACACCGCCGAGGCGAAGGTCGCCACGAGTGGCCCGCATTGGGCGATCGCGGAGAACCTGCCCGGTGTCGGGCCTACGGTGGAAGCCGTTGCGACGATGTCCGACGTCGTAGACGGTCTGGCGCAGGGCGCCCTGCCTGACATGGCACGCATCGTCGAGCTGGCGAACCCTGCGGCCTTCGCCCCTCATGACGGGCGCATCGACCTGGAACCACTGCAGCAGGTGGCGCCCGACATGCAGCGCGCTGACCAGTCGATCGGGTACGCGCGGGAGCGCGTCGACGGGCTGGGCGGGACGATGCTGCCGCCTGTGTCCGACGCCGTGGAGCAACTGAGCGGCGCACTCACCGAATTGCGGATGACGTCCGCCACGGCCGCGCGTGCTGCTGCGGTGATCCCGTCGATGCTCGGGGCTGACGAACCGCAGGACTGGCTGGTGCTGGTGCAGAACCCGGCGGAACCGCGGGCGCTCGGGGGTATTCCCGGAACGGTGATCGCGCTCCGGGCCGACCAGGGGGAGGTGGAGCTGACGGAGCAGATGCCGGGAATCGCCGTCGGGCCGTTCGACGAGCCGGTCCTTCCGCTGACGGCGGAGGAGCAGCAGGTCCTGGGTGACGAGGAGCTCGGACGCTGGATGCGGAACGTGACGATGACGCCGGACTTCCCGAGGGCGGCCGAGCTGGCGCAGGAGATGTGGCGGCTCGAGACGGGGCAGACCGTGGACGGGGTCATGACCATAGACCCGGTCGTCCTCGCCGACCTGGTGCAGGTGGACGGCCCGATCGACGCCGGCCCGGGAGGGATGTTGGAGGGTGGCGATCTGGTGTCGTACCTGCTCAACGGCATCTACAAGACCGAGCGGCCGGAGGTGCAAGACCGCATCTTCGCGACTATGGCGGAACGGTCGTTCGCGCGGCTGGTGGCGGGACAGGGCGACGCGCTCGGCATGATCGATTCGCTCGCCGAGTCCGCACGGCAGGGCCGGCTGCTCCTCTGGTCGGCGGACGAGGAAGTGAACCGCCGGCTGCAGGGGACGGTGCTGGACGGGTCCCTGCGCGGTGATGGGGATCGTCCGGTTGTCGGGGTATTCACGCAGGGTATCGACACCGGGAAGATCGGGTACTACCTCGACACAGCGGTGGAGGTCGCGGAGCGAGACCGGCGACCGGACGGATCGCGTGAGCTTGCGGTGACCGTGACCTACACCTCGCGCGTCAAGGCCAGCGAGGTCGAGGGACTGCCGGAATACCTCACAGGTCGGGGTACTGAGAACCCGGGAAACGTCAGGCTGTTCTCATTGGTCTATGCGCCGAACGGGGGATCGATGGTTCATTCCGAAGAAAATGGAGTAAAATCGCGACTTTCCCCGCAAAGTCACGATGGCTTGAGCCTTGCCACCCAAAGAGTTGAACTTGCACCCGGCGAGACAACATCAATGACCTATGTCATGATCACCGGGAAGCAGGAAATAGGGGACCTCATTCTGCGCACGACCCCCGGCACAAGGCCCGTGGGCGTGACTATTGAGAATTCCTCCCTGGAGCAAGAGGACTGAGGGGTCGTGCCTCTGGCTGGACACGCCGCGGCGCGGAGTCAGGTGCGGCAGCACCTTCTTGCAGGAGTTCACAATCACAGGGGAACAGAGCAATGCTTCGACGTCTTTTCGCCGCCGGAATAGCCCTCGCGGCCCTCATCCTTCCCGTGAGCGCGACCAGCGCCGCGGCCGACGACTACGGTCCTGACGACCTCCCGTGCGACATCGCGGTGGATTCTGCGACGGTCGCACTGGGGGCCACCATCGGCCTCTCAATCGCGTGCGATGGAACGTACACAGCCGTCGTGACCGTCACAGGGGCCGGTGAAGCTGCCGGTGACGAAGCGGTTGCGGTCGCCGGAACGAGCTCGGAAACGGTGACTGTCGATGGTTCGGCCACCGTGACCGTCGGACCCTTGAACGCGCCTGGCGCCTACACGGTTTCGCTGACCGACACAGACGGGAACGCACTTGCCGCTCCCTTGACGCTGACGGTTGTCGGAGCAGCGGATGACGGTGACGAAGGTGGCCTGGCCGTGACGGGTCCCACCAGCCTGCCGTACCTCGGGGTCGCGGGCGGTCTGCTGCTCCTCGGCGTGATCGCGCTCGTCGCGACCCGGGTGAGCACCCGACGCAGTAGCTGACCCACCGGACCGCCCTCGGGCGGCTTTCTGACCGACCACGTGCTGCGCCTCGCCGTCGAGGTGAGGCGCAGCACGTCGTCGGTCCCAGTGCACCCCACAGGGTGCATCCGTTCTCCAGGTACACAGTCGAGGGGTGGATGGTGACCGTCGACAACCGTCCGAACGCCGCCGACGTCGATCGAGTGGCAGCCGAGCTGGAAGAGCGGTTGGCGCTCGAGTCCGCTCGGCGCTCCGTACCGATGACCGCACCATCGCCCTTTCGGGGACAAGCGACCGGATGGCAGAAGGTCGTCGCTCACCGGGCGCTCATCATGGACATCGCCGCGGTCACGGCGGGAGTAGCGCTGGGCTACGTGCTTCGCTTCGACCGGCAGGTCCAGGTTGAGCTCTTCGAGCCACGCGGTGGTCAATACGCCCTCATCTCCATCGCGCTCGCCGAGGCCTGGGTGCTGGCTCTGGGCGTCGTCGGCTCCCGCAGCCCGCGCGTGCTCGGATCCGGCCGGGAGGAGATCCTGCGCGTGGTACGCGCCACGGCCGGGCTCTTCGGGCTCATCGCGATCGTCTGCTACCTCATCAAGTTCGATCTTGCACGGTCGTACGTTGCTGTCACGCTCCCGGTCGGGATCGCCCTGGTGCTGGCCGGGCGGTGGTTGCTCGAGAGGAGGCTGCACGCGGAGCGGGCGCGCGGCGGGTTCCAGCGGCGCACCCTTGTGGTCGGCGCGCGTGACGCCGTTGTCGACCTGTGCCGCCGAGTGGACCGTACGCATGAAGCCGGCTTCCATGTGATCGGGGTGTGCTTGCCCGGCGGCACCGCCATCCCATCGCCGGTCGAGGGCGTGCCGGTGCTCGGTAGCCCGGAGGACGCCGCCGAGATCGCGCGAACCCAGAGGGTGGACGCGGTCGCGGTGACCGCGTTCGACGGCGCCACGCCACGGGCCTTCAAGCGGCTCGCGTGGGACCTGGAGCCCACGGGCGCGGAGCTCGTCGTCGTGTCGGCGCTCGCCGACGTGGCGAGCCCCCGGCTTGTCGTCACCCCGGTCGACGGTGTGGCGATGGTCCAGGTCTCACCCCCCGGATACACGGGGCTGCAGCACGCGGTCAAGCGGGTCTTCGACGTCGTCGTCGCCACGCTGATCCTCGTGGTCGTCGCCGTGCCGCTACTGATGTTCGGCGCCCTCGTGCGCATGACCAGCCCAGGTCCGGCGCTGTTCGCGCAGCGGCGGATCGGTCAGAACGGGAAGCCGTTCACGCTCTACAAGCTGCGGTCGATGCGGCAGGACGCGGAGGACGGGCTGCTCGAGGTGCTCGACGGCGACGCCGGCGTCTTCTACAAGCCCAAGAGCGACCCACGGGTCACGCGCCTCGGCCGGTTCCTGCGCAAGTACTCGATCGACGAGTTCCCCCAGCTGCTCAACGTCATCAAGGGCGACATGAGCCTGGTGGGGCCACGACCCCAGGTGGAGCTCGAGGTCGCCCAGTACGACGACGCCCTGCGACGCAGGCTGTTCGCGAAGCCCGGCCTGACCGGGCTCTGGCAGGTGAGCGGTCGCAACGACCTGTCCCTCGACCAAGGGGCACGGCTCGACCTCTACTACGTGGAGAACTGGAGCCTGCTGGGCGACGTCGGGATCATGCTGCGGACCGCACGGGAGGTGTTCGCACCGAGCGGGGCGTACTGAACGGACAGGCGGTCGGACAGAGAGGAGGGTCCCTGTGAAAGCTCGCGTACGAGCCCCGCAGAACCGCACGGTTCTCCTGGTCACGCATCACTACTCGCCGGAGCCCGGAGCGGCCCAGCGGCGGTGGGGGGCTCTCGTCCGGTATCTCGTCCCGGCTGGGTTTCCCGTGACGGTCCTGGCGCCGCCGCCGCACTACCCATCGGGAAAAATCACCCACTCCTCACCCAAGTTCCTCCCCGGCTCGACGACTTCAGGTAGCGGCGGAGAGCGGATCATCCGGGTGAATTTTCGGGAGCATTCTCAGGGGCTCCTGTCGCGGGCTGCCGACGAGGGGATCGCCGCGCTCAGCTCCGTGCTGCACGGCGTCCGCCCGTCGGTGGGCCGCCCTGCCGTCGTCGTCGCCACGGTCCCGGGGATCCCGAGCATCGTCGCGGGCTGGGCGCTCGCTCGCTGGCACCGGGCTCGGCTGGTCGTCGAGATGCGCGACGCCTGGCCCGACCTCATCGCGCCGAGCGGCATCCTGCTGCGCCGCGGCCGCCGGGACGACATACACCGCGGGCTGCGCGGCCTCGCGGCACGCGCGGCGCACCGCACCGTGACGCGCCTGCAGGCCCGGGCCGACCTCGTGGTGACCACGACCGCCGCGTTCGCCGAGGTGCTTCGTTCGCGCGGCCTCCGCGAGGTCGCCGTGGTGCGTAACGGTACGGCGCTCGTACCGGTGCGCAGCTACGGGCCGGTGCATCTCGAGGGCAGGCCGCTGCGTGTCGTCTACGCCGGCATGGTTGGCCGACTACAGGGACTGGACGTCATGGTGCGCGCCGCCGCCCTGGTCCAGGAGCGCGGACACGCGCTGGACGTGCGCATCGTGGGGTACGGCAACGACCTCGAGACGCTGCGTACGCTGGCGGCCGAGCTCGGCGCACCGGTCCGGGTGGAGCCGTCGGTGCCGCCCACGCAGGTGCGTGACCTGTACGCGTGGGCAGACACCGTCGTCGTCTGCCTGCGCGACTGGGAGCCGCTGGAATGGACCGTCCCGTCCAAGCTGTACGAGGTGATGGCCTCGGGTGTGTTCGCCTCCGCGTGCCTGGCGGGCGAGGCCGCGGACCTGGTCAGCGCCCACGGCGCGGGCGCCGTGGTGCCACCCGGCGACGTCGAGGGCCTCGCCGGGCTGTGGTCGGGCTGGCTGTCCGACGGCGTGGTCCCCGCCGCATCGCCCGATGCCGCCGCCTGGGTGGCCGAGCATGCGAGAGATGACACCCTGGGCCGGCGCTACGCGGAGCTGCTCGATGGTCTGCTCGATCGTCCGCTCGCCGATCGTCCGCTCGCCGATCGTCCGCTCGCCGAGGGCGGGCGCCCTGGGACACGGTACTGATGGCACACCCCTTGCGGCGCGCGGGTGAGCTCGCCCGCAATCTTCGCTACACGGCGTCCTTCGTGCTCCGGAGCCTCGCCGAGGATCCCTTGTGGCTGGCTGTCCAGGCCGCCCGGCGGGCGCCGGAGCGGGTGCGCCTGCCGCTGGTGCGCGTCCTCGGTACGGTGTCGGCACCGTCTGCGCCGCACGCGCTGGGGCGTCTGCTCGCGGGGGACGCCGCGGGTGCCGCGGACGAGGCGCGGCGCCTGCTGGACCGGCCGGGCCTCCGGGACCGGCGGGTCGCCGCCGAGGTGGCCGTCGCGGTGGGCAGGCCGGAGCTGCTGGATGGCGTCGATGTGCCGGGTCCGGTGCGCTACCGCGCCGCCTGGCTGCTCGGCGACGTCGAGAAGATCGAGGCCGCGGGCGCCCCGACGGGAGGTCCGGCGGAGGCGACGGCGGGAGCCGACGCGGCCGCGACGGCAGACCGGCCTCGTGTCCCAGTGGGCCTGCAGGCCCAGGTGCTCGCCCTGCTGCCCGGCGCGCTCGACGCCGACAGCATGGACGCCGACAGCATGGACGCCGGCCGCACCGGCACGGGTCACGCTCGTACCGGGGCGAGACCGTTGGCTGAGCCGGGCGGCGGCGCGCGGCGAAACCTGACGGTGCTGCACCACCTCACCAACTCGCTGCCGCATACGCAGAGCGGGTACACGCTGCGGTCACACGCGATCCTGGTGGCGCAGCACGCCGCCGGGGCCTCCGCGGTCGCGACCACACGCCCCGGCTACCCGCTGACCATCGGCTCGCTCGCGGCACGCGGGACCGACGTCGTGGACGGCGTCACCTACCGCCGGCTGATCCCCGGCAGCGTCGTGTCCGATGTCCCGCGGCGAACCGCGCAGGACCTGGACCTGCTGGCGGAGGTGGCGCGCGAGGTGGGCGCCTCCGTTCTGCACACGACGAACCCGGCGGCCAACGGGGTGCTGGTGCGCGCGGCGGCGCGCAGGCTCGGCATCCCGTGGATCTACGAGGTGCGGGGCATGCTGGAGGAGACCTGGGTCGCCTCGCACGGCACTCCGGCCGCGCGCGCCCGGGCGGCGGCGTCCCGCCGTCGGGTGCTGATGCGGGACAAGGAGACCGAGCTTGCCCTGTCTGCCGACGCCGTCGTGACGCTCAGCGGAACCATGCGCGACGAGCTCGTGGCTCGGGGGGTGCCCGCCCGCCGCATCACCGTGGTGCCGAACGCGGTGCCGGACGTCCTGCTCACGGCCCCGCACCCGGCGCCCGATGCGGCCCGGGAGGACCTGGGCCTGCCCGCGATGCCGGCGATCGGGACGGTGAGCAGCCTGGTGGACTACGAGGGTCTGGAGATGGTGGTCCGCACGGTCGCGACCCTGCGCGCCCGCGGGCTTGAGGTGATGGGCCTGATCGTGGGCGACGGCGTGGCCCGGCCAGGGCTGGCGCGCCTCGCCCGGGAGCTGGGCGTGGCCGACCACGTGCTGCTCCCGGGGCGCGTGCCGCCCGACGTCGCCCTGACCTGGCTGGCCGCGCTCGACGTCGTGCTGGTGCCACGCCGCGACCACCAGGTCACGCGGCTGGTGACACCGCTCAAGCCCGTCGAGGCCATGGCGGTCGGTCGCCCGGTGGTCGCGAGCGCCCTGCCGGCGCTCGTCGAGGCCGTGGGCGGCGCCGGGCTGCACGTCGACGCCGACGACACGGAGGGCTGGGCCGACATGATCGGCACCCTCCTGGACGACACCGCACTGCGCGCCGAGCTGGTCGAGCGCGGCCGGGCGGTGGCCACTGAGAGGACATGGGCGCGAAACGCGGAGACGTATCGGGGCATCTACCAGGCGTGCCTGGGGGTGACGGCATGACGTCGGGACCGGAGACAGGGTCGTACTCGGCGCTGTTCGACGCGTCGCCGGTGATGTTCGCCAACCTCTCCCGCGTCGGCGCCAGGCCCTCGCTGGGGCAGTACGTGCGGCTGCTGTGGGCGCGTCGGCACTTCCTGTGGGCGGACGCGCGCGCGAAGGTCGCGAGCGGGACCCGGCAGAACCTGTTGGGCAAGGCCTGGCTGGTGCTGAACCCGCTGGTCGACGGCGCGGTGTACTTCCTGGTGTTCGGCATGCTGATGAAGGGGGGACGGGGCATCGACAACTTCGTCGGTTACCTGCTGATCGGCGTGTTCCTGTTCCAGTTCACGACGCAGTCCGTCAACGGTGGCGCGCGGTCGGTGCAGTCCGGCAAGAACCTGATCCGGGCGTTCACGTTCCCGCGGGCGGCGCTGCCGATCTCGGTGGTGCTGCGCAACCTGCTCAACCTGGGTCCCACGCTGGTGATGCTGGCCGCGCTGATCTACTTCATGCCGCCTGCTGAGGAGTACACCTGGCGCATCGCACTGGTGGCGGGCGCGCTCGGGCTCCAGGTCCTGTTCGTCACCGGGCTGTCCCTCCTGGTGGCCCGGTGGGCCGCCGCGCTACCGGACGTCACGAATCTCATCGGCATGGTGATGCGCGTCTGGTTGTACGCGTCGGCGGTGTTCTTCTCGTTCGACGCGTTCGTTACGGACCCGGACCTGCTCGTGTGGCTCGAGGCGAACCCCATGTTCATCGTGCTGGACATCGTGCGGGACTGCGTGCTGTACGCCACGACGCCCGACCTGATGCGCTGGGTGTGGCTCGGCGGCTGGGCCGTCGGCATGCTGCTGATCGGGTTCGTCACCTTCTGGCAGGCGGAGGAGAGCTATGGCCGCTGACCTCAACAACCCGATGCCGAAGGCCCCGGCCCTGGTGGGCAGCCACGTGCTGGTCTCCCCGTATTCGGAGACGACCCCGCAGGCCACACGGCACACCGGCCAGATCGCCGCCGGCGACACCCAGACCTGCAGCGCGCCCGTGCTGCGGCCGACGGTCGCCGTCCAGGGCGTGCGGATGTACTACCGCACGCTGTCCACCGACGTGACCCGTGGCCGACGCGCCGCCATCAAACGTGCCGCGCTCAATCTCATGGGCCAGGGGCCCAGGGTGACGGTGCGTGCGCTGACCGACATCTCGTTCGTCGCGAACTCCGGCGAGCAGATCGGCCTCGTGGGCCAGAACGGCTCCGGCAAGAGCACGCTCCTGCGGATCATCGCCGGACTGGAGAAGCCCACCAAAGGCCAGGTGCTGGCCGAGAGCACACCCGTACTCATCGGCGTCAACGCCGCCCTGGTACCCGACCTGCCCGGCGAGGAGAACGTACGCCTCGGCTGCCTGGCGATGGGCCTGTCCCCCGCCGAGGCACAGGCCGCCATCCCCGACGTCATCGAGCTGGCCGGCCTGGGCAAATCCATCTACCTGCCCATGCGCACCTACTCCTCGGGCATGGCGGCACGCCTGCGCTTCGCCATCGCGACCGCGGCACGCCCGCACATCCTGCTCATCGACGAGGCGCTGGCCACCGGCGACGCCGCGTTCAAAGAACGCAGCGAGGCCCGGATGACCCGGCTGCGGGAGCAGGCCGGAACGGTGTTCCTGGTCAGCCACGCCGCCCAGACCATCGAGGAGTCCTGCACGCGCGCCATCTGGCTGCACCACGGCCGCCTCGTACTCGACGGCCAGGCGCAGGACGTCGCCGTCCGCTACCGCAAGTGGGCCTGGGCCCACGCAAAGGACAAGCCCGACGAGGCCAGGCGGATTCTCCAGGAGGCGTTCGCCGAGCGACAGTTCGACGAGCCCGATCCCCCCATGGGGCCGGTCCGCGAGCGGCATGCCCGGCCCACGGGACGCGACGCCCGGCAAACGAGGGCGGCCACAGCACGCGCCGCGGCACTGCGGGCTGAGGCGGCACGCGCCGCCGCACTGCGGGCGGAGGTGACCGAGCCGTGACCCGCCCCCTCGTCATGACCGTGTACGGCACGCGGCCCGAAGCCGTCAAGGTCGCCCCCGTCATCATGGCACTGGAGGCAGACGACAGGTTCAGCTCGGTAACGGTCGTCACCGGGCAGCACCGGGAGATGCTCGATCAGGTGAACGAGATCTTCGGCATCGTGCCGAACTACGACCTCGACATCATGAGCCACGGCCAGACGCTTGCGCAGATCTTCGTGCGCGTCATGCAGCGTCTGGACCCCATCCTCGCCGAGCGGCAGCCCGACGCCGTCATCGTGCAGGGCGATACCTCGACCTCCACCGCTGCTGCCCTGGCCGCGTTCTACCGGCACATCCCGGTGGTGCACCTGGAGGCCGGGCTGCGCAGCCGCGACATCATGTCACCGTTCCCGGAGGAGGCGAACCGCAAGATCACCTCCCAGATCGCCTCGCTGCACCTCGCGCCGACCTTGCGGAGCCTGGCCTGCCTCACGGCGGAGGGCGTCCAGCTCGAGAACATCGTCGTCACCGGCAACACCGTGATCGACGCCCTCCACCTGGCCGTCGAGCGCCGGACGGCGTTCGCGGACGCCGCGCTCGAACGAGCTGCGGCGTCGGGCCGCCGGATCGTGCTGGTGACCACCCACCGCCGCGAGAACTGGGGCGACGCCATGAAAGGCGTCGGGCGCGCTCTGGCGCGGATCGCCCGGCGGTTCCCCGACGCCGAGATCGTGCTACCGGTGCACCGCAACCCCGTGGTGCGCGACGCCGTACTGCCGCACCTCGACGGACTGCCGAACGTGACCGTCACCGAGCCGCTCGGCTACGGGGAGTTCACGCACTTGCTGTCGCTGTCCACCATGGTGCTCACCGACTCGGGCGGGCTCCAGGAGGAGGCACCAAGTCTCGGCAAGCCGGTGCTGGTGATGCGCGACAACACGGAACGCCCGGAGGCGATCGAGGCCGGCACCGCCCGGCTGATCGGTACTGACGAGGAGCGGGTGGTGGCCGAGGTGACCCGGCTGCTGACCGACGACGCCCTCTGCCGCGCCATGGCGCAAGCGGTCAACCCGTACGGCGACGGCCGAAGCGCGGGACGCGTGCTCGACGCGACGGCGCGCCTGCTCGCACCGGCGATGCCGTCCGCGCCGTCGACGGTCCGGCCGGACCTCGACCACATGAACGATGACCTGACCGTTGCCGTCGCAGAGGGTGGGGCATGAGCAGGACCAGGGTCTTCATCTACGGCTCGTGCGTGTCACGGGATACGTTCGAGCACCTCGAACCCGGGCAGTTCAAGCTCGTCGGGTACGTGGCGCGGCAGTCGGTCCTGAGTGCGTACACGCGCCCGGTTGAGCTCATCGTGCCGCCGACGCGGGAGTCACGGTTCCAGCAGCGCATGGTCTCGGGCGACTTCGCGTCGAGCCTGCGGTCGCGGATCGCTTCGGCGGCAACCCACACCGACCTCGTGCTGATCGACCTCGTCGACGAGCGCCTGGGCGTCTACCTGCTGCCGGACGGGTCGGTGGTCACGCGCTCGGTGGAACTCATCGATTCCGGTTCCGAGCAGCACCTGCCCCAGGGCACCCAGCACCTCGCGTTCGGGACCCAGCAGCATTTCGAGCTCTGGCGGACGGCGATGGGCTCCATCGGCGGACGCCTCCGCCACGACATGCCGCAGGCCACCGTGGTGCTCCTGGACATCCCATGGGCCGAACGGTCCGAGACCGGCGGGCGGACGCCGGACTCGTTCGGGATGTCGGCGCGGGACGCGAACGTGGTGTTCCAGTCGTACGTGCGGTTCGCGACGAAGGCGCTGGGCGCGCAGGTGTTGTCGCTGGACCCGCCCGAGGTGATGTCCAGCCCTGCCCATCCGTGGGGCGATGCGCCGTTCCACTACGCCGAGCGCGTCTATCTGGACATCGTGAAGCGGCTGACGGGTGCCGAGGGGCGGGTGATCTGGGGGGCGGGCGCGACCCGGACGATGACGGCGGAACTGCCGGCCCAGGCGGTCACCACGAGAGCTATCGCCGAAAGTGCTTAGGGCGGACTGATCGTGGAAAACTTGATGACCAGGAAGACCTTGTACCTGCATGTCGGGATGGGAAAGACCGGCACCAGTGCGCTGCAGGTTGCCTTTGTGCGTAACCGAAAGCAGCTTGCTGCGCACGGCATCGCATATCCAGAACACCCGTCCGATGTCAGCGCGCGCCGTGGGGAAGTCGTCAGCGGGAACGCGATGGGCCTGGTGAGGTACCTCGATCCGCGCACACGCGCCGATATCGAAAGGAAGGAGAGGTTTCTGGCCGGGCTCGAGCGGGCGATCTACAACGCCCCGCAGCCACGAGTTCTCTTCTCGTCGGAGTTTCTCTACAGCGCAAACCACGAGCGCTTCGGATCCTTCTGCCGCGACCTGCTTGACAAGGGCATCGGGGTGGAAGTGGTTGTCTATGTTCGTGACATAGCTGGCCACGCGCTCTCCCTGTACTCCCAGGTCGTGAAGCGTTCCCTCTTCACCGGGGCATTCATGGACTTCATCACACCCGGTAAAGGCATCCGTTACGCGCCGAGCATCCGAGGTCGCCTTCATCGCATGCTCACACTCGTCGGCAGGGAGCGTCTTCACGTGATGCACTACGACTCGGACCGGGACCATCTCATGGAATCGTTCATGCGAAATGTCTTCGGCATCGAGGGGATCGACGAATATGACCTCACGCACGGACAGGTCAATCGGTCCCTCACTGACCATGAGATCGAGCTCATGCGTTACATGAACGGCCGGCTGCGTGATACGTCGGGGGCAGGCGTCGTGAACCAGGTGATCATCAGGAGGCCTCCGTTGAAAGAAAGAAAGCCGTCGATGACAGAAGAGCAACTGTCCCTTCTCGAGAAGCGATTCCTTCCCGATGTGGAGTGGGTCAACGAGACCTTTTTCGAGTCCGATCTGCTCACCGTCCAGGGTGATACGCCTGTTACCGACTCGCACCGCACCGTCGCACCGATCTCGGCCGAGGAGAAATTCTTGCTGGACTGCCTCTCGGATCTTGCGAACGGCGGACCGGAGATCGGAGTCGCATGACGAGCCGGCACGTGATCGTGGCGGGCTTCCATCGCAGCGGGACCTCCATGACGGCGCAGGTGCTGGGCAGGGCAGGCCTGCCCCTCGGAGACACCCTCCTGCTCCCCAACGCGTTCAACCAGGACGGCTTCTTCGAAGATGCCGACATCGTCGAGGCCCATGACGATCTCCTGGCCGACGCCGGGCATGACTGGCAGTACGCCGAGGACGATCTCCCGCCAGTGCCCGGGCACAGGCTCGCCAACCTGCGGCGAATCGCAGCGGAGCGTGACCATCGCCACGCCGTGTGGGGCTTCAAGGACCCCCGCGTCTGCCTGTTCCTCGAGGTGTGGCGAGAGGTCCTGGACGACCCGGTGGTCCTGGTCGTCTATCGCGATCCGTCCACGGCCGCCGCTTCACTGCGCAACCGGGCAGCCCGGGAGGTGGTCATGATGCCCCCCGCCCCAGAAGCAGTCCGGTTCTGGTCGGACCCGGCACTCGCATCTCGGATGTGGCTGCGCCACAACCGAGCGCTGGTCGACTACGCCGTCGCACACCCGGAGCGATCCGTCGTCGTCGACCAGGACGCGATCCTGGCGGGCTTCCCGCTGGTGCAGACCCTGAACGAGCGCTTCCGGCTGGGGCTCGACGCGTCCGCCTCGACGGGTATCCGGGCTGACGTGCAGGGACGCTTCGGAGCGGTGCCCCCTGGATCGCCTCGCGAGCTCGAAGCCGAGATCGAGGACACCTGGGCGACCCTCAATCGTTTGGCGAGCCACACGACGTTCCCTACGGTCGCGCCCGTGCCACGTCCGAGTGAGCCGGGTGCCTCGGTGCCACTCGTCCAGCCGGCACCGCGTGGCGCAGCTCGGAGATACTCGGACGTGTCCGGGGCGGCCGAGCCGGACGCCGTCGTCGCCATCGCGGAGGAGGCCCGGGCACAGGCGACGCGGCCGGAGGGCCTCCAGTTCGCCGTGGAACTGGGCAGGTGCCTGGCGGCGCGCGGCGCTCACCGCGAGGCCGAGGAGACGCTACTGGCGGCCATGGACCTGCATCCCGGGGCCCCGGCCCCGGCCATCGTCCTGGTCACCTCGATGTTTCGCCAGGGCCGGTTCGGCGAGGCCGTCGAGCTGGCCTCCGAGGCCGCCCGCCGCGCTCCTGAGTCGTTCCCGGCGCAGATGATCCTCGTCCATGCCCTGCACCGCTATGGCCAGCTCGCCGCGGCCCTCGAGGTCGGCGACGTCGTGCGGGGGCGTTTCCCGGACAATCTCGCGATACACGAGATCCTCGCCGGACTGTTGCTGCAGCTCGGCCGACCCGAGGAGGCCGACGTCAGCACCTCCAGGGCGGCCGCGTCCGTCGTGGACCAGGATGGGTACGCCCGTCGGCTGGTATCGGCCGTCGAGTCGGTGCCGGATCCGGTACAGCGGGCTGACCTCGAAGAGCGGACCGGACGTCATCTGGAACTCATGCGGACTGCCGCCGTACATGCCACCCTTTCAGGGGAGCCGCGGAGTCCAGCGGAAACGGGGACGACATGAAGGTGGCAGTGATCGGCGCCGGCGGATTCCTGGGCGGTGCCCTGACGACCGCGTTCGCGCGGCAGGGGGTTCCGGTCCACGCACTGGCCCGGGACTGGCGCGGGGTCCCCGCCGATGACACGGAAAACTGCGTGACCAGGTTCGAGGGTGACGCCGGCGACCTCGAGGTGAGCCGCGCCGCGATGCGCGGCTGCACGGTCGCGTACTTCCTCGCCTACGACGGCGTCCCCCTCCTCGACGGCGCCGACCATCTCGAGGAGTACGACAGCAACCTCCGCATGCTGGTGTACGCCATCTCGGGCGCGGAGTACGGCGGCGTGGAGCGGCTGGTGCTGCTCTCCTCCGGGGGCACCGTCTACGGGGAGACTCGCGGTCCCGCGACCGAGGGCGTCCAGCTGAGGCCCAAGTCGCACTACGGGGCGATCAAGAAGCTCTCGGAGGAGATGCTCGCTCACTACCTGGCCGTCGCCGGCACTCTCAGCTACGCCGTCGCACGGGTCGCCAACCCCTTCGGTCCGGGCCAGGTCAATGCCAAGCGCAAGGGCCTGGTCGTCTCGGCGATGCTCAAGGCGCTGACCCATGAGCCGGTCCTCGTGCACAGGGACGGGTCTCAGGTGCGCGACTACGTCTTCGTCGATGACGTGGTGCGGGCGTTGATGGCGCTCGGGACGAGCAGCGACGCGGCCAACCAGGTGTTCAACGTCGGCAGCGGTGCCGGCCGGTCCGTCAAGGACGTGCTGGCGGACGTCGAGCGGGTGTCGGGCCTGGCTCTGGAACGGCAACACGTGCCCGGGCGACTCCAGGACGTGGACTCCAACGTGCTGAGCGTCGAGAAGCTGACGAAGGTCCTCGGCGACCAGGAGACGACCGGCTACGAAGACGGGCTGCGACTCACCTGGGAGGCCGTGAGCCGGGCTGCCGCGCGACCCGCCAACACCTGACCCTCGATCCGGCGTGCGATTGGACTGCATGTATGACACAACCCATGCGAAACACCAGGAGCGGCCGATTCGCGGCGACCCCGGGCGTCACCTCCGAGACGACGCCCGAAATCCCACGTGGGCCCAGCGCCCGTGACGTCAGTCTCATCCAGGAGTCGGGTGCGTTCGACCTGGACCACTACTCCCGGCAGCTGCAGCGCGAGCTCTCCTTGGAGGAGGCCGTCGGTCACTACGTCTCGGAGGGGGAGGCGCGGGGCCTCGACCCCACGCCGGACTTCGATGTGCGGTACTACCTGAGGACGTACCCGGGCGTGGCGGACGCGGGCGTCAACGCCTTCGCCCACTACCTCAGGTTCGGGCGCCGTGAGCGTCGGTACCCCACTGCGGCAGCCCTGGCCAAGGATGCGCAGGTGGTCCTGGAAGCAGGTGCCTTCGACGCCGAGTACTACCGACGCACGTACCCCCGTGTCGACTTCGCGACGGTCCGGCCGCTCGAGCACTACCTGACATTCGGCTGCCGACGCGGCATGCGACCGAACGAACGGTTCGACGACGAGTTCTACGTGCGGAACTACCCCGAGGTGGCTGATTCCCCCATGCTGCCACTCGTGTACTGGCTCCGGGTCGGTGCCAGGCGTGGCCACCGCACGTGCTTCGAGGATGTGGCGCCGACGGTGAAGAAGGTCCGGGACTCCTCGCTCTTCGACCCGCACTACTACAAGTCCGCGCACGACCTGCCCGAGGACGACGTGGACCCGGCCCTCCACTACGTCCTCCACGGGGCACAGGAGTGGCTGGACCCGGGGCCCGCCTTCTCGACCGAGTACTACCTGCGCCGATACCCGGACCTCCAGACGGCTGGGATCAACCCCTTGACGCACTTCGACCGGTTCGGGCGGGCCGAAGGGCGGCGCGGAGTGCCCCCCTCCTACCGCACGGTGTTCGTCACGGGCCGTGCGCCGTTCCACTACGACCGCCCCAACCTCATGATCTTGTTGCACGAGGCTTCGCGGACGGGAGCGCCGCTCCTGGGCCTGGCCTTGGCGCAGGAGTTCGCCGCGAGCCACAACGTGTTCGTGTGGGCGGGTAGCCGCGGGGTGCTCGACGAGGACCTCATGGAGGCCGCCTGCCTCGTCGGACATGGGTTCGCAAACCCGCTGGACTGCGAGTTCATCCTCAGTGACCTGCTCGTCGACTACGCCGTGGACGCGGTGATCGCGAACTCGGTCGAGACCTCGCCGGTGCACGCCGCGATCCTCGCCTGCGACCTCCCTTCGGTCGGTCTGATCCACGAGTTCGCGAGCTACTCCCGGCCGATAGGCAAGATCACCGACGCCGTGGGGAGGCTCGACCGGTGCATCGTGCCTGCCGAGCTGGTGAAGGCATCCGCTCTTCAGGAGATCGACAGGATCTGCGGGTCCCGCGCCACGAACCTGGTTGTGCGGCCCCAGGGGCACCTGCCCCGGTCGCTCTGGTCGTCACGGTTCGCTGTCGACGACGACGACCATGGCATGCGGGCGCAGATG
Organism: Promicromonospora panici; assembly: GCF_900608595.1. Classification (GTDB taxonomy): domain Bacteria; phylum Actinomycetota; class Actinomycetes; order Actinomycetales; family Cellulomonadaceae; genus Promicromonospora; species Promicromonospora panici. The sequence continues at coordinate 197,478 of NZ_UWYY01000014.1, read as the reverse complement.
CAGCGGAAGCTGTCCGGTCACCGGGTGGTCCTCGGGGCAGGGTTCGTCCACATCCGCAAGGGGCTGGACCTGTTCGTGGAGACGGCCCGCCGGACCAAGGAGCTGTCGTCGGAACCGGTGCACTTCCTCTGGATCGGCGACGGGTGGGCGCCAAGCACTGACTTCACCTACAGCCTGTGGATTCAGGACTCACTGGAGCGTTGGGGACTCGAGGACGACGTCACCATCATCGAGGCTCAGAACACCATCGACTGGGCCTTCGAGCTTGCCGACGTCTTCCTGCTCTCCTCCCGTCTCGACCCCTTCCCCAATGTCGCGGTCGACGCGATGGCCGCCAACGTGCCGGTGGTGTGCTTCGACGGGACCACTGGCATCGCCGAGTTCATCGCCGGCACGGGCGCCGCGGGCGCCGTGGTGCCCTACCTGGATGTGCGAGCGGCCGCCGTCGCGGTAATCGACCAGCTCGGACTCGACATGGGCAGCGTGCGCAACGAGCGGATCGTCGAGGAGCGGTTCGACTTCCGCCGATACGCGCGAGCCATCGAGGCGGAGATCGAGCTGGCGAAGCAGGATGTGGCGAGCCGGCTGCGGCAGGTCGAGGCTCTGCACGACGCCGCGTGCTTCGACCGCTCGTTCTACGACGTGCGATGGTCGAGGTTTCCCGACGACAGGGGTGCGCTGAAGGAGTACGTCGCCCGCTCGATGAAGGGGATCTACCGGACTTCGCCCCTACCCGGGTTCCGGGACACGGAGGTCGCCAGGTATCCCGGGCCGGGAGACGACGTTCCGCTGCTGCGGACGGTGCTGGAGAACCCGTCGGTGCCCCCGCGGACTCACGACTGCCTCATCGTGGACGATCGGGCGGAGCGGCGTCCTTCGGCGGGTCTCAAGGTTGCCCTGCATCTCCATCTCTTCTACGCCGACCTGGCCGAGGACGCCCTCGCCATGCTCATGGACTCGGGCATCTCAGCCGATCTCTTCGTCTCGTGCGGCAGCGAGCTCTCGGCTCAACAGCTCGGGGTGCAGTTCCGGCGCTATCGGCGCGGGACGGTCACGATCCGAACGGTGCCGAACACCGGCCGCGACATCGGCCCGTTTGTCACCGAGTTCGGCAAGGAGCTCCTGGAAGGGGGCTATGACGTCATCGGTCACCTCCACGGGAAACGCAGCACGGACATCGGGACCGGCGACGCGTGGCGCAGGTTCCTGTGGGGCAATCTCCTGGGCGGGCCCGAGGTGTGGTCTGCCGTCGAGCACGGGTTCGCGGCCGACGGTTCCCTCGGCCTGATGTTCTCCGAGGACCGCAACGTCGTTGGCTGGAGCCGGAACAAGGTGTTCGGCGAGGAGCTACGAGAGCGGCTGGGCGTGGTCCGCGAGCTCCCCGCGGTGCCGGTCTTCCCGTTGGGGACGATGTTCTGGGCCCGTCCCGAGGCCGTGCGTCCACTGCTGGAGTCGGGGCTCACCTGGGACGACTTCCCGCCGGAGCCGTTGCCGTACGACGGTTCCATGCTTCATGCCATCGAGCGGCTGCTGCCCACCATCTGCGAGGAGTCGGGGTACCGCTGGACGACCATTCACGTACCGGGTACGACGTGGTAGACGAGGGTCCCGCAGACGTGCGCCTCCTGCTCCACATCGGCATGCCCAAGACGGGGACCAGCTTGATCCAGGCCGTGCTGATGAGCCTGCGGGACCAGCTGGCGTCGCAGCACGCATGGCTCCCGCTCCAGAACCTGGCAGCGACCCGCATCGCTGTCGAGGCCTTCCCGGCCGACAGCCCCATCCGCAGTCGAGCGGACGTCCTCCACATCAGGGAGGCGATGACGATCGAGGAAGCGCTCGACCAGGCCGGGCCACCCACGGCGGAGTGGTCGGCGACGATCCTCTCGTCCGAGTACTTCAGTGAGTGTCGTCCCGAGCGGTTGGAGGCACTGCTACGGAGCGCGGGGTACACGCCGTCGTCGACCACGGTGCTGGTGGCGCTCCGGCGCCAGGACCGGATCCTGGTGTCCGGCTTCAACGAGGAAGTCAAGTCCCTGAGCCGGACGACCCCCCTGGGCTGGAACCCCGATGCCGCCCATTGGCTCGACTGGTACGAGGCGCTGGCCCCCTGGGCGTCGGTATTCGGGAAGCAGGCCGTCAAGGTCCAGGTGTTCGACCGCGACGCAGCGGCGAGGGCCAGCCTCACTGGACGCCTCCTCGATGCCTGTGGCTTCGCCTACGACCCGGCGCTCGTGTCACAGAAGGAGGAGGAGCTTCGCAACGCGGAGAACCGAAGCCTTCCGGCAACTCTGCTGGCCTTCAAGTTTGCGGCGAACCGCGTCACGAGACCAGGCGAGCTCGACTGGTTCGTGGCGGAGGCGCTGGAACGGGGAGTCGGCCACGGCACGTTCGGGCTTCCTGATACGAAGGTTCGCGAGATCCTGGACCACTACCGCGAGTCGAACCGGCGCGTGGCGAGCGAGTACCTCGGCGAGGACGGTGACCTGTTCGACGACGTCATCGGGAAGCCGACCCACACAACCCTGGACGTCGACGCGGCGACCATCGCGGAAGTGACCGCGCTCTGTGCGGCGGCAATGGACAGACCCGCCAACTGAGATGCACCCGTCTTCCAGAGAGAACAACGTCGCCATCCGTGGCCGGGACTGCACACGGCCGCAGGGAAGTCCACTTATGGTGGGCAGGATCACCACGAACCGAATATTCACGGACGGACCGAGCCGGTGAACGATCAGTGGCGACTACCCTGTGAACCGGCCGGCGTAAGCGACTTTTCACCAAGGTTGGACGGCGACCTGCTGACGTTTGAGTCGCGATTCCAAGCGCGTAAGGGCAGAATCGCGAATATGCCCGCCACACATCACTAGATGGGATCCGTGATGAAGTCCATCATCGTCCACTCAGGACTACCGAAAACCGGGACTTCCGCGGTCCAGGCATGGCTCAATACAAATCGAGCCTGGCTCGCTGAGAACGGTATTCAATACCCCCAGCACGCAGCAGACAAGAATCGAATAAGCTCCGGAAACGCGCTCCAGGTGCTCGACCACTCGAATGGCCAGTTGATCGCCTCGGAAGACAAGGTCAATAAACTCGTCTCGGAGTTCGAGGAAGGCGAAGCTCAAACCCTTTTCCTGTCGTCGGAGTACTTCACGCCGCAGGTGACAGAGCTCGCAGCACTCATGCCACGGCGGACCCGGTTCATCCTCTACGTGCGGGATCCACTCGAATTTCTTGAGTCGGACTACAACCAGCGAGTCAAGCGCGCGGGCCACACGGCCAAGTTTGTCGCAAGCCCGAACGAATACGGCGGATGGCTGGGGCACGGCCATCTGTATCGAGCACTGGACAGGGCAACGGACGACGTGAATCTCGAGCTCCGTCCGTACCACACGAAATTGTTCCTCGGTGGCACTCTGCTCAGCGACCTGCTTTCAAGCGCGGGTATCGAAGTCGACAACAGGTCGCTTCCGGAGTTTCAGAAGATCAACACGTCATATACGCTGCACGCTCTTGAGTTCAAGCGGGCGTTGAATCACCTTCCGCTGGGTCAGCTCGCTTCGGAGCTCGACATCACCCTCCAGGCGTGTCCGGTCGGCCCGACGAGGTATTCCCTCATCCCGCCCCGCGACTACGTCAGGCTCCGTGCTGCGGCCGACGACGATCTACGTTCCCTCCGCGACAGGTACGGTCGCGACTCGCTGGAGCCGCTCCGCACCACGCTGGTCGACCAGGAGCCTCGGGGGTACCAGGCACAGCAGCTGTCGGATGAAGATGTCGAGACCGTAACCGGTTACCTCGCCAGGACTGCTCCCGGCCTAGTGAAGCGGTTGGCAGAACTCCTGTCGGAGCACCCGGGCGTCGAGCTTCCATATCCGTCAATTCGGAAGTTCATCACCTCCGGCTCGTATTGAGTGTCACCTTTGGACGCCGAACACCTTGAATGGCGTTCTTGCGCTTCCCCGAGTCCCATCCGGGGCGAGGTGACCAGATCAATCAATTATTGAAGCAAGCCGCTCGTCAAGGCTTCCGACGTCGAAGGCTCCGCGGAAGTCGGCATGAAATGGCAGATGGACTATCAGCTGGCTCTTGACTGCCGCGATCGCTCGCTGGGTGGCTATGAGGTTGGTGCGGGAGCGCTTGTCCCCGAGTTCGATGACCCGTCCCGACCGCATGAATGCCGCGAGATGGAGCGCGGATCCACCCGCCCCGGCCACGATCTCGGCGTCACGCACCAGCCCTACCTGGTCGGCAACTGTTAGCTCCTCCGGGTAGACGACCATGAAGCCTCGCTGCCGGAAGAGATCGTCCACGGCCCCAGAGTTCGCATACGAGCGGGCACGACCAGGCGCGTCCTTCGGCAAGGAGTCGACGAACCTCGTGCGGCTCAGGAAGACCCGGGACGGATGGGAAGCATCCTCCGGAGCGATCCTGTCGGCCACGCACTTCCAGACTTCCGCTGCCCGGGGCGATATTGCCGTCCTGTACAAATAGGGCCTCGATGGAATCATCAGCCGTTCATAGGTAGCTGGTGTCGAATCCACCACATGGATCTCCCGCTCGCCGATCAACGGACGGACCATCGCATCCTGCCAAGGATGACGACGGCGCGAGGTGAACCTGTGGGCAACAAGGCCACGAACGGCGCCGGCCTCCTCGTCACGAAGAAGCGGCCACAGGTTCGGCAAGGTCTCGACGATGAAGTGGCCGAACTGTTGCATCCATGATCCTGCGTAGAGCCAAGGACCGCGCACCACATGGTCTGCGGCCTCCTTGCGTTCTTTGCCCGTAAGGTGCCGCGGATTGACCGTGACCACGCGGAGATCACTGCCGGTGCCCCCGGGGCGCTCGGAGTCATCGACGATGTCACCGCTGTCCGTGTACACGGCACCGCGGATGCAGGAGCGCGGAGCCGGCTCCTTCCAGTTGATGGATCCGCTGGCAGCCCGGCTGACGATCGCGTCGTCCACCCACCGTGCATCCATTTCCGTATCGGGGATCAAGGGGAAGTCCTGGTGTGACCACCGCAATCTCGTTGCCCTTTCCCTCTGTTCCGGCACCGTATCGATCTCAGACGCCGACCGCGGAGCGGAACCCGTGGTAGGGAAGGACCGCATCAGGATGCGCCCTGGCTACTTCCCGGAGCGCCTCCAGAACGTCGGGCCGGTCGGAGGATACGTAACCGGCGACGGCCTCGAGGTCGTCAGTTGCGATCTCCTGCGGATAGAACGGATCCGGCGTCATGTCCGCCAGGATCTTCCGCAGCGGTTCCAGCGAGTGCACGTCGAAAAGGTCACGAATCTCGCGGAACTCGGCATCGGCCATGGGGCGCAGGCGGGAGTAGTCGGCAGGCGAGATGAGCGTGTACCGCGTGTAGCCGGCGGGGCAGCGCTGGAGGACGCGGTCGAGGTCTCTTGTCAGGTCGCCAAGAGGCAGATGATTTGCGGTTCGCTTGAACTCCAGGGCGGACAGCGTGTAAGAGGAGTTCACGCGCCTGAGACCAAGAATGTCTCCGGGGGGTGCGGGTAGTTCTGCTGCGGCGAAGAGATCCGTCAGGATGTTGCCACCCTCGAACAGACTCGAGTGGTAGGGCCGAACGGAAAGGATCTCGGCTGCAGATATGTCGGTGAGAGCCCGCTTGAGATCTCCGTGGCCGAGCCATCCACCGTAGGCGTTCGGCTCGGGTCGGATCTTTGCCTTGAACCCGGCGCGCTTCACTCCCTGGTTGTAGTCCGATTCGAGGAACTCCATAGGATCCCGAACGTACATGACGAAGCGGGTCGAGGCAGGCAACAGGTCGGCCAGCTGCCCGACCTTCGAACCGAAGAACTCGGAGGAGAGCAGAAGAGTGTGGTGCGGGCCGGACGCGAAGCGATCCAGTGTGTTTCGGACCCGAGTTGGCGCGACGTGCAGGCGGCCATCCGAGCCGCGCTCAAGAAGACGACCGGCATTGCCGATCCCTACTCCGTTTCCGTCGACGGGATGTGTGGGATAGTCGATCCCGAGGGCTGCGAGAGCGTCATGATTCGTGTTGAGCCAGCCTTGTACGGCAGACGTGCCCGTCTTCGGAAGACCAGCGTGAACTACGACCGCCTTTGTCATGGGATGAATCATCTCGCCCGGTTGAGAGCGTGTCTATCTGGCGGTTGGTCACGATAGCTGATCATCTCGAGGACGGGCAGAATATCGTCACCCGGACGACCATTGAACTGTCGGTCTCGATAATGCCGCGCAGTGCGCCGGAGGTATTCGGCGCCACCAGGGAGTCCGCCTGGATTTGTGCGCTCCAGGGATTCGAACAGACGTCGACCGCCCAGCCCTGCGGGATCGGCCCGGACCGCCTCGAGCTTGACGACGGGCAGGCTGCCGTCGAGTGCAGCGTCTGCGAGCAGCACTGTTGGATTGAACCAATATCGCGCGTCCGAGAGGAATCGCTCTTGGGCCAGTCGCTCCCAGTCGGACTTCGCTGCCGTGGGCCGATCCTCCGCCAGCTGCCAGTACGCCCAGCGGCGCACGGCGAGCCAGACCTGTGGCTCGGTCGGCTCGAAGTAGGCGCCAAACTGGAAGCCCGCGTCGGTCATCCACCGCGAGAGCCGCATCTCGCCGCGTTCGATAGCCTCCGCGCGGTCCGCCGGTGTCCCGAGCGCCGACCAGAATGCCGCGAACGCCGGGCTCGCGACCACCTGTGGCCGGACGACGAGGAAATAGCTCTGCACGTGCGGCTCGATCTCATCACTGGCTGTCATGCCCCAGAAGTCGACGTCTCGCTCAGCCATCCGGTTCATCACACTGCGGAACGGAATCAACGGCCCGAAGAAGCTGTCGTTGCAGAGGACCACCTCAGTGCCATCAAGCGGACCGAGCGCTTCCAGGCCGACGTGGAAGCTCTTGAAGTCGTAGCCCGCGTTGGGCCGGTCCACGAAGATGACATCCGGCTGCGCGGACACCCACTCCAGCCCACCGGGGTCGATCCCGCTGCTCGACACAAGGGCCACGCGTTCGCAGACCGTCAGGAGCTCCGACACCAGCCTCCGCACGTAGGGGGCGAGCTCGCCGTCGAAGTCGAAATGCGCCACCACCCCGATTCGCTGTGCAGTCGAACTCACGTCTGTCCTCCTCCGGTGCCTGCGAGCGGAGAAATACTCATCCGGCTATTCGAGAGATCTGGGTAATCCGGCCAGTAAACGGATAATCCGGGTGATCCGGTGGCTGGCTGTTGCGGGAGATGTTAAGAATGGGACCGACTTGGAAGACCCTTCCGGCAGGCCTCGGTTCGATTTCCCGCGGAGCTATCAGTTGTGTCAAACCTCGTGATCATGTCCCACGACGATTCGGACCGTCGCATACGACCATACGTCGCGCGCACCGTCGCACAACTCCGGCCGCAGGTTGACCGCATCGTCGTGATCAGTCGCACCGGCGCCGAGCTCGACGACCTCGACGTGCTCCCGTCCGGAGTGGAGTTCGAGCATCGGCGCGGACCGGGTTACCGGTTCGCCAACTATCAGGCGGGCTTGGAGCTCGTCCGTGAGTACGCCGACTTCGACGAGATCGTGCTGGTGGACGACTCGGTCATCGGTCCCTCGATCCCGCTCGCCGAGATCATGGATACGCGTCGCACGAGGGGCTACGAGGTGATCGGTATGACGGAGGCTTTCACGCCGCGCCACCATCTCCAGCCCTATTTCATCGCGTTCAAGGCCCCGGTGGTTCGGTCGACGGCGTTCCGGAAGTTCTGGCTGGAGTTCGATCCCTCGACGGACGGGCCGCTGTCGGCCCAGCCGGCAGCCCGGCTCCAGGACGCTCTGGGGCACGCCGGCTTCCGTTCCGGTCCCTACTTCGGCCCGAAGGAGGCCGACCTGGCACGGGCAGAGCGTCGCCTTGCCTGGGCATGGTCGCTCACCACTCCCAGCGAGTCGGCGGCCCGCGCCGATGCACCTGTTCCCGACGTAGAGTCTGCCGACTCCGGCGTGCTCTACGCCGATGAGTTCGTCTCGGGCAACCGCCTTCCCATGCTCCGGGTGGATGCGGTGGTCGTCGACCCGTATCGGCTCGGTGGCACACAGCTGTTTGCCCAGGCATCGCTTGCACACCCCGAGCTCTTCGGAGGCCTCGACGCTACGTTCGACCTCCCCGCACGGGGCCGCGAGCGGGTACGCGCGGTACATGCCCCCGAGCTCCTCGCCGACGGGGTGGGCTACTGCACCTGACCCCGCCGCTGACCCTCTCATCCGATTGGACCAGCAACGTGCCTTTCGCCGTCATCGACAACATGTCTCCCGACCGCACTCTCCTCACGGGGTACATACCCGAAGGTGCGGACTCCGATCTCGAGGAGCTCAAGTGGGAACTCTCGCACCCCGCGTTCCTCGAGGTCGATGACGCGCTTCGGTGGTCGTACGGCACGGTCTCGCGCCGGAAAGGCCGCGGAACGCCCACCAGGCGAGGGTTCTCGATTCGGTTCGACAAGCCGCTCACTTTCGACGACCTGGACCATCGTCACCTCGGGGTCGAAGTGACCACGACCGACGACGAGCCGCGCTCCGTGACCGGACTCAACCCGGTGACGATGGACCGCACCTTCGTCTACCGTGCAATGGATCAGGAACGCAGCGCGGAACAGGACGACGCGCTCTTCGCAAGGACTTTCTCACCTGAGGTCGAGACCGACGTGCGGGCGGCTCGCACATCCCGGGTAGCGGTCCTGATCCACTGCTTCTACGGCGACGTCCTGGAGATGGTGCTCGACCATCTCGAACGGATGGCACACGTGCCCCACGACCTGTTCGTGGACGTCCCCGAGGACCGGGTCTCCGAGATCGCCGGTCTCGTCACGCGGCGGCCGGACGCCCGCGTGTTCGTGGTGCCGAACCGCGGGCGGGACATCCTGCCGTTCCTCAGGGTCGCGCCGTTCCTGGAGCGCTGCGGTTACGAGTCGCTGCTGAAGGTGCACACCAAGAAGTCGCCCACCAGCACGATCGGGCCGGCCTGGCTTCGCGCGATCCTCCGTGCGCTGATCCCGGAAGACCCGGCTGTCCTGGACCAGGTGCTCGATGCCCTCGCGCAGCCGAAGACCAGCCTCATCGGCCCTGAGCGCTACTACTACCCGCTCAGCTACGGTGCTTCAGCCGGCGAGAACATGTACAACCTCAATCTGGTGCTGCGCAGCCGGATTCCCCAGCTCGACCCGGTCGCTCTCGCCGAGGGCTTCTATGCGCAGTACGGCTTCTTCGCAGGCACGATGTTCTGGACCCGCCTCGACGCGCTCGAGAGCATCTACGACATCCCGACCGCGCAGATCGAGCAGGAGCCTCTGGCAACGGACGGCATGCTCGCCCACTCTCTCGAACGGCTCTTCGGTCTCGTTCCACCCCTGACCGGCAGGACCATGTACTCCGTCAGGGTGGATGGTCACCCCGACCCGTTCCGGGTCCGCCCGCCCGCCACCAAGAGCCCGATGCGTCCGCTCTCCTGACCGGTCACCCCGCCCAACCACCTGGAGGAGCTCCACGATGTCGGATGCGGAGAACCCCTACGAAGGCCCCGACGACATTCCGGCCGACGACGACGTCGCGCCCACCATCCTCAGGCCCGAGCTGACCGACCAGGAGCTCTCCGACATCCGCCATGTCGAGATGTCCGGGATCTTCGACGTGGAGTGGTACCAGCTCCAGTGTGGTCTGGAGTTCGGCACCGGGTACGACGCCGTCTTCCACTACGTCCTCGCCGGAAGCGGCCGGGGGCTGAGCCCGCACCCCCTCTGGTCGCACGCCTGGGTCAGCCGCAACCGGGACATTCTGGACGGCGGCGAGCTTCGAACCTTTGTCCGCTACCTCACGGAGCCTGCGTTCAGCCGGCGACTCTCGACCAGTCCGCTGTTCGACCCCATCAGGCTTCCCGACGGCCTGGTGCCGACGGGGGCAACACCGCTCGCCGCGTTCCTGGGGTCGTGCCATCCCGGAACCGTGCTGCCGTACGACCCGGAACGGCACGGCCTGCCCGAGGACATCACACTCGGTGCCGCCTGGAGCGCGGTCAGTAGAGCGCTGGACGGCGACGTGAACACCGACATCGCGTCCGGCCTGCTGGACGCCCCGCTGGACAGCCTCCCCGAGGAGCGTGTCCCCGGCACCTTGACGTTCATCCTCGTCGTCCGGGAGAGCGGGAACGACTTCCGGTACGTCTACGACCGCATCGCCGGACCTCGGGCCGTGCAACGCCACGGTGCCTGGGAACTCCTGGTTCTGGACCCGTTCCAGGTCGAGGACGCCGCCCTGGCGGTCGAGGCGGTCGCCACCCGCGATTCGCGTGTGCGTTACGTGGCGCTCGACTCGCCCGACCTCGCCGATGCGCTCAATGTGGCGATCGCGACGGCTACGGGCGACGCGATCGCCTTCTGCGACCGCTCGTTCACCTGGTCGGAGGAGTTCACCCCCCGCATGCTGCGGGCGCTGCGGGACGCGGAGGCGGCCCGCGCCGTCACGCCAGAAGGTACGCCGTGCTTCACCGACCCGCGGGACTGCGTCCTGCCCGGCCTCGTCGTTCGCCGTGAGTTCCTGGTCGGTCTCGGCGGGTTCGACGCGACCGTCGGGGATGCCCATGCCGTGGAACTCGCACAGCGGGTGCTCGCGCAGTCGGACGCGCCGCCGGTACCTGGTGCCGTGCTCACGACCCGGCCGGACACCACGTCCGTCCACCGTTCCGGTGTTCCCGCCTGGAGCTCGCACGTCGTCGACCGTGCTGAATGGGACCGGTACGACGCCCCGGCAGAACGTGTCACCGCGACCTTCGTGGTCCACGATGCCGTACCGCGTGACCTCCTCGAGTCGGTCGCCGCAGCCGTCGCGATCGCCGATGGCTCGATCTCCTACGAGGTCATCGTCACAACGCGCTGCGGTGGTCCCGCTTTCGACCAGCTTGCCGCGCTCCTCGACCTCCAGCCGTTCCCCACCGCGGTCATCCAGGACGTCCGAGCCACGGACGCGCTGCTCCTCAACGGCGCCGTCCGAGCAGCCCGAGGCGAAGTCCTCATGGTCGTCGGCCCGGGGCAGCGCCTGACGACAGCTCCGGAGACGTTCGCGGAACTGGTGGCGACGGTCCGTGAATCCGGTGTCCCGACGCATCCGGTCGTGGTGGACAGTCACGGCCTGCTGGTCGACGCCGGATCGTTCTACCCCGGCGGAACGACGGAACCCGTGCCGGCTCTCCGTGGATACCCGCTCGCCGCCCTCGGCGACCTCGACGGTGTCGACGCCCCGTCGGCGGGCTTCCCGCTCGTGCTCCGCACGTCCGACGTCCGGGCAGTGCGTGGCTTCGACTCCCGCCTTGACCGCCTGTGGCTCGGGGACGACATCGTGCGGAGAATCTCTGCCAGGGTCGCTGCCGGCTGCGTGCTGTCCAGCAGCGTCCGCGCCACTGTCGTAGCGCACCGGGCCCAGCGGCACGACACCGACACCGACACCAAGCACGACATCCGCACATTCCGCGGCGCGTGGCCCAAGGCCCCGACAATCACCTTCCCGTTCGAAAGATGGAATCTCACACCGCACGTCCATGGAGCATCGCACTGGTCCGGCGGGGCCGCCGCGACGATGTGGTTGTCCGGGCAGTTCCAGGTCACCGAGCACCCAGACCAAAGGCGCTGGCTGATCGTCCCGCGTTCGGGTGGGGCGTCGGATGCTCCGGCAGGGCCGGTGGAATTCGCGGAGTCGCTCGCGGCGGCCCTGCGGCGCGCCGGGCAGGTGGCCGCTGTCCAGGACGGCCGTAGCACCGGTTTCACCATTGACGCGGACGTCGCGGTCGATCTCGACGGTGTGACGGAGCCGCCGCTCCCCGCCACGGCCACGACCGTGCTCTGGGCCACCGACGATGTCGACCGTATCGACCCGGACCGCGTGCGCGGATACGATCACGCGTTCTCCGCCGCACCGCTGTGGTGCAAGCAGCTGTGGACCCGGGAACGCATCGCCGTCCGACCGCTGCTGAACTGTACGGATCCGGAGAAATTCTTCGTCACGTCCGCGTTTCCCGTGCCGGACATCACGTCGGTGCACGTCGGCGACCCACAGTCCTGGCGGCAGGTATCCGTGTACGGATCGATCCATCAGTCCTTCCGGGTCGGTGGCCGCTTCCGGGTTCACGGCCGCGGTTGGGACGAACAGATCCCTCCCCAGTACATCGGTGACCCCATCCGAAGCCTGGACGAGCTGCGAGAGGTCTACCAGACGGCGCACTACGTGACCGTCGATCATCGGCCCGAGCTCCGCGACCTCGGCCTGATCTCGTCCCAGGTGTTCGACGTCCTCGCCGCGGGCGGCAACCTTCTGTCCGACGAGGTGGCGGGTCTCGATGAAGTTCTCGGCGGTCGCGTGGCGATCTATCGGAACTGGCTCGAACTGGCCTGGTCCTACGCGCTCGACTCGCTCTGCTACTACCCGACCGACTCGGGAAAGGCCAAGGTCGCCGCGGAGATCGCGGAACACCATTCGTTCGACGCGAGGGCCCGGACGCTGATCGAGGCCGTCACCACCGGTTCACCGAACGGCGCGTCTGCCGGCGCCCGCACGCTGACCGGCTCCGAGGCACCATGACGGCCCCGGTCACCACGCACGTACGCATCGAGCACCTGCCGCTGCGGGCCGCTTCGGCTCAGCCTGTCGTGACGGAGGTTGCGGCGCCTCGTCTCTCCTGGCGGGTGGAGCAGGCCGCGCCAGGCTGGCGTCAGGACCGGTACGAGCTCCGTACCTCTCTGAACGGCGGTCCGAGCGCGGTCCAGCTCGTACGCGGCACCGATCAGGTTCTCGTTCCCTGGCCGGGCAGCCCACTCGGCGCCCGGGACCGCGCGGTCGTCGAGATCCGTGCGGGAGGCCGAGCGCCGGGTGACGAACAGATCTCCTGGACCGCCTGGTCCGACCCGGGCCGGTTCGAGATGGCCCTCGCCTCGCCCCAGGACTGGTCCGCACGCTTCATCAGCCCGGCGGACGACAGCCTCGACGGGCCCGCACCCCTGCTCTCCCGGGGGTTCACCGTCCACGAGGGTCTCGTCGATGCCCGCCTCTACGCGTCGGCGCTGGGCGTGTACGAGGCACGGATCGACGGACGCCCCGTGGGCGACGGCGTGCTGGCGCCGGGATGGACCTCGTACGAGCACCGGCTCAGCTACCAGACGTACGACGTCACCGCTCTGCTCACCCCTGGGCGGCACCAGATCTCGGCGCTGCTGGGCAACGGCTGGTACCGGGGCCATCTGACGAACCTGCGCAAGCGTGACCTGTACGGGGACCGGCTGGCGCTGCTCGCCCAGCTCGAGCTCACCTATGCGGACCGTCCGACGGAACGTGTGGTCACTGACGCCTCCTGGGCGTCCCGCCCGAGCCACGTGCTCCGGGACGATCTCTACGACGGCCAGGAGACCGACCTGCGGTTGCTGGACACACCCGAGCACTCCTCCGGCAAGGTGGACGTCCTGGACGAGGATCTCGGCCGCATCGGGCCGGCGGACCGTCCACCGGTCCGGGTGCTGCGCACAGTTCCCGCGCAGACCTGCACCGTCGATGATGCCGGACGCGTGATCGTGGACTTCGGCGAGAACCTCGTGGGCCGCGTACAGCTCACGGTCCGGGACGGGCGGCCGGGCGACCGCGTCGTCGTCCGGCACGCTGAGATCCTGCAGGACGGCAGGCTGTGTACGGAGCCGCTGCGCTCGGCCCGCGCGACGGCCACCTACCACCTTGCAGGCGGAGCCACGGAGACGCTGGAGCCCGGTCTCACGTTCCACGGGTTCCGCTATGCCGAGGTATCCGGTGTCGGCGGCCTCCGTCCCGAGGACGTGACCGCCGTCGTCCTGGGGACGGACCTGGACCGCACGGGCTGGTTCCGCAGCGGGCACCAGCTCCTGGACAGGTTCCACGAGAACGTGGTGCGCAGCGCACGCGGCAACTTCCTCGCGGTGCCGACCGACTGCCCGCAGCGCGACGAGCGGCTGGGCTGGACCGGCGACATCCAGGTCTTCGCGCCTACCGCCGCCTACCTGTTCGACGTCGGAGCGTTCCTCTCCGGCTGGCTGGCCGACCTCGCCGCCGAGCAGCACCCCGACGGCGGGGTCCCGTTCGTGGTGCCGGACGTCCTGCGCCACGCGGAACCCGCCGCGGCAGCGTGGGGCGACGCCTCGGTCGTCGTCCCCTGGGTCGTCTACCAACGGTTCGGTGACGCGGGTCTGCTGCGCCGTCAGCTCGGGTCCATGCGTGCCTGGGTCGACCGGGAGGCAGAGCTGGCCGGTGATGATCTCATCTGGGACGGGGGCGGCCAGTTCGGGGACTGGCTCGACCCGGCCGCCCCGGCCGACAACCCCGCCGCCGCGCAGTGCCCGCCGCACATCGTGGCCACCGCTCACCTGGCGCGCTCGGCAGAGCTTGTCGCCCTGACCGGAAATGTCCTGGACGAACCGGGGACCACCGCACGGTACGCGGATCTCGCGGCCCGGGCACGACGGGCGTTCGCCGGAGCATTCGTCGAGCAGGACGGCCGCATCCAGAGTGATTCTCAGACGGCCTACGCCATGGCCCTGTGCTGGAACCTGCTGCCCGACTCGGGCCTCCGCAAGTCCGCGGGGGAGCACCTGGCCCGGAGGGTCCGGGACGCCGACTTCACGGTTTCCACCGGCTTCGTCGGAACACCCCTGATCCTGGACGCCCTGACCGATGCCGGTCATTCCGACCTGGCCTTCCGCATGCTCTTCCAGACCAGCTGCCCGTCGTGGCTGTATCCCGTGACCATGGGCGCCACGTCCATCTGGGAACGCTGGGACAGCCTGCGCCCCGATGGCACCGTCAACAATCCCGGTATGACGTCGTTCAACCATTACGCGCTCGGCGCGGTCGCCGACTGGATGCACCGCAGGATCGGTGGGCTCGAGCCCACCTCACCGGGCTACCGGACGGTGTCGATCGCCCCGCTGCTGCCCGACGAGCTCGACGGGGCGACCACTCGGCACGACAGCCCGTACGGGGAGATCGAGGCCGGGTGGCAACGCGAGCCCGCGGGCCGGATCCGCATGAGCGTGCGCCTGCCGCAGGGTACGTCGGGTGTGGTGCGGAGTCCTGACGGGCGGTCCTTCCCCGTCGGGCCTGGCTCGCACGAGTTCGCGATCGCCCTGCCTGGGACCACGTGAGCGGAACCGTTCCGCCGGCCCAGCCCGCGACGCCACACCCCGCGACCGCCCGTTGGCGGCTGCTCGTCCTGAGCGCCGTCGTGCTCGCACTCGGGATCGTGGCCGTCGTCCTCATGACCCGTCCCGATCAGGTCGCGCCCACGGGCGTTGAGCACGTCACCGTCACTGACGATTCAGTTGTCGTCAGCGGCGGCGCCCCACCGGGAGAGACCGTCCGGGTGTACGCATCGGAGCCCTACGAGAACCCTGCCGCCTGGTCCGTCCGCGAACCCGTCGGTGACGCCGAGGCCGCGGCTGACGGCACGTTCTCAGTGACCGTCGCGCACCCCCCGGACGACACCGATACCTATGACGACGCCTACCGCGCCGTCGTCGAGGGGAAGGCGCTCGGCAGCCACCACTTCGCTGACGACCTGGTGATCACGCCGACGAACGCCTATCCCTATCCGACGCCGCCTACCAAGAAGGGGCTCCAGAGCCAGGTGACGTCCGACGCGGAGATCCTCGGCATCGGGCACGCGACGGTGAACGTCTCGCTCAACCGGGTGATGCAGGTACGGGACGAAGGGCTGGACCGGTCGGTCCCGTTCGAGTGGGAGGGCAAGACCTACTGGTTCTCCTCGGAGTCCTTGGCCCGCCTCGACCGCCAGATCCGGCCCATGTCGGCGAACGGCACCGTGGTCAACCTGATCCTTCTGCTCCGGGAGGATCAGCGCGCCGGCTCCGCGTGGCCCCTGCTGAGGCACCCCGACGCGGTACCCGGCGCGGGAAAGGTCTACGCGTTCGACACGGTGACCGCTCGCGGCACCGCGGCCTACACGGCGGCGGTCGCGTTCCTCGCGGAGCGCTACACCCGGCAGGACGCGAGATACGGCCGGGCGACCGGGTTCATCGTCGGAAACGAGATCGACGCCCAGTGGAGCTGGCAGAACATGGGCGAGAAGACGCTTCGGGAGTTCCTGGGCTCCTACGAACGAGCCCTCCGCCTCACCTACCTCGCCGCGCGGACTGCCTACTCCGAGCCGCGGGTGTACGTGTCGCTCACCCATTCGTGGCGGCGTCCCTCCGGGCACGCGGACCAGCCGCTGCGCTACTACCCCGGCAAGGAGGTCCTCGACGGGCTCAACCGCCTGACCAAGGCCCACGGCGACTACCCCTGGAACGTCGCGCACCATACGTACCCCGAGAAGTTCGAGGACCCGGCATTCTGGCAGGACACCAAGGCGACCGACGACGTCGCCACCACCCCGCGCATCACGCCGCGGAACATCGAGCTGCTCGACGCCTACGTCCGGCAACCCGAGCTGGCCTATCGCGGCAGCCCTCGCAGGATCATCCTGTCCGAGCAGGGCTGCCACGCAGCCGACGACTCCGACCGGGCCCAGCGGCTCCAGGCCGCCTGCTTCGCGTACCTCTACTACAAGGTGGCCTTCCTGGACGGCATCGACGCGTTCATCCTGCAGCGGCACATCGACCACCTGACCGAGAGCGGGCTTCGCTTCGGCCTGTGGAACCGCGACCTGTCCCGGTCCGAGCCCGCGGCGCCGTACCAGCCGAGGCTCATCCGTCATGTCTTTCAGGCCATCGACACGAAGCGTTCCCTGGAGTCCACGGCGTTCGCGCTCGACGTGATCGGGATCGACGACTGGGGCGACGCCGTGGCGGGCTGGGACCCCGGCGCACTCGCCGTCCGGACCGAGCCCACGCCGCTCCCCGCGTCGCTGAGCGCACAGGCCACCTCACCGGCTCCGGCAGCGACGGGGCTGGCGGACTTCTCCGACGGCGTCGACGGCTGGCGGGCATCCGACGCGGTGAGCAGAGTGAGCGCCGAGGGCACGATGCTGCGGGCTGATGTACCGCGCGACCTTCAGTTCGTGTCCGACCTGGCGCAGCTGTGGCGTGGTGTCGAGGCGCCGCTGCCCGCGCCCGTGACAACAGGCCCGGAGACCGCGCTGTCGCTCGACGTGCGGGCACCCGCCGACGCACAGGTCGGTGCCCGGCACGTCCGCGTACGGGTCTACGGTGCGGAAGGTGCCGTCGCGCAGGGAACCGTCGCGATCGGTTCCGACGCCGACTGGCACACCGTCCGACTCGACCTGAGCACCTGGAACGCTGAGGAGCCGATCGTCCGCATCAAGGTCTGGGTCCGCGGCTCGACGAACCAGACCTGGGACGGTCCGTTCTGGGTGGACAACGTGCGGCTGACGGGCTAGCTCAGAGGGTCAGGTCGAGCACGGCCTTCCACGCTGTCGTGTCGGCGTCCCGGTCGATCCGTGCCTGCAGGTCGTCGTCGAGCCTCCGCACCTTTCCCACGATTCTCTCGGCGTAGATGGCGTGCGCCGCGCTGAACGCGGTATCGATCCCCTCGTCCCACTCCAGCCCGAGTGCCGCGCTGAGCCGCCGCAGCGACGTGGCCTCTGGGTCCGAGAACACGCGCTCGTACTCCACCACGTGCACCTGTCCCGGATGCTGCGACACCGCCCGGATCGTCTTGTGCAGCGCATCGTTCCAGAACCGGATGGCCGCCACGCCGTCGTTCTTTGCCGGCCAGTTCACATCCGCCGGGTTCTTGGCCCGCGCATCCCACGAGGCGGCCGTGGCAGCGAGGTCCCGCGCGATCACGACCACCTGGCCCTGGGGAAAGCTCGTCAGGAGCTTCAGGACGAACAGGTTGGTGATCTTGTCTCCGACGTATCGGACGCGATCGAACTTCTCGTCGATCCGCGCGTAGTAGTCCCGCCATTCCGGACGCCACGGCGCGATGTTGGTCATCTCGTCGGAGAAATCGAAGAACCGCTCTCTCGTGAAGTGGGCGGGGGTGAGCGCGCTCAGGTCGGGCCATGCTTTCTTGAAACGCTCCATGCCCATGGCGATCTCACCGTGCTGGTTGAGGACCTGCGCCAGTACGGTCGTCCCGGAACGGCCGAGGCCCATGATGAAGAGGTGGTCGGCCATGGGCGTCAGCCGCTCTCCCTCGTTCCGGACTTTCGGTGGCGCAGCACGTCGTCCAGCATGACCTGGGCTCGCGCCGCGAAGCTGTGCTCGCGACGCACGAGCTCGGACGTCGCCGCGAGCCCTTCTTCGGTGTAATAGCCCGCCGCGCCCTTCTCCAACAGGTTCACCAGCTCCACGGGCGACTCGAACACGGCGAGCCCTTCGGGTAGCGCCGCGGTGCGGGGGAACACGTCCGCGAGCCCGGCGACGTCGTCGGTGAGCAGCCGTCCACCGGACGCGAGGACGTCGAAGATCCGGTTCGACAGGTACCCGCTCGCGCGCATGTCGGCCCAGTGGTCGTTCAGGACCCATGCCGCGCTGCGGTAGTAACGACGCAGCTCGTCGTTCGGGACGTACTGCCCCGCGATCGTCTCGTCGGGGACCAGACCCTCCCAGTCGCCACCGTAGATCGCGACCGGGAGCCCCGAGCGAGACGCGTGCCATGCGGCCGGGCGGTACTGCTTTCGCGAGTTGCCGACCATGAGGACCTTTCCGGTCACCTCAGGAACCGGGGAGTCGTCCGGGTAGAACAGCTCGGGATCGGTGCACTGCAGCAGCGGTGTGACGCCCACGCCGAACTGTTCGGTCATCCAGGCCGACCAGGTGGAGCTCGCCGCGTAGCACAGGTCGTAGGCCGCCAGCTCCTTGGCCGTCACGTCGTCCGGGTGGCTGATCACCCACGCGATGCTGGTGGCGTCCGCGGGCAGCCCGATGGGCCGCAGCCCGCGGAGGTTCACCGCCACGTCGTCCAGCGAGCCGGTGGGTCGCTCGGCGTTCGGCTGGTAGTCGACCACCGCGTCCTGGCCGAGCGCGCCGAGCGCCCGCGCGAGCGATCCCGCGAAGTGGAAGTCACCCCACGACCGGGCGCGGTCATCGGCCGGAGCCGCCGTCTTCACCGACCAGCGCAGCCTTGGCGGGCGCTCGTGCACCGTGGCTCGGTCACCACCGGGCAGCCACAAGCCGCGGGACCAACGCTCGGGCTCGCCCGGGACGGACATGGAAGCAAGACCCGTGAAGTGCGGGGCGCGCCCGGCCGCTGTCCAGACGGCGCGGGATCCGGCTGGGGGATCGGGCCACAGCTCGGCGAAGGTCCGGACGTCGGCCGCCGTAGCGTGCGCCCGGCCGAACCGAGTCTCCTCCGTACTCTCCGCCACCGTGTCGGTCACCAGCCGCACGGACCCACCCGTGTGCCGCGCGAGGCGCTGGGCGAGATCGACATCGGCCCAGAGACTGAGCAGCCGGGTGCTCATTCCATGCACCGCCAGGATGTCCGCCGTCCGGGCAGCCAGCGGCAGGGGCGCGCCAGGCACCGCGACGGGCGTACCGTCCAGCCCGAGACCGTCCGGTGGTAGCCCGTCGAGGAACGGCACGGGATCCGTACCGTGCTCGGCGTAGACGACGCCGGCGTCCTGCACGAGCCGCGTCGCGTCGAGGGTGACGGGGTGGGTCGCCGCGACGTCCGGGTCCTCCAGCGGGTCCAGCAGGGTCGCCAGGTCGCCCGATGCAAAGCGCTGTACCGCGGACATGACGAGGGCGCGGTCCCCGCGAGCCGCCCGCAGCGCCCGGTTCACGTTCAACGTCCGGGACACGTCGTGGTGCACCGGGACGAGAGACACTCGTGGATCGCGTGGGGCGAGCAGCGCGAGTTCACGAGCGAGTGGCCAGGCGTTGTCCCGCGGCACCAGCAAGAACTCGACGTCGAGCCCGTTGCTGTGCGCGTCCAGGTTCTCCAGGAGCGCTTGCGCCTGGGCGTGCGACCGCACGTCGTCCACAACGACGCTCACGAGGCCGGAGACCCTCCGCTGTGCCGACAGGGTCGTCCACCCCTTCCGGTCGGCGACCCAGAAGTTCCACGCGACCGACTCGGACTCGCTGACCCGGTGGGGGTCCTGGTCGTCCTCGCTGTACCGGACGCCGACGAACGGGACGATCTCGATGGGTTCGAGCTCGAACAGCGAGAGCACCAGGTCATAGTCCACAGCGCGACGTAGGGTCTCGTCGAAGCCTCCGACCTGCTCCACGAGCTCGCGCGACGCGACGATCGCGGTCTGGTCGATCGTGTTGCCCACCCACATCGAACGGTCAGTGGCCGGCGCGCTGCGGTAGAAGGTGTGGCCCGCCCGGGTGACCGCGGACACGGCGGCCGCCGTGCGCTTCCCCGACGAGGTCAGCCACGCGAGCATCGTGCGCAGGAACTCCGGTTCCCACTCCTTGTCGGCGTCCAGGAACGCGACGCACTCGCCCTGTGCCACACGGAGGGCCGCGTTCCTCGCCGCGCTCACCCCGGCGTGCGGCAGGGAGAGGACGTGGACGCGCTCGTCGCGCTCGGCCAGCGCCTCCAGCACGAGCGCGGTGTCGTCCGTGGAGCCGTCGTCGGCGACCAGGAGCTCCCAACGTTCGTACGACTGTGCCTGCACCGACGCGACAGCTGCCGCGAGCGTGCTCGCCCGGTTCCACGTCGGCAGGATCACGCTCACCAGCGGAACCTCGCCCGCAGTCGCATCGAACCGCTCCAGGGCCTCGCGCAGTGCCTCGTCCGGCTCAGGGGGATCCACGCTCCCGCGGGCCGGGGCGACGTCGCTGTCGCGGTCACGCCAGCCGTCGAGCGACTCCAGCAGCAGTGCGCGCACGTCCCGGGGGGTCAGTCGGTCAGCCGCTCCGCCGTCGTACGGGAGGGGGTCGTCGTCGCCACGATGGAGCAGGAACGACGCGAGCGGTCCGTACCTGCCGACCGAGAGGCTCTCGTCGAGCAGCGCGGGGTCGAAGACCGGAGAGGTGGGCGCACCCCACCGCTTCTCCCCGTTGCGGAGGTACTCGATGAGCTGGCTCCGACCAGCCTGACGGGTCCACGCCGGGGAGAACAGCGGGTGCGGCGAAGCCCCCGTGCGGTCCCCGATGTCGAGGTAGTGCCGGACGGCGGTCTCGAGGTCGTCGAACTGGAGGCCCACCTGTGCCTCGTACCATTCGAGGTCGAAGATCCTGGATGCGAGGACGAGCCGGACGTCCGATGTGCCCGCGGTCTTTGTCGTGGGACCCGAAACTGCCTCCGTAGCTGCGGGCGCGCCCTCGCCCTTGGCCGACCGAGCACTGCGGTGCGTGATCAGCCGTTCGAGCTTGCGCGACGTGTCGTACAGCCGGACGCTCAAGTTGTGCCGCGTATCGAGCAGGAGCACGACGACTGCCAGCTGGAGACCCACCAGAGCCGCCAGAACCACCAAGGGTGTTCGCTCCCAGATCGCGGCGGCGGCGATCACCGCCAGGGTGAGCACGGCGGCGAGCGCCCCGGCAATGACGATCTGTCGTGACTTCACCGGTGCTCCCCGTCCGCCAGCGCCATGAAGGCCTCATCCATCAGGTATCCACGTCCGGTCTCACGAAGCGACCGTTCCGAGACCAGGATGTTGTTCTCACCCCGCCGGAACGGGTACTGCGCGCGGGTCTCGCGCAGGAAGGCTCGAACCCCGTCGAACTGCTCCGGAAGCAGCCGCTCGCACTCCGCCAGCAGCCGGGTCGCACCCAGCTCGTAGGGGTCGAAGCGGAGCGTGTCGAACTTCAGCAGGGGCAGCCGGTCGCCGAGCAGGACGCGGTCTGCGAGTGCCACCACCGGGTTGTACCTGTTCAGCTGGGCGTCGTCCCACACGTACGTCTCGCCGACCAGCGTCTCGGTCAGGTCGATGTGCAGGCGCACATGGGACTGGTGCTCGAACCGCCGCCGCGCGAGGGCCTCCTCAGCGGTGCTCGGCTGCAGGTAGCCACCCACCGTGAAGCCCGCGCCGAGCACAGCCCGTGAGATACCCACCTCGTAGGACGCGATCACCTTGGTCCGGTCCGAGACCGGCACCATGTCCTTCCAGAAGCGGCGGAACGCGTTGGACCGGGCGACGCGCTGGTTCATGGTGAGGAAGAAGCTCTGGGCGTGCGTCCCGTGGCTCTGGGAGAGCGTCATACCCATCATGTCGACCGACTGGCACTGCGCGCTCTCGACGATCGCTCCGACCGGCACCGTCGGTCCGACGAAGCTGTCGTTGGCGAGGAGGATCCGCTCGTAGTCGGAGTAGTCGCCCACGACGTCCAGCCCCCACTTGTAGCTGTAGAAGTCGTACCCGAAGTTGCCCCGGGCCACGATCTCGACGTTGGCCGGCAGCCCCTCGGCGGCGCGGTCCTGGATGCCCGACGTCGACACCACGACCACGCGGTCGGCCGCCGACGCGTAGTTCTCCAGCGTCCGACGAGTGTGGGCGCGCAGCGTCCGGTCGACGTCGAAGTGCGCCAGCACCACGAGCAGGCTCATGAAATACCTCCCGACCGCACGGCCGCGACTGCCTCGACCAGCTCCTGCGCGCGTGCGTCGAACGAGTGGTGGGTACGAACGTGCGCGGCGATCTTCTGCATCTCCTCGTCGCTGGGGAACCTCTCGTCCCCCTCCGCACCACACAGTGCGGCCAGCTCGGCGCCGTCCTGGCAGGTCTGCACCGCCCCCTGGAAGACCTCCTCGACGCCGTCGACCGAATCCGAGACGACCCGGCTCCCGGTCGCCACCGCGTCGAAAAGACGGTTCTGCAGGAAGCCCTCGCGCGCCATCAGCTCCCAGTGGTCGGCGAGGACCCGTGTCGCACCGCGGTAGTGGGCGGCGAGCTCGTGGTTGCCCACGTACTGCCCGCGCAGGACGCCGTCCGGCAGGAGCCCGTCCCATCCGCTGCCGTAGACGGCCAGCGGGACGCCCGCCTCGACCGCGGCGTTCACCATCCAGCGCGTGCGCCCCGCGTGCGCCCCACCCACGAAGACGGGGACACCGTGCGGCACGGGTTCGACGTCGCTGGTGAACCTTTCCGGGGCGGTCGCCTGCAACAAAGGACGCACCTGGCGCCCCGACCGGTCGGTCATCTTCCTCGACCATGCGTAGGACGCCGCGAAGACGAGGTCGAACTCACGGACCTCATCGACGGAGACGTCGTCCGGGTGGCTGATCACCCAGAGCACGTTGACCTTGCCCGGCACTGGCCGGACCCGGTCGAGCCCTCGAATCACCAGGCTGACATCGTCGTATGCCGCCGCGGGTGTCTCCCGTGCCTGTCGGCGGTGGACGACGGCGGCCTGGCCGGCCCGTTCCAGCGCATCTCGGAGCGCCTCGGCGAAGTGGGTGTCGCCCCACCTGTCGCCGTGCGCGCCGCCGGGACTCGCGATGTGGATCCCCCAGCGTGTGCGGTGGTCCTGCGGATCGCGCACCACGACCGGTCGCGGACCCGGGACCTGGTGACCGTCGGTACCGACATGCGCCACGGCGAACCCGGCCGCGCGGAAGAGGCCGTCCTGGGGTCCGGGCAGTGCACCCCGCCACCGGTCGAGGAACAGGCGGCGGTTCTCGGCGACGTCGGCGCTGCGCCCGGCCGTCCTGCTCTCGAAGTGGGTCACGACCGCCGCAGGCACTACCACGAACCGCCCGCCGATGTCCCGACGTGCCCGGAGGCACAGATCCACGTCCTCCATGCCGTTGACGAAGACCGGGTCGAAACCGCCCAGCGCTCGTACGTCCGCCGCCCGCATCACCAGAGCAGCGGCGGACACGGCGTCGAACGTCGCGTCGCGGAGGTGCTGTGCGTCGGTGGTCGGATGGCCGGCGAGCAGGTGGTTCGGCAATGCGTCCCTGGCAGTGAAGACGGTGCCCGCTGTCTGGATGGTCTCGTCACGGTGGACGAGCAGGGGCTGCGCTCCGAGCACCTCCGGGTCGGACATCGTTGCCATGAGAAGAGCCAGGGCACCGGGACGCACCTCGGTATCGTTGTTCAGGAACAGGACCAGCTCGCCGGACGCCATCGCTGCCCCGACGTTGCAGCCGATCGCGAAGTTGAAGTTGCGGGGAAGGCGCCGGTACCGCACGCGGCCGCCGACGCCGAACCGGGCCAGGAGCTCCTGTCCGACGTCGACCCGGGACCCGTTGTCGACCACGGCCACCTCGACGTCCAGACCCGACGCGTCGGCGTCGCGGAGCACGCTCATGACGGCGCTCGTCGTCATCCGGCTGTCGTCATAGGTGGGGATCACCACGGACAGGCGGCCGGGCACCGGGGCCGGTGCGGCGTCCCAGTCGGTCCAGTGCTTGCCGAGCACGGCCCACTGCCAGTGCTCCGACTCGCGCACCGTGATCCGGTCGTCGGCCTCCCCGGAGTCGTCGTACCGGCAACCGATGAACGGAAGCAGCACCGGTTCGGTCACCTTCGCCACCTGGATCACGAAGTCGTGATCGACCCAGCGGCGCAGGCCCTCGTCGAACCGCCCGGCGTGCCGCAGCACGTCCGCCCTGACCATGAAGACGTTGAGATCTACATGGTTGAGCACCAGCAGGTGGTCGAGACCGCCGGAGAAGGCGCGATAGCGCGTACCCGAGGCCAACTTCAGCGCCGTCGCGGCGTATGCGGCGCCGAGGTCGTCGCGGACCATAACCGCCAGCATGAGCTCCAGGTACTCGGGCACCCAGGTGTTATCGCTGTCCAGGAAGGCGACGTAGGTGCCCGTCGCATGCTCCAGACCGAGGTTGCGCGCGTTCGAGACGCCCCGACCCGTACCGGTGATGAGCCTGATTCGGCCGTCCTCCGCCGCCAGCGCCCTCACTCGGGAAGCGGTCGGGTCGGTGGAGCCGTCGTCGACGACGACGAGCTCCCATCGTTCGTGGCTCTGCGCCTGCACGGAACGGATCGCTGTGACCACCAGATCAGCACGGTCCCGCACGGGCAGCACGACGCTGACGACAGGTAGGTCGCCCGTGACTGCCGCGCGCGCCCGAGAGATCCAGCCCGCTTCGGCCGCGCTGTCCCAGGTATCCAGGAGCCGGGGGCCCAGCAAGCGGGCAGCGGCCCGCGTGTCCCGAGCATGCCGCAAGAGCGCCGAGCGCACGTCCAGCACATGTGTGCCGTCATTCGGCGCCCCGGGATCGACGGGCAGCTCGGCGGACGCTCCAGCCCGAGCAAGAAAGGCTCCGAGCGCGCCGCCGGGGTGCGTGGCGGCCTCGCCCGGCGTGACGGCGCTTTGACGTGCGTCGAACAACTGGCTCAGCGGTCCGTCAAAGACCTCGGCCGAGCGCAGGAACGACAGGAGCGGCTCCGGATCGCCCTTGGCGAGTGCCCGCCGTACCTCGGTCGGCATGCTCGACCGGTCCAGGAACGGCGTCGGCTCGAGTCCGTACCGAGCGTTGACGGCGAGATAGTGCGACGCCGCGTCCAGAGACGACGCGAACTCGGCGTCCACCAGCGCCGAGTAGTACTCGGCGTCGAACACACCCCCGTCGAGGAGGCTGCGCGCACCTGCGTGCCGCTTCACATGTAATGGTCCGGCACCGTCGAGGCCGACGACGTCAACCAGCTTCGCTGGGGTCGCAGGGCCGTCCTGTGCGATGCCCAGTGCCTGCGACAGGTGGTAGTTCCAGACCGAGGCGCGTTTGTGATATCCGGCGAGCGTCCGCTCGACGCGTTCTTGCCTGTCCAGAACGCGGCGTTCGGCAACCCGCACTACCGCACCCACGGCGCCGACAGCCAGGACCGCGCACAGCAGCGTGATGACGAGCCGGCGCAGATCGCCTGCCGTAGCCGGTGCGGAGGCCGCGAGAACTGTTATGACCAGTGCGTAGGCCGCGAGCCATCCCCGTTCCGGAAGTGCCGTCGCCAGGAGACTCTGGTGCCGCGTTGCCTCGTTGCCTGCGGGTGAGTCTGCGTCGCGCGCGGGCGCCGATCCGAGACCGAGAGCTCGCGTCAGCCGGAAGTTCCAGACCGAGGCGCGCTTGTGGTGCTCGGCCGCCCGGCGCTCGGTCCGCCCTTGCGCCGCGAGGATCCGCCTCGCGGAGCGGACGATGATCAGCGCCGCAGTCGTGCTCGCCCCCACAGCTACCAGCAGTGCCGCCGCGACCCGGCGCAAGTCACCCTGAGCGGCCACTGCCACGACGACAAGGACGATGCATGCCGACAGGAGCATGCTCGCGAGCAGGGCACGACGGCGTGTCGAGCTCACCGCGGTGCCGCCGTCATCCCGCGCGTGTCGATCAGCCGCCGCCGCGCGAGGTCCTCCGCCAGGCCACGGAAGGCTGCGTGGTCCACCAGCAGTACCTGGACATCGCCCCTCGCCAGTGCCTCGGAGGCATCGACCAGCCGCACGTTGCCGAACTCCGCGAGCTGGACCGGCACTGCGTCCACGTGCGGCTCCACCACGAGCACTTCCGCATTCGGGAACGTCGCTGCCATCTCGCGCACGATCTCGACCGCCGGCGACTCGCGCAGATCATCGATGTTCGGCTTGAACGCCAGGCCGTAGGCGGCGATCACCGGCGACGCGGATCCGGCCACGGCGTCCAGCACCTTGTGCAGCACCCAGCGGGGCTTGGCGTCGTTCACCTCGCGCGCCGTCCGGATGAGGCGCGCCTTCTCGGGCGCGACGTCGACGATGAACCATGGGTCCACCGCTATGCAGTGCCCACCCACGCCCGGTCCGGGCTGCAGGATGTTCACGCGCGGGTGGCGGTTCGCGAGGCGGATGAGCTCCCACACGTCGACGCCGATCCGGTCTGCGATCACGGACAGCTCGTTGGCGAACGCGATGTTGACATCGCGGAACGAGTTCTCCACGAGCTTCGTCATCTCGGCGGTGACAGAGTCCGTCAGCAGGATCTCGCCCTGGCAGAACACCTGATACAGGTCGCGCGCCCGCTCGGCCGCCTCCGGCGTCAGGCCACCCATGATCCGGTCGTTGGTCACCAGCTCGACCATGACCCGTCCGGGCAGCACGCGTTCGGGGCAGTACGCCACGTGGATCATCGGCTTGTCGTCGGCAGCATCCAGGCTCAGGTCGGGACGTTCGTCGAGGATCCAGCCAGCCATCTGCCGGGTCGCGCCGGGCGGCGACGTCGACTCGAGAATGACGAGCTCCCCGCCGGTCAGCGTCGGCGCGAGCACCTTGGCCGCGGCCCGGACGTAGCTCAGGTCGGGCTCGTGCTCACCCATCATCGGCGTCGGCACGGCGACGATGAACGCGTCGGCCGGTTCGGGCGCGTGCGCAGCGCGGAGTCTCCCGGCGGCGACGGCGCCCTTGACATACCCCGCGAGGTCCGGCTCCACGAAGGGCACCTCGCCGCGGTTCACGGCATCCACGGTGTCGAGGTCGACGTCGATGCCTGTCACGCTGAGACCGCTGTCCGCGAGGATCGCGGCAGTGGGGAGCCCGATGTAGCCCAGGCCGATGACGCCGACCTTGTTGATTCCCATGCGAACCTCAGAACATGACGTGCGCAGTCGCACGTCCGTAGAAGGTGGCCGAGCCGCTCGCGAGCAGCTCGATGTCTGACGCGTCCCAGGAGTGTCCAGCGCCGGAGGCGCCGCGCACCTGGACGAAGTTGAACCGGTCGGCGGAGTACACCCTGCCCCCGGCCGACACGACGTCCTGCAGGAACGTCGTGTCCTCGCCGCGCGGGAGTGCGGCGAACCGCACCTGCGCGGCCAGCGCCCGGCGCGCGACGATCGTCGGGCCCATGACTCTGTCCGTGTACCGGTGCTCGCGGTCGGCGAACCTCAGCATCGTCAGGTCGTGGCCCGCGAGATACATGTAGTGCGCCTGCTTGCCCACCACGTCCGCACCCGAGTAGGCCATCGCGTAGAGCTGATCGGACAGGTACTGCGGGCCGTACAGGTCGTCGTCGTCGATCTTGGCGATCACGTCACCGTCAGCGGCATCGAGGAGGAGATTGAGGCACTCGCCCAGGTGCACCTCGGCGCCCGCGGACAGCAGGACCAGCTCCTGCACACCCGCATCCTTGGCGCGTGCCCCGACATCGGCCTCCTCGATCTCGAACCCGTGCGTCAGCAGCGCGACCTGCAGGTTCACGTCTTCCTGCGCGCCGAGCTGCTCGAGCACATGGTCGAGCTGATGCGGACGGTTCGTCGAGACCAGGGCCGTCACGGTCGGTCGCGGGACCGCCGGGGAATCGGCAAGACCCACCGCGTGGAGCACCTTCTTTGCGCGAGCCGAGTAGGTGTGCTCCCGCCAGATCCGGCGCTGCCCCTTGTGTACCGCGCGATCACGCAGCTCCGGGGACCGGACCAGCGCCCGCACCGTCGACGCGGCCGAGTTCCGGTCCGGGACCACGAACACCTCGTCGCCCGGGAAGTACTCTCCGACCGCGGCGCTCGGCGTCGACACGACCGGCGTCCCGCTCGCGGTGATCTCGAAGATCCGCCGCGCGCACATGCTCGGGGAGTCCACCACCGAGTTCACGTTCAGGAAGACCTTGTAGTCCCGGTACGCGGTGAGCATCCGGTCGTAGTCGAGCGAGCCGACCACCCGCCGGTCCAGCGGCGGCGGGAACTGGTAGGTCTCGTCCCTGCCCCGGAAGCGGGAGAAGATCTCGAGGCCGTGCGCCATCTTCGGCGACGCGTCGAGCGCGCCCCCGAGCAGCAGGTCCATCTGCTCGCGCCGCTCGGGATACTTGTGCGCGAAGTACGTCCCGGCGAATGCCACGTCGCGCTGCGGGCCCTCGCCGTGGAGCCGTACCGGGTTGTGGATCGCGGGTTGCGCCGCGAACTCGAGCACACCGACGCGGTCGTGGCCGAGCGCCTCGACGTAGGCCGGCACCCGGCCCACATCGGTCGTGTACACACGGTCGAACAACTTTGCCGAGTCGAGGAAGTCAGCGAAGTGGACCGGGTCTTCCTTGTTCCAGAAGACCGCGGGCACTCCCGCGGCACGGCACGCCTCGACGAGCTCCAGCAGGGCGGGCCGCGGCGCCGTCGGGCCGGTGAGGTGGTACTGCCACGCGTCGCCGTTGCCGTGCCACGCGGACTCGACGAACAGCAGGTCCAGCCCTGCGTCCAGGTCGCCGCGCCACGAGGCGGGCGTCACCGCGACCTGGTCCCACTCGGGTGCGAACGCCAGCCGGGAGAAATCGTCCAGGATGACGCCCACACGGAGACCGGACGCCGACTGCCCGGACCCGCCGCGCGCAGTCGGCCACGGGTCGAAGGTGAGGCCCTTCCGGGTCATGTGCGCGCCGCTCGAGTGCCCGGCCAGCGGGACACGCTGCCGACGGAGGTGAGTGCGGAGCTGGGCGAGACCGCCGCGGCGAACATGCCACAGGGAACGACGCAATGCTGCGAAACCGGTCGCACGCTGGTGGTTCACGACGCCCCCGTACGTTCGGAAACGGGCACCCCGACCCCGGGGGGCTGCCCAGCGTTCGGGACGCGCTTACCTGCGCAACAGTAAATACCACTGGGCCGATTCAAGCACTCTGAAAGGTTCTCGGTGAATTGCGCCGACATTTGTCGTGAACCTGGCGGTAGGGGCGAGGAGGAGCGGACGGCGAGGGAGAATCCTGGATTCGGCGGGACCTCTCAAGCCCTGCCACGTACGCTGGCCGCGTGGCATTGGACCTCATTACTCGAATATCGAGAGGATCCCCATATGCGCGGAATTATTCTCGCTGGAGGTTCTGGCACCCGACTCCACCCGATCACGCAGGGCGTCAGCAAACAGCTCGTGCCCGTCTACGACAAGCCGATGATCTACTACCCGCTGTCGACACTGATCCTCGCGGGCATCCGGGACATCCTGATCATCACGACCCCGCACGACGCCGACCAGTTCCAGCGGCTGCTGGGTGACGGGTCGCAGTTCGGTATCTCGATCAGCTACACGAGACAGCCGTCGCCCGACGGGCTGGCGCAGGCGCTCGTGCTGGGTGAGGAGTTCCTCGGGGCAAATTCGGTGGCGCTGGTCCTGGGCGACAACATCTTCTACGGCCCCGGCCTCGGCACACAGCTGACGCGGTTCGACGGGATCGACGGGGGCGCGGTGTTCGCCTACCGGGTGGCCGACCCCACGGCGTACGGCGTCGTCGAGTTCGACCGGGACTTCCGGGCCGTTTCCCTGGAGGAGAAGCCGAAGCGTCCCAGGTCGCCCTATGCGGTGCCGGGGCTGTACTTCTACGACAACGACGTGGTCGAGATCGCCAAGGGTCTGGAACCGTCGGCGCGAGGCGAGTACGAGATCACCGATGTCAACCGGTGTTATCTGGACCGCGGAAAGCTTCAGGTCGAGGTCCTTCCCCGGGGCACTGCATGGCTGGATACCGGGACGTTCGACTCACTGCTGGAGGCCTCGGACTATGTGCGCACGATCGAGAGCCGGCAGGGCATGAAGGTCGGCGCGCCGGAGGAGGTCGCCTGGCGTCGCGGCTTCCTGTCCGATGATGAGCTGCGCGCCAGTGCGGCGAAGCTGATGAAGTCCGGTTACGGCGCGTACCTGCTCGGCTTGCTGGAGGCCTGACCCGGTACCGCACCGTGAGCGCTATAAAAGATGCCCCTCTCATAATCTGTGGTAGGTGCGGCGTCGTTCTACCAGATATTACTTTGCCTTGACCAAGCGCCCTCTGGGTGTAGACGGGAATGGGCCCGCCATGGCGGCGGGTAAATGCAAATTGCTGAATTCCGCCGCGCCCGTCCGGCGGGTCGCAGGTAACGTAACGCGTACCGCGCGGACAGAGCCATCAGGAGGTCTCGTGACACATCCTGGATGGGGCGACAAGTGGGCGGACGCGCCGGTGTTCCCGCCTACCGGCAGCCCGTCTAGAAGTACGCAATCCGGAAAGAATACCGGGGAGAATGCGAAAGTCCTGCCACTGCGAAAACCCGGGTCGCCCGACCCGGTATGGCCGGTCCCCAGCCGTCTCGTCGCCGTTCCACGGGAGCGTCCCGCGCCGGCGCCGTGGACGAAGCCGCCGCTGCCCAAGCCGGTGTTCTGGACGCACCGGCGGCTTCGGGACCTGAAGGTGGCGGCGCTGGGCGTGGCCGTGCTGCTCCTGGTCCTCACGCTCCTCATCGTCTGGGTGGCGGTCGACGCCGCCAGGGCCCGCGACTCCCTGGAACAGGCCGCGAAGGGCGTCGCCACGCTGCAGGCAGACGCGGTCGCCGGCCGTACCGAGCAGCTCGACGTGACAGTGGCTGACCTGCAGAAGCACGCCGCCGACGCCCGGGACGCGACGGACGGACCGCACTGGTCGTTCGTGAGCAGGCTGCCCGGCGTCGGGCCGACGGCGGGGGCCTTGGCGACCATGGCTACAGTGGTCGACGGGCTCGCGCACGGGCCGTTGCCGCGGCTCGCCGAGGTCATCGAGGTGGCCGACCCGGCGTCGTTCGCCCCGAAGGGCGGACACGTGGATCTCGCACCCCTTCAGGACGCCGCGCCCGACGTCGAACGAGCGGACGAGTCGGTCGGTGACGCGCTGCACCGCGTGGCCGGCGTCGACCGCGCGTCCGTGCTGCCGCAGGTGTCTGCTGCCCTCGCTGACCTGGAAGGACAGCTCGCGGACCTGCGGATGTCGACGGCGACGGCGGCGCGCGCGGCACAGCTGATCCCGCCGATGCTGGGCGCCGACGGGCCCCGCGACTACCTGGTGCTGGTGCAGAACAACGCGGAGCCGCGGGCGCTGGGCGGGATCGTCGGAACCGTGCTGGTGCTGCATGCGGACCAGGGCCGGATCGAGCTCACCGACCAGCTTCCCGCCAGCGAGGTCGGTCCGTTCAGGGCGCCTGCCGCAGACCTGACGGAGGACGAGCAGGCGGTGTTCGGCGACAAGCTCGGACGCTGGATGCAGAACGTGACGTCGACGCCGGACTTCCCGCGTACCGCGGAGATCGCGCGGGCGATGTGGGCCGCCGAGACGGGGCAGACGGTGGACGGCGTGCTGGCCACCGACCCGGCGGCGCTGGCCGAGGTCCTCAAGTCCAACGGGCCGGTCCAGGCTGGCTCCGGTCCGCGCCTGCTGGGCTCCGACCTGGTGAGCTACCTGATCAACGGCATATATCTCACGGAGACGCCCGACAGTGCCGACCTGATCTTCGCCGACATCGCGGAGACGGCGTTCGCGTCGTTGTCCACGGGGTCGGGCGAGCCCGGCGGGATGGTGGAGGCCCTGGCGGTCGCCGCGCGCCAGGGGCGGCTGCTCGTGTGGTCGGCCGAGCAGTCGGAGGCGGACCTGCTCGAGGGCACGGTGCTCGACGGCGGGCTGCGCGGCGTAGACGGCTCTCGGCCGGTGGTCGGCGTCTTCACCCACGGTCTGCAGATGGCCAAGATCGGCTACTACCTCGACACCGCCGTGAATGTCGTCGGGCGTGGGAGCCGGCCCGACGGATCGCGGGAGCTGCAGGTGACCGTGACCTATACGTCACGCGTCGACGAGGCCGAGACGGGCAGCCTGCCGGAGTACATAGTCGGCAACGACGAGAGCGATCCGGGCCTGATCCGCATGCGTTCCGTCGTCTATGCGCCAGCCGGCGGCTGGATCGTCCAGGCGTCCGAAAACTCCGAGAAGATCGGTGTTTCTCCGCAAAAGCACGATGGGCTGTCGCGAGTATTTGAAGACATAAAACTTCACCCTGGCGAGACAGCCTCTGTGTCCTATGCCATTATCTCTGGGAAGCACCAGGACGGGGACGTTATTCTTCGTACGACACCAGGGCCCAGGCCGGTCAAGGTGACGTTCGGGAAATGACTCCGACCGACTGATCGGTCCGGTTTCGGGGCGCGCGTGTTACCGAGCTGGATATGCGGGGCACGCAGGCCGGTGCTTGGCATCTATCACGTGCAGCAGATAGTCACTATCCAGGGGAACAGAGTAATGCTTCGACGCGTTATCAGCGCCATTGTGATCGCCACGGCGGCCGCGCTGGCACCGGCCGGGGCCGCGCATGCGGATCAGGCGGACACCGACTACAGCGAATACCCGTGTGTGATCACCTTCGACAGTCAGTCGGTCAGGGTAGGGGAGCCCGTCGGCTTCACGGTCGAGTGCGCGGACACGCCGGTCGGGACGGTCACCGTGCAGGTCTCCTTCGCGGGCCAGGCGGCCGCCGCCGACGACGCCGTGGACGTGGCCGGCGCCGACTCTGCCCAGCTCCTTGTCGGCGGTGACGGCACGGCGACCGACACGGCCAGCCTCTCGGCGGCCGGCGACTACATGGTCCAGGCCCTCGACGCGGACGGTCAGGCGCTCTCGGAGACCTACACGATCACCGCCGTCGAGGCGGGATCCCCCATGGGGGCAGGCAGTGCAGGTGCAGGCAGTGCAGGCGCGGGCAGTGCGGGGGGCGGTGTGAGCCTCGCCTCGACCGGGTCCACGAGCCTGCCGTACCTCGCCATCGCCGGCGGCCTCCTGCTCGCCGGAGTGGCCGCGATCGTCGTGAGCCGCGTCCGGGCGACCCGCCGGAACTGATCCAGCAGTACTGATCCATCCGGGACCGCCCTCACGCGGTTCCCTGATCGACCGCGCGCTGCACCTCACCGTCGAGGTGAGGGGCAGCGCGCGGTCGTTCTCGCACCAGCCTCGATGTACCTGTCCAGGAGTGGCCATGACCATCGACCCGAACGCCGCCGACGTCGATCGAGAAGCCGCCGAGCTCAAGGCGCAGCTGGACCGCGAGGCCGACCGGCTCGCGGCGTCGATGACCGCTCCTCCACCGCGCCGGGGACCGGCCGGCCCCTGGCAGGAGATCGTCTACGGCAGGGCCCTCTTCGTCGACATCGCCGCGGTGGTCGCGGCCGTGGCGCTGGGATACGTGCTCCGCTTCGACCGGCAGGTCCAGGTGGAGCTCTTCGAACCGCGTGGCGGCCAGTACGTCCTCATCTCGGTGGTGCTCGCCGAGGCCTGGGTGATCGCGCTCGGCCTCGCCGGGGCGCGCAGCCCGCGCATCCTGGGCTCGGGCCGCGACGAGTACATCCGCGTCGCCCGCGGCACGCTCGCGCTCTTCGGTCTGACCGCGATCGTCTGCTACCTCGTGAAGTTCGACCTCGCCCGCTCCTACGTGGCGGTGACCCTGCCGCTCGGCCTGGTGTTCCTCGTCGTCGGACGGCGGATCCTGGCGGTGCGGCTGCACGCGGAGCGCGCGCACGGGCGGTTCCAGCGCCGCACGCTGATCGTCGGCGCGCGGGACGCCGTCCTCGACCTGTGCCGCCGCGTGGAGCGCGCGCACGAGGCGGGCTTCCTGGTCGTGGGCGTCTGCCTGCCGGGCGGGACGAACATCCCCTCGCCGGTGGACGAAGTCCCCGTGCTCGGGCGGATGGAGGACGCGGCGGAGGCCGCCCGCGCGATCGACGTCGACGTCGTGGCGGTGACGGCGTCCGACAGTGCCACCCCCGAGGCGCTCAAGCAGCTCGCCTGGGACCTCGAGGCCACGGGGGCGGAGCTCGTCGTCGTCCCGGCGCTGGCCGACGTCGCCAGCCCGCGGCTGCTCATCACGCCGGTGGACGGCGTGCCCGTGGTCCAGGTCGCGCCGCCTGGTTACACCGGCCTCCAGCACGCGATCAAGCGAGTCTTCGACATCGTCGTGGCGGCCCTGATCGGCGTGGTCGTGGCGGTCCCTCTGCTCGTTCTCGCGCTCTGCGTGCGGCTCACCAGCCCCGGGCCGGCCATGTTCCGGCAGCAGCGGATCGGGCTGAACGGCAGGCCGTTCACGCTCTACAAGCTGCGCTCGATGCGGCCCGACGCCGAGGCGAGCCTCGTCGAGTTGCTCGACGGCGACGTCGGCGTGTTCTACAAGCGCAAGGACGACCCGCGGGTCACCCGGCTCGGCAGGTTCCTGCGCAAGTACTCCCTCGACGAGTTCCCCCAGCTGCTCAACGTCATCAAGGGCGACATGAGCCTGGTCGGCCCGCGGCCGCAGGTGGCGCTCGAGGTGGCGCAGTACGACGACGCGCTGCGCCGCCGCCTGTTCGTGAAGCCCGGGCTGACCGGACTCTGGCAGGTGAGCGGCCGCAACGACCTGTCGATCGACCAGGGCACGCGACTGGACCTCTATTACGTGGAGAACTGGAGCCTGCTCGGTGATATCGGGATCATGCTGCGCACCGCCCGGGAGGTCTTCGCGCCGAGCGGAGCCTATTGATCGTCCCGGATGCGCCACATTAGCCGCAGGAATACGATTTGCAGCCATTGCCGGATGTCGAGCTCACCGAATTATCCGCGGTTCGGGTAGAGGTCCGTTGCGTGTGAAAGGGCATGGTGCGTGAAGGGGGCATGGTGCGTCTGAAGAACCGCGCAGGCACGGCGGAGGGCCCCACGGAGCCGGCAGGCGACGTCGCCACGAGCCGGCGGATCCGTGTGCTCCACGTGCTTCCGGCGCCGAACGGCACGACGCAATACGTCGACCACATGATCGGCGGGGCGCCGCCGGAGATCCAGATCCTCACCTTCTCGTGGTTCCGCGCGATCTTCGGCGTCTACGACGTCCTGCACGTGCACTGGCCGGAATTCCTCGTCCGGCAGCGGACTCCGGTGGGCCGGTTCGTCAAGCAGGTGCTCTCCTACGCCCTGCTCCTGCGGCTGGAGCTGACCGAGACGCCGGTGGTGCGCACCGCGCACAACATCGTGCCCCACGAGTCGGGGGGCCGGCTGGAGCGCCGGTTCCTGGACGCCCTCGACCGCCGGACCGCCCTGTGGATCCGGCTCAACCCGACGACGCCGCTGCCGTCCGGCGTGCGGAACGCGACGATCCCGCATGGCCACTACCGGTCGGTGTTCCCGCCCGATCCCCGCACGACGCCGGAGCTCGGGCGCCTCTTCCAGTTCGGCCTGATCCGCAGGTACAAGGGCATCGAGCGGCTGCTCGAGGTGTTCCGCGCCTCCGACGACCCGGCGATGCGCCTGACCATCGCGGGCAAGTCGCAGGACGCCGCCCTCGCCGCCCACATCGCCGCGGTCGCCGCGGCCGACGACCGGGTCGAGGCGCGGCTGGAGTTCGTGTCCGACGAGGTGCTCGCGCACGAGGTGCGGCGCGCCGAGCTCGTCGTGCTGCCGTACACCCAGATGCACAACTCCGGGGCGGCGCTGCTCGCCCTGTCCTTGGACCGGCCCGTGCTCGTGCCCCGCACCACCGCCACCGACGCGCTCGCCCGCGAGGTGGGCGAAGGCTGGGTGATCATGTTCGACGGCGATCTGCAGCGCGGCGACCTGCTGCGGGCGATGGCCGTCGCGCGGCTGACCCTCGAGCGCGGGACGCGTCCCCACCTGGCGGACCGCGACTGGGAGCTGGTCGGACGGCGGCACGCCGAGGCGTATCACAAGGTAGTGCCCGACGTCGGTCGGCGACAGTGAGCGGAACGTCCGTCGGGACGGACCCGGCGCCGCTCGGCCGGCAAGCGGCCCGCGGGGGCGCCGTGACCATGGGCGGCCAGCTGCTCAAGGTCGGCGTCCAGGCGGTGTCGATAGTCGTCCTGGCCCGGCTGCTGGCCCCGGAGGCCTTCGGCTACCTCGCGATGGTGCTCGCCCTCGTCGGCGTCGCCGAGACCGTGCGCGACTTCGGCCTGGCCAACGCCGCCATCCAGGCGAGGACCCTGTCCGACGCCGAACGGGACAACCTGTTCTGGCTGAACACCCTCATCGGCGCCGTCCTCACGGGGATCGGCATCGCGTGCGCGCCGCTGGTCGCCGCCTTCTACGGGCAGCCGGAGCTCACGGACGTGACCCGATGGGTGTCCCTGAGCTTCGTGCTGAACAGCGTGGCCACCCAGCACCGGGCGAGCCTCGTGCGGGGGATGCGGCTGGGCGCCGCCGCTGTCGCCGACGTGGCCGGACCGGTGGCGGGACTGTGCGCGGCGATCCTGATCGCTCTGGCGGACGGCGGCTACTGGGCGCTCGTGGCGCAGCAGCTCGTCGCGGCGTTCGTGATGTCGGTGGGGGTGATCGCGGCCGGCCGCTGGGTTCCCGGGTGGCCGCGGCGGGACGTCTCCGTGCGCCCCTTCGTCCGGTACGGGGCGAACCTGCTGGGCGCCCAGCTGCTCGGTTACGCGACCCGGAACATCGACACCGCGATTCTCGGCGTCCGCTTCGGCGCGGGCGTCGCCGGCCTCTACAGCCGCGTGTACCAGCTGATGGCGCTCCCGATCCGGCAGGCCACCTGGCCGGCCAGCCGCGTGGCGCTCCCGGTGCTCTCGCGGGTGCACGACGACGCCGCCCGCTACCGCGAGTTCCTGCTGTTCGGCCAGACGATCCTGCTGCATGCGATAGTTCCGGCGCTGATGCTGGCGTCCGCGCTCGCCGGCCCGGTGGTCGAGGTGGTGCTGGGCCCGCGCTGGTCGCAGGCCGCCCCGGCCTTCGCGATCCTGGCGGTCGGCGGGGTCTTCGAGGCCGCCAACTTCGCGCCGAACTGGGTGTTCCAGTCGTCGGGGCGCACCGGGGCGCTGCTGCGCTTCACGCTCGTGACCCGTCCGGTGGTGCTGCTGGCGATCGGCGGCGGCAGCTTCTTCGGGATGACCGGCGCCGCGCTCGGATACGCGGCGTCGACCGCCGTCGTCTGGCCGCTGGGCCTGTGGTGGGTCAGCCGGGTGACCGACGCGCCCGCGCGGGCGCTGTTCTGGAACGGAGCCCGGGCCTTCGTGAGCCACGGTGTCGCCGCCGCGGCGGGCGGGCTCGTCGCGAGCCGCCTGCCCGGCATGAGCCCCTGGCTGACGATCGGTGTCGGGCTCCTCGTCTGGGCCGCCGTGCTCGCGCTGCAGGCACTGCTGTGGCGCAGGCTCCGGGCCGACCTCGGCGTGCTGCGGCGCGGCGCGCGGCTGCTCTTGCGCAGGGGTGCCGCCGCATGAGCTCGGGGCTCGTGAACACAGAAGGAGAACGCGTGGACGCAGGGACCAGGCTGACCCTGGTATGGCTGGAGGGGGCCGCCGAGTCGGCCGCCGCGGGCGTGCACCTGGACGGGACGATCGGGCGCCTCACCGCGCTCGGGGTCGAGCCGGACCGGGTGGTCGCCCAGCGCGGAGGGTCCGGCGGCCGGGTCGCACGTCTCGCCCGGCTGATGCTGGACTCGGTCCGGCAGCCCGCCCGCGGCGTCGTCGTCGTGCGGTGGCATCCGTTCGCGCTGCCCGCGCTGGTCGCGGCCCGCCTGCGCGGTGGGGCCGCGGTCGTCTGCGCCCAGGGCGTACTGGCCGAGGTCGAGGCCGTGCACCCGTGGATCGGCCGCTCGCGCCTGCTGCGGTGGATCGCCCTGCGTCCGCTGGTGATCGCGGACCGGGTCCTCGCGCCGTCGGCGGGCATCGCGCGCTGGGTGGTCGAGGTGACCGGGCGGCCCGCCCACGAGGTGACCGTCCTGGAGAACGGGGCGGACGTCAGCCTGTTCGCCGCCGCCCGGCGCACGCCCGAGCAGCCGCCGTACGGCGTCTTCGTGGGCAACCTCGCGCCGTGGCAGGGTATCGGCGACCTGGTGGACGCCGTACGGCGCCCGGACTGGCCGGACGGGCTGCGGCTGGTCGTGGTCGGCGACGGTGTCGAGCGCGAGAAGGTCCTGGCCGGGCGCTCCGCCGGCATCGAGTGGCGGGGGACACTCGGCCGGGCCGACGTCGCGCGCGTGCTGGGCGAGGCGACGCTCGCGTTCGCGACCCGCGGCGCCGTCGCGGCGAGCGCGCGGGGCACCTCGCCGTTCAAGGTGATCGAGGCGGCGGCCGCGGGCCTCCCCGTCGTGGCGACCGACGTGCCGGGGCAGGCCGAGGTGGTGCGCGAGCTCGGCAACGGCGTGGTCGTGCCGCCGGGCGACCCGGCCGCGATCGCTGGGACAGCGGCGCGGATCATGGCGGACGCCGCCTTCCGCGACCGGTTGCGCCGGAACGCCGTCGAACGCGTGACCGCTTACGACTGGACCGCCGGGAGCGACCGGCTCGGCGCGGCGATCGGCGCTGCGGCCCGCGCCGTCGGCCGGGCGCGCTGGAGCCTGCGAGGGCCGGTGGGCTCGGACGGCGTGGCCTCGGCCGGTGGGGCCTCGGGCCGCGGGCGCCCCGCCGACTCGACGAACGAAGGTCTGGTGGACACCCGATGACACACGACACGAGGGACGACATGACGCAGGGCGCCGCCGGGCCGGAGCCCCTGGGTCCGTTCGCCGACCTCGCAGCCAACCGGCGCAGCGACGACCCGCGCCGTCCTGGCACCGCCGGGGTGCTGCCGACGGTCCTCACGATGCGGTTCCTCGCGGCGTTCCTGTACCGCGTCTCGGCGCGCGCGGGTAGCTCCGTACCCGTGCTGGGCTCCGTGCTCAAGCAGGTCAACCACGCGATCACCGGCGCGGACATCGCCTGGTCGGCGCGGATCGGGCCCGGGCTGGTCCTGTGGCACCCCACCGGGGTCGTCATCGGCTCCGGGGTGGTCATCGGCCGCGACGCCCGCGTGCAGCAGGGCATCACGCTGGGCGCGGCCCGGTCACGCACGGGGCAGGACGGCGACCCCGTGCTCGGCGACGACGTCTACGTCGGCGCCGGCGCCCGTGTGCTCGGCCCGGTCCGGATCGGCGACAGGGCCCGGATCGGGGCCAACGCCGTCGTGCTCACCGACGTCCCGGACGACGCGTCCGCCGTCGGCGTGCCGGCCCGGATCATCCCCTGAAGAACTGGTGAGGACCGCGGGTCCAGCCCGGACACTAGCGGTTGTTGCGGGCGGTCATCGTGTGGTCCGAGACACGGATCGTCTGGAGCTCGCTGGTCGGGGCGAGGCCGCGGACCGGCGCCCAGACCGGCGCGATCGGCTGCTGCTGGGTCACTGTGTTCCGGTGTGCGGGGACGTCGCTCGGCCGGGCATTCCCGGGTGCGGGGGCGGCGAGCCGGGTGCGCTGGTCGGCGGGCTGGGCGGTCGGCCCGGACCGGGCGGGCTGCACGGGCTCCACCGGGTGGGCGATCGACACGGGCTCCGCGATGCGCTTTGTGGGTGCCGATTCCGCCCGGATGCCCGTCGTGTGCTCCTGGGCGGGCGCCGGCCGGGCCGGCTTCTTCTTGCCCGGGCCGCGGGTCTTCTTGCCGGGCTTGCCATTGGTGTCGGGCTTGCCGTCGGTGCCCTCGTGGTGCGGCCGATACTCGTAGTAGCCGTAACCGGCGCCGTACGTGTCGGCGCCCCGGCTGACCTTGTTCAGGACGATCCCGAGCACCCGCGCACTGACCGCGGACAGGTTCGCGAGCGACTGGCGCAGCTGCTCGCGGCGGATCTGCCCGGCGCCGGCCACCATGAGGACGCCGCTGGTCATCTTGGCGATGAGCGCGGC
The DNA here is from genome assembly GCF_900608595.1 of Promicromonospora panici. GTDB lineage: Bacteria > Actinomycetota > Actinomycetes > Actinomycetales > Cellulomonadaceae > Promicromonospora > Promicromonospora panici. The sequence continues at coordinate 157,269 of NZ_UWYY01000014.1, read as the reverse complement.
GTCGGTGACGGGCAGCAGCGGCGGCGTGTCGATGATGACGTAGTCGAACTGCTCGCTCATCTGCTTGATCAGCCGGGCCATCGTCTTGGACCCGACGAGCTCGGCGGGGTTCGGGGGCACGGCACCCGACGGGATGACGTACAGGCCCGCGGAGCCCCACGGCTGGATGACGTCGTCGATCGTCGCCCGCTGGATCAGGAGGGTCGTGAGCCCCACGGACCCCTCGATGCCGAGGTACCCGGCGACCGACGGCCTGCGCAGGTCGGCGTCGATCAGGAGGACCTTCGCGTCGGCGTCGGCGAGCGTGATGGCGAGGTTGATGGCCGACGTCGACTTGCCCTCGTTCGGCACCGACGACGTGACGACGAGGGCCTGCGGGCCGCCGTCCAGGTCGAGGAACTGCAGGTTCGTCCTCAGCCGCCGGAACGCCTCGGACCGCGTGTGGTAGGGGCTCGTCTGCACGACGAGCGGGTTGCTCTTCGCCTCGTCGTCCATGGTGATGGTCCCGATGACCGCCGAGTCGGTGATGGCGCGCAGGTCCTGCTCCGACCGCACCCGGGTGTCGACGATCTCGCGCAGGACGGCGACGGCGATACCCAGGGCCGCGCCCAGGAGGAATCCCACGAGGACCATGACGGGGATGTTCGGATAGCTCGCCGAGCCCGGCGGGACGGCCTCGCGCACCAGCTGCAGCTGGACGGGGGAGTCGCCGGTCCGCTGCGGTGTCTCCAGCTCGTCGACGCGCCCGGCGAGGCTCTCGGCGACGGTGTTCGCGATCCGCGCGGCCAGCGTCGGGTCCGCGTCCGTCGCCGTGATGTCGATGAGCACCGTGTCGGTGACCGGTGCCGCCTGGACCCGCGTGCCCAGCTCGCCGGCGTTCGTGTCGAGGCCCAGCTCCTCGACGACCGGCTCGAGCACCTGGGCGCTGCGCACCAGGTTCGCGTACGACACGACGCGGCGCTGGACGTAGGTGGTGCCGGTGGCCAGCTCGGAGGTGGACTCCGCGCCGTGGAACGACACGAATACCTGCGAGGTCGTCGTATAAGTGGGCGTCCTGGTGAACGCGAAGATACTGGCGAACACGATTCCGACAAGCGCCAGAGCGGTGACGGGAACCCAGTGCTTACGGATGATCCTGAGGTATTCGGTAACGTTCAACGCGTTCCCCTGATGATGCACGATCGTTCGGTTTCGGTCGGCCGATAGAAGCGCGCCGATCTGCGTCGTACAGAGTCGTCCAGTGGGTCCCGTTGCCGCGCCTACCTGCGCTTCCATTGGTAATCTAACCGACGTTCGGTAGAAGCGCGCCCGCTGGGATTTATGTCCTTTTCGGGGCGAAATGGGGCACGCGACGGAGGGGCGCAGTTGCGAATTCTGCATGTCACGGATCGCTATTCCGGGGGCGTCGGGCGCGCGATCGACCGCATCACGGAACTGGTTCCAGAGGCCGAACACCACCTGTTGTCCACCGGGATCGAGAGCACGCAAGGGCGCGGCGAGTACAAGAGCACCGCACACCTTCCGGACGGGATCGCGGCCCGGGTGCGGGCGGTCCGGTGCGTCGTCGACGACGTGGCGCCCGACGTCGTGCACGCGCACTCGAGCTGGGCCGGGGTGTACACGCGGGTCAGGAAGCTGCCGGTCCCCGTCGTCTACCAGCCGCACTGCTACTACTTCGAGCGGCCGAACCTGCCGGGGCCCGTGCGCCGGGTGGTCCGCGCACTGGAGCAGGCCCTCGCGGCGAACGGGACGGTGGTCGCGGCCGTGAGCCCGCGCGAAGAGAGCCTCGCCCGGTCCATGGGCGTGCGGGACATCGTGCGCATCCCGAACGCCCCGTCGTCGGCGGCGGTCCGGGAGGCCGGCGCGCGCTCGGGGGCGGTGGTCAGCGACCGGCCGACCGTCACGATGGTCGGCCGCGTGGTCGCCCAGAAGGACCCGCGGTTCTTCGCGGAGACCGCGCGGCTCGCTGACCGGTTCGGCCTGGGGCTGTCCTTCCGCTGGCTGGGCGACGGTGACCCGGTCCTCGTGCGCGAGCTGACCGACGTCGGCGTCGAGGTCACCGGGTGGCTCGCCGCAGACGACGTCATGCGGCAGATGGCCGCCTCCGACGTCTACCTGCACTGCGCCTCGTACGAGGGGTTCCCGATCAGCGTGCTGGACGCCGCCCGCGTCGGCCTGCCGACCATCGTGCGCGAGATCCCGGCGTTCGAGGGTTCGCGCCTCACCGCCGTCGAGTCACCGGCGGAGGCGGCGATCGCCGCCCGCGCCGCCATCGAGGACGCGGAGCAGCGGCTGCACATGATCGAGTCGGGAGACCACCTCGTCGGCGAGATGGACGAGGAGGCCCTGCACGACGGCGTCGTCATGGCGTACGCGACGGCCACCGGCGGGGCGCTGGTGTCGTGACGAGCACGCCGCACCGGGAACGGCGCGAGATCGACGGGGACCGGACGATCAAGCAGCTCTTCGTCGGACTGTTCCTGGTGGGGAGCGCGTGCTTCGTGCTGCTCGGCAGCCCGTTCGTCCCGGCACGCTTCCTGTACGACAGCAAGAAGATCGCGACGATCGCCGGCGGCTACCAGGGCTACGACTCGGACAAGTCCTTCAGCACGGTCGGCATGATCTATCGCGAGCTCCGCCTCGCGGACCAGCCGACGTGGGCTGCGATGGTCGGCTACCTGCTGTTCGTCGCCGTGGTGCTCGTCTCCCTGCGCGGGCGGATCGACAACGCCGGGCTCATGGGGCTGGCGCTCATCGCGGGCTCGACGGTCCTGGCCGTCGTCTACGTGGGCACGTACTCGAAGGACGTGTTCGTGCTCCCGATCGCGCTGATCGCCCTGTGGACACGGCGTGGGCTGTGGCCGGAGCTCGCGCTCATCGCGGCCATGGCGTACTACGCGCACGAGTTCCGCGACTACTGGTACCTCGTCATCGGCGGCTACATCGGGTTCCGGCTGGTCATGGCGCGGCGGTTCTCGGTGCGCCGGATGATCGGCGCGGCGCTGGCCGCCCTCGTCGTCCTGTCCGTCGTCTTTCAGAACTATCTCGGCGTGGAGCTGGACTTCTACCGGACCAAGGTCAACGAGATGCGGATCGGCGACGTGGACACGCGCACCCTGATCGAGCCGTTCTTCGACCTGGAGGGGCCGGTCGGGAGCTTCCTCAACTCGGCGCTGGTGCTCCTGACGTTCGCCGTGCCGCTGCCGCTGATCGTCCGGCTCTCGCCGTACTACCTGGTGGTCGCGGCCTTCCTGCTCGTGCTCTGGTTCATGTTCGGCCGGGCGGTGCACCTGTCGACCGACGAGTCGCGGACCGACCCACGCTGGGCGCGGCTCGTCGCGCTCGTCCTCGGGCTGACCGTCGTGCAGAGCGTCTTCGAGCCCGACTACGGGTCGTACGTCCGGCATCTGACGCCGCTGCTGCCCCTGATGCTGGCGGTCATCCTGTGGCGCCCGCCGCCGTCCTCCGCGCCGGACGCCGATCCCGCCGCCGTGTCAGACACCCAGGACACCGGGGTGACCTCAGGGTCTGACACATCCGCCGGTGCTCCGGTGGCGACGCGATGAGGTCGCCGTCGTACTCCGTGGTCATTCCCTGCCGGGACGGGGCGGCGACGCTCGGCCGGCAGCTGCGAGCCCTCGCCGGCCAGGACTTCGCCGGCGACTTCGAGGTGCTCGTCGCGGACAACGGCTCGCGCGACGACAGCCGCGACGTCGTCTCGGCCGCGGCCCGGAACGACCGGCGCTTCCGCGGCGTCGGGGCGGGCGCGATCCCGGGTATCAACCATGCGCGCAACGTCGGGGTGGCGCACGCCAAGGGCGACTTCGTGCTGCTGTGCGACGCCGACGACGTCGTCACCCCGGGCTGGATCTCGGCGATGGACCGCGCCCGCCGCGCGGGGGCCGACTGCGTCGGGGGCGCCGTCGAGCGGCGGCTGCCCGACGAGACCGTGCTCGGCACGGACCCCGGCACCTACACGCAGCTCTGGCATGTCCCGCGGCCGATCGGGGCCAACTGCGGCTTCGCCCGGGCGGTGCACGACGCCGTCGGCGGGTTCGACGAGTCGCTGCTCGGCGGCGGCGACGAGTCCGACTTCTTCTACCGGGCGCACCTCGCCGGGTTCACCACCCGGGCCGTGCCCGACGCCGTCGTCGTCTACTACGAGCGGGAGCGCCTGCGCGACCTGGCCCGCCAGCAGTACCGGTACGGCCGCCAGTCGGTGCGCGTCTTCCAGCGCTTCCGCGCGGCGGGCCTGCCGCGCCTGCCGGTGTGGCGCGTACCGGTCACGGTGGCCGGCGGCCTCGCCAGGACGCTCTCGCGCGACCCGCTGGTGCGCCGGCGCGGGGTCAAGCGGCTGGCCGTGACGGCGGGCCGGATCGCGGGAAGCCTGGCGGACCGCACCCTCTTCGTCTGACGTCCGCCCTGGCAGGCATGCAAGGCGCCTGCATGTTTCCTGCAAGGTCGCCTTCCTACGTTGGTTCTCGGCGCCGCTGGTGCCGCGTTCACGCCCGCCCCCCGGGTGGTGAGCCTTGACGTTCGCCCCCGTGCCCTCCGGGGGCGAACGTCAGAACCCGGTCCGTGGAGGAGGTGATCCGGTATGCGGCGAGCTCTCTTCGCCGCCTGTGCGGCGGCAGCCGTCGCGGTGGCCGTGGTGGGTTGCACCGCAGCAGGTTCGGAGGTGTCCGGAGACGCCGCGCAGGCCGACGCCGTGAACGTCGATGCCGTCGCGCCGGGCCGTGAGCTGACCGACGCCGAGCAGGTGCAGGTGGACCAGGCACTGGAGCTCCTGGTCCGGGACTGCATGGCGGCGGAGGGCTTCCGGTACGTGCCGGTACCGGTGGCGAGCGTCGAGGAACGACAGGGTTCCGGCTACGTGCTCGACGACGTCGGCTGGGCGCGCGAGTACGGCTACGGGCTCGAGCTGGAGGACCGGGTCGTAGAGATCCAGCAGAGCGACCCGAACCACGCCTACGCCAACGCCCTGCCGGAGGCGGAGCGGCTGCGCTGGTCCACCGCACTCGACGGAGACCCGTCGGACGGCATGCTGTCTGCCGAGCTGCCGATGGGTGGCACGGTCCAGACCCCGGACGACAGCTGCTTCGCGCGGGCGAAGGACGAGCTCTACGGGGACTTCGCGGCATGGTTCCAGGCCGAGAAGGTGGCCACCAACCTCGTGGGCCTCTACGCGGAGGACATCGTCACGGACAGGCGCTTCGTGGCCGAGCTCGCCGACTGGTCGGACTGCATGAGCCGGCGCGGCTACGACTACCCCGACCCGCCCGCGATCCGGGACGACCTGTACCGCCTCCTGCAGGGACTGGGCGACGTGCGGGCGCGCGCCGTCGAGAAGGAGCTCGCGGTGGCCGAGGCCACGTGCGCCACTCGGGAGACAGCGCTGGTCAGCACGGCGCTCGACCTGGAGAACGAGTACCGCGGGCGCCTGGACCGGTACGACGACGCGGTCGCCGACTACCGGCGGATGCAAATCCTGGCGCTGGGGAACGCCGAACGGGTGCTGGCCGGCTGAGCCCGCACCTACCCATGAATCAATCGATGAAGGAGAACATGATGCGCAAGATCTCTGTCCTGCTGGCGACACTGGGCCTCCTGGCCGCGGGAACACTGTTCCCTGCGACCGCGCAGGCCTCGGCCAACTGCGACCGCGCGTGGCACAACGCGACGTCGGGCTACTTCTACGCGTACGACGGCGGCAACTGTTACGTCTACCTGGGTCGAGCCAACGGGAACGACTCGAACTGGGGCGACTCGGCCGGCGGTTTCCGTAGCGGCGACACGAACAAGGCGAGCTCGATCCTGCACAAGGGCACGTCGGGCATGGCCGTCAAGGTGTACGACAAGACGGGCTACACCGGCGCGTACTCGTGCATCAAGAAGTCCGAGTACTACGTCAGTGCCCTGTCCGACGACTACCTGACCGGTGGCGGCCCGGGGACCGGCCGGGTCACGGCACAGAACACGATCAGCTCCCACAAGTGGGTGAACAACACGGCCTGTGGCGGGTCGTTCCTGCACTGACCGATCCTCGCTGATCCACGCTGATCCACGCTGATCCCCGTGTCAGACGTACAGGTCACTGGAGTGACCTGCACGTCTGACACGGGGTTGGCGGGGCCTACCGCCTGAGGGCGTGCGACCGCAACCCTTTGCGCGACGCTGCATTTGCTGTAGCGCCTGGTCCGCCGCCGATTACTCTCTGCCTCCGGGTGCTCTACGCCGAGGCAGGGGAGACGATGGTCCGGTTTCAGGTGCTCGGTCACGTGTCTGCCCTGGGCGACCGTGGGCCCGTCCCGCTCGGCACGGCACGTCAGCGGGCCGTCCTGGCGGCACTGCTGGTCGAGCCGGGCGTACCGGTCTCGCTCGACCAGCTGGTCGAGCGGGTCTGGGGCACGACGCCGCCGCGCAGCGCGCGGCAGACGCTGCACAGCTACATCTCGCGGCTGCGGTCCGTGCTCGACGCCGAAGCTTGCCCGGCGCCGACACGCCGGTCGGGCGGCTACGTGCTCGACGTCGAACGGGCCGCGGTGGACCTGCACCAGTTCCGCGCGCTGGTCGCGCAGGCCAGGTGCGCCGACGACGGCCGCGCCGACGCCCTGTGGCAGGACGCCATGGCACTCTGGCAGGGCGTACCGTTCGCAGACCTGGACAGCGACTGGCTGCGGTCCCTCGCCCTGACGCTCACGGCCGAGCGGCTGGCCGCCTGCCTGGATCACTACGACCTGCTGCTGCGGCGTGGCGAGCACGCGCAGCTCCTGCCCGAGGTGGCCGCCGCAGCGGAGACATACCCGCTCGACGAGCGTCTGGCCGGGCAGCTGATGCTCGCGCTGTACCGGTGCGACAGGCAGGCCGATGCCCTGGCGCACTTCCGGCTGGTCCAGGAGCGGCTGGCCGACGAGCTCGGCAGCGACCCCGGGGCGGCGCTGTGCGAGCTGCACCAGCGGATCTTGCGGCATGATCCGGAGCTGGCCGTACGGCGGCTCGAGGCACCGGATCCGGATGCGGGCGGCCGGGCCGCCGACACCGCTCACTCTGCCGACCCGACCGACACCGCCGGCGTCAGCCGGGCGCCTCGTCCCGCCCAGCTGCCGCTCGACGTGTCCGGGTTCACCGGGCGCGACGCCGACCTGCGGCGCCTGGACGAGCTGTTGTCCGCCCCGGCCGAGGACGGGTCGGCGCGCGCCGTGGTGATCACCGCGATCGGCGGGACCGCCGGGGTCGGCAAGACGGCGCTCGCCGTGCACTGGGCGCACCGGGTCGCCGACCGGTTCCCCGACGGGCAGCTCTACGTGAACCTGCGCGGCTACGACCCGGAGCAGCCCGTGCGGCCCGCCGACGCACTCGCCCGGTTCCTGACCGCGCTCGGCGTCCCGGAGCACGATGTCCCCCTGGACGACGACGAACGAGCCGCCAGATACCGCAGCGAGCTGGCCGAACGCAGGATGCTGATCGTGCTGGACAACGCCGGCAGCGTCGCCCAGGTGCGGCCGCTGCTGCCCGGGAGCGGTGGCTCGGCGGTCGTGGTGACCAGCCGGGACAGCCTGGCCGGGCTGGTCGCCGTCCACGGTGCCCATCAGGTGGGTCTCGACCTGCTGCCGGACGCCGAGGCGGTCGACCTGCTGCACCGGCTGATCGGCGAGCGGGTGGTTGCCGAACCGGGCGCCGCCGCGACGCTCGCCGAGCAGTGCGCCCGGCTTCCGCTGGCGCTGCGGGTCGCCGCCGTGCTGGCGACGTCCCAGCCGGACCGACCCCTGGCCGACGTCGTGGCGGAGCTGGCCGACCGGCAGGAGCGGCTCGAGCTCCTGGACCCCGGCGACGACCCCTACGCGGCGGTCCACGCCGTCTTCTCGTGGTCGGTCCAGCACCTGCCGGAGCAAGCGGCCCGCACCTTCCGGCGGCTGGGCCTGCACCCCGGGCCGGATCTGGACCAGTACGTGGCCGCGGCCCTGACCGGCCTGGCGCCGACCGCGGCCCGCCGGGTCCTGGAGACGCTCGTCCGCGCCCATCTGCTGCACCGGACCGGACCCGGCCGCTACGGCATGCACGACCTCCTGCGCGCCTACGCCACCCACCTGGCGTCCGCCGAGGAGTCCGAGGAGGACCGGCAGACAGCGGAGCGACGGCTCCTGGACTACTACCAGGGTGCCGCCTACACCGCGGTGAGCACCCTGTACCCGGCAGAGGTGCAGTACCAGCCCGACAAGGCGCCGGACGCCCCGCTTCCCGACCTGTCGGAGCCGACGTCGGCGCGCGACTGGCTCCAGGCCGAGCGGAGCTGCCTCGCCGCGGTCGCCGAACATGCCGCGGACCGCCGCGACAACCGGTACGTCGTCGATCTCGCCGTGATCCTGCACCGCTACGTGAACAGCGCGCATCCGGTCGACCTCTTCGTCGTCAACGCGCACGCCCTGCGCGCCGCCGAGAAAGCAGGTGACCTAACCGGTCAGGCTCAGGTCCTGCGCCAGCTCGGTGTCGGGCACTCACGCTCCAGCCGGTACGAGACCGCCCTCGAACACTTCCACCGGGCGCTCGTGCTGTTCCGGCAGGCCGGGGACCTGGTGGGCGAGGCGTACACGCTGACCAACCTGGCCTCGATCGACCATCGGCGCGGTAACCACAAGGCCGCCCGGGAGGGCCACTACCGGGCGCTGGCCGTGGCACGGCGGTCCGGCGACCGTTTCGTGGAGGCGTCGGTGCGCAACAACGTCGCCGGCGTCGAGGCCGGGCTGGGGAACATCACCGCGGCCTACGAGGCGTGCCAGGAGGCGCTCGCGATCTTCCAGGAGATCGGTGCGCGGTACTGCGCGGCCATCGCGCTCAACAACCTCGCCAACACCGAGCTGGAGCGGGGCGACTACACGACCGCGGCAGGGCGGCTGCGGCGGTCCTTGGCGACTGCCGAGGCCCTGGGCATCGTGACCATGCGGGCGTACGTGCTGGACTCGCTCGGCATGCTCCACCTCTACCTGGAGGAGCCGGACGACGCCGCGTCGTACTTCGGGCAGGCGCTCGTCGTGTGCCGCGAGACCGCCGACGTCAGCGGCCAGGCCTGGTCGTTCAACGGGCTGGGCGAGGCGGCCCGGCTCGCGGGCGACGCGGCCGAGGCGCTGCGGTCGCACACCGAGGCGCTCGGTATCGCCGTCCAGGTGGGTTCCCGCGATCAGCAGGCACGTGCCCATGCCGGCGTCGGCCACGCGCACCGCGCCCTGGGCGACCCGGACCTGGCGCGGACGCACTACGAGCAGGCCTGCACGATCTACACCGAGCTCGGCATGCCCGAGGCCGAGGAGGTGCGGGCCCGGCTGGGTGAGGTACCGGCCGCGTGACTACCTCGCCGCCGTGCGGGGTCAGTTTGCGGCGTCCGGGGAGCGCCAGAGCATGCCCGCGACGCTCTGGCGGACCGCGGGCGGCACCACCTCTGTCGGCACCATGCGGGCGATCCGCCGGGCCGGCGACGACGCGACCTTGCGGTGCACGTACGGGTAGAGCGCGCGGAGCCGATCGAACTCGGCGCGGGTCCCGGCGTCGTCGTGCCCGGGGAGGGCGTCGAGCGCGGCCCACGTGTCGTCGGCCAGCGCGCGCAGCGGCGCCGGGACGGGCACGTCGTTCCACGTGGCACCGACGCGGCGCAGCGCGGGGTCGATGAACGCATCCACCCGGTGGACCGCGTCCGTGTTGCGGGGGTCGACCATGGGCAGGTCGAGCGCGGCGGCAGCCCCGAACACCGGCTCGTCCCAGTCATGGATCAGGTCGCCGTAACGGACGAACGCCCGCGGCGTCGCCCGCGTGGCGAGCTCGGTGCCGAGCATCAGGTTGATCCACCCCGCCACGCGGTCCACCACTCCGCGGCCCTTGTAGTAGGCGGCCTTGGACCCGACGACCTCGGCCGGCGGGCGCAGCATCGTGATGCACGACGCCTTGGCCCCGGTGCCCGTCGCGGCCTCCTGCCAGAGCTCGAGGAACCAGAGCAGCCGCGGGTCCTTGATGACGAGGTCGCCGTACCGCGCGATCTGGTCGTCGAGCCACGCCCGGATCTGGCCGAGCGCGTTCCCCTCGGCGCCCGCCCGGTCGACGAGGTGCCAGGCGATGGGGCGCGGGTCCGACGTCTGCACGCCCGCCGCCTTCAGCATGAAGTTGTGGAAGTCCACCACCCACTGCGGCTCGGAGAAGCCACGCGGGTTGGACGCGTCGGCGTCGACCTCAGGCCCCGGCACCTGCAGGCCGAACTCGCGCAGCACTCCGGCGAGCGTGCTCGTGCCGCTGCGGCCGGAGCCCGTGACGTAGACGATGCGGGTCGGGGCTCTCATCGGACGTCCGCCGCCAGGGGCGCCGGAGCGCCGTGCACCATTGGGGCCCACGGGGCTGCCTCGTCCAGTGCGTCCAGGTCGTAGCCGTGGGCGCGGATCCGGTCTCCGAGGTGCTCGCTGACGACGTTCCGGTAGCGGGGGAGCAGCGCGGCGTCGGTCACGTCGCGCAGCAGGTCGGCCCGGGGCGTGCCCCGGCGTGACCCGAGGTGCGCGACGTGGCGCCGGACCCGGCCGGCCAGCTCACCCCGGCCGCCGGTCCGCCACAGCTCGGCGTACCGGTTGCTCCGCCCGGCGTCGACGGCGTCCACCGCGTCGTCGCCGAGCTCGATGTCGAGGAACCGCGCGACGCGGCCGAGCTCGTTCGCGGGGTCGCGCATCAGGTGCTCGTACCGCAGCACCAGCAGGTTCTCGATGTGCAGGGCGTCCTCGGCGAACACGTCGTGCGCGTGCACCCAGTGCTCGACCAGCCGTGGGAACCCGTACGTGAACCGCCCGCGGGTGCGCGTCGCCCACTTGCGCACGGCCAGCGCCTGTACCACGGGATGCCTCGTGACGACGATGAAGCGGGACCTCGGGAAGATCTCCTGGAAGAAGCGCATCTTCGTCAGGTTGGGCGGCGACTTCTCGACGAGCACCGTGCGGTCGAGGTCCCAGTAGGGCGACCAGCTCGCCCAGAGCCGCGTACCGGCGTCGGGCAAGCGCCTCGCGTCCTCCTCGGTGAGGTGCGCCTGTGGGTGAAACGACCATTCGGACGTATTGCCTAGACCGCCCACATAAGTGTCCTGAATGTGCTGACCCTCGTCCATGACGGCGCCCGTTCCGGTCAATCCGCAAGCATTCGGGCTCGAACCAATAATTCGGGCGATCAGGGTGGTTCCGCTGCGATGAAGGCCGCCGACAAAGGCGATGCGACGGTCGTTCCAGGGCGTGCTGCTCGTGCTCGTTCCGGACATCGGGAAACCTCAGCTGGTCGGCTGGAAATGTGATCGCTGGCGCCCCGCAAAAATATGCGATGAATGTTCCGCGTGCGACCCGAATCGTCCGATCGCCCGACCTTTTCTGAACTGCGGGCCGAAGTCCGCCACCCCAGGATGGTGGCGCACCGCCACACGCGACGTCACGGGGGGAATACGCATGGCAGTGAGCGCAGTCCGGTCGGCTCCACCGGCACCGGCAGGCAGGTTCGGACGGCGGCCCGCCGGCTTCCGCCCGGACGTCCAGGGGCTCCGGGCGGTGGCGGTCCTCGCGGTCATCGCGGACCATCTGCTCGGCTGGCCGCGGGGCGGGTTCGTGGGCGTGGACGTGTTCTTCGTGATCTCCGGCTTCCTCATCACCGGGCTCCTGCTGCGGAAGTACGAGCGGACCGGGACCATCTCGTTCTCCACCTTCTACGCGCGCCGCGCCAAGCGGATCCTGCCCGCGGCGGCGTTCGTCCTGCTGGTGACGGTCGGCGCGTCCTTCGCCCTGCTCGGCGCCGAGCGGTTCCGGAGCGTGGTGGGCGACGCCGTTCTCTCGTTCCTCTTCGTCGGCAACTGGCACTTCGCGCGCCAGGGCGTCGACTACTTCCAGGAGTCGCAGCCGCCGTCCCCGCTCCAGCACTACTGGTCGCTCGCGGTCGAGGAGCAGTTCTACCTGGTCTGGCCGTGGTTGCTGCTCGGCCTGCTGATCGTCGGCATGCGGCACCTCGGCTGGCGGCGTTCGCACGCTCGCCTCGTTGCCGGGGTGGCGGTCGCCGTCCTCACCGTGACGTCCCTGGCCTGGGGTCTTCTCGAGACGACGGCGCAGCCCACCTGGGCGTACTTCACGACCTCGTCGCGGGCCTGGGAGCTGGGCGTCGGGGCGCTCGTCGCCGTCCTGTCGAACCACCTGCGCATCACCTCGGAACCCGTGCGTTCGGTGCTCGCCTGGCTGGGGCTGGCCGGCATCGCCGTCGCGATAGCGGTGACCCCCGAGGGGGCGGGCTTCCCTGTGCCGTGGGCGCTCCTTCCGGTGCTGTCCGCCGCGGTCGTCATCGCGGCGGGCGTGGGCGGCCCGGTCGCCCTGTGGCCGCTCACCCACCGCGCCGGCCAGTACGTCGGCGAGATCTCGTACAGCCTGTACCTCTGGCACTTCCCGGTGGCCGTGCTGCTCCTGGCCTTCGTGCCGCAGGGGTCGGCGATCTACGTCGTGCTCGGCCTCGCTCTCACGTTCGTGCTGTCCGCGGCGTCGTACCGCTGGCTGGAGGCGCCCGCGCGGCATGCGGTGTGGTTCCGGCGGGGCGTGCGGACCGGGCTCGGGCCGCCGGCGGGGTGGTACCGGTTCGCGGCCGCGTGCGCCGTCGTCGTGCTGCTCGGGGTGGCTGGTCATGCGGCGGCCCGGGTCGCGGCCCCGCCCCGGCTCGCGGCGCCCGACGCCGTCCTGGCCGGCGGCACCGCCGCCGACCCGGCCGACTGCGTGGGCGCCGCCGCGCTCGACCCGCGCCACGACTGCGCGCTGAACGCCGGGCCCGCCGCGGCCCCCGACCCGGCGAGCGCGTCCTACGACGACGGCGGCGCCTACGACTGCTACGCCTACCAGGGCGAGCCCGCGAAGACCTGCACGTTCGGCAGCGACCGGCCGACGGCGACTCGGGTCGCCCTGGTCGGCGACAGCCACGCCGCACAGCTCGTGCCCATGCTGGAGCCGCAGCTCGACGCCGCCGGCTGGCGGCTCGACACCTACGTCGGCAACGGGTGCCGGTGGCACCTCGCGGAGCGCGACGGGACGTGCCGAGGGCTGCCGGAGATCCAGGAGTCGCTGGAGTCGGGCGGGTACGACGTCGTCCTCACGACGGCCTCGCGCGCCCCCGGCGATCGCGCGCGGCACGCGCTGGCCCACGACGACTACGTCGATGCCATGCGGCCGGTCGCCGACAGCGTGACGAAGGTGGTGGTCCTGGCGGACAACCCGGACGCCGACGCGGAGTCGGTGCGGTGCGTGGCCGCGGTGACCTTCTCGGTCGACGACGGCTGCGGGACGCCAGCCGCCCGCGCGCTCGCCGAGCCGGACCCGCTGGTCGCCGCGGCGCGCGACGTGCCGGGCGCCCACGTGGTCGACCTGACCGACCGGTACTGCGCCGGCGGCCGGTGCCCGTCGGTGATCGGCAACGTGGTGGTGTACCGCGACACCGGCGGCCACATCACGGCTACCTGGGCCAGGACGCTCGGGTCGTATGCCGTCGAGCGGATCCGGGCGGCGCTCGCCAGGTAGTCGCAGAAAGGGTCCGCTTCGAGAACACGATCTGGCATGGTTCTGACGCGAGATCCATGCCAGATCGTGTTGTCGAAGCGGACCTTTGTGGCTCCGCAGCCGTCACACCTCGAAGGTTGCCGTGATCGTCTCGCCCCGGGCCCCGTTGGCGTCCACCGTGAGCGAGATGCCCGGCCCCAAGCGGTCGACCGTGACTCGCCCGTCGCCCTCGACCAGGCGCTTCGCCGGCTGCGCGACCGTGATCCGGAGGCCGTGCTCCAGCCGCTGCGTCGGGTCGGCGACCGCGACGGTCAGCCGCGTACCGTCCCGGACCAGCAGGATCGACGCGGGCCGGTCGCACGACACCCCCGCCGTCTCGGGCGCCGTCGCCGTCCAGACGTTCATCGCCAGTGTTCCGTCGCGGCGCACGGCCTGGACGTCCGGCCCGTTCGCGAGCACCTCCGTACGCGGGGCTGCGGCATAGGCGGCCACCTCAGCCGGCGTCGCGCCGGGCAGTATCGCGTACCCGTACCGGGCGTCGACCGGGTTCACCCCGTGCTCCAGCCAGAGCGTCGCGAAGTCGTTCGACCGCACCGCCGGGTCGCGGTGCGCCGCACTCCGGTTGATGTCCGCCCAGCGGCCCGTGCGGCGCTCGCGGAGCAGGCGCAGGCGCTGGCCCGGGCGGAACACGTACCCGATGCCGGTGTCCTCCGTGGGGCCGGAGAGGTGGGCCCACCCGGCGTCGTCGGCGAGCACCGCGGCTTCGCTGCCTGCAGAGCCGCCGTCTGCGCCGACGCCGTCGACGGAGCCGCCGCCCGTGGGCCTGCCGTCCACGGGCGCGCCGCCCGCCGGGACCACCGGCCGCCCGTCGACGACCAGCCGCTGGCCGGCCGGGTCCTGGAGCCTCCGGTTGTCGACCACTGTCTCCACGACTCGGCCCGACGCCGACCCGATGCCCGTGCCGAGCGCGACGATCTCGTCGTCGAGCAGGAACCACGACTTCTTGCCCGATACCTCGCGCATCCCCTTGTCCGCCGGGTGCCGGAACGCCATCCCGACGGCCGCGCGGCTGCCGAGGGCGACGCCGCCCACCCAGCGCTTGTCGCCGCGGAAGCCCGCCCCGGCGGAGTCGGCCGGGGCGCCGGCGGCGACCGTGGTCCCGGGGATGCGCGCGGCGTCGACCGTCGGCCAGAAGTGGTCGTCGTACGGGGAGCCGTTCGCGTCGTAGAGGTAGTACGCCCCGCTGCCGGTGTACCAGCCGCGCAGGTTCTCCGCGCCGATCGACTCGTAGCCGGCGATCCGCGCGGACGACATCGCCAGCGCGATCGTGAACGCCGGCCGCCGGTGCACCACCCGGTCCATCGCGGGAAAGATCCTGGTGCCCTGGGGCGGCGCCAGCGGCTCGACGCCGTCGCCCGCGGCCCCGGAGGCGTAGGCCGCCAGCCCGGTCCAGCGCCGCGCGCGGTCGTCGTCCGCGGCGCGGGCCAGCAGGCGCAGGGCGGACGCCGCGGTCTGACCGGCGTCGTGGTCCCGGACCGAAGCGCGCGCGATGTTGCGGCCCCGCACCGGGGCGAGCACCGCCCCGGCGTGCAGCCACGGGACCAGGCCGTCGTCGACCCAGCTCAGGAGGTTGTCCACAGGTTCACCCGAGAGCTGCCACGGCGTGTCGTGCAGGAGCGCGAGCACGGACGCGGCCGACGTCAGCAGGGAGAGCCCGTAGCCGCCGGAGTAGGGGTGGACGGCGTGCTGCAGGAACGAGCCGTCGGCGTAGATCCCGTCGCCGGAGGTGGTGGGCCGGAACGCCGGCGTCATGCCCCGCAGCCCTGCGGCGAGGGCCTCCTCGTCGTCCAGCAGGAGCGCGCGTTCGACCACCACCCGCCCGGTCCAGGCGCGGTTCGCCGCCGTGTACTTCGGCGCCGGGGTGTGCGCGCGCACGGCCGCCATCCAGCGCTCGAGCCGATCGGCGTCGAGGTCGTCGTACAGCAGCATGGAGATGGCGGTGAGCTGCAGCGGGATGCCGACCTCCCGGTCCCACCAGTTCCCGGACCGCCGGATGTTCCCGCGGTACGTCTCGTGGAGCTGGTCGAGGTTGCTCAGGAGGAGGTCCCGCACGCTGTCGTCGTGCTCGTAGCGGGAGCCCGGGGTGGCGTAGGCGCGGGCTATCGACCGGAGCCGCTCGTAGTCGATCCGCAGGCCGATCGTCCGCTCCCGGCTCGTCAGAGCCAGGTCGGACCACCGGCCGTCCGGGGTGATCTCGCCGAGCAGCCGTCCGGCGACCGCGTCGGCGTCGTCCGGCGAGGGGCCGGTCAGCTGATCCCGCCACCGCGCGCGGACCGCGGCGAACGGCTCGGCCCGGTCGCGGATCGCGTCCCACGCCACCAGCCCGCCCACCACGAGCGCCGAGGCGCCCAGCGCGATCCCGCCGATCCGCAGGGCCTGCCGCCGGGTGACGGCCCGGACGTCCTGCCCGCTCTGCCCGCTCTGCCCGCTCTGCCCGCTCTGCTCGGCGTGCTCGGCGTGTCGTGGGGCGCGTCGCGTGGTCAGATCCGTCTCTCCTTGTCGGCCGCCGTCCGGTTGGTCGACGTCGTGCGGCGGCGCATCGTGTGCGCGAGGTCTGGACCATGGTGTCCGGAGCCGGGTGGTCGTGCGCGCCGGGCGACGTTCCGGGCATTCCGTACCGCCGCAATCGCCGGTATTGTCCGCACTTGTGTCCCCAGCACGCTGTACGACGTCGTCCGCGGCCCGGCCGGGGCGCGCCCAGGGCAGGGCCGTCGCCCGCGCGGCGCTCGCCGTGGCGGTGGGCGTATGCCTCACGGCGTGCGCCGGTCTCCTCGACCCCGGCGCCGAGCCGAGGCCCGCACCGGGGATAGCCCCCGGCGTCGTGAGCGCGGCCGCGCCCGTCGAGGTGGCACCGTCGCCGGAGCCCGCGTCGCGCCCCACGTCGGTGGGGTCCATCACGGGGGAGCACACCCAGGAGTCCGCGGCGGTGGACGTCCAGCCCGCGCCCAGCGGGGCGGCGTCGCGCGGCGCCGACCGTGATCCCGCGCCCGGTCCCGGGGGCGGCGGATCGGGCGGTGAGGGCTCGGGAGGCGGCTCAGGGGGCGACGGCACTGGTGGTTCGGACGGCGGCTCTGGCGGGGGAACCGGCGGCGACTCCGGTTCGGGAGGCGATACCGGCGCGGAGCCCGACCTGACCGACGCCGTGCAGTACGCGGCGGCCCTGGAGGACGCCGTCAACGGGCATCGCACCGCGAACGGCCTGTCGGCCCTGACCCACGACGACTGCGCGTACGACGTGGCGCTGGAACGGGCCCAGGCGCTGATCGGCCAGGAGCTGGCGCACGCGCCGCTGGAGCCGATCTTCGAAACCTGCCCCACCATGGCCGTGGCCGAGAACCTGGCCAAGGGCGGATGGTCACCGGCCGAGGCGGCCCAGGGCTGGATGGACTCCGAGGGACACCGCGCCAACATCCTGAACGGCGACCTGACCCGCGGCGCCATCGCCTGCGTGCCGGACGGCGGGGATCCTGCCGCGCCCGTCATGATCTGCGCCCACGTGTTCCTCGGATAGACCGTTCCGGTTGTGGACGGCGGGTGCGCGGTGTCGAATCGACGTCGTGCTCCGCACCCCGACCCGCCTCGCCGCCACGCTCCTCACGGCCGCCGTGCTGCTCACCGCCTGCTCGACGGGCGACGACGCCGGCCCGCGCCGGTCCGAGCAGGCGACCGCCGTGCCCGAGCCGACCTGGACGCCGTCCGACGAGGTGGACCTGGCCGACCGCGAGCAGTACGCGGCGGCCCTGGAGGACGGCGTGAACGCGGTCCGCGCGCAGCTCGACCTGCCCACGCTGCAGCACGACGAGTGCCTCGAGGGCGCCGCCACGGACCGGGCCGCCGCGCTGATCGGGGCGCCCGAGCTGGCGCACGCGCCGTTGCTGCCGGTGCAGAAGAGCTGCCCGGGCGGCACGCTCGCCGCGGAGAACCTCAGCCGCACCGACCGTCCGCCGCAGGACGTGGTGCTGGCCTGGCTGGACTCACCGACGCACCGCGACAACCTGGTGAGCGCCGACCTCGTGCGGGGCGCCATCGGATGCGTGCGCGACGGCGGCACCGCCGACGCGCCGGTGCTGATCTGCTCCCACGTGTTCCTCGGTTGACTCTCCTCACACCCTCCTCGTTACCGGGGCAAGCCGACCCGATGTGCCCGTTATGGTGTGAGCCGCGCACCCGTCCGGAACGACCGCAGGAGAAAAATTGGCGCAGGCGACGACCACCGCCGTCGACCGACCCACCGGACGATCCCCGGAACCCCGTGGTCCAGGCTCGGACCCGGCGTCCGGCGCCGGCCACGGGTTCCGCACGGACATCAACGGGCTCCGGGCCGTCGCCGTGCTCGCCGTCGTCGTCTACCACGCGGGGATCGCGATCCCCGGCGGGTTCACCGGCGTCGACGTCTTCTACGTCATCTCCGGGTACCTCATCAGCTCGCTGCTGCTGCGCGAGGTCGGCCGCAGCGGGACCGTCGACCTGGTCCAGTTCTGGACCCGCCGCATGCGGCGCCTCGTGCCGGCGCTCGCGCTGGTCGTGAGCGTCACGCTGATCGTGTGCCTGCTGCTCCTGTCGCCGCTGGTCTGGGGGCGCCTCGCGTGGCACGGCGCGGCCTCCATGCTGTTCGTCTCCAACCTCCTGTTTCCCTATCAGGGGCAGAACTACTTCTCCGACTCCGTCACCCCGAGCCCCTACCTGCACACGTGGTCGCTCGGCATCGAGGAGCAGTTCTACATCTTCTGGCCGCTGCTCATCCTGCTGGCCCTCGCGATCGCCCGGCGCACCCGCGTCCCGGCGCGCCGCATGCTGCAGGTCCTGTTCGGCGGGACGTTCGTCGTGTCGCTGGCGGCCTCGGTCTGGCTGACGACAGCCGCGCCGGACTGGGCGTTCTACATCCTGCCGACCCGCGCCTGGGAGTTCGCCGGCGCCGCGCTCGTCGCGACATTGCCGTGGGACCGGCTCGCCCCACGCACCCGCCTGCGCCCCAGGCTGCTCCGGGCGCTGCTCGGCACCGCCGGGTTCGCACTGCTGGCGCTCTCCTTCGCGTTCGTGCACGAGACCGACCCGTTCCCCGGCACCATCGCCCTGCTGCCCGTGGGCGGCGCGCTCCTGGTGCTCGCCGCGGGCAGCGTCCCGGCGTCCGGCACCTGGGTGGACCGCGTGCTCGACCTGCCCATGCTGCAGCGGCTCGGCGACGTCTCCTACTCCTGGTACCTCTGGCACTGGCCGTTCGTGGTGCTCACCACCGCGGCCGTCCAGGACGACGCGATCTGGATCAAGGTGCTCGCCTCCCTCGGCGCGCTCGGCGCCGCCGTCATGACCTACCGCTGGGTAGAGAACCCCATCCGGTTCAGCCGGGCCCTGAAGTCGTGGCGGGCCACCGCCGCCGTCACGCTGGTGATGGGGCTAGCCGTGGGCGGCCTCACCGTCGGCACCCGCGTCGCGACCGGGGCGGTGCTGGAACGAGAGCCGTACGCCACCGCCGTCGAGGCAGGCGCCGAGCCCAAGCCCTACGGCTGCACCGAGATCACCCCGACGACGTCGGGCACCGACGTCTGCATGCTCGGCGACGTCGAGGCCGACACCACGGTGCTGCTCCTCGGCGACTCCCACGCCATGCACTGGATCCCCGCGTTCGACGTCGCGGCGCGCGACGCCGGCCTGCGCCTCGCCGTCCGCTGGCGGCACGGCTGCCCCGCCGCCGAGATCAACGTGCAGCAGCCCGCCGAACGCGGCCCCTGCGGCGACTTCCAGGCCGAGTCCCTGCGCGTCGTCGACGACCTGCGGCCCGACGCCGTCGTCGTCGGCCAGGCCCAGATCTACGCCGACCGCATGCAGCACGCCGACGGCACCCTGATGACCGAGAACGAGGTCCGCGACGCCTGGACGAGCGCCAACGACGCCCTGTTCGCCCACCTCACCGCCACGATCCCCGCCGTCGTAGCCGTCAAGGACAACCCCAAGCTCGACGTCGACCCCCTCGAATGCCTCACCCGGCCCTGGCCCGGGCTCGGCGACTGCAGCATGACACGCGCCGAGGCCGAGGAGTCCAACGGCGACCTGCCCGACATCAGCGCCGGCATCTGGACGAAGTACGGTGTGACCACCTGGGACGGCGTCTGGTCCGAGACGTGCGACGACACCCGCTGCGGCGTCGGCGACACGAGCCACCCCGTCTACCGCGACTTCCACCACCTCAGCGTGGACTACGTGCTGACCCGGGTACCGGCCGTGGAGCAGATGCTCCTGGCCGCCGTCCGCGGCACGTCGTCAAGCAGCATCGGGTAACGAAGGGGAACATCGGACCATGGCTCACGACCAGGCCCAGGCGCAGGGCGCCGTCGACCGGTTCTTCAAGATCAGCGAACGCGGTTCCACGGTGTGGACGGAGGTACGCGGCGGGCTCGTCACCTTCTTCACGATGAGCTACATCGTCGTGCTGAACCCGCTGATCCTGGGCAACGTGCCCGACGGCACCGGGCAGTACCTCGGCGGCGGTACCTCGATCGGCGACATCACGGCCATCGCCGCGGCCACGGCGCTGGTGGCGGGCGTCATGTCGATCCTCATGGGACTCGTCGCGAACTTCCCGCTGGCGCTCGCGGCGGGGCTCGGCCTGAACGCCGTCGTCGCCTTCTCCGTAGCGGCCCTGCCGCGCATGACCTGGGCGGACGCCATGGGCATCGTGGTGCTGGAGGGTCTGGTCATCCTGGTCCTGGTGGTCACGGGCTTCCGCGAGGCCGTGTTCCGAGCGGTGCCGCGCGAGCTCAAGATCGCGATCAGCGTGGGCATCGGCCTGTTCATCACGTTCATCGGCGTGTACGACGCCGGCTTCGTGCGTATCCCGGCGTCGTTGTCGACGCCCACGGAGCTCGGCATGGGCGGCTCGCTCGGCGCCTGGCCGCTGTTCGTGTTCGCGTTCGGGGTGCTGCTGGCCGCCGTCCTCGTCGTGCGCAAGGTGCGCGGTGGCATCCTCATCGCGATCATCGCGTCCACCGTGCTCGCGATGGTCGTCGAAGCCGTCGGGGGCATCGGCATGCGCACGGAGGACAACCCGGGCGGCTGGGCACTCAACGTCCCCGCGCTGCCGGACTCCGTGGTCAAGCTGCCCGACTTCTCGCTGATCGGCCAGTTCTCGCTGTTCGGCTCGATCGACAAGATCGGCATCGTGGCGGTGATCCTGCTGGTGTTCACGCTCCTCATCGCCGACTTCTTCGACACGATGGGCACGATGGTCGCCATCGGCGGCGAGGCCGGGCTGCTCGACTCGCGCGGGAACCCTCCCCGGACGACCCAGATCCTGATCGTCGACTCGCTGGCCGCGGTCGGGGGCGGCGCCGGATCGGTCTCGTCCAACACGGCGTACGTCGAGTCGGCGTCCGGTGTGGGCGACGGCGCCCGGACCGGGCTCGCCGCCGTGACCACCGGCGTGGCGTTCCTGCTGACCACGTTCCTGTCGCCGCTCGTCGAGGTGGTGCCGCACGAGGCCGCCACCCCCGCGCTCGTGATCGTCGGGTTCCTCATGGTCGTCCAGGTGACGGGCATCGACTGGACCGACCTCGAGGTCGCCATCCCCGCGTTCCTCACGATGGTGCTCATGCCGTTCGCGTACTCGATCACGGTTGGTATCGGGGCCGGCGTGATCTCGTTCGTGCTGCTCAAGATCGCGGTCGGCAAGGCCCGCAAGGTGCACCCGCTGCTGTGGGTGGCGGCGGCACTGTTCGTCGTCTACTTCCTCCTGGGCCCGATCCGGAGCGCCTTCGGCATCTAGCGTGGTCGGGTTGCGTCGCGGCCAGCGCCGGACCGAGCGATTACGCCCGGATCCCGCCCCCCGTCCCGGCACAATGGCGCAGTACCGCGCCCGTGTCGTGAGGCTGAGTCATTGTGCCCGGACGGGGGGCGGGATCCGGGCACAATGGCTCGGTGGTGCGACGTCCAGCGTCACGACAGGTCGACGCGTGCTCCGACGGCTGTGTATCGGCCGGGGCGCCAGCCGTGGCTGGTCAGGACCGTCGCGACCTTCGCGCCGATGCCGCCGGGTTGCTCGTTGTCGTTCGGCTTGAAACGCAGCATGATCACCTGCCCGGACGCCAGCAGCTGGTTCTGTCGTGGAGCGTCCTGAACCAGGGCCTGCGGAGTGCTGTGGGGACCGACGCCGTCGATCTCGACCACGAGCCAACGTCCGTCGGGCAGACGCCAGCCCATGTCGACGCGTGCGACGACGACACTGTCCCTGGTGAAGCGGACCTGGAGGTCGTCGGGCGGCACGCCGTTGTCGTGGCACGAGAGCCGTGCGAACGACTCCGCTGGAGACTCCGAGCGTCCGTTGACCAGCTCGAACAGAGCGTTAAGCCAGGCGGAGCCACGGCGACGCCGCACCACTAGCTCTCGCAGTTCCGCCAGGCGGGCCGTGTCGAACCCGTGGCGCCTCACGAGGTCGTCGAGCACGGCGAGGGCGTTGTGGCGCGGGAGCTTCGGCAGGGCCTGCGCCGCCGCGTGGTCGATCTCGGCCACTGTGCGGCCGCTGATCGTCACCGTGGGAAACGGTGGGTACCTCACGACGACGACGCCGTAGCGGGTGCGCCGCGGCGATCGGTCGGGGCGTGCGACCTCGAGAGGGAAATCGCGAGGGAGCCCGGACACGCCGTGCAGTACCAACGCACAGCACCCCGTCGCGATGGCGTCCGAGCAGTGGACGAGCAAGGCGAGCCAGGTTCGCCATCGGGCGGCATGCTCGAACCAGTCGTCTCTCGTCCTGCTGCGGAGAGGTACGGGGTTGGTGTCGAGCACAGCACGCGCTGGACTGCTCCAACGTTGCTGCTTGATCATCCGGCGTCGGATCTCTCGCCCAATGCCGAACTCCTCGCACTGGTCGGTGGAAAGGAGACCGGACTGCCGGCGGATCAGTGGCAATGCGCTGCTCGGGATCTGGAAGATCTTTGTCATACGTCCACCACAGCAGCGCCAGGCCGGTCAGGTTCGAGCCCGAGCACCCTCCTGTGCACAACACGCTGAGAACGGCCCCTGTGGACGACCACGGAACGTTGCGCCGCCGTCACGAGGCCTTGTACCCGACCCCACTGATCTCCGCCGGGAACCACCGCGCCGCCCGCCCGGAGCCGTCCGATCCCAGACTGAGCGGTTGTCCCCGAAACGCCGGCCGATCCCGGGCACAATCGCTCGGTGCGAGCGCACGTGATGTGGCGTGTAGCGATTGTGCCCGGAATCGGCAGGAGTTCCGGGCACAATCGCTCGGTGCGAGCGCGTCGCTCGGTGCGAGCGCGTCGCTCGGTGCCAACGCGCGGGACGCCCTGCGTCCGGCGACACCCAGCTACGCCGCCAGGGCCTGGGACGCCGGCTCCGGGGTCGCGTCCGGGTACGTCACCTGGAGGTACGGGCGCGGGATGCGGTGCGAGCGCGAGAGCCGGGCGCGCACGCGCACGTGCCACGTCCGGTACGCCCACACGGACGCGGCCAGGGCCACCAGCAGGGTCGCCACTGCGCCGATCAGCACCGCGTACCGCGGCCCGAACGTCTCGCCGACCCAGCCCACCACCGGGGAACCGAGGGGCGTGGTGCCGAGCACCACCAGCACGTAGATCGACATCACGCGGCCGCGCAGCTCCGGCGCTACGGACAGCTGGATCGCCGCGTTGGCCGACGTCAGCATGGTCAGGGACGCGAAGCCGACCGGGATGCACATCAGCAGGTACCCGAGGTACGTCGGCATGACCGCCTGGATCCCCATCGCGATCGCGAACGCGAACGCGGCGCCGAGCACGAGCCGCACGCGGGGCCGCTCGCGCCGGGCGGCCAGGAGCGCCCCGGCCAGCGAGCCGATCGCCAGGACCGACCCGAGGATGCCGTACTCGCCGGCGCCCCGGCCGAACTCGACGCGCGCCATCATGGCTGACGTGAGCTGGAAGTTCAGGCCGAACGTCGAGACCACGCCCATCACGACCATGATCACCACGATGTCGCTGCGGCCGCGGATGTAGGCGAGGCCCTCGCGGATCTGGCCCTTGGCGCGCGACGCGACCGGCAGGGCGTGCAGGTCGCGCATCCGGGTGAGCGAGATGATGACGGCGCCGAAGGCGATGCCGTTGATGATGAACACCCATCCGCTGCCGACGGCGGCGATGAGCAGACCCGCCACGCCGGGCCCGATGAGTCGCGCGGCGTTGAAGTTCGTCGAGTTGAGCCCGACGGCGTTCGCGAGCCGCGTGGTCGGCACGAGCTGGGCGACGAAGGTCTGGCGCACGGGTCCGTCGACGGCGCTCACCACGCCCAGCAGGGTCGCGAACACGTACACGTGCCACAGCTCGGCCGCGCCGGACAGCACCAGCGCACCGAGCCCGAGGCCCAGTACGCCCATGCCGCCCTGCGTCAGCATCAGGAGCTTGCGGCGGTCGACGCGGTCAGCGAGGAGCCCCGCCCACGCGGACAGGAAGATGTGGGGGACGAACTGCAGTGCGGTGACGATGCCGACGGCGACGCCGGAGTTGTTGGTGAGGAGGGTCAGTACGACCCAGTCCTGCGCCACGCGCTGCATCCAGGTGCCGATGTTGGCGACGAGAGCGCTGGCGAACCAGAGGCGGTAGTTGCGATATTTCAGGCTGGCAAAAGTTGCGCTCATCGAGCGGCGATCCGGATGAGGAGCTCACTGGCTCCCGCAAGGATCTCTCTCTCCTCTTCGGTCAGGGTGGACAGTTGTTTGGTGAGCCACGCATCCCGACGACGGCGCGTCTCGGCCACCTCGCGCACTCCGGCGGCGGTGAGCCGGACGACGACCTGGCGGCGGTCCGTCGCGTGCTCCACCTTCTCGACGAGCCCGAGCTCGGCCAGCGTGTTCACGGCCCGCGTCATGGACGGCGGCCGGACCCGCTCGTGCTCGGCGAGGGAACCAGGGGACATCTCGCCGTGCTTGTGCAGCACCGTCAGGATCCCGAACTGGCCCTCGGGGAGGTCGGCCTCGCCGCGTTCGGCGCGCAGCCGGCGGGAGATGCGGGTCAGGGCGACACGAAGGTCGCCGCCGACGGTGGCCGGGCTTCGGCTGGATCTGCGGGAGCTCGACACCGACCCATTCTAGGTCATTAGCCTTGCTAACGGTACGTGGGTGCGGTCACACCCGGTCCGCGAAGTAGGTCCGCGAAGTAGAGCGCCTGTCCGAGTCTGCCCCCGGTGACGGGCGAGACTCGGACAGGCGCTCTACTTCGCGGACCTACCTCAGTGCGCGCGATGCGTCTGCGCGAACTGCCCGGGTCCGGGCTGGACCTCCTGCTGGACGTTCTCGAACCGCTTGGCCTGCTCACTGTGCGCCTTGAGGCGGTTCTCGAACTCGGCCTGGGTGCGCAGCTCGTCCTCGGTCGGCCACAGGCCGATCCCGAGGATCAGCAGGAACGTCACGACGCTCACCGCCATCACGAGCGGCACGAGCAGCTGCATGGTGGAAGCGCCGGCCGGCACGCTTTCCACGGGGTTGATCACGGAGACGCCGGCCATCCCGGTGTAGTGCATGCCGGTGACGGCGATCCCCATGACCAGAGTGGCCACGATCGTGGCGAGCGTGCCCCGGATGTGCACGGTGCACCACAGCGCGGCGGTGGCCGCGACGATGGCGATGACCACCGAGGCGATCACATAGGTCGGGTCGTAGACGACGTCCGCCGACATCTCCATCGCTTCCATGCCCATGTAGTGCATGGCCGCGACGCCGGCACCCGCGAGGGCACCGCCGACGAGCATCGCCGGGAGCTTGCGCTTGCCGAGCTCCGTGATGAAGAGGCCCGCACCGACCACGACGATGGCGATCGCCGCGCTCAGGAGGGTCTCGGGGATGTTGTACCTGATGGTCACGCCGGAGGCGGAAAAACCCAGCATGGCGACGAAGTGCATCACCCAGATGCCTGTGCCTCCGAGGGCGATGGCGCCGAACACGAGCCATGCCGCGCGCGTGCCGCCCGACGCTGCTCGGGCACGAGACGTGCACGCGAGGCCCGTCGCTGCGCCGGTGCACGAGATCGCGTACGCCAGGAGCGGCGTGATGATCCCGAATGTGAAGTGGTCGATCACTGGCATGGTGTTGAACAGCCCCTCGAAATGGTTCCCACTGTTGCGGAAACGTTACAGAGTCCCTGTACCCCGGACAATAGGCAGAACTACCCATGCGAGGGATATTGCGGACGTGATCGCGCTGGTCAGAAGGTTTCGACGAGGTAGTCGACGCAGGCAGTGAGTGCCGCGACGTCTTCCGGGTCGACTGCGGGGAACATCCCGACCCGCAGCTGGTTGCGCCCCAGCTTCCGGTACGCGAACACGTCCTGGACGCCGTTCGCGCTCAGCTCGGCGATCACCCGGCCGGCGTCGACCTCGTCGGCCAGATCGATGGTGCCGACCACCGTGGACCGCTCCTCGGGGCGTGTTACGAACGGCGTCGCCCACTCGCGGGCCTCGGCCCACGAGTAGAGGATCTCGGCGGATGTCGCGCAGCGCTTCGTCGACCACTCGAGCCCGCCCTGGGCGATCAGCCATTCCACCTGGTCGGCCAGGAGCAGCAGGGTCGCGACGGCGGGTGTGTTGAGGGTCTGGTCCTGCCGCGAGTTCTCGATCGCCGTCGTCAGGGACAGGAACTCCGGCACCCAGCGTCCCGAGGCCTCGATGCGCGCGGCGCGCTCGACCGCAGCGGGGGACAGGACGGCGAGCCAGAGGCCGCCGTCGGCCGCGAACGCCTTCTGCGGGGCGAAGTAGTAGGCGTCGGTCTGGTTCAGGTCCACGGGTAGTGCACCGGCACCGGACGTCGCGTCCGTGAGCAGGATGGCGCCGTCGGGCCCGGCGGGCCGCAGCACCGGCGCCATCGCCCCCGTCGAGGTCTCGTTGTGCGGGGTCGCGTAGGTGTCGACGTCGTCGGACGCCGCGAGGTAGGCGACCGAGCCCGGCTCCGCGGAGATCACCTGGGAGGGCTTGAGAAACGGCGCGCGCGACGTCGCTGTGGCGAACTTGCCGCCGAACTCGCCGAAGGCCGCGTGCTGCGCCTTGCGCTCCACGAGGCAGAGCGTCGCGACGTCCCAGAAGGCGGTGGAGCCACCGTTGCCGAGCACCACCTCGTACCCGTCGGGCGCGCCGAGCAGCTCCGTGACACCCTCACGAATGCGGCGTACCAGGTCCTTCACCGGCGGACGCCGGTGTGACGTACCGAGCACGTGCGCGTTCGCCACGAGATGATCGACCTGGCCGGGGCGCACCTTGGAAGGGCCGGAGCCGAATCGGCCGTCGGCGGGCAGCAGGTGTGTCGGGATTGTCAGTGGCACAGAACTAGACTAGGACCTGGGCCGACGCCCGGGCCGCACGAGTCCAGGGCGACTGGGCGGCTGCGCGCATGACGGGAGCTGACGTGACGGATCTGATCGACACCACCGAGATGTACCTCAAGACGATCTACGAGCTCGACGAGGAGGGCATCACGCCCCTGCGCGCGCGCATCGCGGAGCGTCTGGGGCACTCCGGTCCGACGGTGTCGCAGACCGTCGCGCGCATGGAACGCGACGGTCTCGTGATCGTGACCGGCGACCGCCACCTCGAGCTGACCGAGCTGGGCCACGAGAAGGCGATGCGCGTGATGCGCAAGCACCGTCTTGCGGAGCGCCTGCTCACCGACGTCATCAAGCTCGACTGGGAGCACGTGCACGTCGAGGCCTGCCGCTGGGAGCACGTGATGAGCGACCTCGTGGAGAAGCGCCTGGTGGGGCTGCTCGACCACCCGCACCACGACCCGTACGGCAACCCGATCCCCGGCCTGTCCGAGCTCGGCGAGGCCTACACCGACGTGCCGTTCCTGACCGGCGTCATCTCGCTGCCGTCGGCGTTCGAGGCCGCGGCCAAGAAGGGCATCAAGGGCGAGCCGCTGGCGGCGTCGCTCACCCGCATCGCGGAGCCGCTGCAGACCGACGTCGAGCTGCTCGCCCGCCTGTCCGACGCCGGCCTGGTGCCCGGCTCCCGGATCACCGCCGAGCACACCGACGGGACCTACACGGTGACCGTCGACGGCGCCACGACGGCGCTCGAGCTCGGTGAGGACCTGGCCCGCCACCTCTTCGTCGCGACCGCCTGAGAGGCTGTCGGAGCCTCGTCCGAACCGTCCGCTTTGCCGGAAAGGTGACGCCGCAGTTCCGACACGTCATGGCATTCGTTGCCGGAACGTGACATTGCGGGTGAGGTCCGGTACGTTCGGATCGCTCCCGCGGAGCTATTCGTGGGAGTCCTCGGACGGACGCCGAACTCTGTCACCGGCCGGGGCCCCAAAACGACCGCATGACAGAGGCGGGGGACCCACCATCGGGCGCCAGGGCGCGTCCTAGGGGTGAAGCCGGGCAATCCTTCGGGATCGCACGGCCGGGTGATTTCTCCCACCCGAACCCGACAGCTGACCTCGAAGGCGTTCAAGGAGAGGTACTACGTGACTGCACGTACGACCAGCGCGCGCCATCGGGCTGCGCGCCGACCCGTGACTCCGCTCACCGAGTTTGCCCAGAACGCCGCAGTCGGTCGCCGTACCGCTGTCGCAGCTGCCGGTGGTGCGCTTCTCGTCTCGACCTTCGGTGGCGCGATGGCCGCCCAGGCGGCTCCGGTGGAGACCGGCCACGCCAAGATGAACTCGGTGGACCTCAACGCGCTGACGTCGCAGGCCCGGGAGGCGCTGGCCAACGCTCCCGTGGTGAGCGTCGCCGCCGATGCCGAGCTCAACGTCGAGAAGACCGCGGTCTCCGTGGTCTCGGCGGCCGAGAACGAGGACTACCAGGCAGAGCTCGCCGCCGAGGAAGCCGCTGAGGCCGCCGATGCTGCCGCCGCAGAGGCCGCTGAGGCCGCCGCGAGCACCGTCTCGACCTCGGTCGACGTTCCCGCATCGGCGATCGGCAACTCCGTGATCTCGATCGCGAGCCGCTACGTCGGTGTGCCCTACGTCTCCGGCGGATCCTCGCCGAGCGGCTTCGACTGCTCAGGGTTCACCGCCTACGTCTACGGCCAGCTCGGTATCAGCCTGCCGCACTCGTCGTCCGCGCAGCCGGGCTACGGCACCACCGTGCCGGCCTCGGAGGCGCAGCCTGGCGACCTCATGTGGACGCCCGGGCACGTCTCGATCTACGCCGGCGGCAACACCATGATCGACGCCTCCAAGCCGGGCACCGTGGTCGACTTCCGCCCCATCTGGCAGTCGAACCCGACGTTCGTCCGCATGGGCTGATCCAGCCGCGCAGAACTGCACAGCAGAGATCGACGAAGTAGAGCGCTTGTCCGGAAAGACTTGGACAGGCGCTCTACTTCGTCGATCTCTGCTTTGCCATTTTCCTGCAGTCTTTTTGCCACCGGACACCCATAACCAGCGCGCCGCCGGTAGCGTTGGAGTGCAATGGTGCACTGCCGAAGAAAGGGCTGGCGATGACACGATCCGAGGTCGTACTGGTCGGGGTGGACGGATCGGCCGCGAGTCTCCACGCGTTGGACTGGGCCACCGCGTACGCACACCGTGTGGGCTGGTCACTGCACATCGTGTGCAGCTATTCCTTGCCGTCGTTCACGGCGGCGTCGCTCGACGGCGGGTATGCCGCTCTCGACGACACGACCATCCAGGAGGGCGCCAAGTCGGTCCTCGTCGAGGCTGAGGCCCGCGTCGCGGACGCCGGGGTGCGCGCCACGACGGAGGTCGCCACCGGTGATGCGGCAGGCGTGCTCGTCGAGCTGTCCGCCGACTACGGCCTGGCCGTCGTCGGCACGCGCGGCAAGGGTGGGTTCACGGAACGCCTGCTGGGTACGGTGTCCTCCGCGCTGCCCGCGCACGCGCGCTGCCCCGTGGTCGTGGTGCCGTTGCGCGCCGAGGCCAACCGCGGCGTCTCCTGGAGCGTGCCCGACGGCGGCACCGGCGGCCCGGCGGCGTCCGGCACCGAGCCGGTGGCCGTGGCACCCGGGGCCGCCGAGATCCGCGAGGTGCGCCGCATAGTCGTGGGTGTGGACGGGTCCCCGCAGGCCGAGCGAGCGCTGCAGCACGCGATAGAGCAGGCCAACGCGTGGGGCGCCGAGCTGACCGCCGTCACCGGAGTTCCCGTGGGCAACGCCGGGATGCTGGCGTGGCTGCCTTCCGCCATCGACCGCGAGCAGGTCCTGGCCGACATCGGGGCCGGCATGGACGTCCTGATCGACCGGTACGAGGCCGAGAACCCCGGGCTGCGGATCCGGCGGATCGTGCTGGACGGCACGGGTGCGGAGCTGCTCACGGAGTTCTCCACGGCGTCGGACCTGCTGGTGGTGGGCTCACGCGGCCGGGGCGGGTTCCGGGGGCTGCTGCTCGGTTCGACGAGCCAGGCGGTGCTGCACCACTCGGCGTGCCCGGTCCTGGTGGTCAACAAACACTGCCCGGACTGACGCAGTTTGTTGTGGGCGTGATCGTTGCGACTACGTGGCCGTTCTAGGCGCAACGATCACGCCCACAACAGCTACTTCGCAGTTTCGGCTGCCGCTAGCAGGACGCAGGTCGCTACGCCGTCCATCGCCGTGCGGACCTCGTCGAGCGGAGGCATCGACGGTGCGAGGCGCACGTTCTTGTTCTCCGGGTCCTTGCCGTACGGGTGGGTAGCGCCTGCCGGCGTGAGAGCGATCCCGGCCTCCTTGGCCAGCTGCACCACGCGGGACGCGGTGCCCGGCGCGACGTCGAGCGACACGAAGTAGCCGCCCTTCGGCTCCGTCCACGACGCGATGCCGTACCCGCCCAGGCGCTCGGTCAGGATCTGCGCTACCGCCTCGAACTTGGGCGCCAGAATCTCGCGGTGCTTGCGCATGTGCTCGCGCACGCCGTCGGCCGAGCCGAAGAACATCGAGTGCCGCAGGTGGTTGAGCTTGTCCGGGCCGATCGACGCCGCCGACAGGTGCTTCTTGTACCAGGCGATGTTGGCCGCCGAGCTGCCGAGGAACGCGACGCCCGCGCCCGCGAACGTGACCTTGGACGTGGACGCGAACAGGATCACGCGGTCCGGGTGGCCGGCCTCGGCGGCCAGTGCGATGGCGTTCGGGCTGGTCACCTCGTCGTCGGTCAGGTGGTGCACGGCGTAGGCGTTGTCCCACAGGATGCGGAAGTCCGGTGCGGCGGCGGGCATCGAGACGAGCGCGCGGGCGACGTCCTCCGTGATGACGGCACCGTCCGGGTTCGAGTAGGTCGGGACCGCCCACATGCCCTTGATGGTGGGGTCCTCCGCGACGAGCGCGGCCACGGCCTCGGCGTCCGGTCCGTCCGGCGTCATCGGGACCGGGATCATCTCGATGCCCAGCGCCTCGCAGATCGTGAAGTGGCGGTCGTAGCCCGGCACCGGGCAGATCCAGCGCACCTTGTCCTCGCGCGCCCACGGCTTGGGCGACTCGGGGAAGCCGAACAGCTCGGCGAAGGTGACGACGTCGTGCATGGTGGTGAGCGAGGCGTTGCCCCCCGCGAGGAGCTGCTCCACCGGCACGTCCAGGAGCTCGGCGAAGATGCGCCGGATCGCGAGGCCGCCGTCCAGCCCGCCGTAGTTGCGCACATCGGTGCCCGTGTCGTCGGCGTGCACGCCGATCCCGGGCAGGGCCAGCATGGGCTCGGCGAGGTCGAGCTGCTCGGCCGACGGCTTGCCGCGCGTGAGGTCCAGCTTCAGGCCCTTGGCCTGAAGCTCGGCGTAGGCCTGCTGTAGCTCGGAGAGCGCCGGGAGCATAACGGTGGTGTGGGACGACGTCGTAGTGGTCACCCCCGGGAGCCTACGCTCAGCCGGCGGTAGGTGACAGTTCGGAGCGCTCGTCCGTGCCCTCGGCGGCGGCGTTACCGTCGGTGACGTCGCTGTCGGCGTCGCGGTCGCTCGCATCACCGTCGCCTTCTTCAGCCTTCTCGCCCTCAGGGGCTTCCTCGGCCTCCCCGGTCGCCTCAGGCGCCTCGTCCGTGTCGCCCGGCTCCGCGGCGGGTTCTGCGCCGGGCTCCTCACCAGGGTCGGCGCCGGCTCCCTCGCCCAGGTCTTCGCCGACGGCGTCGCTCGCCGCCTCGTTCGAGGCGGCGGCGGAGTGCTCGCCGCGCAGGGCGACCAGCGACTCCTCGAGGATGTCCAGCGCCATCTCCAGCTCGGGCTGCACTATCGACAGGGGCGGCGAGAGGCGGATGGTCGCCTCGCGGGTGTCCTTCGCGAGCACGCCGCGCTCCAGGAGCGCCTCGCACAAATCCCGTCCCGTGCCGAACGCCGGGTCCAGGTCGACGCCGGCCCACAGCCCCATCGTGCGCGCCTCGGTGAGCAGGCCGCGCTCCACGAGCGCGTCGAGGCGCTCCTCGAGCACCTTGCCCGATGCCGCTGCCCTCGCCTGGTACTGCCCCGTCGAGAGCAGATCGAGCGCCGCGACGCCGACGGCGCAGGCCAGCGGGTTGCCGCCGAAGGTCGAGCCGTGCGTGCCCGGGGTCAGGACGCCGAGGATCTCCGGCTTGCCGACCACGGCCGAGACCGGGACGATCCCGCCGCCGAGCGCTTTGCCGAGGCAGACCACGTCAGGCTGCACGTCCCAGAGCTCGCATGCGAGCGTCGTGCCGGTGCGGCCGAGGCCCGACTGGATCTCGTCAGCGACCAGGGCGATGTCCTGCTGGGTGGTGAGCTCGCGCAGGCCCGGCCAGAAGTCGTCGGGCGGCACCATGACACCGGCCTCGCCCTGCACCGGCTCCATGAGAACGGCCACCGTCGTGTCGTCCACGGCATCGGCGACGGCGGCCAGGTCGCCGAACGGGACCTGGCGGAAGCCAGGGGCGAAGGGCCCGAATCCCTCGCGGGCCGTCGGGTTGTCGGAGAAGCCGACGAGCGTGGTGGTGCGGCCGTGGAAGTTACCCCCGGCGACCACTATCGTCGCCTGGTCCTCTGGCACTCCGCGCACGTCGTAACCCCACTTGCGGACCGCCTTGATCGCCGTCTCCACGGCTTCGGCGCCGGTGTTCATCGGCACCACGAGGCTGCCCTCACCGCCGGTCGTCAGCGGACCCACCACCTCGACCAGCCGCTGCGCGAACTCCTCCAGCCGGTCATGGTTGAACGCACGGGACGTGAGCGTGACCTGGCGCAGCTGCGTCATCGCCGCTGCGACCAGGCCCTGATGCAGGTGCCCGAAGTTCAGGGCCGAGTACCCCGACAGGAAGTCGAGGAACTCGTTGCCGTCCGTGTCCCACACATGTGTACCGTGCGCCCGCGCGATGGTGATCGGCAGTGGATGGTACGTCGGGGCGAGTGCGCTATGAGTCGTGTCCGCCATGGATCGCAAGCCTAGACAGGGTGCCGTCATCCCGCCCAGCGGTTGTGATATTTGTTTACTTCTGCTCGATGACGCGGGGAAAATGCTCCGGCGGAGCGCCGAACGCGACGCGAGACTGGCCGATCACGGTGTGACCGAGGGCGCGCGCGCCGAAGAAGCCCACCGCCGCGCCGATGCCGAACGGCAGGATGCGGCCGAGCAGCAGGCTGCCCTGCTTGGCGATCTGCTTCTGGATGAACCGGTGCGTCAGCGCCTTGTTCACACGGTGCAAAGTGGTGCGCGGCATGCTCGTGAGCAGCACCTTGCCCCACGCGACGCCTGACCCGCCGATGGCGTTCTCGACGTCTTGCGCGCCCTGGTCACCCAGCACCGTGGCGAGCAGCAGCGCGCGACGGCGGGGGACGTCCTGGACGTCGATGCCGTGCACGTCCGCCACGGCGAGGGAGAACGCGGCCGACGAGGCGAAGAACGTCGCCACGTCGCTCGTGGACAGCGCGACGCTCGCGGCCGTGCCGACCGCCGGGATCGCCGCCGCCGCGCCGACGGCGCCACCCGTGGTCTGGATGACCCGCAGGTACTCCTTCTCCAGCAGCCTGACGATCTCCGCCGGGCCGGCGTCAGGGTTCCGCGCCCGGACCTTGTCCACATGCTTGTGGATACTCGCCGACGGGATGGTCACCGCCCGGTTGACCAGGTGGTCCAGCGGGCTTTCCGGCTTGTAGTTGACCCAGTCCGCCGGTGTGACCTCGAGCGAGTCGTCCGGCTTGAGGACCGCGTCCCCCGGCGCAGCCCGGCCGTTGGCCCCTGGTGCGGTCAGTTTCTTGTCGTCGGCCATCTCAGCCCTCCGCCGGCTGCTCGAACTGCGCGTCCGGGATCTCCGCACCGGCCTTGAGCGTGCGGCCCACGGTGCAGGTCTTGTCGATCGACCGCTGCGCGATCGTGAGGAGCTTCGCCCGGTCCTCGTCGTCGAGCGTGGAGAGGTCGATCTCGAACTTCTCCGTGAGCACCGGGTAGCGGTCGTCCGCCATGTCCTTCGGGTCCTCGACCCGGATGGTGGTCCGGTAGTCGTCACCCAGGCGGCGCGCGAACGCGCGGTCGCTGCTCATCCCCGCGCACGCCGCGAGCGCGATCTTCAGCAGCTCACCCGGCGTGAACACGGCACCGGCGCTCACCGGCCCGATTTCTACGCGGGCGCCGCGGGCCGAGAAGCCCGTGTACGTGCGGATGCCGTTGCGCTCTACCCAGAGCGGGTCGGTGGGCGAGGGGGTCACGGCGTCTTCCATGCTCGTCGCGTCCGAGGTGGTGATCTGCTCCGTCATGAGGACCATCCTTCCACTGGTCACCGACACGGTCGCGAAGCGGGTACCGCGCATCCCGATCGGTGGGACTAGTCGTCAACGCGAAAGAAGCCCCTGACGTTCCCGTTCGCCGCGCAGAGTGCGCCCGGCGCTGCGACGATCGTGCGCATGGCGCAGAACGCGAGCGACAAGCCCGGCGGGACCGGCCCGCCGGGCGATACGCCAGGCGAGACCTCGGGCAATACGTCGGCGGGCGCGCGGTGGCGGCCGAACTGGCGGGACCTCGTGCAGCGGCTGGTCGGCGTGGTCGCCGTGATCGTCGTCGTATGGCTGCTGTACCTGTTCCTCTCGGCCTTCCTGCCGCGCTGGTGGGCCCAGGTGATCGGCAACGCCGTGGACGGCTCGTTCTCCGCGGGCGCCTGGTGGGGCCTGGTGGTCGGCGCCGTGTTCACCGCCGTGCCGGTGCTGTTCCTGGCACAGGCCGTGCTGCCGCGGCGGTCCTGGCCGCTCCGCGGCGCGTTCGTGGCGCTGGCCGCGCTGTTCGCGGTGCCGAACCTGCTGACGCTTGGCATCGTGCTCGGCACCTCTGCGGCCTCGCACGCCGGTGAGCGTATCCTCGACGTCGACGGGCCCGCCTTCCGCGGCGGCTCGGCGTGGGGCGCGGTGCTCGGCGGCGTCGTGGCACTGACGCTCGTGACGATGGGCGTGCTCTACCGCCGTCGCGGGGTCCGGCTCAAGGAGCTGAGGTCGAGCCAGAGCGATCAGGATCGCGGTCGCGGCCAGCCGTGAGTCGCACTCGGCGCAACCCGCCGTCCGGCATAGGCTTGCCGCATGAGCCAGATCGACACCCCGTACGAGGACCTGCTGCGCGACGTGCTCGCGGAGGGAACCCGCAAGGGTGACCGGACCGGCACGGGGACGCGCAGCGTGTTCGGGCGTCAGATCCGGTACGACCTGTCCAAGGGCTTCCCCCTGATCACCACCAAGCGTGTGCACCTCAAGTCGGTCGTGTACGAGTTGTTGTGGTTCCTGCGCGGCGACTCCAACGTGCGCTGGCTGCAGGAGCGCGGCGTGAAGATCTGGGACGACTGGGCCGACGAGTCGGGCGAGCTGGGCCCGGTCTACGGCGTCCAGTGGCGATCCTGGCCCACGCCCGACGGCGGTCACGTGGACCAGATAGCGAAGGTGATCGAGCAGATCCGGACCAACCCGGACTCGCGCCGGCACATAGTGACCGCGTGGAACCCGGCCGAGGTCGACGACATGGCGCTGCCGCCCTGTCACGCCCTGTTCCAGTTCTACGTCTCGGACGGCAAGCTCAGCTGCCAGCTCTACCAGCGGTCGGCGGACCTGTTCCTCGGCGTGCCGTTCAACATCGCCTCGTACGCGCTGCTCACGCACATGGTCGCGGCGCAGACGGGGCTCGAGGTCGGCGAGTTCGTCTGGACCGGCGGCGACGTGCACATCTACGACAACCACGTGGAGCAGGTCGAGACTCAGCTCGCGCGCGACCCGTACCCGTACCCGTCGCTGCGGCTCGCCCCGCGGGACTCGATCTTCGACTACGAGTTCGAGGACGTCGAGGTGCTCGGCTACGCCTCGCACCCCACCATCAAGGCGCCGATCGCAGTCTGATGATCGGACTCATCTGGGGGCAGGCACGCGACGCCGCCGGCCGGCCGGTGATCGGCGCCGGCGGCGACATCCCGTGGCGCGTGCCCGAGGACTTCGCCCATTTCAAGCGGACGACGGCGGGCCACCCGGTTGTGATGGGACGGCTCACCTGGGAGTCGCTGCCGAAGCGCCCACTGCCCGGCCGCACCAACATCGTGGTCTCGTCACGCGGCCCGCACGGCGTGCCCGACGCGGGCGACGACGCCGTGCCGGCCGGGTCCATCGGGGAGGCGCTCGATGTAGCGGCGGACGCGCCCGGCGGGGACGAGATCTGGATCATCGGCGGCTCCCAGCTGTACAGCGAGGCGCTCCCCGTCGCCGACGTGCTGGAGGTCAGCGAGATCAACGCCGAGATCGAGGGCGACGTGTTCGCCCCCGAGATCGGGCAGGAGTGGACGGTCGCCTCGTCGACCGAGTGGACGACGTCGACGTCGGGCCTCCGCTACCGCCACCTCACCTACCGCCGTTCCTGACTCGTTTGCTGTGGGTATGAAACGGCGGGCACCCAAGGTCCGGGTGCACGCCGTTTCATACCCGCAGCCACTGCGTAACGCCGCGGAGTCAGGCCCAGGGCGTCCAGCCGTCGGCGCCCGTCAGGTACGCCTGGCGCGTGTGCAGGTGCGCCTCGTCGTCCGTGAGCTGCGGTCGGCCCTCGACCTCCTCACCCGTCGGCGCGGCGCCCGGACCCGTGTTCTCGTACTCGCGCAAGAAGTCCTCCTGCCACGGCCAGCCGCCCATGTCCGACCACGCGGGTGTGCGGACGTGCTCGCCGAGCCACGAGTCGCGGACGATGACCGACGGCTCCACGTCCGGGTTGCTGCTCGGGTGCCACGGGCGCCCGAGGAACACGGTCCCCGGCGCGGCGTCGGACGTGAACCGGCAGTCCGTGAACAGGAACCCGTAGGTGTCCGGGGCGGTCGCGGGAGCGGCGACGTACCCGTTGACCGACGATCCACGGTCGAGCGAGTGGATCTGGGAGTCCTCGATCACCATGGTGGCGCGAGCGTAGATGAAGTCGACGTCACCCTCGATGTACGAGTCGGTGACGTAGACCCGCGAGACCACGCCGAGCGACGGGGTCTCGGCCAGGAAGGTGTCCTGGTTGCCGATCAGCCGCACGCCGTCGAGCACGATCCGGTCCCCGACCGTGCGCAGGGCCTGCGCCTGGCTGTTTCCGTTCGCCGCCTCGTCGTAAGCGTTCTCCACGGTGATCTCCTGCACCGTCACGTCGTCGGCCAGGATTGCGAGGGTCGCCGCGCCCGTGCCTCCGAAGACCCCGCCGTAGAACTTCTGCTGCCCGGACGCGAGGTCGTAGGTGAGCACGACGTCCTCCGGGTTGCCTGTCGCCCCGCGGATCGTCAGCCCCTCGGCGCCGGGCCAGACACGCACCACCTCGCGGTAGACGCCCGGTTCGACGACGATCTCGACCGGATGGTCGGCTCGCCGTGCGGCGCCGACGGCGGCGCCGACCGACCCGTAGTCACCCGTCCCGTCGAGGGCCACGGTGACCTGGCGACCGACCGTCTCGTCGGCGGCCAGCGGCCCGGCGTCGGCCGTGACCAGCTCCACCACGTCGTCGGTCCGGTCGGCGGTGTAGGAGTAGTGCGTCGTCGGGTCGAACGTGGGGCCCGTGTTGTCCTTGCGCCCTCGGATCGACACGAACCGGTTGGCACGCGAGTCGACCCGGGATTCCGGGTCCTTGGCGACGATCGCGTCCTCACCGTGTGCGTACACGCTGTGCTCGACGACGAGCTGCGAGGCCCCGCGTGACATCGTGCCGTACTGGGCCTGGCCCTCGAGATAGTTGTTGTAGAGGTGCCCGGCGGCGACGTTGTCGATGCTGGCGTTGCGCTGGTACGTGTTCGAGAACCAGTTGTGGTGCATGGTCAGCGTGGTCACCACGTTGGGCGTCCAGCCCACGCCCACCGTCTTGTTGTGGTCGCGGAACACGTTCCACGACAGGGTCACGGCCGTGGAGTCCTTGCGGACGTCGACCAGCCCGTCGCCGAGGCGAGTGAACTCGTTGTGGTCGATCCAGACGTGCGACGAGGTGTCCATCCGGATGCCGTCGTTGTCGTTGTCGGCGGCCTTGCCGTCCCAGTCTCCGGGTACGTACGAGTCCCGGAACCTGAGGTTGCGGACGATGACGTTCTGGACCCGGTCGAGGAACAGTCCGCCTCCCACGAGCTCCGCCTCCGGGCCGACGCCGGCGATGGTCTTGTCTCCGGCGACCCTGATCATCGAACCGAAGGGATCGAGCCGCAGCGACCCGTCGACGAGGATCGTCAGCGGTTCCGGCATCGCCGCGTAGGCCGCCAGCTCGCCGGCGTCCGAGGCGACCACCATGCGGCCGCCAGTGCCGCCTGTCGTGCCACGGGGGCGGTCCTCCGAGGCGGTGCCCGCGAAGCCGGTCGCGACGGGCGACCACACCGGGCCGTCGGCGGAGGCAGTGCGCGGGGCGTCGATCCGGCGCAGCAGCGCCGCGCCGGCGACCGCAGGGTCCGTCGGGTCCTGCCAGCGCTCGAGCTTTCCGGACCCGGCGCCGCGGGCGACGGCCGGGACGGCGAGCTCCGCCGGCTGGATCACGCCGTGCAAGCCAGCAGCACCGGCGACCTCACCGGCGAGAGGACCGTCAGGGTGTGCGGCGTTGTACGCGGCCAGCGCGTCCACCTCCTTGCCGTCGACCCAGGTGCCGTCGACGTCGATCCCGGTGCCGCCCCAGCCACGGATGATCCGGCTCGCGTCCACGGCGCCGGCGAGCTCGAACGTGTTCTCGCGGGCCGTGATGCTCGACTCGACGCCGACGCCCCACGAGTACCCGTACCGCGCGGCGTCGGTGACCCGGTAGACGTTGTTGTACACGTGGACCTGGCCGAACCGCACTCGCGGCGCCCGCTGCACGAGGTCTGCCAGCTCGTTGTGGTGCATCGTCACGCGAAGCTTGCCGCGGTCGCTCGTGCGGTCGTCGCCGTTGCCGAACAGCATCGACTTGTCGTGCCCGCGAAGCTCGCTCCACGAGATCGTCACCAGGTCGGCGCCGCGCACGACGTCGAGAAGCCCGTCGTGACGCAGGAACGGCTCGCCGAAGTGCCTGGGCTGCTCGGTGTCGACGGTCCTGCCGTCGTCGAGCGTGAGGTGGTCGAGCCAGACATGAGTGGCTCCGGAGACGACGAGGTTGTCCCACTCGGTCTTCCAGGTGCCGCCGTTCCACCCCGGGAAGCAGTCATACGCGTCGGAGATGCGCACGTTGCGCACGATGACGTTGTCGACGCCTCCCACCTCGACGACGAAGCCGGAGAGCGTGACGTCGCCGGCGCCGATGAGCGTGGTGTTGGATCCGACGCGGACCCGGATCTGCTCGCCCTGCGCGCGCTGGGACGCCTTGCGCGCGTCCTCGAGCGGGCCCTTCGCCGGGCCGTCCCAGTGCGCCGGGTCGAACGCATCGAGGTAACCCTGGAGCGTGTAACCGTCGCGGGCGTAGTCCTCGCACGTCAACGGCGACCCGTCAGCCGCCGTGTTCGCGTCGATGTCGCCGACGACGCGGACGATCTTGGAGTGGTCGCCCTGCACGGCGGCGACGAGCTCGTCGCGCGTGCGGACGTCGATCACGTCGGCGGCGTCGGCCCCACCGGTCGTGCCGCCGTCGAGCGAGGCCCACCCGTCGCCCGGCGGCAGGGCCTGTCGCTCGACCGGGGTCGACAGGGGATCGGCGCCACGGGTTGCCGTGGTGGCCGTGGTAGCCGGCGCGGGCTCGTCGGCGCCGCTCGCGGGCGGTGCGGCGTGCGCACCGGGCGTGGCCAGCGCGAGGGCGAGGACGGGCGCTGCGAGCGCGGCGATGGTGCTGCGTCTGGGCGTTGGTCGGTCGGGGGCGATCCCACGGGCAGGTGGTGTCGACAGGGGCATCGTTGCGCCTCTCGTGAGACTCGGGCACGTGGCCCTCAGGGCAGCTCAAGCACATTCCCGACTCCGTCGTCGGGACTCCATGCCCTGTCGCGCCGTGCGAACCGGGCGTCTCAAGAAACCGGTTGCTGAAACTTATCCCGGTGCGACGAGCGCGTCAATAGTTCAGCGAATGTGCGTTATTTCGGTGGTGCCGAGCCGGTGGTCCGCATCCGGGCGACGGCGAACTCGGCCAGGTCCGCGGCGTCGTCGGCGCCGAGTCGCCGGTCGACAACGACGGCGACCAGCTCGACGGAAAGGGACGCTCCGGCGTCGATGCGCCGCGTCTCGTCCCAGGCGAGTGCCGGGCCTGCCCCGACGTAGTCGGTGACCCGCACGAACCAGGGGTCCACATCGGCCGGCTGCACGAGCACGAGCGTCGTCCACGCCTCGCCGCTGCGTCGTCTGATCGCGATCCATGGCGAGCGTGAGCCGTGCGCCTGGGCCTCCCCGTCGGCGTCGGCGGTGAGCACGGTGGTCTCGTCGGCGAAGGGGAGGCGCCAGAAGAGGCCGCCGTAGCCGGCCCCCGGTCGACCGTTCGTCGCAGGGCTTCCCACCACCACGTCCGAGCCGCCCGCACGCAGGCGGCCGGACCAGCCGAGCGCCCAGCCCTCGACCTCGGGCAGCAGAAGACCGGTGAGCCGGCGGTCCTCCACGAGCTGGTCCCGACCGCGCTCGTCCGTCCACCGCACGTCAGTCGAAAGCGTCGCTCCGTCGTCAACCACCTCGGCCGAGATCGTGCGCTGGCGCCCGTGGTTGGAGAGCAGTGTCGGGCCCTGGCCGCGGACGAACATCCGACCGCCCCAGTAGGTGGTGCCGTCGACGTCGGGCACCGCCATCGAGACGCCGTAGTGGTGCCGGTGGTCCGCCGGCGTCGTCAAGGTCATCGCGACGCCGCCGAGCGAGTGCAGGGGGTGCAGGTGCGGTCGCGGGCTGTGCACCCCGGGCATGGACTCACCGTTCACGTAGCGGGTCAGCGGCTGGTCGTCGGTGGTGAGCTCCCAGCCGTCGCTCGAAGCGGCCCACGTCGCAGGCGCCTCCGGTGTGGCGGACCGTGCCCGGCCTGCCCGGTCGGAGGACGTCGTGGAGAGGCGCCGCGCCGGAGGGACAGGCCCGGTGCTGGACCGCACCACGAGCCCCGGCATGACGAGCCGGGACCCCGCATAGGTCGGCCCGCCCGTGGTCGGTGGTGTGCCACGGGAGGAGACGAGCCGGTGCAGGAGGCTCCACGCGCGCCGGCCCAGCTCGGCCTGGGGTACGGCCGCCGTCGTCAGGGACGGCGTCGCGTAGCGGGCGAGCTCGATGTCGTCGAAGCCCGCGATCGAGATGTCGCCGGGGACGTCGACGCCGGTCTCGCCGAGGCGCGCGAGCAGCCCGAATGCGACGAGGTCGTTGTACGCCACGACACCTGTCGCCCCCGACGCGAGCACCTCGTCGGCTACCCGGTACCCGTCGTCGACGCTCGAGCCGCACGGCACCGCGGTGACCCGGAGGCCGGGGTGGCGCTCGCGGGCCTCCTCCAGCGCGCGCACGCGCAGCGCGTGGGACGCGCTGGCCCGCGGTCCGGCGACGTAGGCGAGCTCGCGGTGCCCCAGCGCGACGAGGTGGTCGACGACGCTGTGCACACCGGCGCCGTAGTCGACGCCGACCGACGGGACGTCGAGTCCTGGTACTACGCGATTGATGAGGACTACCGGCTCGACCTGCGGTAGCAGCTCTCTCAGTGCGGCCTCCGAGCTGCGGGGCGCGGCGAGGACCAGCGCGTCGCACCGCAGCCGCGCCTCGAGAGCGATCTCGACCTCGGCGTCGGCGTGCTCCACGGTCTCGGTGACCAGGAACCGGAAGCCGAAGGGCTCGGCCGCGGCCACCGCGCCCCGCAGGACCTGCTGGAACACCGGGTTCGCGAGGTCGGGGACCACGAGCGCCACGGAGTTCGTCCGGCCGAGGGAGAGGCCGCGCGCCATCGTGCTGGGGTGATACTGCAGCTCCGCGGCCGCCGCGCGCACTCGCTCGGCGGTGTCCTCGGCGACGGTCGACAGGCCGTTCATGACGCGCGAGACGGTCGCCCGCGACACCCCGGCGGCAGCGGCCACCTGCCCGATCGTCGCGCCGCTCTTGGCGTACCGCGCCATCAGGCGTCCTTTCCTGCGACGGTGACCCGGACGGGGCCGAACACGGCGTCGCCGCGCTCGCCGACCGGGGTGCCGAGCGGGGCGGTGGCGAAGAGCCCGACCTCCGCGCCGATCCAGCGTCCCTCCACCGCGGCCCACGCCGCGGGCAGCTCCTGCCACGGCGCGGTATCGGTCGCGCGCCAGGAGAAGGTCGCTGTGCCGTCGGCGTCGACGGCGAGCCGCAGGTCCAGGGTGGCGTCGGGCGCGGGGAGCTGCGCGAGCTCCTCCTCGATGCCGCTGGACACGCTTCGCTTGGCGACGACGTCGACTCCGGTCGGCGTCCGGACGAGGCCCACCCACGTGTACTCACGCCCGAGGAGCACGAGCCCGCACCGTGTTCCGGGGGTGTCCGCCTGGAGGGTCGCGCGCGTCGCCCACGTGCTCGGCTGCCCAGGTAGCTGCTGGCACAGCACCGCGCCGTGGTCGCGCAGGTCGGCGCGGGGCGAGACCTGCGCCCGGAGGCGGATCGCGCCGTCGCCCGGCGCCTCGAACCAGTCGGGACGGGGGTTCGCCTGCCAGTGCCAGCGCGCTGCCGGCCCGGGAGTCGCGAAGGCGTCGCCGCGGGCGGGCTCCCCCTGCCCGTCGCCGCGCTCCGGCAGCGGCAGCGGGTGCTTCAGGACGGGCCGGCCGCGCCCGTCCGGCAAGGGCTCGCCGATCTGTGGCCATCCGTCTGCCCAACGCATCGGCTGCAGGTGCACGACGCGCCCGAAGGCGCCGCGATCCTGGAAGTGCAGGAACCAGTGGTCGCCCTGCGGGGTGTCGACCCAGGCGCCCTGGTGCGGCCCGTTGATCGGCGTCGTGTCCTGCTCGAGCACGATCCGGTGCTCGTACGGCCCCCAGACGGAACGGGACCGGAAGACGGTCTGCCACCCGGTCGCCACACCGCCGGCGGGGGCGAAGATCCAGTACCAGCCGTCCCGCTTGTACAGCTTGGGACCCTCGAGAGTGCGGAAGCCGGGCAGCTCGTCGCCGTCGACGACGGTGCGCGGGCTGCCGACGACGTGTCGCAGCCCGGGGTCGACCTCGACGACGGTCAGCCGGTTCTTGATGCCGGCGC
Organism: Promicromonospora panici; assembly: GCF_900608595.1. Lineage (GTDB taxonomy): Bacteria > Actinomycetota > Actinomycetes > Actinomycetales > Cellulomonadaceae > Promicromonospora > Promicromonospora panici. The sequence continues at coordinate 114,266 of NZ_UWYY01000014.1, read as the reverse complement.
GGCTGCCGGCCCAGCCGTGCACGAGGTAGGCCCGGCCGTCGTCGTCCCACAACGGGCACGGGTCGATCAGCCCTCGGCCGGGTATCAGGCACACGGGCTCGGACCACGGGCCGCGCGGATCGGTCGCGGTGAGCACGTAGATCCCATGGTCGGGATCGGGGTACACGATGACGAAGGCCCCGTCGTGGTGCCGCAGGCTCGGAGCCCACACGCCCGAGCCGTGCCGGGGGAGCGCGTAGTGATCCAGGGGAGGAACGGCCGGCAGCGCGTTCGCCACGTGCTCCCAGGTGACCAGGTCGCGTGAGTGCAGGACCGGGAGCCCGGGCGCTCGGTTGAAGCTCGACGCGATCAGCCAGAAGTCGTCACCGACCCGGATCGCGTCCGGGTCCGGCCAGTCCGCGTCGAGGACGGGGTTCAAGTAGAGCGCCATTGCCCACCTTTCGTGACGTCGTTGTGCAACACAGGGGAAACCGGTTCCGTGCCGGGCTGCTCCCGCGATGGCGATCTCCACTCTAGCAACCGGTTTCCTGTTGAAACGTAGAGAACACAGGGTGACGTGTCCATTGCCAAAGAGACCCTTGCGGCCCCGCCGGGAGTTCGGGTAGCGTCCGAGAAACCGGTTGCTGAAACAGCGACCAGCGCAGGGCTCAAGGGCGAGCAGAGGGGCACACCAATGGTGGTAGTGGCGACGACCGTGAGGTCTCGGCGATGAACGCGGCGACGACAGCGGCGCCGGGTGTTCCCGAGGCGAGCACGCGCACCGAGCGGCCGCAGGGCCGTCGCCGTCCACAGCGCCCGGCGTTCTGGCGGCACCGGACCCTCTACCTCATGGCGGTGCCGGGCATCGCGTACTTCCTGGTGTTCAAGTACGCCCCCATGGGCGGGCTCGTCATCGCCTTCCAGGACTACATGCCGTTCCTCGGCATCGGCGGCAGCCCGTGGGTGGGCTTCGACCACTTCGTGCGGCTGTTCACCGAGGACACGTTCCTGCTGCTGCTGCGCAACACGCTGACGATCTCGTTCATGCTGCTGGTCTTCGCCTTCCCGGTGCCGATCATCCTGGCGCTGCTGCTCAACGAGCTGCGGGGCAAGTACTTCAAGCGCGGCGTGCAGTCGGTCATCTACCTGCCCCACTTCCTGTCGTGGGTGATCGTCGCCTCGATCTTCTACGTGCTGCTCTCCACCGACGGCGGCAGCATCAACAACCTCATCGTCGACGCCGGCGGCGATCCCGTCCCGTTCCTCACCGATCCCGACTGGCTGCGGCCGCTGTACATCGGCCAGGAGATCTGGAAGGGAGCGGGCTGGGGCACCATCGTCTACCTCGCCGCGATGACGGCGGTGGACACCCAGCTCTACGAGGCCGCGGAGCTCGACGGCGCCGGCCGGCTGCGGCAGTCCTGGCACATCACGCTGCCTGCGATCCGGCCGACGATCATCGTCATGTTCATCCTGGCCATCGGCGACTTCCTGGAGCTGGGCTTCGAGCACATGTTCCTGGTGATGAACTCGCTGAACCGTGAGGTAGGCGAGATCTTCGACACCTACGTGTACACGGCGGGCATCCAGAACGGGCAGCTCAGCTACGCGGCCGCCGTCGGCCTCTTCAAGGGCCTGGTCGGCCTCCTGCTCGTGATCATGGCCAACCGGCTGGCCAAGCGCTTCGGCGAAGAAGGCGTCTACTGATGCGCTCGTCCAGGCCGTCCCCCGCCGTGAAGGGTGGTGCACCGTGTTCTCGTTCGAAGGCTTCGTACGGATCAACACGTTCCTGACCGGCGTGTACCGCCTCGCGTTCCTCAACGTGCTCTGGATCGCGACGACGGCGGGCGGCCTCGTCGTGGTCGGCATCGGGCCGGCGTCGTACGCGCTGGCGAAGTACATCGACCGATGGCTGCGCGCCGGCGAGACGCCGCCGCCCGCCCGCGTCTTCTGGCGGTACGCCCGGGAGCGGGCCGGGCGCTCCATGGTCGTCTCCTGGATCCTGCTGGCGGCCGGGGCGGTGATCGTCACCAACGTGTTCCTCGCGGCGAGCTGGTACGTCCAGGTCCTCAATGTCGGCGCGCTCGGTGTGCTCGCGGTCGTCTGGGCCTACGTGTACCCGGTCCTGGCGGCGACCGACCTCGCCACGATTCCCCGGCAGCTCGGCGGGGCGCTGCTGATCGGGTTCGGCTCGCTGCACTGGACGATCCTCGGCGCGACGGCGGTCTGCGCGATCTGGTGGCTGACGTGGCAGCTCGCGCTGCCCCTGCTCGTCGTGTTCGGCGTGGGTATCCCCGCGTTCGCCGTCGGCCTCGTCACCCGCGCCGTGTTCCGCGGCCTGGCGACAGACACGGACGAGGAGGCGCGGACGAGACCACGAGCCATGGCGGCTCGATAGCTCCACCCCGCCACCCACGACGTCGTGGGCGGTGCGATGACCTCACATCACGGAAGGGACCGCGCATGATCTCCAGAAGAACCATCTCCAGAAGGACCGGGACAGCCATCGCGTCGGCGACGGCGCTGGCGCTCACGCTCGCCGCGTGCGGCGGGTCGGGCGAAGGAGGCGACGCCGACGGCCCGATGACGTGGATGACGGTGATCCACACACCGACGACCCCGACGCCGGACGGGCCCATCGAGACCGCGCTCGAGGAGTACACGGGGACCGAGTTCGAGCTGCAATGGGTGCCTGCCGCCTCGACGGAGGAGAAGCTCAACGCGGCGCTGTCCTCGGGGCAGCTCGCCGACCTGGTCACCCTCGGGCCGGTCGAGAGCACGACCGTGCGGTCGGCGCTCGCCTCGGGCATGTTCTGGGACGTCGAGGACTACCTCGGCGAGTTCCCGAACCTGGCGAAGATCGACCAGGGCACCCTCGATTCCGCGCGCATCGACGGCGAGCTGTACGGCGTGCCGTACCAGAAGGTCAAGGCTCGCTACGGCGTCGTGGTGCGGCAGGACTGGCTGGACAACCTCGGTCTCGAGGTTCCGCACACCATCGAGGAGCTCACGAAGGTCGCCCAGGCGTTCACCGAGGACGACCCGGACGGCAACGGCAAGGACGACACCGTGGGCTTCTACGACCGCGAGGAGAGCTTCCTCGTCGGGTTCGAGTCTCTCAGCGGCTACTTCGGGGCAGGCTCCGGGTTCGAGGTCACCACCGACGGTCAGGTCGTCCCGGCCTTCACCACCGACGCCTTCAAGGAGGCGATGGAGTGGTACCGCGGCGTGTACGAGAACGGGTGGGTGAACCAGGAGTTCGTCACCGTCCAGAAGACGAACCAGCAGGACGGTATCGCCCAGGGCAAGGGCGGGATCGTCGTGACGGGCCTGTTCGAGGCCAAGAACTACAACGCCCTGGCGAAGAGCGCCGACCCGGAGACCCCGATGGAGTGGGCACTGATCAACGACCTGACGTACGAGGACGTGCCGCGCCGTATCTTGTCCGACACCAACGGCGGGATGGGTGGCTGGCTCGCGATCCCCAAGGAGTACGCCCCCACGGAGGACGAGCTGCGCAAGGTGCTGGGCTTCATCGACAAGCTGCTGGACGAGGAGGCGTACGGCCTCATGACCAACGGCATCGAGGGCGAGCACTACGAGACGGACGCCGACGGCGTCGTCACGGTCACGGACCAGACCGAGTGGGAGCAGGAGGTCCAGCCGTTCTCCTCGTCGCGTCCGTCCGAGAAGGTCGTCACCTACGAGAGCTCGGACCCGTACGTGAACGAGGCGAACGAGCTGATGGCCGAGAACGAGGCCAACGTCATCACCAACCCGGCCCAGTCGCTCACCTCCAAGACGTACGACACCCGGTGGTCGGTCATCGAGCAGCAGGTCAACGACGCCTACAACCAGTACATCACCGGGGCCATCGAGATGGCCGACTTCGAGGCGAAGATCGAGAGCCTGCGCGGGCAGGGTCTCGACCAGATCAGCGAAGAGTTCACGGCGGCCTATGCCGAGGTGAACGGCTGATGGCCGTGCACGCCGGCCCTGGCGCTCCGAAGGCCACCCTCGATACGGGCTCCGAGGCAGGCCCGGCGACGGGCCCGGAGACGGGCCTCGAGACCGCGACGCTCCAGGCCGAGATCGACGCGGCGGCGCTGGCCGGTGGCGGCACGGTGGTCGTCCGGGCCGGCGTGCACCGCACCGGCGCACTGCGCCTGCGCAGCTATGTCGAGCTGCATCTGGAGGCGGGTTCCCGGCTGGAGTTCGTCTCCGACCCGGACCTCTACCCGCCGGTCGAGGCACGGTGGGAGGGCGCTCCCAGCACCGTGCACTCGCCGTGCATCTATGCCCACGGGGAGACCGACGTCGCGATCACCGGGCTCGGCACCATCGACGGCCAGGGGCGGCGCTGGTGGGACACGTTCCGCAACGACCCGGAGTCCCTGGCGTACCCCCGGCCGACCCTGATCGGGCTGCACGAGTGCGAGCGGGTGACGATCCGCGACGTGTCGTTGCGTGATTCCCCGGCCTGGACGGTGCACCCGCTGCTCTGCCAGGACGTCAGCGTGTCGGGCGTGCGGATCACCAACCCGCCCGACTCGCCCAACACCGACGGCATCAACCCGGAGTCGTGCCGGAACGTCCGGATCAGCGACTGCCACATCGACGTCGGCGACGACTGCATCACCATCAAGTCGGGCACGGAGCGCTCGCCGGAACGGGTCCCGTGCGAGAACGTCACGATCACCGGCTGCACGATGGTGCACGGGCACGGCGGCGTGGTCATCGGCAGCGAGATGAGCGGCGGGGTGCGCAACGTCGTCATCACGGGCTGCGTCTTCCAGGGCACCGACCGCGGCATCCGCATCAAGTCTCGCCGGGGCCGCGGCGGGGTCGTCGAGGACATCCGGGTGACGAACGTCGTGATGAGCGACGTCATGTGCCCGATCGTCATCAATCCCTACTACTTCTGCGGCCCGGACGGCGACTCGCCGTACGTCGGAGACCGGCGTCCTTACCCGGTCGACGACTCCACGCCGGTCTTTCGCCGCATCCATCTCGCGCACATCACGGCCCGCGGGGTGCACGCCGCCGCGGGCCATGTCTATGGGCTACCGGAGCAGCCCTTGACCGAGCTCACCCTCGACGACGTCTCGGTCTCCTTCGCCGACGACGCCGTCCCGGGGCGGCCGGCCATGGCGGACGGGGTGGACCTCATGGCGCGGCAAGGGTTCCACCTCGGGTACGTGGCGGACTCCGACGTCACCCGGGTCCGGGTCGAGGGGAGCGACGGCGCGGCGTTCCACGTTGACGCCAGCCCGACGCTGCGCTTGGAGTCGCGCCCGGAAGCACTGCGCCCGGAGGAGGTGCGGGCCGATGTCCGCGACGGTGACTGACCTGATGCCCGTCGCGCCAGTCGCGCCGCCACCGGCCCTGCGGCGCACCGCCGAGGTCTGGCTGGCCGGGGCGGGCATGGTCCTGTCCGCCCTGTTCCTCGGGGCGTTCACCCTGGTGGTGAACCGGCTCGACGAGGGCGAGTTCACCGCGAACCTGTACCCCGAGATGCAGCGGATCGGCCTGGACCTGGCGGCGGGCGGTGCGGCGGCCGACGCGTACGACGCCGCGCGGACGCTCGCCGCCTGGTTCGGCGTCACGCTCATGGTCGTGCTGCTGCTCGGGGCCACGGGAGTCTTCGTGGCTCGACGCCGGCCGGGACGCCGCACGACCGGGTGGTTCTTCGCCGCCGCCGGGCTGGTCTGTCTGGTGGGCAGCCAGCTGATCCTCTACCCGGTCGCCTTCCTGTTCTTCGTCAGCGCGGGGATGTTCGCGCTACGACGGCCGGGCGAGCGACCCGACCTTGGGAGCACGAGATGAGCACTACCGATGCGGCACCCCGGGTGTCCCTGGAGCAGCTGGCCAAGCGCAAGGCCAGCTACCGGCGGCCGACGACGGCGATGCGGGTCTTCCGCGTCGTCAACGTCCTCGTGCTCGGCGGGTTCGCGCTGATCTGCGTGCTGCCGTTCCTCAACGTGCTGGGCAGCTCGCTCGCGACGCCGGGCGAGCTCGCGACGCGGTCCTTCGTCGTCATCCCGGAGACGTTCACGCTCGACGCGTACCGCTACATCCTGTCGACGCCGACCATCTTCCGGGCGCTCGGCGTCTCCGTGTTCGTCACGGCCGTAGGGACCTTCGTGAGCCTGCTGCTCACCTCGTTCATGGCGTACGCGCTGTCGAAGCCGTACCTGCGCGGGCGCCGGGTGATCAACTTTCTCGTCATCTTCACGATGCTGTTCAGCGGCGGCATGATCCCGACGTTCATCGTGGTCCAGAACCTGGGCCTCATCGACTCGCTGTGGTCGCTGATCCTGCCCGTGGCGATCAACGCGTTCAACTTCGTGATCATGCGCAGCTTCTTCCAGGCGATACCCGACAGCCTCGAGGAGGCGGCCCGCATCGACGGCTGCTCCGACCTCGGGGTGTTCCTGCGGATCGTGCTGCCCCTGTCGATCGCCTCGATCGCGACCATCGGCCTGTTCTACGCCGTCGGCTACTGGAACACCTACCAGAACGCGATCCTCTACATCAACGACTCCGCGAAGTGGCCGATCCAGGTGTTGCTGCGCCAGATCGTCATCGTCGCGAGCGGGATGAACGCGGACGCCTCGGTCGTGGACGTCGTGCCGCCGGCGCAGTCCGTGAAGATGGCGGTGATCGTCGTGGCGACGCTGCCGATGCTGCTTGTCTACCCGTTCATCCAGCGCTATTTCGTCAAGGGTGCGCTGATCGGCTCGGTCAAGGGCTGAGCCCTTCCCGGGCTGAGCGGCTGACGCCGAACCGAGAGTTGCGCGTCTGCACCGTCGCCGAACCGAAACGACACGCCGAGTATCGGTGATGCCCCGGCGTGTCGCTTCGGTTCGGCATCTGGACGTCCGTGCAACCTTCGGTTCGGCCGACGGGTACTCGAGCTACCCGTGCAGAACCGGACCTGACGCGGCGCGGTAGGCCGTGTGGAAGTTCCAAGCGTGGTCGGCGGTTTCGCCGAACACCTGGGACTGCACGGACAGGGTGTCGTCCGGTGCCCAGGCGAGGCGGGTGCGCCAGGTCGTCAGGTTGGCGCCGAGCAGCGAGCAGCGCACGTCCAAGATATCGGGACTGGTCCAACCGGCGGTGACGACGGCGGGTTGGTCGTCGACGACGGTCCGTACCGGACGGTCGAACCGCAGCTCGACGTCCCAGCCGGCCGCGGTACGGCCGTCGGCACCGGCCGGGCCGCCGGCGCTGGTCAGTCGGCCGCCGCCGTCGTCCAGCGAGAGCACGAGCTCGGCGGGGCCCCGGCCGTCGACGACGTTCGCGTAGCGCTCGGCGACGGGCCGTGCGTGTGCGGCGACGTGACGAGGCGCGGGCCAGGGTAGTTCGACGGCGGTGTCGTGCGCGCCGCTCAGGGCGCGTCCGGCGTCGAGCCCCTCGACCAGCGGGTCGATCAGCAGGTCGATCACGTCGTCGATGAACCGGTCGCCGCTCGGGCAAGCCTGGAAGTCCGCGGTGACCGTCACCGCGAGCCCCCGGGCGGGGTTGCCGTAGACGAGCTGGCCGCCGAGCCCGAACATGAGCCACCATCCCGGACGGGGCAGCCAGAGCTGGTAGCCGTAGCCGCCACGCAGCGCGGCGGCGGAGTTCTGCAGGGCGGTGTCCGCCTGCGGGCTCGTGGCGGCGCGGAGGTAGTCGGTCGGCAGGAGTCGGACGCCGTCGTGGTTGCCGTCGTCGAGCAGGAGGTGTGCCAGGCGCAGCAGGTCGCGCGGGGTGCAGATCAGCCCTGAGCCGCCGTGGGCGATGCCCTCCGGTCCGGTGAGGAACCGCAGGCCAGGGCTGAGGCCGAGCGGATCGAACAGGCGCGGCCGCAGGTAGTCCGGGAGGGAGGTGCCGGACAGTCGCTCCACGAGTGCGGCGAGCGTGTACGAGGCGCTCGTGTCGTAGGTGAAGACCGTGCCCGGCGGGTGTGTCGGCGGCACGCGGAAGTAGGACTCCAGCCAGCTGTCGTCCGTTCGCTTGTATGTGGTGGACCGGTGCGGTCCGCGCATGGCGAGCATGTGCCGGAGCGTCGTGGCCTCGAGCCACGGATGCACAGGGCCCATCTCGGGGAAGTGCTTCATGACGGGGTCGTCGAGGCTCAGCGCGCCCTCGTCCGCGAGGAGGCCGATCGCCAGGCCCGTCAACGTCTTGGAGATCGAGTACATCCGCTGCGGCGTGTCGAGGCCGGTCGGCTCGCTCACGGCGCGCGCGACGGGCTCGCCGCGGACGCTCACCTGGACGGTATGCAGGGCGATGTCGAGCGCGGCCGCACGGATGGCGAGTGAGCTGATGGCCTCCGTGGCGACGTTGTCCTCTACAGTCAATCTGACACCTCCACTGCGGCAAATAGACAAATCAGGGCTGAGGGTGAGTGTCAGTTTGTCAATTTGCTTCAGTCAGGTCACGCACCGCGGCGTACTGGTCGCGGATCACCGGCTTCGGGTCGGCGTCGAGGGTCGTGGCGATGGTCGTGGACCACGCCGGAGCCACGGCCGCCGGGTCGCCCGCGGAGGCGAGGACCCACGCGGCCTGGCGTGCGGCGCCGTCGGCCACGTACTCGCCGGGCTCGGGGATGCCGATCGGCAGCCCGAAGACCTGAGGGGCGATCTGCTGCACGGCCGGAGACTGCGCCGCACCGCCGATCAGCATCACGCGGTCCACCGAGACGCCCTGCGCGCGCAGCGCGTCGAGGCCGTCCGCGAGCCCGCACAGCATGCCTTCGATGTAGGCGCGAGCCAGGTGGTGGCGGGTCGAGGTAGCGAGGCGGATCCCGTGCAGGGTGCCGGTTGCGTCGGGCCGGTTGGGCGTGCGCTCGCCCTCCAGGTACGGCACGAGCACGAGGCCGTCGGACCCGGGCGGGGCCTGCAGCGCCAGGTCGGCCAGCCCGTCGAAGTCGACGTCGAGCACCTCGCGGGCGGCGTCCAGGACCCGGGCGGCGTTCAGCGTGACGGCGAGCATGAGCGCGTTGCCGGTCGCGTCCGCGAAGCCGTTGATCGCGCCGGACCCGTCGGCGGTGCGCTTCGGCGCGACGGCGGAGACCACGCCCGAGGTGCCGATCGAGATGGCGATGTCGCCCGGCGTCATGCCGAGCCCGAGGGAGGCACCGGCGTTGTCGCCGGCGCCGGGCCCGATGAGGGCGCCGCCGTCCACCGACGAGCCCGCGACGCTCGCGTGCGCCACGGCGCCCGCCTCGGCTACGCCGACCACCCGCGGCAGCACGACGTCTGCCCGTCCCAGGGCGCGTTCCAGCAGGTCAGGTCGGTACTGGCTGGTTGCGGCGTCGTAGTACCCGGTCCCGGACGCGTCCGACCGGTCGGTGAACAGCTTGTCCAGCTGCGGCCCGAGCGGAGCTGTCGGGTCGCCCGCGGGCCCGTAGCCCGCGATGCGCCACGACAGCCAGTCGTGGGGGAGCGCGACGGCGGCCACCCGGGCGGCGTTCTCCGGCTCGTTGTCGTGCAGCCAGCGCAGCTTGGTGATCGTGAGGGAGGCGACGAGCACGGAGCCGACGGCGTCGGCCCAGGCCTGGGCTCCCGCGTCGCGGCTGCCCTCGCCCAGCTCGGCGATCAGGGCCTCGGCCGACGGCGCGGAGCGGTTGTCGTTCCACAGCAGCGCGGGCCGGATGACGTTGCCGTCGGCGTCGAGCACGACCATGCCGTGCTGCTGGCCACCCACGGCGAGCGCGGCGACGTCGGACAAGCCGCCGGCAGCGGCGGCCGCCTCCTGGAAGGCGTCCCACCAGTGCCGCGGGTCCACCTCCGTGCCGTCGGGGTGCTTGGCGGAGCCGGTGCGGACCGGCGTGCCGGTCTCGGCGTCGCGCACGACGATCTTGCAGGACTGCGTGGACGTGTCCACGCCGGCGACGAGGGGCATCGATGCTCCAGGAGAGTAAGGCGCGTTCGTTGTGGGCGCGATCTTTGCGACTGCGCGTCCACTTTAGGCGCAATGATCACGCCCACAACGAATGGGGTGGAGGGTGGGGTGGTCAGCCGATCAGGTGCTTCAGCGCGAGCTGGTGCAGCTTGACCAGGCCGTAGTCCTTCTCGGCGAGAGCGTCGACGTCGGGGTCGGCCTCGGCGAGGAAGGAGTCGAACGACTCGCCCTCGGCGAGGGTCGACTGGCCCAGCTCGAAGATCCCGGCATGCTCGAAGGCTGCCTGCACCTCGGAGTCGGCCCGGTAGGCCGCGGCCTTGGCCGCGAGCATGTCGTAGGTCTCCATGTTGGCCTTGGCCGACTCCCACACGCCGTCGAGGTACTCGGTGCGCGACGGCTTGTAGTCGAAGTGGCGGTAGCCGTCGAAGCGCGGGCCGCCGTTCGGGAAGCCGTTCTCCAGCAGGTCGACCGTGAAGAACGCCGACAGCAGGTCGCCGTGGCCGAACACGAGGTCCTGGTCGAACTTCGGGCCGTGCTGGCCGTTCAGGTCGATGTGGAACAGCTTGCCGACGTACAGGGCCAGCGCGATGCCGTGCGTGTAGTTCAGGCCCGCCATCTGCTCGTGGCCCGTCTCCGGGTTGAGGCCCACGATGTCGCCGTTGTCGAGCGACTCGATCAGCGCGATGGCGTGACCGATCGTCGGCAGGAAGATGTCGCCACGGGGCTCGTTCGGCTTGGGCTCCAAGGCGATCTTGAGCCCGTAGCCCTTCTCCTTGATATAGGAGGCGACGGTGTCGATGCCCTCGGCGTAGCGGGCGTGCGCGGCGTGGAGGTCCTTCGAGTTGTCGTACTCGGCGCCCTCGCGGCCACCCCACATGACGAAGGTCTCGGCGCCCATGTCGGCGGCCAGGTCCACGTTGCGCAGCACCTTGCGCAGGCCGAAGCGCCGCACCTCACGGTTGTTGGAGGTGAGCGCACCGTCCTTGAAGACGGGGTGCGTGAAGGTGTTGGTCGTCACCGTGGTGCAGACCATGCCGGTCTCGGCGGCGGCCTTCTTGACGGAGTCGATGTGCTTCTGGCGGGTGCCTTCGTCGGACCCGAACGGGAAGACGTCGTTGTCGTGGAACGTGAAGCCGGCCGCGCCGAGATCCGCGAGCTTGCGGATCGAGTCGGCGGGGTCCAGGTCGGGGCGGGTCGCCGTGCCGAACGGGTCGTTGGCGGGCCAGCCGACGGTCCACAGGCCGAACGAGTACTTGATGTCGCTCACGGGGATCTCCTCATCGAGGCGGCCCCGGCATGCGGCGCCGCATTAGTTGTACGACTGAACTATTACGCGAGGTTCGGCTACAGTCAAGGCGTGACCACCGCCGGGACCGCACGCGAGACCACCACGCGGACGGGCCCAGGTGCGGCCCGTCAGCACACCCTGCGCGAACGCAACCTGGAGCTGGTCGCGCGCGCGGTGTACGAGGTACCCGAACCACTGTCGCGCGCGGGTGTGGCCGCCGCGACCGGTCTGGCCCGGGCCACCGTGTCGACACTGGTGGACCAGCTCGTGGCCGCCGGGCTCGTGCGTGAGCTGCCCGCCGTGACCGGCGGACGCGCCGGGCGGCCGGCGGTCCCGCTCGTCCCCGCCCCACGCTCCGTCGTCGGCCTCGGGCTCGAGGTGAACGTGGACTACCTGGGTGCCCGTGTGCTCGATCTCACGGGGGACGTCGTGGTCGAGCAGGTGGTCCCGGGCTCGTTCCACGACAGTGATCCGACGGCGGTGCTGGGCCGCCTCGGCGCGCTCGCCCGCGAGGTATCGGACGGCGTCGCAGCCGAGGGCATGACCGTCGCCGGCGCCCGGCTGGCACTGCCCGGCCTGGTCGACCCGCGCACGGGCCTCCTCGAGGTGGCGCCCAACCTCGGGTGGTCCTCGCTCGAGCCGGTACCGCTGCTCGGGCTCGGCGACCTCGACGTGCGGGTCGCCAACGAAGCCAAGCTCGCGGCGCTCGCGGAGCTGGCCGGAGGGTCGGACGTCGCGGCGCCCGACTCCTTCATCTTCGTCTCGGGCGACGTCGGCATCGGCGCGGCGATCGTCGTCGACCGCGAGCTGTTCCTGGGGGAGCGCGGGTGGAACGGCGAGATCGGGCACGTCGTCGTCGACCCGGCCGGCCCGCGCTGCTCGTGCGGCGCCTTCGGCTGCCTGGAGCAGTACGCGGGCAAGGAGGCGATCATGCGCGCGGCGGGCCTGCCGGCGGACGCGCCGCTGGACTCGCTCGTCGCCCACCTCGCGGAGGGCGCTGCTCTGCCCGATGCCGGCCGCGCCCTCGGCTCGGCCCTGGCCGACTTCGTGAACCTGCTCGACGTCGGCACCATCGTGCTGGGCGGCGCGTACACCGAGCTGCTGCCGTGGCTCCGGGCCGACGTCGAGGCCGTGCTCGACGACCGCGTGCTTGCCGCGCCGTTCGTGGACCTGCAGGTCAGGGCCGCGCAAGCCGGGCCGCAGGCGGCGCTCACGGGCGGCGCGCGAGAGGTGCTGCAAGGGGTGCTCGCGGATCCCTCCGCCTGGGTCTGACCGGCGTCCTCGGAGCCCCGATCGTTGCCCGGAGGTACCTCCTGGGATAGACGTGCCACCGGATCGTTGGCAGCATGCGTGCCCATTGGCCCGGTACGAGAGGCGATACCCGGGCCAATAAACTCGGGCGTCGTCGCCATCTCGCTGATCGTGCTGGCCGGGGGGCCGGTCTGGTCGCGGCGCAGCAGGTGATCACGGTGATCGGGCTGCCGATCCTCACCCTGATGTTCTGGCGATGCTCGCGCTCTGGCGCGGTCTGGCCGCCGAGAGGTTCGTGACCATCCGGGTCCCGGTCTCCGGCTCGAAGGTGAAGACGGCGCACCCGGAGGGAACGGGGAACCGAAACCCGTGGTCACAACCGGCGGCAATACCTGACGCCACTGATCGGAGTGGTCGAGCTTGTCGAGACCTCGCGCGCGTGGATGCCAGGTCTCGACAAGCTCGACGAGCGTCGCCGGCGGAGGAGCGCTACGGCTCGTCCGGGGCGTCGATCGGACCGAGCGTGATCTCCGGCACGTCGGCCGGCTCCTCGAGGGTCTCGACGGGCTTCTGGTCCTGGCCCAGCAGCCGCGCGACGGCGCCGTCGAGCATCGTCGTGATGGCCCTGACCAGGCCCTTTTCGTCGCGCGCCTCCAGGCGTTCAACGATGACGGCGTGCGCCTCGGCGGTGTCCTTGCGCACCACGTACTCGTCGCTCACGGTGAACGTGGCCATCCGCACCTCGACGATCAGCGTCGTCATCCACCGGGTCAGCCACGGGTTGCCGGCAGCGGCGACGAGCGCCCAGTGCAGGTTGAGGTCGGCTCCGCCGACCCGGCGCGCGTCTCCCGTGCGGTTCGCGGCGACGAGCTCGTCGTGCGCGTGGCGGACGCCGGTGATCGCCACGTCCGTCCCCGACCGCACGAGCAGGCGCGCCGCGGTGGTCTCCACCGACTTGCGCGCCTCGTACAGCGCCGGCAGCCGCTCCGGGCTGATGGTCGCCACCCGCATCCCGCGCCCCGGCGTCGCGATGAGCAGCCCCTCCTGGACCAGGCGCTGGGCGGCCTCGCGCAGCGGGCCGCGGCTCACGCCGAGCTGGGCCGCCACCTCGACCTCCCGGATCGGCGAGCCGACGGCGAGCACCCCGGCGTAGACAGCGTTCCGCAGCTCCGCCTGGATCAGGTCGACGGTCGAGGGACGCGTCACACGCGAGAAGGACGGGGCGGTCGCCAGAGTGGCCCGCGGCGGGTGGGACATCGGTGCTCCTTCCGTGAGCGCACGTCGATGACGACATCATCTCCCGGTGCGCGGGCGTCTTCGTGGCGTCCCGCTGGGTGCGGGACCAGCCGGCCGGGTGAACTTGCAGATTGTAGACAATCCTAATGTCGAACGCTAGATTGTCTGAATGTCCGAGTCGCGCTACGGTTGCGAGTCGTCCGTGAACTCCAGCCCACCCAGGCTTTGCACTACGCGCCGGGTGGCGTGAAGGGAACCATGTCTACATCAAGCGTCCGCCCGCTCCGCCGAGCCGTATTTGCTGCAGGGTCAGTACTCACCCTGGTAGCGCTGGCCGCGTGCACATCGACGGCCCCCGACGCCGGCGGTGAAGATGGCGCCAGCACGCTCGAGCAACTTCAGGAGGACGGCTCCGTCACCGTCGCGTTCAACGGCGAGGAGCCCTACAGCTATGAGGACGGCGGCGACCTGACCGGCGCCACCATCGCCCTGGACCGCGAGATCTTCGGCGAGCTCGGCGTCGAGAACGTCGAGGGCGTCCAGACCGAGTGGAACTCCCTCATCCCGGGTCTGGCCGCCGGCCGTTACGACACCGTCAGCGCCGGCATGTCCATCCTGCCCGAGCGCTGCAGCGAGGCCCTGTTCTCCGAGCCCGAGATCATGTACACCACCGCGTTCATGGTGCCGGAGGGCAACCCCGACAACCTGACCGACATGCAGTCCGCTCAGGAGGCGGGCGTCACACTCGCCGTGCTGAGCGGGGCAGTCGAGTCCGGCTACGCGGACAAGCTCGACATCGAGAAGATCGAGGTCGGCGCCGCCCAGGACGGCCTGGATGCCGTCACGTCCGGTCGTGCCGACGCGCTGGCCCTGACGGGTATCTCGCTGAGGACTCTTGCGGAGAAGACCGATGCCCCGGTCGAGGTCACCGACTCGTTCGTGGCCGAGATCGACGGCGTGCCGCAGATCGGTGCCGGCGCAGAGGTCTTCCCGCAGGGTGAGGAGGAGCTGCGCGACGCCTACAACGAGAAGCTCGCGGAGATCGTCTCCGACAAGGAGCGCTGGCTGGAGATCGTGGAGCCGTTCGGCTTCACGGAGGCCGAGTACCCCGTGGAGGGCCTGACCACCGAGAAGCTCTGTGAGGGTGACCTCGACGCGGTGGCCGAGGAGCTGGCTCCGGAGCTCGGCCTGGACGGCTGACCGAGCTCGTGTCGGACAACCTTCAACAGCTCGTTGAACTGCTGCCGCAGCTCGGTGAGGGAATTCTCGTCACGCTCGAGCTGACGCTCGGCGGTGCGGTGCTCGCGCTGCTCATCGCGTTCACCCTGGGTTTCGGCTCGCGTGCCCGCACGAAGTGGGCGCGCGTGCCGTCCCGGGTGGTCGTGGAGTTCTTCCGCGGCACGTCGCTGGTGGTGCAGATCTTCTGGCTGTACTACGTGCTGCCGCTTCCGCCGTTCTACGTCGAGCTGGACCCGTTGGCGTGCGGCATCCTCGCGCTCGGGCTCAACTACGGGGCGTACGCCTCCGAGGTCGTGCGCGGCTCGATCAACTCGGTCGCGAAGGGGCAGTGGGAGGCGGCCGTAGCGCTCGACCTGGGCCCTGTGCACCGCATGCGCCGGGTGATCATGCCGCAGGCGTGGCCGCTGATGATCCCGATGTTCACCAACCTGCTGATCCAGCTCGTCAAGGGCTCCGCCCTGGCGGCGTACATCTCGCTGCATGACCTCAACTTCTTCACCGAGGAGCTGCGCGAGCGGACGTCGGAGACAGTGTTCTCTTACACCGTCGGCCTGCTGCTCTACTTCGCGGTCGCCTACCTGCTCACGCTGGGCATGAACGCTCTCGAGGTGCGGGCGAAGAACCGGCTGGGCGCGGGGCCTTCGCTGCGTGAGGTCTTGCGCCTGGCACCCGTGCAGACCACTGCCGATGTCGGTGCCGGAACTCCGGCGTCGACCGCGTCGAAGGGAGGTGACCGAGCATGAACGAAGCAGCCTGGAGCTGGGAGCACGCCGCGGCTGTGCTCCCCGAGCTGCTCAACGGTCTGCGGATCACTGTCCTCGCGACCGTGGTCGGCATGGTCATCGCCTCCGTACTGGGCCTGATCGTCGCAGTGGTCCGTCGGTCCGGCCTGCGTGTCGTCACCATGCCGATCGGCTTCCTGGTCGAGTTCATCCGGTCGACGCCGCTGCTGGTACAGTTCGTCTTCGCGAACCTGCTGTTCACGCAGTTCCCGTCGCTGGCCGTCGGGTGTGTGGTGCTCGGCATCCACTACGCGACGTACATGTCCGAGGTGTACCGCGCCGGTATCGATGCGGTGCCGAAGGGGCAGTGGGAGGCGGCCATCGCCCTCGACCTGCCGCGCTCGCGCACCTGGGGCGCCGTCATCCTGCCGCAGGCGATCCGCAACACGCTGCCGGGACTGGGGAACTACGCGATCTCCATGTTCAAGGAGACGCCGTTCCTGTTCGCCATCGCCGTGGTCGAGATGTACACCGCCGCGCAGCAGTACGGCGCCAACAACTTCCGCTACATCGAGGCGATCACCCTGGTCGGCCTGTTGTTCCTGCTGGTGAGCTACCCGACCTCGCTGCTCGTCCGCCGATTGGAGAACCGCCTTGCCTGAGAACGACACCACCCCCGCCATCGAGTTCCGCGGGGTCGTCAAGCAGTTCGGGCACAACACGGTCCTCGACGGCCTCGACTTCTCGGTGGCCCAGGGTGACCGCGTCACGCTGATCGGCCCGTCGGGCTCCGGCAAGACCACCATCCTGCGTCTGCTCATGACGCTGGAGGAGGCGGACGGCGGCCTGATCTTCGTCGACGGAGACCCGTACACGCACGAGATGCGCGGCGACAAGCGGGTTGCCATCCCGGAGAAGCGACGCAGCCTGGTGCGGCGTCGCGTCGGGATGGTGTTCCAGCAGTTCAACCTGTTCCCCAACATGACGGTGCTGGAGAACATCATCGAGGCGCCGATCCACGTGCTCGGCAAGTCCAAGGCCGCGGCCATCACCGACGCCGAGGCGCTCCTCGACAAGGTCGGGCTGGCCGAGAAGCGCGACGAGCGCCCCACCAAGCTGTCCGGCGGACAGCAGCAGCGGGTCGCGATCGCGCGGGCCCTGGCCATGGAGCCGGACATCCTGCTGCTCGACGAGGTGACCTCCGCGCTGGACCCGGAGCTCGTCGCCGATGTGCTCGGTGTGCTCCGGAACATCGCCGAGACCACGGACATCACGATGCTGATCGTCACGCACGAGATGCAGTTCGCCCGCGAGGTCTCGAACCGCGTGCTGATGTTCGACGGCGGGAAGATCGTCGAGGAGGCCGACCCCGAGACGATCTTCACGTCCCCGTCCCACGAGCGGACCCAGGAGTTCCTGCGCGCCATCCTCTGACCGACGCGCCAACGCCCTGACCCTCCCATCCGTCCCGCCGAAGTAGAACCAGGGCGAGATAGAACTGTGGCGAGATGGAACCGCAGCCACGCTGCCGTTCCATCTCGCCACAGTTCTACTTCGCCCTGGTTCTACCTCGCCCTGGTTCTACCTCGCCCTGGTTCTACCTCGGCAGGACGAGGGGCAGCCGACGAAGTGCGCCTGGGCAGACTCGAACTGCCGACACCCGCTTTAGGAGAGCGGTGCTCTATCCACTGAGCTACAGGCGCTCGCGCCTCCTGGCGGGAGGAGCGAGACCGGCGCCGGGCAGGACCCGGACCGGCGCACACAGCCTAACGTCCCCGCCGCCCTGCGCGCGAAGCCCCGGATCGGGAGAGGCTGCACGCGAAGCGCCGACCCGGGCGAAGGTGTCGATTGCGCAACATAGCTCACAAACCTTGACCAATTCCTCTCGGGGCGGGAACGATGCTCACCAACCAGGCGTAACGGTGCGCGGGTCCGCACAACGACCGTGTGGGCGGGACGAGAGGATCGACGATGTTCCTTCGACAGACCAGGTCTCGGGGCACGTTGGCCCTGGCGACGGCCACGGCCGCGGGCTTGTTGCTCGCCGCCTGCTCCGGCGGTGGTGGGAGCGCGCCCACGCCCGCGGCCAACCCCTATGCGTCCGCCGAAGGTATGGACGCGGCGACCGAGCTCGTGGGCGAGTACCCCCGCGAGGAGACGGTCTTCACGAGTGGTACCCAGTGGGGTCCGCCGTCGTCCTGGAACCCGATTCCCGGGGCGGGGCACGCGACGGGTGCTCGCGGCCTGCTCTACGAGCCCTTGTTCCAGTTCGACCCGATCACCCTCGAGCTGAAGCCCTGGCTCGCCGAGGGCGGCGAATGGACCGACGACGACACCTACGAGCTCACGCTCCGCGAGGGGCTCACCTGGCAGGACGGCGAGACGCTCGACGCCGACGACGTCGTCTTCACCGCCGAGCTCGGCAAGGTCGAGTCCGTGCCGTGGAGCAACCTCTGGACGTGGCTGGACAAGGCCGAGGCCACCAGCGACACGACGGTCGAGTTCACGTTCTCCGACCCCCGTTACCAGGAGTGGGACAACTGGCTCTACAGCAACATGGTGCTGCCGGAGCACATCATGGGGGACTGGTCGGACGAGGAGCTGCTGTCCAACCCGAACGAGAAGCCGGTCGGGTCCGGCGCGTTCAAGTTCTCCGCCGTCGGGCAGGACCGGATGGTCTGGGAGCGCAACGACGACTGGTGGGCCAAGAGCGAGCTCGGCCTCGAGATGCCGATGAAGTACATCGTCGACGTCGTGAACACCTCCAACGAGGTGGCGCTGGGCCTGATGCTGTCCGGCAGCCTCGACCTGAGCAACAACTTCCTGCCCGGCGTCAACACGCTCGTGGACCAGGGCTCGGTCAGCACCTACTACGACGGTGAGCCGTACATGCTGGCGGCGGCGTCGGCGAACCTGATCCCGAACCAGACGCGCGCGCCGATGGACGACGTCGACTTCCGGCAGGCGCTGGCCCGGTCGATCGACGTCGACAAGATCGTCGCGAACGCGTACGGCGGCCTCGTGTCGAAGGCCCACCCCTCCGGCCTGGTGCCCGCGTTCGAGGAGTACTACGACGAGGACGTCGCGGCCGAGCACGGCTTCACGTTCGACCCGGAGGAGGCCAAGTCGATCCTGGCCGACGGCGGCTACGAGGACACCGACGGCGACGGGTTCGTCGAGACGCCGGACGGCGAGCCGATCGACCTCAAGCTGATCGTCCCCGCGGGCTGGACGGACTGGATGGAGTCGGCGCGCGTGATCGCGGAGGACGCCTCCGCCGTCGGCATCAAGGTGACCGCCGACTTCCCGGACGCGGGCGCCGTGGACGACGCCCGGGCCACCGGTGACTTCGACCTGCTGATCAACGGCAACGCGGGCATCAGCAACACGCCCTGGACCTACTACAACTACGCGTTCTACCAGCCCATCCAGGAGCAGATGCTGGCGGGAAACTTCGGCCGGTACGAGAACGACGAGGCGTGGAACCTGGTGGAGGACCTGTCACGCACCGAGAGCGGCACGCCGGAGTTCACCGAGACCCTGTCGCAGGTCCAGGAGAAGTTCATGACCGACCTGCCGGCGATCCCGCTCTGGTACAACGGCGCCTGGGCCCAGTACAACGAGTCGCAGTGGACCAACTGGCCCAAGGAGGGACGCGAGGACGCGTACTTCCCGGTGATGTGGAACAACTACGTGCAGATGGGCGGCCTGAACGCACTCCTCGCCCTCGAGCCGGCCTCCTGACGTATGCGCGGTTATCTCGCCCGCAAGACGCTGGTCTATGGCCTGACGTTCGTCGTCGCGGTCACGCTGAACTGGCTGATCCCCCGGCTCATGCCGGGAGATCCGGTGCAGCGGATGGTCGCCCGCGCGGCCGTGCAGCACCCCGAGACGATCGCGTCGATGACGCAGTACTACGAGCGCATGTTCGGGCTCGACCTGCCGATCTGGCAGCAGTACCTGAACTACTGGGGCTCGTTGTTCCGCGGTGACCTGGGCACCAGCGTGTGGCTGTTCCCCGCGCCGGTGAGCCAGGTCGTGCTCGACGCCGTCCCGTACACGCTGGGCATCATGATCCCGGCCATCCTGCTCAGCTGGGTGGTCGGCAACAGCGTGGGTGCGATGGCGGCGCGCAGCCGCTGGCTCGACAACGTGGCCCTGCCCGTCGGCTACCTGGTCACGGCGATGCCGTACATGTGGCTGGCGATCCTGCTCGCGTGGGGCTTCGGCGTGGCGCTCGGCTGGTTCCCCGTGGCGGGCGGCTACGACTTCGGCCTGGTGCCGCAGTGGTCGTGGTCGTTCGCCTGGGACCTGCTGCAGCACTGGGTGCTGCCGTTCCTGTCGCTGTTCCTCGTCGCGCTCGGCGGCTGGGCGATCGGCATGCGGAACCTGATCATCTACGAGCTCGAGTCGGACTACGCGAACTACCTCGCAGCGCTCGGTGCGCCGAAGCGGCTCATTCGGCAGTACGCGTTCCGCAACGCGATGCTGCCGCAGATCACGGGCCTGGCGCTGCAGCTGGGAACGATCCTGGGCGGCGCCCTGGTGACCGAGATCGTGTTCGCGTACCCGGGCCTGGGCAAGCTCGTGCTGTCCGCCATCCAGAACCAGGACTTCTTCCTGCTGCAGGGCACCCTGCTGTTCGTGGTGATCGGCGTGCTCCTGGCCAACTTCATCATCGACATCGTCTACGTGCTGGTCGACCCCCGCACGCGGACCGGACTGACGGGGGCTACCGCATGAGGAGAACCACATGACGGCGACACAACCGGTAGCGGGACCCGGGACCGAGGCGAGCGACCAGCCCGGTGTGGCCGGCCCGACGACGTCGGGCCGCAAACCCGGGGGAGACGTGCGCGAGACGCTGTACTTCGCGCTGCGCAACCCCAAGGTCCTGATCGGCGCCGTCGTGGTGCTCGGGTTCCTGCTCCTGGGCCTGATCGGGCCGGCGTTCCTGCGGTACGCACCGATGGACTACGCGGGGCCGCCCATGGCGCCGCCGTCGGCGGACTTCCCGTTCGGAACGACGACGTTCGGGCAGGACGTCTTCGCGCAGTTCGTCGCCGGCCTGCGGTCCACGTTCCTCGTGGGCCTGCTGGGCGGTGGTGTCGCCGCCGTCATCGGCATGACCATCGGTTTCGTCGCGGGCTATCGCGGCGGGCTGATCGACGAGCTGCTCAACATGCTCACGAACGTCGTGCTCGTGATCCCTGGCTTCGTGGTGCTCATCATCATCAACGCCTACCTCGGCGTGCGGAGCGTTCCGATGCAGGCGCTGTACATCGGCGTGTTCAGCTGGCCCTGGGTGGCGCGCGCGGTGCGGTCGCAGACGCTGTCCCTGCGCTCGCGCGACTTCATCGATCTGGCGCGGCTGTCCGGTGTGGGAGTGGGCACGATCCTGCGGCGCGAGGTCGCGCCCAACATGTACTCCTACCTCTTCATGACGTTCGTGCTGCTGTTCGGCGGGTCCATCCTGACGGCGGCGTCGCTGGACTTCATCGGGCTCGGGCCGACCAACGCCATGTCGCTCGGCCTGATGATGAACCAGGCCGTGCAGTGGAGTGCGCTCCATCTGGGTCTGTGGTGGTGGTTCATCCCGCCGGGGCTGGGGATCACGCTCATCGTGGGCTCCCTCTACATCATGAACGTCGGCCTCGACGAGGTCTTCAACCCCAAGCTGCGGGAGATGTGATGGCCCTTTCCGTGACCGACCTCCGGGTCTACTACCGCACCCGCCGCGGCGACGTGAAGGCCCTCGACGGCGTCACCTTCGAGGTGGCGGACGGCGAGATCATGGGCATCGCCGGCGAGTCCGGCTGCGGCAAGACGACGCTCGGCAAGGCCCTGATCCGCCTCGACACGCGCATGAAGCACGTGGGCGGCACGGTGGTCCTGGACGACGACGAGCTGCCGCTGTCCGACGACAACGCCATGAACCGGCATCGCTACCGCGAGGTATCGCTCATCCCGCAGTACGCGATGTCGGCCATGAACCCGACCCGCAAGATCGGCCGGATGATCCGCGACCTGCTCTCGGCGCACAGCGTCCGGTACGCCGAGGTGCTGCCCGAGCTCGAACGGCGGCTCAAGCTCGTCGGGTTGGAGACCGACGTGCTGGGGCGCTACCCGATCGAGCTGTCCGGGGGCATGAAGCAGCGCGTGGTGCTCGTGCTGTCCACCCTGCTGAACCCGTCATTGCTGATCGGCGACGAGGTGACCTCCGCGCTCGACGTGTCCTCCCAGAAGGCGGTCGCCCGCGCGCTCGTCGAATTCCGGGACCACGGGTTCGTGAAGTCGATGATCGTCATCACGCACGACATCTCCGTGCTGTTCCAGGTCGCCGACACCATCCTCGTCATGTACGCGGGCCACCTCGCCGAGAAGGCCCCCGCCCGGACGATCATCAGCGAACCCCTGCACCCGTACACGAAGATGCTGATCGGGGCGCTGCCCAAGGTCGGCGACCGGTACGAGGAGCAGCAGCTCGAAGGGATCGAGGGGCGGCCGCCGTCGCTCCTCGAGCCGCCCGCCGGCTGCCGTTTCCGCGACCGCTGCCCCTTGGCGCACGACAAGTGCGCCGAGGCCCCGCCCTTCCGCGAGGTGGCCGAGGGCCACCACGTCGCGTGCTGGGCGGTGAGCTGATGCTGACCCTCAACCAGCTCGACAAGGTCTACAAGACCGGCACCTTCGGCACCTCCGATCTGCATGCCGTGCGGCAGGTCAGCCTCGACGTGCAGCGCGGCGAGGTCGTGTCGCTCATCGGGGAGTCCGGCAGCGGCAAGTCGACGATCGGCAAGATGGTGCTCCACCTGCTCGACTCCACGGGCGGCACCATCACGTTCGACGGGCGCGACGTCACCAAGCTCGGCTTCCGCGCCCGTCGCGACTACTACCGCAAGGTCCAGGGCGTCTTCCAGGACCCGTTCTCGTCGTTCAACCCCATCTACAAGGTGGACCGCACGTTCGAGACCCTGCGGCAGTCCTACTTCCCCAAGGTTTCCGGCGGCGAGTGGCGCTCGCGGCTGGAGGACGCGCTGGCCGCTGTGACGCTCGAGCCGGACGACATCCTCGGCAAGTATCCGCACCAGCTCTCCGGCGGGCAGCTGCAACGCCTGCTCATCGCGCGCGCCCTGCTGCTCGACATCGAGCTGCTGGTCGCGGACGAGGTCATCTCCATGCTCGACGCCTCCACCCGGATCGACGTGCTCAACCTGCTGGGCGAGCTCAAGGGTCGCGGCCTGGGGATCCTGTTCGTCACGCACGACCTCTCGCTCGGCAACTACGTGTCCGACCGGGTGGTCATCCTCTACAAGGGGCGCGTGGTGGAGCGGGGCGACACGAGCGCCGTCTTCGACGACCCGCTGCACCCCTACACGCGCGACCTCCTGGCCTCGGTGCCGCACCTGGACCGGACGTGGGAGGAGGTCGAGGCCGAGGAGGCGGAGCGCACCCGTCGTCTGGCGGGGCGGTGCCTGTACCACGAGGCGGCCGCGGCGCAGGGCCGGTCGCTCGGCGAGGAGGCGGCCTCGGCCGAAGGGTCGGCACCAGGCGAGGTGCCGGACGGCGTCGGTCTGGTCGAGTACGCGCCCGGCCACTTCGTGGGCTGCTTCCGCAAGGCGGCGGAGGCCCCCTGCCCGGCAGCCTGACCCCCTTTTGTTGTGGGCGTGATCGTTGCGTCTTCATGCCCGGTTTAGGCGCAACGATCACGCTCACAACAAAGCCGTCAGTCCCTGATCAGGACCGGGACGCCCGGGTCCAGGCCGGTGAGCTGCTCGAAGTCCGCGCTCGTGAGCCGGACGCAGCCGTTGCTCACCGCCAGGCCCTGGTCGACGCCCACGTGGATGGCGGTGGCGGCGTAGTTGGTGCCGTAGAAGCCGTCGAGAGACTCGCTCTGCATGGACAGGAACACGGACAGCCCCGTGTTCACCGCCTCGGTGACGGTGAAGACCTGGGTGAGGCCGCGCGGCGTCGGCGTGGCGGGAGCGCCGACGGCGGCGGCCATCCGGGCGGTCGTGCCGTCGGCGTGCTTGATCGTCAACGTCCGGTCTGACAGGTCGACCACCACCGACCGGTTCTCCTTCCGCAGTACGACGTCGCTCGCGCGCAGCCAGCCCGCCGAGCCGTTGACCTGCTCGGGATCGTGCGACGGCAGGGCGCCGCGTCCGTACGGGACGAGCACCTTGACCCAGCCGGGCCGGCGTTCCAGCACGAGCCACCGGGCATCGGCGTCGTAATAGACGGACTCGAGGGCGAGGACGGGCTTCTTGGTCACGTCAGGGCGGGGCCAGACCGGGATGCGGAGTGACCGCGGCGCCGCCACCGAACCCGGCAGGCCGCGCAGGGTGTCGATCTTGGCGTGCGGCAGCTCGCGCGGGAGGATTCCGTCGATAGCCGGCCGAGGCAGGGCGGCCAGCTCGTAGGCGGCGGGCTTCGGCTCAGGCGGCGGCGGGGTAGGGCTGGCCGATCGCGACGGGCTCACCGACGGCGTCGGGCTCGGCGACGTGACCGTGAGCGGGGTCGCGCTGTTACCGGTGTCGGGCCGCAGGCCGATCCACAGGCCCGTCGCGGCAAGCGCGAGTGCGAGGAGGCCCGCCAGCCACCAGGCCCACGCGGCGGGCCGACGGCGCGGCTCCGGGCCGGTCGCGAACCCGTCCTGCATGTGTGACATGTCTTCCCCTCCGTGAACCTGTGTCGCCGTCACCGGTGACGTTGCCGAGTCCATCGTCCCCCGTTGATCGTCCCCTGGGGCGGACGCCGGGCGCAGTCGAGCCACGGACGATACCGGGCCGTCACACATGTCCGATATCTTAGTGTTCGCCCATCCCTGGGCATCCGAACTGTTGTTCGATATCCTCGCCCGACAGTCCTCGACCAAGGAGAGATCCCCGTGGCCCCCGCCGACCGGACGTTCCCCGTCACGACCGTCCCGACGCGCCGTTCCCGCAGTCTGGTCCTCACCGGCGCGATATCCGTCGCCCTCATCTCGACCGGGTCCGCGTACCTGGCGATGGTCCAGTTCGGCATCGACGTCCTCGCGATGAACCAGGGCACCGCCTATGCGACCGCCGGTGTCTTCGAGCTGTCCCTCGTCACGGTCGCCCTGCTGGCCCGCGAGGCCGCGCGGGACAACCGGCCGGGCGGGACCCTGCTGGCGCTGACCTGGGCACTCTCGTCCGCCTCGGGTGTGTTCGCCGCGTGGCACGAGGCGTACATCGGCCACCCGGTAGGCGCCGTCCTGTTCCGGTTCATCGTGCCCCTGCTCGCCGCACTCATGTGGCACCTGGCGCTGATCGGCGACCGGCACCTCGCCACCGGCACGTCCTGGTCGGCGATGCGGCAGTCAGCGCGGATGCACGCGCTGTTCCTCACGACGGAGGACCTGTTCCGGGCGCAGAGCCTGAACGACGGGTCGCGGCTCGCCCGTCGCCGGCTCGCGCGGGCCGAGGCCGGACGACGCCGGGCCCGCTCCGTGGCGCTGCGCACCGTGCCGCCCACGGAGATGCGCGCGCAGGTCGCCGCCTGGTGCGAGGCGCTGGCCGCTGTCGGGGACGGCACCGCCGACGTCGCCCGCCTGCACCTCGCCGACCGCCAGCGGCTGACGGGAATCCTGACCGACTCGCCGGTGGACGGCCGGGCGACGGACACGCGGGGCGATGCGCGGGCCGACTCTCGGGCCGACGCCGGGTTCGGCGTTCCCGACTACGAGAGGCGCGCGGCCGATGCGGTGGCCGCGGAGTTCGGCGGACGGGCCCGTGCGGGCGAAGCGGAGCTCGCCGGACGGGCCGGGTCCGGTGCCGACTCGTACGGTGCCGACTCGTACGACGACGGTGGAGTGTTCGACGGGTTCGCGGAGGGCGCGGGGAGTCGCCCCGCGCGGCGCAGTGCCGCCCTCGACATGCCGCGCCAGGGCGTGACCGAGCGGGCACCGGGTCCCGAGGCCGACCCGGCGGAGGCGTCTGCTGACCGGGCGCCCGCTGCCGACGTGCCGGTCGCGGAGCCCGCCGGCGTGCCCGCGGAGCCCGCCGAGGCGGCGGCCCACGCCACGGCGAAGGTCCGGGATGCGATTCCCCGACGACGCGCGCCCCGGCGGAACACACAGCTCGGCACGCAGGACGCCGAACGCATGCTCGACCTGCGGACCAAGGGTCGGACGTACCGGGAGATCGCCGAGGAGGTCGGCGTCAGCCAGTCGACGGTGGGCAAGCGCATGCGCGAGTACACGGAGACGGGCTCGATCCCGATCGTCAAAACCCGCTGACCAGCCAGTCCTTTCTACCTCGCGGAGCCTGCGTGGGCTACGTGGGACAGGGACTTCCACACCAGCACGAGCGTGACGCCGGCGCCCGCGCAGGCGAACCACCACGGGGCCACGAGGCCCCAGTTCTCCGCGATGACGCCGCCGATGCCCTGCCCCAGGACGAGGCCGCCGAACACGCAGATCATGTTGATCGACGCCACCCGGCCCTGGAACTCCTTGGGCACCGCGCGCTGCCGGACCGTCGTCGACACCGTGCCCCAGACGAACGCGTAGACGCCGAACTCGAACATGATGGCGATCGCCACCCAGCCCGTCGTGGTCAGCGCGAACGCCCCGTGCGTGAGCACCTCCAGCGTGAGGCAGACGCGGATGAGCGTCGCGAGGTTCACGTGCCGCTCCAGCCAGCCGTACACGAATATGCCCACGATGCCGCCCACCGCGCTCGCCGTGGTGAGCAGGCCGTAGCCGACCTCGCTCATGTGCAGGTGGTCCAGCGAGTACTTGACCAGCACGCCCCACGGTGCGGCCCACGTGATGTTGAAGACGAGGATCACGACGCTCAGCGTTCGCACGGGCGGGTGCTGCCACACCCAGCGCAGGCCCTCGGCGATGTCCTTGCGGATGTGGCTGTCGGCGTCGCGCACGGTGGTGAACGAGGTACCGGGCGGGGCGGCGATGCGCGAGACCAGCATGACCGCCAACGCCACGCAGACCACCTGCGCCGCGAACGGCCACACCATGCCGGCCGCGAACAGGAAGGCGCCGAGCGGCGGGCCGACGAGCATGTTGGCCGTGAGGAATCCGGCCTGCAGGCGCTGGTTGCCGGTGCCGAGGTCGGCGGACGGCACCAGGGTGGGCAGGAGGGTCTGCTGCGTGGTGTCGGCGAAGACCTCCGCGACGCCGTAGAGGAACATCGCGGTGAGCACCATGCCGATGCTCACGGTTCCGGTGGCGATGAAGACGCACAGTACGGCGATGACCACGGCCCGGATGGTGTTCGCCGCCATGACGACGACGCGGCGGTCCAGGCGGTCGGCCAGCGCACCCGCCCAGAGCCCGAACACGAGCCACGGCAGCCGCTGGAGCATCGCGGCGAGCGCGACGAGGAAGGCGCTATCGGTCTGCGACGCGACGAGCAGGGGCCCGGCGGCGAGTGCTATGCCGTCGCCGATGTTGCTGGTCCAGGAGGCGGAGACGAGCCAGCGGAACGGCCGGCCCAGCCGGCGGGGGAAGACAGCCTCGACGAGTGCGCTCACAAACGTTCGAGTCTAGATCTGGTGTCCAGGCTTTTTTCCACGACGGGATCGGGCCGCCTTGAGCGGGTGAGATCGTCGACGCCGGAAGTCGTTTTCGGGCCGCCGGGAGGCGCGTCGGGGCGTCGTCGGCCGCTCGGCGGTCGCGGGGCGCGGGAGTGGCGGAATGCTGCGGAAAAAAGGGCCCTGGACGGGGCGTGGCGCGAAACTTCAATAACGTTTTACTTCGGCACGTCCGAGTACTTGGACGATCGTCCGAGTCGGTGTTGACGTCCGCCGGGAACAGGTGCAGACTCTCACAAGACGGTGCGCATCGCCCGCCCCCTGCGCGGTGCGCACCGTCATACCCCGTCGGGCTGTTTGGCCCGTCTGCGAAGCCCCTTCGGACCCCCTGCCGGAGGGGCTCTTGCATGCCCCCGACACGCCGGGGGCCTGCTGCCCCGGCGTGTCGCGCGGCGTGGCGTCCGACCCTTGCGGACGGCGCGCGGTTAGCGTGCTGGTGTGAACGCTGCACGCCGCCAGACCGCAGCCGCCTCCGAGAACTCGGCCGACCTGTCCGAGGAGCTCTCGGCCGCGCTGCGGGACGAGACAGAGGACCCGGCCGCCGAGCTGGCCGCGCCGGCGGCACCGGGGTCCACGTCGGACGGTGCCCGTGACCCCATGACCGAGTCGGTCGCGCGCTGGCGCGCCGGGCTCGTCCGGCTGGCGGGAGGATCCTCCTTGGCCGACGTCGGACTGCTGGGCGAGGCCGTCATCGACCTCTCGGCGGCGCACCCGTCGGGCGTCGCTCAGCTCTTCGCCGGCCGTCCCACTCGCCTGTCCAACCTCGTGCGCGAGCCGGGTGCGCTCCCGGCCGCCCGCCGTCGGGCACGGGCCGTCGCGGCGCGCTCCGCCGAGCACGCGCAGCGCTACGGGGTGTCACCCACCTACCTGGCGATCGGCGTCGCCACCTGGACCGAGCGCCCGGCTCCCGGCGCGGACGCGAACGACATGGAGGCGATCACCCGGGCGCTCAGCCCGGCGAGCGTCGTCCCGCCGGAGCCGGACTCCGCCGACAGCCCCGCCGACGCCCCGGCCCTCACGGGTTCGGTCCCCATCGTGACGCTGGCGATGCCCACCGGCCGGCCCGTCGCGCCGTCGGACGACGAGGGGAAGCAGGAGCCGCGCGTGGTGCGCGCGCCCGTCATCCTGCGGCCCGTCATGCTCACGCCGCGCAGCGACGGCGAGGGCGACTTCGACATCACGCTCGATGCCACCGCCGAGATCAACCCGGTGGTGGCGCGCACGCTGCGCGCCCACGGCGCCCTGCTGGACCCGGCCGCGCTGGCGAAGGCGACGTTCACGATCGCCGGCTTCAACCCGACCGACGTGCTGGACCGGGTCGCGAGCCTCGGGTCGGCGGTGCTGGGCGAGTTCCAGCTGGACCGCCGGGTGCTGGTGGGCACGTTCGTGCATCCGGGGCAGGTGCTCGTCGACGACCTCGACGAGCTGGCCCCGACCCTGGGCGAGCACGAGGTGGTCTCGGCGCTCGGCGGTGTGGACGGCTCGGTGACGAAGCTCGGCAAGGTGGAGCTCCCGGAGTCCCGGGTGGGCGATGCCGACCCGGCGCACGAGCGCGGCGTCGGTGACCTGGACCCGCACCAGCGGCACGTCGTGGATGCTCTCGCGAGCGGCAGCCACCTGTTCGTGGACGCGCCCGTCGGGTCGGACGTCGCGGGCACGCTGGCCGCCGTCGTCGCCGAGGCGAACGCGAGCGGACGGTCCGTGCTGTACGTGCCGGGGCACCGGCGGGCCGCCGACGCACTGGCCGCGCGGCTGGAGACGCTGGGCCTGAGCGGGCTGCTGCTCGACATCGCGCCCGTCCCGACCTGGCGCACCTCGACGTCGCGCCGCCTCCTGGAGGCGATGGCGCCCGCGCAGGAGCGGATCGACGTCGAGGAGGTGGCGCGCGTCCGGGACGCGCTGATCGGGTCGCGGGCGCAGCTCGCGGGCTACATCGAGGCGCTGCACCGGGTGCGCGACCCGTGGCGGGTCTCCGCGTACGACGCCCTGCAGGCGCTCGCCCGGCTCACGTCCGAGCGGCCGGCGCCGGCCACCCGGGTGCGGCTCGACCCCGAGTCGGTGCTCGCGCTGGGCACGGAGCGCCGTGCCGAGCTCGTCACGGACCTGGAGCGAGCAGCCGAGCTGGGCGCGTTCACGCTGAAGTCGTCGTCGAGCCCGTGGTTCGGCGCGCACATCCTGACCGACGACGACGCCCGCTCGGCCCTCGCCCGCGTCACCCGCCTGGCCGAGCAGACGCTGCCCGAGATGCGCAAGCAGATCGAGTACGTCGCGCGGATCACCGGCCTGGTCACGGCCTCGACGGCGCGGCAGTGGGGCGAGCAGCTCGCCATGCTCGGCGGCATGCGGGGCACGCTCGACGTGTTCCAGCCGATGGTCTTCGAGCGCACGGCCGCCGACATGGTGCAGGCTACGGCGTCCCGGCGGCAGCGCGCCGATCAGGGCATCGAGATGGGCTGGGTGGCGCGGCGCCGGCTGAAGCGGCGGGCACGCGAGATGGTGCGCCCGGGCGTCCGCGTGCCGGACATGCACGCGGCCCTCGTCGAGGTGCAGCGCCAGCGCGAGGTCTGGCAGGCGCAGTGCCCGCGCGGCGGCTGGCCCACGCTCCCCGAGGGGCTGGCGGGCGTCGAGGAGACCTACGAGGCGGTGCGCATCGACCTCGAGGCGCTGGAGCCGGTGCTGCGGTCCGCGCAGGCGGGCGGCGGCCTGCTCGACCTCGACCTGTTCGGGCTGGTCCAGCGGCTCGCGTCCCTCTCCGAGACGCAGGAGGCCCTGGCCCCGCTGCCCGAGCGGACCGCCGTGCTGCGGCGGCTGCGCAGGGCGGGGCTCGGCGAGCTGGTCGACGACCTCGGCGACCGCCGTGTGGAGACCGACCTCGTCGGCCCCGAGCTGGAGCTGGCGTGGTGGTCGTCGGTGTTCGAGCAGATCCTGTCCACCGAACCCGATCTCGCCGGGCAGGACGGCGCGGGGCTGGACGCCCTCGCCGGACGCTTCCGCGAGCTGGACCGCAGGCACGTCGCCTCGCTGTCCGCCCCCGTGCGGGCCGCGGTGCGGGCTCACCTCGGCGCCGCGATGCGCGACGAGCGGGAGGACGCCGAGGCGCTGTACGCGAAGCTGGTCGAGGGCGGACTCACCTCGATGCGCGACCTCGTGACCGCGCACCGCTCGACCGTGCGCCGACTGCGGCCCACCTGGGTGTCGACGCCGACGATGGTGCCGCACCTGCTGCCCGCCGAGCGCAGCGCCGACCTGGTGATCCTCGACGCGGTGCAGCACGTCCCGGTCGAGGTCGTCGTGCCCGCGCTGGCCCGCGGTCGGCAGATCGTCGTGGTGGGCGACCCGCGGTCGGCGTCGGGCACCGCGGTGCGGGACCTGGCGCGGCTGCTGCCGCGGGTCCCGCTGCAGCCGGAGCCCGCGCGGCGGGACCCGCGGCTGACGGCTCTGCTGGCCGAGCACGGCTACGAGGGGATCATGCGGCCCGCGCCGCTGCCGCGCACCGAGGCGCTGGTGCACTTCGCGCTCGTGGACGGGGCCGGCATGCCCGACCCCGTCTCCGGCACCGTCGAGTCGACGCGTGCCGAGGTGGATCGGGTGGTCGACCTCGCCATCGAGCACGCGATGACCCGGCCCGAGGAGACCTTCGGCATCGTCACGGTCACCGCCGCGCACGCCGACCGGATCCGCGAGCGGCTGCTCGCCGAGGTGCGGGGCAACCCCGCGCTGGCGCCGTTCTTCGCGGGCTCGCGGCCCGAGCCGGTAGTGGTCGCCGACGTGACGGGCGTGGCCGGGCTGGCCCGCGACACGATCGTGCTCACCCTCGGTTTCGGGCGGACGCCGCACGGCCGCGTGCTGCACCGGTTCGGCGTGCTCGGCGACGGCGGCGGTGACGCGATGCTGCTCGGCTCGCTCGGCGCGGCGCGCAAGCGGCTGCACGTCGTCTCCTGCTTCCCGGCGTCAGACCTGGACCCCGAGCGCCTGCGCGGCCCCGGGCCGCAGATGCTCGCGCGGGTGCTCGCGTTCGCCGAAGAGCGCTCGGGCCTCGCCGACCAGGTCGAGATCGGCAACGGCGTGGACGTCGCACGGTCCGTCGACCGCCTGGTCGTGGACCTGGGGGAGCGGCTGTGGCGCTCGGGCCTCGTGGTCGAGACCGACTACGGCCTGCCCGGCGGCGACCGGATCCCGCTGGCGGTCGGTCACCCCGACCTGCCGGGCGAGCTCCTGGTGGCGGTCCTGACCGACGACGCGGCCTATGTGGCCGAGCCGTCCATCCGCGTGCGCGACCGGCAGCTCGCCGAGCGGCTCGAACGGCTCGGGTGGGTGGTGGCGCAGGTGTGGTCCGCCGCCGCGTTCCTGGACCCGGACGCAGAAGCCGAGCGGGTGCGGCGCGTGGTGCTCTCCGTCCGGGACGCGCGGGTAGGGCTCGCTGGGGGAGTGGCTCCGGCGGCCGACCTGGTGGTGCCGCAGGTGCTGGACGACTGAGTTTCCTGCTGCTGCCCGGGTGGCCCGTGGCTCTCGGGTGGTCGGCAATATGTCAGGTCATCGGCATTCCGGGGAGCCGACCACCTGACTTCTTGCCGATCCCGTGGGCCGGTGCCGGGCCCCCGCGCGCGGGGCGACAATGGTGGGGTGAGCGAGTCCGAGAAGCAGTCCGCCGACCCCGCCCAGGACGGCGCCGCGCCCCGACGCCGTGGCCCGCGGAGGGCCGTGCGCCGGGGGACCGAGCGCGAGACCGTGCTCGGCGTGAGCTCCGACGAGCGCCCGGCCGGGTGGGGCGAGGGGTCCGACGGGGGTGCCGCGCCGGACGCCGGTCACGGCTCGAACGACGAGCAGCTCCGCCGGGACGTCCCACCGCACTGGGGCTGACTCGTCAGACATCCCGACCGGTCGAGAACGGGGTTATGTTCCGAGCGGACCCTGTCCGGAACACAACCCCGTTGTCACCGCTTGCTCGGGCTTGCTCGGCTCGCGGGAGCGCGACGACAGGCTCAGTTCGACTGCGACGGTGACGGTGCGCCGGACTGGGCGCGCAGCAGGTCGCGGATCTCGGTGAGCAGCACGACCTCCTCGGCCGCGGCCTCTTCGACGACCTCTTCCGAGGACTTGCGCAGGGCCTTCAGCTTGTTGATCGGGACTATCACGAAGAAGTAGATCGCGGCCGCGATCAGCAGGAACATGACCAGACCCTGGATGAACTCACCGATCGGGAATCTGGTGGACCCACCCTGCCAGTTCGGGATGCTGAATGCGATCGCCGTGAAGTCCGGCGCGCCGACGAGCCAGCCGATGAGCGGCATGATGAAGCCGTCGACGAGGCCGTTGATGACGCCCGAGAAGGCTGCGCCGATCACGACGGCTACCGCGAGATCGAGCACATTTCCGCGCGTGATGAATTCCTTGAAACCCTGAAGCATCCTGTGTCCCTGCTGTTGTTCATGAATGGTGGCGGGGCCGCCGTGATCGGCCCGGTCAAGGATTCTGCGGTTTGCTCAGAGAGTCCGCACCTCGAACGGGACATTCGGCAGAATTGAGGCGCCGTTTGTCACACTATGCCCGACGGTGCGTCCGAATCGCTCTACGGCACCAGCACCGCCGTCACCGAGCCCCAGCCCGAGACCGCCGACAGCTCCGGGGCGTCCTCCGGACTCACGGCGACGAGGGTGACGGGACGCTCGCCGCCCGACGCCGGGCCGAGCAGCCCGCCGGCGCCCTCCGGTTCGCGCCCGACGGGGACGGGCAGCACCAGCGCGCCGCGGGCGAGGTACTGGGGAGCGTCCGCCGGTTCGCTGCCCGACGTCGTCCCGGCCAGCAGGTCCACCCGGTCG
The DNA here is from genome assembly GCF_900608595.1 of Promicromonospora panici. Taxonomy (GTDB): domain Bacteria; phylum Actinomycetota; class Actinomycetes; order Actinomycetales; family Cellulomonadaceae; genus Promicromonospora; species Promicromonospora panici. Next base: position 81,267 of record NZ_UWYY01000014.1, on the reverse strand, counting down.
CCGGGGCGCAGCAGGCCGGCGACGGCGTCGTCGGACAGGCGGACCGGGACCACGACGGTGCCGTGCGGCGCGGCGGCGGAGACACCGTCGTCGGACACGAGGGTGGCATGCAGCGGCGCCCCGGCCGGCAGCCCGACGACGGTCGCGCGGTCCAGCAGTTCGTCAACGGAGTGAACGGCGCCGGGCGGGGCGACGTCGGCGGCGATGGCGCGCACGACGACGTCGTCACCGGTGAGCTCTGTGCCGGCGGCGACGGGCCGGGCCGTGATCGCGACGTCGACGGTAGTGGGTGGCGGCGGGCGCAGGATGTGCATCGCCAGTGCAGCGGCCAGGCCGATCAGCGCCGCCGCGAGTGCGAAGCGCCAGCGCCACAGGACGCGTCGCGCGCGGCGGAGCTTCGCCGAACGGGGTCGGCCCGGGTGGGACAGCAGCGCGCCGAGACCGGTGCGCGGCTGGCGGCGTGGCGTGCCCTGGCTCCAGGGTGTGCGCGAGCTGGAGCCGGGCGGCGAGCCGTGGCGTGCGGCCGGTTCGGCGATCGTGTCGAGAAGTCCCATGCCGACGACGTTATGCAGGCGAGGTGGGGTCGCGGGGCCGCCGTCGGGCAGCCTGTGCACGACGTCGGGAAAACGCCGCCTGTGGTCGGGCTCGCACCGTTGGGGGCTCGTCGATCGGGTCGGTGAACCGGCCGAGGGGATCTGGGATCAGTTCCGTCGGCGCCGACCTCTGCGACGAGCGTCAGCAGGATGGCGATCTCGGCACGTGCGACTTCGGTCCCTTGCTGCGCGCGGTTTGTGACTTCGGTCGGTTGCTCTGACATCGGTCAATCAACCGACCGATCTCAGAGCAACCGACCGAAGTCAGCGTGCGAAGCCAGCAACGGACCGAAGTCAGGACGCGAGGACCAGCAAGAGGCCAAACCAGAGGTCAGGCGGAGGCGGCCTTCGACGTGCCGGACCCGCCCGACGAGGAGCTTGAGGACCCCGACGTCGAGGACGCGGAAGACGACGATGACCCGGAAGACGTGGACCCCGACGACGAGGACCCATCCGAAGACCCGTTCGACGAACCCGAGGAGGAGTCCGAGGAGGACTCGGCCTTGCCGGTCTTGACGGTGCTGGTCGTCGACGTGCTGCGCGAGTCGGTGCGGTAGAAACCGGAGCCCTTGAAGGTGACCCCGACGGAGCTGAAGACCTTTCGCAGCTTGCCCTGGCACTCGGGGCAGATGGTCAGCGACGAGTCGCTGAACTCCTGGTGGATGTCGAACGCGTGGCCGCAGTCGGCACACCGGTACGCGTAGGTGGGCACGTGCACTCCTCTGGGACGTCAGACCGCCCGGGGCGTCGCGCGCTCACCGGTACCGGGCCTGGCACTCGGGGTTTCCGAGTGCCAATAGTAACGGCCCGGCGGCGGGGGATAGTCCCAGGATCTCCCACGTGTGTTCACTCGTGCGCGTTCACTCAAGCACAGGGGCGGGCGGTAGTCTCCACTGCGTGTCCGCGACCACTTCCGCCGAGCCCCTAGAGCCCGCCGAAACAGCCACCTCCGACGGTCCGCGACCCCCCAGGCGCCGTCGGACCCGTACCTCCATGGTTCGCCAGTTCATCGTCGGTACCGCTGTCGTCCTGGTGCTCGTGCTGGTCGCCGTGACGACTTTCGCCTGGCTCACCGCACGTCGTCCTCTTCCGGAGCACACCGGGGAGGTGCAGGTCGAGGGGCTCAGCTCGGACGTGCGTGTCAGCCGCGACGCCCAGGGCGTGCCGCAGATCTACGCGGACTCGGCCGACGACCTGTTCCGCGCGCAGGGCTACGTCCACGCGCAGGACCGCTTCTTCGAGATGGACTACCGCCGGCACGTGACCGCGGGACGCCTGGCCGAGCTCGTGGGCAACAACGCCGACGCGATCCAAGCTGACAAGGTGATCCGCACGTTCGGCTGGCGGCACGTCGCGGAGGAGGAGTTCAACATCCTCGACGACACCACCCGGCAGTACCTGCAGGCCTACGCCGACGGCGTGAACGCCTACCTCGCCGACCGCAGCCCTGCCGAGACGGCCGTCGAGTACACCGTGCTCGACGTCAGCGTCGAGGTGAACGAGCCGGAGCCGTGGGACCCGATCGACTCGCTCGCCTGGCTCAAGGCCATGGCGTGGGACCTGCGCGGCAACTACGACGACGAGATCGACCGGGCCCTCGCCTACAGCACGATCGGAGACGCGTCACGCGTCTCCGAGCTGTTCCCGGCTTTCTCGGGCACGGGCAACGCGCCGATTCTGGACCCCGCGGAGGCGGGCGCGCCTCCGGCGACCCAGGCGACGCAGCAGACCGAGGCGACCCAGATGTCGTCGGGCACCGGTGGCGCGTACCAGAGCCCTGACCTCGCCGAGGCGCTGGAATCGGCGCAACAGGCGCTGGACGCGGTGCCGGTGCAGATCGCGCGGGGTGAGGGCACGGGCTCGAACTCGTGGGCCGTGTCGGGCCAGTACACGGAGTCGGGCCAGCCGCTCCTGGCGAACGACCCGCACCTCGACCTCGCCGCCCCCGGTGTCTGGGCGCAGGTGGGCCTGCACTGCAACCAGGTGAGCGCGGAGTGTCCCTTCGATGTGTCCGGGTTCTCGTTCTCCGGTTTCCCCGGCGTCATCATCGGGCACAACGCCGACATCTCCTGGGGCCTGACGAACATGGGCGCCGACGTCACCGACTTCTTCATCGAGCGGGTCCGCAACGACACGTACCTGCGTGGCGCGGACGACTGGGTCCAGATGGAGAAGGAGACCGAGGTGATCCGGGTCGACGGCGGCAGTCCGATCGACCTGGAGGTCCGGCGAACCGTGCACGGCCCGATCGTCTCGTCCGTCATGGGCGAGGAGGTCACCGACGCGCTACGCCAGTCGCCCACGGAGACCGGCACCGAGCTGGGCCAGTACGAGATCTCGCTGTCGTGGACGGCGCTCGAGCCCGGCCGCACCGCCGACGCCGTGTTCGACATGAACCGCGCGAAGACCCCCGCGGACCTGAAGGCGGCGGCCGCGAAGTTCGAGGTCCCGGCGCAGAACATCGTCTTCGCCACCACCGACGGGCACATCGGCTACCAGGCGCCGGGCAAGATCCCGGTGCGCGCCAACGTCCCGGGCGCCGTGGAGTCGGACGGCACCTGGCCGCGCCCGGGCTGGGACGCCCGCTACGACTGGACCGGCTTCGTGCCCCAGGAGCAGATGCCGGGCGTGATCGACCCGAAGGAGGGCTTCGTGGTCGCGGCCAACCAGGCGGTCCTGCCCGGCGGTAGCGGGCCGTTCATCACCCGGGACTGGGACTACGGCTACCGGTCGGAACGGATCCGCACGCTGCTCACCCAGCGGATCTCGGAGGGCCGCAAGCTGACCGCCGACGACATGTCCGAGATCCAGCTGGACCAGTGGAGCGTCTTCGCCGACACGCTGGTGCCGGTGCTGACCAAGGTGCCGCTCCCCGCCGGCTACGACTCGGACGGCCAGGCGCTCCTGGCCGACTGGGACAGGTCCATGGACGCGGACTCCGCAGCCGCCGCGTACTTCGCGGCGGTGTGGCGCAACCTCCTGGCGATCACCTTCAACGACGAGCTGCCGGAATCCATGTGGCCCGAGGGCGACAGCCGCTGGCTCGCCGTGATCCAGGGCATGCTCGACAACCCGAACGACGAGTTCTGGGACGACAAGTCCACGGTGGCGGTCGTCGAGAGCCGTGACCAGGTCCTCACGGAAGCCCTGGTCAGCGCACGCCAGGACCTCACGGTCGAGATCGGCAAGGACACCAGCGACTGGGAGTGGGGCACGCTGCACCAACTGAAGCTGCAGCACCTGGTCCTCGGCGGGCCGGGCGTCCCGGCCCCGGTCGCGGCGTACATGAACCCCGCACCGGTCAAGGTCGGCGGCGGCTCCTCGATAGTGAACGCCACGGCCTGGGACGCCGCCAGCGGCAGCTTCGGCGTGAAGAGCGGCCCGTCGATGCGCATGGTCGTCGACATGGCGGACCTCGATGCCTCCACCTGGGTGGTCGTGACGGGGACGTCGGCGCATCCGGCGTCCGAGCACTACCAGGACCAGCTCGACGCGTGGGCGACCGGGGAGACCTTCCCGTGGCCGTTCAGCGCCGAGGCGGTCGACGCCGCGGAGGTGGACGAGCTGACCCTCACCCCCTGAGGTAGGGGTCAGCCGAGCCAGCGCCAGTCGGTGGTCGTCGCGACGGCGTGCACCAGGATGTCGTGCTCCTCGCGCGGCAGCGGCTGGTGCGCGGCGTCGTAGACCTCTTCGGGGAAGACGACGGCGACCACCTTCGCGCCCGGCCGCAGGTGGGTGAGGGCGCGGTCGTACCAGCCGCCGCCCTGGCCGAGGCGCACCCCGCGGGTGTCGACGGCGAGAGCCGGCGCGAGGACGACGTCGGCCAGCTTGGTGGCGTCCGTGCCCAGCGTGGGACCGCCCGGTTCGGGCGGGCGGCCGGGCGCGCGCTCCAGGAGGTCGTCCGGGCCGGTGTAGTCGGCCCAGTCGCGCGCCAGGCCCGCGCCGAGCACGGGGAGCAGCACGCGGACGCCGCGGCCCGTGAGGCGGTCGAGGAGCGGAAGCATGCCGGGCTCGGCGCTGCGTGCCGCGTACGCGGCTACGCATCCCGCGTCGCGAACGTCGGGAATCGACTCGATGATGTCGGCGAAGGACTCGGCGGCGTGCGCCCTCTGCCGGGCCGATCGATGCCCGCGCTGGGCCCGGATCGCGCGGCGGAGCTCTTCCTTCGCGTCAGCAGTCTCCATCCCGGGTAGCACGGGGTACGGCTGTGGCGTCGGGACAGAGATGCCGCTCATGACCGCTATTGTGCCAAGACTCCGAGACAAGATTGTTACGAACAGCGTACGAAGAAGGCGAGAACATGTCCGAGCGGTTGCTCGACGGGTCTCAGACCACCGAGCGTGGTAGACCCTCCTCCAGTGGGGGATACGTCATGGGACGTGGCAAGGGGCGAAGGATGATGCCGTCGAGCAAGTCGGACGCGCCGGAAGGCGCAACGGGAAAGCTGAAGGGGTGGACGGTGGCTAAGCCATGGCCGGTGACGCTACGCGAGGACACGCCGGCCGGTGTCGTCGTACTGCGCCCGCTCCGGCGGCGGGACGCGAGTGACTGGGCACGCCTGCGGGCGGAGAACGCAGCCTGGCTCGAGCGCTGGGAGGCGACGGCGCCCGGTGCGAACCGGTACATCGCCTCGACGTTCGGTGAGTACGTGCGCTCGCTCTCCGCGCAGGCGCGCGCCGGGACGTCGCTCCCGTTCGGCGTGGAGCTCGACGGCGCCCTCGTGGGCCAGCTGACGGTCTCCTCCATCACGTGGGGCTCGATGTGCTCCGCGAGCATCGGGTACTGGGTCAGCCAGAGCGTGGCCGGGCGGGGCGTGATCCCGACGGCCGTGGCGATGGCCACGGACTACGCGTTCTTCCTTGGCCTGCACCGCGTCGAGATCAACATCCGGCCCGAGAACAAGCCGAGCCTGCGGGTCGTCGAGAAGCTCGGCCTGCGGGACGAGGGCGTCCGCGAGCGCTTCCTGCACATCCAGGGCCAGTGGCGCGACCATCGCACCTTCGCGATCACCACCGAGGAGGTCCCCGAGGGGCTGCTGGCGCGCTGGCAGCGCCTGCGGGAAGCGCTCTGACGGCGGGACACGCCGTGCGCGGTGCGGCAGCCCTTGGCGATGCTCGCCTAACGTCGTGTCGTGGAATCGACTGCAGGGCTCACAGCCGTAGCGCTGTTCGTCCTGTGGCTGGGCTACTGGCTCCCCAGTCTGGTGCGCCAGCGGTCGGAGCTCGCCGACGCGCGGGTCACGGACAGATTCTCGGTAGGGCTGCGCATCGTCGCGATGAGTGGCTCGGGCAGGAAAGGAGGGGCGATGGCTACTGACGGCAAGCCGCGGGGTACCGGCCAGGGTGTGCCGCGCGTCGCCCACCCGACCCCGAAGGGGCACCCGCTCCAGATCATGGTCCGCGGTCGTCCGCTGACGGCGGAGCGCATCCGCCGGCTGGAGCGACGCGCACGGCGGGCGGCGCGGGCGCGTCGTCGGTTCATCGTGTCGATCTTCCTGCTGGTGTGCAGCATCACCACCTGGACGCTCGTCGGGTTCGACCGGCTGCACTGGGGGTTCGCTGTTACGTCGTCGGCCATGCTGCTGTTCGTGCTGTTCCTGGGGCGGCGCGCGGCCCGTGCCGCCCGGCGGGCGGACGCCCGATGGCAGGAGACCGTGCGGGCCGCGCGGCAGCGCGCCACGCAGGCTCGAGCCCTCGCCAACGGTGGCCCGTACGCGCCGCGCAACCGGGCGCAGGTGACCGGTCTGGCGACCCACGGCTCGAGCACCGTGACGCAGGCGATCCCACGGGTCGCCCGCAAGGACGTGCTCGACGAGATCCTCGACGGCCCGGCGAAGCCCAAGGTCATCGAGGTTCCGGTCGAGCCTGATGCGCCTTCTGACGCCGACTCGGAGGAGCCGGCGAAGCGGGACGAGGTGCCCAGCGGACGAGCCTGGGACCCCGTCCCCGTTCCGCTGCCCACGTACGTGACCAAGCCGGCCGCGCCGCAGCGCCAGCCGGCGGCGCTGCCTTCGGGGACGTCGCAGGGGCCGACGGCGGGGCCGAATACGTCCGGGCGTGAGGTCGTCGCGGCTACGGCCGGGATGCCTCCGTCGGTGCCGGTGTCCGGGGCCAAGCCGGCCGACGCCGACCCGGTCGCCGAGGACGAGCTCCTGCGGGGCGAGCCGCCGCGCATGAAGTCCGAGACGCTGGCCACGCCGCTGGAGGAGATCCTGGCGCGACGTCGGGCGGCTGGGTGAGGTTGGTCGCTGGGTGCCGTCGCCGAGTGTGATGTTGCTGGTCGAGGTCGCGCGGGTCATGGGTTCGTGACCCGCGCGACACCGGATCAAGTTGCGGATCACCTGAGGTGAAGTGCTACTCTTCTGCAGTCCGAGGGGCTATGGCGCAGTTGGTAGCGCGTCTCGTTCGCAATGAGAAGGTCGGGGGTTCGAATCCCCCTAGCTCCACCCGGTGAAGGCCGCTGAACCGCACGAAAGTGCAGGTCAGCGGCCTTCGACGTTCCTCGCAGGGCACCTGGAGAAGTAATGAGGCTGACGTCCGGGGGTGGTCGAAGCGCTGGCCGGCCCTGTCCACCTGCGCATCGTGCAACGCGACCAGCCCGTAGGACGCAACTACGTGAGTCGACTCGTGGACCTGGTACCGACCGGCGCTCGCTCGGAGCCCCCCGGCAGTCACACCGGGTCAGGCCGCTGAGCGAAAGAGCCAGAGCCATGCAGGGGGTCGTATCCGACGCCGACGACGATGCGAACGTCTGCGTCGCCCTCGCGCCGCCGAAACCACCACCGACGTCGGGCCCGGAGCGATGCTCCGGGCCGTTCGTCGTCGTGGAACTACGCGTCGCGCTTCTTGAACAGGATCCAGGCGGCACCGATGATCAGGGCCGCGAAGAGCGCGAACACGCCGCCCGAGGCCCAGCGGTCGAAGAAGCCGAAGTCCGGAGCCGCGGGCCCGAAGTTCGCCGGGCTGGTCAGCATCAGTTCCGCACCGGCGGTGAACGGCAGGAACTTCACGGCCGGTACCAGCCATGCCAGGGCCGGGACCATGGTGAGCCCGACGATCAGGGTCTCGACAATCAGCGGCATCAGGAAGATGACCACCAGCGCCGAGGGCACGCCGCGGAACAGCAGCCCCAGGCCGAGCCCGACCAGTGCGTAGATCACGTTGTGGGCCACGTATCCCAGCAGTGCCGAGCGTACGGGGTCATCGAACAGGCCTGGGACCTCGCCCCAGAACACGAGTACAAGGGCCGCGTTGATCGCGATCGACGCCAGAGTGACCACGGACGTCAGCGCGGTGACGGTCAGGATCTTCGCCAGGATCAGGCGCGAGCGCTGCGGAAGCGCGGTCAGGGTCGGCTGGATCGTGCCGTGCCGGTACTCGTGGCCGGTCGCGAAGATACCGACCACGGCCATGAACACCGCCAGGAACGGGATCACGAAACTCGCCCCGCCGTTGACGCTGAGGTTCACGGCGTCGGCATGGAGCGGCTCGTCGTTGGCGCCGAGGCCGAGGACCACCGGAATCGCGGCGGAGGCCACCAGGCCGGAGCCGGCCATCCAGTAGGTCGAGCGAAGCGTGCGCAGCCGTGTCCATTCGTATCTGAGTGCATCAAGCATGCTGGGCTCCTTCGGGGGTCTGAGCGGTCTGAGCGGTCTGGATCGGCATCTCGGCGACGAATTGCTCCGCGGCGCCGGTGGCGGACATGAAGGCCTCTTCGAGCGAGGCCGAGCGGCGGGAGAGCTCCGCAAGCTCGATGCCCTCGGTGAAGGCCAGGTGCCCGACATGGTCGATCTCCATGTCCGAGACGACCAGTTCGCCGTCGTCGCCCTCGGTGATGCTCGCGCCCTTGGCTTCAAGGACGGAGACGAAGGCGTCGGCGAAGGGGCTGCGCACGACCACCGTGGACGTGGTGAACTCGCGGACGAACTGGTCGACGTCGCCGTTGAAGATCATGTGGCCGCGGCCGACGACGACCAGCTCGTCGGCCATCAGCTGCATCTCCGAGAGCAGGTGGCTGGAGACGAAGATGGTGCGACCCTCGGCGGCCAGACTCTTGAGCAGATCGCGCATCCAGTGGATGCCGTGCGGGTCGAGGCCGTTGGTCGGCTCGTCCAGCATCAGCGTGTGCGGGTCGCCCAGCAGCGCCTGCGCCAGGCCGAGGCGCTGTGACATGCCCAGCGAGTAGCCCTTGGGCATCTTGCGCTTGGCGGGGCCGAGACCGACCATGTCCAGGACCCGGTCAATCCTGGCGTCGGCGATGCCGTTGGCGGAGGCGAGCATCGCCAGGTGGTTGCGGGCAGAGCGGGTGGGGTGGAGGCTCTTGGCCTCCAGCAGGGTGCCGACCTGGTTCATCGGTCGACGGATCGAGGTGAACCGCTCACCGTTGAACAAGGTCTCGCCCTCGCCCTCGCCGTGGTCGAGGCCGAGCATCAGCCGCATGGTGGTGGACTTCCCCGACCCGTTGGGGCCGAGGAAGCCGGTGACCACCCCTGGGCGGACCTCGAAGGACAGATCGTCCACCGCGACCGTCTTGCCGTATCTCTTGTGCAGGCCTTTCGCAGCGATCATGGGGTTCCCGTCTGGTGGATTGAACGAGTGAAGGTGTTCGTCGTCAGGTGTCCGGCCCGGCTGGCGGTCAGCTCGCCGCCCAGTCCGTGGCTGGCAGCAACAACCTAGGAACTGCGCCCAGGGGGCAGACATCCCGTGCGCACGCCAGTTCGGGGTGGTGTGGGCACTACCGACGACCCGCGACACGGTCCGGACCGTGGCGACGTCAGAGGTAGTGCCAGCCCCACCCCGATCCGGCATGCTTGCCGGATCGGGTGCCGACGATCTCGCCGCCTACGATGCGGACGTGTCCCCGAAGCTGCGCCAAGCCGGCGTATCCACCCTCTACTCGCTGTCCAGCTTCCCCTTGTCCTTGAGCGGCGTGATCCTGATCGTCCCCGTCCTGGGACTGGGCGTGGCAACGCTGGCCGTCGGTATCGGGCTGCCGATCCTGGCACTCGCACTGCGGATGGCACGTGGATTCGCCGAGGTCGAGCGCCACGCCTTGCCGGAGGTCCTGGGCCATTCAGTGGCTCGGCCGGTGTACAACGAGCCTGCCGCGGGATCTGGCGTCCTACGGCGAAGCATCACCCCGCTCGGCGGTGGCCAGTACTGGCTGGACCTCCTGTACGAGATCCTGATCTTTCCCGTATCCGTGATCGCGTTCGCCATCACTGTGGGGTGGTGGTTCATGACGCTGGCCATGCTCATCTGGCCGCTGTACGGATGGATCGTCCACGAGGCGGTGGGCCTCGAGAACCTGCAGAAGCTTCCCAGGCTGGTCGGGGTGGAGAACTACCTGTTCGCGTCCGTGTTCTACGTGACGATGGGCGCGCTGTTCGCCTTCGCCCTGCCGTTCGTCGTGCGCGCCGCCGCCCTGGCAAGGGCGAACCTGGGGCGCGTCCTGCTGACCGCGGTCGGCGAGCTGCACGAACGTATCGCCGACCTGTCCGAGGGGCGGGCCGCCGCCGTCGCCGCCGAGGCGGACACGATGCGGCGCCTGGAGCGCGATATCCACGACGGGCCCCAGCAGCGGCTCGTATACCTGGCCATGGAGCTGTCGCGGGCGCAGCGCCAGCTCGACAAGGACCCGAACACGGCACGGGCCACCATCGCCGGCGCAATCTCCGAGACCCGGGAGACCCTGGAGGAGCTACGCACGCTGTCGCGCGGGATCGCGCCCCCGGTACTCACCGACCGCGGGTTGGCCCAGGCACTGGCGGCCCTGGCCGCCCGGAGCCCGGTGCCGGTGGAGCTGGACGCCCCGGTACCGGACCGCTTCTCCGCAGCGGTCGAGAACACCGTGTACTTCGTGGCCGCCGAAGCCTTGACCAACGTCGCCAAGCACAGCCGCGCCGACTCCGCGCGCCTCACCCTGTCCCGCACTGCGAACCGGCTGATCCTGACACTGTCCGACGATGGCATCGGCGGTGCCCATCTGGCCAAGGGGCACGGCCTCGCGGGGCTTGCCGACCGCGCCAGGTCGGTCGAGGGCGATCTCGTGGTGCACTCTCCCGAGGGAGGCCCAACGGTGGTAGTGATGGAGGTCCCATGCGGGTAGTAGTCGCCGACGACGCCGTGCTGATCCGTTCCGGACTGATCCGGCTGCTGGAAGAGTTCGATTTCGAGGTTGTCGCCGAGGTGGGTGACGGCGACAGCCTGGTCTCGGCCATGGTCGACCACCGCCCGGACGTCTCGGTGGTGGATGTGCGGATGCCCCCGTCGTTCACCGACGAGGGCCTGAAGGCCGCGGTCGCGGCCCGCGAGCGGGTTCCCGGGTCGCCGGTGCTGATCCTGTCGCAGTACGTGGAGGTCTCCTACGCCGAGGACCTGCTGGCCGACGCCAGGGGAGCCGTGGGCTACCTGCTGAAGGACCGCGTGGTGGACGTCGACCAGTTCATCGACGGGCTGCGACGGGTCGCCGCCGGGGGGACGGTGTTCGATCCTCAGGTGGTGGCCCAGCTGATGGTTCGGCGCCGTGGCAACGACCCCCTGGCGACGCTGACCGCGCGGGAGCGGGAGGTGCTCGGGCTCATGGCCGAAGGCCACTCCAACCAGGCCATCGCGCGCAAGCTCGTGGTGAGTGGCGGCGCGGTGGAAAAGCATGTCCGCAGCATCTTTGCCAAGTTGGGCCTGTACGTCGAGGACACCGACCACCACCGCCGGGTGCGTGCGGTGCTTACGTACCTGCGTTCCTGAGCGCCAGACCATCGAGCCGGGTGACAGATTGGAGTGATCGTTCCCGCACAGGCCGAGCCTGACACGGTTCCTGACACGATTGCGCTCGTGACACGCAAGGTGACACGGGTCGCGTGCCCACGAGCGCCCGCGCTTGCCGATGATTGCCCATCCATGTGAGGCTGGGCTCACGTCGCACAGAAACGGCGAGATTCCGCCGTTTCTGACGCTCACCAGGGCGATCGGCGTCGCTACGTCAGACAGCCCTGCGGACGTCGAAGAGTTTCGCTTCACCGGGAGAAGGTCGGGGGTTCGAATCCCCTAGCTCCACAGACGGAAACCCAGCTTGACCAGGGCAAACGCTCCGGTCAAGCGGGGTTTCTTCGTTGCTCGGACGGTTTTACCGCTGTGCCGCGCATTCCAACCATCTCGCCACCTGTTGCCTGCAGATTCGACACCAGAGACGAACCCGAGCCGGGCAACGAGGCAGGACCCACTAGCCTCGGGACCACGAGCTTGGGTGTGCTGTACGTCGTGGTGACCGCCGCCGGAGCAACTCGGCAGGTGCCTACACAGCTGCTGCCGCTGGCCGTCGAGCGAGGCTGGGACGTGCATGTTCTCGCCACCGATCAGGCGGTGCGCAGCTTTCCCCAGACGATGGCACAGATCGCAGAAGTCCTGGGTCGTCCGCTGCGGACGGACTTCCACACCACCGTCGGGTACTCGCTACCTGACCGCACGTAGGACGTCGCCCTGCTGCTGAGGACAGGTCAGCCGCCTGCGCCGATCCAGGCGTTGAACCGCGCGAGCGGCTTGTTCGTGTGCCGGTGAGCCCGGACGAGCGCGTGCCTCGGAGACATGAGCGCTCGCCCCTGCGTCGCTCCCTGCTCGCGCGGACAGGTCATCAGCCGAGGACAACTGAAGAACTGGGCCGATACCGCTGTCGGACAGGCCTTGGAGGGTACGGGTTTCGTCGTGACGAAGAGGCACCAGGACTAGGGTCAAGCGCGTCACTGGCGGCCCGCCGGCGCCGCCAGGGACACATCGCCACGTGGTGCGTGGGCGGAGGACAAGCGACCTTCTGGTCCTGACTGCGGATCTATGCTCGACGCAGCCGACCGCCTATACGCCTGCGGGTTCGCTCGCTGTGTGCCCGCGGCGGGCGCGGTGGATGCCGTACTCGCGCCAGGTGAGGTAGACGATGAAGACGTCAAACGCGGTCAGGAGCAGCAGCCCCCAGGAGAACGCCACCACAAGTTTGTAGCCTTGGTAGGCGATGAACACCAGGAGGAAACCGATCAGCCACGGGTAGGCCCAGAGGCGATCGCGGAGCACCGCCCACACCAGGATCACCTTCACCACACCGTGCACGAGCAGATAGACCGCGCCGAACAGGGTGGCCGAAACATCGAGACTGCCGGTCAGACGCAGCAGGCTGTTCGCGATGAAGTCATGCGGATCTTCCGAGAGTTCGTGCTGAGTCAAAAGCTGGGCGAAGGCGCCGATCTGTGCCGGTGTCACGACCAGCAGCAGCACGCCACCGACCAGTTCGAGCACACCGTCGAGGCCTTTGAGGATCAGGCCGATGAAGAACGCCCGGTCAAGCAGCGTCCGGGGCCGATTTGGAACGGGCATGATCCTCCTTTCACGTCGCTGACGGTACGGTCCCCTCTGCACCAAAGGCTATTGGCTGGGTGCCGGCGCTGGCCTCGATCCGTCAGCCTGAGCAGGTCGGAGCAGCACCCGCTGGACGTGTGTGACCGTCGCCGTCATCATCAGGGCATGCCCCGGTCTTCAGTACCGCCGACCACCCCCTCGTCGGCGATCGACGAGCAGCGTCGGCGTGCTCAGATGCGGGTGATCTCCGCGCGCGTCGCTCTTTCCCTCGGCGTCCTCGGTGTTCTCGCGGTGCTGATCCGTGGCCTGTGGAGCCACCTCACGATCTTCGGCGACATCGTGCCCGGTCTCGCGCCGGGTAGCGGCGCATCGACGCTCCTCTCGACGTCCCTCGTCCTCTTCCTCCTGGCGCGGGGACTCCGCCATGGTCACCGGCTGGCATGGGCCATGGCGGTGGTGGCGCTCGGGCTGTCAGCGGGCCTGCACGTGGCGCGCGGGTTCGACGTCATACCGTCCGTAGTGGTGCTCGCCGCAACGGTATGGCTCGCAGCGAGCTGGCACGCGTTCCCGGTGCTCCCCACGCGGTGGGCGGTACGCCGCGCCCTGCTCCTCGTAGGGCTTCTGGTCGTCTCGTGGCTCCTCGCGCTGGCCGCGATCATCGTCCTGGAGATGCGTTTCGAGGACCCGCCCGGCGGGGCGGTCGTCACCGTCGCGGCGACCGTCTCCTCCCTCCTCGATCTTGTGGTGGTCGCTCTCGCGATGTGGTGGCTTCTGTCTCCCCGGCGCGCGAACCGGCTTCGTCCGGAGGAGCACCTGGAGGAGCGTGAACACGCGCGTGCGGTCGTGGAGCGGTACGGCGGCGGCACGCTCGACTACTTCGCACTGCGTGACGACAAGGACTGGTTCTTCGTCGGGCGCTCCGTCGTCGCTCACTCGGTGCGAGGCGGTGTGTGCCTCGTCTCTCCCGACCCGGTCGGCCCCGCCGACGAACGCGAGATGGTATGGGCGGAGTTCGTCGCTCATGCGTCCGTGTCCGGGTGGTCGATCGCGGTCGTCGCGGCCGCGAGGGACTGGTTGCCGGTCTACGAGCGGTCGGGGTTGCACAATGTCTACCTCGGGGACGAGGCCATCGTGGACTGCCAGTCCTTCACCCTCGCTGGGCACGCCCACAAGTCGCTGCGGCAGGCGGTCAACCGGGTGACGCGGGCCGGATACACGACGACCTTCCACGATCCCGCCACGATCGCCCCCGACCTGCGTGACCAGATCCTCGCGATGAGCGACGAATCCCGCCGGGGCGAGGACGAGCGCGGCTTCTCCATGACGCTCTCGCGCCTCTTCGACCCCGACGACACGGGACTCGTGCTGGCAGTGACCCGCACCTCCACGGGTCGGGTCGATGCCTTTTGCCAGTGGGTGCCTGCCGCCGCGATCGACGGGTGGTCCCTCGATGTCATGCGTCGTCGTGCCGTCGCCGACGACGTGCCGAACGGTCTGATCGACGCGACGATCGCGGCGTCGATCCACGAGGTTGCCGCGCGCGGGATGCGAAGACTGGGTCTGAATTTCGCCGTGATGCGGCAAGTTCTCGAGGGCGAGCGGGACGGACGCGGTGACCAGCTCGTCCGGCCGGTGCTGCGCCGGCTCTCGGAGGTGACACAGATGGCGACTCTCAGCGTCTTCAACGAGAAGTTCGACCCCGTCTGGACCCCGCGGTACGTGGTCCTCGACTCCAGCGAGCTCGCGGCGACCCAGGCGCTCGTGCTCGCGGGAGCCGAAGGGATCAGCGAGATTCCGGTGATCGGGCGGTTCCTGCACGGCGTCGGGGCGACACCGTGATCCTGGCGGTCGCTGCGGCTGTCGGCGCCGCGGTCGCCTATGCGGTCAGCACGATCATGCAGGCGATCGCGACCAGGCGCAGCCACGGCCTCGGGGCCGTCCACCACCCGCTGGTGATCGGCGGACTCGCGCTCGACGGCGCCGCCTGGGTGCTGTCGCTGCTCGCGCTCGACCGCCTCCCCCTGTTCGTCGTGCAGGCCATCGTCGCGTCCTCGCTCGTCGCCGTCGTCGTCCTGGCGCGCGTCGTACTTCGCGCGACATTGCGGCACGCCGACCTCGTGGCGATCGGCGGGGTGGTCACCGCACTAGTCGTGCTCGCCGTCGCCGCGGGGGAACAACCAGCGAGCGAACCGCCCGCCGGCTTCACGATCGCCACCGTGGCCGTCGCGTTCGCCCTCCTTCTCGGTGTCGCCGCGTCCCTGCGCCGCGGGCACCCCATCGTCCTGGCGCTCCTCGCTGGTCTGGGGTACTCGGTCGCGGCGATCGCCGCCCGCGGCGCGCACGCGTCGGGCGACCTTCTCGACACGGTCCTGCAGCCGCTCGCCCTCGCCGTCGTGGCCGCCGGTGTGGCTGCTGTCCTCGCCTACCTGCGCGCCCTTGAGAAGGGCAACGTCGGCTCGGTCGCCGCGACGGTCTCCGTCGTCGAGGTGCTCGTGCCGGGCACCGTCGGGCTCATCGTCCTGGATGACACGGTTCGCGACGGCTGGGCGGCGCCTGCCGCGATCGCTGTCCTCGTCGCGGTGACCGGGTGCATCGCGCTGGCAACCAGCCCAGCCAACACCACGGCCGAGGAGCAACTGCCTGCAGCTACTGGCGACGCCACCCGAACATCAGAACCGGGCTACGGACAACAGGGTGGGTGAGGGGTCTTGATACCGGTTCGGTGCTCGCACACGTCGTGTGAGGCCCACAGGGTGCGGAAGACTCACTGCGGGTAGAAAGCTCGCCGACCAGATCGCTGAGGCTGCGGTCGTACGGCGCCGGACCGATCACGGTCCGTGGTCGACGTGCTTCTGAACCTAGAAACCCGGCCCGCCTGGTTCCGTAAGCGCGCTCACAGTCCCTCGAGATCGCCAGACCGTCTCCGACGGTCGCTCACGACGTCGCCTGCGGTGCGGGTTCGAGCAGCGCCAGCAGGATCCGCTGCAGCTCAGTGCGGTCGCGAGGCACGATCGTCGCCAGCCTGCGGTCGAACTCCTTGGCGAGCGCGCCGAGCGCGCGGTCCCGCGCCACCTCGCCCTCGTCGGTCAGCACGAGCCGATGCCGCCGCAGGTCGGCGTCGTCGATCTCGCGCCGCATGAACCCCTTGGCGACGAGGTTGCGCACGTAGACCGTCACGCTCGCCTTGGGGATCACCAGCGCCGTCGCCAGCTCTGCTGGGTATGGCGACGTGGCGACCTCGGCGAGCACGAAGAACTCCTTCGTCTCCAGGCCGAGGTCGGCCAGCTCGGCGCTACAGGCGTCCAGCACGACGGTCAGCAGGCGATGGTTCAGCGTCCACAGCTGTGCGGCATCAACGGACACGCGAGCCCTCCCTCAGATGGTACGGTATTGAACTAGTTCGTAACTGTACTAACGGCCGTTTCGAACTGACCGGATATAGAACCAACACTACGTGAAGGGTGTCGTCAGATGCTGCAGCACATCACGATCCAGCGCGGGCCGATCGAGCTCGCAGCCGACCTGTACCTGCCGGACGACTTCGGCGAGGCCGTACCACGGCGCGCCGTCGTGCTCTCCACGCCGGGCAGCAGCGTCAAGGAGCAGATCGGCGCGAACTACGCCTCCCGCCTCGCCGTCCGGGGTATCGCGGCGCTCGCCTTCGATCCTGCTCACCAGGGCCAGAGCGGGGGCGAGCCGCGCGATCTCGAGGACCCGTACCGCCGCGGCGAGGACATCTCCTACGCGATCGACACCCTCAGCACGATCCCCGGCATCGACCCCGGCCGGATCGGCGTCCTCGGCATCTGCGCCGGCGGCGGCTACGCGGTACACACCGCCCGCACCGACCACCGCATCAAGGCGGTCGGCACGGTCGTCCCGGGCAACATGGGCACGTCGTTCCGCGGCTTCCAGCCGGACGGCCCGGCAGCCGCGCTCGACGACATGGCCGACGCGCGCACCGAGGAGGCTCGCACCGGCGAGCTGACCCGCGCGAACTGGCTGCCCGACACCCTGGAGGACGCCGCAGCGGCCGGCCTGACCGACATCGACACCACCCAGGCGATCACGTACTACCGCACCGAGCGGGGTCGCAACGAACACTCGACGAACCGTCGCCTCTCCCGTGGCGACGCGCTGCTCCTTGGCTACGACGCGTACCACCTGGTCGATCAGCTCATGACCCAGCCGCTCCAGGTCATCCTCGCCGGACGCATCGGCAACACGGGCTCCTACGAGTCCGGCATGCGGCTGTGGAAGATGGCGCCCAACCCCGTCGACCTCATGGTGATCGACGGCGCCGGACACTACGAGATGTACGACGTGCCTGAATACGTCGACGCCGCGGTTGACCGGCTCGCCGACTTCTACTCGGACCACCTGTAGGTCGAGGGCCGCTCAGGCTGTCTCCCACGCTGCGATCCCGGACCTAACCCTGGGCGGGTGGCAGCCGAACCGCCGGGGGCAGCGGTACCGGGATCGGCCGGGCCTGGAACGACTGCAGCATCAGCGCGGCGAACCGACGTGATGCGGCCAGCCGCATCTCGGGTGTGTCCGCGCGGATGCCCTCGTTGGCCAACAGCATGAGGTTGATGTCCTCGAGCACGAAGTCCTCGCGCAGCGAACCGGCATCCTTCGCCTGCCGTACCAGGGTGAGCAGCGACGCGAGCGTGCGGTCACGTTCGGCGGCGAACTCGGCCGGTTCGGGCATCCGCGAGGTGAAGGCGCGAGCGAAGCCCCGGTCCAGAGCGTGCACCGCCATCAGCTGCTCGACGATGAGGCACAGGCCACGCCAGGGGTCGTCCGCGGCCAGCCCTCGACGGACGATCTCGGCGCACGAGGCCATCTGATCGGCGAACACCTCGGCCAGCAGCGCTTCCTTGGTGGCGAAGTGCCGGTAGACGGTGGCCGCCCCGACCTCTGCCCGCCGGGCGATCTCGCGGATCGGCACATCCAGGCCGTCGATGGCGAACGCGGCACGGGCGACGGCGAGGATGCGTTCGCGGTTGTCGCGCGCGTCCGAACGCAGCCGTGCTCTCACTTCGGTCGTCACTGCTCTCACATTAGTCAAGCGGACGGGGCGCTCCGTTACGGTCCGGGGCATGAGCGACACCTCGATCCACCACAGGGCGGTTCCTGTGCAGTGCGACGACAGCGCGGCAGGCGCCACCGCGACGGAGCACGTCGGCACCGGGCGGACCATCGCCGTACTGGGGGCCACCGGGCAGCAAGGAGGTTCCGTCGTTGCGGCGTTGCTCGCCGCCGACTGGACCGTTCGTGCTGTCGTGCGGGATCCGCCCGCCGATCGTGCCCGGTCGCTCGCCGCCGCGGGCGTCGAGATCGTGCGTGGAGACCTCGCCGACCCGGAGTCCTTGCGCGCGGCGTTCGCCGGCGTTCACGGTGTCTTCAGCGTTCAGCCGAGCTCGGGTCAGGCGGGGACCGGGCTGAGCCACCAGGCCGAGTTCCGCTACGGCACGGCCGTGGCCGAGGCGGCCCAGCACAGCGGTGTGTCTCACCTCGTCTACAGCTCGATGATCGCTGCCGGGCCGACGCCGACGGGCGTCAGCCACTTCGACGTCAAGAGCCGTATCGAGGACCGTGTCCGGAGCCTGGACATCGTCAGCACCATCATCCGGCCGGCGACCTTCATGGAACTCCTGCTGACGCCGGGGATGGGACTCGACCGGGGAGAGCTGGCGTTCCTGATGCGCCCGGACCAGGCGATGCAGTTCATCGCGGTGCGCGATATCGGCCGGGTCGTGGCCGCGGTCTTCGGCGCGCCCGAGCGGTTCACCGACCGCACCATCGAGATCGCCGGTGACGCCGTGACCGGCAACGCCATCGCCGAACAGCTGACACAGGCCGCCGGGCGGCCGATCGGATACCGCCGTTTGCCGCAGGCGGTGCTGGAGCAGGACGAGGTTCTCGCCAGGTCGGCAGCACTGGTCGACGACGGCAGGCTCGCGGGCCAAGCCGACCTCATCGCGCTGCGTGCGATGTTCCCCTCCCTCCTGCGGTTCGACCGATGGCTGCAAGGCCCCGGCGAGGCGCTCCTCGCGGGCGCTCTCCGAACGGCGACGTCCTCGATCAGTAACCCGGCCTACCCCACGAACGTGAGGTAGAGCAGCGCGACGTTCAGCGCCCTCGAATACCGGCGTACCTTCGGAGGTGCGCTTTCACACGCACACTGAGGCGCCCAGGACGGGCGGGTAGGAGGAGCCGTATGAACGTCGCGATCCCCAGCTCTGACCACCCGGTGAGCCCCGATGGTCCGCGCAGGCCGCGGGTCCTGATCTTCGACGTCAACGAGACCCTGTCGGACATGGCGCCGATCGCCGGGAGGTTCGAGGCGGTCGGCGCCCCGGCGCACCTGGCCAAGGCATGGTTCGCGGGCCTGCTGCGTGACGGGTTCGCGCTCGCAGTGGCCCGGGAGAACCCGTCCTTCGCGCGGTTGGGCGCTGAGGGGCTCCGGTCGGTCCTGCCGGGGACGCCGTTGAACCGCCCGGTCGAGGAGGCGGTGGACCACATCATGGCCGGGTTCGCGGGGCTGGCGGTCCACCCGGACGTGCCCGGTGGTGTGCGGGCGCTGGCGGAGCTGGGCATCCGACTGGTCACGCTGAGCAACGGATCGGCGTCGAT
Organism: Promicromonospora panici; assembly: GCF_900608595.1. Lineage (GTDB taxonomy): Bacteria > Actinomycetota > Actinomycetes > Actinomycetales > Cellulomonadaceae > Promicromonospora > Promicromonospora panici. The sequence continues at coordinate 61,694 of NZ_UWYY01000014.1, read as the reverse complement.
CGCGCAGCGGCTGTTGTCCGATGCGGGACTGGACGACGCCTTCGAGGCCTTCCTGTCCGTGGAGCAGGCCGGCGTCTGGAAACCGGCGCCCGGCGCCTATGCCTTCGCGCTGGAGTCCTGCGGGGTGGACGCCCTGGACGCGATGCTGGTGGCCGCGCATCCATGGGACACCGACGGGGCGCACCGGGCCGGCCTGGCCGCCGCCTGGATCAACCGGGCCGGCGGACCCTACCCGGAGTACTTCCGGACGCCGGACCTGACGGCTACTTCACTGCTCCACCTGGCGGAACAGCTCCGGTAGCCGCCGAACGTGGTGGGCCGGGCGCCTCCTGGCTGTCTGACGACGGCTGTCTGACGACGCCGTTGATCAGAGGGCGAGCACCAGCACGGTCGCGCCGTAGGCGATGCCCAGGCCGACGCCTTCGAACCCGACCCTGGCGGGGCCGCGGTTCTGGCGTACGAGGAGCCCCGCTACGACGATGACCGTCATCAGGATGCTCGCGACGGTGAGGAAGAGTGAATCCGGTGTCGCCGCGTGGTAGATCGAGCCGCCCGCGTAGAAGAGGTCGCCGACGGCGACGTTGAGCACGTCGAGCGTGTTGCCGCCCAGGATCGCGGCGATGGCCAGCGTCAGGGCCTTACGGCGGACGGCGGCGATAGCGATGACGGTCTCGGGCAGGGCGTTGACGAGGCCCATGAGGACGGCGCCGACAAAGCCTTCGCTCAGGGTGGTCTCGGCGACTATCTGCTCGGCGGCCCGGGTGACGGCGGCACCACCGGCGCCGACGACGAGGCCGATCGCGGCGAACTCGGCCCACAGGCCACGTAGGCGCCTTCGGGGTGCGCTGTTCTCGTCCGGTGTGTCCACGCGTGTCTGTTCGGTCCTGACCGCACGCCACATCGGCCGCGCAGCCGAACGGCGGATGAGGACGAGACCGAGGCCGTAGACGGCAACTATCACGAGGGTGGTCGGATGCACCGGCCCGAGGAGGACCGCGGGCAGAAAGCTGCCCATGAGGGTGATGGCGAGCAGGGCGATGAGCAGGCAACCGAACAGCATGTTCGCGAGGGAAGCGGCGGCGTGCTCGAGATTGGAACGGCGGTAGAAGAGATCGGCGACCGCGATGGCGAACGTCTGCGCGGCCACACCCCCGATGGCGTTCGAGTAGGCGAGCTCGGCGCTGTTGTCCGCAGCGGCGACGGCGGTCATCACGATCCCGCTGAGCGAGGTGAAGACGCCGAAGAACACGGCGCCGAAGATCGCCTCGCCCCATCCGGTGCGATCGGCGAGGGCGTCGCCGAGCCCTGCGAGGCGGACGCTGCCCAGCACGGTGACGGCGGAGGCTCCGGCGAAGACGAGGATCGCGGCCAGCAGTGGGGTCATCCGGTCTGCTCAGTGCTCGACGTAGTGGGCCGGGTGTGCGGCGGGCAGGTCGGTCAGGTCAGGGACCGCCGTCCACACTCCCATGGCAACACATGGGCCAATCGGTCGCCAGACCGGCGTCGTCGTCGCTCATTCCGGCTCCCTCAGCAGGTCGCTGACCTCACCGCTCACCTCGTAGGGAGCGGCACCCCGGACGAACACGACGGCCGGTCCCGGCGCCGTCCGGCCCACGGCGGTTCCGCCGATGTGCGCGGCGCCGTGGCGTGCAGCCCGGCCACCCGGATGCCCAGGGGCACGAGCACTCCGGCGATCTTCGCGGTGTAGGCGTCGTGGTCGGCCAGTGCGTAGGGGACGAACGTGACGGCCGCGCCGTCGAGGAAACCGAGCACGGTGTCCAGAGCGTGCTCGAGGTAGCCGCCTGCGTGGTTGGTGGAGTTGGACAGGAGCAGCAGTCGCATCGTGCCTACCTGTTGGCTGTCGGGCTTCTGGCGGTCGGGCCGGGGCGGTCAGGTCAGCCTTCGCACACGAGCCCGTCCTCGAGTGCCGCCAGGTTCTCCCGCATCATGTCCAGGTAGTCGGAGTCCGGATCGGACTGGCCCTCGATCGGGTCCAGCTTGGCGGAGTCGATGCCGAGGTCCTCGGCGAGGATCTTCGTGACCTTCGGGCTGGTGATCACCTCGAAGAAGACGGTCTGCACGTCGTCGGCCCGGGCCACGGAGCGCACGGCCCGCAGCCGGGCGGGTGAGGGCTCTGCCTCGGGGTCGATGCCGGAGATGCCGACCTGGACGAGGTCGTACCGCTCGGCCAGGTACCCGAAGGCCTCGTGCGACACGACGAGGGTTGCCCCCGCACACTGCGCGAGAGCCTCGCGATAGTCCTCGTCCAGTGCACGGAGCTCGGTCACGAGTGCCTCGGCGTTGGCGGCGTAGTCGGCGGCATGATCAGGATCGGCGTCGGAGAGCTCGGCCGCGACGTCCCGCGCGACGTCCGAGAGCCGAACGGGGTCCTGCCAGAAATGGGGGTCGAGCGCACCGTGGGCGTCCGACGTCTCCGCACCGGCCCCGTTGGGCCCGGCCTCAAGTCCCGCTGCTTCGGCGGTGTCGAGCAGGCGCTCGGGCCGGCTCGCCGCCACGGCCTCGTCCGTGGCGGGCTGCATACCGGAGAGGTATACGACGAGATCGGCCTCACCCATCTCGCGCACCCGGACCGGTGAGAGCTCGATGCTGTGCGGGTCGGCCGCGGCGGGCGTGAGGTTCGTGACGTTCACGTGCTCGCCGCCGACCTGCTCGGCGACGTACTGCAGCGGGTAGAACGATACGAGGACGTCGACGCCGTCGTCCTGGGCGCCGGGGGAGCACGCGGTGGTAGTGCAGAGAACCAGCAGTGCGGCAGTCGCGGACAGCGATCGGGAACGGGCAGGGGCCATGGGACTCCTCGGCGGTGTCGAGCGGCAGGGCGCACGGGGCGGCTTTGGCCGCGGTGCCGACGCTACCAGAACTGAGAATGATTCTCAGTAAGCTCTGGTCACCACGGCGTGCGCTCCCGGGATCCGGCCGAGCGCATCCCGTAGCTCGGTACGGCGCGCGATGCCGAGCTTGGTGAAGATCTTCCGCAGGTGCCATTCCACCGTCCGCGGGCTCAGGAAGAGCTGCCCGGCGATTCCGGCGTTGGTACCGCCGTCGACGGCGAGCCGCGCGATCTGCAGCTCCTGCCTGGTCAGCGCCGTCTCCGCGTCCTGGTCGCGACGCCGGGCGGTCTCGCCGGTGGCCTCCAGCTCACGGCGGGCGCGGTCGGCGAATGCGGCCACCCCGGCCTCCGCCAGCATCTCGTGGGCGGCGCGGAGCTGCTCGCGGGCGTCCGCCCGGCGTCCCGCGCGCCGTAGCCACTCGCCGTGGACCAGTCGGGTGCGTGCCGTCAGCACGGTCAGCCGGGTGCGGCTCAACCGCGCGGTCGCCTCCTCGTAGGCGGCCTCGGCGCGGTCGCCGTCGGACAGCAGGGCCCTGGAGCGGGCCGCGACGCCGCCCGCCCAGTCGGTGCCGCACGCGTCCGCGATCTCCGCCAACCGCCGCGCCGCTGCCGTGGCCCGCTCCGGTCGCCCGGCTCGCGCCGCCGCCTCGACGAGCTCCACCAGCGACCAGCCCGACGTGCCGAGGAGATCCGGGTCCCGGATGCCCGCCTCCGCGGCCACCAGCGCATCCTCGTATCGGCCGACGCCGTTGGCCAGCACCGCACCCAGCCACCCCGTCACCGCGAACCACCGGCCCTCGCCGCGTGCGGCCGCCTCGGCGTCGGCATCAGCCAGGAGCTCCTCGAAGTCCTCGCGGCGCCCCCGCCACGCGGCGACCGTCGCGGGGCCGTACGGGAGCATTCCGGTGTCGCCCACCGTCTCCGCGATCATCGCGACCTCACCGCCGGCGGCCGCCGTGCCTTCCAGGTCGCCGGACAGCAGGCGCAGAGCCAGCTGCGCGAGCAGCGCGTCGGGCAGGATCCGCAGCTCGCCCCGCCGCCGGGCCAGGGCGGTCGCCCGGCGCGCCAGGACCGCCCACGCGTCGTCGTCCCACACGTCGACCGCCGCCCGCGCCGCCAGGGGCAGCCAGCGCACGTCCGCGCCGTCGTCGGACACGAAGGCCTCCACGGCCCGCCGCAGCGGCGGCGCGCCGGCCGGGTAGCCGGACGTCGTCACGAGGGCCAGGCCCGTGAGCAGGTCGACGTGGCCGGGGCCGGGCTCCGGGGGAGCCGGCGCGCGCAGCACCGCGGCGGCCACGTCCCGCAGGCTGCCGGAGCGCGCCAGGTCGGACGTGGTGCGTGCCGCCTCGAGCGCGTCCCGGTACGTCTCCCAGGCCAGCCGCGGGTCGAGCGGCTCCAGGCGGCGGGCGGCCGGCAGCAACGGCCCGTCCTGCCCCTCGTGCACGGCGACGGCGACCTGCGCCCGCAGGAGCTGTGCGGTGGCCCGCGTGAGCTCGTCGCCCGGGCCGGCGTCCGCCACGGCCAGCAGTCGCAGTGCCCCCGCGGGGCACGCGCGTGGAGCTTGACCTGGGCAGCGTGCAGCGCCCGAGCGACGCGGAGGGCGGCGTCGGGGGTGAGCTCGGCCGCCTTCTCCCGGAAGGCGGCCCCGGCCGCCGCGCCGCCCCGGCCCTCGGCACGGGACGCGCACCGTTCCAGCTCTGCCGCGACCTCCTCGTCGGGGCCGGCGGCAGCGTGCGCCCTGTGCCAGGCGCGGCGTTCCGGGTCGGCGGCGTCGACGGCGTCCGCGAGCGCCGCATGCGCCGCTCGCCGCTGCTCCGGGCTCGCCGCCCGGTAGACGGCGGAACGCGCCAGCGGGTGCCGGAACCGCACCGGGCCCCATACGTCCATCAGGCCTGCCGCGACCGCGGGTTCCGCGTCCGTCGGCCCGACGCCGCACGCTGCCGCGGCCTTGAGGACCAGTCCGGTGTCCTTCCCCGGTTCGGCTGCCGCCACCTGCAGGAACGTCTGTGTCGCGGCGGGCAGGGCGGCCACCTGGGCGGCGAAGCGTATCTCCACCCTGTTGGCCGGAGACCCCGTGCCGGGCAGCCCGTACCCACCGGCCAGCTCCTCGGGCGTGACCTGTCGCGCGAGCTGGACCATCGCGAGCGGGTTGCCCTCCGTCTCGGCGACGACCCGGTCCCGTACGGCGTCGTCGACGGGCCCCGTGAACAGCTCGTCGAAGAGGATGCGCGCCTCTGTGTCCGTGAGCCGTGCGACGGTCAGCTCGGGCACGACGCCCTGGTCGGGCCACGAGGCGCCGTCGTCCCGCCGTCCGAACACGATGCCTACCGCGGCCGCCGGCGGCAGCCGCCGTGCGACGAACACCAGCGTGTGTGCCGAGGCGGCGTCCAGCCACTGCAGGTCGTCCACCACGAGCAGTACCGGCTGGTGCGCCGACGCCTCGTGCAGCAGCGACAGCACGGCGAGCCCGATCAGGAACCGGTCCGGCGCCTCGCCCGGCTGGAGGCCGAGTGCTATCGACAGCGCGTCCCGCTGCGGGACCGGCACCCGGTCCATCAGCTCGAAGATCGGCGCACAGGCCTGATGCACCCCGGCGAACGCGAGCTCCAGCTCCGACTCCACGCCGTCGACCCGTAGGACCTGCATGCCCGGCGCGCTCGCGGCGGCGTCGAGGAGTGCGGTCTTGCCGACGCCGGCGGGGCCCCGCACGAGCAGGGAGCGCGACCGGCCGCGCCGCACGTCAGCGACCAGGCCATCGAGCAGCTGACGCTCCCGGCGTCGTCCGACGAGTGGTCCGGCGGCGTCGTGGCTGGTGCCCATTGGTCCTCCAGGTGTGCTGCGGGCAGCGTATCCCGTCGTCCCTGACCTGCACGGTCATTACGTTCCCACCCGAGCGATGCCTGGCGGACAGATCACCGCGTGGTGTTGCCTGGCACCGTGTCCGTTCCGTTACTCTTGGGCTCGCCATGAATGTGACCCGTGTCGCTCGCCCGTCGCTCGCCGATCCTCGGCGTGGCCTCGCGGGCGTCCTGACGGTCATGTTCCTCGTGTTCGCCGTCCTGGCCGTGCAGGCCGTGTGCGGCGTCCACCGGCACGCGGCCGACCACAGCGGCACGTCCGCGGACGGCGCCGTCGGGCAGCAGTACGCGGCGGTCGCCGCGCAGGCTGTTCCGGACGAGGCTGTTCCGGACGAGGCCGCGCATGCGGCTCCCGAGCGTCCGGGCCAGGACCCGTACGACTGCGCCGAGGACCGCCCGATCACCGCCCGGTCCGACCGGACGGTGTCGCCCTCCACGGACCTGGCCGGGGTTCCGGCCCTCGCCGTGCAGTGGCTGGTGCCCGCCGTCGCGGACCACGGCACGCGGACGCCATCGGGCCTGGCCGCGGCGACCGCGCCGTCACTGCACGCCCTGGGGATCTCCCGGACGTAGACCACCACATCCCGTCGGCACCACCCCATGGGTGCCGACCGGTCCAGCGCGCCCGAACCCCGGCAGCGCGTGTGGTTCTACTCCGATCAGAAAGGTCCCCGCTTTCATGGAGCCCAGCTTCAACCCGGCCGCCGCCACCTCCGGTCGTGGTCGTCATCGGGCGGCGCGCCGCCCTGTCCTGGCCGACGTCGCCCGAGCCACGTCCACACAGTTCAGCGCCTTTGCCGGGCGCACCGCCGTGGTCGCAGCCGCCGGTTCCGGCGTGCTGCTGTCCCTGGTCGCCGCACCTGCCCAGGCGGCACCGGCCCCCGCTTCCGTCACGTCGCTCGCCGGCAAGCCCGTCCAGGGCGCGCTCAACGCGGCCGACCTGAACGCCCTGACCGCGCAGGCGCGCCAGACGGTCGCCGCGGCGCCCGTCGTGGCGGTCGCTCCCGACGCCGAGCTGAAGGTCGAGAAGGCCGCCGTCTCGGTCGTGTCGGCCGAGGAGAACGAGGAGTACCAGGCGCAGCTCACCGCCGAGGCGGAGGCCGAGGCCGCGGCGGAAGCCGCCGAAGCCGCGGCTGCGGCGGCCGCGGTCGACATCCCGGCCTCGGCGTCGGGTTCCGCCGTCGTGTCGGTCGGGATGCGCTACCTCGGGGTGCCATACCTCTGGGGCGGCTCGACGCCGGCGGGCTTCGACTGCTCCGGGTTCACGTCGTACGTGTTCGCGCAGGTGGGGATCAACCTTCCCCGGACCTCGTCCGAGCAGCGGTACGCGGGAACCGAGGTGCCCTGGTCCCAGGCGCAGCCCGGTGACCTGCTCTGGTCGCCCGGCCACATCGCGATCTACGCGGGCGACGGCATGCAGATCGAGGCGCCGGTCCCGGGCAAGACCGTCCGGTACACCCAGGTCTGGCAGTCCAACCCGGTCGTCCTGCGGGTCGGCTGATCACCCTGCGTGAGGGGCGGGCACCGCGCCCGCCCTTCACGCGGCACCGCCACGACGGCGACAACGCCTTCTTCGAGCTCGAGAGATAGCCCGCCCGCAGCCGCCCGGTAGCAGTTGAGTAGCCTGGTATCGGCGATGGATCCCGCCGGGGCGCCACGTGTGTCCGAACCGCCGTGCCGGCTGATGGTTCCTGACTCGTCGGTCGACGGGCAGGAATGTGCTGCCCGTTGAAGGGGTGGTGCGTGATGAGCAGCCGATCTGTTCCGCAGCCAGCTGTCGATCGGATGACGCCGTTCGCGGGGCATCCGGTCGTGGTCGGGGTGGTGCCCGGTCAGCCCGAGCTGGTGGCGCTGACCGCGGTGGACTGGGCGCGTGCCGCGGGTTCGGGAGTGTTCTTCGCCTTCGCAGACACCGCGCGCTACACGGTCGAGGAGCTTCCTGACGGCTCGGTGCGTCATGCGCCGATCGACCCGGACACCATTGATGATGCCTGGCACGACACCGAGACCGTCCTGCGGGGGCAGCTGGCGCGCGCGCTGCGGGGGTCGCCGGTGCCGTGGGAGTTCCGGTACCTGGCCGGCCGCCCCGACCGGGCGTTGACGCACCTGGCCCGCGCGGTGGACGCCGCGCTCATCGTGGTCGGCACGCGAGTGCCCGGCGGCGGTGCCCGGATGCGCGAGTTCTTCGAGGGGTCGGTGGCCGTGCACCTGGCCCACCACCAGCACCGGCCGGTCCTGACGGTCCCGCTGAACGTGGTCGACTGGAAAGAGATCCGCGCACCATGGGCCAGTTGACCACCGCCGGACCGGTGGCCCCCCTCACATGCGGGCGCGCAGCACGTCGATCTCGCAGCCCGGCGCGGCCGGGTCGAAGCCGTGCTCGACCAGCCAGCGGATCGCTAGCAGACCGCGCAACGACCACCACCCGCGGATCACGTCGAGGTCGACGTCGGCGCCGTAGCCGGCGGCGACGTCGCCAAGATGCTCCTCGTGCCCGAGCGTCAGGATGGCGAGGTCGAACAGGGCGTCACCCTGGCTCGCCTCGGTCCAGTCGAGCACGCCGGTGACCTCGTCGCCGTCGACGAACACGTGAGCGACCTGCAGGTCGCCGTGCGTGAACACCGGTGTCCACGGGCGGAGTGCGGCCTCGGCGACCTCACGGTTGCGCGCGACCAGGTCAGCGGGGAGCATGCCGGTGGTGACGAGCCACTCGCACTCGCGATCGAGCTCCGACGCGAGCTCGTCGAGACTCCGTCCGGGCCAGGGCGGCAGCGGGGCGTCGTGCAGCTTGCGCACGGCCGCGCCTGCCGCGGCCCAGGCCGCCGGCGACGCGGTCGACGGCTCCCCGAGGCGGCCGAGCGCAGTCCCGGGGAGAGCCGCGAGCGCGAGCACCGGCGGTTTGCGCCACAGGACCTCGGGGGTCGGGACCGGCGCCATCGCCATCGCCTCGACCTCGACGTTGGTACGTGCCTGGTCGCCGTCGACCTTGAGGAACACGTCACCGACGCGCAGGGTCGCGCACCCCTGATGAGCGACGACGACCTTGACCTCTTCGATGCCGGTCAGCTCCATGCCGGCCATCATCGCGGGGACGGACCGGCGACGTCACCGGTATTTGTCGGCGCGCGGCTCTCGCTCAGTGCTCGCGTGGTGTCAGTGCTCGTCGTGGCCGCAGCCCGCGCCGTGCAGGTGCTCCGTCGTCGTGTGCTCGGCGTGCAGGTCGGTGCTAGCCATGCTGACTCTTTCTGCTCCGGGTGGACGAGCGGATCTCCGCCCACGGTTCCCATGGCACCACGGGGGTGAACGGGCTGCCACGTGGCCTTATTTGCCAACGGTGCCCCGCTCCGACGACAATGATTCTCATTATGAGGAGCGACGTCATCAAGCCCGCGCGCGAGCATCTGGTCGCTGCCGAAGTACGGGGCTCGGGAAGCCGGCCCATCCTGTCCCTGCGTGACGCCGAGGTGCGCGCCGCCGACGGCAGGCGGCTGCTCCACGTCGCCTCCCTCGATGTCCTCGCCGGGCAGCGGATAGCCGTCACGGGACCGTCCGGGAGTGGCAAGTCGCTCCTGCTCAGCACGCTCACGGGGCGGTGGCCCGCTGGCCTCCGCTTCACCGGGGAGCGTACGACGGCGGTCGGCCGCATCGGGTTCGTCCCGCAGCGCGGCCTGGACGCGCTGCATCCGCTCATCCCGCTCGCCCGCCAGCTGCGCCTGGTCACCGGTGCGGCCCCGGACCGGATCGTCGGCGTGCTCGTATCGGTGGGGCTCGACGATCCGGCGCTCCACCGGCGTCGTCCGGCCGAGCTCTCCGGCGGCCAGGCGCAGCGCGCGGGTGTCGCGCTCGCCGCGCTGACGAACGCGCCGCTGGTGCTCGCCGACGAGCCGACCAGCGCGCTCGACCACGAGTCCCGCGACCAGACGCTGCGTCTTCTGGAGGAGGTCATCGGTCCGCGGCAGACGCTCGTCGTCGCCACCCACGACACCGCGGTCGTCCGGGCGCTCGCGGCCCGTCACCTCGCGGTGTCCGACGGCGTCGTCACCGAGCTCTCCCCGCGAGGCGAGCGGGAGAGCGGCAGGCGATGAGCGCTTCTCCGACCCTCACCATCGCCGGCGTGACCGCCGTGCACGGCCGTGGCGCGCAGGCCCGTGCGACGCTCGCCGCGACGAGCCTCGACATCCGGCCCGGGGAGTCCGTGGCGGTGGTGGGCCGGTCCGGTGCCGGCAAGTCGACGCTCGCCGACATCACCCTGGGCCTACGGACCCCGGCCGCGGGCCGGGTCCTGGTCGGCGGCACGGAGTGGTGCACGCCGTCGGGCCGACCTTCCCGGGCCAGGCGCCACCTCGTCCAGGGCGTCCCGCAGGATCCGCTCGCCGCCTTCGTGCCCCGGTGGACGCTCCGCCGGTCGATCGAGCAGGCCGTGCGCAGGCTCACCGGCGAGCACGACACCGAGTCCCGCGTGCGCCGGGCCGCTGAGCTGGCGCAGCTCGACCTCGGGCTGCTCGACCGCAGGCCCACGGAGGTCTCCGGCGGGCAGGCCCAGCGCGCGGCGATCGTCCGCGCGATCGCGCCGGGCCCTGCAGTACTCGTCGCCGACGAGCCGACGAGCGCCCTCGACGCCGGTACGGCGGACGCCGTCTCGGCGGCGCTGCTGTCCGTCACCCAGGAGCTGGACATTTCCCTCCTCCTGGTCACCCATGACCCGTCGGTCGCCGAGCGCTGCACCCGCACCCTCACGATCACCGCGCCCCGGTAGCCCGCCCGGCCCGGCTCGATCCGCCGGCGCCTCCCCGCTCGACCCCCTCCGACCGATGAACGGAAACCACCTGATGACCACCCGAAAGCGCCGTGCCCCCAGACGGCTCCTCGCGCTCACGACGATCCCCCTCTCGCTCTCTCTGCTCACCGCGTGCTTCGCGGAGTCCGGTCCGGCCGGCGGCACCGGAACCGACGAGCGCGTCTCCGTTGCGATGCTGCAACCGCCGCGGTCGGGTCTCAGCCCCCTGAGCGACGACGCCTTCAAGCTCTCCCGCTGGGCCACGGCCGAGACGCTCGTCGTCCTCGACGAAGCGGGGGAGGCGGTCCCCGCGCTCGCCACCGAGTGGGCGCAGGTCGACGACACCACCTGGCGGTTCGCCGTCCGGCAGGACGTGCGGTTCCACAACGGCAACGAGCTGACCGCCGACTCGGTGGTCAACTCGCTCCAGCACGCGATCGACGCGACACCGGTCCCGCGCATTCTCGACGGCGTCGAGATGACGGTCGAGGCCGATCGCGACGACGTCGTCATCACGACCGCCGAGCCCGACCCGCTGCTGCCGCACCGCCTGTCGAGCCCGCAGCTCGCCGTCCTCGACGCGGAGGCCTACACCGACAGCGGGGTCGACCCCGCCGGGACGGGCACCGGGCCGTTCGAGCTCACCGCCGTCGACGGCGTCGTCGGGGCGACGCTCGACCGTTACGACGGCTACTGGGGCGAGGCCGCGCACGCGGCCGGGATCGACGTGAAGTTCGTCCCCGACGGCACAGCCCGCGCGGCGGCGTTGCGCACGGGTGAGGCGGACATCGTCGAGGCGATCCCCGCCGGGCAGGCCGCGTCGATCTCCGACGACCTCATCGTCGAGGTGCCCATGCCGCGCACGAACACCCTCTACCTGAACGCCGAGACCGGCCCGTTCGCCGATCCCGGCGTGCGCGCCGCCGCGCGCGAGGCCATCGACCGCGCCGCGATCGTCGAGTCGGTCTACGAAGGGCGGGCCGACGTCGCCGAGGGCCTGCTCGGCCCGGCCCTGCCCTGGGCGGCCGCCTACCGCGACGAGCCCGCCTACCAGGAGATGCTCGAGACGCGCGCCGAACCGGCGGACGTCGACGGCGCGAAGATCACGCTCGGTACCTTCACCGACCGGGCAGAGCTGCCCGAGGTCGCCGTCATGATCGAGCAGCAGCTCGAGGCCGTCGGCTTCGACGTGCAGCAGGACGTCCGCGAGTACCAGTTCATCGAGGCGGACGCCCTGGACGGCAAGTTCGACGCGTTCATCCTGTCCCGCGCGACCGTGCTCGACTCCGGCGACCCGGTCGCGTACTTCGCCTCCGACTTCACCTGCGCGGGCGGCTTCTCGATCGCCCAGCTCTGCAGCAGCGACGTCGACGCGGCCATCAGCCGCGCGGCGCAGACGGAGCCGGGCGAGGACCGGCAGCGCGCCAGCATGATGGCGGAAGCCGAGGTGCTCGCCACCGACGCCGCGATCCCGCTGCTGCACGAGCGCGTCATCCAGGGCGAGTCGGCACGCGTGGCCGACGCCGCCCGGGACCCCCGCGAACGCATCCTCGTCACCGCGAGCACCCGCCTCGATGCGGCACCGTAGCGTCCTCGGGATCGCCTCCCGGCTCGGCAGCGGGATCGCGCTGCTGCTCGTCGCCGGGGCGCTGCCCTGGCTCTCGCAGCGCGATCCCGCCGCCTCGGTGCTCCGCGCCCGGTACGCGGAGCTCGAACCGACCCCGGAGGCGCTCGCGGCGATCCGCGCCGAGCTCGGGCTCGACGGCGGGCCGGTGGTCACCAGCATCCGCTGGTGGTCCGGCGTGCTCCGCGGCGACCTCGGCACCTCGTGGGTGAGCGGCGCCGAGATCGGGCCGGGCGCGTGGAGCGCGCTCGGTGTGTCCGTGACGCTCACCGCGTTCGCGGGTGTCGTCGCGCTCGCCATCGCGGCAGCCATCGTCACGCCGGCCGTGCTGCGGGTGCTGCGCGACCGCCCGCAGCGCGGCTCCGGACCCGTCGGGGTCGCGCTCACCGCGCTGCCCGAGTTCCTCCTCGCGAGCACCCTGCTCGTCGTGGTCGCGGTGCAGCTGCAGCTGCTCCCGCCCTACGGGTGGACCGGCCTGCACACGGCGATCCTGCCGGCGCTCTCCCTCGGCATCCCCGCGGGCGGACTCCTCGGCCGCCTCCTGGCCGACGCCGTCGCCGGCGTCACCGAGGAACGCTGGGTCAACGTGTGGCTGCTCGCCGGCGCCCGGCACGGCGTGCTCCTCGTCGGGGTGCTGCGCCGCGCGGCGGCCGCCGTCGTCGACCAGCTGGGGCTCGTGCTGATCGGCCTGCTCGGGGGCGCCGTCGCCGTCGAGCAGGTCTTCGCCATCCCCGGGCTCGGCCGCTACCTGCTCGGGGCGGCCAACGCGCAGGACCTGCCCGCCCTCCAGGCGGGCGTGCTGCTCATGGCGCTCGCGGCGGTGCTCGTCGGAGTGGTCGCCGGTCTCGCCCGCCGGGCACTGCGCGGGGGACCGCTCCCGCCCGGGGCGCTCCCGCCCCCGCCCGAGCGGCGCGGCGACGACCGGGCCGCCCGCTGGACCGTCGGGATCGCGCTGAGCCTGCTGCTCCTCATCCTCGCCCTCGGCCTGCCCCGCGACCCGTACACGCTCGCCCACGAACGGCTCGCGCCGCCCAGCGGCGAGCTGCCCTTCGGGGCGGACGCCAGCGGACGCGACCTCCTCGCGCGAGTCGCGCACGGAACGCTCGGCACGCTCCTGCCGTCGGTGGGGATCGTCCTGCTCGCCGTCGTCGTGGCGCTGCTCCTGGCCGTGCTCGGCGAGATCGCGCGCGGCCCGGCCGAGATCGCCAACGCGACACCCCCGATCCTCGCCGGTGTCATCATCGCGGCGCTGCTCGGCCCGTCCGTCGGCGGCGCGGCGCTCGCGGTGCTCTGGGTCACGTGGCCCCCGCTCACGGCCCACGCCGCCGCACTCATCGACGAGGCGAGCGCCATGCCGCACATCAGATGGCTCCCGCTCGCCGGGGTCTCCCGCTTCGAGATCTGGGTGCGGCACGTGCTGCCCGCCACGATCCCGCCGCTGCTGCGCCACGGCATGCTCCGCCTGCCCGGTGTCGCGCTCGCGCTCGCGGCGCTCGGGTTCCTCGGCCTGGGCGCGCAGCCGCCGCTGCCCGAGTGGGGCCTGCTGCTCGCGGAGGGCATCGACTACGTGGAACGCGCCCCCTGGACGACGGTCGCACCCGCCGTGGCGCTGATCCTGACCTCGGTGCTTGCAGTCGCCGTCGCGGGGATCAGGGGCAACAGGGGCAACGGGAAGGGTTCTCGCCGGTCGGTCGCCGCGGTCCGGGCGCAGGTGGGATCCCGGGAGCCTGCATGATCACAGAGCCCGCGTGATCACGACGTGCCCTTGAGGCGTGGGGCGTCGTCGTCCGTGCCGTTCGATGTGCCGATCGATCTGCCGATCGGTGTGGTGAGGCCGGCGGCGCGGCGCTTCCAGGACACCTCGCGGATGTCGATGAAGGCCCGGATGCAGCGGTCGCAGCCGTACAGATGGGTCTCCAGGCGGCGCTGGCGGCGCGGCTGGAGGTTCCGGTTGACGTAGTCGTGCATGGCGGCGCGGGTGAGGCGGCACTCGACCTCGTGAACGACGCCGACCCCCTCGATGTCGCCCACGCCGTCCGGTACGTCGTCCCCTACGGCGTCCGTCGCGCGCGGGTCGGGCAGGAGGAAGCGAAGCATGGATATGTCGTCCTCGTCCTCGCCGTCGAACACCGCCCTCAAGTCGTCGAATCGCAGATCATCCGTGGCTGTCACGCGAACCTGCCCCCTGTGCGTACATCGTCCGGTCGTGACCGGCTGGTACTAGTTTCACTTTGGATGACGATTCATCGAAATTTAGGTGTGATACGCCCACTTTCGTCCATGCTCGACGCCAACTGCCCGCCACAAACTGGCTCGCCGCAAAGAGGGGATGTGGCGAGCTCAGCCGGCCCGGTCGTGCGAGGCGAATCGCGGAGCCCGGAGCAGGCCGAGGTGCTCGGCCTTCGCCAGGGCCTCCTTGCGGTGCGAGACCCGTAGCTTCTGGTAGATCCGGCGGATCTGGGTGCGCACGGTGTTCACCGAGACCCCGAACTGGGCAGCCGTCTGCTCGGCGGTCTGCCCGGTGCTCAGGGCGCGCAGCACCTCCCGCTCGCGGGGCGTGAGGTGGACCAGCGGGCCCGACGGCGGGGTGTTGTGCCGGGCCGTGACTCTGCCGCCGTGCAGCGGGTTGGCCACGCGGGCGAGCCGAGCCAGCTCGTCCAGCTCCCTGTCGTGCAGAGCGAGGAAGGGCGAGACGTGCGCGGGAGTGGAGCGCAGGCGGATCGCGGACAGGAACGAAGCCCCTGCGCGTTCGGGATGCCCGGTCCGCAGGTTCGCGGTGGCCTGGACGAGGTGGAGACCCAGCTGATCGTTCAGGGGCAGCTCGTTGTACCGGATCGCCTCCGCGGCCAGGCGCATCGCCTCGTGGTGCTCCCCGGCCAGGAGGTGTGCCCAGGCGACGTACAGCGTCAGCGAGTCGACCTCGGCGTGCTGGTCGGCGAGATGGAGTACGCGCGTGCCTGCCCCGACCCGGAGGAGGAGCTTCGCCTCGGCGCGCAGGACGAGCTCTCCGGCCATGGTGGTCGGGTCGGGGCTGAGGGCCCCGTGCCTCTGACGTGCTGAGTCGAGCACGCGCAGACCCGTGTGCGGGTCCCCGAAGTGCTCCTCGTAGCTCGCGTCGGCGAAGGCCACGAAGGGCCAGAGCTCCATGGCCCGTGTCGCCGGCCCGATCCTGCCCAGCAGATCGGCCGCCGTGGCGGCATCGCCCTCGTCGATGGCGATGAGTGTGCGGGCCGTCGCCGCGCCCACGCCGTTCTGGTGCTCGATCCAGTCGGGGAGAGGGTCGTGGCTCTCGAACGTCTCGAGCCACGTGCGGGCGAGGTCGAGGTGGCCGCGCCAGGCGGCGAGGAGGGCGAGGTTCGCCGCGGCGCTCGCGCCGGCGTAGTGGGCGTGCGGCGGCTCGCCGGCTTCGGCGTGCGCCCGCGTGAACAGCTGCGTCGCCTGGTCGAGGGAACCCCCGAGCATCGCGGTGAGGCCGCGTTCCGCCGACAGCCAGCCGGGCCGGACCGCTGCCCGGGCCGCCGTCCACGGCAGTGCCAGCTGCGTCGTTCCCAGCGTGATCTGTGCGTCCGTCCACGCGCCCACCTGCTCGGCCTTTCCGTAGTCGCCGCGGACTCGGCCCGAGACGACGGCGGCCGCGCTGGCGGTGATCAGGTCGCCGGGCCGGGCGAAGGCGCCGAGCCGCTTGGTGTAGCGCTGGCCTGCCACGACGTAGAACTGGTGCGCCCGGTGCAGCCGCCGGTGGTCTCCCTCCGCGTGGCTCGTGCGCACCTGCGCGAGCAGGGCCGCGTGCAGCAGTCGGGGGCGGCTCTCGAACGCCGCGGCCGGTACTCCCTCGACCGCCCGCAGGACCTCGGGCGCGAACCTGTTCGCCAGGTCGTACCAGAGGGTGTCGAAGAGGTCCTCGATCCGGTCGAGATCGCCGGATGCCAGCCCTGCACGGATCATCGCGTCGCGTGGCGAGTCCGGTCCAGCAGGTGAAATGGGCACTCTCGGATCATGCCTTTGCAACGATATGCACGCGCTGGGAGGGAGGGTGAACTTTGCCCCGGAACTGATGACGCAGCTGATGATCTTTGCCTCCTCGGCGGATAAAGCGCCAACACCTCAACGTCCTATGGGAAGTGCATTGGGCACGCGAGGGGCGCGTGCGAGGAAGAAAGGACCGCCCATGCACAGTCCGTCAGAGGGTCGCCGAACTGGTCGGACAGGAAGAAGGCGTCGTGCGTGGGCGCCGGACGCCAGGAGAGCCGGACACCGTCTGCTGACGCGCTGGATCGGTGGCGCGATGGCCACCGTGACGGCCTGCACCGGGCTCGTCGTGGCAGCCGCGCCTCCGGCGTACGCCGACCCCGTCTACGAGATCACCGGCGAGTGGGAGACGGGCACGCCCGCCGTCGTGACGTCCGGCGACGTCGTCACCGGCGTGTGGCGCGTCAACGTCAACGACGACGCGGCGGCGCCGTCGAACGAGCCGGTGGACAACGTGACCTTCAGCGTCACGCTCGAGAACGGCGTGTTCGGCGAGCTGCCGGACGCGTGTCTCACCGACGGCGTCGACCCGGTCTCAGCGATCTCCGCGGACGGTGCGACCCTCACCTGCAACCTGGGCACCAAGGACCAGGGCACCGCCGTCGTGATCCAGACGCCGGTCGAGGCGGACGGGCCGACCGGGAGCCAGCTCTCGGCGTCGGGCACGATCGCGGGGCAGACGGCCGACCTGGACCCGATCGACATCGTCAACGAGTTCGGGATGGACATCCGGTGGGTCACGGGCGCCGCGTACGTCTCCAGCGGCGCCGACTACTTCGAGGTCAGCTACGAGTGGACCCTGAGCAAGGCGAAGGCGAGCGACGCCGGCCCGCAGACGGTCACCTACGAGCTGAACATCGCGTCCCCGCAGGGCGGCACGATCCAGATCGCGCCGAAGGGCTGTACCGCCTTCGACCTGGGCACGGCGGCCGACGGCCACCCGTGGTCGGGTGGTGACCACCCGGCCACCCACATGACGTCGTTCGTCGACAGCTGCACGGTCACGCAGACCGGTGCCAACACGTTCCAGATGACGCTGACCGGCATCGACTACGACCCGGCGAACGTTCCCACGCGCGACTCGGCGGGCAACCTGCTGCCCACCGACGAGGTGGCGCTGGCCTCCGGCTCGGTGTATGTGCGTGTACTGAACGTGCCGGGTGGATCCGCGACGCTCACCTCGAACGCGCCGACCTACACCTCGACGACCGGGCTGACCGCGCAGGACGACCCGTCGAACAACAGCGAGACCAAGTCGTGGCAGCCGCTCGGCACGTACTCCTCCGGCTGGGGCCGCGGGTACACGGGAAGCGGCGGCACGACGTGGGACGACACCTACCGCGTCTCGGCGGGCACCGTCGTGGGGCAGTACCTCGACACGGGCTGGCAGCGCTGGTCGCACCGCGCCGACGAGCGCCTCGTCGGCATGTGTGCGCCCTTCGACACGCGGCACGTGACCCTCGAGTCGTTCGTCTGGGGCACTCCGCCGGGCGGTGTCGACGGCGCTCCCTTCGAGTACTACACAGGCACCAGCCCGAACCTGGACCCGGCGAGCGGCGGCTACGACCCGAACACGTTCGACTGCGGGCCCGACGACGGATGGAGCACCACCCCGCCGGCGAACCTCGCCGACGTCAAGGCCGTACGCGTCGTCATGACCCAGGGGCAGGCCGAGGCGCACGCCGACGACCCGAGCATCACCCCGGTCGCGTTCGTCCGGATCCGGCCGGAGACCCCGCCGGGCACGGAGGTGTGGACCTTCTTCTCCGGGATCCACGACGCCCCGGTCCCCGACTCGTGGACCGGCCCGGACTACGCCGGGTGCATCACGAACACGCCCGGCTGGCGGTACCCGTGCACGACCGGTTTCCGGGACGTGCTCCGCATCATCGACGCCGTGCCGGCGATCGTGAAGTCGGCCGACCGCAGCGCCGTGACTCCGGGCGTCCCGGCGACGTTTACGCTGACCTACGCCGCCAACGGCGCGGGGCAGGTTCCGCCGACGGTCGACAACTACGAGCTCGTGGACACGCTGCCGCTCGGTCTGACATACGTGCCTGGTTCGGCGTCGCCCGAGCCGGCCGTCACCACCGACGGCGAGGGCCGCCAGGTGCTGACCTGGAGCCTCGACGGAGTCGCCACCAACACGCAGAACGTGCAGACCTACCAGGCGGTCGCCGACCAGAGCGTGACCCCGGGGGCCGTTCTCACGAACACGGCGACGGCGTCGTACGGCGGGCAGACCCGCTCGGCCAGCGCGCAGGTGACCGTCTCGTCGTCCGGCTGGACGACGATCGGGAAGTCCGCGGACACGCCGTACATCCCGAACCTCGCCGGAGACGGCGTGGGCGCGGGCTCGTGGACCGTGACGCTGCGATCGTTCGACCCGCTGCCGCAGTCGTTCACGGACACGATCGACATCCTGCCCTTCAACGGTGACGAGCGCGGTACGGAGTTCGCCGGCGACCACGCGCTGACCGGCGTGGGTGCTGTGGCGGGCGCCACCGTCTACTACACGACGGCGGACCCGGCCTCGCTCAGCGACGACCCGGGGGACGGATCCAACGGCGCCGCCGGTGACGTCGCCGGGAACACGGTCGGCTGGACCACGACGTTCAGCCCGGACGCGACGGCGGTCCGGGTGATCGGTCCGGAGCTGGCGCCGGGCGCGACGCAGGCCTTCACGGTCGAGATCGAGACCGACGGCGTCGAGGGCGGGGACACGCTCGTCAACCGCGCCCAGGCGCGGGACGGCCACACGGAGCTCGTGATGCGCACGTCCGCGCCGATCGAGGTCGCGAACTACTACTCGGCCTCGCTGAAGAAGTACGTGCAGGACGCCGACGGCGCCTGGCGCGACGCGAACACGGTGGAGGACTACCCGACCTACCGCCCGGGTGACACCGTCCCGTACCGGATCGTCGTGGAGAACACCGGCCAGGGCACCCTGACCGGCCTCGTGATCACCGACGACCTGTTCCCCGAGGGTTCCTTCACGGTGGACGAGCTCGCCCCCGGTGAGCAGGAGGTGCACGAGTTCGAGATCGACCTGGCGGAGGACGGCCCGGACACGGTGGTGAACACGGCGTGCGGCGCCGCGGACGTCCCCGAGGACTCCGAGGTTCCGCCGACGATCAACTGCGACCCGGCCGGTCTCGAGGTGGAGGGCGACCCGACGCACACCAAGGAGCTGGTCTCGGCCACCCCGATCGGCAACGGTCAGTGGGAGGTCGTGTACGGGATCGACGTGAGCAACACGTCGACCGCGTCGACGTCCTACTCGCTGGCGGACACACTGCACTTCACCGACGAGGCAGACATCGTCTCGGCCGAGGTGACGGCGTCGCCCGACGGCGTCACCCTGGCCGACCCCGCGTGGGACGGCCAGGGGGAGGACCTGATCGCCTCGGGCGTCCCGCTGGCGGGCACTGACGACGACGGCTACACCGCGCACCGCTACGAGCTGACGGTGATCGCGGACGTGCCGCTGAACATCCCGGGCGCTGGATCGGGCGACGACCCGACCGAGTGCGGTTCCGCGGACGACGAGCCGGACGCCGACACGGCGTTCAACAACACCTCGTCGATGACGGACGCGCTCGGCGAGACCGAGGACGACCAGGCGTGCGCGCCGATCCCCTCGATCGACATCGCCAAGTCCGTCAGCGCGGGTCCCGTCCCGAACGGGGACGGCACCTGGACGGTCACCTACGACATCGTCGCCTCCAACTCCGGCACGGCGGACGGCGAGTACGACGTCACCGACACGATGACGGTGGACGGCGACCTCGTCGTCGAGTCGGGCAGCGTCATCACGACGCCCGACGGCGTCACGGCGTCACCGGACTGGACCGGCCTGGGGGCCGATCGGACCTCGCCGGAGAACCTCATCGCCGCGGGTGTGAGCCTGCCCACGGGGGAGAGTCACACGTACCAGGTCGAGGTGGTCATCGGGATCTTTGGCGACGCCGGGGGTAGCCCGATCGTCACCCCGTGCTCCGAGCTCGGCGAGGGTGGGCCCGGCGGCCTGTCGAACGCGGCGGGCATCGAGCACAACGACCTGACCGACGACGCCGAGGCCTGCGTGACCATCGCCTACATCACTGTCGACAAGACCGTGAGCTCGGGCCCGACGCCGAACGGCGACGGGACCTGGACGGTCGTGTATGACATCGTCGCCGAGAACACCGGAGGCGCAGCCGGCGAGTACGAGGTGACCGACCGCCTGCACTTCGGTGACGGCATCACCATCGTCTCGGCCGAGGTCAGCACGGCTCCGGACGGCGTCGGGACGAGCGCCGACTGGACCGGCCTCGGCGCCGAGGGGGACGCGGAGAACGTCGTCGCCTCCGGCGTCGAGCTGGCCGCGAGCGGCACGCACACCTACCAGGTGGAGGTGGTGGTCGAGCTGGACGAGGCCACGATCGACCCGGCGGCGCTCACCTGCCCGCCCCCGGGCACCGGGGAGAACGGGGGTCTGGCGAACTCCACGACCCTGGACCACAACGGGATAGTGGGCGCCGACGAGGTCTGCCCGACCCTCCCGCTGATCGGCGTCGACAAGTCCATCAGCGACGGCCCGACGCCGAACGGCGACGGGACCTGGACGATCACCTACGACCTGGTGGCGACCAACACGGGAGCGGCCGCGGGTGACTACGACCTCACCGACCAGCTCCGGTACGGCGAGGGCGTAGTCGTCGAGTCGGCCGACGTCGTCACGACGCCGGGCGGGGTCGCCGACCCGGAGGGGTGGACCGGTCAGGGCGCGGACCTCGGCGCCGCGGAGAACGTGATCGCCACCGGCGTCACGCTCGACGCGGGCGGCGAGCACACCTACCAGGCCGAGGTGGTGGTCTCCCTCGACGGGTCGGAGGCCACGTCGGACACCCTGGCCTGCCCGGAGCCCGGCTCGGGGGACAGCGGCGGCCTGGCCAACTCGACCCAGCTCACGCACAACGGTGAGGTCCGGGACGACGCCGCATGCGCCGACCTACCGCTGATCGACGTCACCAAGACCCTCTCGGGCGCCGTGACACCGGTCGACGGCGAGGACGGCGTCTACGACGTGGTCTACGAGATCGCGGTCACCAACAGCGGTCCCGGCGCCGGGACCTACGACCTGGACGACACCCTCGCACCCGGCGAGGGCATCACCGTGGTCGGCATCCAGGACGTGAGCACCGACGCGCCGGAACCGGTCGGGATCAACCCCGGCTTCGACGGCGTGGACGACGTCCTGATCGTGGAGGACCAGCCGATCGCCGGCGCCGATGCGGCAGCCGTGGTGCACACCTACACGGTGACCGTCCGGTACGAGGCGGACCTGAGCGGCATAGTGTTCCCGGACACCGACACGTGCACCGGCGTCGGTGGAACCGCCGACGGGGCGCTGAACAACGTCGCCGGCGTGTCCTGGAACGGGATCACGGACTCCGACAGCGAGTGCGTGCGCCCGGGCAGGCCGACCCTGGACAAGTCCCTGGTCTCTGCCAAGTCCGTGGGCAAGGGCACCTGGAAGGTGGTCTACGACCTGACCGTCGGCAACGCCGGCACCGAGGCCACCACCTACGACCTGGACGACGAGCTGCTCTTCGCCCCGGTCATCACCGCCGAGTCGGTCGCCGTCACCGGCCCCGAGGGCGTGACCCTCAACAAGGGTTTCGACGGTGACTCCGACCAGCGGATCGCCACCGACGTAGCGCTCGCAGGCCTGGACGACAAGGGGTACACCCCGCACGTCTACCGGGTCACCGTGCTGGCGGACGTGCCGCCGAGCTTCGACGACGTAGGCGCGGACGGGACCGGTTCGCCGGCCTGCACCGTGCCCGCGGGGTCGAACCTCATCGAGCAGGGCCTGAACAACGCCGCGACCCTGACCGACGAGACCGGCGGTACGCAGACCGACACGGACTGTGCTCCGGTGACGTCGGCAGACGTCACCAAGCCCGTGGACACCGGCACGCCGGGCAACCCCGGGGACCCGGGCACGCCGAGCGGACCGCAGCCGCCCCTTGCGACGACGGGCGCCGACATCGGCTGGCTCGCCGGGGGAGGTGCACTCCTGATCCTGCTCGGCGCGCTCGCGATCGTCATCGCGCGCCGTCACGGCCGCGACGTCGGCTGACGTCCGCAGCCGAGGTAGAACCGCAGTTCGTCCTGAGATCGAGAGCCCTGCCCACGGCCGCACCAGCGGCTGTGGGCAGAGCTCTCGATCGGGCCCCGGTCACGCCACGGCGGTCCCCTCGAGCTCGACGAGCTGGCCCGGAATCGCCAGCCGCACCACGCCGAGCATCGTGGTGGCCGGCGCCACCCGCGCCGCGCCCAGCCGCGACGCCAGCACTCCGTAGTGCTGGAGGAGCAGATCGACGTCGGTGGTGTAGACGTTGAGCCGGACCAGGTCCGGCAGCGACATGCCGGCCGCGCCCAGCACGTCCTCCAGGTTGTCGAGGCTCAGGGCGAGCTGCGCCGCCATGTCGCCGTCGTGCAGGGGCTTGCCGTCCGCGCTCATCGCGGTCTGCCCCGAGCAGTACAGGGTCCGGGTGGTCCCGGAGACGATCTCGCCCTGGTTGAATCCCAGCTCCACCGACCAGGCCACCGGGTTGACTGCCGTGCGTTCCATCGCTTCTCCGTTCGACTCAGGGGAACCACGCGCGTCCGTCGGCGCTGTGGCTGCCATCCGGGACGTCGCATGCACGAGTCTGTCCACCAATCACGACACCCTGTGTCAGGTATCTCGTAGCATGTTGGGGTGCGCGCGGATCGGCTGGTATCGCTGGTGCTGCTGCTCCGGCAGCGCGGCCGGCTGTCCGCGGCCACGCTGGCTCGCGAGCTGGAGGTGTCCACCCGCACGGTGCTGCGCGACATAGAGGCGCTGTCCGCCGCCGGCGTCCCGGTCTACGCCGAACGGGGCCGCCACGGCGGGTTCGCACTGCTGCCGGGCTTCCGGACCGAGCTCACCGGGCTGAACCACGACGAGGCCCTCGCCCTCCTGACCGCCGCGTCGGCGCGCGGCGAGCAGGTGTTCGGCCTCGGCTCGGCGCTCGCTGCCGCCATGCGCAAGGTGGTCGACGCCATGCCCGAGGGCCACCGGGCCACCGTGAGCGACGCGGCCCAGCGCTTTCTCGTCGACCCGGAGGCCGACCTGCTCTCTCGCAGGCTGACCTCCGACGAGGTGCCAGGCGCTGCACTGGTCGCGGTCCGCAGCGCGGTGCTCGCTGGGCACAGGCTGCGGATTTACTACTCGGCGATAGACCAGCCTCCGAGATGGCGCACGGTGGACCCGATAGGCCTGGTCACCGTGCGTGACAAGGGCTACCTGCTGGCCACGACGTCCGGCGCGGACCGGACCTACCGGCTGTCCCGGATCCTGGCCGCCGAGGAGCTCGCCGAACCCGCGCAGCGGCCGGACCGCGTCGACCTGGATCAGGTCTGGCAGGAACGCAGCACACGGTTCCGGACCGGCGGAGACCAGGTCACCGTGCGGGTCCGGCTGGCTCCGGGCCGCCGGGAGGAGCTGGTGGGCACCGCGGTGGCCGTCCTTTCCGAAGCACCCGACGGCGACGGCGACCTCCAGCTCGAGGTGACCTTCCAGGACGCCCGCCATGCCGAGTGGGCGCTCTGGCAGCTCGGCACGGATGCGGAGGTTCTGGTTCCGCAGTCGCTGCGCGACGCCCTGCGCCGTCGGGCCGCCGCGCTGGTCGCTCACTACGCGGACCCGGCTGAGGAGGACCCGGCTTGAGGAGGGCCGTCCTGAGGAGGTCCCGACCCGGTCAGGGGTGCAGGACGATCTTGCCCACGTGCCGCCGGCGCGCGAGCTCCTCCTGTGCGCGAGCGGCCTGGTCCAGCGGGAACGTCGCGGCGATGACCGGCCGGATCTCGCCCCGCCGCGCCAGGTCCATGAGCAGCCCGAAATGGGTGGGCGTGTGCATCGCCGAACCGATCACCTGCGCGTTGTGCAGGTAGAGGCGCCGCACGTCGAAGCTCACGTCGTATCCGCCGAGCGCGCCGGCGATCACCCACCGGCCACCTTCGCGCAGCAGCGGCAAGCCCTCGCCCACGAGCTTCCCCGCGACGACGTCGAGCCCGACGTCGACACCCTCCGGCACGGCGGCACGAACCTGTCCCACGACGTCCTGCGCGCGGTCGACGACGTCGTGCGCGCCCGCCTCGCGCACCGCGTCGACCTTGGACCCGCTGCTGATGGCGACCACCCGTGCCCCACGCGCCCGGGCGATCTGTACCAGTGCCAGGCCGACACCCCCGGACGCTCCGGAGACCAGGACGGTCTCGTCCTGCCGCAGCCGGCCGCGTTCGATCATCCCCAGCGCCGTGCCGTAGGCGGTCGGCAGGCTTGCGAGCTGGTCGTCCGTGAGCGGCGACCCCGTCACGTCGTGCACACGCTCGGTGGGCGCCGTCACGTACTCGGCGTACCCGCCGTCGCGTTCACTGCCCATCAGGCCCACCGGGTTCGCGTCGGGACCTTCGGCGTCGTAGATCGCCGGGTCGACGACCACCCGGCGACCCACGAGACCCGCGTCCGCGGCGGAGCCGGCCGCGACGATCCGGCCGGCGACGTCCGCGCCCTGGACGCGCGGGAAGTCGACAGTGCCGCGCCAGCCCGACAGCGCGTCGGGATCCTCCGGCCGGCCGTACGCGCCCTCTCGGGTCCACAGGTCGGTGTTGTTCAGCGCAACCGCGCTGACCTGCACGAGCGCCTCTCCTGGTTGCGGAGAGGGCACGGGCACCTCCGCCAGCTCGAGCATCTCCGGACCGCCGTGCCCGGTAATTCGTGCGGCGCGCATCGTCGTCGGCACACTCATCGGTTCACCCTTCTGGTCGCGGACACCCTTCCCAGGTTGCACCGCAGACGACCCGAGTCGCTCGCCGGGTACGTCTGACGTGGAGCCGAGGACGGCACCGAGGGGCGGCGTGCACCGGCGTGCCCGTGACCCAGGATCAGGCCCATCTCGCGGCGACGCCGGCGCGGTCCGGCACGACCCGGTCCGCCAAGTCGGAGGGGGCATGCGTCGTAGTCCTCTGCGGGGGTTGGCCCGGCGGCCCGGTTCGGTCGGCCGGGCAGGGCTCTGCCGGTCAGGTGATCCAGCCGCTCCGGCCAGCCTGCCTCTTGGTCAGGCGGCCTCTTGGTCAGGCGGCCTCTTGGTCAGGCGGCCTCGGCGGCCGGTGGCTCCGTGGTCGGTCCGCGGGTGAGGTGTCGATGGCGTCGGGTAGGCGGATGCGGTGCCCGCGGGCGTCAGTGAACTCCCAGCCGGTCTCGACCAGGGCTCCGGGAGCACCGGCGTCGGTGGGTTTGCCGGTCCAGTGCATGCTGATTTCACGCGCGTCGACCAGGGCATGGTGATGCCAGCACAACAGCGCGCTGTTGGTCACGGAGGTGTTTCCGCCGTCGGCCCAGTGCCGGACGGCGTGGTGGACCTCGCAGCGTGACGGCGGCTGATCACACCCGGGATAGACGCAGTGCTGGTCTCGGGCGATGACGGCGCGGCGCATCTGTCCGGTCACGGTGCGTTGGGCGCGTCCGACGTCCAGGACGGCGCCGTCGGGGCCGAACACGACCCGGGTGATCCTGCTGTCACACGCCAACCGGCGCAGCAACGCCCGCGGGACCCGGCCGCCGGTCTCGGTGAACACCGGATCCGGCGTGGACAACAGACCGGACAACGTCGTGGTGCCGACCGCACCCCAGCCGGCGGCATCCCAGCCCGGTGCGCCCGCCGAGCCACCGTCAGCGATGCCCGTGGTGCCGGCCGCCGTGCCCGTCACGCTTGCGGTGCCGGTTGCACCGGTCGCGCCCGCCAGGCCCGCGGTGCCTCCGCGGGTGCCGCGTGCGGGCGTGGCCTGCCCGCAGGTCAGGCACAGGCCGTCCCGTGTCCGGGTGACCTGGGTGACCAGCTCGTTCCAGGACACGGTCACGTTCAGGTGCGGCGCGACCGCGGCCCCCGGAGAGGCCTGGTTGGTGTCCAGCACCACCCGGGCGACGTCGGCCAGGCCCTGCGCCCTGCGCTGGGAGGTCGCCCTGGTGTCGTCCGCGGCGGGTGCGCCCATGACGGCGGTGATCGCGGTCTGCACCAGCAGGCCGTGCTCGTCGGTCAGGAACCCTGCCACGTGGTAGCCGCCGAACGTCTTGGCCAGATCCAGGAACTCGCCCTGAGCGGCCTTGTCGTCCTCACGATCGTCGGTATCCGGGTCGGTCACCGACGCGAACGCCTTAGCCACCCTCCGGAACCGGTCCGCGTCCAACAACCGGGCCTCGCGTAGTACCACGCCTTCTCCGGTGGCCAGGGTCCCGTCCGCGACCGCACCCTCCAGCACCCCCGTGATCAGCTCGCGCGTCCGGGTCCCGTCCGGGTCGTCGGCGGGGTCGGGGAAGTCCACCGGCACCGTCTGCACGAACCGTTCCGGCGTCGTCGTCTCCCCAGTACGGGTATCGATCAACCACCCCAGCGCGTCCGTGCGAGTCTCGCTCGTGGGCGCGACCTCGGCCATCACCCTCGCGTGGTCCGCGCCCAGCACGCCGGACACCAGGCGCTCGCGCGTGACCGGGAGTGCGGTGTCCAGGCGGTGCGCCATTCTCAGGTCCTTGTCCGCCGTGGACGCCGACACACCCTCACGCTGCCGTAGCCAGGTCTTGAACGTGCGGGCCATGCCACCCGAACGCCAGGAACCCTCGTCCTCGATCCGCGGCAACAACGTGTACCGCACCCCGTCCAGGCGGCCCGTCAACCGGCGGATGCGGGTGTGCGCCTCGACCAGGCGACCGATGCTCGGCGCACCCCACCCGTCCAACACCTCCGCACCGGTCAGGCCGGCCAGGTCACCGATCGCGGCCTCGATCCGCGCCAACGCCTCCTCCACAGACCGGGCAGGGGGCAGGCCACCAGGCGTGTCGTTCGTCGACTCCACTCGTTCCCACCCCCGCCCGGTCATCCACCTAGATCATGGTTGTTCGCTGCCTCCATTGTCTCGAACATTCGTACGCCCTGCATGGCCTAGTTCAAATCTGTGGATAACTCTTCAAGGCACCCTCGAGGCGTTTCTGAGGGCCCGCGCCAGGACTTGGTGAGGCTTCACCTGGCGTGATGCCTGAGGTCGCTCCTTCGACGATCCGCAGAGTTCAAAAACCCACGTCGACCTTCTCCAGGCGCTAGGGGGCAGGCCGGTTCGGTTGCGTCCCGGCGGCGTCCGCCAACGACGTCCGCAGCGTGTCGAAGAGGCCGTGCAGCCGTCGGTGAAGCTCGCGCTGTCCGCCTCGCTCCAGCGATGGAAGGCCAGGCCGAAGGCCACGGCGGCGACCTTGGCCACGAGTGTGGCGGTCCGAGGCTCGGTCCCGCGCTCCCGCAGGGTCCCGCGCTCCCGCAGGGTCTCGTCGACCGCGGCGGCGACCGCGGGGGACTTGGTTTGTTCCCGTTCCTGGAGCTCGGCGCTGGCGTCGATCACGGCCCGCCGTCGGGCGACGTGGGAATGCTCCACGAGCTCGGCGACCTGCGAGCCGACGTGGTCGAGGCGTCGAGCACCGCGGCCAGCGGCGAGGCTTTCCCCTTCGTCCTCGGCCGAGGGATCGTCGGGCCTCAGCCCGCGTCGAACCGCTCCTCGCCCTCCTTGTCGGGGTTGTCCTCGGGATACTCGCCGGGGATCGCGTCCTCGTACGCCGGGTGCTCCGCCCCCTCGTCCCGGGACGTGTTGTCCGGGGTCTGATCCATCAGGTCGAGCAGCTGGGCGTGCAGGTCCAGGAGGCTCGTCGCGTGCAGGTCGAACGTGTCGCCCGGGCCTGGCGGGTCGCCGTCGGACCGCGGCACGTATGCCGTGCGCATGCCCGCGGCTGCGGCCGCACGCAGGTCCCAGGCGTGCGCAGCGACCAGGTACGGCGTCCCCGAACCGCTGGGCACGCTGTTCAACGCCAGCTCATAGATGGCGGGGTGCGGCTTGTAGATCTCCGCGTCCTCGGCGGAGAGCACCTGGTGCCACCGCAGCCCGGCGTTGGCGCTCAGCCCGGCCAGCACCCGGCGGCTCGCGTTCGAGAGGCCGAGCACCGCGACGTCGGCGGTGAGCAGGTCGAGGCCGGCGACGGTGTCCGGCCAGGGCTGCAGCCACTCCGATGCGTCCGCGAGGCGGCCGGCGGCGTCGGGCAGCAAGAAGCGCTCACCAACCAGCCAGGTCAGGGCTTCGAGGTCCAGCTCATGGCTGGGCGCGAACGCACGGCGGCCCTCGACGATCGCGCGTTCCTGCTCGGCGACGTGCCCCAGCCATCGGCGGGCCACCTCCGCCGCGGCACCGCTGTCGATCCCGGCCATCGCCGTCACGTGCCGCTCCAGGCTCCCGGTCTGATCGACCAGCGTGCCGAGAACGTCGAAGACGACGGTCGGCCGGGCTGTCCCCTCCGTCGCAGGTTCCATGCTTCCACCGTAATCGAACCCCGGGTGCCCTTGCCGTCGGGCTTGGCCGCGGTTGCCAGTGGGGGCGTTCTCCCTACCGTGGAATCCAGGTCTTCGTCATTCGGGAGGGGACATGGCTGACAAGTCCGAGAGCAGAACCACCACCGACCACGACGAGATCCGGGGCTGGGTGGAGCAGAACGGCGGGACGCCGGCGAGCGTCCGCGGTACCGACGACGGCGGTGAGGCAGGCGTCCTGCGGATCGACTTTCCGGGAGGCGCCGGTGAGGACGAGCTCGAGCGGATCAGCTGGGAGAGCTGGTTCGAGAAGTTCGACGACGCCGGCCTCGCGTTCCTCTACCAGGCGGAGCGGTCGGGAGGCGGCGGCAGCACGTTCTTCAAGCTCGTGCGTCGCTGAGCCCGCCGCCTGGCGTTCCGCGGCGGTCAGCCCAGCGTGGGTCAGCCCAGCGTGGGTCAGCCCAGCGTGGGTCAACCCAGCGTGGGTCAACCCAGCGTGGGTCAGCCCAGTAGGGCGCGACGAGCACGGGCGGCATGGTGGCGCTCGGCGCCATCGTGAGCGGCGGCGCCTCCTCCGAGATCCGGACCGGTTCGCCGGACAGCAGCCGGGGGAGCAGCCGGAGCGTGGCATCGGTGGTGCGGCCTCGTTCGCGGCCGGATACGCCGAGCGCCTGCCAGAACGGGGCGCCCGGGAACCCGCCCGAGCCGACGCCGAGCAGCAGCCGATCGTTCGACAGGTGCTGGAGGGTGGCGGTCTGCAAGGCTAGCCACGGGGCCGGCCGGAGGGGAACGGCGAGAACGCTGAAGCCGATCCTGACCCGCGTGGTGACCGCGGCCGCCGTCGCCAGCGTGAGCGCCGCCTCCAGAGTGGGCGTGCCGTCCCCGAGGACCAGGTCGGAAGGCCACAGGGATTCCAACCCGAGCTCCTCGATCTGGCGCGCCGCCTCGGCGACCGGCGGGGTCTCGGGGGCCTCCAGCGCCTCCATGGCCATCGGCAGGCTGGTGCCGATCTTGATCGTGGTCATCACTTGATCGTGGTCATCACGCCAGCGTGCAACCTCGACCGGTGTCGAGGTCAAGGGATCTCGACGTCAGGGATCGCGCCCCGGACGCCTGGTTCGAGGCAGAGTGGGGACACGGACAATCTGGAGGAGATCGTGGACTACCGCAATGAGCTGAAGTTCGGGTCCTTCATCACGCCGGCGAACCAGGATCCGCAACACACGGTGGAGCTCGCCGTCGAGTCCGAGCGGGCCGGGCTCGACCTGGTGACGTTCCAGGATCACCCGTACCAGCGAAGGTTTCTCGATACCTGGACGCTCCTGTCGTACGTCGCCGCGCGTACCGAACGGGTGTCCCTGGCTCCGAACGTGGCCAACCTGCCGTTGCGCCCGCCCGCCGTCCTGGCCCGATCGGCCGCCTCGCTCGACGCCCTGACCGGTGGTCGCGTGGAGCTGGGCCTGGGCGCCGGCGCCTTCTGGGACGCGATCGAGGCGATGGGCGGCAAGCGCCTGGCTCCGAGGCGGGCTGTCCAAGCCACGCGCGAGGCGATCGGCGTCATCCACTCCGCGTGGGGGCGCGGACCCGCGCGGGTCGAGGGCGAGTTCTACTGGGCGCGAGGTTCCAAGCCTGGTACCCGCCCGGCCCACGACATCGGGATCTGGATCGGCGCCTACAAACCCCGCATGCTCGAGCTGACCGGGTCTCTCGCCGACGGCTGGCTGCCGTCCATCGGACGGATGAGCACGCAGGAGATGTCCGCGGCGAACGCGCGCATCGACGACGCCGCAGCGGCAGCGGGCCGTGATCCCGCCGACGTCGTGCGGATCGCCAACGTGTCAGGTCCGCTGACACCGCAGGTCGTGCCGCAGTGGGTCGATCAGCTCACGGCGCTCGCCCTGACGCAGGGGTTCTCGACCTTCGTCCTCGACGGCGACGAGCCGGCCGGCCTGCAGCTGATTGGTCAGGAGATCGCGCCCGCCGTCCGCGAGGCCGTGGCTGCCGAGCGCGGCTGAGCACGCTGCGCGGCAGGGCCGCCGAGCGGAGCAGCGGGTGCCCGGCGGCAGGCCCAGCGGCCAGTCAGGAGCCGGCGCGCAGGCCGCGCAGCGTGTGTTCGAAGCTGCGGACGAAGCCGTCGCGATGCTGCTGATCGCAGGCCCGGGCGATGATGCCGCGCTCCCAGATGAGAAGGTAGACGTCCTCCTCCGTGAGATCGTCCCGGATCGCGCCGGTGGCCTGGGCGTCGCCGAGGAAACCACCCGCTACCTTGCTGGCGTGCTCGCACAGGGCGGCGATCGGCTCGGAGCCCGGCAGGGCGCGCAGCAGGACGTCGTTGGCCGCGGGCTCGTCGTACTGGAGCAGCCAGATCTGGCGCAGGTAGCTCTCGAACCGTTCGACCGGGTCCTCGATCGCGCGGACGGCGGTGATGATGCCCAGGATGCGCTCGGCCACGAGCTCCTCGACCACCGCGTCGATCAGCCCTTGCCGGCCCCCGAAGCGGTGGTAGATGGTGCCCTTGCTGACGCCCGCGGCGCGCGCCACCTCGTCCAGGGGGCTGTTCAGCCCGTGCGCCCGGAAAACGTCGAGGGCGGCGGTGCGGATGCCCTCGACATTGCGCCGCGCATCGGCGCGTAGCCGAGGGCCGTCGGAGCTCATCGACCGGCTCCGGCCGCCGCGGCCTGCGCAGTGCCGTCGGGCGTGCCGACCGTCTCGTTCCAGCTCGTGTCCAGGGCCTGCAGGAACGCGTCGACCGGCTGTGCGCCGGAGATCGCGTACTTGCCGGCGAAGACGAAGAACGGTACGCCGCTGATGCCGTACTGCCGGGCCTGCTCGAGATCCTTCGCGACCTCGTCGGCGAACTCGCCGCTGGTCAGGGCGGCGAGGGCGGCGTCGCGGTCGAGCCCGACCTCTGCGGCCAGGTCCGCCAGGACCTCGTGGTCGGCGACGTTGAGCCCGTCGGTGAAGTACGCCTTGAACAGCCTCCGCATCATCTCGTGCTGCTTGCCCTGCGTGGCGGCGAAGTGGCTGAGCTGGTGTGCGGTGCGCGTGCCCACGGTCTGGGCGCGCTCGAAGTGGTAGTCCAGCCCGATCTGCCGGGCGCGTTCGGTGACCTGCGCGTTCATCTCCTGCGCCTGCTCGAGCGGGATGCCGTACTTGGCCGCCAGCATCTCGGCCGTGTCGACGGGGGCGTCGCTCTCGGAGAGCTGCGGCATCAGGAGGAAGCCGTGGTACCGCACCTCGACGCCGGAGGCGTGCGGGAACTTCTCGAGCGCCTGGTCGAGCAGTGTGTCGCCCATGTAGCAGAACGGGCACATGACGTCGCTCCACACGTCCACGACGAGCCGGTCGGTGGCCTGGCCGAATGCCTCGCCGGCCATCAGCGGCACTCTCCGTCCAGGTCGCAGACGCCGAACGCCTCGCCGGCGGGCAGAAATTCGAACGGTGAGTTGTTGGACCCGGTGGCCGGGCCGCCGCCGACTGCCACGGGGGTGGGTTCTGCCGGGACGTCGACCACTGGGGCCGGCTCCGAGATCGCGTTACTTGACGTCATGGTCAAGAACCCTAGGATAAGTTGAATGGTGCGTCAAGATGACCTGGAACGACTGAGACGACTGGAAGAACCGGCAGCGACGGGATGAGCTGAAAGATGTCCACTGTGCAGTTCGAGCTGTTCACCTCGGCCTTCTGCGGCCCGTGTCACCACACGCGCGCAGTCGTCACGGAGGCCGTGCGGCTCATTCCCGGCGCGACGATGGTCGAGCACGACGTCGCGCACGAGACAGACTTGGCCGAGTCGCTCGACATCCGCTCGACGCCCACCGTCATCGTCCGGGATGCCGACGGCGCCGAGACGTTCCGCGCCGGCGGCACCCCGAACGTCGCGCAGGTACTCGTCGCGGCGGAGCGCGCGCTGCGCTAGGGCCCGCGTCAGTCCAGGACGGCGAACGCCTCGACCTCGACCAGCACGTCGGGCTCGAACAGGTAGTCGACGCCGATCAGCGAGACGGGCGGCATCGGCTGCGGGATCCCGAGCTCGTCGACGACGCTGTTGAAGCCCGCCGTGAAGTCGTCCATCTTCTCGGGGCTCCAGTGCGTGACGAAGAACCTCAGGCGCACGACGTCGGAGAACCTCGCGCCGGCGCCGGCGAGGCCGCGCGCCGTGTTGCGGAGGGCTTGCGCCACCTGGCCGGCGAGGTCGTCGGTCGCTATGCGGTTCCCCTCGGCGTCGCGCGCGATCTGGCCCGCCACGTGCACCTGACGGCTGCCCGTGCCGACGGAGACGTGGTGGTACGGAACGGGCTGGAACATGCCCTCGGGGGTGAGGAGCTGGACGGCCATGGACGGGTCCCTTCGTCTGTTGGTCGCCTTGCGGCGAACTCGGTATCCAATGTGTACTAGGTGCCCAAAGGGAACTTCAACGAGACCAGGTTTCATGCCGGATACCACCCAACCCGCCGAGCGGATCCAGATCTCCGCGCACCACCGCGAGCTGCTCGACCAGGTGCTCGACAAGTGGTCGCTCCAGGTGCTCGACGAGCTGTGCGAGCGGCCGCTGCGGTTCAACGAGCTGCGCCGTGCGATCCCGGTGGTGACGCAGAAATCGCTGACGGCGACGCTGCGGCGCCTCGAACGCAACGGGATGGTCGACCGGGTGGTCGTCAGCTCCCGCCCGATCGCCGTCGAGTACCGCATCTCGCAGCTCGGCCGGTCGATCCAGGACCTGATCGACGCCCTGTTCTACTGGAGCGCCGAGAACATGGCCGACGTCGAGCGGGCGCGGGCGCGGTTCGACGCCGAGGAGTGACGGGCGTCCCACAGGTCAGGCCGCGGCCGCCCAGGACAGGGCGCGCAGGCATCCAGAGCGAATGTCGTCGAGGTGCGCGGCGAGCGCCGCCGGGGCGTCGCGGTTGAGGCCCTGGCGCACCGCCGTCAGGCCGGGGCCCAGGCGGAGGTGGATGCCCCAGGTGAGGTGGGCGGTGGCGAAGCCCAGGGCCGCGGCCGGGCGGAGGTCGGTGCCCGCCAGCTCGCTGACGGCCCGGCCGTAGACCTCGAGCAGAGCCGGCTCGTCGAGCTCCCCGTGACCGCCGAAGGCGCGGTAGAGGGAGACGAAGGTGCCCAGGTCGTACCCCACGGGCCCGACACCGACGTGCTCCCAGTCGATGAGGGCGAGGGCGCCGTGCGGGTCCAGCCCGGCATTGCGCGGGGTGAGGTCGCCGTGGACCAGGGTGGCGGGCAGTCCCTTGGCGCGGGCGCTCAGCTCGTCGGACGCGTCCAGACAGGCGTGCAGAGCCTTGGTCTGCTCGGGGGTGAACAGCGTGCGGAGCCGGGGGTCGTCGGCCAGAGCGTCGAGGTTGTCGTGGCCGGCCGGCACATGATGGGCGTACGCCGCGTAGCCGTCCTGCTCCAGCCATGGCGCGTCGAGCAGGCTGGGGCGCAGGGCCGCCGGGAGGCACAGCAGCGCGGTCCGCCGGGCCGCGGTCATGGCGGCGTCGGGGGTCCAGCTCTGCTGCAGGACGGCGGCGACGTCACGCATGACGATCCAGGTGCGGTCGTGGTGGCGGAACACGGTCGCGCCCGACGGCGTCGTCAGGCCGCGGGGGAGCAGGTCGGGAACGCTGCTGCCGTAGAAATGAGCCTCGCGGCGGTCGAGCAGGCGATCGCGCGAGTCGAGCAGGGTCTGGTGCCCCCAGCCCAGGATCTTGACGATCCACAGGGACGGACAGGCATACGGCGTCGCGATGCTCGCCCGGAGGACCGCCGCCTGCCCCAGGCCCGTGGACAGGTCTCGCACCGACAGCACGTGCGCTCCGGCTCCCCATGGGCCCTCGTGGGAGGCGAGGGCGGCGGCGACGGTGTCGGCGTCGGGCAGGACGCGGTCGGTCATCTGCTTCCTCACGGCGGCGGTGCTGTGGCGTCGGGGACGAGAGGACATCCGACCACGGAGGCGCGAAAGATGTCATTCCGCATTCAGTGGTTCTGGGATGTCGAGAATCTGGTAGCGGCTCCGTCCCAGGTTCGGAAGCGGCCACGAGGGCCGTCCGACACAGGGAGTGAGACCGATGGAACAGCACGAGATCACCGAGATCCTGAACCGGCCGTCCAGCCAGGAGCTGCTGGGCCGCGACATCACCCGCCTGGCCTACGTCGCCCAGGACGGCACGCCCCGCACCATCCCGATCGCATTCGTCTGGAACGGCTCGACGGTCGTCATGTGCACGTCGAAGAACGCCCCGAAGCTGGCGAGCCTGCGCGCGAACCCGATGGTCGCCCTGACTATCGACACCGAGGTGCACCCGCCCAAGATCCTGCTGATCCGCGGGCGGGCGGAGTTGGACGTCGTGGACGGGATCCCGGAGGAGTACCTGTCGATGAACACGTCCTACGAGATGACCGCTGAGCAACGGGTCGAGTGGGAGAAGGAGGTCCGCTCCCTCTACGACGGCATGGTCCGCATCGTGGTGACGCCGACGTGGGCGAAGCTGATCGACTTCGAGACGACGCTGCCGAGCGCTGTCGAGGAACTCGTGCGGGAGCGCGAGGAGCGGCAGCGGGCCTGAGCTGTGGTCTACCGGGCGGCCTGGAGCCGGAACGACATGGAGGTCGCGTCCTCGCGTGCGGCGCCCCCGTCGGCGTCGGTGACCGACACGGTGGTCCTGGACGGGACGGGCAACGGGATCATTGCGGAACCGCGTCGGCCAGGTGGTTGCGGATACCGCGGAGGGCCGCTTCGGCAGGGCCTCATCCGGAAGCAGGTTGAACGTCGGCCCGGCCAGGAAGATCGCCCGGAACCTGCGCGGCAGGTCCAGCGCCTCCATCCGCTGGTCGTGGAGGGTGACGGCGATACCCTCCTCGTCTGCCCGACGCCGGCAGCGCGCCAGCATGTCCGCGGAGGAGTCGACGCCCTCGACGTCCAGGCCGTGCCGACGAAGATCGAGCAGTCCGGGACAGATGCTGCGGCAGATTTCCCCTGGGTTGAGATCCTGGATGCGTTGGTGCCGCCGCCGAGTAGTTGAGGCTGATGCGTCGAAGCACCGGCCGTTGAAACACCGGCCCAGGCCGTGTCTCGGAACTCGTCGGCGCTCGGGAGAAAGGCGACGGACTGGAGAGTTGGAGTGAACCCCGAACCACACCTCAGAGCGGCCTCACAGCCGCCCGCCGCCCAACAGGTACGCCGCGAGGAGCGCGACGCCGGCGAGCGTCGGCGTCCAGAACGTCACGAGCATGCCGCGGCGGAGCCGGGCCTGGGCAGTGACGAGCTCGGCATGTGCCGTCCCGGGCGGACGCGCGGGAAAGATCGTGTGCGCGGGGTTGGGTGAGGCGGTGTCTCCGGCGTCCCTGCCTCGGAGCGGGAGGCGGGCGGTGACCTCGAAGCCGCTGTCGGGCGTTGCCGCCGCAGACAGGCTGCCCCCGGCGATGCGGACTCGTTCGTCCAGCCCGATCAGCCCGTACCCCGTGCCGTCACTCGTCGGTCTATGGGGTGGGGCGTCGTTCGTCACGGTGACGACCAGGAGGTCGCGGCCCGCGGCGGCCTCTTGGGCGAGCGCGACCCGGACGGCGGCACCTGGTGCGTGCTTGGCGGCGTTCGTCAGGGACTCCTGCACCACCCGATAGGCGGCACGAGCAGTGGGCGGGGTGATCTCGCCCGGCCGGCCGCGGCCCTGCTCATCCCACGGAGTCAGGGTCACCCGCATTCCCGAGGCGGCGGCCCGCTCCACGAGCGCCGCTATCTCGTCGCCGTCGGTCGCGGCGAGGCCGGGTGGCGCGTCGCGGGGGGCGGGCTCGGCGTCGTCCCGCAGCATGGTCACGACCTCGTGCAGCCGCCCGGTGACGGCGGCCGCGGACTCGCGCAGCTGCGCGGCGGTTGCCCGTTGCCGAGGGTCGGTGGTGCTCGCCTCGAGCGCTCCGGCCTGGACGGCGACCAGGCTGAGGTCGTGGCCGAGCGAGTCATGCATGTCGCCCGCGATGCGGGCGCGCTCGCGCAGGCGAGCCTGCCCGACGGCGCGTTCCTGCTCGTGCTCCAGCCGTTCCGCCAGGGCCCAGCCCGCGCGGACGAGCTCGCCGTACTGGTACACGTACTGCCCGGCCGCCCACGGCACGAGCACCTGGAGCACGAGCCCGGTGAGCATCTCGAACCAGTCGTCCGCAGTCCCCGGCGTCCCGCCGGTTGCCACGACCAGCGCGAACACACCGATCAGGACGACCACGACGGCGCCTAGACCCACCAGCGCCCGCCGTCCGTCGGTCCGGCGGCCGAGCAGGAACGAGAACACGAACTGCGCGACGACGAGCTGGCCGGTGTAGAGATTTCCGCTCGCGACGATGGACAGCGTGCCTGGCAGGACAGCGGCCACGACGGGCCACCGGCGGGCGACGGCCACGGCCACGACCAGCAGCGGGACGGCGGCCACGAGCAGGGTTGTGGCGCCCCACCTGGCAGCTCCCTCTGATTCGTTGTCGCTGACCAGCGCGAACGCGACCAGGACCGCGAGCAGGCCGGCATCGACGGCGAGCCGGATCGACCAGGGCCGGCGGTCAGGTGGGCCGGACCGGCCCGGCGGCGGTCCTGGGGAGAACTGGCTACGCACCGGTTCGCCCGTCGACCTCGTGATCGACACGCGTCTCGTCGACCAGCCCGGCCTCGTGGGCCAGCACGGCGGCCTGCACGCGATTTCGTACGCCGAGCCGGGCCAGCGCGGAGCTGACATACGCCTTGACCGTGCCCTCCACGAGGAACAGGCGGGACCCGATCTCCGCGTTCGACAGGCCGGCGCCCAGCAGCGACAGCACGTCGCGTTCACGCGGCGACAGGCCGGCCACCAGCTCTCCGGCGCGAGCCCGACGGCGGTCCGCGGCCGATCCGGCAGGGCCTCGGCCGCCGTCGTCCAGGAGCCGGATCACGCGTGCGGCGACGCGTGGCGAGAGGTACGCGGCACCGTCGTGCACCGCCCGGACCGCGGCGATCAGCTCGGCCGGGTCGCCCGACTTGAGCAGGAACCCGCTCACGCCGGCGGCGAGCGCCGCGGCGATGTACTCGTCCTCGCCGAACGTGGTCAGCATCAGCACTCTGGTCTTCGGAACCGCGCGCCGGATCTCCTCGGCGGCGGCCAGCCCGTCCAGCTGCGGCATACGAATGTCGAGGACGGCGACGTCGGGCTGGTGCGTGCGGGCGAGTGTGACGGCGGCAAGACCATCAGGGGCCTCGGCGACCACGTCCACGTCGTCGGCGGACGTGAGGATGGTGCGCAGGCCCGCTCGGATCATGGCTTCGTCGTCGGCCAGGAGGACGCGGATCTCGCTCACGGATCGACGGTACCCGGGCGAGGGCCGCGCCCGGCGGCCGTGGGGCCGCCTGTGGAGAAGACCTGACGAACGACAGTAGTGCGAGTGCCGATCGACGGGATCCCCACGTCGGGCGGCCGCCATAGGTTCACTGGGTGATCGAGCTGAAGAACCTGACCAAGCGGTACGGCGACAAGACCGCTGTCGACGACCTCACCCTGCACCTCGAACCCGGCACCGTCACCGGGTTCCTCGGTCCGAACGGGGCCGGCAAGTCCACCACGATGCGCCTGATCCTGGGGCTGGACGCGCCGACGTCGGGCACCGCGCTGGTCGACGGGCGCCGGTACGCCGACCTGGACCGCCCGCTGACCACGATCGGCGCCCTGCTCGACGCCAAGGCGGTGCACCCCGGCCGCACCGGACGCGACCATCTGCGCGCCATGGCACGCAGCCAGCGCATCCCCGCGCGCCGCGTCGACGAGGTCCTCGAACGCACCGGCATGACCGCCGCCGCACGACGTCGCACCGGCACTTACTCGCTCGGCATGAGCCAGCGGCTCGGCATCGCCGGAGCCCTTCTCGGCGACCCGCGGGTGCTCATGCTCGACGAGCCCGTCAACGGCCTGGACCCCGACGGGGTCACTTGGATCCGCACCCTGTTGCGCGGCCTCGCCGCCGAGGGCCGCACCGTGTTCGTGTCCTCACACCTGATGAGTGAGATGCAACAGACCGCCGACAGGCTGGTCGTGCTCGGCAAAGGGCGTGTGATCGCCGACGAGCCCATGGCGAACCTGCTCACCGCCACCGGCTCACGCGTGCGGGGGCCCGCGTTGGAGGCGCTCGCGGAGCGGCTCGACGGCGCGCGATGGACCGGCGACGGCGAGCTGACCGTCCCCGGCGTGCGGCCCGAAGAGGTCGGCGCGCTCGCGCACCAGCTCGGCCTCTTGCTGCACCGGCTGGAGGCGACCGAACCGACCCTGGAGGAGTCATACATGAGCCTGACCGCGGATGCCGTGGAGTACACCGCAGGAGGTGAGGCATGAGTGCGACCACCGCGCAGGCGGTGCGCACCGCGCCCGCCGCCCAGCCGCCGACGGCCGCCGCCCGGACCGGGCTCGGCGACGCGATCGGCTCGGAGTGGATCAAGCTGTGGAGCCTGCGCTCCACCTGGTGGTACCTCGGTGGGGCCGCCGCGATCGTCGTGCTGACGAGCCTCCTCGAGCCCGGCGACGGCGACCCCACCACACCGAACTCCGTGGCTCCCGTGCTGGGGGCGGTGTCGTACTTCGTGCAATACGTCCTGGCGGCGTTCGGGATCGTGGCGATCACCGGCGAGATCGCGACCCGGTCGATCACGGTCACCATGGCGTGCACGCCGCGGCGCACCCGGATCATGATCGCCAAGGCGCTGGTCGTGGGCGGTGTAGTGCTCGTTACGTCGCTCCTGGTGACCGGGGGCGGACTCCTGCTCACGGCTGTAAGGTTCGGCGAGCTCCCGCTTCTCGACGGGGCGCAAGCAGAGACCGTGCTCGCCGCGTCCGTCTACCTGGCGCTGCTCGCCGTGTTCTCGCTGGGGTTGGCGACGCTCGTCCGCCGCACCGCCGGGGCGCTCTCCGTCGTGCTCCTTCTGCTCCTCATGGTTCCCGAGCTGCTGCGGATGCTGTCCGTGCGGATCGAGGCGCCGTGGGTCAACACCGTCGGGGACTGGACGCCGAGCCCGATCGGATGGCGGCTGATGGAGGGGCAGTGGGCCGATGGGCTCGCGCTCCTCGGGTGGGCGGGAGCGGCGGTCGCAGCGGCGGTCTGGGTCCTGCGGCGGCGGGATGCGTGAGCGGGAGGGCGGTGCCTCCTTCGGAGGCGTGTCAGCACCGCCGCAGCTCGGCAACCATCAGGTTCGGGTCGTTCCCGGCCAGGTTGGCGCCGTTGGTCACGTAGGCCCGATGTCCTCGAACGACGACGGCCGTGGTCCCCTGCATCCCGTCCTCGGTATCCAGCAGGGTTGCGTGGGAGCCGTCCGGGCCCACCCGCACGAGCTTGCTGGTCTGGTTGATCGCGGAGAGGATCTCGGTGCCCCGGCCGGTGAAGTCGAAGTCGTCGATGCCCTCCAGCCCCGTGGCCCGGACCTCGGCGCGGCCGGAGCCGCCGTCCTCGGTCACCGGGATGCGGACTATTGTGCCGTGGTCGGAGTTGCTCGCCCACACCGCTCCGTCGCGGATTTTCAGGCCGTTGGCACCGAAGAACCCACTGGGCGCCAACGCCGGGTCCGCCGACCACACGGTGGCCTCGCCCCCGCGCAGCGGCGCCTGCCAGATGCGTCCGCCGCTGGAGTCGGTGACCAGGAAGCGGTCCCGCCTGTCGTCGATGACCAGGGCGTTCGGCATGGTGTCGGCAGGCAGCGGCACGACGAGCCGAGGCTCGCCGGATCGGCGGAGCTGCCAGATCCCGGTCAGCCCACCTTCCCCGGAGGAGTAGAGGAAGTACACGGCACCGCTGTCCGACCGGGCGGTCCCGGTGACCACAGGACTCCCGACAACCGGGGTGGTGCCACCGCCTCCTGGTGGGGGCGGCATGGTGGCGAGTACCTGGACAGCGCCGTCGTGCGCGACCCGCACCACCTGGCGGCCCGGGATCATGCCGATGACCGCGCCACCGCCAGGCTCCGGGGCGATGCTCTCGGCAGCCTGCCCCGCGGCCCGGTCGAAGTGGGCGAGGACGCGCACGTCGCCCAGGCAGGTGTCGGCAGCGTGGTCCGGGGGCGTCCACGTGGTGCCCGGGTCCGCCATCGGGGCCTGGGCGGTGATGGCCGTAGTGACCGGCGCAACCGTGGTGAGCAGGACGGCGAGGCCGAGCGCGGCGGCATAACGCCGCAGCCCGTTGCTGTGGTGGGAGTACACAGGTATTCCTTACGAGGTGAAGAGTTCCGGGCCCAGCACGGCCAGCAGCTCCAGCTGCGAGACCGCGGCGCTGCCCGGCGCGGGTGAGTACACGATCAGGCGCTGGTCATGCCGGTCCGTCGCCAGGACGTCGAAGTCCAGCTCGATGAGCCCGAGCGCCGGGTGCAGGATGCGCTTGCGGTCGCTGCGCCGGACTGCGACGTCGTGCTGGGCCCAGAGCTCGGCAAACTCCGCGCTCCGGGCGCGCAACGCCCCGACCAGCTCGTCCGCCACGGGATCCGCCGGGCGAGCTGCGAGGGCCGCCCGCAGGTCGTCAACCAGCGCACGGCTCTCGTGCTCGTGGTCCTCGACGGGATAGCGCCCGCGCATCTCCGAGTCGGTGAACCACCGGTAGGTGCAGCTGCGGGCGAGGCCGCTGAAGGAGGTCTGCTCTCCCAGCAGCGCGTCCGCCATCGGGTTCTGTGCGAGCACGACGTTCAGGTCGGAGGCGATCAGGGCGGGCATGTCCCGTAACCCGTCCAACAGCCGGAAGAGTCCGCGGCTGACGTGCTCGTCGCCACCGATGCGAGGTGGGGCGTGATGACCGGCGAGATGGAAGAGATGGTCACGTTCGTCGACCGTCAGCCGCAGGGCGCGGGCCAGCGATGCGAGCATCAGGGCCGATGGTTGGGGGCTGCGGCCCTGTTCGAGTCGGGCGTAGTAGTCCGGTGACATGCTGGCGAGCTGGGCGACCTCGGAGCGGCGAAGCCCGGGCGTCCGACGTCGTCCCCCGGCCGGAAGGCCGACAGCTGCTGGCTGGAGCAGCGCCCGTCGGCGTCGGAGGAAGCCTGCGAGATCGGTCCGTTCCATGTCGCCAGTATTGTTCCGGCACGCAGACACAACCAGGACTCGTCGATACCACCTTCCGGCATAGCCTGGAGCCGAACCTCACGGAAGGAAGCACCATGCCCCGCGTCCTGATCATCGGCGGCCACGGAAAGATCGCGCTCCGGCTCGCCCCACTGCTGGTGGAGCGTGGCGACGTCGTGACGAGCGTGATCCGCAATCCCGACCACGCGGACGAGGTCGCGGCCACGGGAGGCGTCCCGCTGGTCGCGGACGTCGAGCACCTCGACACCGCCGGCCTCGGCGACGTCGTCCAGGGACATGACGCCGTGGTTTGGTCGGCGGGCGCGGGCGGCGGGAACCCGGCGCGCACCTACGCCGTCGACCGCGACGCCGCCATCCGCTCGATGGACGCCGCGAACGCGGAGGGCGTCATGCGCTACGTCATGGTGTCGTACCTAGGGGCGGGGCCCGGCCACGGTGTGCCCGAGGACAACTCGTTCTTCGCCTACGCCGAGGCCAAGACCGCTGCCGACGAGCACCTGCGTGCCTCGACGCTCGACTACACGATCCTCCAGCCGGGCCCGCTCACGCTGGACGAGCCCACCGGGCTCATCGAGGTGGCGAACCCCGGCCGGGGCCGGGTCTCGCGGGCCGACGTCGCCGGTGTGATCGCCGCGGTCCTGGCGGACGACAGCACCATTGGGCGCACCATCCCGTTCGGCAACGGCGGGACGCCGATCGCGGAGGCGGTTGCCGCTGCTGCCCCGTGAGGCTGGTGGGTCGGCGGTTCCGGTGACCTCGGGTCCGGTGGCCCGATCACTCCGGGTGAGCAGTTGGCTGCCTCGCGTATTGCCGCCGGGAGGGCGCCCCTACGATCAGCGCATGCCCCAGCTGGTCGCCATCGCGCTCGTCGTTCTCACGCTCACGGCTTGCCAGGATGGGTCGGGATCCCTGCCCGGGCCCGGGCAGGGTGCCGGGCAGGACAGCGCGTCCGTCGAGGTCACCGACGTGACCCTCCCTCCGACGAACGGCCGGTTCGACTATCAGCTCGGCACCGCCTACGAGCTGGAGGGCGGGCTCGACGTCGTCGTGCGGGACGCGACCGCCGATCCCGCCGCCAGGGCCTACAACATCTGCTACGTCAACGGCTTCCAGACCCAGCCCGGCGAGGCGGACCTGTGGCTCGACGGCAACGAGGATCTCCTGCTCCACGATGCAGCCGGCGACCTCGTCGTCGACTCCGACTGGCCCGACGAGTACGTCCTGGACCCGTCGACGCAGGCGCGGCGCGACCGCATCCTCGCCATCCTCGGCCCGGTGCTCACGGGATGCGCCGACGCGGGGTTCGACGGTGTCGAGATCGACAACCTCGACACCTGGACGCGGTTCACCGACCGGAGCACGGGCCTGATCGAGCAGGCGGACGCCCTGGCGCTCGCCGGCGCCTACATCGACCTCGCCCACGAGGCAGGCCTCGCCATCGGGCAGAAGAATGCCGCGGAGGCGACGACGGAGGGCCGCGAGCTCGGGTTCGACTTCGCCGTCACCGAGGAGTGCGCGGCCTACGACGAGTGCGGCTCCTACAGCGGCGTATACGGAGAGCAGGTGCTGCAGATCGAGTACACGGACAACCTCCCGGACGGGTTCGACGCCGCCTGCGCCGACCCGGACCGCGCGCCGCTGACGATCCTGCGCGATCGCGATCTGGTGGGCCCGGACGACGCAGCGTACGCGTACGAGCAGTGCTGAGCCCGGGTCCGCACCGTCGCCGTAGTGGTCGTGAGGGTGTCGCTCGCGCGCAGTTGACCGCTGGCCGTTCGTTGAGCTGACCTGTGACGTCGCCGACTTCGTCGGCTCGGGAGGGGTCCCCGGCGGGCTGCGCTTCACTGAGCGCGGACCCGACAAAAGGAGCACCCCATGGATCCCGAGAGCGGCACGCCCCCCACTGGTGGCGAGGCGAGCTCGCCGTACATCGTCTGGCCCGAACGGCCCACGGCCGACCTGCTCGCGGTCCTGCTGGGCAACGCGACCCTGCTGGGCCTCGGCTACGCGTTCCTGCGGCGGTTCGGACTCTTCGCCGCGGCTCTGGCGGGCACGGTGGTGCTGGTCGGCATCCTCGCGGCCGCTCCCGGTGTCCCCGGCTGGCTGATCGTGCTCGCGGTGTGGTGGCTGGCGATGATCGCGCACGGGTGGTGGCTGGCGCGACCAGGGCGTGTCGCCTCGGCGGAACGCCCGCTCACCCAGCGCATCGTGGCGGGCACGGTCGTCGTGGCGCTGGCGGCCACCGTCGTCGGGCTGCGGGTCGACACGGCGCGCACGGTCGACGCCGCCGCCGAGGCCCACGCGGCCGGCGACTGCGACCGGGCGAGCGAGCTGCTGGAACGCATCGGGCCGACCGATCGTGTGGTGTACGGGTCGATGGCGCTGGAGGGTGAGGCGGACCTGGCGGCCTGCGGGCTCCTGCTCGAGGCGCTCGGGCCCGTTGAGCAGGGGCGCGAGGCTGCCGCGGAGCTCCAGGTGTACATGGACAACCCGAGGGCACTGTGGGATGGCGCCGGGCCCCTGCGCGCCGGGCACCTGCTCAAGGCCACGTACGCCTCCGGCCACGTCGACCAGAAGGCGCTGGAGGCCGGCTTCGAGCAGCTCGAGACGACACTGGACGAGGCCCCGAGCCAGTCCGGACGGGTGGAGTCGGTGGCGGAGGCGTTCCTGACCGACCTCGCCGAGGAGCCGGACCACTGCGAGGTCCGCGACGTCGTCGAGTGGGTCGACGGCCAGGGCTGGAAGGCGCCGGAGCTGGCCGAGCCGGTCGCGGCGGCGTCGGACGAGGTGCCGAGGCGGATCCTCGGGTGCGCCAGAACCCTGGCCGACGCCGACGAGCTGACGTCGTCGCGCCACACCTACGAGGCGTTCCTGCACGACTACCGCGACGACCGGAGGGCCGACGCCGCGTCCGACGAGCTGTACGACGTGATCACCGGGATCCAGCGCAAGCACGTGCGCGACCTGCTGACCGCCGACCGGTACTGCGCCAACCCGGAGCCGTACCGGGGCGCCGCGCCGTACCGGCGCAGCGGCGGCAACCCGATGCGGGTGTACGGGATCGACCCGGTCGCGCACGCCTTCCCCCGCCCCTGGCGGGCGAGCAGCCTCGAGGACATGGTGCTCGTCGCGTGCGTCGACGGACCCAAGGACGGCTCCTACCAGGACACCTGCGCGTACGAGAGCGACATCGGCCCCTTCGGGTCGGACGTGGACTTCTACGCGAGCCGGTTCGACGTGAAGCTCTACGAGGTCCGGACCGGCCGGCAGGTCGCGGCCTTCTCGGACGAGTTCGGCGAGCCCTGCCCGCCGAGCATCCTGGTCGAGTCGTACACGGGCATCTTCGTCCCGCGGGACACCAAGCGCTCGTCGTTCA
The DNA here is from genome assembly GCF_900608595.1 of Promicromonospora panici. Lineage (GTDB taxonomy): Bacteria > Actinomycetota > Actinomycetes > Actinomycetales > Cellulomonadaceae > Promicromonospora > Promicromonospora panici. The sequence continues at coordinate 16,723 of NZ_UWYY01000014.1, read as the reverse complement.
CCTCCGGCGACCTGCGCGGAATGTTCGAGGTCTACCAGAGCTGACCCTGCCGAGGTAGAACTCTGGCGAGGTAGGACCGTAGCTCGGCCACGGTTCTACTTCGCCAGAGTTCTACCTCGCTGCAGTCCTACCTCGCTGCAGTCCTACCTCGCCAGAGTTCTACCTCGCCAGAGTTCTATTTCGGCAGGGGTTGCGGTTCAGCAGGATCAGGCCAGGTCCTCCAGGACCAGGACGTCCGGCGGGACCAGGGTGCGAGTCTGCAGCAGCTCGGTGATGAGGTTGTGGTTGAGCATGTTGCCCACCGGCTCGCCGACCTCCTCGCGGGTCAGCCCGGGCACCCCGGCTCGCGACAGCCGCCGTCGGACGCCGGACACGAGGTGCTCCACGCGCTTGCCGCTCCACTGCTCCTCGGGCCGCAGCCCACTGAGGTCGGCGGCGACCTGCTGCCAGGTGCAGGGCTGCGGGTAGGCCTCGTGCAGCAGGTACTTCTGCCCGAGCGAGACCAGGGCCAGCCGTTCGTCGGCGCGGAGCTTCCAGGGCTTGTCCTTGAGCGTCGCGGAGTCGGGAGCCGGCCGGGGCAGGCGCCCGTCCTCCCCGGCGACGTACAGCTCGAGCAGGTGCCGGCGCCGTGCGGTGCCGTTGACGAACACCGGCGTGTACCCGGCGTCGACCGGGTACGGATCGTCCTCCGGGAAGAGCGTCATCGAGCGGGGCAGCTGGAGCGCCCGGTGCCCGGTGTTGGTGAGCCACCACTGGCCACCCCGGAACGTCACCGTGCCCTGGTTGCGGCTGATCCGCAGGTCGTCCTCGCCGACGCACACGTGCACCTCGGGACGGTTCCGCCCGAACACCACCGTGCGTTCCTCCCGGGCGCCGAGCCGGATGCCGCCCGACACGGAGAGGGCATAGATGGTGCCCGGGTCCGACGTCGGCACGCCGAACGCCAGGCTCGCGTGGCTGGGGGAGAGCGGTTCCGTGCCCTCCATCTGCGGGATGTCTGTCATGGCGACCTCCAATTACTCCCGTCGCGAGCGTGGCACGACCGCCCGGGGACCCCTCCCGAGCCCGTCAGGACGCGGCGGGCAGCGCCGCGGCCACCGGCTCGGCGATATCCAGCAGCAGGCCGCAGAGCTCGTCGACCGACTCGTCACCGCCTGCCTCGAGCTGGAGCCGGACGAGCTCCGCGACGGTCTCCCCGTCCCCGTCGACGCTGGGCGCCACGCGGTTCACGATGGACACGAGACACGAGTCCGCGGACCAGGAGTCGCCCTCGTCGTACGCCTCGCGCCCGCTGAACACGTGGCGCTCGCCGTCGTCCTCGTTGCGCGGGTCGCTGTGCTGGAACAGCACGCGGAGGTCCTTGCCGTCGTCGGTCTCCCACCGGCAGTCCCACTCGGCGAAGCCGACGTTGGGGTGGACGGCGTCGACGCCGGGCAGGCGTTCCAGCGGCGCCCCCGTGAGCAGGTCGCACGCGCTCTGCGTGTAGAGCGAGCCCGCCGGCGGAGCCTGCTCGCGGCGCGGGATCGGGCCGTCGTTGAGCACGGTGGTGGCCTGGTTCAGGGTCGCGTCGGCCAGGGCGCACAGGTCGTCGACGTCGCCCGACTCCGCCTCGGCGTCCAGCGAGATGTTGTAGCCGCCGCCCGGCAGGAAGAGCTTGCGGCTGCACTCGTCGGGCAGGTCGCTCTCGTCGTCCACCACCGTGATCCGGCCGACGCGCCGGTTCGGCTCGGTCGGGTCCTCGGAGTTGTGCCAGAGCTTGATGCTGACCTCGGTCACGGCACCGTCGTCGCTCGTCACGAAGACGTCGCAGCGGTTGAGCTCGCCGTTGTCGGTGTCGAGCCGCGTCAGGCCGAACGCGCCGAGCGCCTCGACGTCGAGCAGCGCGCACGGGTCGGCGGTCGCGGGAACCCCGATGATGCCCGCGGTCCCGGTGCCGCTCCCGAACGGCGCGTCCGTCGTGCCGCCATCGGCGGTGGTGCCCGGAGTCCCGCCGGCCTCCTCGCGGTCCAGGGCCGACCAGGCGGCCGTGGTGAGCCCGGCCACCAGCACGAGCGCGGCCGCCGCGACCACTACCCAGCGGGGTCGCGGGCGCTGCCGGGCAGAGCCCGGCCCGACGCCTGCCGTCGGATCGCCCGCCAGGGCCGCCAGCTCCTGCCGGGCCTGCCGGAGCCGCGGCCGGTCGCTGGGCTTCTTGGCGAGCATCCGCAACATGACCGGGGCAACGCTGCCGGCCCTCGTGGGCGGCCGGACATCCTCGGAGACCGTCTTCCACAGCAGGGCGTGCGCGTTGTCGTCGCCGAACGGGCTGGTGCCCTCGAGCGCGTAGTACAGCGTGGCGCCGAGCGACCACACGTCGGCGGCCTCGGTGAACCGTCCGCCCTTGGCGACCTCGGGAGCGAGATAACCAGGGGTCCCGGTGAGCGCTCCGGTGGCGGTGACCGTCTCGTCGTTGTGCAGGGGGCGGGAGATGCCGAAGTCGGCGAGCTTCGCGAACCCGTCGTCGGTGACGAGCACGTTGGCGGGCTTGACGTCCCGGTGCAGGATCCGGTGGGCATGCACCGCCTCGAGGCCGCCGGCCAGCTGGGCGCCGTAGCGGGCGGCCTCCTCGGCCCGCACCCGCCCGACCTCGGAGAGTGGCCGGCCGGCCACGAACTCCATGACCACCCAGACCTCGCCGTCGTCGTCCACGACGTCGTGCACGGCGACCACGTGCGGGTGGCTGATCCGCGCCAGGTTCTCGGCCTCGCGGCGGACGCGGTTCGCGCCGCCCTCGTCGCCGTCGTACCGCGTGCGCTTGAGCGCTACGGGCCGCTCGTGCAGCCTCAGGTCGGCGGCACGCCAGACCTCGCCGTGACCCCCGGCCCCGAGACGTTCCTCGAGCCGGTAGCGGCCCTCGATGATCTGCCCGGTGTGCACCTGTCGTTTCTCCCCCTGGATGACACGCCCGTCCGCGCGCTGTGCGGGAACGACGCTATAGCACGGGTGAGGTGGGAGAACAGTGGTGATCTCGGGTTCCGGGACCCCTCCCGGCACGGAGCCCGGCTACGCCCCCGCACCCGCCGGCGCCTCCAGCTCGAAGACGGCACGGTCCGTGGCCACGCCGTTGACCTGGAGGGCGACGGCGTGGGGGCCGGGGTAGTAGCGCCGCGTGGTGATAGGCCGGAACGAGTGCTCCCGGCTGATCTCCATCTGCTCGCCCGGCGCGAGCGTCCGGGTCGTGAGCTTGAAGGTCTTGGCGGTCTGCGAGCCGTTGGCCTTCACGTGGTGCACCACGTAGTCGATGGACAGGCGGGCCTGCTCGGCGCCGACGTTGCGCACCGCCGCCGTGAACCGCACGGTCCCCTCATAGGGCACGCTGGCCGCGTCGAGCACCGGCCCGTCGATCTCGAGCGTCGCCGGCCCGAAGCCGAGCAGCTCCAGCGCGCCCGGGTGCCCGCGCTTGACCAGCGTCCGGAGCGCGTGGCGAACGAGGCCCGGCGTCGTCGCGGCCGGTTCGGCGAGCCAGCGCCCCGCCGTGGTGACCACGAGCTCCGGATGGTCACGGCTGAGGTCGTTGAGATGGTTCGCGACCGAGCGCCGCACGTAGTCGCTCTCGTCCCGGTACAGGGCGTCGAGGACGGGCACCGTCACCCCGGGACGGGCCAGGATCCCCGGCACGCGGACCGCCCAGGGCAGGTACGGGCGGGTGCCCTCGCTGGCCAGGCGGCGTACGTCGACGTCGTCCGACCGGGTCCAGGCCGTGACGGCGCCGACGGCCCGGTCCAGGTCGTGCCGCAGGAGCGTCCGGACGGCGAACTCCGCCGTGAGGCGGCCGGTGAGGTCCGCCAGGAGGGACATCGCGTCGTCGAAGGCGGCGTCCGCGTCCTCCTCGACGGCCCTGGTCGCGACGGCGCTCGTGACGGGCCAGATCAGCCAGCCGCCGAACGGCGTCGTGCCGTCCCGTGCGGCCCGCACCACGCGGGCGAGATCCTCGTACCCGCCCGGCAGGTCGGCGAGGAGTGCGTCCCGCAAGAGGTCCGCCCGCTCGCGGAGCGAGAGGTCGCCGAGCCGGCCCGCGGTCGCCGGCAGCGCCCGCAGGACGGCGTCCGGCGCCGCCGCGCGTACCGCGGCGGTGAGCGCGCTGGCCGTCTGGTCACTGATGAGCTGGTCGGCGAACGGCATGGGTGGCTTCTCTCTCGACGAGGACGACGTGTCAGGTGTGTAGGTCACCAGGGTGACGTGAGTGTCTGACACTCGGACCGGCGTGGGTGATCGTGCGGGTGAAAACGGCGTCTGCGTACGGCAACGCCTGGGCCGCGAGTTCATCCCGCGGCCCGGCCACGTTGGGCTTGTCGCCACCTCAGGGTTTCCACTTCGTCGCCCTGTGGGGGAGAATGTGGGTCGTGGTCATCCGGAACGCCCGATTCGTCCCGCACCACCGACCTGCGTCCGCTGCGGCCCTGCTCGCGGCAACCGCCCTCGTCCTCGCCGGCTGCACGGTGCCGACCGCCGAGGGCGTCGACGGCAGGACGGGGGAGAACTTCCAGGTCCGTGAACCCTCCGGGCCGACACTGGTGCTCGACTCGTCGGACCCCGCCGAGCTCGCGCTCACCGCGAGCCAGGCCTTCTTCCACGCTTCCCCGGTCGCCGTGCTCGCTCCGGCCGACGACGCCGACGCCCGCGCGACCGCGGCGGCCACCGGGGCCGCCGTCACCGCCCCGGTGCTGCTCACCGACGGGGGCGTCTCGGACACCAACGTCGTCGCCGAGCTCGAACGTCTCGGTGCGGACACCGTCGTCGTCGTCGGCGACGAGGAGGCCGTCGCGGAGGTCGGCGACGCCACGGGCGAGGCCGAGGTCGTCCGCTTCGACCCCGGAGCGCTGAGCGCCGCCGCCGAGGCCGCGGCCTCCGCCGGGCGCGGCGACGGCGACGACAAGAAGCGGAACCCGGCCAAGGTCGAGATGCCCACGGCCGACCGCCTCGACCAGGCCGACGTCGACGGCCTCCGCGCGGAGATCCCCGACGTCGCCGATCCGGAGCTGCTGCAGGAGATCCTCGTGGTCGTGGACCCGAAGCTGGGTCACGAGGCCGCGATCGGCACGGCGCTCGCCGCGGGGGCCGTCCCGGTCGAGATCCCGGGCGGCAACATCGCCACGAGCCCGGAGACGGTCGACACCATCCGCACGCTCAATCCCCTCGGCGTGGTCGGGATCGGCAGCGGCTTCGGGTCGGCCGACGATCTCGGCTGGCAGGTGACGGTGGCGACGTCGGGCAAGACGCTGCCGAACGGCACGCTGCGGCTGTTCCCCGGCCGGTACGTGTCGACGTCGTACGCGGTGCCGGCCGGCGTCGCCGACCCGGCGGCCGACGCCGCCCGGGCCGTGGACGCCGCCGAGCTCAACGGCGACACGCTGGGCGGCGCGCCCCTGGTCACCGTCGTCGCGAGCGTCCGGTCCAGCTCGCCGGGCGAGGACGGCGACTACATCGAAGAGCAGCCGCTGGAGCTGATCACCCCGGCCGTGGACGCGATCCGCGACGCCGGGCAGCTCGTCCTGCTCGACATCGCGCCCGGCAACCAGCCGCTGGCCGCGCAGCTCGACGACCTCGAGCCCCTGCTGACCAAGCCGGGCGTTGGCCTGTCGGTGCATCCCGAGTTCCGCATGGCCGGCAACGGCGCGGAGACCGGTGCGGTACCCGTCGCGGAGCTGCAGGCGGTCGTGGACCGGCTCGCCGAGATCGCGACCGCGCAGGGGCTGCCCCAGGTGATGCTGGAGGTGCACCAGTCGACGTCGGCGTCCGTGGTGGACCGCGCGGACCTGCGGATCCCGCCGCAGGTCGCCGTGGTCTTCACGGCTGCGGCCCCCAGCGAGGGCCAGGCCACCGCGGACGGCGTCTGGGCCGACGTCGCCGGTGACATCCCGGCGCACACCTTCCTCGGCTGGTCCGCACCGAGCGAGGTGCCCGCGGACCCGACGAGCATCATGCCCACCGAACCGCTCCTGGGCCTGGTCTCCGCCGGCTGAACCTGCCAAACTTCGGTTCATCCATTGGAGCGAAGGGGCCCTAACAATCGTGACCACCGTGAGCAGCGGCGCGGGCGTCGTCGCCGACGCCGTCATTCCCGCACCTGTCGACCTCGAGCCGGGCGAGGGGGTGCTCGACCTCACCGCCGTCACCATCGACGCGCCCGACGACGTGACCGCGCGCCTCGCGGGTGAGCTGCTCGCCGCCTCGGGAGCCGCCGTGGGACCCCGCGACGGCGTGCCCGTTGTCCTCACGCAGGACCCCGCGGCCGGCCCCGCCGGCTCCGAGAGTCCTGAGCGCTACACGCTGACGGTGACCGCCGACGGTGCGACCGTCGCGGCGCCCGAGCGCGCGGGCCTGCTGCACGGTGTGCGGACCCTGCGGCAGCTGCTCAACGCGGGACGCGGGGAGGCGGGCGGCGCGCTCGAGGTCGGCGCCGTCGTCGTGCGGGACGCGCCGCGATACCCGTGGCGCGGGTTGTCGCTCGACGTCGTGCGGCACTGGTTCGGGCCCGAGGACCTGCGGGCCGTCGTCGACCTCGTGGGTTCGTACAAGATGAACCGCCTGCACCTGCACCTGTCCGACGACCAGGGCTGGCGCCTGGACATCCCCTCCCGGCCCGCGCTGACGAAGCTGTCGTCGCAGGGCGCCGTGTCGGGGGCGCCGGGCGGGTTCCTCAGCACCGACGAGTACCGCGAGCTGCAGGAGTACGCGGCCGAGCGGGAGATCGTCATCGTGCCCGAGATCGACGTCCCCGGGCACGTCAACGCGGCGACCCACGCCTACGGCGAGCTCATGCCCTCCGGCGAGGCCACCGAGGCCTACGACGGCATCGAGGTCGGCTTCTCGAAGCTGCACTTCGACCTGCCGGCCACCGAGCCGTTCCTGCGGGACGTGTTCACCGACGTCGCGCGCATGACCCTGGGGCCGTGGGTGCACTTCGGGGGCGACGAGGTGCTGATGATGGAGGCCGACGAGTTCGGCCGGTTCGTGGTGCTGTGCCAGGAGCTCATCGCGGAGGCAGGCAAGACCCCGGTCGCGTGGCAGGAGGCGGCGGGCTCGGTGGACGACTCGGTGGACGACTCGGTGGACGACTCGGTGGACGACTCGGTGGACGACCGGGCGGACGGCGAAGGGCCAGTCCTGGTCCGGCCGGGCACGCTGCTGCAGTACTGGGACACCCGGCCCGACCCGGCGCCGTTGGTGCGGGCCGCGCGGGCCGGCGCCAAGTTCGTGCTGTCGCCGGCCGACCGGGCCTACCTCGACATGAAGTACACGCCCGAGCACCCGCTGGGCCTGCACTGGGCCGGCTTCGTCGAGCTGCGGGACTCCTACGACTGGGACCCCGCGACGGTCATCGACGGCCTGCCCGAGTCCGCCGTCGAGGGCGTGTCGGCCGCGGTCTGGACCGAGACGATGCTGAACCGGGACGATCTGTTCTCGATGCTGCTGCCACGACTCGCCGCGGTCGCGGAGACCGCCTGGTCCCGGCCGGAGGCCAAGGACTGGGCATCGTTCCGGGACCGGGTGGCGATCGAGGCGGCCACCTGGCGCCGCGAGGGTTCGACCTACCACCCGACCCCGCAGATCGACTGGTGACTACTTCGCGGGGCGGGCCGCCAGGGCCGCCGCGTAGAGGTCGCGCTTCGGGACGCCGGCGGTCTCCGCCACCTCCGCGACGGCTGCTTTGAGGCGCTCGCCCTGGGCCACCCGCTCCAGGACCTCGCCCACGATGTCCTCCACGCTGGCCTGCACCGCCGGCGCCCCGCTCACGACCACGCAGATCTCGCCCCGCAGCTGTTCGGCCGCCGCGCGTTCCGCGAGATCGACGAGGGGCCCGCGCAGCACCTCCTCGTAGGTCTTCGTGAGCTCCCGCGCGACGGCGGCCGGCCGGGTCTCCCCGAAGACGTCGGCCATGGCGCTCAGCGTCTCCGCGATCCGGTGCGGCGCCTCGAAGAACACCATGGTGCGCGGCTCGGCGGCGAGCGCGCCGAGCGTCCGCGCGCGGTCGCCGGCCTTGCGCGGCACAAAACCCTCGAACGTGAACCGGTCGGTCGGCAGTCCCGACAGCGCCAGCGCGGTCAGCACGGCGCTCGGCCCCGGGGCGACGGTGACCCGCAGCCCGCGTTCGATGGCGCGCTCGACGACCCGGTACCCGGGGTCGGACACGGACGGCATCCCGGCGTCGGTCACGACCACGACCGTGCCGCCCCCGGCGACGACGTCGAGCAGCTCGTCCGCGCGGGCCGTCTCGTTGTGCTCGTGGTAGCTGGTCACCCTGCCGCGCACCTCGACGCCGAGCCGCCCGGCGAGCGCGTGCAGGCGCCGGGTGTCCTCGGCGGCCACGACGTCGGCCTCCGCCAGCAGCCGGATCAGCCGGGGTGAGGCGTCCTCCGTGTTGCCGATCGGGGTGGCGGCCAGGACGAGGGATCCGGCCTCGGGCACTGGCCCGGGAGCCGGGGACGGGTCGGTCATGAACCACACTGTCCCACGCTCTATGCTGGCCCGGTGTCTCAGCAGCCTGACGCCACAGGAGCGCATCTCACCGGAGCGCAGCAGGCTCTGCCCGGAACATACGGCGCCCACATGCGCCGTGAGGCGGTGGGCGGACAGATGACGCCCACCGGGTCGTACCCCGCCGTCGGGCGGCCTCCGCGACCCGAGCCTCCCGTCCGCGACCGCCTCCTGCGCGACCTGCTGGGCGAGCGTCGCCTCGCCCTCGGGCGGACCGTGGCGGACCGGTTCTGGGGCGTGTTCGGCGCGCTCCTCGTGACGGCGGTGGCCGCCGGCGCGCGGCTGTGGGAGCTGGGCCGCCCCGGCAAGCTGGTCTTCGACGAGACGTACTACGTCAAGGAGGGCTGGTCGCTGGCCAGCCTCGGCTTCGAGGCCGCGTGGCCTGACGAGCCCAACCCTGCGTTCGAGGCCGGCGACGTGAGCTCGTACAAGACCGACGAGGCCGAGTACGTCGTGCACCCGCCGGTCGGCAAGTGGATGATCGCCATCGGCATGCGCCTCATGGGCGGGGCCCAGGACCCGATGGCGTGGCGCATCGCGAGCGCGGTGATCGGCGTGCTGGCCGTGCTGCTCATGGTGCGGATCGCCCGGCGCCTGTTCTCGTCCACCCTGCTGGGCCTGGTCGCCGGGCTGCTGCTCGCGGTCGACGGCGAAGCGATAGTGCACTCCCGCACGGGCCTGCTGGACCAGTTCCTGATGTTCTGGGTGCTCGTCGCGTTCGGCTGCCTGGTGCTGGACCGTGAGTGGGCGAGGCGCCGGCTCGCGGACCGGGTGGCGCAGATCGTCGAGGCGGGCGGGGCGATCGGCAAGTACGGGCCACGGCTCGGCTTCCGCTGGTGGCGGTTCGCCGCCGCGATGTCGCTGGGCCTCGCGTGCGGCGTCAAGTGGTCGGGCCTCTACTTCGTCGCGGCGTTCTGCATCCTCACCGTCGTATGGGACATGACGGCGCGCCGCACGGCCGGCGTCGAGCGCTGGTGGGAGGACGCGCTCGTGGTCGACGCCGTCCCGGCCGCCCTGATCATGCTGCCCACGGTCGCCGCGGTGTACGTCGCTTCGTGGTCCGCCTGGTTCGCGCACCCGAAGTCGTACCTGCGGGACTGGGCGGCCGTGAACGGCGTCTCGCCACCGGGCTGGTGGCCCGACTGGGGCTGGGCGCAGGGTGGCTGGGAGGCCGGCCGGTCGCTGTGGGAGTACCACCGGATGATGTGGGACTTCCACACCGGCCTGGACTCGGAGCACAGCTACGCGTCGCACCCGCTGGGCTGGATAGTGCAGTGGCGGCCGACGTCGTTCTTCTGGGAGAAGTTCACACCCGGCCAGGGGCCCTGCCCCGCGGACGCCGTCGGCGACTGCGCGACCGCCGTGACATCGCTCGGCAACCCGCTGCTGTGGTGGCTGGGCGCCCTCGCGATCCCCGTGGTGCTGGTGCTCGCGATCCGGTACCGCGACTGGCGCGGAGCTGCCGCCCTGACCGGGATCGCCGCCGGCTGGCTGCCCTGGTTCCTGTACTCCTGGCCCCTGGCGGACCGGACCATCTTCACCTTCTACACGATCGTGTTCACGCCGTTCGTGATCCTGACGCTCGTGTACCTGCTCGCGGTCGGGCTCGAACGGACGCCGCGCAGGAGCGCGGACCGGCGCCTCGTGAGCTGGCTGGCCGCCGTGCTGGTGGTGCTGATCGTGGGCGTGAGCGTGCTCTACTACCCGATCTGGACGGCGATGCCGGTGCCGTACGAGTACTGGCAGCGGCTGATGCTGTTCCCGAGCTGGATCTGACCGCACGTGTCAGACACAGGTCACCCGGGTGACCTGTGCTTCTGACACGTCAGAGGGTCGCGGAGTCGCGGAGCTCCACGCCCGCGGCCGTCAGCTCCTTGTGCGCGACCTCGCCCTGCTCCGGTGACACGGGGATCGTCAGGTCGGTGAGCACCCGGGCCGCCAGGCCCGCACGGCGCGCGTCGAGCGCGGTGTGCTTCACGCAGTGCGACTCCACGAGGCCCACGACGTCGACCTCGGTCACGCCGGCCTCCGCCAGGATCGTCGCGAGACTGCGACCCTGCTCGTCCGCGCCGTCGAAGCCGGAGTACCCGTGCGAGTACTGGCCCTTCTTCAGCCGGACGTCGGGGTCGAGATCGGCCAGCGCCGGGTGCAGCTCGGCGTTGGGGGTCCCGGCGATGCCGTGCGGCGGCCACGAGTCGACGAAGTCCGGGTTGTCGCTGAAGTGCTCGCCCGGGTCGATGTGCCAGTCCTGGGTGGTGAGCACGGTCGCGTACCGGTCGCGGTGCGTGGCGGCGTAGGCGGACACCCGGTGCGCGATCTCGTTTGCGCCCTCCGTGGCGAGCTCGCCGCCCTCGCAGAACGTGGGCTGCACGTCGACGACGATGAGTGCCCGGCGCAGAGGTTCGGACTCGGTGAGGCTCATGTCTTCCACTCTGCCACTGCGACCGCGGGGATGGCAGCAACCGCGGCCGCACACTGCTTGGATGGGGTCGTGGACTCCATCACCGCCGGGCCGCGGCGCTCCGGTACCGCCATCGCCGGGTCGGCAGGGCTGGCCCTGCTGCTTCTCGGTTGCACCGGCTCGCCCGACCCGGGGGTCGTGTCGCCGAGCCCTACCGCCTCGGCGAGCGGGACGGTGTCGGCGCCTCCCGCGCCGTCGGGCGACGATCCCTGGGACGGGCCGGCGACAGCCGATGTCGAGGTGGTCGCCCAGGAGCTTCCGGTCCCGTGGGCCATGGCCCCGCTGCCGGGCGGGCGGTTCCTCGTCACGTTGCGGGACGACGCCGGGCTGGCGGTCGTGAGCCCGGAGGGCGACGTCGTGCCGCTGGACCCGTCCGGGGGCGCTCAGCAGCTGGCCGACCAGACCGCGCCCGACGGCGAGGGCGGCCTCCTGGGCGTGGCCGTGGACCCGGAGGACACCGGGCCGACGCGCACCGTCTTCCTGTACCGCACGGGCGAGCAGGACAACGCGGTGCTGCGCGCGGAGCTGGAGCTCGACAGCCTGGAGCTGCGGGACCTGACGACGATCCTCGACGGCATCCCGAAGGCCTCGAACCACAACGGGGGACGGCTCGCGCTCGGGCCGGACGGGCACCTGTACGTCGCCGCGGGTGACGCCGCCGACACCACCAACGCCCAGGACCCGGAGTCGCTGGGCGGCAAGATCCTGCGCATCACGCCGGACGGCGAGCCGGCGCCCGGGAACCCCGATCCCGGCTCGCCGGTGTGGTCCCTCGGGCACCGCAACGTGCAGGGCCTGGGCTGGGACGCGAGCGGGCGGATGTTCGCGAGCGAGTTCGGGCAGGACCAGCTCGACGAGCTCAACGTCATCGAGCCGGGCGCCAACTACGGCTGGCCCGACGTCGAGGGGCCGGGGGGCGAAGCCGGGTTCACCGACCCGGTGGCGTGGTGGCCGACGTCGGAGGCGTCGCCCTCGGGCCTGGCCGTGACCGAGGAGGCCGTCTATCTGGCGTCGCTGCGCGGGGAGCGGCTGTGGCGCGTGCCGCTGCTCGGGGAGTCCTCGGCCGTGGCGGCCGGCGAGAGCCCGGGGTTCGGTGAGCCGCAGGCTTTGCTGGAGGGGGAGTTCGGCCGGCTGCGCGCGGTGCATGCGGGGCCTGACGGCGAGCTCTACGTGCTGACGAACAACACTGACGGCAGGGGCAGTCCCGCCGAGGACGACGACCGGCTGCTACGGGTGACGCTGACGCCGGCCGGGTGAATTCTGGCGGATGTCTAGGTTTGTGGAGCCTGAGGCGCGACGACGGCGCCGTCGGGCAGCCTGTGGAAAGCGCGTGGCCCTCGGCCCCGACCCAACTACCATTGACGTCATGCCGGAAGCCGAGAAGACCTTCTACCTCACGACGCCGATCTACTACGTGAACGATGCCCCCCATATCGGGCATGCGTACACGACGGTCGCGGCCGACGTCGTGACGCGCTGGCACCGTCAGCGCCAGGAGAACGTCTGGTTCCTGACGGGAACGGACGAGCACGGCGAGAAGGTGCTGCGCACCGCCGAGGCGAACGGCGTGACCCCGAAGGTCTGGGCGGACCGGCTGGTCGAGTCGGCGTGGAAGCCGGTGCTCGAGACACTCGACGTGCGCAACGACGACTTCATCCGCACCACGCAGGAGCGGCACGAGACCGCGGTGCAGGCGTTCCTCCAGGACCTGTACGACAAGGGCGAGATCTACGAGGGGTCCTACGAGGGGCCGTACTGCGTGGGCTGCGAGGAGTACAAGCTCCCGGGCGACCTCATCGACGGGACGGGCGACTACGAGGGCCTGAAGCTCTGCTCCATCCACGGCGTGCCCGTCGAGATGCTCTCCGAGCAGAACTACTTCTTCAAGATGAGCGCGTACGCGGACCGGCTGATCGCGCTGTACGAGGAGCACCCCGAGTTCGTGCAGCCGGCGTCGGCCCGCAACGAGGTCGCCGGCTTCGTGAAGCAGGGCCTGCAGGACCTGTCGATCTCGCGTTCCACGTTCGACTGGGGCGTCCCGATCCCGTGGGACTCCTCGCACGTGCTCTACGTGTGGTTCGACGCGCTGCTCAACTACGCCACGGCCGTGGGCCTGGACAGCAGCGACCCCGAGCGCAAGGAGCAGTTCGCGCGGACCTGGCCCGCCGATGTGCACCTCATCGGCAAGGACATCCTGCGGTTCCACGCGGTGATCTGGCCGGCGATGCTCATGGCCGCGGGCCTGCCGCTGCCCAAGACCGTCTTCGCGCACGGCTGGCTCCTGGTGGGCGGCGAGAAGATGAGCAAGTCGAAGCTCACGGGCATCGCGCCGTCGGACATCATCGATACCTTCGGCTCGGACGCGTTCCGCTACTACTTCATGCGGACCATCGCCTTCGGTGGTGACGGCTCGTTCTCCTGGGAGGACATCACCGCCCGGTACAACGGCGAGCTCGCCAACGGGTTCGGGAACCTCGCGTCCCGGACCGCGGCGATGATCGGCAAGTACTTCGGCGGCTCCCTCCCGACGCCGGGCGAGCTCACGGACGCCGAGACCGCGCTCGCCCAGGTGGCGGCCAAGGCCGTGGCGGACGCCGAGGCGGCGATCGACCGGCTGGCCATCCACGACGCGGTGGCGGCGGTATGGACGCTCGTGGACGCCACGAACGGCTACCTCGCCGACACGCAGCCGTGGAAGCTCGCGAAGGAGCCCGGCGAGACCGACGAGTCGGGCGCTGGGGTCGACGGCGGACGCCTCGCCACCTCGCTCGTCACGGCCACGGAGGCGCTGCGGTCGCTCGCCGTGCTGCTCAACCCGGTCACGCCCAAGGCGGCGGCCGGGCTGTGGGAGCTGCTCGGCGCGGAGGCGTCCCTCGGTGCGCTCGACGCGCAGCCGCTCGATGGCGCGGGTGTCTTCGGCGTCCTGCCCGTGGGTACCACGGTGACCAAGGGCGCCGCGCTGTTCCCGCGCCTCGAGGACCCGGCGGCCTGAGGGACCCCGAGCGACCCGACGATGGCAAAGCGCATACGCGAGCGCGGATTTCCGGCCGATCCGGAGCCGCTGCCCGTCCCTGTCGTGGACAACCACACCCACCTCGACCACATCGCGGCCGTGCTGCCGGCCGCCGCGCCGGAGACCGAGCCGCCGGGCCAGGCCTGGCCGCCGACGGTGGCCGACCACCTGGCCCGAGCGGCGCAGGCGGGCGTCGACCGTGTGGTCCAGGTGGGCTGCGACCTCCCCTCGGCCCGCTGGACCGCCCAGCTTGTGAGCGCGACCGTTGCGCCTGCAGCGGGCACAACATCGCAACGATCCCGCCCACAACAAGGGGGGCGGGTGGTGGGGGCGCTTGCCGTTCATCCCAACGAGGCCGTGCTGCATGCCGGGGTGGACGAGATGGGGCCGGACGGGCTCACCGCCGAGTTCGCGGAGCACCATTCGGTGCGCCTCGACGACGCGATCGCGGAGATCGCGGACCTGGCGAAGGGCAACGACCGCATCCGCGCGATCGGCGAGACCGGCATGGACCTGTTCCGCACAGGCCCGCGCGGCGAGCAGGCCCAGCGGAGCAGCTTCCGCGCGCACATCGCCCTGGCCAAGGAGCTGGGCCTGGCCCTGCAGATCCACGACCGGGACGCGCACGCCCAGGTCATCAAAATCCTGCTGGCGGACGGCGCCCCCGAGCTCACTGTCTTCCACTGCTACAGCGGCGACGCCGAGATGGCCCGCGTCTGCGCGGAGAACGGCTGGTACCTGTCGTTCGCGGGGCCCGTCACGTTCAGGGCCAACCACCACCTGCGCGAGGCTCTGGCGGTCGCGCCGCGCGAGCTGATCCTGGTGGAGACCGACGCCCCGTACCTCACGCCGCACCCCTTCCGCGGGCAGCCGAACGCCCCGTTCGCCGCCGCCCACACCGTTCGCGCCATGGCGGCTCACCTGGAAGAGGACCTCGCGGTGCTGTGCACCGACATCGCCGCGAACTCGGAGCGCGTCTACGGCAATTGGTAAGAACGACGCCTTGATGCGAGAAATACGGCATTTCATTTCATGCCCGGATACCTTTTCCCGCGGGGTCTATTCCGTTACGGTCTGGTGCTCGTGGTGAGGTACGCACGGCCGTGGCTCGCGAGCAGACCGGCCCGGTGGGTGGTCCGTGGTGCCGTCGTCGGCACTCTCGTTGCCGTGAGCGGCCTGTACGTCGCCAACGCGACCACCCTGACCATCGACTACAACGGTGACGTCCGCACGGTCGGTGTCTACGGCGACACGGTCGCCGAGGCGCTCGCGTCGCAGCAGATCGAGGTGGGCCGGGACGACATCGTGCAGCCGGCCGCGAGCTCCGGCGTCGGCGCGGGCGGCACCGTGGTGGTCCGCACCAGCCGAGAGGTCACCGTCGAGCTCGACGGTCAGACCATCACGCTCCGCACCACCGCCGGCACCGTCGGGGAACTGCTCGCCGCACTGGGACCGCGCGGCGACGGCGCACTCGCCACGGCCTCCCGTGCCGACCGGCTGGACCGCGACCCGGTCCGCTTCTCCACGGTCAAGAAGGTGAACATCGCCGTGGACGGCTCAGTGCTCGAGTTCAACACCACCCAGTCGACGGTGCGCGGGCTGTTCAAGGAGGCGGGCATCGCGCTGGCCGACGGCGACGTCACCTCCGTGCCGCTCGACGCTGCGGCCGTGGACGGGATGATCATCATGGTCAGCCGCGACGCGTCGTCGTCGCGCACGGTGACCGAGGTGCTGCCGTTCGAGACCGAGAAGGTCGAGGACTCGAGCCTGCCCAAGGGGTACGAGTCGATCCGCACGGCGGGCGTGCCCGGTGAGGCCACGGTGAAGTACGCGGTGAAGACCGTCGGCGGCGCCGTCGTAGAACGCACCGTGGTGGAGCGGAAGGTCACCCGGGAACCCGTGAACGAGGTGGTGGTGGTCGGGACGATGGACGTGGCCACGGCGCCCGTCGACCCGGGTTCCGCCCGGGCGCTGGGCCAGGCGATGGCGGCCGAGCGCGGCTGGGGCGCCGACGAGTTCTCCTGCCTTGACCAGCTCTGGCAGAAGGAGAGCGGCTGGCGCTGGAACGCGGACAACCCCACCAGCGAGGCCTACGGCATCGCGCAGGCGAACCCGGGCTCCAAGATGGCCACCGTCGGCAGCGACTGGCTGACGAACCCTGCCACGCAGATCGAGTGGGGTCTCGGCTACATCTCCGGCCGCTACGGCACCCCGTGCGCCGCGTGGGCGCACTCGGTGGAGATCGGCTGGTACTGACTCGGTTTTCACCCACAGACATTTGGGATGTTGCCGAATGTTCTGGACGCATCTCCGCTTTTATTGCCGAACTGGGCTTGCATTTGATAAGGGCGGAGTTACCGTCGCTGGGACCGCCGGATCGGTCGGCCGGGCCGTGTCCCAGCGCGGGAGACGCGCGGGAGTCGCGCCGCCTCGGTCCCCGTGCCCGGACCGCTCGAGGACTGGACTCGCGTGACATTTCCGCATCCGGCTCAGGGCAGCCCCAGTGATTCACTCATCAACCCTGAGGTCGACGGCGACGTCGGCATCACCGAGCACTTCGGCCCGCCGCCACCGGCGGAAGAGGTCTTTCCCGCGGCGATGTTCGCTGCTGCGGGCTCCAACGCGGCAGTGATGGCCAGCCTTCCGCCCGGCCACCCTTCCGGGCCGATGCCGGTCGTGGAGCCGGGCGGAAGGCTGGCCATCACTGCCGCGTTGGAGCCCGCAGCCTGTCT
>NZ_UWYY01000013.1 GCF_900608595.1 Promicromonospora panici | reverse complement strand
CTGACCCCGCTCGTGCGCAAGCTCGCCGCGGAGAAGGGCGTCGACGTCGCCGAGGTGACGGGCACCGGCGTCGGTGGCCGGATCCGCAAGGAGGACGTGCTCGCGGCCGCCGAGGCCAAGGCCGCTCCGGCACCCGCCGCCGCACCCGCGGCCGCGGCACCCGCCGCGGCGGCGCCGTCCGCCCTGGCCAAGCTCGAGGTGTCGCCGCTGCGGGGCACCACCGAGAAGATGTCGCGGCTGCGCAAGATCGTCGCCGAGCGGATGCTCGAGGCGGTGCAGTCGCAGGCCCAGCTGACCACGGTCATGGAGGTCGACGTCACCCGCGTCGCGCAGCTCCGGGCCAAGGCCAAGGAGTCCTTCGCGGCACGCGAGGGCGCCAAGCTGACGTTCCTGCCGTTCTTCACGCAGGCCGCGATCGAGGCGCTCAAGGCCTACCCGAAGATCAACGCCACGATCGACACCGAGAAGGGCGAGATCACCTACCACCCCTCGGAGAACGTCGGCATCGCCGTCGACACCGAGCGTGGGCTCGTGGTCCCCGTCATCAAGAACGCGGGCGACCTGAACCTGGCCGGCATCGCACGTCAGATCCAGGACCTGGGCGCCCGCACCCGGGCGAACAAGGTGACGCCGGACGAGCTGTCGGGCGGCACGTTCAACATCACCAACACCGGTTCGGGCGGGTCGCTCATCGACACCCCCATCGTGCCCCTGGGCCACGCCGCGATCCTGGGCACCGGCACCATCACGAAGCGCCCGGTCGTCGTGACCGACAAGGACGGCAACGAGAGCATCGCGGTGCGCTCGATGGCGTACATCTTCCTGTCCTACGACCACCGCCTGGTCGACGGCGCGGACGCCGCCCGCTTCCTGACGGCGATCAAGAACCGGATCGAGGAGGGCGCGTTCGAGTCGGAGGTCGGTCTCTGACGCAGACGGACGCGTAGCGCTCAGCAGTTGACGGTGGCCGGTTCCGGGTTCGGTACCGGCCACCGTCGTCTGCCCAGGGTCCCGGCGCGTTCGGCACCGTTCCGGCACGTCACAGCGACGCCAGGCGGGTAGATTCAACGGCATGGACGTGGTGGTCGCGGGTTCACACGGTCTCATCGGCTCCGCGCTGGTCGCGGACCTCGTCGCGCGCGGGGACAGCGTGCGCCGGCTGGTGCGCCGCGGCGCCGAGCCGTCCGCCGACAACAGTGGCGACGGTGGCGCCCGGTCCGGGGACGAGGGCCCGACACCGGGCGTCCGGCACGTGCTGTGGGATCCCCGGACCGGCGAGCTCGACCCCGCGGCGCTGGAGGGTGCTGACGCCGTCGTGAACCTGGCGGGCGCCGGGGTCGGCGACCACCGCTGGACCCCGGCCTACAAGCAGACGCTCCTCGGTTCCCGGACCACCACGACGAGCCTGATCGCCCGCACGATCGCGCGGCTCGACACCCGGCCCGTGCTGGTCAACGCCTCCGCGATCGGGGCGTACGGCAGCCGCGGGGACGAGGTCCTCACGGAGGCGTCGGGGCGCGGTGACGACTTCCTCGCGCGCCTGGTCGAGGCGTGGGAGAACGCCACCGCGCCCGCCGCCGAGGCGGGGGCGCGCGTCGTCTGGCTGCGCAACGGGGTGGTGCTGGCGCCGTCGGGCGGGGCGCTCGGCAAGCTGCTGCCGATCCTGCGCGTCGGTCTCGGCGGGCCGCTCGGCAGCGGCCGCCAGTGGTGGAGCTGGATCACCCTGACGGACGAGCTGGCGGCCATCCGCCACGTCATCGGTACGGACGTACGCGGGCCGGTCAACGCCGTCGCGCCGGAGCCCACCACGAACCGGGCGGTGACCCGCGCGCTCGCCCAGGCCCTGCACCGCCCGGCGGTGCTGCCCGTCCCCCGGTTCGCGCTGCGGATCGCCCTCGGCCAGTTCGCCGACGACCTCGTCGCCTCCCAGCGGGTCGTGCCCGGGGTGCTCGCCCGGACGAACTTCGCCTGGACGCACGCGACCCCTCAGGACGCGGCCCGCTGGGTGGTAGGGACGAACGAGGTCAGCGCACCTCGCTGACGCGCCAGCCGCCCGGGGTCCACACCAGGGTCAGGTCGGCCGACTCCTTGGACTCGGGCACCGCCGTCTCGCCGTCGGTCGACACCTGCATGTGCGCGGTGATCGTGTACTCGATGCGGACGACCGCCTCGATGGGTTCCTTCTTCTTGGCCGCCTGCTCGCCGTTCGCGGCGCCCGGCGTCCCGGTCGTCTCGGTGCGCGACGCGGTGGTTGCGCTCTGCAGCGCCGACGCGGCGCCGGGCCCCATCGTCACGACCTCCGTCGACGCCACCTCCGCGGACGCGCCGACTACCTGCGCCCCGCTCTCCTTGAGCTCGTCGAGAATGTGCTTGTCGGCCGTGTAGGCGGGCGAGCCCTCCACGTTGACCGTGCTGATGTCGGACACCGCACCGGCCAGCAGCGCCAGACGCCGCTCCGTGAGCTCGACCGCCGCACCCGCCGGGTCCTTGGCGTTGGCCACGGGGCTGATACCGCCCCAGCGCGGGGCCGAGGCCTCGGGCGACGGCGCCGCGACCGCCGGCTCCTCACCACCGAAGACCTCGGGCAGGGCCATGGCCCCCGCCGTGACACCCGCGACGACGCCCGCCGCGATCATGCCCGCGGCGACCACGGAGACCACGGTGGTCCGCGGCTGGCCGACCTTCCCGATCATCCCTGTCGTGGGACGGCCGCTGAGCGGCATCGTCGCCCGGCGCCGGGCCGAGGCGGCCCAGGCCCTGCCGTCGACTGCGGCGAGGGAGCCGGTCAGCGTCTTGGCGGCCGAGCGCCAGGCCGACGGCGTGTGGGCGCCGAGCGGCACGTGGCCGGCGATAGGCACCGGCCCGCTCAGCGCTGCCGAGACCAGCGACGACCCCTCCGGGAGCCGCACCGGCTCCGGCTTCACCGCGTCGTGCGCGAGAGCAGCGAGCGTGCCCGGCTCGGGCCGGTCGCGCGGGTCCTCCGCACGGGCGCGGGCCAGCACGGCACGCAGCGCCTCGTCGGCCTCCGAGTTCAGGCTCGGGCCGGGGAAGCCCAGCACCGACTCCACGAGCGTGGCCAGCGACGTGACGTCGACCGGGTCGTCGCTGTGGTCCGGGAGCGTCACGCGGGGGCGCAGCATGGCGCTGCCGTCGGAGCGCAGCAGCACATCCGTCGGGCGGACCCCGCCGTGGACGAGGCCCACGCTGTGCAGGGCTGCGAGCGCCTGCGCGATCGCGACGGTGACGCCTGAGCCTTCCGCGGCGGTCAGGGGACCCCGCGAGCCGACGGCGGTGGGCAGATCGACAGCTCCCGTCCGGGACAGCCGGACATCGAGGTTGTCCGGCCCGTTCGGGGAGATGGCGATGAGCGGCACCAGGTGGGGGTGGTCCAGTGTCGCGAGAGTGTCTAGACGGCGCACCAGAAGGGCACGCGCTGCGGCCTCCGTGGGGACGGCCACGCGGACCAGTTCCGCTGATTCGATGTAGTGCACACATTCATGAGAACCCCGCGTTTTGCGGCCCGCCCTTTATCCACAGGATTTGCCGAATCGTTCACCCTGTGGGTGAACTGACCGGATGCTTGACGCGCGGACTAGGTCTACGGTATGCGCCTCATGCTCGTGACGGACCCGGCGGCTCAGACGTCGATGAGCCGCCCCTCCCTGGCGGAGAGCCGGGCGGCGTCCAGGACCTCCGCGGTGCGGACGGCGTCCGCCGGGTCGACGGGGACCTCGGCCTCGCCGGCGAGCCAGTCCGCCACCGCGGTGTAGAAGTCGCCGTGCCCGCCACGGGGCTGCTGGACCGGCGTCCGCTCGCGTCCGCGCACCAGCCAGCCGTGGGTGCCCTCTGGCTGTTCGCCGTCGAGCACGTCGAAGGGCGAGGCGTCGCCCTCGAACGAGTTCACGAGGTAGGCGCCGCGGTCGCCGAGCACCCGGGTGCGCGGCCCGGGGGCACCGACCAGGGATCCGGCCCACAACCGGGAGACCACGCCCTTGGCGGGCGGCTCGACGCCGAACAGCACGTCCGCCGCGGCAGCCCGTCCGGGCACGGTGCCCGGCTCGCTGCCCTTCGCGGCGTGGTGCAGCACGAGGAACACGTCGTCCTCTGTGGGCGTGGAGAGTGCGCGCGCCTCGGCGTACACGGCGACGACGGGGCCGAACAGCTGGGTCGCGGAGTCCACGAGGTGCGGGCCGAGGTCGAGCAGCAGCCCGCCGCCCACGGTGTCGTTCTCCTTCCAGCGCTGCTGCGGCTTGGGCCGCCACCGCTCCCAGTGCCGCTCGAAGGTGTGCACGGAGCCGAGGTCGCCGCGGTTCAGGAGGGCTTTGAGCGTGAGCTGCTCGGAGTCCCAGCGCCGGTTGTGGAACACGGTGAACGGAGTGCCCGACGACGACGCCGCGCTCACCACCCGCCGCGCCTCGGCCGCGGTCGTCGCTATCGGCTTGTCGAGCACGAAGGGCTTGCCCGCGAGGGACACGGCGTTGGCGTGCTCGGCGTGCAGGGACGACGGGCTGGCGATGACCACGAGGTCGTAGAGACCGGCCTCGCCGAGCATCGACGGCAGGTCGTTGAACAGGCGCGCGCCCGGCCAGTCGCCGGCCGCCTGCACCCGCCGTCCGGAGTCCCGCGCGACGACTGCCGTTACCGACATTCCCGCAGCTCGCACCAGGCGAGCGTGGATTTGCCTGCCCGCACCCCCGTAGCCGACAATCCCGATCCGAAGAGCCATGGCCCCATGGTGCCCCGCTGGGCGCGGCAACGCGAGATCACTGGTCAGCGGGTTAAGAGCCGTAACACAACTCTGGCAGACTGGGGCAAGAGGTACGTTTCACACGTTTCTTAGCGTTGTCCGGTCCACGTGTGCCCGGACGATCCCGGCCGACAGAATGAGGGGGCTCGTGTCCGCCACAGCCAACAAGTCCAGCCAGACCCGCAAGACCCTGCAGCTCGTGCTCATCGCGGTCGCGGCACTCGTGCTCGCCGGCAACTTCGTCCTCAAGTCCTTCGGCGAAGACGTGGCCCCCGCCGAAGGCGCCGAGGGCTCGGCCCTCGCGACGCTCGACTCGCTCACCGTGCAGGACGCCGCCACCGAGGACGGCTACGACCGCGAGGGCGACTTCGGCAGCGCCTGGCAGGACGCCGACGACAACGGCTGCGACACCCGGAACGACATGCTGCAGCGTGACCTCGAGGACATCGAGTTCTCCGCCGGCGACACGTGCGAGGTCGCGTCCGGCACCCTCGACGACCCGTACACGGGCGAGACCATCGCGTTCGAGCGCGGTGAGAACTCCGGCGACGTGCAGATCGACCACGTCGTGGCCCTGATGAACGCCTGGACCACGGGTGCGGCGGACTGGGACGAGGACAAGCGCGTGCAGATCGCGAACGACCCGCTCAACCTCGTCGCCTCCGACGGCCCGGCCAACATGGGCAAGGGTGCCAAGGACGCCTCGGAGTGGCTCCCCGAGAACCAGGCCTACCGCTGCGAGTACGTCGCCCGGCAGATCGCGGTCAAGGCCAAGTACGAGCTGTGGGTCACGCCCGCCGAGCACGACGCCATGGAGGACGTCCTGACCAGCTGCCCGGCGGAACCCCTCCCGACCCCCTGACCGCGGCAGTGACAGTTAGCTGACCTCGGTCTCGCTGGCCCGGCCCGCTCGGCTGTCCCCGCTGAGCCTGATTCAGCAGGCTGGCGACGACCGTAATCGGAGCGACAACGGTCGCCGTCCGCCTGCTGAATCCCGGTCAACGAGTCGCGTCCGGCGCAAGCCGGCACCCAACATCCTGGGCGGGCTTACGCTTGCCGGCATGGATATTCGCCACCTCAGCGGCCACATCGAGTACCACGAGGGCTGGGATCTGCAGCGCAGCACGCACGAGTCCGTGCGAACCGAGGAGCTGGCCGACACGGTCTTCTTCCTGGAGCACGTCTCCGTCTACACCGCGGGCGTGCGCACGCGGCGCGACGAGTTCCCGACCGACGGCACCGAGGTCATCAAGGTGGACCGCGGGGGCCAGATCACGTGGCACGGACCCGGCCAGATCGTGGCCTACCCGATCATCAAGCTGGCCAAGCCGTTCGACGTCGTGGAGTACATCCGCACGCTGGAGCAGGCAGTGATGGACGTCTGCACCACGCTCGGCGTCGAGACGATGCGCGTCGAGGGCCGCTCCGGGGTGTGGGTCGCCGCCGACTCCCCCGACGTCCCGAACCCGCGCCGGGAGCGCAAGGTCTGCGCCATCGGCGCACGCGTGGCCAAGGGTGTCACCATGCACGGCCTGGCCCTGAACTGCGACTCCGACCTCACCGCGTTCGACCGCATAGTGCCCTGCGGGATCGACGACGCCGACGTCACGTCGCTGACCGCCGAGCTCGGCCGGCGGGTCACGGTCGACGAGGTCCGGCCACTGCTGGAGGCGGCCCTCGTCGAGCACCTCACGCCGCTGCTGGCGCGGAGCGCGGCGCCGTCCGGCACGCCGTCGCGTGCGCCGTCCGAGGCGGCCGTCGCCACCGCGTGACGAACGCCACTGGCCGCCTCCGGGACGACCGCGCGAGGGCGGCCGGCCGAGGCATAGGCTGGGCGGACCCGCTGACCTGGGAGGGATCTGCGTGACCATCGCACCTGAAGGCCGACGCATGTTGCGCATCGAAGCGCGCAACTCGGCCACGCCCATCGAGAAGAAGCCCGAATGGATCAAGACCCGGGCCGTGATGGGACCCGAGTACCGCGACATGAAATCGCTCGTCAAGGGCGAGGGCCTGCACACGGTCTGCGAAGAGGCCGGCTGTCCCAACATCTTCGAGTGCTGGGAGGACCGCGAGGCCACGTTCCTCATCGGTGGTGACCAGTGCACCCGCCGCTGCGACTTCTGCCAGATCGACACCGGCAAGCCCGCCGACTTCGACAAGGACGAGCCGCGCCGTGTCGCCGAGTCCGTGCGCACCATGGGCCTGAAGTACTCGACCGTCACCGGCGTCGCCCGCGACGACCTGGCCGACGGCGGCGCCTGGCTCTACGCGGAGACCGTCCGCCAGATCCACGCGCTGAACCCCGGCACCGGTGTCGAGCTCCTGATCCCGGACTTCAACGCCATCCCCGAGCTGCTCGACGCCGTCAACGAGTCCCGGCCCGAGGTGCTCGCGCACAACGTCGAGACCGTGCCGCGCATCTTCAAGCAGATCCGCCCGGCGTTCACCTACGAGCGCTCGCTGTCCGTGATCACCCGTGCGCGCGACGCCGGCCTGGTCACCAAGTCCAACCTGATCCTCGGCATGGGCGAGACCATCGACGAGGTCAAGCAGGCCCTCCAGGACCTGCACGACGCTGGTTGCGACATCATCACGATCACCCAGTACCTGCGCCCGTCGCTGCGCCACCACCCGGTGGACCGCTGGGTACGGCCCGAGGAGTTCGTGGAGCTGTCCGAGGCCGCCGAGGAGATCGGCTTCCTCGGCGTCATGGCGGGGCCGCTGGTGCGTTCCTCCTACCGCGCGGGCCGCCTCTGGGGCCAGGCGATGACCAAGCACGGCCGCGCGATCCCCGAAGCGCTCTCGCACCTCGCACAGCCGACCACCTCCCGGCAGGAGGCGGCGAGCCTGCTGGCTCGCTGATCCGGCAACCAGACCACCCGCAGCACACTAAGATTGACGACCATGGCCCGAACCTCGTCCGGAGGCGACGCGCGCAACGACGTAGCAGCGTCTGCCGCCAAGCAGAAGAAGCCCAAGAAGCGCCGCTGGTATCACCAGCTGTGGGACGTCTACCAGATGACCCGCAAGCAGAACCCGCTCGTCACGTGGTGGATGCTCGCCTCGTTCGTCGGGGTCGTGGCGGTAGCGCTGCTCATCGGCGTGCTCGCGGGCCCGTGGGTCTACGCGCTGGTCATCGGCGTGCCGTTCGGCGTGCTGGCCGCGATGTTCGTGCTGTCGCGCAGTGCGGAGAAGGCCGCCTACACACAGATCGCCGGCCAGCCCGGCGCGGCACGGGCGGCGCTCGGCACCGTCCGGGGTGGCTGGACGTTCGAGGACGAGCCCGTGGCGGTCGACGCCCGCAACCAGGACTTCGTGTTCCGGGGTGTCGGCAAGGCCGGCATCGTGCTCGTCTCCGAGGGGCCGCCGCACCGCGCGGTGCGCTTGCTCGAGCAGGAGCGCAAGAAGGTCAGCCGCATCCTGTCCAACGTGCCGGTCACGCTGATCCAGTGCGGCGACGCCGAGGGGCAGGTGCCGCTCACCAAGGTGGCGCGCGCCGTCACCAAGCTCAAGTCGACCCTGACCCGTGCCGAGGTCGCCGAGATCAGCAAGCGGCTCAAGGCCATCGGTGGAGTCAAGCTGCCGATCCCCAAGGGTGTCGACCCGACCCGTGCCCGCCCGGACCGCAAGGGCATGCGCGGGCGCTGACCGGCTACCGCCGTCGGGCAGCGGCCTGGTGATCCTGGCGAAGGGCGCCTCCCGCTGGGAGGCGCCCTTTTTGCTGCTCTTTCGGCCGTCCGATGGACGGACGCCGCCAGGCCGCGTCATGTGAGTTCTGGCACTCTGGGGTTCGCTGCCGGAGCTTCGACCAGCAGATCTCCCCGGGGTTACACAGCCGAGAGACCTGAGAAACATTCCCGCAACAATCGGTAACCAGAGAGAAACCACCTGCCCATAGGTTCATGGCGATCCGCGAGCGACCGTGCCCAGCTCGTCCCGGCATGGTCCGACGGACTCCCCCTGAACTTATCGAGCGAGCAAGGAGCGCAGATGTTCAAGAACGCCGAGGAGGCGATCGCCTTCACCCGCAACGAGGGGGTGGAGTTCGTCGACGTCCGGTTTATCGACCTGCCGGGCGTCACGCAGCACTTCAACATCCCGGTCGAGCAGTTCGACGAGGACGCCTTCAGCGAGGGCCTCATGTTCGACGGTTCGTCCATCCGCGGTTTCCAGGCGATCCACGAGTCCGACATGAAGCTCGTGCCGGACGTCGCTACGGCGTACATCGACCCGTTCCGCAAGGCCAAGACCCTGATCGTGAACTTCTCGATCGTGGACCCGTTCACGGGCGACGCCTACGCCCGCGACCCGCGCAACATCGCGGCGAAGGCCGAGGCCTACCTGAAGTCGACCGGCATCGCCGACACCGTCTTCTTCGGCGCCGAGGCCGAGTTCTACGTGTTCGACGACGTGCGCTTCAAGACGGCCGCGAACGAGAGCTTCTACTCCATCGACTCCGTCGAGGCCGCGTGGAACACCGGCCGCGAGGAGGAGGGTGGCAACCAGGGGTACAAGACCCGCTACAAGGGCGGCTACTTCCCCACCTCGCCCAGCGACCGCTTCGCGGACCTGCGCGACGACATGGTCAAGACCCTCGGTCAGGTCGGCCTCTCCGTCGAGCGCGCGCACCACGAGGTGGGCACCGCCGGCCAGCAGGAGATCAACTACAAGTTCAACTCCCTGCTGCACGCCGCCGACGACCTGATGAAGTTCAAGTACGTCATCAAGAACGTCGCGTTCGAGGCCGGCAAGTCGGCCACGTTCATGCCGAAGCCGATCTTCGGTGACAACGGCTCGGGCATGCACTCGCACCAGTCGCTCTGGAAGAACGGCGAGCCGCTGTTCTACGACGAGAAGGGCTACGGCGGCCTGTCCGACCTCGCCCGCTGGTACATCGGCGGCATCCTGAAGCACGCGCCGTCGCTGCTCGCCTTCACCAACCCGTCGGTGAACTCGTACCACCGCCTGGTGCCGGGCTTCGAGGCTCCCGTGAACCTCGTCTACTCGGCCCGTAACCGCTCCGCCTCGATCCGTATCCCGATCACGGGTACGTCGCCGAAGGCCAAGCGCATCGAGTTCCGCGCGCCGGACCCCTCGTCGAACCCGTACCTGGCGTTCTCAGCGATGCTGATGGCCGGCCTGGACGGCATCAAGAACCGCATCGAGCCGCCGGCCCCGGTCGACAAGGACCTGTACGAGCTGCCCCCGGAGGAGCACGCTCAGATCGCGCAGGTTCCGACGTCGCTCCCGGGCGTGCTCGACGCGCTCGAGGCCGACCACGAGTTCCTCACCGCCGGTGACGTGTTCACCGAGGACCTGATCGAGACCTGGATCGCGTACAAGCGCGAGAACGAGATCGACCCGATCCGCCTGCGGCCGCACCCGCACGAGTTCGAGCTCTACTACGACATCTGATCCGGCGGCCCTCTAGGGCCTGGTGACGTCGTTGGAACGGCGGCTGACCTGCACTGACGTCTCGCGACGTGGTGCGGCGTCGGCCGCCGTTTCGCGTGCGCCCGGATGGCTCGGCGGCGCGCCGGACGTCGTCGTTGGACGATGCAGTCATGACGACAGCCACGACATCGGAGTCGGCGCCCCGGGTCCGGGTGCTCACTATGAACGTCTTCGGGCCGGGCAACCCCGACTGGGACCGGCGACATCGGCTGACCGGCGACACGATCCGCAGCCTGGATCCCGACATCGTCGCCCTCCAGGAGGTGCCGGTCGGCTCACCGGAGATCCTGGACCGCCTGATCGGTCCGGGCTACCACCTCACCCATTTCTCCCGCCCGTCCGACGACGGCGTCGCGGGCACCCTGGCGACCCGCTGGCCGCACCGACTGGTCACGGAGATCGATCTGGGTGTCAGCGAGCGCAGCCGCCGGGTCCTGCCATGGGGCGCCGCCCTGCTGGTCGAGCTCGACACCCCGCTCGGCCGCATGCTCGTGACGCACCACAAGCCGACCTGGCCTCTCCCGTTCGAGCTGGAGCGGGAGCAGCAGGCGATTCTGGTCGCGCGCGCGATGGAGGACCACATCGGCGACCGCGACGTCCACGCCCTGGTCGTCGGTGACTTCGACGCCGCCCCCAACTCCGACAGCATGCGCTTCTGGCAGGGCCGGGGGACCGCGCAGCAGCTGAGCGTCTGCTACCAGGACGCCTGGGAGTACGCCCACCCCGGCGAACCAGGGCACACGTTCGAGCTGGCCAACCCCCTGGTCCGCGATGGCGAGTTCGGCACGGCGACGTCCCGGAGGATCGACTACATCCTGGTGCGCAGCGGCCTGCGCGGACCGACGTTGCAGGTCACCGACTGCCGCAGGGTCCTGGATCAGCCCGTCGGCGGGGTATGGGCCAGCGACCACTACGGCGTCGTCGCGGACCTCGTCGGGGCGCAGCGGATCAGCCGCCACACCGCCGGCGCGCCATCGTCAGGGCCAGCCTGACGCCCATCCGACCCCGACCGCTGGCGCAGACGCTCGATCTCGCTCTCGTGGACCGCCCGGTCGGCGGCGCGGGGCCGTTGAGGGCCGAGGCGCGCCGGGTCATCAGAGATCCTCCGCGATCACCTTGATGTCCAGGAGGCGTCGCTCCCAGGCAGTGCCGATGGCTTCGAGCCGTCTGGCGGTGGCGCTGAACTCCGAGCCCAGCACCCGGTATCGCACTTCGCGGCCGACCGGCACCGGCTCGACCAGTCCGACCCGCTGGAGGATCTCGAGGTGCTTGGCGATCGCCTGGCGGCTGATCGGCAGCGTGGTGGCCAGCGTCGACGCGGACGCCGGGGCTTCACCCAGTCTGGTCAGGATGCTCCAGCGGTTCTCGTCACCCAGCGCAGCGCACACCGGGACCAGTGCCTCCTTCATCGCTGTGCCTCCAGCGCCACGACCAGCCGGTCCAGCTGTTCGTCCCAGCCGAGGCGGTGGCTCTCGAGGTTGCCGGCGGGATCGGTGGTGGTCTCGAACCCTGTCTCGACCACGGTGAGCTGCGTGCCGCCGACGACCGGCTCGAGGGTGAAGGTGAACACCGTCGAGTGTGCGGGGTCGACCTCGCTCGGGACGGACTCGGTGGCCTCGTCGTTGCACCATCGGTAGGAGATGGCCCGCGGCGGGTCGACCTCCTCGACGCGGATCGGGATGGCGGGTTCGTCCGGCCATGCGACGGTGCCGTGCGCTCCGGTGCCGTCACCGACGAGCACCGTTCGCCCGAACCAGCTGGAGATGTGCTCCGGCTCGGTGACAGCCCTCCAGACCTTCTCCACCGGGGCGGCGATCCGGATCGTGCGCCGTACGGTGAACGTGTCCTGCTCCGCGACGGACAGCGGGTTGTCGGTCATGTCGTTCGTCCTTTCCTCAGTCAGACTGGCTAACCATGGCGAGCGGCTCGGCGCCCGGCTCAGCGGTCCGCCGGGCGGCCTCTGTGGCGGGAGCCTGAGGGCGGAGTCGGCCGGTGGCGATGGCCACGACCACCGCGGTCGCTGCGATCACGGCTCCGACGAAGACGGCGGCAGCCAGGCCCGCGTGCCCGATCGCTGCGCCCCCGAGCAGGGCGCCGACGGCGTCCCCGGCGTTACTGGCGGACGCCGGCAGCGAGGCGGCCAGGGCCGCTCCGGGTCCGGCCAGGCTCATCACCCGGCTCTGCATGGCAGGCGCCATCCCCATGGCGAACAGTCCCATGCCGATGATGCCCAGCACCGCGACCACGACCTGCCCGCCGAAGAGGAACATGGCGAGCAGCGAGACCGTCAGCCCGATCGTCCCACACTGCAGGGCGAGCGCGGCGTGAGCGTCGGCGAAGCGTGATCCTGCCGCGGAACCCACCGTCGTCGCCACCCCGAATGCGAACAGCACACCCACCACCACCGGGCCGGTGACACCCGTGACGTCACCCAGGTACGGCACCAGGTACGTCAGGGCCGACTGGATACCCGCGAAAACCAGGCAGCACAGCGCCAACAAGGCGAGCACCCGCGGTGCGAACGCATGGCGCAGCTGGGCGCCGGCCGTCCGGCTCGCGCTCGCCGTCGGGACCGGAGGGAGCACCAGCATGGCGGCGAGCATGACCCCGACCCCGATGACCGCCAGGCCCACGAACGACGCGCGCCACCCGAACTCCCGCCCCATCAGCGACGCGAGCGGCATGCCGAGAGCGCTCGCAGCAGCGAAACCGGTGATCACCACACCCATCGCGCGGCCGGCACGCTCCCGCGGGACGATGCCCTCCAGGGCGGTAAGAGCGGCAGCGACGAACAGGCCCTCGGTCGCTCCGACCCCGGCACGCGCAACGAGGAACAGCGTGTGGTCGGCCACCAGTACCGGCACCAGGTTGAGCAGCGCGAACGCCGCCAGGGCACCCACCAGTACCGCTCTACGGTCCAGGTGCGCCGTCACGAGCGCGAGCAACGGACCGCCGAACGCCATGCCCAGCGCGAACGCGGTCACCAGCGCGCCGGCCGCTGGGATCGAGACGGCCAGGTCGGCCGCGATCAGGTCGAGCATCCCCATGACGAGCAGCTCTGCGCTGCCCATCGCGAACGCGCCCAAGAACAGCACGGCCAGGACCGCATGGGTCCCACCGCGAGGCCTGCCGATCGTTTCCATGATGTCCTCCCCTAGATTGAGTGCAACCTAATGGTTGCACAACATCATCCGGAAGTGCAACCTTTAGGTTGCAGATCGACGCAGCGAGCGGCTTTCGGCCGTCCTCATGTCCGGGCGACTTCTCGCATCGGCTCGAACCGGTCGTGCTCCGTCTGGCACACCCCCTCCCCGCGCGTCAGCCCGGGCAGGTCCCGCTGCACCGCGGCGACGGCCCCGGCCGGGATCTCTCCCCGCACGACGGCGATCCCCACGCCGGCGACACCCGACTCGAACGGCACCCCGCCCAGCCGTCCGATCAGCGAGGTCACCGAGCCGACGGCGTCGTCCGGCACCTCGATGACGAACCGGTGGACCGGCTCGCACACCACAGTCCCCGCCCGGCGGACGGCGGCGGCCAGCAGGCGCGGCGTCAGACCGCGGAAGTCGGCGCCGGTGCTGGACATCGCCTTGTTGAACTTCTGGTGCATGTGGCTCTGCCGCGGCGCGTAGCCCGAGTGGGTCATGACCACCCGGGCGTCCGGGACCGGCCACCGCAGCGGCCCGCGGGCCAGCTCGCGGCGGACGGTGTCCTCGACCGCGTCGAAGAAGGCCGGCGGCATGGACCCGCGCTCGCACTCCAGCTCGAACGTTACGCCCGACCCGACCGGCGCGGGCTCCAACCGCAGCCCGATGGTGGCCAGGAACTCGTTGCCGTCCTGCTTCTTCACCTCCAGCGCGTGTCCCGTGCCGACGATCCGCTCCTGGCGCGCCGTCCGGACCTCCCCGAACCGCGCCGCGACGCCGTACTCCCGCTGCAGGACGGCGGCCAGCACCTCGCGCTGGACCTCGCCGTACAGCGAGACGGTGATCTCCTCGTCCCGCCGTCGCACGCGGATCAGCGGGTCCTGCTCGGCCAGCTCGGTGAGCGCGGCGTACAGCCGCCCGCGATCCTCCGGGACGACGTCGACCACCGTCTCGTACGACGGCGGCGGGAACTGGCTCGCGCGCTCGTCCCCGGGCTGCGCTGGCCCGACGACGTCTCCGACCCGCGCCGTCGACAGTCCCTGCACGACGGCGATCTGGCCGGCCTCCGCGATCGGGCGCGGTTCGAGCGTGCCGCGGTGCGCGATGCGCAGGCCCGTGACCCGCTCGGCCCGGCCGTGGCCGAGGTCGATCCTGTCGCGCACCCGCAGCGCGCCCGACCGCATCCTGACGAACGTCCGCTTGCGGCCGCCTTCCCGGTCGATGGCGAAGACGACGCCGGAAGGCTCTGCCGCGTCCGCGCCGACTCCGCCGTCCGCCACCGGCAGGTACGTCCCCAGGGCGGCGGCCAGCTCGGGCACGCCCGCGCCCGTCACCGCCGACCCGAACAGCACCGGATGGGCGGCACCCCGCCGCGACTCCCCCGCGAGCCAGTCGCGGAGGCCGTCGTCGGGCAACGGCTCGACCCGAGCGGACGGCGTTCCCGCGGCGAGCACCCGCTGCACCGGCAGGATGTCGGGGCTCAGGCGCCGCGCGACGGCGTCCGCCACGGCGCCCGGGCGCGCCCCGCGACGATCGATCTTGTTCACGAACACGATCACGGGCAGCCGCAGCCGCTGCAGGGCGCGCATCAGCACGAGGGTCTGGGCCTGCACGCCTTCGACGGCGGACAGCACGAGCACCGCGCCGTCGAGCACGGCCAGGCTGCGGTCGACCTCCGCGATGAAGTCCGGGTGGCCCGGTGTGTCGAGCACGTTGACGGTGACGTCCCCCGCGGGGAAGGACGCAACCGAGGCGCGAATGGTGATGCCACGCTCCCGCTCCAGCGCGAGCGTGTCGGTGGTGGTGTCGCCGCCGTCCACGCTGCCGGGGCGGTCGATCACGCCCGCGTGATGCAGCAGGCGTTCGGTCAGGCTGGTCTTACCGGCGTCGACATGGGCGACGATCCCGAGGTTGAGGTACGACAAAAGCAGTCACGTCCGTGGTGCGGAGGGTCAGGGCACGGGGCGTGACAGCTGTCATCGGAGTTCCAATCTCTCGGGTTGGGGACCACGATGCTCCGCTGCATGTCGGAGGAGCAACGCTTTTTCTGCCGGGGCTTTCCACCGTCGCTGAGCACGGCAAACCCGTTTACTCTGAGCAAGCAGCACGGGTAGGTTCTGACCGTGACGGCGCACACGAGCGAACCAAGCGACGGCTCAATGCCCAGGCCGTTGACCGATCGTGAGCGATCCGTTCTCGACGCGCTGCTGGCTGCGGAGTTTGACGGAGTCGCCGACCTGCGTGAGCAAGCGAAGACCGTTGTCGTCGGGGGAATATGCGGCTGCGGCTGTCCGTCGATCGACTTCGACCACTCAACTGGCGAGCGTGGTACGTGGGTCCGAGTGAACGCCGGCATCCGGGACTCGCACGGCGACGGCTTGTTCCTGTACACGATGGGGCCGTGGCTCGGCGGAATCGAATATGTCGGGGTCGGTGAGACCGATCCACGTGAGTTCCCGGACTCCTCCCTACTCACAGTCACACCCGCGAGCTGACCTCACCACCGCCAGCTTCGGATCTGACGTGATGCGTTCAAGGCGGGACACCGTCCAACGGTGACGACGCACAACCCCGCGCAACGCGCTCCCGCCGACCAGATCAGTACGCCACGGTGAAATGCCTGATGCCAGCCGGTTCTTCGACCTCGTCCAGCACCGCGACGGAGAGGTCCTCGGCCGAGATGTGCGAGCGACCGGCGTCGTCCACCAAGAGCGTCGTCGTGCCCCGGCGGTAGATCCCGGTGCGCGCCCCCGGCTCGAGGATCGCCGGAGGGCTGAGATAGGTCCACGCCGCCGGATGGCCCTCGCATGCCTGAAGCTGAGCGAGGCTGGCCATAGCGCTGGATCGCCACCGGGCTGGAACGAACCTCTCGTCGTCGATGACCAGCGTTGTGGATAGATCGGGGCTCGTCAGCGGGCCCGCTCCACCGACCAGGAGCAGAGCAGTTCGAGTCGCGGCAGCGGCGGCGAGCAGAGCCGCCGTCGTCTCGGGAACACTCGCTTCCTCGCCCGGCCGCGAGCGGATGGCGCTGACCACGACGTCGGCGGCACGGAGCAGCGCTCGAACCCGTACCTCGTCACAGACGTCCAAGGACGCAGTGCCGCGGCCTGCGTCCCGACGCGAGACAGGGACGACGTCGTGCCCACGCGCCGACGCCTCGTCCACCACGCGCGTGCCCACCATGCCGCTGGCCCCGAAGACCACGATCCTCATCGCACGGCCTCCAGCGCCACGCCGTCGTTCGATGCCACGGGGAGCGCCGTCCGCCGGCCGCGGGGCGGGAGCTGGCCCGCGAGCACCGCGGCGAGCGCCAGCACCAGCCCGACGATCTGGACCAGGGTCAGGGTCTCGCCGAGCGCGCCGACGCCGATTCCCGCCGCCACCAGGGGCGCGAGCGGTCCGAGGAACGCCACGGACGTCACCGGCAGCCGGCCGATCCCCCGGAACCAGAGCACGTACGCGACGAGGCCGCCCACCAGGCCGAGCCAGAGGTAGCCGAGGGCCGCCCGTCCGTCGATCGCGGGTGGCGCTCCCTCGGCGATGTAGGTAATTGGGACGAGGAAGAGCCCGCCCGCGGTCAGCTGCCAGCCGGCGGACGAGATCGGGCCAACTCCCTCGGGGCGTCCCCAGCGCTTGGTCAGCGCGATGCCGAGCGCCATCGACCCGGCGCCGCCGAGCCCGGCGAGGACGCCGACCACGTCGAGTCCCGCGTCCGGCCCGAGCACCACGAGGCCGACGCCGATCACGCCGGCGCCTCCCCAGACGAGCCGCCGCGCCGACAGGCGCTCGCCGAGCACCGGCACCGCGAGGAGCGCGACGACCACCGGTGTGATCGCACCGAACGTGGCGGCGACGCCGCCGGGCAGCCGCTCGGCGGAGACGAACAGCAGCGGGAAGAAGAGTCCGATGTTGAGGACGCCGAGCACCGCGCTCTTCCACCACCACGAGCCACGGGGCAGTCCGGAGCCGCCCGGCAGCGCCGCCCCGATCGCGACCGCGACGAGCCCGGCGGGCAGCGCGCGCACGAGTCCGGCGAAGAGCGGGTGCTCGGCCGGAAGCATCTCGGTGGTGACGAAGTACGTGGTGCCCCAGACCATCGGGGCGAGTGCTGTGACGGCTGTGAGCGCCACGATCCTGGCCCGCGTGCGGCCGTCCGGCGGGAGCGTCCTGGTGTCCATGCCGCCCAGTCTCCGGTCCGGGCCAGCCATGAGTCCAACACATCCTTTTCATCTGATCGATCGTGATTCACGATTGATCCATGGAGCTCCAGCAGATGCGATACGTCGTGGCGGTCGCCGAGACGGCCAACTTCACCCGCGCCGCGGAGCGCTGCCACGTCGTGCAGTCCGCGCTGAGCCACCAGATCAAGCGGCTCGAGCACGAGCTGGGCGCCACGCTCTTCGCGCGCACCAGTCGGAGGGTGAGCCTGACGCCGGCCGGTGAGGCGTTCCTGCCCGCCGCACGGCAGGCCCTGGAGGCCGCCGAGCGCGCCGCCGCCGACGCCGCGGCCGCGGTCGGTGAGGTGCGCGGACGGCTCAGCGTCGGCGTGATCCCGACGGTCGCGGCCGTCGACGTGCCCGCGGCTCTGCGCGACCTCCGCCACCGTCACCCGCAGGTGCGCGTGACGCTATGCGCCGGATCGAGCGACGACCTGACCTCGGAGGTGGCCGACGGGCGGCTCGACGTCGCGTTCCTCGGCCTGCCGAGCACCGCACGGCCGACGGGCGTGCGCAGCCACGAGCTGGCCCGCGACCGCCTCGTCGCCGTCCTCGCGCCCGACCACCCGCTGGCCGGTGCCGAGGACCTCCGCCTCGCGGACCTCGCGGCCGAGCCGTTCGTCGATTTCCCGTACGGGTCCGCCGGGCGAGCCCAGACCGACCAGGCCTTCGCCCGCTCTGGACTCAGCCGGGACGTCGCCTTCGAGGTGACCGACGCACCACTCATGGCCCAGGTGATCCGCCACGGGCTCGCGATCGGATTCCTGCCCTCGACGTACCTCCAGCGCGCCCCGGAGCTCGGTGGTCTGGTCACCGCCGACGTCACGAACGCCCCGAGCCGTGTCGAGTACGTCGTCTGGAGCAAGGCGGGACCGACACCCGCCACGCTCGCGTTCCTGACGGCGATCGGGCTCCCACGGGCATGACGGTCAGCCCTCACCCCGCCCCGTAGAACACCCGCTCCATCACCCCGCGCGCCCGCCGCGCCACCCTCAGGTAGAGCTCCTCGAGCTCCGGCCCCGTGCCGACGTCGCCCAGCAGGCGCGCGATCCCGGTCAGGGCATGGCTGTCGTGCGGCAGCATGTCGACGCCGGAGCCCGTGGTCCGGCCCGACCACAGCACGATCGCCGACCGCAGCCGCGACGCCAGCCGCCACGCCTCCAGCAGCACCTCGGCGTCGTCGCCGGTCAGGAGGTCCGCCTCCCGGGCCGCCTTCAGCGCCGAGACCGTGCCGGTCGTCCGCAGGCCGGGCACCTCGAACGCGTGCTGCAGCTGCAGCAGCTGGACGGTCCACTCGACGTCGGACACCCCGCCGCGCCCGAGCTTCAGGTGCCGCGCCGGGTCGGCGCCGCGCGGCAGCCGCTCCGACTCGACGCGCGCCTTGATGCGCCGCACCTCGCGCAGGACCGCCGCGTCCGGCCCGCCCTCCGGGTACCGCAGCGGATCGATGAGCGCCGTGAACCGCGCACCGAGCGACACGCCGCCCTCCGCGCCGGGCCCAAGGTCGAGTTCAGGGCGGACGACGGACGCCCCGCCGGCTCCGCCCCCGCCCGCCGTCGCGCCGCCGTCCGACAGCGACGCCACCACCGCACCCTCGTCCGGGCCACCCGCGGCGACCACGCTGAGCGTCCCCGAGAGGGCCCGCGCCCGCAGGAGCGCCTGCGCCTCCCAGGGCGAGGACCAGCGGTCGTAGTACTCCACGTACGACTCGAAGGACCGCACCAGCGGCCCGTTGCGCCCCTCGGGCCGCAGGTCGGCGTCCACGGGCAGGCTCGGCTCGGGCCCGACGGCGGTGAGGATGCGCCGCATGTCCTTCGCCACGGTCAGCGCGTAGTCGTTGGCCTCCTTGTCCGGCGCGCCGCCGACCGCCTCGTACACGAACATGATGTCCGCGTCCGACCCGTAGCCCATCTCCTGGCCGCCGAGGCGGCCCATCGCGACGATGAGCAGCCGGGCGGGCTCGTCCCCGCGAGTGACCTTCCGCTCGGTGCGCGCCTCGTGCTCCGCGATGCGCAGCCCGCCGGCCAGGACGACGTCGGCGGCGTCCGAGATGGCCCTGGCCGCGCTGACCGGGCCGAGCGCGCCCAGCACCTCGGCGACGCCGGTGCGCGCCAGCTCGCGCCGGCGCAACGCGCGCAGTGCGACGGTGGCGCTGTCCACCTCCTGGGCCCGCCCGAGCAGCGCGTCCGCCTCCGCCGCCAGCCGCCGCACCCCGCGCGGCGCCAGCGACTCCGACTCGGCGAGCCAGCGCACCGACTCCGGGGAGCGCCCGATCGCGTCCGCGAGGTACCGCGACGAGGACAGCACCTGGGCCAGGTGCGACGCCGCCTCGGCCGAGTCGCGCAGCAACCGCAGGTACCAGTGGGTCCCGCCTAGGGTGTCCGACAGCTTGCGGAACGCGAGCAGCCCTTCGTCCGGGTCGGCGCCCTCGGCGAACCAGCCCAGCAGCACCGGCAGCAGCTGGCGCTGGATCGCCGCCCGCCGGCTGACGCCGTCGGTCAGTGCCTGGACGTGGCGCATGGCGCCTGCCGGATCGCGGTAGCCGATGGCGGCGAACCGGGCCATGGCGGCCTGCGGCGCGAGCGACGCCTCGCCCGTGGACAGCAGCGCCGTGGCCGGCAGGAGCGGCCGATAATAGACAGCCTCGTGCAGGTCGCGCACCTCGCGCCGCACCGACCGCCAGGTCTTGACGAGGTCGTCCGCGCCGCCGACGCCCAGTCCGCGGGCGAGCCGCCGCAGGTCGTGCTCCGCGGTCGGCATGAGGTGGGTGCGACGCAGCCGGAAGAGCTGGATCCGGTGCTCCAGGGTCCGCAGGAACCGGTAGCACTCCCCCATCCGGCCGGCATGGTCGCGCCCGACGTAGCCGCCCTTCGACAGCGCCGCCAGCGCGTCGAGGGTGGTCCGCGACCGGATGTCCTCGTCCGCGCGCCCGTGCACGAGCTGCAGCAGCTGCACGGTGAACTCGACGTCGCGCAGGCCGCCCTTGCCGAGCTTGATCTGCCGGTCTGCCTCGGCCACCGGCACGTTGTCCTCGACGCGCTTGCGCATGGCGCGGGCGTCCTCGACGAAGTTCGGCCGCTCCACGGCCTGCCACACCAGCGGCCCGACGGCGGCCACGTACTCCTCGCCCAACGCCACGTCGCCCGCCACCGGACGCGCCTTGAGCAGCGCCTGGAACTCCCACGTCACGGCCCACCGCTCGTAGTAGGCGACGTGGCTGGCGAGCGTCCGCACGAGCGGCCCCTGCTTGCCCTCCGGCCGCAGCGCCGCGTCGACCTGCCACAGCCCCGGCTCCGCCGAAGCGCCGGAGCACACCTGCGCGAGCCGTCCCGCGAGCCGCGAGGCGACCCGCAGGGCATGGTCCTCGTCGCACGCGGGCGCGCCGTCGGGCAGCCGGCCGGGCTCGGCGACGTAGATGACGTCCACGTCCGAGATGTAGTTCAGCTCGCGGCCGCCGGTCTTGCCCATCCCGAGCACGGCCAGGCGCACGCCGGCGGCGTGGTCGTCCTCCTCCGAGCGGGCGATGGCCAGCGCGCCCTCCAGCGCGGCGGCCGCCAGGTCCGCGAGCGCGGCGGCGACGGCGGGCAGCACGACCGTCGGGTCGGACGCGGTGACGTCGGTGGCGGCGATCCGCAGCAGCCGCGCCCGGTAGGCGCGCCGCAGGCGGTCGGTGTACGACGGCGGCTGGTCCTCGCCCGGCACGACCGGTTCGTCGGGGACCCGCGTGCCCGCGACGGGCGCCTCGACGTCCGGGTCCGCGTCGACGGCGCGCAGCAGCTCGGCGCGGACCTCCCCGGCCGGCACGTCGATGCCCGGCGTGCAGTCGCAGATCAGGCCGAGCAGCGACGGATGCCGGACCAACTCGTCACCGAGTGCCGACGACGCGCCCAGCACGCGCAGCAGCCGGTCGCGCGCGGTCGGCCGGGGCGGTTCGGCGTCGTCGGACACCGCTGCCTCCACGTCGCCGCGGGGCTCTGCCGGCGTTCCCTCCGGGACCGCGAGGACCGGGTGCAGCCGGTCGGGAGCTGCCGCCGCGAGGCGGACGAGCTGCAGCAGCGCGAGGTCCGGGTCCGCGACGGCGGCGAGCGCACGCAGCAGAGCAGCGTCGGCGGGCTCGAGGGCGACCGAGCCGCGGTCGGGACCGACGCTGCGATCGGCGCCCGCACCGTCCCCGGACCGGCTGTCGCGGACCGAGACCAGGTCGGGGTCCCGCCACAGCGAGGCCGACCGGGTGAGGTCGGCGAACCCGGCCCGGATCAGATGGGTCGTCAGGGTCTCGGGTCGGCGGCTCTGCACCCCCTGACCCTACGACGCGAGCGCCCTCTGCTGAAGTAGAACTGTGGCGAGGTAGGACTGGAGCACAGCTGCGCTCCTACCTCGTCCTGGTCCTACCTCGCCAAAGTCCTACCTCGCCACGGTTCTACCTCGCGAACCTCTACTTCAGAGCTGGAGGAAGCGCTTGAGCTCGAACGGGGTGACCTGGGCGCTGTACGCCTCCCACTCCTCGCGCTTGTTGCGCAGGAAGTAGTCGAAGACGTGCTCGCCGAGCGTCTCGGCCACGAGCTCGGACCTCTCCATGAACTGGATGGCCTCGTCGAGGTCGCGCGGCAGCGGCGCGATGCCCAGGGCGCGGCGCTCGGACGGGGTGAGCTCCCAGACGTCGTCCTCGGTGTGGTCCAGGAGGTCGTAGCCCTCCTCGATGCCCTTGAGCCCGGCGGCCAGCAGCACGGCGAACGCCAGGTAGGGGTTCGCCGCGGAGTCCAGCGCGCGGTACTCGATGCGCGCCGAGTTGCCCTTGCCCGGCTTGTACATCGGCACGCGGACCAGCGCGGACCGGTTGTTGTGGCCCCAGCTGACGTAGCTCGGGGCCTCCTGCCCGCCCCAGAGCCGCTTGTAGCTGTTGACGTACTGGTTGGTGACCGCCGTGATCTCACCCGCGTGCACCATCAGGCCCGCGATGAACTGGCGCGCCGTCTTGGACAGCTCGAACTGGGCGCCGGGCTCGTAGAACGCGTTGCGGTCGTCCTCGAACAGCGACACGTGCGTGTGCATGCCGGATCCGGGCTGGTCGGCCAGCGGCTTGGGCATGAACGACGCAAACACGCCCTGCTCCAGCGCCACCTCCTTGACCACCGTGCGGAACGTCATCAGGTTGTCCGCGGTCGTCAGCGCGTCGGCGTAGCGCAGGTCGATCTCGTTCTGCCCCGGGCCGGCCTCGTGGTGGGAGAACTCGACCGAGATACCCATGGACTCGAGCATCGTGATCGCGGCGCGGCGGAAGTCGTGCGTCGATCCCCGGGCCAGGTGGTCGAAGTACCCGCCCTGGTCGACCGGCTCGAGCTTCGAGTCGGTCTTGGTGAGCTGGTTGAAGAGGTAGAACTCGACCTCGGGGTGCGTGTAGAAGGTGAACCCGCGGTCGCTCGCCTTCGCGAGGGTGCGCTTGAGCACGTTGCGGGAGTCCGCCAGCGACGGCTGCCCGTCCGGCGTCAGGATGTCGCAGAACATGCGACCGGTGCCGTGGCGTTCACCACGCCATGGGAGGACCTGAAAGGTGGTCGGGTCCGGCTTCGCGACCATGTCCGCCTCGAAGACCCGGGTGAGCCCCTCGATGGCGCTGCCGTCGAAACCGATGCCCTCGGTGAACGCCGACTCCAGCTCCGCGGGCGCCACAGCTACCGACTTCAGCACACCGAGCACGTCGGTGAACCAGAGCCGGATGAAGCGGATGTCGCGCTCCTCGACCGTGCGGAGCACGAACTCCTGCTGCCTGTCCATGGGCCCATCTTGCACTAAACCTGTTACAGGCGCGTGTACCGGGCATGGACTACGGGTCGTAGGCTTTCCTGCGGCACTGACGCCGCCCGAACCACAGGAGGACCATGTCCGCCCACACCTCACCCACACCGGGTCCCAAGCGGGTCCGTGTGCACCACCTGGCGGAGGCCAAGGCCCGGGGCGAGAAGCTCGCGATGCTCACCGCGTACGACGCCGTGACCGCCGCGATCTTCGACGCCGCCGGTATGGACATCCTGCTCGTGGGTGACTCCATCGGGAACGTCATGCATGGCCACCCGACCACCATCCCCGTGACGGTCGACGACATGATCCCCGCCGCGCGCGCCGTCGCCCGGGCCACGAAGCGTGCCTTCGTCGTGATCGACCTGCCGTTCGGCTCCTACGAGGCCGGCCCGCAGCAGGCCCTGGAGACGTCGGTGCGGATCTTCAAGGAGACGGGCGCCGACGCCGTCAAGCTCGAGGGCGGCGTCCGCTCGGCGCCGCAGATCCGCGCGCTGACCGACGCAGGCATCCCCGTCGTCGCGCACCTGGGCTACACGCCGCAGTCGGAGAACCTGCTCGGCGGGCCGCGCGTCCAGGGCCGCGGCGACGCCGCCGTGGAGCAGCTGGCCGCGGACGCGCAGGCGGTCGAGGAGGCCGGCGCCGTCGCCGTCGTCCTGGAGATGGTGCCCACGGACGTCGCCGCGCGGATCACCGAGATCGTGCGCATCCCGACCATCGGCATCGGCGCCGGGCCGCACTGCGACGGCCAGGTGCTGGTGTGGACGGACATGGCGGGCATGACCGGCTGGTCGCCGCGGTTCGCCCGGCGCTACGCCGAGCTCGGCGCGGCGCTGCAGCAGGCCGCGGAGGACTACGTGACCGAGGTCAAGGACTCATCGTTCCCGGACGAGGAGCACTCGTTCAACAAGTAACCGCCCCAGTCGTAGTTGTGGGCGCGATCGTTGCGCCTAAACCGGGCAGGTAGTAGCAACGATCACGCTCACAACCAAGGGGTTACTTGTTGCGCCACTCCTCGTCGTCCTTGTCCCAGGACTCGCTGCGCGCCTTCGCGTTCGCCAGCGCCCGCTCGGCCTCGGCGCGGGTGCCGTACGGGCCCATCAGGTGCGTCCAGGAGGACCGGTGCCCCTCCTCGACCTCACCCGTCTCGGTGTTGTACCAGTACTGCTCGCCAGTGCTCATGAGACGATCCTGGCATGAGTGACCTGGCGTTCGGCATCGACATCGGAGGTTCCGGGATCAAGGGTGCGCCCGTCGATCTCGTAGCGGGCGAGTACGCGGACAAGCGGACCCGTATCCCGACCCCTCAACCGTCCACCCCGCAGGCGGTGGCAGACGTGCTCGCCAAGCTCGTGGACACCTATCAGCTGTCCGACGACGTGCCGATCGGCGTCGCGTTCCCCGCGCCCATGCAGCACGGCGTGGTGCGCTCCATGGCGAACCTCGACCAGTCCTGGACCGGCGTGGACCTGCCGGCGCTCGTCCAGCGAGCGACCGGCCGCCACGCCGTCGCGGTGAACGACGCCGACGCCGCGGGCGTGGGCGAGGTCCGGTACGGCGCCGCCCGGGACGCCGACGGCGTGGTGCTGGTGGCGACGCTGGGCACGGGCATCGGCTCGGCCCTGGTGGTCGACGGCGTCCTGGTGCCGAACACGGAGCTGGGGCACCTGGAGATCGACGGGCACGACGCCGAGTCGCGCGCGGCCGACTCGGCGCGCGAACGCGAGGACCTGTCGTGGGACGAATGGGCCGAGCGCCTGCAGCGCTACTTCGGCGTCGTCGAGGACCTGCTGTCCCCCGACCTCATCGTCGTGGGCGGCGGCGTGAGCAAGCATCACGAGAAGTATCTGCCGAGCCTGCACCTGCGTGCGCCGATCGTCCCGGCCCAGCTGCGGAACGCGGCGGGCATCGTGGGCGCCGCGGCATTGGCCGCGGGGCGCTGAGGACAGGCGCCGGGCCTGCGGGCCGGGCCCTCTCACGAGGGAGCGCCGGCGGCTGGTCCGGTCAGGCCTCGCGGACGACGGCCGGCTCGGCGGACTGCGCGAACAGCGCGTCCACCCCGAGCATCTCGATGACGCTCCGGACCACCGGCGGCGGTTCCGGAAGGCTCACGGTCAGCCCGTCCTGCGTCCCGTAGGTATACATCTGCATGAGGAACGCGACGCCGGTCGAGTCCATGAACGTCACCCGCGAGGTGTCGATCACCACCGACTTGGCCCGCTCGAGGGCATTGGCTATCGCAGCACTGGACTCACCGCGCAGGGAGACATCGATCTCTCCCCACATGCTCACGACACTCGTGCGGGACTGTTCTTCGAACATGATCCCGCCCGTGCGCCCCCTGCTATCGAATTCCGTGTTGCTCACTTGCATCGCCCCTGTTCATTGCTCCCCGACATGGCCGCCGGAACGGGTCGCCCGACCCCCCGGGCAACTCTGGGAGATTGCAACGCCTTCGTCGCGATCACGGGAAGCCTACATCCGTGAAGATCGCAAGTGGAACAGCCAGCGAGGGTTACATTTCCCCCTCAGGACTGGTATAACCTACCTTTTCTATGGTCAAACCGGAACATTCCTCCCCGGCAGATCGGACATATAGGCGCCATGTTGGACGTTCGTCCAAGAAAAAGATTCACAAGATTTAATTCTCCGACGATCGATTCGGACCATCCGGCCCCTCTGCGGCCCGGGGATTGCGAACCGTTGGCGCGCTTTCCTTCTCCCATGCGTCGAGCTGCATAGTGAGCGCCTTGGCAAGCTCGAACACCTGCTGCGGAGGAATGCGCACGCGGGAGACCACGCGGCCCGGCACGGTAATCGACGTGACTTCGCCCGACTCCGGATCCGAGACCGGGCTCGGTGGCTGCTTCACGGCGATGAAGTCCAGGATGAACGACGTCGGCGTGTGCCATACGGACGCGAAGTCGGCGGGCACGCCGGTCTCCATCTCGTCGGGTACGTCGATCTGGAACTCCTGGGGAAGCTCGTCGGACGACACTAGGGCTCCTCGATTGGCCGGGCGGTTCCCCGACCGTACCGTGGGCCCGGTTGGCGCGACAGTGGAAACGGACTCCTAGGACATATGTGTCTCCGGCGACGCTCCGGGGCCAAAAAGATGCGGCCCTGCGGCGGCCCGGGGCACTAGACTCGCGCGTCCGTTCCCACGAACATCCCCCGCGCAGACTCCTGGAGGGTCCCCCATGCCTGCCGACGTGCCCGAGCTCATCCAGGAGCGGGAGTTTCTCGCCGAGGCCCGGTCCCAGCTCGGCCGGATGCGCGACCGGGTCGCCGCGCTCGACGGGCGCTACGCCGGTGACCGGATCAGCGCGGACGTGCTGGAGGCCACCCTCGCGCGGCGGATGGAGCAGCTCACCGACGATCCCGCGATCCCGCTCTTCTTCGGC
This sequence comes from Promicromonospora panici, assembly GCF_900608595.1. Taxonomy (GTDB): domain Bacteria; phylum Actinomycetota; class Actinomycetes; order Actinomycetales; family Cellulomonadaceae; genus Promicromonospora; species Promicromonospora panici. The sequence continues at coordinate 202,094 of NZ_UWYY01000013.1, read as the reverse complement.
CGCATCAACATCGAGGAGACGGACGAGACCTTCCACATCGGACGACGTCACGTCTCCGACCCGGACGGCGAGCCGATGGTCGTGGACTGGCGCGCCCCGGTGAGCACCCCGTTCTACCGGGCGACGCCGAAGGAGCCGATGGGGATCACCGCGCGCCGGCGGTACGGCTTCGCCCGCGGCCACCTGACCGGGTTCGAGGACGAGCCCCTGAGCCGCGCCGGCCGGCCCGCCGGCACGGCCACCGCGCACTCGGAGATCCTCGAGGCCGAGATCGAGCGCCCGCGCACCGGCCCGATGCGTGACATCGTCGCGACAATCCAGCCCGAGCAGGACGTCATCGTCCGCATGCCGCTCGAGCGCACCCTCGTGGTGCAGGGCGCGCCCGGCACGGGAAAGACGGCGGTCGGGCTGCACCGCGCGGCCTACCTCTTGTACGCACACCGCGAGCAGCTCACCCGCCGCGGCGTGCTCGTCGTCGGGCCGAACAAGAGCTTCCTGCGGTACATCCGCGACGTCCTGCCGGCGCTCGGCGAGATCCACGCCAGGCAGGCGACCATCGAGGAGATCGTCGGCGACCACGCTCCGGTGCGTGCCGCCGAGTCCGCCGACGTCGCGACCCTCAAGGGCGACGGCCGGATGGCGGCCGTGCTGCGGCGTGCTGTCTGGTCGCATGTCGGCACCCCGCAGGACACGCTGGTCCTGCCGCGCGGCTCCTTCCGCTGGCGGGTCCCGGCGTACGAGGCGCAGCACGCGATAGAGCAGATCAGGGCGCGCGACGTGCGGTACGCGCTGGGCGCGGCGCAGCTCCGACATGCCCTTGCGCACCGGGTGCTGATCCAGATCGAGGAGAGGGGCGACGCGCTCGACGACAAGGCATGGGACGTCCTGGCCCGGACGAAGCCGGTCCGGGACTACGCGGCGGCGGTGTGGCCCGCGGTCGAGCCGCGCAAGCTGCTCTTCCGGCTGTTCTCCGACTCGCGGTTCCTCGCCGAGTGCGCGGAGGGCATCCTGTCCGACGCCGAACAGCTCCTCCTGACCTGGGATCGACAACCCCGCACGCCCGGCTCCGCCCGCTGGACGACGGCGGACCTCGTGCTGCTCGACGAGATCTCGGACCTGTTGGACCGCGCCGAGTCGGTGGCGCACATCGTCGTCGACGAGGCGCAGGACCTGTCCGCCATGATGCTGCGCGCCCTCGGGCGGCGCGCCGCGACGGGCTCGCTCACCGTGCTCGGCGACCTCGCGCAGGCCACCACGCCCTGGGCGTCGAGCGACTGGTCCGACGTCCTGGGCCACCTCGCCAAGCCCGACGGGCACGTGGAGCAGCTCACGGCGGGCTTCCGCGTGCCCGCCGACGTGATCGACCTCGCCGCCCGCCTGCTGCCCAGCATCGCGCCCGGCCTGGAGCCCCCGACCGCCGTCCGGCGGGCCCGCGGGCGACTCACCCTCACTGCCGCGCCGCTCGAGGACGTCCTCGTGGGGATCCCCGGCCTGGAAGGCTCGGTCGGCCTGATCGTGCCCGACGCCGCCGTGCCCGACATCCGCACGACGCTCGCCGCCGTCGGGCTCACGTTCGCGGTCGTGGGCGAGCAGGACGACGCTCCGGCCTCCGACAACGCGGCCGACCCGGACGACACCTCCGAGTTCGACGCGCACCTCGACCTGGTGCCCGCCTCGCTGGCGAAGGGCCTCGAGTTCGACCATGTGGTCCTGCACGACCCCGCCGCGATCGTCGCGGCCGAGCCGAACCACGCGACCGGCCTGCGCCGCCTCTACGTCTGCCTGACCCGCGCGGTCACGTCCCTCGTCGTCCGGCACGGCGACGACCTGCCGCCGGAGCTGGGCATCGAGCGCCTGGACGAGGCCCTGGCCGAGGCCGGCAGGAACTGAACGTCGGCCCGTGTCGAATTGCGCGCGGCCCATACGTAGCGGTGGCGGCCACCCTGATCAGCGCGTGGGCACCGCCCGGTCAGCCATAGGGGCTGGTCCACAGAGGATCGGCCGCGGCCGGGTCGACCTGGTAGGGGTGATGGCCCGCGCGGAGAACCATCACCCGGCCGGTCGCTTCCGGGTCGGTCAGCAGCTCGACGATCGTCGAGGCCACGAGCTCGGGCGCGACGAGGCCGCCGCTGCGCATTCGCTCCTCGGGAGTCATCCGGTCGAACTCCTCGACCGCACGCGGCAGCCCGATCCAGTGCGGCACCACGCAGTTCACGGTCACCGAGTGCTCCGCGGCAGTACCGACGAGGGCCGTGGTGAACCGGATCAGGCCGGCCTTCGCGGCCCCGTACTCCGGCGACCCGTACGGCGTGGACTCCCAGCCGCCGCTCGACGCGACGTTGACCACCGAGCCGCCGCCGGCAGCAGCCATGAGTGGAAGGCTCAGCTGGGTGGCCAGCATCGGCATCACCAGGTTCAGGTCGATGCTGCGCCGCCAGCTGTCACCGGACGGGTACTGCGGCCCGGGGAGCCAGCCGCCCGCATTGTTGGCCAGCGCTCTCAAGGGGCCTAGCCGGTCGGCGCTCTCGATCAGCCTCGTGATCTCCCCGGGGTTGGAGAGGTCGGCCGGCACGAAGGTGGCGGCGCCACCGCGGTCCTCGATGGCGCGGGCCTGCCGCTCCCCCGCCTCGGTATCGACGTCTCCGATGACGACGTGGAAGCCACGAGGCAGCAGCGCGGACACGATGTGACCGCCCAGCCCGCCGGCACCGCCGGACACGATTGCGACCGACCTACTCATGGAACCTTTGTATCCCTCGCCTCTGACACAACCCTGCGGACAGTGATCGTCCTGATGCGCCTGGGAGTCCTCGTGGCGCAGTTCCCGGTCCTCCCCGAGATCGCCGCATCGCTCGCAGTCACGTACCCCGAGGCCGCGAACCTCCAGGCGCCGGCCCTGTCAGCGCGCTTGACCATGTGCCAAGGACATAGTTTCGACTGGGGGCATGTCGGCGGCGCCGTGCCGACCGACAGGCCGAACAGACCAGAGGAGCGGAGCGAACCGTGGCGTGGAGCACCCGGCAGATCGCGGAACTCGCGGACACGACCGTCAACACCGTGCGGCACTACCACGAGGCGGGCCTGCTCGAGGAGCCGGAGCGCAGGTCGAACGGGTACAAGCAGTACGGCGTGCCGCACCTGCTGCGTCTCCTGCAGATCCGGCGCCTCCGCGATCTCGGCGTGCCGCTCGCGCAGATCGAGTCGCTGGGGCGCGCGGACGAGGACCCGGTCGAAGCCCTACGGGTGCTCGACGCTGAGCTCGAAGCGACCATCGAACGGCTGCAGCGCGCGCGGTCGGAGCTCGCCCTGATCCTGCGCCATCGGGCTCCCGCGGATCTGCCGCCCGGCTTCAGCTCAGTCGCAGACGCCCTGCCGGAACCGAACCGGTCGCTGGTCATGATCTATTCGCAGGCGTACGACGAGTCGGCGATGAGCGACCTCCGCCAGATGCTGGAGGAAACACCCCGCACGGACGCCGACGAGGAGTTCGAAAGCCTCCCTCCGGACGCGGACCGGGCCACACGAAGCCGTCTTGCCGAGTACTTCGCGCCGATCATCGCGCGGCAGAAGGCCGCCTACCCGTGGCTCAACGACCCCACGTCGCGCTCGGCGAAGAGCACGGCGACTCTCGAGAGCACGATCGTCGAGTCGCTCCAGGAGCTCTACAACCCCGCCCAGCTCGAAGTGCTCTACCGCGCGGACCTGATCACCAGGGGAAAGACCGACGAACGGTTGGACGCCGCCGACGAACGGACAGATCCATGAGCGAACCCACGATGGCGGAGCTCCTAGGCTCCAACCTCTTCGGGACAGCGTTCATCGCCAACCACTGACCCGGCGGCAATACCTTGTCGCGGCAGGGTACGACTTAACCTTGGGTTCCGTGGAGCTGACCTGCTCTGGCGGCACCGGTGGAGAGGAAGGTCGATGGCGCGAGCCTCGCGGACGCAAGAGGTGGTCGAACAGCTGCTCGACGCCATCATCGACGGCAGGCTCGAGACGGGCGGGCCGCTGCCGCCGGAGGGGGTGCTGGCCGAGGAGTTCCACGTCTCCCGGCTCACCCTGCGCGAGTCCGTGCGGCTGCTCCAGGCACAGGGAGTCATCGTGCAGGTGCCCGGCCGCCGGCACCGCATCGCGCCGGTGAAGGAGTGGACGGGTCTCGAGGCGGTGGTGCGGCACGCCCGCAGCGCCGGTGAGCGGGAACGCTCCTCGCTGGAGCTGCTCGAGGTGCGCATGATGATCGAGACCGGTGCCGCACAGCTCGCCGCCGGGCGCCACGGCGAGTCCGACATCGTGGAGATGCGACGGGCGGTCGAGCGGATGCGCAAGGCCCACGCGGAGCCGGACGTGGCCGCTTTCGTGGCCGCCGACCTGGAGTTTCACGACGTGATCCTGCGGGCAGCGGACAACCACATCCTCGTCGCGGCGCTGCTGCCGCTGACGACGATGCTCGCCGAGACGCGCAGCGAGACCAGCGCCGTCCCCGAGATCCGCGAGCACGCGATCGCCCAGCACGAAGCCGTGGTCGAGGCTGTTCTGTCCCGCACCAGATATCTGATATCTGATAGCCGCTCAATCTCATAGCCACCGTCGGCCACACCGCGAACAAGGGAGTTCTCGTGGATATCGAGACACTGCTCGACACCGTGCCCTCCGCCGCCGAGGTCACCGCCTCCGACGTGCGCGCCGAGAGCGACCCCGACGCCGTCCTCGTCGTCCTCGACGACGACCCCACCGGGACGCAGTCCGTCGCCGGCCTCCCGGTGCTCACCCGCTGGGAGCCGGCAGACCTGGACTGGGCGTTCGCGACCGGGGCCCGCGCCGTCTACGTGCTCACCAACACCCGCTCCCTCGACGAGGAGACCACCGTCGGGCGAAACCGCGAGGTCGTCGCGGTGGCATTGGCCGCCGCCAGGCGGGCGGGCAAGCGCCTCACCTTCGTCTCCCGCTCCGACTCGACCCTGCGCGGCCACTTCCCGCTCGAGGTCGACACGCTCCGGGACGCCATCGTCGAGCACGGCGGCCGCGCGCCCGCCCTCACCCTGCTCGTGCCCGCGTTCCCCGACGCCGGCCGCATCACCGTCGACAGCGTCCACTACTGGGTGGTCGACGGCGAGGTCACCCCTGTGGGCCAGACGCCGTTCGCGCAGGACGCGACGTTCGGCTTCGCGGCGTCCGACCTGCGCGAGTGGGTCAAGGAGAAGACCGGTGGGCGCATCGCCGCCGACGACGTCGCCGCGCTCACCCTCGGCGTGATCCGCCGCGGCCCTGACGCCGTCGCGGACCTGCTCCGCTCGCTCCCCGCGGGCACCGTCGTGGCGGTCGACGCCGTCCGCGAGTCGGACCTGCGCGTCGTCGCGATCGCCCTGCACCGCCTCGACCGGGAGGGCACCGGATCACTCCTGCGCGTGGGCCCGCCGTACGTGCGCGCCCACATCGGCCAGGAACTCGCGGAGCCCGTCACCGCCGACCGGATCGACTTCGCCAACGAGCGCGGCGGCCTCGTCGTCGTCGGCAGCCACGTGCCGCTCACCACGGCGCAGCTCAAAGCGCTCCGCGCCGCGCGCCCAGGCACCGCGACGATCGAGCTCGACGTGCGCAGCCTCATCGACGGGCGGCGCGACGCGCACCTGGCCGCCTCGGCCGACGCGGCGGCGAAGGGCCTCGGGGAGGGCACGGTCATCGTCCACACCAGCCGCGAGCTGGTGACCGGCCGGGACGGTGCGGAGAGCCTCGACATCGCCCGCAAGGTCTCCAGCGGCGTGGTCGAGCTCGTCGCCCGGGTGCTCGATCTCGCGCCGCCGCGGTTCGTCATCGCCAAAGGCGGCATCACCTCCAGCGATGTCGCCTCGGAGGCGCTGGGCATCCGCCGCGCGATTGTCGTCGGCCCGATGCTGCCCGGCCTCGTCTCGCTCTGGCAGCCCGAGACGGGCCCCGCCGTCGGCATCCCCTACATCGTCTTCGCGGGCAACGTCGGCCAGGCCGACTCGCTCGCGGAGGTGGTCGGCAAGCTCGCCGACTGAACACCCCTGCAGTCCCACCCGAACAAACCCCGCTCAGAACAGGAAGTAACGCTGTGAACAGCAAAGTCGCTGTCATAGGCCTCGGCGCCATGGGCTTGCCCATGGCGACCCGGCTGGCAGAGCAATTCGACGTCGCAGGCTTCGACATCGCCGCCGAGCGGCTCGCCCTCGCCGCCGATCGCGGGGTCACCCCCGCAGGTTCAGCGGCCGACGCCGTCCACCAGGCCGGGACGGTGCTCGTCGCCGTCCGCACCGGCGAGCAGCTGCACGAGCTGCTCTTCGGCGAGGCCGGCCTCGCCGAGCACCTGGAGCCCGGCGCCGTCGTCGTCCTCACCAGCACCGTCGGCACGGACGGCATCGCCGCCATCGCCGAGCGGCTGGCCGAGCACGACGCTCGCCTGGTCGACGCGCCACTCTCCGGCGGCCCGGTCCGTGCGGGCGAAGGCGACCTCCTGATCGTCGTCGGGGCCGAGCCCGCCGCGCTCGCGAAGGCAAAGCCGGTGCTCGACCAGCTCGCGTCGACCCTCTCGGTCGTGGGCGATCACCCCGGCGACGGGCAGGCGCTCAAGACCGTCAACCAGCTCCTGTGCGGCGTCCACATCGCCGCCGCTGCCGAGGCGCTCGCCCTCGCCGACGCGCTCGGGCTCGACACGGAGCGCACGCTCGAAGCGCTCACGGCCGGCGCCGCCGGCTCCTTCATGCTCGGCAACCGCGGACCGCGCGCCCTGCAGGCCTACGACGAGGACGGCGCCGAGGTGCTCAGCCGGCTCGACATCTTCGTCAAGGACCTCGGGATCGTCGGCAAGGCCGCGCGCAGCGCCCACCTCGCCGCGCCCGTCGCCGCCGCGGCCGAGCAGCTGTTCCTGATCGGCGAGGCACAGGGCCTCGGCGCCCTCGACGACTCCGCGGTCATCCGCGTCGTCGCGCCGGAGCTGCGGAAGAACGGGGCCCAGTCATGACCTACTCGCTTCCGGCCCTCATCCTCATCGGGCTCGCAGGCATCGCCCTGCTGCTGCTCCTGATCGTCAAGTTCAAGGTCCAGACCTTCTACGCGCTGATCCTCACGTCAATCCTCGTCGGCGTCGCGGCGGGCCTGCCCCTGACCACGGTTCCCGCCACCGACACCGACCCCGAACAGCTCGGCGTCGTCCAGGCCATCATCGCGGGCGTCGGCGGCACCCTCGGATCCGTCGCGGTGCTGGTCGCGCTCGGCTCGATGCTCGGCAAGATCATCGAGATCTCCGGCGGCGCCGAGTCGCTCGCCGGGAGGTTCACGAGCCTGCTCGGCCCCAAGCGGGTCGCCGTCGCGCTCACGGCCGCCGCGGCCATCCTGGCGATCCCGGTCTTCTTCGACGCCGGGTTCATCATCCTCATCCCGATCATCTACGCGTTCTCGAAGGCCGCGGGGCTCAGCCCGGTCAAGTTCGGCCTGCCGGTCGCGGGGATCATGCTCGCCGTCCACGTGGCGGTGCCGCCCCACCCCGGGATCGTCGGCGGAGCCGCCCTGCTGGGGGCCGACGTCGGCTGGATCACGATCCTGGCCCTGGCCATCTCGGTCCCGGTGGCAGTCACCGCCTACTTCCTCTCGAAGGTGCTGAACCGTCGCGAGGTCGCGATGATCGGGGCGACGAAGGCGATGTTCGACAGCTTCGGCACTGCCGACAGCCCGCGCACCGTCACGCTCGAGGACGGCGAGCGCGCCCCGGGCGCCGGGACGATCCTCGGGATCATCGTGCTCCCGCTGGCACTCATCATGCTGGGCACCACGATCGCCCCGCTGTTCGAGCCGGGAAGCACCTGGAACGGCCTGCTCTCGATGGTCGGTCAGCCGATCTTCGCGCTCGTGGTCGCGATCGCCGCCGCGATGTACCTCCTGGGGATGCGTCGCGGCTGGTCGGCGGCGAAGCTCGGCGAGGTCATGGAGTCGTCGCTGCCGGCGGCCGCTGTCATCATCCTGGTGACCGGCGCGGGCGGCGGCTTCGGGCGGATCCTCACCGAGACCGGCATCGGCGGCGCGGTGGCCGACGCCCTCAGCACGTCGGGCATCCCGATCCTCCTGGCCGCGTTCCTCATCTCGCTCATCCTGCGCGCCGCGCAGGGTTCGGCGACCGTGGCGATCACGACGGCGTCGGGGCTGCTGCTGCCGACGGTCGGTGCGCTCGGGCTCGACCCGATCCACCTCGCGCTGATAGCCCTCGCGATCGGCTACGGCGCGCTCGGCCTCAGCCACGTCAACGACTCCGGCTTCTGGATCGTGACGCGCTACCTCGGGCTGTCGGTCAAGGACGGCCTGCGGATGTGGACGCCGCTCACCACCGCCCTAGGGCTTCTCGGGTTCCTCGTCGTGGCTGTCCTCTACGTGGCCGTCCCCGGCGCATAGCCCGTCCGACGTGTCGGACGTACATGTCACCGGGGGTGACCTGTACGTCTGACACCGGAGAGGCCGACGACGTCGCGCGCTCAGGCTCGGCGCGCGAGGAGGCTGAACGCGTTGGGAAGGCGGCCGTCCCACGCAGCGGCCGCGTCCAGGTGCCCCGGGCGCCAGAACGGCTCGGGATACTCGTCCAGGTGCTCGATCTCGAAGCCCGCGCGCCGGCAGGCCATGACGATCTCCGACAGCGTGTGCTGACGCTCCACGGCGCCGTTGCCCGGGAACGAGTCGTTGACGTGCGAGGGCTCGAAGTAGCCGCGATCGGGGCGGACCCGGATCTCGTCCGCGTCCCAGGCCCACAGCGGCACGAGCGGATGCGCCTCGTAGACGTAGAACCAGCCGTCCGCCCGGAGCAGACGGTGCACCTCCGCGAAGAACGCAGGCAGGTCAGGAACCCAGATCAGCGCGCCCTTACCGGTGTAGACCAGGTCGGCGCAGGCATCGTCGAGCCCGCTCTCCGGCATCGCCGCCTGCGTGTACCGGCAGGGCATCCCGAGCTCGTCCGCCCGGCGCTGCGCGCTCGAGACGGCGGCCTCGCTGTAGTCCAGCCCGTGCACGGAGCGTGCCCCGAGCCGAGCCAGCGCGACGTCGTCCAGACCGTGGCCGCTCATCGGGTGCACGACCTCGGCCCCGTCGACGATCCTGCCGAGCACCGCGACCTCGGCGGGCAGGAGCTCAACGGTCCGGGCCTCTGCCAGATGCTCGGCATACTCGTTCTCGTACTTGCGCGATGCGATGGCCCATGCGGCCCGGGTCTCGTCCTCTGCGACGTCCATCCCGCCACCCTGCCAGGGCGGCCCTCAGCAGGCCAGGTCATTTGCGCGCTTCACTCGTCGATCGGCTCGCCGGTCGGGTCGTCGGCGGCGGGTGCGTCCAGCCCGCGCCCGCCGACCGGATGGGCACCCCAGGCGACCAGGCGCCAGCCGGTGTCGGGATCACCGTCGATCTCCACCAGAGCGGTGTTGGCCAGCGTCGCCCGCTCGACCCGGTCGACGTCCACGCCCGCCACGCGTGCCGACGCCCACGTACGGATCGCGGCACCGTGCGAAACCACGACCACGCTCTCCCAGCCTCGTGCGGCGATCTTCGCGACCGCCTCGTCGTAGCGCCCGAAGAACGCACGCCCGTCCAGGCCGCCCGGCATCGGACGAGCGACGTCACCACGCGCCCAGGCGAAGACCGTTCCGAGATAGCTGAAGTGCGCCTCGTGAGCCCCCGCCATCTCCAGGTCACCCGCCTCGATCTCCTGCAGGCCGGGGACGACCAGCGGCTCGATACCGCGCGCCCGGGCCAGCGGCGCCGCCGTGAGCGACGTCCGGACCAGCGGCGATACGGCTATCGCGTCGACCTGGCGGTCGCGCAGCGCGTGCGGTACCGCGGCGGCCTGACGCTCACCGAGCGCCGTCAGCCCGGGGCCGGGGCCGGCCGTGTCGAGCAGCCCGCGCACGTTCGACGGCGTCTGTCCGTGGCGCAGGAGCAGAAGTCTCATGGGGAGCATTCTCTCCGACCGCCTGCCGCCGTCCGGAAATCGCCTGAAATGCGTACCGTGACCTGGTATGCAGGCCGTGTCCGTTCCGTTACTCTAGGCCGCTATGAGCTTGGATCCCCAGTCCATCCTGACCGCACCCCCGCAGGCACGCGGTCGTCACCGGGCAGCACGCGGCCCCGTCCTGACCGATATCGCACGAGCCACCAGCGGACCGGCCGGTGTGGTCACCGGGCGCGGCGCGGTCATCGCGGCAGCCGGGTCCGGCGTGCTGCTGTCCCTGATCGCCTCGCCCGCCCAGGCGGCAACGGCCACGGAGGTCAGCACGACACTGGCCGGCGCACCCGTCCAGGGCACGCTCAACACGGCCGACCTCAACGCCCTGACCGCCCAGGCGCGCCAGACGGTCGCCGCGGCGGGCGTCGTCGCCGTCGCCCCGAACGCGGAGCTGAAGGTCGAGAAGACGGCGGTCTCCGTCGTCTCCGCCGCTGAGAACGCCGAGTACCAGGCGGAGCGCGCGGCCGAGGAAGCGGAGCGGATCGCGGCCGAGCGTCGGGCGTCGGTGGTCTCCATCGCGATGCGCTACCTCGGCGTCCCCTACGTCTGGGGCGGCACGACCCCGGCAGGGTTCGACTGCTCCGGGTTCACGTCCTACGTGTACGCACAGGTCGGGATCGACCTGCCCCGCACGTCGTCGTCGCAGCGCTACGCCGGGACCGTCGTGTCCTGGGCCGAGGCGCTGCCGGGTGACCTGATCTGGACGCCCGGGCACATCGCGATCTACGCCGGCGACGGCATGCAGATCGAGGCACCGGTCCCGGGCAAGAACGTGCGGTACACCAGCATCTGGCAGTCCGGCCCCACGTTCATCCGCGTGGGCTGAACCGCCCCTGGTGCAGGGCGGCGCTCAGGCGACACCCGCGAGCGAACGCAGGACGTCGGCCGCGCCGTGCTCGGTGATGGTGCCGCAGACCTCACCCGCGGCCGCCCGGACGTCGGCCGGGGCATGCCCCATCGCCACGGCACGGGCGGCCCACTTGAACATCGGCAGGTCGTTGTGCCCGTCGCCGACGGCGATCGTGTGCTCCTGGGCGACCCGCACACGCCGCCGGACGGCCTCCAGGGCAGTCGCCTTCGAGACGTTCGGCGGCGTCACGTCGAGCCAGTCCCCCGGGCCGATCGTCGACCCGGGTGTGGCCGTGACGTCGAACCAGCGCAGCTCGCGCGCTATCGCGGCGACGTCGGGCGCGTGGACGACGGCGCGCGTCGTCGGCGCGTCCCACAGGTCACGTTCGCGCTCGACGACGTGCTGGCGGCCGTTGAGCGCCCCGTCCGGGAACCTGGCGTTGACGCGGTAGCCCTTGCCGAGCACCTCGGTGGCGAGCAGCGCGTCCGGGATCGCGTCGTTGGCCCGCTGCAGAGCGGGACCGGCGTCGAACCGCACGGCGTCCTCGATGACCAGACGGGCCCCGTTGATCCACGCCGTCACGGCACCGTTGGAGCAGATCACGCGGCCTCGCCGCAGCCCGAGACGCTTGATGATCGGCGCCACCCCGACCAGGGACCGCCCCGTGGCGAGCACGACGTGGTGCGCCTTCGCGAGCACCTCCTGCACCGCGGCCACGGTGATGTCCGGGATCGCCCCGGCCTGGGCGAGCGTGCCGTCGATATCAAGTGCTACCAGGCGCACTGACGAGGCAAGTGCCGTCCTGTGCGACGCGGTCATCGTCTTCAGAGTCACGGTCATCTCCGGTGGGCGGGTCGGGGTCTGCCCGACGCCGGGTGCCGCCGATGTCGGACCTGTCCACTCTCACCCAGGAGGACGGGACGTTGGCACCGCATTCAGCGGGCATCTAGGGACATTTCAAAATGTCGGACGGCGCCATCACGACCTAATCGTGGGCCGGGATCGCGGGTCCCTCCCGGAGGACTCCCCGCACGTGGTCGAGCGTCAGCCCCTCCGGCTCGAGCTCCGTCAGGCACCAGGTGGCGCCGGCTGCGCCGTACGGCGCGGCGTCGGCACCGGGCTGCACGGGCACCACGAGGTCGAAGGGCGCCGCGGGATCGGCCCGCAGATCGTGGATCGTCTCGTGGATCTCCGCGAGCTGCTCGGCGTCGCGGACGCCGATCGGGAAGTAGCCGTCGAAGCGTGCCGCTCGTCGCATCGGGTTGACGCGGCCCGCGTAACCCGCGACCCAGATCGGCACCCGCGGCTGAACGGGTGTCGGCAGGAACGTGAGATCGTCCACGACGTAGTGCCGTCCGCGGTGCCGCACGGGCTGTCCCGACCACGCGGAGGCGAGGATCTCCAGCGTCTCGTCCAGCATCTCGGCCCTGATCCGGGCATCGACCTGCTCTCCCGTGCTCACGAACTCGCCGCCGTAGACGTCGTTGCCCAGCCCGACGCCAAGCGTGAGCCGACCGCCGGCGAGCTGGTCCAGCGAGGCGGTCTCCCGGGCCAGCTTCGTGGGCCGACGGCGAGCGACCGGCGTGACCATCGGGCCGAGGCGCAGCGAGTCCGTGGCGACCGCCGCCGCAGCCAGTGAGATCCACGGGTCGCCGACCTGCTCGACCGGCGCGGCCCACGTGATGTGGTCCCACAGGAAGAACCCGTCCCAGCCCACCTCCTCGGCCTCGGCCGCGAGGCGCGCTACCACGCGCGGATCGGCCAGTTCGTCGAAGAGCGGGACCCAGAACGCGGAGCGAGGCTGCGTTGTCATGCCTTCACGCTAGAGGCGCTCCCTCATCGTGAAAAGCGATGAAATCCGATCATGATGATCGTTCCTGGCGATTCTATGGCTGAGCCCGCCCTGGCGGCACGACCAGGCCGGTCAGACCTCGGGTCAGAGCAGCCCGGCCAGACCCAGCGCGAGGCCGGCCACTGCGCAGACTCCCAGCGTCCGCAGCACCGACCAGCGCACCACGAACAGCAGCAGGGCGGCCAGCACCGCGATGCCGAGGGCTGCGGGCTGGAGCGTGGCAAGGTCGGGGACGTCGAGCGTCAACGGGCCGGCCGTCCAGGAGCTCGAGGTGGCGAAGAGAGTGTGGGTGGTGAAGTAGACGGCCAGGTTGGCGATGACGCCGACGACCGCCGCGGTGATGCCCGTCAGCGCGGCGGACAGGGACTTGTTTCCCCGGAGCCGTTCGACGTAGGGAGCACCGAGGAAGATGAACAGGAACGACGGCACGAATGTGACCCACGTGGTGAGCAGCGCGCCGAGCAGGGCGGCGGCCCACGGATCGAGGTCACCGGGGTTGCGGTAGGCACCAAGGAACGCGACGAACTGGACGACCATGATCAGCGGGCCGGGTGTGGTCTCGGCCAGCGCCAGGCCCCGCGTCATCTCCCCGGGCGTGACCCACGCATAGGTCTCCACCGCGCGCTGCGCGACATACGCCAGCACCGCGTAGGCGCCGCCGAACGTCACCAGGGCGCTGCCGGAGAAGAACAGCCCTTGCTGGGTGAACACACTGCCGATGCCCGTCAGCAGCGCGACGACGACGACCGGGAGCGACCACGCCAACAGGCCCAGCACCAAGATCCGCAGTGCGCGGCGACCGGACGGTCGCTCGGCGTGCAGGGCGTCGTCGGGAATGAGGGGCGCGGGGCCGTCGGACTGCTCGCGACGGGTGGGCGTGGTGATCCAGCGCGGCACGTACCGGTGCACCAGCCACCCGATCGCACCCGCCCCGAGGACGACGAGCGGGAACGGCACCGCGAACATCGTGAGGGCCACGAACGCGCCGACCGCGAGCGCCACCAGGGCGGGGCTGATCAGGGCACGGCGCCCCACGCGGAGCACGGCCTGGACCACGATGGCCAGGACGGCCGGGGCCAGCCCGGCGAACACCGCCGAGACGACGGTGGTCTCGCCGAACGCGACATAGACGGCGGAGAGCACCAGCAGGGCGAGCATCCCCGGCAGCACGAACAGGCTGCCCGCGACCAGGCCGCCGCGCCAGCCGTTGAGCAGCCAGCCGGCGTAGACGGCGAGCTGCTGGGCCTCCGGGCCGGGCAGGAGCATGCAGTAGTTGAGGGCGTGCAGGAACCGCCCCTGCCCGATCCAACGTTTCTCGTCCACCAGGGTGCGCTGCATGACGGCGATCTGGCCGGCGGGCCCGCCGAACGTCTGCCAGGAGATCGCGAACCACGTGCGGACGGCGGTGCGGAACGGAATCAGGTCCCGCTGCGGCGTGGATGGCTTCATGCCGGTTCGTGTCCCAGGAGGTAGGAGCGTCGGAAGTACTCGTACGGGTAGGTGACGCTGGTCGCCGCCCCGGCCACGACCCGAGGACGGGTCAGGCGAGCGCTGTTACCGGTGCCCGGCGGGTCACGAGACCAGGTCCGGCTCGGCGAGCGGGTCGACGTCGTAGGCGGGCAGGCCGTCGATGCTCGTCAGGTTCTTCTGCCGCCGGAACTCCTGCTGCCCGGCCTCGCCCTTGCGCTCGAAGTACGGCCCGATGATTCCCCGCTCGCCCTCGTAGGACATGAGGGGCACACCCCAGCCGCAGCTGTCGGAGACGCGTTCGACGTCGACCACGATCACCGCGCGGGCACCGGGCAGGTCGGTGAACCGGCTCGCGAGGGCGGGGTACTCGTCGTCGTACCGGGTCACGACGCGGCCGGTGCCGTGGAGCCGAACGATGTTCGGCGGGCCGTCGAACGCGCAGAACATCAGGGTGATCCGGCCGTTCTCCCGCAGGTGCGCCACCGTCTCGCTGCCGCTCCCGGTGCCGTCGAGCCACGCGAACGTGTGGTCGTCGAGCACGGCGAAGGTGCCGGGGACACCACGCGGCGAGACGTTGACGTGCCCGTCAGCGGCGAGTGGCGCCGTCGCCACGAAGAACACCTGCTGCCGCTCGACGAACTCGCGTAGCCGGCCATCGATCCGCTCGTGCAGCTTCATGCCCGCATGCTGCCACGGACGTCGCCCCGGATCACAGCCGGCCGCACGGTTCGGGTCAGGCGACGGCCTGGAACACGCCGCCGATGACGAGCGCGGTGATCGTCGTCCACCCGATGATCGCGATCGCCTGCCAGACGAGGATGCGGGCCTTGCCGACGCCGGAGGCGGCGAGCATCGTGGCCGTGAAGTGCGTGGGCAGCAGCAGGGGGCCGAGCAGGCTCACGCCGGGTACGCCGTAGCGCTCGTAGGCGCGCTGGAACTTCGCGCGGCGGGCGGCGCTCCGGCTGCCGTCGTGCCTCTCGCCCGGCGGTATTTCCAGCGTGGACCCGGCTCCCACCGGCGCACCGTCGCGCGCCAGGACCTTCTCGCGGCGCCGGGTCACGACGGCGTCGCGCGCACCGGAGCTCAGCAGCACGAGCACCGCCACGCTGAGGAAGTTGCCGGCCATCGCGGCGATCGCGGCGACGACCGGCGCGATGCCGCCGACGATGCCGATCGCGACGCCGCCCTCGCCCTCGATGAAGGGGATGGCACCTGCGGCGGCGACGATGACCGGCTGGACGAGATCGGGTACCTGCGCGACGAGGTCCTGGAGGGTGTCGACGAGGCTCATGGTGTGCTCCTGACGGTGCGGATGTCCCGGGGGGTCCCCCGTGCTGGCTCCAGTCCACCGGTCGGTGCCGCAGCCCAGAAGTGCCTGCCTGTCACCGCTTCCGGGGTCCTTCGCACGCCGCATCCATGACATGTGTCATGCCCGTAGCCCCGGACGACCGAGCACCGCGGCTCTCACACCTCGTCACGTTAGTGGCGTCGCTGCCGATCAGGCCTTGCCCCAGAAGGCGTCCTCGGCTTCCTGGTCGGCCGAGAAGAGCCACATCTCGACGATCTTGCCGTCTTCGACGCGCAGCACGTCCACCCCGGCCATCGCCATCTCGGCGCCCGCGCGCTTGCCCGAGAAGTGGACCGGCAGGGCTGCCAGCGCACCGTTGACCATCGGCCCGCCGGTGAACCTCAGCTCGAACGTGCCCTCGGTCAGGGCCATCTGGCCGCCGAGCATCTCCCCCACGGCAGCTGCGCTGTCGCGGGTGCCGGAGAACCGGTTGCCGCCGGGCTGGTGCCATGCGATGTCGTCGGCGAAGAGCGCGGTACCCGCCGGGATGGCGCCGGCGGACATCGCCTCGTAGTACTGCTGGGCGACCACGGCGGTGTTGACGGACTCGGTCATCGGTTTCTCCTTTGAGCGTTGTTCCTGCGTCCCGCCTATAGTCACTATCCGAAACCAGTCACCTCAACGTAACTATCGGAGCACTGTGACGTATGACATACGAACCTGACTGGAACGTGCTCACCTCGACCTGCCCCTCGCGGACGTCGCTGGCTCGGATCGCCAACAAGTGGACGGCGATGATCGTGATCGTCCTCGGGAGGGGCCGGACGCGTTTCCGGGACCTGAAGAGCGCCGTCGAGGGCATCAGCGGGAAGGTCCTCACCGAGACGCTGCGGGACCTCGAACGTGACGGGCTGGTCAACCGGATCGTCTTCGCCGAGGTCCCGCCCCGTGTCGAGTACGAGCTGACCGACCTGGGGCAGACGCTGCACGCGCCGCTGAGCGCGATCGGGCAGTGGGCCGAGGCGCACATCGTCGAGGTCCTGGTCGCGCGGGAGCGCTATGACCTGGTTCCCTCGGAGACCAGGGTGTCGGGAGGGTCGCATGGCGGCATCGAGGTGCGACCAGGCCAGCGCGACGCCGTCGACGGCACCGGGTAGTGGCCCGTCGACGCGATTTTCCGTTGCCTTCGACTTGACCCTGAGCCACCCTCAAGCGGATGAACGACCACATGACGATCGAGAACTTGGGCGACAGGCCACCTGGTGGAGTATCTGCCGCAGGCGACGCCATGGATAGTCGGCATGGTCGTGCACCCCGGATTTCGCCGCCGCCAGGTGGGCGCTGCGTTGCTCGGACGGCTCGAACGGTGGGCGGTCGATCTCAGGTCCGAACGCATCTGGGTGGCAACCGGCCGTGAACCGGCCGTCCGCTTCTACCAGTCGTGCGGTTGGGATGTCGACGAAGACGCCGAAGCCGCCAGCGGCCACCGCGCATCAGTGCTGGTCAAGGCGGTAGCCACGTAGCTACTTCTCGCTGGTGTCCGACGGCGCATCGTGAGCCTCCTTCGGACCGACCGCGGGCTGCTCTGAGTCAGAACTGGGCCTGGTCGTGCCAGGTTATGGTGCTGCCCGCCAGGGCGGCGTCGGCCACGCGTGCCGCGAACGACGTCGTGATGCCCGCGCGGGAGCTGTCGATCCACTTCTGGACGTGCTGGTAGCCGGCCGCGCGGTACTCCAGGGCTTGGAGCAGGCATTCGAGCTTGTCGGCGTCCTTGGCGCACTGTGCTTCCAGCGTCTCGCGCGCCTCGTACTCGACCACGGCTTCGGTGACCGTCTTCGCCGCCGCATCGGGCAGGTGGGCGACCTGTGGGTCGGGCACGTGGTCGGTCATTTGGCTCTGCCTCCTCGGCTGTCGTCCGCCAAGTCGAGCAGCACAGCGCGGCCCGGGCAACTCACTACAGGTCCCGCAGCAGACGGAGCAGGCTGACGGCGATGAGGACGGCCACAAGCACGACCGCCGCCAGCTTGCAGCTACCGCGTTGCGGTGGCCAGTGCCGCGCGGATCGCGTCCTCGCCGGCCGGCCGTCCCTTCTCGTTCGAGGGCGGCCCGTACGGCGTTCCCCACACAGGCGTGCCCGTTGCCTGCCGCCAGCTGTCGGCCAGCCGTCCGGCGTCCACCACGCCGTATCCGACGGAGTCGATGAACTCGGTCACCGCCGCTTTCGCCGGCGCGGAGTCCCCGGCGATCGGTAGGTACGAGCGGTCGGCCGCCCCCGCCGGGCGGGCGAGCGACAGCAGGTGCTTGAAGAAGATGCTGTTGAACGCTTTCACGAACATGGCGTCCGGGACGTACCGCAGCACCAGTTCGCTCGAGGTGAGCGACGTGCTGTCGAGCTCGGGGATGTGCCCGTCACGCTCGGGGCCGTAGTTGCACGTGTCGATGACGGTCTTGCCCGCCAGTGGCGTGGCGGGCAGGCCGGGAAAGGCCTTGACCGGCACCGAGACCACGACGATGTCAGCGGCCGCCACGGCCTCCCCGCTCGTCGCTGCGGACGCCCGCGGCCCCAGTTCCGCGGCCATGTCCGCGAGCGTCTCGGGACCGCGCGAGTTGCTGAGCACGACCCGGTGGCCTGCCGCGATGGCGAGCCGCGCGATGCTACCGCCCAGGTGTCCGCTTCCGAGAAATCCCACAGTCGTCATATCAGCTCCCGGGGAAGTAGTGGCCGTTGTCCAGACCGGCGAGCAAACCGGGCTGAGCGGGTTCCCAGCCGAGGGTCCGGCGGGTGATGAGGTTGGACACCGGGTAGCTCTGCGTGACGACGTTCGCGAGGAACCCGAAGTGTCCCGGCAGCATCAGTTCGTCCAGGGGCACGCTCACGGCGGGCACGCCCAAGCGGCTGCCGATGGCCTCGGCGATCTCGCGGAACGGGATGCCTCCGTCCCCGATCGCGTGCCAGTACTTGCCGGCCGGGCCTTTCTCCAGCGCCAGGCGGAACAAGGAGGCGGCATCGCGGGAGTGCACGGCGTTCCACCGGTTCGCGCCCTCTCCGGGATAGCCCGCGAAGCCTCGGTCCTTCGCGAGCGCGATCAGCGTGGGAAGGAAACCGGCACTGTCGGTAGTGCTGTGCGCGATGTTGGCAAGCCGCACGACCGAGGACCGCACCCCCCGCTCCGCGAGGTCGATCACGGCGGACTCCACGACGTTTCGGGCCCGCAGCGTGCCCTTGTGCTCGTCTCCGACGGGAAGCGCCGGGTCGTCCTCGGTGGCCGGCCGGCCCAGGATCCCCTCGTTCCCGGGCGAGCCGATGCTTCCCGCCACGACCAGCGGCTTTCCGGTTCCCGTGAGCGCCTCGCCGTACGCGAGCATGATCGGGACCTCCGCGGCGGCCACGGCGGCGACCCCGCCGGACGGCAGCAGGTCTTGCCGGTGCGCGACATGGATGACGCCGTCGGAGTCCGCCGCCGCCTCCTTGAGCCCGTCGAGGTCCTGGAGGTCACCGGCGCGTACCTTCGCGCCGCGTGCGGACAGCGTCGCCGCCGCCGTGTCCGACCGGGCCAGGCCGGTGACCTCGTGCCCGGCCGCGATGAGTTCGGGGATGATGTACGAACCGGAGTGGCCGGTCCCGCCAGTGACGAAGACGCGCAAGCTACTGCTCCTTGTGAGTGATGTGGCGCGAGGACTGGTGGTGCAGGTGCGCTCAGCCAGGGCTCAGCCAGGGAGGTCGAGGCTGAGGGCGATGTCGAAGGTCCCGGCGCCGTTGCGGGCCAGGCCCATCAGCAGCGGCCCGACCCCTTCCAGCCAGCGGGCCATCTCCAGGCCGCCGACGTCGAGGGGACGCAGGCCGAGGCTCTCGATGAACGCCGACACGCCGGCCTTGGCCCGCGCGTCGTCCCCGGCGAAGAACACGTCCAACGGACGCCCCTGGGCCAGGACGTGGCCGAAAACCGTGTTGAACGCCTTGACGACGTGCGCGCTCGCCGGGACTGCCTTGGCGATCTCCTGCGCACCGGAGGTGCCGTCAGGAGTGACGAGCCCGGTGGCGTCGGCGTTGAAGGTGTTGGAGATGTCGATGATGACCTTGCCGGCCAGTGCGTCCCCGTACTGGGTGACGACCGGCACGGCGCTGGTGTACGGCACGGCGAGAACGACGATGTCGCCGGCAGGGACGGCGCCGAACGTCCCGGTCGTGGCCCCGCCGCCGAGCTCGGCGGCCAGGCCCTTGGCCTTGGCCGCGTCGCGGCCGATGAGCTCGACTGAGTTGCCGCCCTCGACCGCGCGAGCGGCGATGGCGCCGGCCATGCCCCCCAGGCCGATGAAACTGATGCTGCTCATGGTGATCGCTCTCTTTCTTTTGTTTGAATCGAACGGCATGCCCAGAGGATCAGCTGTTGATTTCGTCGACGCCGAGGGCGAAGTCCCAGTGGCCGACGCCGTTACCGGCGAGGCCCATCGTGACCACGCCCATCCCCTCCAGCCAGTGCGCCATCTTCAGGCCACCTACGTCCAGCGGGCGCAGCCGGAGGCTTTCGATGAATTCCGCCACGTCCGCCTTGGCCCGCGCATTGTCGCCAGCAAAGAAGACATTGGGCCGGCCATTCTCCAGGACATTACGGAAGATGGTGTTGAAGGCCTTCATCACGCTGGCGCTGGCCGGCGCCACCTTGGCGACCTCCTGCGCGATCGAGGTCTCCTCGCTGTGGGCCAGGCCGTCGAACGTGGCATTGAAGGGGTTGCTGATGTCGACGATGGTCTTGCCCGCGAGGGCGTCTCCGTACTGCTCGACGGCCGGGACGACACCGGCGTACAGCAGGGCCGTGATGACGATGTCCCCTGCTGGGACAGCGCCCCACTTGCCCGCCGTCGTGCCGCCGCCCAGGGTCTTGGCCAGAACCTCGGCTTTGACCTGATCGCGTGCCATGATCTCGACGGTGTTGCCGCCCGCCACCGCGAGCGTGCCGATCGTGCGGGCCATGTTCCCCGCACCGATGAAGGTGATGCTGCTCATGAGGTGTGCTCTCTTCCTGTTCTCGTGTGTGGTTCAGATGGCCGTGGCGCCACCGTCGGCGACCAGCTCCATGCCGTTGACGTAGCTGGAGTCGTCGGAGGCGAGGAACAGGGCGACGGTGGCGATCTCTTCGGGACGGCCCATCTTTCCGCGCGGAATGAGGGACTCGAAGGCGGCAATGGTCGCGCCGTCGAACAGTTCCTCCTGCTTGGCGGTGGCGACCTGGCCGGGGGTCAGGACGTTGACGCGGATCTTGCGGCCGCGCAGCTCGTTGAGCCAGACGCGGGCCCAGGCCTGCTGGACGGCCTTGCTTCCCGCGTAGAGGCTCCAGCCGGGGAAGGCCCCGAGGGAGGCGTTCGATCCGGTCATCACGATCGAGCCGTGGTCGTTGATCAGCGGCAGTGCCTTCTGCACTGTGAACAGGGTGCCGCGCGCGTTGAGCGAGAAGGCGCGGTCGAACTGTTCCTCGCTGATCTCGCCGAGGACGGCCTCCTCACCGTTTCCGGCGTGGGCCCACAGCACGTCGACCGAGCCCTTCTCCCGCTTGACGGTGTCGTACAGGCGGTCCAGGTCGTCCAGGTCGGACGCGTCACCCTGGACGGCGGTGACGTTGCGGCCGATCTCCTTGACGGCGTCGTCCAGTGCGTCCTTCCGCCGGCCCTGGATGAAGACGTACGCTCCTTCTTCGACGAACAGCTTGGCGCCGGCCAGTGCCATGCCGGCGGAGCCGCCGGTGATCACTGCCACCTTGCCATCGAGCTTTCCCACGTTCACTCCGTTCAATTGATGGGTCTCCATAACGGCCCGGTTCTTATATGCACCGGACGCGTAAAGACGCCGAATTCTTATACCGGATTCGCTCGGACTCCATGAACGATGCCATTGGCGTGAATGGGTGTCCAAGACCCTTTTCAGCCGTGGTGATACCTTGGGGACATCGCCGGACCGGGAGGCCCATGGATCTGGACCTGCGCAAGTTGCGCTACTTCGTTGCCGTCGCCGACCGGCTGCACTTCGGCCGCGCGGCCGAAGATCTGCACATCGCGCAGCCGGTGCTCAGCCGGCAGATCCGCGCGCTGGAACATGATCTCGGCGCCTCGCTGTTCACCAGGGACAGCCACGGCGTCACGCTGACCGACGCGGGCCGACAGCTGCTGGACGACGCCGGTCCGCTGCTCGCCTCTGCGCACGCGGTCCGGCGCAGAGTGTCCGTAGCCGCCCGCGGCAGCCAGCGGCTTGTGGTCGGCTTTCGGGCCGGCATCCCGGTCATCCCGGCGTCGCGGGTGTTCGAGGCCCAGCACTCGGACGTCGTCGTGGACGTGCAGCGCATGGAATGGGACGACCAGGCCCCGATGCTGCTCGACGGCCGCGTCGACGTCGCCTACGTCCGGCTGCCCATCGACGAGACCGGCCTGCGCCTGGCTCCGCTCTACACCGAGCCGCTCATGGTCGCGCTGCCAGCCGGTCACCGGCTGGCCGGCAAGGAAGGAGTCACCGAGGCCGACCTGGCCGGTGAGCCGCTGATCTGGCATGCCGACGCGAGCGCGCAGCCCACCAGGCGCCCGCACCCCGACTCAGGGCTCCGGGTGCGCGGGGTGGAAGAGAAGCTCGAGCACGTCGCTGCCGGCCGTGGCATCTCGTTCGTGGGGCGTTCGGAGACGGTGTTCTACACACGCCCGGACATCAGCTACGTGCCCGTCTCGGATCTGGCGCCCGACCAGGTATTCGTCGCGATGGCGGCGTCACGCACCTCGCCGTTGGCCGACGACTTCTTTGCCGCCGCTCAGGAGACGGCTGAGATCACGGCAGAGTGCGGGAAC
This sequence comes from Promicromonospora panici, assembly GCF_900608595.1. Lineage (GTDB taxonomy): Bacteria > Actinomycetota > Actinomycetes > Actinomycetales > Cellulomonadaceae > Promicromonospora > Promicromonospora panici. Next base: position 179,812 of record NZ_UWYY01000013.1, on the reverse strand, counting down.
TACGAGATGTGGCAGCTCGCCAACGAGGTCGTTGCCAAGCGCGGTTGAGGCTGCCAGGTAATTCCGGTGCGTCGATGCAAGTGCGAGCCCTACATTGCGTGGCATGCACCTTTCGCATCTCGGGACGCCGATCAGACCGATGGCGCGCGTCCACGGCGGGTTCGCCAACCGGATGTACCGGCTCGACACCGACCAGGGGTCGTTCGCGGTGAAGGAGCTGAACCTCGCCGACCGCCGCTCGACCTACCACGTCGAGGACGTGTTCAGGCTCGAGCGGGCGGCCTTCGCCGCCGGCATCCCGATGCCGGAGCCGATCTCGGCCAGCCACGACACACTCGTCCACCGGTGGGTCGAGGGAGAGAAGGTGCCCGAAGCGCCGGTGTCGGCGGCGTACGCGTTCGAGATCGGTGAGATCCTGGCGCGCATCCACGCGCTCGACGTCGAGTGGACACACGTGTCGGTCGAGGACCCGACGGCACGGGACTGGCCTGAGCTGGCCGAGCGGGCGGCCGCGACCGGACAGCCGTGGGCCGACGATCTCGTCTCCCACGTCGAAGCGTTCCTCGCGATCGCCCGCTTCGTCGACACCTGCGAGCGGCCGGGCCCCGTCGTCCTGACCCACAAGGACGTCCAACCGTGGAACCTGCTCGCCCGGGACAGTCGGCCGGTCCTGCTCGACTGGGAGCTCTCGGGGATGCTCGACCTGTCCAGTGAGCTCGGCTCGACCGCGCTCAGCATCTCGAAGGGACCGGGCTTCGACAACATCGAGCCCGCCATCTTCCGAGCCGTGCTCGACGGGTACGTCGCAGGGGGCGGGACGCTGCCGCCGCCGGGTCCGAGCTGGTTCGTCTTCATGATCGGCGGCTGGCTCGGGCATACGCGGTGGAACATCCTCCGCTGCCTCGCCGGTGCCGAGGCGAGCACCGGTCCTGACCTCGCACTGTCGCACGAGGCCGCGCGCAACGGCATTCGCGGCCTCCCCGACATGTTCGGCCGGCTTCCGGAGCTCGAGGCGCTGCTCGTGTGAGGGTGCCGCGTTCCGTGCTGGATGCGCGGCGGCATCCCTTCAGCGACGGATCCGGCGATCCACGGCGATCCAGTTCGTCTCCCACGTCACTCCCCCGTCGGCTGAGAACGCCTGCTCGAACCTTGCCTCGTCCTGACTCACGCGGGTGATGAGAAACCGCACCTTGATCGGACGCTCGCCGAGCCGGTCGTCGCCGTAGAACTCGCCGACGCCGTCGCGGAACCCGCCGTACACCGCAGGAGTGAGCAGACCGTCACGCATGTTGACGAAGGTCAGGCTCCACCGCTGTGCCTGCGGCTCGTACAGCCTCAGATTGAGCGCGTCGATACGGCCGTCCGGCCCCGACACCTCGAACTCGACCACGTTGGCCCGCCGATCCACGAGCGGACGCACCGTGCTGGTGCCCGTGAACTGCAGCCATTCGTCCGGGGACTCCGAGAGTGGATCAGCGAGCACCCGCACGCTGGAACGCCAGGTACCGATCTCCCAGTCGAAGTCGCGCTGGGCGTCCGCGGTCGTCGATGACACGGGAGCCGGTGCGGCGCCACCCGATGCCGCCGTCACGAACAACAGAGCGGCGGAGAGGCCTACAGTCAGGATTCTTCGGTATGGAATGGTCATGGTCTCGACTATCGAGCGGAGCACAGCCATGGACAAGAAGGCACCTACAGGTAACCTCTCTCGGCCCAACCCGCTGCCAGGCTGCCCGATGGCCGCGGCGTTCACCGCGATCGGCGGCAAATGGAAGCTGACCCTGCTCTACTGGCTCGCCCACGGAGAGTCCCACTTCGCCGGCCTCCGCCGCAGAAGCGCGCCTATCACACCCAAGGTGCTGGCCGAACAGCTCCGTGAGCTCGAAGCCGACGGACTCGTCGAACGTGTGGTGACCGGACCGGTTCCGGCGCCCGTCATCTACCGGCTCACTCCGTACGGGACCACTGTCCTGCCCGTCGTCGAAGGGGTCAGGGTCTGGGGTGAGGCTCACCTGCTGCGCACCGACGGCTCGGCCGCACCGGGCACGGCAATGAGCTGCGCCGACATGATCGCGTAGGCCCAACGGACTTGCAGGTCCCACCCGGCGCGTGGCCTGACCATCCGTGGCCCCGCGATCAACGACAAAGTGGTCACCGCCCTTCGCGGACATCCTTCCCTTGTTCCGCGAACGCCTTGAAGTCCTCCATGTGCTGCTGCGACTGCTTGTGGAAGGCGCCGGGCATCAGCAACCCCACCAGCCGCATCAGCAGGCCGCCGAACCGGAACTCGCTCTCCTGCTCCCAGAGCGTCGTCTCCGGATCGGCTTCGGTCAGCCGATCGCGCACGACGCTCCACATGCCCTCGCCAACACTCTCGCGGTCGAAGTGAACGACGGCCTCTTCAGGAATCCCGTGCAGCTCTGCCGGCTCCCGGCGTGTGACCGTTTCGGTGAACTCGATCTGCCGATTCCCCGACTGCATCACGATCCGCGACGTGGTACCGAGCTGCCCGTGTACCCCATTCACGGGCTCGTGCAGCACCATGCCTCGCAGCCACTTCGGCAGGTGTGCCGGGTCGGCGAGCAGCTGGGCGACCCTCTCTCGCGGCAGAGCGATCTCGATCGAGTTGGTGTACTTCATGACGCGCATTCTGCTATGTGGGACACATGGCGTCCTGCTCCTCGACGGAGAGGTCTGACATCCAACTCACGACTGACGATTCTCTATGGCGGTGCGAGTGACCGCCGCCGGTGACACCGTGGAGAGTGCCCCGGTGAGTCGTGAGCGGGCACCCGGGCCACGGCCCCGGGCTCCACGAGGTGAGGAGTGGCCATGAGCATGGACGACAAGATCAAGCATCAGGCCGAGGAGGCCAAGGGCCGCCTCAAGAAGAACGTCGGCGACGCGACGGACGACCCCGAGATGGAGGCAGAAGGCCGTGGCGAGACCCTCGCCGCCGAGGCGAAGCAGGCCGGCGACAAGATCAAGGACGCGGCGCACGAGGTCAAGGAAGAGGGCGAGGACGCGGTCGACAGGATGAGAGACCGCTGAAGCCACCGTCGGACGCCCACTTCCCTGCGGCTCCAAGCGGGCGTGCCGGTCTGTCCGCCGGGTACCCGGCAGGCCCTGCGGCCTGTCGGGTACCCGGCGGCACCGGCGCTCAGCGGCTGCTGACCTTGCCGACGAGGGACGCGATCGGCGCGATGACGAGCGGCCTCGCCGCGACGACCGCCGCGACCGCGACGACGAGACCTCCCGAGAACCAGGCGAAGCCCTCCCAGCTGACCGTGTCAGAGGCCGCGAACATGTGGTTCAGGTTGCGCAGCGCCCCCGTGGCGAACACCAGGGTGACGTGCACGATCACGAACAGCACGAAGAAGAGCATCGTCGGGAAGTGGAGCGCCCGAGCCACCGGCGCCGGGAAGAGCCTGTTCAGCCGTTCCGCGTCCTTGGGCCACCACTCGCTCATGCGCAACCCGGTGATCGCGGCCAGCGGGGCGGCGACGAACACCACCACGAAGTACATGAGCTGCTGCAGGCTGTTGTAGTTCACCCAGCCGTGCTCGGTGGGCCAGTCCAGCGTGAGGTATTGCAGCGCCGCCGACGCCGCGTTCGGGAACACCTCCCACGAGGTCGGCACGATCCGTACCCAGTGGCCGGACGCGAACAGGAGCACCACGAACACGACCCCGTTGGCCAGCCACAGCAGGTCGATGCCGGTGTGCAGCCACAGGTTGATGCTGATCTTCTTGCCGCCCCGCGCGGGCGTCCAGTAGGCGGGCGGGTTCTTCTGGTACCGCACCAGCAGGCCCGTGCGCACGATCAGCACCAGGAAGAAGAAGTTGAGGTAGTGCATCCAGTTGGCCCAGACGGGGAAGCCGACCGGGGCGGAGTCGGGCAGCTCGTAGGACCCGGGGTAGCGCTCCAGGAACCCGGGCACGCCCGGCAGCGTGGTCACGCCGCGCGCGGCCAGCACGATGATCCCCGCAGCGGCGACGACGCCGGCCAGCCCCCACCCGAGTGTCCGCACCCACCCGCCCAGGGTGCGCGAGCCGATCCTGCGCGGCTCCCGCGCGGGCTCGGCAGGTCGTGCCGGTTCGGCGGGTCGTGCAGGTTCGGTCGGTCGTGCGGGCTCGGCCAGGGCTTCCAGGGCGGGTTCGACGACGGCAGGGGGACCCGCGACCGGCGCGCTCTCGCCCTGGTCGGCGGGAACGCTCGACGACGGGGCCACCGGGGCCACCGGGGCCGCCTCGGGCGCCGGTGACCCGCTGGCGGGCGATTCGGTACGGGGCGATTCGGCCACAGGAGGGGCCGAGGCGGCCCCGGCGGGCGCCGACGCGGTCGCGGGAGCCGTGGGAGCCGCGGCGAGCCTGCGCTGGACCGCGACCGTCTCCGCCGGAGGCCAGGGCTCGCCACCGGCAACCCGCGGCAGGCCGCGGCGCAGCGCCACCTGCTCCGTGACGGTCTCGACGGCGGTTCCGGCCGGCACGGGGGCGGCGGGAGTATCCGTGGAAGCCGACGCGAGGGCGGCCGGAACATCCGCAGCGACAGATGCGGTCGCGGCGGCAGCCTCGCCCACGACGGCGGTCCCGTCCACCACGGCAGGCTGGCCGGCGGACGACGTCGCCGCCGAGGCCGGGGAGCGGTCCACCCGGACGATGCCGGCCGGCGGCCAGGGCTCGCCACCGGCGACGCGCGGCAGGCCGCGACGCAGCGTGACCTCGACGGCGCCGGCCGCCTCCTGCGTCGCGGTGCCGTCAGCCACTGCCGGAGCCGCCGCGGACTCAGCGACCGGCGGCCATGCCGGTCCGCCGGGACGACGAGGCAGCCCCTGACGAAGGCCCTGGGAGAACGTCGCCACGGTGGTCAGGCCTTCGCCTTCTCGATCTCAGCGATGAGCTGCGGCACGACGGTGAACACGTCACCAACGACCCCGAAGTCGGCGATCTCGAAGATCGGGGCGTCCTCGTCCTTGTTGATCGCGACGATGGTCTTCGCCGTCTGCATGCCGGCCAGGTGCTGGATCGCCCCGGAGATGCCCAGGGCGATGTAGAGCTGTGGCGAGACCTGCACGCCCGTCTGGCCCACCTGTGCCGACGCCGGCACGAACCCGGCGTCCACCGCGGCGCGCGACGCGCCGAGCGCGGCGCCGAGGGCGTCGGCGAGCTGCTCGACGAGCGCGAAGTCCTCCTTCGAGCCCAGGCCCCACCCGCCCGAGACGACCTTCGCGGCTCCGCGCAGGTCAGGGCGCCCGGCGCTCTTCTCGGCGACCTCGACCGCACCGGCCTTGGCGGCGGCAACACCGCTCGCGGCCACCTCGAGCATGATCTCGGCCAGCGGCCGCGCCTCGGCGCGCGCCTCGACCGCGCCCTGACGCACCGTGACGACCGGGGCTCCGTGCGTCACCGCCGAGGTCACCGTGTAGGCCCCGCCATAGGCGGAGGTGCGGGCGGTGACGCCCTGGTCGTCGCGGTCCACCCCGATCGCATCGACGACCAGGCCGGAGCGGGCGCGCACCGCGAAGCGGGCGGCGGCCTCCCGGCCGTCGACCGAGTGGGACGCCAGGACGGCGTCGGGCCGGGCCAGGGCCGCGGCGGCGGCCAGGGCGTCGACAACACCTACCTGACCGTCGGACGTCGCAGCGGCGCGCAGCACCGTGGCGGCCCCGAGCTCGGCGGCGGCCGTGGCGGCCGCCTCGTCGCCGAGAACGAGCGCGACCGGCGTCCCCACGGTCGAGGCCGCACCCAGCAGCGCGGCCGAGGACTTCGCCAGGCCGCCGTCGGGGGTCGTATCAAGCAGTACCAGGATCGAGTCAGCAGCGAGAGTCATCGTCGTCCTCCTCCTCAGATCTGGTGGTTCTCGGCCAGGAAGGCCGCCAGCCGGATGCCGGCGTCGCCCTCGTCATCGGTGATCTTCACGCCCGCGCCTCGCGGAGGACGGGCGTCGACCGCGAGCATGATCGAGCGCGACGTGCTCAGGTCGTCCGCGTCGATGCCGAGGTCGGCGAGCGAGATCACGTCCAGCGGCTTCTTCTTCGCCGCCATGATCCCCTTGAATCCCGGGAACCGGGGGTCGGGGAGCGCCTCGGTCACCGACACGACGGCCGGCAGCGGCGCGCTCAGGCCCACCGCCGCGTCGTCCGACACACGCGTGCCGCTGACCTCGGCGTCCCCGATGGTCACCGCGGTGAGGTTCGTCAGGCTCGGGAGACCCAGGTGTTCGGCCACCATCGCCGGCAGCACCCCGCCCATACCATCGGTGGACTGGTTGCCGGCGATCACCAGGTCGTACCCGACCCGGCCGAGCGCCACCGCGATCACCTCGGCCGTCAGCCCGAGGTCCGCGCCGACGAGCCCGTCGTCGACGACGTGCGTGGCGCTCGCCGCACCCATCGCGAGGCACTTGCGGATCGACGCCGACGACTCCTCGGGACCGACGACCAGCACGTGCACGTCGGTGCCCTCGTGCGCTTCGGCGTAGGTGAGCGCGACCTCCAGGGCACGCTCTCCGATCTCGTCGGCGACGAGATCGGCCGTGGCACGATCGGCGAGCCCTGTCTCCAGGCTGAGCGTCCGCTCAACGTTGGTGTCGGGCACGACTTTCACCAGGACGACGATCCTCATGGGCGGACTCTGCTCTTTCCTCGGACGGCTGACGGGGGAAGACTACTTGCGGCCGGTGACACTGCGGGCGACGATCTCGCGCATCACCTCGTTCGTGCCGCCGTAGATGCGGTGCACGCGGGCGTCGAGGAAGGCCCGCGCGATCGGGTACTCCAGGATGTAGCCGTACCCGCCGTGCAGCTGAACACCCTGGTCGAGGATCTCCCACTCCCGCTCGGTGCACCAGAACTTCACCTTCGCGGCCTCGTCCGCGCTGAGCTTGCCCTGCCGGTAGAGGTTCATCGCGCGGTCGATGTAGGCCCACATGACGTCGACCGTGGTGGCCATCTCCGCCAGTCGGAACCGCGTGTTCTGGAAGTCGACGACCTGCTTGCCGAACGCCTCACGGCTCGTCGTGTAGTCGAGGGTCCATCCCACCGCGGCCTCGCCCACCGCAGCAGCGACGGCCCCGATCGAGAGGCGCTCCAGCGGCAGGTTCATCATGAGGTGCACGAACCCGCGGCCCTCGACGCCGCCGATGAGGTTCTCGTCCGGCACGAAGACGTCGCTGAAGCTCAGCTCGGCCGTGTCGTGGCCGGGAAAGCCCATCTTGTGCAGCTTCTTGCCGTGCTCGAACCCCTCCATGCCGTCCTCGAGGATGACGAGGCTGAAGGCGTCCGGGCGGTTGCCCTCGCCGGTCTTGACGAACGTGACGACGATGTCCGCCGTCTTGCCGCTGGAGATGAACGTCTTGGCACCGTTGACGACGTAGCCACCGTCCACCTTCTTTGCGGTGGTCCGCGCGGCCCGTAGGTCGCTACCCGCACCCGGCTCGGTCATCGCGAGCGCGCCGAGCACGTCGGCCGTGGCCATCTTCGGGAGCCACTTCGCCTTCTGGGCGTCGGTGCCGAAGTGTGCGAGGTACGGCACCGCGAGGTCGTCGTGGATTCCCGCGGCACTGGCCAGTGCCGAGCCGTGGCCGCTGCGGATGAGCTCCTCGTTCACCACGCTCCGGAAGCGGAAGTCCATCAGCATGCCGGCGCCGCCGAACTCCTCCGGCACCGAGAGCCCGATGATGCCGTGCTCCGCCGCGGCCTTCATCGTGGCGCGGTCGACCTCGCCGTCGGCGTCCCACTGCTTCGCCTTCTCGGAGGTCACGTAACGCTTGACGAACTCCTTCACTACCTCGCGGAACGCCTCGTGGTCCTCGTCGTAGATGTCACGCTGCATGGCTTCGCCTTTCGTTGGGCCGGGCGGCTGTGGTGCCCGGCTCGTGGAGGGGTGTTCCGGTCAGCCGGCCTCGACATGACCCTGGGGCGCATCGCGACGACCGCCGTCGTGTCGCCAGCTCGCATCGCGGGTCCGTCCTGCTCGTCGTCGAGAGTCTCGTGCGTCGGCGTCGTGCCGCCGCCCGGGCACTGGCGAGTATGCCTGAGACCCAGTATCAGATCAAGCACCACTTGTGGATAAAGGTCCTTGCCCGGCGAGCAGGCCTGAGCCGACGTCTGAAACGGCGTCTCCGGACTGCGGGGATCGCGGCCGACGACGGACGGCGCGAGGCTCCGGAGCGCTCGGCGTGCGGGAGCGGCCAGAGTGCTAGATCACGTCAGGCCGTGACCTGCGTGGGCCGGTATCGCAGGGCGACCGCCCCCGACCGGAACTCATGGCGGTCCACGACCTCGAGCTGGATACGCTCGCGCAGACCGGCGAGCAACGTCGGCCCGTGTCCGGCGATAACCGGCTGCACAACGAACTCGTACTCGTCGATCAGTCCCAGATCTGCCAGCGCCAGAGGGAGCGTCACGCCACCCACCCACAGGCCCTCGCCTGACTGCTGCTTGAGCCGCTGAACCGCTGGCCCCAAGTCGCCTCGCACCAGCTCGGCATTCCAGTCGACCCCGCTCAGCGTGCTCGACACGACGTACTTCTTCGCCTGGTCGATGGCCTTTGCGAACGGGATCTCCGACTCACCCATCCAGTCGGGCCAGGGACCTTTGGCCGGCTTCCGCCATGCCGACTCCATCATCTCGTAGGTCACCCGGCCGAAGAGCAGGGCATCGGCCCGCTCCATCTCAGCGGTCCAGTAGCGCATCGACTCCTCGTCCGGAGGGAGTCCTGCCTCGTGATGGCAGCAGCCGTCGAGTGTGACGTTGATCGAGTATCGGAGTGGTCTCATCGTGTTGCTCTCCCTTGATGCGCCCCGCGTTCACCGGGCCGTACTCAGCTCAGACGACAACCGGCGTCACTTCTCATCGGTACCCCGATCCGGCCTGCGCGCGCATGTTGCAGGAGTTGCACCTCTCGTAGCGGTATGTGGTGCGGTGGACTCACATCCCGCCCCACTGAGGAAGGCCCTGCCCGTGTACTCGTCTTTCATTCCGCCGCGCCAGGTCAAGATCGGTGACGCGGCGGCCTTCGTCGGCACCACGCCGCGGGCGATCCGTCACTACCACGAGATCGGCCTGCTCCCCGAGCCCGAGCGGGGCGGTGACAACCGCCGCCGCTACGGCTACGAGGACATGATCCGGCTGCTGTGGATCCGCAAGATGGCCGACGCCGGGATCGGCCTGGACGACATCCGGGACGCCTTCGCCGAAACCCCTTCTGCCGATGCCGACGACGACCACGGCATCGCGGGCATCCTGGAACGGCTGGAGGACACCCTCGTCGCCCAGGAAGCAGAGCTGCGGCGGCAGCGGACCGCCGTGCAGCGCATGCGGACCCAGGGCGGCATGACGGGTCTGCTCTCCGATTTCGTCACCAGCCGCCTCGAGGACCTGCCCAGAGGCTCACTGCGCCAGACGGACCTGGACGACCTGCTGGTCATCGAGCGGATCGTCGGCCCGCTCGGTGCGGCCATCCGGGCCACCCGTTTCATCGCCCTGGCCACACATCCGGATCTGCGGGCGGAATCCGACCGTGTTGACACGGCCGAGGAGGCGCTCGACGACACGATCGCCGTCGACGACCCCCGCGTGGCTCGGGTGGCCGCAGAACGGCACGCCTTCGAGATGGCGTTGGACGCCGTCATCGAGGATTCCGGCCTGGCGCAGAGCGAGGATGCGCTGTTCGACTCCTGGGATGCTCTGCACCCCGCCGGTGAGAACGAGGACGAGGTTGGCCAACACTCTCGCAGGGGGCAGAAGACCATGAGTGCGTTCGAGGCCATCGGAAAGATGCCCTTCGACCTCTCCCCGGCCCGGCTGCGGTGCATGCAACTAGCTGAGGAGCTCGCCACTCACGGTGACCCGCTGAATCGAACACGAGGCAAGACCCGAGCGGCAGATACGCTCCGGCCGTGAGAATCCGGATCAACGAGGAATTCCAGGGCGTGGTCCAGGGCGAACCGACGGCCCCCGACCCCGACGCGGCCGACTACTCCCTTGAGGATGAGATGGCTGGCAAGAGTGTCAAGGAGTTGGTGACGGCGCTGAACGACGCGACGCCGGGCACCCGGGGAGACTTCGGACCGACTTGGCGAACGAACGACTGAACGCGACACCTGGTCTCCTGCCACATCTCCGAGGGGCGTGAACGCCGAGACGTTCACGCCCCTAGTCGCACCTCGGGACCTGCACACGCGCGGTCAGCTCCCGTCCTGACGATCGCGTTCTCGACTTCAGCGGGTCGCTGACGCCGCACTGCAACCAAGTCGTCGACAACAGATCACCGCAGCGCATCGCCCAGATAGCCCAACGCTCATCAACCGAGGCTGGGGCCATGCGCGCGGCGTGGCACCGCACGTGGGCTGGTTGCGTGGCTGGCTCTGTTCAGGTTTCGCACCAGGGCGCGGACGCGTCGCATGTCGCAGGCCGCCTGACCCCACGCGGCATCCAATGTGTACCGGACACTTCTGGCCGGTGCTCCGATGCAGATCAGAGTGTTAAAAGCGGACGAGCCGGCCTGTACGCCGGGTTCTTCCGGAGGGTGTACCGGTATGTCTCGCGGTGTCCGACGAGTTGGTTGGGCACCGCGAGAACGTTGGAATCTCGCGGTTCTACCGGTTCCGGGGCGCGTTGGTGGGGGTGGCGTCGGATGGGCTCAGACGGCGGTCATGTGTACCCATGTACCGAGCTGCTCTCCAATCAGACCGCGCGCAGGTTCGCCGCCGTCCGAGTGTGAACGGCCTTGCGCTCGGCTCTTCACCCCCGATAAAAGACCTCGTCGTCCTCGCTCGGTACGAGCGGCGTGAACTGCCGCAGTTCGTCGCCGCGGATCATCCACAGCCGGAAGAAGCCCTCTTCCTGGTCCATCACGAACAGTTGCGCCGCGTTCGGCTCGCGCCACGGCGTCTCGAAGAATCGCTGCCGGACAGCACCAAGGTCAGCGTGGTTCAAGGCTCCCGCCCACACCTCGCACTCGGGCGCCTTCCACCCGCCCCATTGGCTGTCCTCCGCGCTCGTGAGCAACCTCAGGTATCCCACTCCGCGACGCTCAGGACTCGACCGGCGAGGGGCTTCTGTCCGTAGCCACTCGCTCAGCGCCTCCGCGTTCTCGTTGTCGTCCATATCGACCGAGATCATCACGTTCGCCACCCAGCTCATAGCGATCGTTGTACTGCAACGAACATCGCCTGACCAATGGGTTCGGAAGTGGTCAAGGTTGAAGCGAAACTTCGATCCCGACTGATGGGCGGGATCGGTAGTTGTGGCAACCGCCCGGGATCGTTGGAATTCCAACGATCCCGGCCGCTGGCAGGGGTGCGCGACTCGGTCCTGCTACAGCATCCACGAGGGCGAGCTGCCGGTCGCTGGCCGGCCGGACGCATGGTCCTGGGTCCGCGCGAAGGCTGCCGACGGCCGTCACGTGACGTTCTTACTCGTCTCGGTTCTCCCAGAGGTGTACCGGTATGTCTCGCGCTGTCCGACGAACTGGTTGGACACCGCCCACTCCGCGACGCTCAGGACTCGACCGGAGGGGAGCTTCCGTCCGCAGCCACTCGCTCAGCGCCTCCGCGTTCTCGTTGTCGTCCACATCGACCGAGAGACAGTTACCGTCGACCGGCAGCTCATCTTCGTCAACTTCGGGCAGGAGCTCGCCGGCTGACCGGTCAGCCCACTCGCGCCGTTAAGCCGTCGGTTACCTGTTCGATGCGGATTACTGGCCCTTCGCCGTTCAAGGGCGCAGCGGAACGGGCCCCCTCGCGGAAGGCCCGTTCACTTGTGTGCGGCGCAGCGGGTGCGCCGGTCGGCGGACTAGCTCAAGGCCCAGTTCTGACTCGTCGAGCCGTTGCAGGCCGACAAGACCGCTACTGTCCCGTTGGCCGTCCCGTTGTTGGTCGTACCCAGGCACAGTCCCGACTGGACGCCGGTGATCGTGCCGTTGGCGTTCACGTTCCACTGCTGGTTCGCGCCGCCGTGGCAGTCCCAGATGATGGCCCTGGTCCCCGGCGAGGTCCCGCCGCCTTCGGCATCGAGGCACTTGCCGCCGTAGACGGAGAGCTGCTTCGAAGCGGTGACGGACCACTGCTGGTTCGCCCCGTCGTGGCAGTCCCACAGCTGCACGACCGCACCGTTCGACTGCGACTGCGCCGAGACGTCCAGGCAGCGGTTGGCACCGCTGTTGCGCACCTGGCCGCTGTCAGCGGGCGGGGTGGAGGAGAACTGGCTGATGAAGCGCCAGATCTCTCCCTTCACCCAGCTGCGGGCGCCGCTCTCGCAACCGCGGCAACCGTCGACCGGTCCCTGCTGGTGGCCGCCGTCGAACGGCGCCCACACGACCGGGAAGCCGGCGCGGCAGGAATAGGTGGTGAGGGTGTGCGTCAGGCTGCCCGCCGCCGGCTCCGGCGCGTTCTGCGCGGCGCAGCCGTTGTTGGAGAGGAACCGGTCGCGCATGCCGCGTCCGGCGCCGATGTTGTCCGAGACACCATGGACGCCCATGTATGCCACGGCTCCCGTGCCCCCGCTGCAGCCACTGATCCCGCCGGGCGCGGCGATCGCAATGACCCCGCGGAACACGTTCGGGCGGGCGCATGCCAGCGCGTAGCTCATCGCGCCGCCATAGCTGAAGCCCAGGGAGAACCGCTGTGACTCGTCGACGCAGAGGGCGGCTTCGACGGTCCGGATCATGTCGTCGAAGAACACGACGTCCTGGCCGTTCGAGTTGGCCCAGCCGTTGCCCAGGCCCTGCGGCGCGACGAAGATCGCCGAGCCGTTGGACAGGGCGTCGAGCCCGTAGTGCGCGTAGACGGCGCCGTCGGAGCCGCCGCCGGCGACCTGCTCGGCGGTGCCGCCCAACCAGTGGTTGCCGAAGATCAGCTTGTGCGGCTTGTTGCGGTCGTAGTTCGCGGGGACCTTGAGGATGTAGCTGCGGTTCTGGCCGCTGCTCTGGATGTTGTGCTTGCCGCTGTTGAGGGCGGGGGCCTTCCCGCAGCCGGAGCTGGCGGCGGCGGTGACGTCGGAGGCGCTGGCCTGGGACGTCTCGGCGGCCTGCGCCGTCACACCCCCGGCCGTCGCCACGACGATCGCGGCCGCGAGGCACACGAGAGCGGATCTGAATCTCGACATAGGACGAAGCTCCTTGTGGTCAGCATCGTTGAGACCTGTGGGGCGGCATCGCATAAGAGGTCCGTTGCCTCGGAGAACGCGGCCAGGCGTCGCCTGGAAGCGCTCCCAGTCGCTGGGGAATCCTGTCGTGCGATGCCGGGAAGATCAACGAGAGTCTAAATAAACGCGGTCAATGTTCGGGGGATCTAAACGATTGGCCCCCGCGGCTCAGCGGCTACCGGTCAAACCCGGCTCCACCGCTGGTTCGCGTTGGAGTGGCACGACCACAGGATCACGACCGTGCCGTTCGCTGTGGCCGCGCCGTTCACGTCGAGGCACAGCGACGGGAACCGAACGCTGCTGATCGAGCTGTCGTTGGACGTCCACTGCTGGTTGTTGCCCCCGTTGCAGTCCCACAGCTGGACCCGGGTGCCGTTCACGGCGTCCACAGGGACGTCCAGGCACTTGCCCAGTATCCGCAGCGTCTGGCCGCTCTGGGTGATCTGCTGGTTGGAGTTGTTGTGGCAGTCCCAGATCTGCAGGCTCGTGCCGTTGGTGGTGGTGCCGTTCGGCACGTCGAGGCACCGGCCCGAAGACTCGCTCCGCAGCCGGAACGTGTTGCCCGAGGAGACGCCGTTGAGCGCGTCGAGGACGGCGTAGTAGGCGGGCTTCTTGTTGCCCGAGCGGTCGAACAGCAGGGGGTTGTCCGTGCGCCAGGAGGTGTCGTCGCGCACACCCCACACCGTGATGCCGGTGCACCGCGAGACCGCCAGGCACGCCCGGGTCACCGCCGCGTAGATGTTGGCCTGGTTGTTGCCCTGCTCCACGTCCAGCTCGGTGATCTGCACGTCCACACCCAGGTCCGCGAACCGCTGCAGGTTGGCCTGGTAGTCGCTGGAGAGCGAGGTCCCTAGGTGCGACTGGAACCCGACACAGTCGATCGGCACCCCACGGGCTTTGAAGTCCCTGACCATGTTGTAGATCCCGGTCGACTTCGCGTTGATCCCGTCGGTGTTGTAGTCGTTGTAGCAGAGCTTGGCGCCCGGGTCGGCCACCCGCGCGGCCCTGAACGCCGCCTCGATCCAGTCGTTCCCCGTGCGCTGGAGGTTCGAGTCCCGCCGGCCACCCGAACCACCGTCGGCGAACGCCTCGTTGACGACGTCCCACGAGTGAACCTTGCCACGGTAGTGGGTGGCGACCTGCGTGATGTGGTTGAGCAGCGCGTTGCGCAGCGCACTGCCCTCCATGCTCTGCATCCAGGCCGGCTGCTGGGCGTGCCACGCGAGAGTGTGGCCGCGCACCTGCTTGCCGTTCTGGATCGCCCAGTTCGCGATCTGGTCGCCGCGTGAGAAGTTGAACTGGTTCTGCGACGGCTCGGTCGCGTCCATCTTCATCTCGTTCTCGGCCGTGATCATATTGAACTCACGGTTCAAGATCGTGGTGTACGCCGACTCGCTCAACCGCCCAACCGGCACCGCCGCACCGAAGTACCGCCCGCTCTGCGCAGCCGCGGCGCCCAACGTGCTCTCCGCAGCCTGCGCCGGCGCGGCAGCCATCAAACCGGCAACCACCGATGCGACGCACAACGCCGCACCCACCAAGGCGCGACGGCCAGGTCTTGATGTAGTCCTCATCGCAACTCCTCTTCTACGACACCTGGCGTCTTCGACAGGTAGGGACCGAACAGAGACTCCGGTCGTGTTAGCGATCACATAACTCCGCGGGCCGACACCCTGGCAAGGACTGAAACGATTAGTGGGCCTGCAGGATGATCTGAGCCGAAGCGTCGCGCCACGACGTTCTTGGGTCAGTCCGTGGCCCTCATCGGGGCTGACCGCATCGAATTGGTGACCGTGACGAGCAACCGTGTCAGTCTCCAACCGACCCACCTCAAAGAGGGCGAGCAGATCGCCCGCGAACTCGGGTTGGACGTGCCGCTGGATCACCGGATGTTCGTGCCCGGCAACACAATGTGGACCGGGGAAGTCGCGGCTTCGAAGTCCAGGTCCGGTCCGTGCTGCGCCGGGCGGTAACCCGATGAGCGCCGCAACGGTCACGTGCACGCGGACGCTCGTGGCGCTCGACGTCGACGGCACGCTCGTGGACGGCGACAGCAGAGTCCCGTCCGGGAACACAACAACGGATCACCGCAGCGCATCGCCCAGATAGCCCAACGCTCATCAACCGAGGCTGGGGCCATGCGCCCGGCGTGGCACCGCACGCGGCTGGTTGCGTGGCTGGCTCTGTTCAGGTTTCGCACCAGGGCGCGGACGCGCCGCGCGTCGCAGGCCGCCTGACCCCACGCGGCATCCAATGTGTACCGGACACCTCTGGCCGGTGTTCCGATGCAGATCAGAGACTTAAAAGCGGACGAGCCGGTCTGTACGCCGGGTTCTCCCGGAGGGTGTCCCGGTGTGTCTCGCGGTGTCCGACGAACTGGTTGGGCACCGCGAGATCGTTGGAGATCCAGGGATCTGGGGGCGTTGGGATGCGCTAGCGGGGCTTGAGTCAAATGGGCTCAGACGGTGGTCATGTGTACCCGATGTGTACCGGCCACTTCCCCGCACACAGCGCAGGCTTAACGCCTGTCGAGCGTCAGCGGCCTTGAACCTAGCTCATCCTGTCCGGTGGGAGCTCTCTCGTCCTCCTCACTCTCCTCCGCGACGGCGATGGCATCGGCCGACTCGCTTGCCGGCGGTTCATGAGCCAAACCGAACCCCGGGTCGGTGACGGTGTCTCGCACGACGAATCACGAAGTCCCACATCGTCGGGTCGATCCCGTCCGGCGGTGCTGGCTGTTGCCACATCCTGGCTGCCTGGTTGGTACGCCCGTCCCAGTCAACGGGGAATTCATCAGACGTCATGCCGTGCCGCCCGCGATGCTCCAACCCGTACTGCGTGACCGCCCACTCGTCGTTGATCCACTCATCCAGCGCGCCCTTGAGCCACGACCCGGGATCGGCCCGCCTACTGGCGACAGCCTCGCGGAGCGCATCGTGGAGGTTCGCGAAGAGAACCGCATCGAGTTGTTTGACTTGCTCAGCGAACCCAGCGGCGATCATGCTCTGCCGCATTTCGCCAAGAACGTCGACAGGCGATTTCAGCGAATCCCAGAAGACAATCACTTGCGAACCGACGGAACTTCCCGACCCGTATTCAATCTCGATCACCGGCCGTCGACCCTCATCGTCATCGAACCGTCGACCAGTCGAGGTGGAACTCATGCGGAACGTAAAGCGCGGCTGTTCCGGGCGCCCATCGCCAGCCGGGATGGTTACCTCATGAAACCAGAGCGCGCCCAGGCTGTCAGCAAGGGCCAATGCGGCACGAACTCTTTCGAACGAGATATCATCGGATAGGCGTTCGATAACCTCGTCCTGTTCCCGCTTTTCCTGCACAACTCGTTCACCTAGGCGCGCCTGAAGTTCATCCAGCCGGAACGAGAGATCCTGTTGGCTCGCAACAAGGCCACGAGTCTCCTTCGTCACCACCTCACGCGTCGTCTCCTGGACCGCGCTCCTGATGTGCGCCGTGAACTTGCGCTCCAGGAACCAGATCGCGGCGACTAGGAGGAGAGTCGTGCCGACATTCGTCAACGTTCCCGACGCCAGGGGTTGCCAGTCCCCGAACCTGTCGTCGACTCGCCATGCCAAGGCGAACGGTGCAGCTGCCGTTGCGAGGCCGACGATCGTGACCAACAAGATCAGGCCCCATCGCACTCGGGGCCTCAATTCATTATCGTGCGACGATCCGGTCATCGAGGCAGTCTATAGACCAGCGACCGATGTCCGTGGTGACCAGGACACCAAGGGGGTCGGTCCAGGCGATGCCAGTCGCTGGGGCGACGGCCCACGGGAATAGGGTCTACTGAGGTTCGAGCATCTTCCGCTTCTCGACCTCTTTCTCACCCAGATATGTGAGGACGTAGGTGTCGCCCCTCAAGTGGATCAGGTCCTTGCTGTCGAGCCCGTCTAGAGTGCGCTTGATGTGCGCCCTCATCGGCGCACGGGCCCACATTTTGAGCTCCTCAAGTGTTGCCCCCTCAGTGCCACGCCAATAAAGCAGCACCAGGAAATGGTCCGACGCCCGGAACTGCTTCAGAACGCGCGGAATTCCATTGAAGACCTGGATTAACGGCACGTCTTTCGACACAAGATCGACGATGATCCCGTGGGCCTCTGTAGCAGAAACGCTGTGATAAAGACGCACTAGTTCAGCGAGCACCCATTCCATGTTCCGTACGACCATCGTCGCGTCTTGCTGGTTTGGGTCAATCCCGTCACCCAGATGGGCGACGTCCCGCTTGTTTCGGACGTCATAAATTAGACGCAGAGTGCGGGGAATGTGGAAGCGCACGCTATCAGGCGCCGTCGTCACTTGCTCTAACTTTCCCATGAGACTCGGCACCTTCGGCAGGTTGCCTCCGAGAGGCGTATACGCTTGCGTAGTCGCCCACTCCAGTATCCGGAACACAGCCTCCGAGAAGCGGGCTCCCTCGATCTCGGAGGGCCGCAGGTCGTCTCGGTAGAAACGACGCTTCGCCTCGGCAAAGGCCTCCAGCAACTCCTCTACAAGTTCCAGCGGAATACCCGCTGCATTGAATCCCTGTCGGACGCGAACGTCGAGGTCGGTCACGAAACGTCAAGTAGGCGGTCAACGAGCGCTGGAAAAGCCTTGATGCCAGCAGGCTTTGGCCGAAGCTGCTTGTTAGGCCCGTTGCCCGTTAAGACGAATGACGGCGATAGCGTCGCGAGTTGCTTCATGAAATTCGCCTGGTCGTAGCACTTGAGCCTCTGAACTTCTGCGCGAACTAGTTCGACGGAAGTCCCATCCTCATCGACTCCGAAACCGCGTACGATGCTGAGCATCTGAGCAACTACGCGCGTTTTTTCAGCGTTATTCTCTCCCAACTTGATCCCGGGCAGACTCATCTTGAGCACAGCCCCGTCAAGGTGTACGAGGCTCTCCAGCTTCGCCCTTTCGGTCGCAGTCGCCTCAGCCACCTTCGTGAGTAGGTCTTCTTCGCTCACGTCGATGTCGCCCTCCTGACCACTTGGCTTGCCACCGCCACCCCGAGACTTCGAGCCGTTGCCGCCGCCTCTAGCGGGGGCGGCAGGCTTCGCCTTCCGTTCGTTCGAGTTATCCGAATCAGCGGGATCCGCCGCTTCAGCGGCAGGTGCAATAATCCGTATCACTTCGCGAAACGCGACCTCGTGAACCCTTTCGGGAAGATCTGCCTTCTCGACGGCAGCCCATGCTTCCTTTAGCACGCCACTCAGATCCATCGGGACATCCGTTCTCGATTTTGCATCCAGTACGACTCATCTGCATCAGCACCCGGTTGCTTGAGCACGTGCGCTGATTCCGAACCACTCGCACTTGCGGGCCGCACTTCTCATGTCGGAAACTCCTGTGCTGGTTTCGCGCACCCAGGACTCCGGACACACCTGCACGCGGATAGATACATCCATACCGCCACAACCTCCCCTCCGCCACCCGACAGAACCCCTCTGGATCAGGCCGCTCCGACAGAGAGTCGCAGTCGACTTGCGTGTGGCCTGGTCACGGGCCTGCAACGTTGACGTTCCAGCGTCTTGTAGTGAGTTGCGGTGTGATCGGGGTAGTCATGTTGAAGAGCAGTCACATGCCGACGAGACGGGTTGCGTTTGACGAGGAGGTCCGCGGAGTCCACGCAGGTCGGAAACGGACGAGAAGGCCTATGCGCCAGACCCCTGGCGGGCTAGCCAGCCCGCCAGAAAAGGCAGCACTCACATGCCTCGTTCGCCATGGCCAGCGATTAACGCTAGAAGTCCCAGCTCGCCGTAGACCAAAGCGACCGGGAATCAGATCACGCCGACGCCGTAGGAGGCGTTCATGCCGGCAACGCTACGCAGTTCCCGCTGCATTGCGATAGTTCGTGGATCGCAGTCCGGTCCAACGGCACGTTCTGGTGAGAGCGACAACGGCCGGGATCGTTGGAATTCCAATGATCCCCGCCGTTGGTCATGTTGGTGCCGGATGGGCTGGCGCGGACCTCTTGCGGACTATTTGCGGACTGCCACCCTGTCGTAACCGCGCCCAACCCACTCGGAGCCGCACACGGGTCGTCCGCCGTGGCCGCTCCAGGCCACAGAGGTCGATTTGGACTTCATCAGCGAGCAAGAGTTCGACAGCGATTGCGTAGCGCCGCGGACGGAGATGCGGCGCCCGCCAGGCAGGGCGGACCAGCTACGGGAGGCCGCCGGTTTGGCAGTCCTTCATCGCTGAGCGTGCCAGATCGGCGAAGGTCGCCGCTGTGCTCTGCGCTCCTGCCACATCCACGGTCGAGTCGTCGACTGCAACTCGCACACCCTCGCTGAGGTCGTCCAGTCCTTTGTCGAATAGGTCGGCCGCAGCCGCTGCCTCACCCGCCCACTCCTCGTTCTCTGGAGCGAAGGACAAGGCCGCATCGTCAAGCCGGGCAACTGCGCTACGCGGATCCTCGTCCAAGACTCCAAACGCGGAGGTGACCTCATCCGCGGCCCGCGTCACTTCCACCGACAGGAGAGCACACGACTCCGCGGAGGCAGGGTCAAGTGACGGCGTCGGATCCAGAATCGGCGGTGTCTCGCCACCAGCCGCTGTGTCACTTGTCGACGCAGCGCATCCCGCGCTCACCACCACGATGGCCGCGACGACGAGGGCGGTGCGCCATTCTCCGCCTCGACGCATTCTGCTCTTGATCATTCCTGGTCCGCGATCCCTTCCGCTCGAAGCGCGTCCAAGACACGCAACTGCGACTCAAATATGTCCTTACGTGTCTCATCCGCACAAAGGATCGTATTAGCCCATCCGCGCTCTGAGAGCATATTCAGGGTGATCTCGAATTCACTGACCCCCATGTCAAGCGCGCGCCACTTGCCGTCACTCACATTTTCTTGGCGCACTAATGCCTGAGTGGCAGGATTTCGCCGGACGAGCTCCGCGTTGTGCCCCCGAAGCGTGACCTTGCCCACCGCTTCAGATATGTCGAGGGTCCAGTCCACCGACGCCTCGTGCGCGCGAATCACATTCAGGTACTCGGCTTCGTACTCGGGAGACGGGTGGCGTGGATTGAGAATGACCGTAGTCACGCGTCCTCGCAGGATGACGTGTTCGAGTTCGAGGGCGTCGAAGAGCATCGACCGCTTATCCGTGTCGAGCCCATCAATGGTCACATCCTTGAGGACAGCACCGTTGAGGGCAACGTCCCGCAGTCGAACGTCAGTGATGGAGATGTCCTCCAACCGTGGTCGAGCCTCGTCGGGGGGACCCCAGTCACTCCAGCAGTCAGTCACAGTGACGCCTTCAGCACGGATCCCTGTCAAGACGGTCCCTCGCCGTAGCTCAGCACCCCGAATATCCAGCCTCTTGCCTGGCACTACATCAGCTCCCAAATTTCCACGGCACATACTTAGCGATGCGCTCGGCAGCAACGTACGACCTGCGAAGGTGGTCTGCGATCGTCGACGGGTTGTTCGTCGTGAGTTCATACATCTTGTTCGTTGTCCTGGCGACGAAGTCCGGACGGCTGGCACCCCCTTGGTGCTCGAAGTGCCGGCGGATCAGCGGATCCCTTGCGACGATTCGTTCGATCGCTTTACCGTTGTTCATCGGCTCAAGGAATGCCTTCTCCGACTCGGCTTTCAACTCCGCGTCAGAAAGCGCATCGTCCCTCAGAGACTTATTGCTACGCAAGCTGTCGCGCACCTCGTTGACCTTATCCTGCAGGATCTTCAGTAGATCCTGGCAACCGAGTTCGGTCAACACTTGGTCGGGACCACACTCCGAGCGAGCACCGTTGGCACCTGCTCCCGCTGCCGCTCCGGAGGCGGCGGTGTTTCCAGCCTCGGGCACCGCAGCCCACAGGTGCGCCGCGAGTGTTGGCGAACAGGCTGTCGGTCCCGCGCCGGGCGCAGCGCACGAGGCACCGAGCGTGCCAATGGTTGCGGTGCACGCTGCCGTGGCCACACCGCACAGTGCCGTCGAAACACCCCCAGCCGCCTGCCCGACGGGCCGAACGTTCGCTGCCACGAATGGATCTGGGTAGGCCCACGAGGGGCGGTCGATTCCAAATTGGGGGATGTTGATACGTATCTCGGGAATATCGATGCTGATCTTCGGGATGTTGATGTCGATCTTGGGAATGTTGATCCGGGCGATGCTTGCGCTGATCTGGGATATCCCAGCGACGATATTAGAGATGTTTGCGTTTGCCCTGGATATATTGGCATTCGCTGTGGATATGCTGCTTCCCTGCTGGCTGAAGTCATAGGAAGAGGAGCTGTATGTGTAGCCGCCGGTTCGTGGAACGGCAGCGCTCATGTCCGGGACCGAGATCGATCCGAGCCCTGCGGCGGTACCAAATGATGTGAGCGCTGCGGCGCTCGTGGTGGCTCGCGACGAGGCGGTTTCGGACGGCGAACGGCCTGGCAGTGTGTAGGACCACGAGGAGAAGTTGGTGTCGGACAGGGAGTAGCCAGCTTCGTTGTATGCCAGCGCGGCGATACCCATGACAGCGAGACCGGCGACTGCACCCACGACCGCCCCGGGCGGCCCGGCAACGGCACCACCTCCAGCAGCGCCGGCACAGACCGGCGCAGCCATGGCGCAATGACCCGTGGGGTCGGAATACCGGACTGGGTTGCCCATCGCGTACGCATACCGGTTCTGCTCGTCGAGCGGCAGGTCGATGTTGTCCCTGGTGATGAACGTCGCGGTGCTTGGGTCGTACCAGCGGGCATCCATGTTGACCATGCCACCGCTGGTTACGTCCCCTTGGAATCCCGGACCGTTCGCGACGATCGATTCGGTCGGCTGCCCGAACGGGTCATAGGCGACTGTCTGTGCACCGTCCGACGCAGCTACCGCGATGATGTCTCCGTGCGGGTCAGAGATCGCGCGCGAGCCGCCGAGTTCCAGCAGGCCACCGAGGGGGTCGCGAGTTGTGGCCGTATCCCCGATCGTGGATGGGTCACGCGCAAGTCCCAAGTAAGCCAGCTGCTGCTGATCGATTGCAACCATGCGTCCAAGCCCGTCGTAGGCGAAGGTATGGTTCCCGTCCGACGTCAGCTGTCCGAACCGGTCGTAGGTGTACTCGTCCTGACCGGAACGGGTTCGCAGGCCGGCCGGCGAGTAGTCGAAGGTCCGGGCACCGATGCTCAGCAGTTGGTTGCGAGCGTTGTACTCGCGTGTCTGGCCATCCACGGCGATGAGATTGTTCGCGGCGTCCCAGTTGACCGTGTGGTCACCGGACGCATCTGTCCATCCCGTGAGCCGGTTGCGCAAGTCGTACTCGTACCCGGTCTGAGTCCCGCCGTTCCGGTTCGAGTTAACGCTCAGGCGGTTGCCCACTGCGTCATGCGTGTAGGTGTCCTGGACGACCTGCTGTGTCCCGGAGGTCACGGCCTGGCTGGTGACGTTGCCCAGGAGGTCCCACTCGAGGCGCTCGGAGGTGCTCGGCCCGTCCACCGCGACCAAGTCGCCGTTGGCGTACTGGTACTCGTAGACGTCGCCGTCGGGCAGTTCGGCTGAGGCTAACTGATCGCCCGCGTCCCAGGTGTAGGTGCTGGTTCCGGCGGCGTCGGTCTGGGACAGCATTCTGCCGTCCCGATCGTAAGTAAAGGCCGAGTCGCCTACCGGACCGTCAGATGTGGTCAGTCGCCCCATGTCGTCGTAGGAGACCTCCTGGACACCGTCGGGATGCGAGAAGCCCGTCATGCGACCGGCCGCGTCATAGGTGAAGGTCCGCTCGCTCGTACCGTCAGCGTCCATGGCGGTGACCTTGGTCGGCATGCCGTCGATGTTGTACGTGGTTGCCGTGGCGACGCCGTCAGGTGTGGAGGATGCGATCTCGCGGCCAGCCGCGTCGTAGTCCCAGGTGAACGTCCGGTCCCCCGGCTCCGTCGCCCCCGCTACTGCCGGCTCTACCAATGCCGTCAGGTCTCCGTTCGGTGTGTACGTCGCGGTGGTCTTGTTCCCGCGCTGATCGGTGAACGTGACCGGGTTGCCGTCCAGGTCGTACTCGACGCGCGAGGTGGCACCGTCTTCGTAGACAAGTTCGGTCAGGTTCTCCCGCTGGTCGTAGGTGAACTCCCGCACGCCGCCCAGCGGGTCGACCTGTCGCGTTTGCAGGCCCGCACGGTCATAGGTCCAACCCCAGCTGCGCAGGACCGCATCCGAGGTGGGATCCACGAGCGAGAGCCGCACCGGGTTATCGGCATAGTCGTAGTTGACCCAGGTCGTCGCGCCATGCGAATCACGTTGCTCCACGACCCGTCCCGCGGGATCGCGACTAAATTCCACCGTCCGACCGGTCACATCAGTGATCGACACGATCTCGTCGAGCGCGTTGTAATGGGCGCGAGTTGCCTCGCCCTCCGGACTCGTCTCCGACGTCAGACGCCCGAGCTCGTCATATGTGTACCGCCAAGTCGCGGCGATACCGTCAGCGTCAAAGGTCTGCTCTGTCTTATTGCCACGCCAATCGAATGCCGCTGTCGTGACCGCGCCTTCCGGATCAACGTACCGGACCGGGTTTCCGGCCTTGTCGTAGGCGTAGCGTTCGACTCTCTGTTCGTCACCGAGCGTCCGCGTCGTCGACGTGATCTGCCCGAGTGCATCGTGCTCGTACGTCGAGGTCATACCGATCGGGTCGGCCTGTTCCTGCAGCAAGCCACCAGGCGTGTACTTCCAGCGTTCGACCTCTCGCTCGTCTCCAACCCGATACGGTCGGGTCTGAGACGTCATCCGGTCCTGCGCGTCAAAGGTCCGGTCGACACGTGCGCCGGACGGGAACTCCTCGTTCGTCTGATTTCCGAACGCGTCATACCCGTAGCGGGACATCAACTCACCCTGAGGAGACCAAGATGTCTCGGTCACGGCCCGGTCCAGCCCGTCCCACGAGTAGCGGGTCTCCAGAGGGTTCTCGGTGGTCGAGCGCGGGTCTGTCGCGATCACGACGCGTCCGAAGGCGTCCCGGTCGATCCGGATCGTGGAGGCTGTCGGATCGTCGGCTGCTGATCCGACTGAGGTCTGCACGAGGTTGCCCGCACCGTCGTACGAGTTGGTGGTCACGCTGATCGGCGTGTCACCGCCCATAGCCTGTTCCCGCGTGATCAGGCCGCGCGTGTCGTACGTCAGCCGTGTCTCTCGCTTGACGCCAGTGTCGCCCTCGGGCCCAGAGCCGTCGTTGGTGGCGATCGACACGGGCCGTCGCACGCGGTCGTACGTCACTTGGGTGGTCGTGCCGTTCTCCTGCGCGAGCGCGATATCGCCCGCCTGGTTGTACAGGTAGGCACTCTCACGCACCTTGCGGGTCCCACCGCTTCCATCAGGGACGTTGACCGCCATGACTTCTTCGATCCGGTCATCCATGTAATAGGAGTACTGGCGAGTGACGCCGGAGCGGTCAGTCCTGGTCCGTACCCGACCAGATTTGTCGTACGTGTAGGACGCCAGGTCCGCCTGAGACTCGCCGCCGTCTTCACCGGTCACGGCCGCCTGGCGGAGCAGGTCGCCCTCCGGTGAATAGGTCATCTCAACGGTCCGCCCGTCCGCGTCCGTACGAGCCACGACGTTGCCATGCTCGTCGTAGGTATTGCGCTGCTGCACGACACCGTCGGCATCTGTGGCTGACAGGACTCGCCCGAACGGATCCAGCTCGTAGGAAACCGACCGCTCCTTACCGCTTTCCAGGTCTCGGGAGATCTCACGGATGACATTCCCGTCCCCGTCGTGCTCGAAGGTCACACGCTGCCGATGTAGCCCGCCGGTGATCACGTTCATCGTGGCCGCGGACTCAACCGATTCCACCAACCCGGTGTCGGTGTACGTGTACGTCGTGGTCTGGCTCGCCACGCCCTCGCCACTCTTGACCGTCTTGAGCAGCCGCCCTGCCCAGTCGTACGAGTAAGTGGTCTTCGCGCCCAACGGGTCAGTTACGACCGCCAGCTGCCCCTGCTTGGTATAGGTAAACCGGGTGACGTTGCCGCCGGGATCGGTGACCGTCTCGATCAAGCCGCTCGGTATGGTCCCGCCCGCTTCCGCCACTTCGTCGCCGGTGGTGTACGTGTAGGTCTCGGCGGGGCGGGGCGATCCTACTGACGACCCGTGATAGATCTTCGAAATGCGGCCCGTCGCGTCGTACTGGTACTCCACTGCCGCATTCGCGCGAAGCTCGGTCAGCGTAGGGGGGTCGAAGAAGCCACTGTAGAAGTAGTAGTTGCTATTCGGAGATGTAACCAGACGAGGTCGCCCTTGAGCGGTGCCCGACGAGATGTATTCGTATTGCTCGATGCCATAGGCGACCGTATAGTCCTCGGTGCCTTGCTCACCGTGTGCGGCGTGTTCCGGATAAGTCACTTTTTGCCGCAAGCGACCCTCATCGTCATACCCAAAGGCAACAAATGACCCGTCGGCGGGCTTGTAGGCTTTGGTCTGTCCGTCGTTGTTGAATCCCCACAGCTCGACGCCACCCCTACTGTTGGTCAGCTTTCGGGTGCGGCCCCAGCCGTCGATCTCGTATGTGTCGACAGCACCCGCTCCGTTGGTGACAGTGACGCGCTTTCCGCCCGTGATGTTGGTGGACGCAAAACGATGGATGCCGTTCCCGTTGGTGACTTGCGCGACTGCACCTGCACTGTAGGTAATGGTCGTTGACCCGCCCCCGTCCGGCGTGGTCGCAGCGGACAGGAGCGCGGGGGTACCGACGTAACTGTAGGACGTGCAGATGTTCTCTGCCGCTGGACGGCACACCGAGCTGAGGTTCTCGCCGTCATACAGATAGCGCCAATGGAAGTGGGCCCCGGTCGGCGCACCGACAAGGTCAACGGCCGTCACCCTGGACCCAGCCCAGATCACTTTGAAGGAGCGTTGGGATGTCACGTCGGTGATTCCGGTGATTCGACTGTCAATCGCGCGCGTGAATTCGGTGACTTGACCATCCTGTGTGCGGATGGAAGTCACGCCGAGGGCCCCGAACTGGAACACAGTGCCGCTGCCGTCCGTATATTTTGCCATGCACGGGCTGCTGCATGACTCCAACGACATTAGCTGGCTGCCTGCCGCCGGCCCGAAACTGCCGTCGGCGTTCTTGCCAAAGCCGACCTGATGCCCGTCAGCGAGATTCACGATCATGCCAGTAGTGGTCGACTCAACGCTCATGTCAAGGACTGAGGACCAGCCACGCCCGAAGGCTCCGACCGCATCATTAGACGACGAGTAGTTGCGCGCCAGCGCAAGAGGTACTCCGGCGGTTGGGAGAATGGCGTCAGTCGCGGTGTGCTCGAAATGCCGATCGGAAAGGCTAACTCCCGCTACTCGGGTGGCTTGAGAGTCCAGGCCGAACGAGGCGCCGGCTGGGACCGGGACCGTCGTGGCGAAGGTGTTCTCTGGCGTGTAGAGAAAACTGATGTACTGATTGCTACGTGAATCGGCAGTCCATTTGTATGTCGCGCCCCAGACCAGCGCACCTGCCGGAACCTGCCAGCTCGTTCTGGTGATCCAGCCCGAGTCGGCGACCGGAGTGGTGGTTGAGCAATTGTCGTCCTGACACAGCCACACCGTGAATGAATACTCGTAGTCGTCCGGCGCCGCGTGGACAAGAGCCATTTCGAGCGTTGGCCGCAGAGTGGATATCCGCGACTGCATCGCGGGCGATCGCAGCCGAATCTGCTCATCGCCAGTCGTTGGAGACGCCATGCTGTCTCCCGTGGAGAACCAGTACGCCGACCGAGCGAGCTCCAACATCTCGTAGCCCCCGATCCGGACTTGCACAAACCAGACGTAGGTGGCGCTGGCAGCAAGCTTGCCGGAGGGGACCTTCCACGACGATGCAGAGGTCCAGCCGGACCGAGCCGCTGGCGCTGTGTCACAGTCGTCTGCGCGAACCCAGCAGACCGTGTAGCGCCATTCCACGCCCTCCGCCGGCTTCTTCCCAACGGTTCCACCTGTGAGGGTTGGAGTCGTTCCGACGTTCCGCTCGCCATCAGTCGGTGAAACACCCCGGGTACGCCCGATCCCCGGAACACCGTTGTGCTGGTAGGACATGTTGGGAACCGACACAGGCGTCACCGGGTCGAAGTTGCCCGCCGGGATCTCGACGTTGGTACCCAATGGAGGCACGGACGCAACTGGCTCTGTGGGTCCGGTCCTCGGCGGCGTGGCAGGGACCACGTCCACCCGGCCTGATTCGCTCGCTTTCGTTACGGCGGTCGCAACGGTCGAGGCTGGTGCCAGCCATACACTGACCGATAGCGAAACTACTGCGACTGCGCTGAGAAGCCTCGAACCGCGCACCTGCATCCTCCACCAATTCCTACGTCGTCCGGTTTGGAACACTCATATGAAGATCGCTGGCGCCTAAACGGCACCGCCGTGCGGGCAGCTGCGTGCCAATCCTCGGCGTGCAGTCCATTAAGGCGGAGGACACACCCAGCAAGGCCAGAGGATCCGGCGTCCGTACGGGCATCCTGGAAGATGCGCCGCGTCCAGCGCCTCGGTTCACACACGTCGGTGAGCTGGGGCACGTCAGACGGATACCAGTCCGCTCGTCTCGCCGAGGACCCTAAGCCGCAACCAACGGGGTTACCAAGCAGATCATGGCGATATCGCATGAATTCACCCGAGACGGCCGGGTGAACTTCCGTGTCCGCGCGCTGCTATCAGCCGGGCCAAGCCGCTGCAAGCCCTCGGACTCGCCACGAACGTTGCGAGCCGGAGAGGTTGACCGTGCCTCCACCAGAGGCTGAACCGGTAGGACGCAGCACCCGCAACCGGGGACCGGTCCCGCATGAGCTACACGCCGTACTGCTGTTTGACACCGGCACACCGGAACATCCGCTGGCCACAGGCTCCGCCGGGCGTTCGAAGTACTTGCCACCCTGTGAGCCCGTCCACCGGCGCGGCACCTGGGCAGCCCCGCTGTCGAAGCTCAGCATTGAGTCCCTGAACGATGACCTCGTGCCTGCCGTGGTCGGTGGGGCTATCGCTATCCTCGCCGGGGCAGTCGGCCTGCTCGGTCGGCAATTGTTCGACCGCCGCATAGCGAGCCATACGGCGCGGCGCGACCTCTATGTCGAGCTACTGACCATGCTCATGGGCCGCCGCGAGTACACGCAATCGGCCGTGTTCTCGCGTGAGGTGAAGTTGGCCGACCTGCCCACCGAGCAGATCGACCAGCTGAACGCGCTGCTGCTGATCGACGCCACTGACGCCGTAGCTGCGAAGGCGCGGGCATGCTTCGCCCTACTCCATCGCTTCCACGCATCCCGCAGCATGAACGTGCCAGTCGAGGTCGACGGGCACGGCTACTTCAGATATCGCAGCGACCGCGTACGTGACCAGCCCGAGGAGACCCGCGACCTGGTTATGCGGATGGCGCTCGGAGATATTGCTGATGAGTACGGCGTAGCGGTGGATGAGCTAGCCGCGCAGGTCAAGCGTGAGGTGCACCGCCGACTTTGAAGCAGCGCGCGAGCGGCTGGTCCCGCCGACGCGGTTTGAAGCAGCCCCGCGCCTGTCCCGCCCCGCGTGCCACATCATGTATCAGTCCCTCGTTGGAGCGCCACTGATGCCGAGAAGCGGCTGTTCCACATCTCTTGCCACCCGTCAGCCTCCATGCCAGGTGGCCGGGGCGCACGGCACTCGGCAACGAAAACAGCCAGTTAACAGGGCCGAATCCCCTACGACGTCGAGTTCACCCAGGCGGATGCTGGCGGCGCAGTCGGTTGGTCGTCAAGATCGGGTCGTTGTCTTGTTGGAGGGCAGACGCGATGGTGATCGAGTACATGAAGTCCGGGCAGGCTCTTGCGGGGTTGCTTGTTGATGGGGTCGAAGGGACTCCGTACGTCGGTGCGACGCTCACGCTCGACAAAGCGCGCGGAGTTCTCATCGAGGTTCCCTTCCTTACCTGGGACGAGACTGGGCAGTTCACCCACGTGCGGGAGTGGTTCGACTCCCGGACACCGCCTACGAACCTGCTCTTCCAGTCGGTCGAGGGGCCGATCTCATTGTTCGATCTCCGTTGGGATGGGCACTCCTTGCCGGGCGGGTTGACCGCGGCTCGTGGGACCATCCAGGCGGGCGAAACCGTCCTATCTCACCGTGACGGCGCGCTGGCGGATCCTTTGGAGGTAGAGCAGATCAGAAGCTGGCTCGACCGGCTGAACGACTGGACCGGACTGACTTCGGTGAGCGCGGATCTGGCAAGCGAGCCTGACGGACGCATCAGCCGTGCAAGGAGCTACACCGTGAACGTTCAGAGCGCTGAGCCTGTCACCTGGGAGCAGGGCGAGGCCACACTCACACTGGAGTCCGTCTGGCGATCCTCACAGGAAGACGATGACCGCGGGCGTCGCCATCTCATCGCCGATGATGTCGTGCTCGACAGTTCGTTCCCTCAACCACGCCCGTTCCTCGATCATCTCGTAGAGCAGCGAAAGGTCGCCAATCTCCTCGTGCTGCTCTACGGGTCACGGATCGCCTTCCGGCGTCACAGACTTCGTGATCAGCGCTTCGTCGACCGATTCGCGAACGGCGAGGTCATCGATACACCGTTCGTAGACCTAGTCAGCACCCGTACGGTCCGTGACGGTTCGCTGCCGATGCCTGACCATAAGGAACGGCCCATCGCCTACCTCGCGCAGATCGGTCACGACGGCCTGGAGACGTGGGCCGAGAACTACAAGAGGTGGAAACGGTTCATCCTCCCGGCAGTCAATGCTTTCGGACGTCCAGGGGTACTGGTCGAGGAGACTGTGATGTCCACCTTTACAAGCCTCGAAGCGGCCAGCCGAGAGATTGGGCCACGCGAAGGCGAGAGCACCACCTATAACGGCCGCGGTATGCCTACCACGGCCACCCACGCGTACCGGTGCATCCACGTGCTCGACATCAGTTGGCCCGAGCAGATCGCCGCCACCGAGGGCCTAGCACGAGCGATCGCGGACAACTACAACACCATCAAGCACGCCGACCGAGGCAATCTGCCCGACGCTCGGAAATCGATCTTGGTCAGCCACATCAACCGATGGATCATTCGCCTCCTGGCACTGCACCTGACCGGCAAAGACGGGACGCTCCTTACCGAGTATCGAAACGACCCTCGGGAACTGTGGACGCTCCAGCAAACGTTCGAGGCTTACCAACTGAGCATCGCGGCGGACGGCACATGGCACACAAACACACCAATCTGACTCCATGACGAGATTACGACGCACCGCTACGACTGCATGTGGCTGCTGAAGAATGTGCGCCCAGCCCGCCCGTTCACCCTCCAGCCGGATCACTTCTCCTCAAGCGTTAACCATGGAGGCGGACGCGAGAGAGGCGTGGGTGCTTCTTTGGCCGCTGATCACTCTCCGCGCCC
This sequence comes from Promicromonospora panici, assembly GCF_900608595.1. Lineage (GTDB taxonomy): Bacteria > Actinomycetota > Actinomycetes > Actinomycetales > Cellulomonadaceae > Promicromonospora > Promicromonospora panici. The sequence continues at coordinate 149,339 of NZ_UWYY01000013.1, read as the reverse complement.
CCTCTGCGCCGGCTACAGCAGGACGATCTCGATCAGCGACTTCAGCGGCATTGCAAGTTCAGCTGCCAATGAGCGGCATGGTGATCCCGGTAGTTCAGGCCCCCCGATCGGCAACAGACAGATTAAATGCAACCAAGGGAGGCGAGTCACTTGCCACGAACTCAGGACCTCAACAAGGTAATCAACGACTTTCAAGCCACGATGAGCGCCGCCACTGAACGATTTCTATTGCTTCACGATGTGGTGACAGGCAGCGGGAACGAGAGGTCGCTCCGGAAAGGAATATCGACAGATCTAGCTTTCCGTCTTGGATGCGAGTGGGAACTGTTCCAGCATCGCTGGCACCTGGCCGCCATATCGCGCATGCCTTCGATCTTCGTTGCTCTTAAGCAGTTCGAACTCGATGGCGCACTCAAGAAATCGAATGCAAGACATTTAATCGAGGCCGTGAGCCCCGGAGCCACATCATTGCCCAATCGTCTCACGGTCGAGCAGATTGACGCCCTCATCGATCCAGACGGTTACAACGTTACGTTCAAAGACAGCGAGTCCTGGGCAGCGGAGTCCGGTCAGCACTTGGACAAGAGCCATGCCGACCTGGTTAGGAGCATCGTCGGAGATCCCGAGGACGAGTGCGTGCTTACGCTGTTGCGGGCAGTGCGGAATGTGATTGCACACCAGAGCTCGGGTAGCCGCACTTTTCTTAACGACTGCATCGGCCCCCGTCAAGGCGGCAGAGGGCTGGGAATCGTTGGCAGCAAGAACCAAGGACTCCAGCGCGACAGGACAACGGAAGTCAAAGACGTGGCTACCTATTTGCTTGCAACAAGACCCGGCGCAAAAAGGAAACGCGTGCTACTTCTTGTCGACCGGGCCATGGAAATATCGGAGAAACTTCGAATTTAGCCAAGTGCGTGGCCGGCGTGAGGTCACTACGCATCCGTAAAGCGGCGCTGCATGGACACCGGTCCTTGCCCACTTTGGTCCAGCTATTGGCATGTCAGCGATCCTGAGAGTCACACCGGAGAGGTACTCGGTTAGTCTCGTGCGGGAGCAAAATATGCGCTAAGCATCTCGGAAACCCACGCTGGCTGGTTGATCTCGCCACGCGGCCCCATCTCGGCGAACCACGGCTTGATGTCAAGCACCGGTGTCCCGTCAACGGCGTCGAGGTCTTCGACGTGCAAGTCCAGGCCATCGATAGACAAGAGCCGGCAGCGCGAGACGCCGATCCAGTTCTGGCGGCGCATGTTCCGGTGCCCGAAGATCCCCACCTCGGGCCACTCCGGGTTCTCGCGCGGCCTGCGCGCACCAGGGTTGAGGTCGGCCTGGTCGGTCAGGTGGAAGAAGAAGACGACCTCAAGGTGCGAGAACTCATCGAGACCGGCAACCGACGCCTCGGTGTAGGCGTCCGGTTCGATCCGGATGATCGATCGTGTGCCGCCCCAGTAGTCATCGGTCGGCTCGATGCGCCCTCCGACGACACGAGCGACAGGGGTCATGACGATGGGGCCGGTCAACATTCCTCCGAAGATCAGTTCGTCGCGGCTAGATAGGCACGAGCACGCTCGTCGAGAATAGCGACGTCCGAGTTGGTGGCCTTGTGGATGGCGAGCGCCGATCGCATCTCGACGATGGTCTGGCGAGCCCTTGCCGACTGCACGCCGTCCATCGCGTCGAGGGCCGTGCTCCAGGTGGCGGAGGCGAGGTCGAGTTCGCCGCGCCTGGCTTGCACGTCTGCGAGGTAGCCCAGCGTGACGGCGTGGGTTCGCTTGAAGGTTGATGCCTTCCGGGTCGCCACGGAGTGTTCGAGCTGTTGTTCGGCGCCGGCGAGGTCTCCGATGTCGCGAAGAGCGTTGCCGGTCTCGTGCGCCAGGGATGCCTCTCCGAAGAAGAACACCCGCGCGGGTTCGTCGTCGCCAGGCGTGGCGGCTGCAAGGTCTCGCTCGGCTTGGAGGAGCGCTGATGTTGCCGCGCCTTTCTGCCCCGTCGCCGCGAGCGCTCGGGCGTGGACGACGCCGAGCAGGGCGCGCTCTCGTGGCGCGGCGGCTTCGTAGCGGTCGCCGTCCACGGACGCTGCCGCGAGCTGATGGCCTTGGGTGAAGTGGCCGAGGTCGATCGCCTGGTGTGCCATCGCCCTCAGCGTGTGCGCTGCCATCGCGGGGTCCTCGGCCTCCGCGGCTAGCTTGACGGACGCGGTGAACAGGCCCTGGGCGATGCCGTGCTCGGCGTTGTCGAAGGCCATCCAGCCTGCGACGTAGGCCAGCTCGGAGGCGGCGGAGAACATCTCTCTTCTGAGAGTGTTGCTCGCGAACGAACCGTTCAGGAGTCGGTTCACGTCGTCGGTGAGGTACTGCATGGCCGCGGCTCGCGCGTGTCCGCCGCCGTGCCGCTGGTCCATCCGGGAGAAGAACGTCACGGACTCACGCACCGCTTCGATGTCGCCGCGTCCGACCGAGCGAACGCCGTGTGCGGCACGCTCAGCGGATCGGCGGGCCATCTCCGACCACCACGAGTCGCTTGGTAGCGCGGTGGCGATGGCCGAGTAGGCTGCCACGCCGAGAAGGCCTCGACGGGTGAGATCCACGAACTTGCTCCCCAGGTCAGTCAGCCCGGTCAGCGTATCCATGTCCCACGTGGACAATCGACCAACCTCCCGCGCCGCGCTGCCGCGCTTCGTTCTGTAGAAGCCGATCTCGGCTTCCGTATCGACTCCAAGGACGGCACGCAAGCTGTCGCGGTACTGCTTTCCAGGCCACCGTGATTGACCTCGCTCGTACCGGGCTATCGCATGGGCGTCGAGGGTGGTGCGCTGGCCCGTTGTCACCCAGACGTGCGCGTTGACGGCTTCCGCGAGTTCCGCGCGCGACATCGGCTCCCCGGAGCGCAGGCGGGACGGCAGCGCCTCGCGCCGCGCACGGAGTAGGTCATTGCCCACTACTCAGTCCCCCCTCGCAGGACGCGTAGTCGTCCCAGAAGGACGCCCCCAGAATGCCCCGTTGATTGCCCTGCCCGGCCGATCAGAACGCAACAAGACTAGCCACCACGCTCGCTCCCGGCGAGCACCCCAGATGGCTTTGCAGAATTCCGGAGAGTCCCGTGAAGAGCACAGCAGCAACGACGCGACGCCTTGATGAGTCACACAAGCCGGTGCAGAGCGCGATGGCCACCAACAGCGAAGGGCGGTGCCCGATGGATATCGGCGACGGACTCACAGCAGCGTCACGCATTGTGGCCCTCGTCGGGGCCGACCGCATCGAGTTGGTGACCGTGACGCGCAACCGTGTCAGTCTCCAGCCGACCCACCTCAAAGAGGGCGAGCACATCGCCCGCGAACTCGGGTTGGACGTGCCGCTGGATCACCGCATGTTCGTGCCCGGCAACACGCTGTGGACCGGAGAACTCGACGGTTTCGAAGTCCAGGTCCGGTCCGTGCTGCGCCGGGCGGTCACCCCATGAGCGCCGCAACGGTCACATGCACGCGGACCCTCTTGGCGCTCGACATTGATGGGAAGCTCGTGGACGCCGAGAGCAGAATCCCGTCCGGGACGGTCGAGGAGTTGGACCTCGTCCGCGCCGCCGGACACGAGATCGTGCTCGCCACGGGGCGGTCGCTGGCCGGGCTGCTGCCGATCGCGCTCCGGCTGGGACTCACCGACGGGTCGGCGGTGTGCTCCAACGGTTCAGTGACCGTCCGCCTAGACCGATCCGCACCGTCCGGGTACGACGTCGTGGCCGCCCGCACATTCGACCCCGGCCCCGTCATCCGCCGTGCGGTGCACCTGGTCCCGGGTGTGCGGGTCGCGGTGGAGGAGGTCGGCTGGGGCTGGAGAACGAACATCCCGTTCGCGCCGGGGGAACTCAACGGGCAGCAGAAGCCAGCGACGCTCGTCGACCTGGCATCCGAGCCTGCTACCCGGGTCGTGCTCGCTGCTCCGGGCATCCGCCGGATTGCCGACGCCCTGGACGCTACCGGGGTCACGGTCACCGCAATGGACTTCGACTGGCTCGACCTCACCGCGCCCGGTGTGAACAAGGCGGCTGCACTCGACGACGTGCGCAAGCAACTGCGCATCCCTGCCGATCGCACTGTGGCGGTCGGAGACGGCGTCAACGACCGCGAGATGTTCGCGTGGGCCGCACGCTCGATCGCGATGGGACACGCACCCGCCATCGTGCGCAGTGCCGCCGACGAGACGACCGGCACCATCACCGAAGCCGGGGTCCTACCTGTGCTGCGCTCGCTCGTCCCGACCGTGGACAGTTCGCTGTCGTCGCTCGCACAACAGATCTTCGTGGCTGAGCAGACGGCGCCAGGGCCGGCCGCGCTGAGGGTGTGGCACGGCACAGGGCCGGACCTGTCCCGGTGCGAAGTCTGGACCCTCCAAGACGGTCACTCGGCCCGGCACGCGCCGATCCCGTCCGGCGTCGGGACCACGATGCGCGCCATCGAGACCGCCACCCTGGAGGCGCGCCTGCCGTTCCCGCGCGGCGACGAAGGCCGACGCCGCGCACAGTGGCGCAGCGTCACCACCAGCAGCGGCCCAGCCGGGTTCGAACTTCCACTCAACAGCCTCTAGCCGGCCACCGGAGACGTGCCGCCCACCCGCCCACGCTGGCAGACCCATCCTCGCCGCAGATGGTGTCGACGCTGAGCCGCACCGAATGGCGAAATCCTGCACGACGGCTTCACCCGCTGTTTTCCTGGTCAGGTCGTGTGTGGCGTCCGGAGGATCTATCTGAACGCAACATGCAGACCACACCATCAGAGGTGACTTCATGGAAAGTTCCAAGCGAAGTATTGCTCGAAAAGCAATGACCGCCGTAATAGGTGCCGTGGCAGTCGTCATAGCAACCGCGGCGACCGTCTGGGCCGCGGACAATCTGGTCCCGACCCAGACCTACTCCCCGACATGTAGCGCTGGGGGTGATACGAGCGGTGTGCTGTGCAAGACGGACGGCGGCTGGTGGTACTTCTATAGCCAGAGCTCACTCGAGGCCGGGGACAAGACCCGGGTAGCCGACGTGCTGAACGACGAGTACGCGCCCACGGACCTCGCCGTCGCACAGGACACCTCCCCGACGTACAGCGGCGCTGACGAGACGGACCTCATCCTCAAGGAGAGTGCTGTACCCGGCACGAACGATGGCATCACGTGGTGCAACGACCCGACCTCCGGGTACGAGTGCGACCAGCACTATGTCGACATTCAGCCGGACTTGTACTCCAGCAGGGGTCTGATCTGCCACGAGGCGGGTCACGCCGTGGGGCTGACTCATGGCGCGCAGGCCTATCCCGTGCAGTCACAGACCGATCCGGCGCTCGGGTGCTTGAGAACACCGATCGGCGCGACGCAAGACAACCTGGGTTCGCAACAGGTAACTAATATCAACCTCATTTACTAGGAGCGGCAATGTCGAGACACAGCGCACGACAGATGCAACGAGCCCTGGTTATGGCTGCCACGGCAGGGCTCGTCCTCGGAACGGCAGCGTGTGCAGATAGCAGCAGGGGCCCCGTGATCGCTGAAGGGTCTGACCGATACCCGAACGTCACGGCCGAGGACTGGGTCACCTACGCTGATCATGTTGTGATCGCCACAGCAGTGGATGACGAGGCCCTGCCACTCGATGAAGATGACGCGGCCAACGGCGAGGGCGGCGTGGACCGCATGGTGACCATGCAGGTCGATGACGTGGTGTGGACGTCGGCAGACCCGCGCCACGAGGCACCCACGACGTTCGAGTGGAGCGGCTGGGGATGGGCGCTCCAGAACGGTGAACGCATCGAGATGGCAGCTGAGGACGAGCCGCGCGTCGAGGTCGACCACACCTATGTCATGGCGCTGGTGTATGAGCCTGAGTTCACAGACGGCGGGACCCAGTATCCAGCGAGCTGGGGCAGCCTTGGTTCGGATTCCGTCATCCCATATGATGGAACCGAGCTCGGCATCGGGGAAGTCCAGGGCACGATCCAGAGCGAACCGACGTCCCCCGACCCCGATGCAGTTGACTACTCCCTTGAGGATGAGATGACTGGCAAGAGTGTCAAGGAGCTGGTGACGGCGCTGAACGATGCGACGCCGGGCACCCGTGGAGACTTCGGACCGACCTGGCGAACGAACGACTGAACGCGACACCTGCTCTCCTGCCACATCCCCGAGGGGCGTGAACGCCGAGACGTTCACGCCCCTTGTCGCATCCTCGGGGACTCTGCACGGGCGTAGATCAGCCCCCGTCCTGGCGCCCCATCACCCGAGACTGGGGCCCTGCGCGCGGCGCGACGCCCTACGTCGGCTGGGTGTGTGGCTGGTGCTGTTCAGATTTCGCACCAGGGCGCGGACGCGGCGCGCGCTGTCGCGCTGGGTGAGCGTGGTGGGCGGTTCGCCGAATGGGTCGTCCGTGGTGATCCCGAAGCGGTCGCGATAGGCGGCCACGGCAACGACGACGTTCTGCCATTCGTGCTCGGCGGGGCCGTGGGGTCGTGGGGGCAGGTGTCGGGTCCAGGGTTGACGGTCGCGGAGAGCTTGCCCGGCGAGGGTTCGGGCGCGGTCCTCGATGAGTTCGGCGCGGCGGTCGAGCGCCTCGTGGATGTCCTCGAGGAACTGTCCTTGGGCCTGTGGGATGAGGCCAGCGATCCGGTTCCGCCCGGTGGGTGTGCGCGTTGCTGCGTGGGTGAGACGGTCGTGCAGGACGGCGGCGATGTCGTCTGCGTCGTGCAGGCTGCGGGCGGCGGCGAGCCGGGGCAGTAGCAGGGTCACGTCGTGGCCGTCGGCTTCGGCTCGGCGCAGTTCGGTGCACAGGGGCCCGAACGCGTCGGACTGCACTGCGTGGGCGATGTCCGGTGGGGCGAAGCCTTCAACGGCCAGGGTGTGTGCGATCAGGTGTGTCCAGCGAGGGCGCTGCGCTGCGGTGGCGATCGTGTCGTACTCGGCGGCGAGCTGCGCGATCGATCCCCAGCGGTGTCCCTCGTCCTGGCGGGACTGGTGAGCCGAGGGCTCGACGCCGATCCGATGCAGGATGCCCGCCAGCATGGACCGTGCCGCGGTCAACTCGGGCAGGTCGGGGTCGATTTCTGCGCCGATGGCGTGTTCGTGGTTGTGGTCGCGGTCAGGCTTGTCCACGGGCACGAACACGGTGTTCGTCGCGCGGCCTCGGGTGAGGGCGACGTACAGGTTCTCCCGACTCATCGTCGGCGTCGCGATGGTGTGCGCGGTGTCGACGGTCAGGCCCTGGGCTCGGTGTGCGGTAATCGCGTATCCGAGGTCGACATGCTCGGCCACATAGTCCGCAGGCAGGCGGACGATGCCCCAGGAAGGCGTGCCGTCGCGGCCGGTGCGCTGGTTGGTGTGCGGTTCGAGGTCGACGCGCTGGACGGTGACCGAGCCGTCCCGGTGGACCTGAAAGATCCTCCAGCGGTCGCCATTGCGGACCCATCCGTCGCGCCCGTAGCGCAGGTGGCGGTCGTTGTCCCTGGTGATGACCAGATCCCCGGCCGACGCCCGCGTCTGTCCGGAGAGGATTACGTGTCGGCCATCGGACACGTGCCCGGCCAGGACACGTTCGGCGCGGGCGCGGCGGTTGAGGTCGTTCATCGTCGCGGTGTCCGGCACAACGAGCACCGAGGACCGCCCGGCCTGGGTGTCGGCCTTCCAGGCGGTGTAGGCGGCGTCGGTCATGTCGTCCGTGCCCCCGGCGTGGATGCGCTCGTGGTCGGCGTAGAGGTTCAGGACGTCGGGGTCGCCGTCGCGTAGGCGCAGGGTGGCGTGTTTCTCCCAGTCGGCGTGGAAGCGGTGCACCTCGATCAGGGTCGGAACGTCCCCGGTGGTGCGGGCGCGTTCGGAGACCAGGAGGTTCAGGGCGCCGCCGGTCTCGACGGCGGGGAGCTGGGCGGGGTCGCCGACCAGTAGCACCTTCGCGCCGGCCACGGTCGCAATCCGGGTGAGGCGGTCCAGGGTGTGGGTCCCGGCCAGGGATGCCTCGTCCACGATCACCAGTTGCCCCGCCTCGAATGAAGCGCGGCCGTGGCGATGGCGGGTAAGCCACATCGCAGTGTTCTCGCACTCGATCCCCAGCTCGGTGCCCAGGACGTCGGCGGCTGCCGCCGACGGCGCCAGGCCCACGACGGTGCCGGGGCCGTGCTGTTGCTCCCACATCGCGCGCAGCACCCGCAGCGTGGTGGTTTTCCCGGTCCCGGCCGGACCGACGAGAAGGTCCAGGCGGCGGCCGGAGGCCGCGACGGCGGTGACGGCTTCGGCTTGGGAGGCGTCCAGCACGCCTTGCCGCACTCCTTCGGCGAGAACGGCCCGGACCTGGTCCGTGTCGACGTCGGGTGCGTTGCGCCGGGTCATGGCGTCGAGGAGTCGGGTCTCGGCGTCCAGGACGGCCTGGGAGGTGAACACTTTGGAGTGTTTGGGGCGCAGGGTGCTGGTGCCGTCTGCCCGGAGGAGGAAGTCCGGGGTGGGTGCCAGTTCCGGCGGCGTCAGGAGGACCGAGGCGCCCTCGGCGGCGGCGACGATCCGTGCGACGGTCTGGACGCGGTCCTGGTGGGTGGTCAGGCGCCAGTGCATGGTCTGGCGTTCGGCTTCGGCCCACAGGTGCCAGTGCTTCCACGTGGCCCGCTTGTCCCCCACCACACGCAGCACAACAGCAGCCTCCTTCTCCACCGCCTCCTCGGGTACGTCGGCGGCGGTGAACGCCTGCCCCGGTGTCTCGGCCGCACGGGCGATCAGGTTCCGCGCCCACTCGCTCGGGTCTTCTCCCCGGATGCGTGCGGCGCGCTGGCGCCACTGTGCTGAGAGGTCGGCCAGGGACTCGATCGACTTGGGCGGACGGGTCGCCAGGTTCGCCTGTTCGCGCAGGCGGTTGATCGTGCCCCGCGACGGCATCCGCCCGTGCTTCTTGCGGTAGGCGGCGATGAGCGTGTCGGTGGCGGGTTCGATGTCGGCTGACCGGGAGGAGAACTCGGTGATCAGGTCGTCGGGGACGCCGGCGATCTCGAACCCGGGGTTGCGGTTCTTTCCTCGGGCGGGGCGTCGTTCCCCCTGGAGGCCGAGGCTGGCGGCGAGGCGGTCATACAAGACCGCCTCGTAGTGCTCGCTGAACGCGACGTTCGCGTTGAACAGCGCCCGCGAGTCCAGGGTGCGCCACTTCCCGTCGGTCAGCGCCCGCACCTTGTTCGGCACCACGACGTGCGTGTGGAGCTGCGGGTCGTGCGCGCGGGAGTCCCAGTGATCGAACGCGGTGGCGATCAGGCCGGTGACGTCGACCTGGGCGATCGACCCGTCCCCGGCGTCGGTGCCGGTCCTCGTGGCGGCGACGTGGTCCTCGATGAACCGGATGGTGTCGGTCACGGCGGCACGGTGTGCGCCCAGGATCAGGGCCTTGGTGGTCCGGTCCGACAGGCCCCACAGGACCGAGACCGACTTCGGCGGCGAGAACGTCAGATCGAACCCTGCCACCGCCCGGCGGTCCCCGGCCCGCTCCTCGTCCTGGGTGATCTGGTCCACCGCGACCTGCCGATCCTCGGGGCTCAGGCTGGGTCGAGGGCGGCGGTGCGCTTATCGATCCGTTCCCCCAACGGGACGATCTTCGGGTAGGCGCGTCCCAGGGGTTCGGTCGTGACCGGGTCCCTGCCCGCTTCCAGGAGCCGCTGGAGCTGAATCGTGGTCACCCGGTCACCGGCAGCGAGGACGCCTCCACCGCCGAGGTCGTCGATGCCGCGTCCGAGCCAGTACCCGGGCGGGGTGCCGACCGCGGTGTAGTACGCGGTGACCGGGTCCATCCCGAGGCCGTCGCCGAGGTTCGGGGCGTCGCAGTCGGCGTTGGCCACCGAACCGGTCAGGTACTCGGTGCCGTTGCCGACGCTCATCGGCTGGATGCTGACCGTCATGGCCGACCACCGCCCCGGGGGTGCGCGGGCAGGGTGCGCCGGCAGGTGTGCGGGCGACGCGCCAACGGTGCCGAATCGCACCAACGCCAACGGTTCCGTCGCTCCTCAACTGCCTGAGGTGTGCTGCGTTGCCAGGTGACCAACCCCGCGTACGCCGTCGCCCGCCTGCAACTTGTCAGCCGCGTGCCGTGGTCCGTACCGCTGCCGTCGCTCGGTGCACGCGCTGCAAGCGTCCAGCTCGCTGCAACGTGCGTCTGCATGGTCACGTAAGCCGGGTAGGAGGGAACGGCGGGGCGGGACCCCCGGGCGATGACCCACTCCGCTGCGTCGGCGGACATCTCGGGGCGCATCGCTGGGGCGTGCTGGTGGTGGCTGGTGGCGTTGCCGTCAACGACAACGGGGCCCGGACACCGAAGTGTCCGAGCCCCGTTCATCCGCCCGCCCCGAGAGGAGTCAGGCCGCTGTGTGCTTGGCACCAGCCGCCTCCTGCGCAGCCAACCAGGCCATCACCTTCGAGCGCCGGTAGACCACCCGGCGCGGACCGAGCCGGAACGAGTCCGGCCCTTTCCCGATGTACCGCCACCACCGCAGCGTGTTCTCCGGCACGCCCAGAAGGTCAGAGACCTCCCGAGTGCGCAGCATCGGATCGTCCTTCTGCGCAGCCGTATCCGCTCCGGCGTCCGTCGTGACAGCCACAAGCACCACCCTCCTTCGACGATGTCGGCACGGGATGACCCGGTGTCACCACGGTTGCGCACCGCCTCCGTAGCACACCAATTTATCACACACCAATCTGGCGTTCCGATACAGTGCGCACCACAACGGTTACTCTGGAGGCATGGACGAAGACGAAGTCATTGGCGCCAACCTGCGCCGGTACCGAACGGACCGAGGCATCACCCAGGCGAAGTTCGCCATGGCACTCATGAGCAACGGCGTCGACGGGATGTACCCGCAGACCATCCAGAAGATCGAACGCGGGCAGCGACCGCTGCGCTTCTTCGAAGGCCTCGTCGCCGCACGCGTCCTCGACGTCAAGCCCGAAGCGCTCTACGACCTCGACCCCGAAGCCGACGTCGACCGTGACGCCGCCAAGCTCGCACGCAACATCACCTATGCGGTCGAGGCCTACGAAGCCGCTGGGGACGGCCTCAACGACATCTGCAACGAGGCCGAGGAATTCCTTCGCGACGCATCAGACCTGAACGCCGCAAGCCGACGCTGGATCGAGAACGCCCTCAACGAGGCACGCCCCAGCCGCAAACCGGATAGCGCCGACGTCGGACCATCCGACCCAGAACCGCCCGCACCCAAGGAGAACTGACATGGCGACCGCATGGGTCGAAGATCGCTGGCTCGACAGCGACGGCGAGAAGACAAAGGACTACGGGCGCGGCAAGCGGTGGCGCGTCCGCTATCGCGACCCGGGCAAGCGCCTTCGCGCCGAGTCATTCAAGCGCAAGACCAACGCCGAGCGCCGCCGCGACGAGCTGTCGGCCGAAATTCTGACGGGTCGCTTCGTCGACCCGGACGCCGGCAAGGTCACGTTCAAGGAGTACGCCGAGCACTGGCGCACGCTCCAGGTCCATCGCGGCAACACAGAGGATCAGGTCGACGTGGTCCTTGAGATCCGGACGTACCCACGGCTGGGACACCTACCGCTCGCCTCGATCGACTCCGAGGACATCCAGTCATGGGTCAAGTGGCTCTCGACCGCAGCAATCGCTCTGGCAGGGGGCAAGAGCAAGGGATATGCCCCGGCGACCGTTGGGGTGACCCATCGGATCGTGTCCGGCATCTTCAAGTCCGCCGTCGATACCAACCGGATCACGTCGAACCCGTGCGCGGGCACGCGCCTACCGAAGAAGACGCCCAAACGCGTCAAGCCGATCCCGACCGAGTCGCTGTGGGCGCTCATCGACGCCTTCCCCGAGAGGTTCCGGGGCCTCATCCTGTTCACCGCGTGCACCGGGCTTCGACAGGGTGAGGCGTTCGGCCTGACCGTGGATCGGCTCGACTTCGACAACAAGGTCATGCACGTTGACCGGCAGATCACCGGATCGGTGGCGGGCAAGCCGACGTTCGGGCCGCTCAAGACCGAGGCGAGCTATCGAGAGGTCCCGCTGTCGACGTCCACGATCAAGGCCCTGAAGCATCGGCTCGGGCAGCTTCGCGACGAAGGACGTGTAGAGGGCCTCGTCGTCGGCCTCGGCAAGGAGCAATGCCAGGAGCTCATCCGTGGCTCCAGTGTCGCCCTTGAGACCTTGAGAGAGAAGATCCTTGCCTCTGTCCTCCACGGAGCGCAGGGTGTCCGACTTGCGTGCGACAAGCTCGATCTGGCGACCGAACTCCGCGACCGTAGCGTGGCGATCCTCCGGCTTTTCGGCCAGCGCCTTGGTCAAGAGATACTTGTACTCGGCCGGGACGTGCTCCAGTTGTGTATAGGGAAAAGGACGTCGCCCGGTCAGGAGGTGGATGAAAACCTTGCCAAGGGCGTACACGTCTGCGCTGGCCTCGACGGCGTGGCCGTCGTCGAATTGCTCGGGGGCCACGTAAGCCACGGTGCCAACCATCGTGTTGGGCCGCGTGATGGTCGTGGAGTCGGTCAAGAGGTCCCGGCACATACCGAAATCACCGACCACCCAATGGCCGTCGAGCAGCAGGATGTTCGCGGGCTTGATATCCCGGTGGTAGATGCCCTGATCATGGGCGTAGCCGATCGTGTCGATGACGGTGAGAATGATCTCGGCCGCGTCTTCTCGGTCGACACCGGTGGGGTCGCGATCGATGAGGTCCTCGAGCGTCATCTCGGCTTCGGGCATGACATAGAACGGCGGGTCCGCCTTGAAGCTCCAGCCGAGTATCGGCATGATTCCCCCGTGGTCCATGGCGTTCTGTGACCGGACCTCACGACGGAATCGGCGCATCTCTCCATCCGAGTCAGCGAGCTGAGGGGCCTTAAGGAGTCGCTTCATGATGGCGAACTCACCGGTCTCCTTGTTCCTCACCCGGTAGATCTCACCCTGACCCGCGACCTTCAGGCGCTCAAGCCGTTGCCACGTCGCCACAAGTGCGCCCCGTTCGTCAGATCGCGTGCCGTACGAACTCATTCTGCCGAGTCCCAACCTGGCCCGGCACGCTCAAGAATCGTCCTAGACTGGCCGCGTTGCGCCAGGGATCTCAGCGCGCGACGTTGGGCCAAGGCTCCCGGCCGATCGAGAGTTCAGGACCTGCTCGGTCGTACGACGATGGTACGAACACGGGCGCTGCCTGGCGAGCAAAGATCGTCGGGAGGGCCGGGCGGAGGAGTGCCTTGACCTGCTACTCACGGCAAGCGCCGGACCGCCAAGCGGCTTCCCTGCGCGCCAACCGATCACCTTGCCTGCGCGACATGCCGACCAAGCGGATCTGAGCGGCGAAGGCAGGCCACGTGGCCTAGGGGGAGTCACTCATCATCTCCGGGGGCCGTTGCGTCATCTCTGCAAGGGGCAAGCGATCGGCAGCCTGAGTCCATCACGGTACACAGTCATGTGTACCCAATGTCTACCGGGCTCCGCTGGCCGGGGCTCCGATGCAGGTCAGAGCGTTAAAAGCGGACGAGCCAGCCTGTACGCCGGGTTCTGTTCCCACGCAGGGTTACCCCCGCGCGGGCGACGGTCATCCATCTAGGCCCTGCGTTGCCGCAGGGCTCGAGCGGTCTACCCGACTGTGCCTCTCCGAAGAGAGTCGGGCGGGCAGCCCTCAAACACAGCCTGTCTGACCTTGCTCCAGGTGGGGTTTACCTAGCCGCTGCCGTCACCGGCAGCGCTGGTGGTCTCTTACACCGCCGTTTCACCCTTACCTCCGGTCCTGAGACCGTAGGCGGTCTGTTTTCTGTGGCACTGTCCCGCGGGTCACCCCGGGTGGCTGTTAGCCACCACCTTGCCCTGTGGAGCCCGGACGTTCCTCGGCGGGCGCCCGAGGGCACCTAACGCGACCGTCCGACCGACTCGTCCGCAGTAGTAAGGATACCTGCCCGGAACAGATGTGCTCAGACGTCCACGCGGTAGCTGAGCGCCAGCTCGTCCCCCGACATCCCGCGGATCCCCCAGTTCTCGCGAGCACTCTCCAGGATCACGATCTCAACATCCTCAGCGGCAAGCCCGAGTCGCGGTGCAACGGAGTCGTACAGCGCCGCGATCAGCGCGCGCTTGGCCTCCCGGCTGCGGCCCGCGAAGCAGACGATCTCCACGACCAGGTAGGCGTCCGAGCGCGGGGCGACCAGGTCGCCGTCGTCCAGGAGGAGGAAGCGGTGGAACCGCTTGTCCGCGGGAAGCTGCCACGTGCTGACCAGCGCCTCGTGCAGCGCGTCGGAGATCTCCGCGCGTCGCTCGCCCCATACCGACCGGTTCCCGTACACCTTGACCTGAGCCATACGCGCCAACCTAACGGGCCATCCCGCCGCGCAACTTAGGCTGAGCGGGTGATGTTGCTCCTCCCGCCCTCCGAGGGCAAGACCCCCGCCCCCGACGGCGCCGCTCCCGTCGACCTCGACGCCCTGGTCCACCCGGAGCTCACCGCGCGGCGCGAGCAGGTCCTGGCCGAGCTCGCGAGGGTCAGCGCGCAGCCCGAGGCCGTCTCGGTCCTCGGGGTCACCGAAGGGCTCGCCGACGAGGTCGCGCGCAACACCGCGCTGCACACGGCGCCGTCGGGCCGCGCGGCGGAGGTGTACACCGGCGTCCTGTACGCGGCGGCCGGCCTGGCCACCCTGCCCGACGGCGCAGCGCAGCGCGCCCACGCGAGCGTCCTCACCTTCTCGGGCCTGTGGGGCGTCGTCGCGCCTGGCAACCGCATCCCCGCCTACCGGCTCAGCATGGGCGTGAGCCTGCCCGACGTCGGCCGCCTCGCCACGTTCTGGAAACCCGCCCTCGCCGAGGTGCTCGACGCGCGCGCCGCGGGCGACGTCGTCGTCGACTGCCGGTCGGCGACCTACGTCGCCGCCTGGCGGCCGCGGACGACGGGCGACGGCGCCGCCGAATGGGTGGAGGTGCGCGTGCTGCGCGAGACCGACGGGAAGCGGACCGTGGTGTCGCACAACGCGAAGCACACGCGCGGGGTGCTCGCGGGGCACCTGCTGCGGCGCGAGCACGACGCCCGGACCAGCGAGGACGTGCTCAAGGCCGCCCAGGAGCTGGTCGGCTCGGTGATGCTCACCGAGATCGGCTCGGGCAAGGACCAGACCCTGATCGAGGCGAACCTGCTGGACGGAAAGCCGCGCGGGCCGCGCACGCTGGAGCTCGTCCTGGCCTGAGCCATCTTGTGGGCGTGATCGTTGCGCCTACGCGTCCGGTTTAGGCGCAACGATCACGCCCACAACGAAAAGAGGCTCTGGCGCTTGGGCTGGCCTCGCGGTTGGATGTCCGGTCATGAGGACAAGCAGCCTGACGGGCGCCCGAATCGCAGTGGCCGCGGCGTTCTTCGCGCAAGGCTTCGTCTTCATCAGCCTCACCACCCGCCTGCCGCGGTTCCTGGAACGGTGGGGCCTGGACGAGGTCACCCTGTCGCTCCTGCTGCTCATGATGGTGCTGCTCGCGGGCGTCGGCTCGCTGGTCGCCGAGCGCGCGGCGCGGCGGATGGGCAGCGCGACGATGCTCCGGCTCGGGCTCGCTCTGATGGTCGTCGCCGTCCCGGCACTCACGCTCGCGCCCGCGATCGGCTTTTTCGTGGGCGGGGTGGCCGTCTACGGGATAGCACTCGGCCTGGTCGACGCCACCAGCAACATGCAGGCCGTCGACCTCGAGCACCGGTACGGCCGCCCCATCCTCCCGTCGTCGCACGGGTACTGGACCACCGGCGGCATCCTCGCCACCGTGCTGGTGCTCGCGACGGGGCACCTCGCCCCCGAGATCGGCGCGTTCGTCGTAGTGGTCCCGCTGATCGTGGCGTTCGCGCCGTTCCTCCCGCGGGCCGTGGAGGTGCAGCTCATCGCGCCCGGGGTGCCGGCGGGCGGTATCGCCAGCCCGGCGGGGGTCTCGACAGGCTCGACCGGCGAGGGCTCGACCAGCGAGGCGGGATCGACCAGCACACCGGTCCCCTGGCGGCCCATCTGGCTCGTGGGGATCGGGCTGGTCGTGTTCTACATGGTCGATACCACCGCGGCGGCCTGGGGTCCCGCCTACCTGGCGATCACGTTCGACGCACCCGGCAACCTGGTCGCGCTCGCGACCTTCCCCTACCTCGTGACCTCGATAGTCGTGCGGCTGGCGGGCGGGTACCTCGTGCTCCGGTTCGGCGTGACGCCGGTGCTCCGGACCGGTGCGGTGGTGGCCGGCGCGGCGCTGGCGCTGGTGGCGCTCGCGCCGTCGTGGCAGGTGGCCGTCGCGGGCTTCACGGTGCTCGGCGCCGCCGTCGCGCTGGTGGCACCGCTCAGCTTCTCGGCGGCGGGCCGCATCGCTACGGGCACGGCGGGGACGGACGCCGATCCCGTCGCGGGAACGGCGGCCGGTGCTGCGGGGGAAGCGACAGACGCCGGCTCGGCGACCGCAACCGACCGCGCCCGCACCGACGCCGTCATCGCGCGCTTCAACCAGTTCAACTACGTGGGTGCCCTGCTCGGGTCGGTGCTCACAGGATTCGTGGGGGCGGACAACCTCCGGCTCGGGTTCGCGCTGCCCGCCGTCCTGGTGCTCGCCCTGGTGCCGCTCGCGCCCGCCTTCGCGCGCGGGACGCTCGGCCGCCGTCCGTAAGGGAGCCGACGGCGGGCGCCCGGATCGGCCCGCAGCCAGCTCACCCCGGGCGGGCTCAGCCCGCAGCCGCGCCGGTCTTCGCGCCCGCGACCCGGACGAGGATGCGGCCGCACTCCTCGCAGCGCACCACGGCGTCGGGCGCCGCGCCCTTGATCGCCGCGACGTCGCCCGGCGGGAGGTCGATGCGGCAGCCCTCGCAGCGGTTGCCGTTCAGCACCGCCGCGCCCGTGCCGCCGAGCTGCGTCCGGATCTTCTCGTACAGCTTGACCAGGGCGGTGTCGAGCCCGTCGGCCGCCTTCGCCCGCTCGCCCGCAATCGCCGCGACCTGCTCGTCGATCTCGGCCCAGCCCGCGTCCCGCTCGGCCTCGACCTTCGTCTTCTCGGCGACGAGCTCGTCGTTGGCGGCCTCGACCTTGGCGAGCGCGTCCTCGTGCGCCTCGAGCCGTTCCATGACGTCGAGCTCGATCTCCTCGAGCGCGGCCTGGCGCGTGGCGAGCGAGCCGAGCTCGTCGGTGAGCGCGACGGCGTCCTTGGCGCTCACGCCGCCGGAGTCCAGCCGCTGCTGGTCGCGGGCCGCGCGGTTGCGGACCTGCTCGACGTCGGACTCCGCCTTGATCAGCTCGCGCTTCAGGTCGGCCACCCGGGTACGCGACTCGACGAGCGAGGCGCGCAGGTCGGCGATCCGGCCGTCGAGCTCTGCCAGCTTCGCCAGCGCGGGAAGGTTCTTGCGCTGGTGGGCGAGCTGCTGAGCGCGGGTGTCGAGCGCCTGGACGTCCAGCAGCCGGCGCTGGTCTTCGGGTGGTGCAGTAGCCACGGGAGGCGTCCTCTCGGTCGGGGTCTGGGGTGGTCCAACGCTACCCCGCCCTCGTGCCCCCAGGATTCAGCGGGACGGGACCTGGCCCGTCCAGGGGTCGGTCACGATCTCGCTGACCCGGGCCTCGACCGCGAGCCCGTCCGCCGCGAGCGCCGTGCCGAGGTCCTCGACGGCGTAGCGCAGCCAGGGCCACTCGCTCGCGTAGTGGGCGGTGTCGACCAGGAAGGGGGTGCCGGCCGGCCCGCTGGCGCCGGCCGTGCGGGACTCGAACTCGGCCCGTTCGCGCAGCTCGGAAGCGGGGTGGTGGCGCAGGTCGGAGGTGACGTACACGTCGGCTGCGGCGGCCCGGACGGCGTCGAAGTAGCCGTCACCGGAACCGCCGAGGACGGCGGCGGTGGTCACCGTCGCGTCCGGGTCGCCGGAGAAGCGGATCCCCTGGGCGGTGGCGGGCAGCGCCGCGGCGACGCGGCGGGCGAAGTCGGCGAGCGTGGTCGGCTCGGCGAGGCGCCCGACCCGGCCGATGCCGCGGTCGGTGCCGTAGCCGGTCCCGTGTCCCGCTCCCGGGGCCAGGCCGTGAGACAGCTCGTGCGTCTCGCCGGCGGCGCTCACCTCGAGCGGACGCCGGTCGGTGATGCCGACGAGGTCGGCGAGGGCGTCGGCGACGCCGCGCGGGGCGGCGTCGGCGTTGGTGTGCGCGACGTGCAGGGCGCAGCCGCCGGTCAGCAGCCGGTGCACCACCGATCCCTTGAAGGTGGTCGCGGCGACGGAGCTCACGCCGCGCAGGAACAGCGGGTGGTGCGTGACGAGGAGGTCGGCGCCCCAGTCCAGCGCCTCATCGATCACGGTTGCCACCGGGTCGACGGCGAACAGCACCTTGCCCACGGGTGCGGCGGGGTCGCCGGCGACCAGTCCGACGGCGTCCCACCCCTCCGCCGTCGACGGCGGGTAGAGCCCGTCGAGGGCGCGGACCACCTGCGCCAGCGTGGGGTGTGCGGGGGTGTCGCTGCTGCTCACGTCTCGCAGCGTAATACGCGGCGTGGTGGTGCGGGTCTCGACAGGCTCGACCAACGGGGATCGACGAAACGGGACTCGATCAAAGGGCCGTTGAACAGGCCGTTCACCAGGCGAACAGGCCGTGATCTTGCTACGGTCCTTAACTTGTGGGGGACACCGTCGAGCACCGCTTCGGCGGGCCTATGACCAAGCGCGCCAGGCTGATCGCAACAATCCGGGAGCGCGCCGACATACGGGATCTCGTGCCCTCCAAGGCCGACTACGACCTGCGTCCCCGCACCCTCCGGTCCGATCTCCTGGCGGGCATCACCGTGGGCGTCGTCGCCCTGCCGCTCGCGCTCGCGTTCGGCGTCAGCTCGGGGGTGGGACCGGCCGCCGGGCTCGTGACCGCGGTGGTGGCGGGCATCGTCGCGGCGGTGTTCGGCGGGTCGAACCTCCAGGTCAGCGGCCCCACCGGCGCGATGGCGGTGGTTCTCGCCCCGATCGTGGCGCAGCACGGCGTGGGTTCGGTGGCGCTCGTGACCCTGCTCGGCGGGGCGATAGTGCTGGCCTGCGGCCTGTTCCGGCTGGGGCGTGTGGTCACGTACATCCCGTGGCCGGTGGTCGAGGGCTTCACCCTCGGCATCGCGGCGATCATCTTCCTGCAGCAGGTCCCGGCCGCCGTCGGCGTAGCGGCCGAGACCGGGCACAACACCCTGGTCACCGCGGTCCGCTCGGTCGGGGCGGCGCTCTGGCCGTCGGGTGCGGTCGCCGACGGCAGCGTGGTCGACGGCGTCGTGCACGGCAGCGCGACGCCGACCTGGATCTGGACGCTGGCCGTGGTGGCCGTCGTCGCCGCGGTGATGCTCGTGCTGCCGCGGGTGTCGAGCGCCCTGCCGGCGTCGCTCATCGCGGTCGCGCTGGTGACCGCGCTCGCGGAGGTGCTGGACGCCCCGGTGCCGCGCATCGGCGAGCTGCCCAGCTCGCTCCCCTTCCCGGTGCTGCCCGACGCGACGCCGGACGCCGTCCGCGATCTCGCCGGCGCGGCCGTCGCGATCGCGGCGCTGGCGGCCATCGAGTCGCTGCTGTCCGCGCGGGTCGCCGCCAGCATGTCGGCCAAGCGCGCGGGCCGGCCCGACGGTCCGGCCGCCGGTCAGCCGAGCACGCAGGGCGGGACCGACCAGGGCGGGACCGACCAGGGCGGGGAGAACCCCTACCACCCCGACCGGGAGCTCGTGGGGCAGGGGCTCGCGTCGCTCGCGAGCGGCGCGTTCGGGGGCATCCCCGCGACCGGCGCCATCGCCCGTACCGCGGTCAACGTGCGCTCGGGCGCCCGCACCCGCCTGGCCGCCGTCGTGCACGCGCTGGTGATCCTCGCCGTGATCTACCTGGCCACGGGGCCGGTGGGGCGCATCCCGCTGGCCGCGCTGGCGGGCGTGCTCATGGTGACGTCCTTCCGGATGATCGGCGCGGGGACCATCCGCTCGGTGCTCACCTCGACCCGGCCGGACGCGCTCACGTTCGTCGTCACCGCGATCATCACCGTGTCGTTCGACCTCATCGTCGCCGTTCAGATCGGCCTGCTGATCGCCGCCTTCTTCGCGCTGGCGTCCGTGGCGAGGGCGGCGTCGGTACACCGCGAGCCGCTGCCCGGCGCCGCGCACGAAGGCGACGAGCGGATCGCGCTGTTCCGCCTGAACGGCGCCATGTTCTTCGGCGCGTCCGACCGGATCCTCGGCGAGATCTCCGCCCACACCCTCCAGGACCCCGTCGAGGTGGTGATCCTGCGGCTCTCCGACCTGCACGTCGTGGACGCCACCGGGGCCCGTGCCCTCGCCGACCTGACGCTGGAGCTCCAGCAGCGCGGCGTCATCGTGCTGGTCAAGGGCATCCAGCCGCGGCACCGCAAGCTGCTGGAGGCCGTCGGCCTGAACCGGACGCTGCGGCACGAGAGCCACCTGTTCGACGACCTCCCGGCGGCGGTCGAGCACGCCCGGTCGCATGTTCTGGCGGCGCAAAAGACATAGGCTCGTACCCGTGACCGAGTCAGCACCCCGCATGAACGTCGAGTCGTTCAACCTGGACCACCGCGCCGTCGCCGCCCCGTACGTGCGCCTCGCGGACCGCAAGCAGCTCGCGGGAGGGGACGTGATCGTCAAGTACGACGTGCGATTCACGCAGCCCAACACCGCGCACCTCGAGATGCCGACCGTGCACTCGCTGGAGCACCTGTTCGCGGAGCACTCCCGCAACCACTCCGACGCCGTCCTGGACTTCTCGCCCATGGGCTGCCAGACCGGCTTCTACCTGATGCTGCAGGGCGAGCCCGCCTACGAGGACGTGCTCGGCCTCGTCGAGGCGACGATGCGCGACATCCTCACGGCCACTGAGGTACCCGCCGCCAACGAGGTGCAGTGCGGCTGGGGAGCGAACCACACGCTGGCCGGCGCCCAGGAGGCGGCCGCCACGTTCCTCGCGGCACGCGACGCGTGGCCGACGGTGTTCGCCTCCGACGCCGAGCCGACCCAGTGACCGCCGAAGCACCCGTCGCCGTCGTGCTCGTCGCGATGGACGACGAGGCCGCGCCGTTCCTCGACCTCGCGTCCGAGGTGGGCGAACCGGAACGCGTGGGCCTGGCCGACCACCGGCGCATCACCCTGGCCGGCCGGCCGGTCGTGCTGGTGCGCACCGGCATGGGCTTCGTCAACACCACGGCCGCGGGGACGACCGCGATCCTCCGGCACGGCGCGGGCGTGCCGCTGATCAGCGCGGGCAGTGCCGGCGGGCTCGCGAAGGACATCGCCGTCGGCGACGTCGTGCTGGGCGTCCGGCTGGTCAACGCGGAAGCCGACGTCCGCGCCTTCGGGTACGTGCTCGGGCAGGTGCCGCGCATGCCCGAGGCGTACGACGCCGCCCCCGCGCTCGCCGACGCCGTCCGGCAGGCGGCATCCGCGGAGGCGCAGGTGCTGCGCGAGGGCACCATCGGGTCCGGCGAGAAGTTCGCCACCGCCGACCTGGCGCTGCAGCTTCGCGCCGACTTCCCCGACATGCTCGCCATCGACATGGAGTCCGCGGCGCTCGCCCAGCTCTGTTACCTCTTCGGCACCGGCTTCGTGTCGGTGCGGGCCGTCTCGGACCTGTGCGCGCCCGACGGCACCGAGTTCCACACGCACATCGACGACGCCGCGCAGCGCTCGGCGCGGGTGGTCACCACGGCGATCGGGCTGCTCGGCGCCTGACATCGGAGGGAAGAGACGATGGACACGAGGTTCCTGGACGACGCCGACCGGCTCCTGATCCGCTACGGACCGACCTTCACCCCGCGGCTCATCGAACGTGCCTCCGGCGCCTACGTCTTCGACAGCGAGGGCACGCCGATCCTCGACTTCACGTCGGGGCAGATGAGCTCGATCCTCGGGCATGCGCACCCGGACATCGTGTCGACGGTCTCGTCGGCGGTCGCCTCGCTGGACCATCTGTTCAGCGGCATGCTCAGCGCCCCGGTCCTGAACCTGGCAGACCGCCTCACCGCGACCCTGCCGGACCCGCTGAGCAAGGCCATGCTGCTGAGCACCGGGGCCGAGTCGAACGAGGCCGCGATCAAGATGGCCAAGCTCTTCACCGGCCGCTACGAGATCGTCTCGTTCGACCGCTCGTGGCACGGCATGACCCAGGGCGCGGCGTCCGCCACGTTCTCCGCCGGACGGCGCGGCTACGGCCCCCCGACCCCGGGAAATCTCGCCCTTCCCTCGCCCAACGCGTACCGGTCCCCGTTCCGGGCGCCTGACGGGTCGTACGACTGGGAGGCCGAGCTGGCCTACGGGTTCGCGCTCGTCGACCAGCAGTCCGCCGGCAGCCTCGCCGCCTGCCTCGTCGAACCCATCCTGTCCTCCGGCGGGATCATCGACCTGCCGCCCGGGTATCTGCGGCGGCTCAAGGAGATGTGCGCGGAGCGCGGGATGCTGCTCATCCTCGACGAGGCGCAGACCGGCCTCGGCCGCACCGGTGCCATGTACGCGTTCGAGCGGGACGGCGTCGTCCCGGACATCCTGACGCTGTCGAAGACCCTCGGCGCCGGACTGCCCCTGGCGGCGGTCGTCACGAGTGCCGAGATCGAGCAGGCCTGCCACGACCGCGGGTTCCTCTTCTACACGACTCACGTCTCCGACCCGCTCGCGGCGGCGGTCGGGCTGACCGTCCTCGACGTCATCGAGCGGGATCGCCTCGTCGAGCGTGCGGCGCGGCTGGGTGCTCAGCTCGCCGAGCGGCTGGTGGCGCTCCGCGACAGCTACGAGGTCGTCGGCGACGTCCGCGGGCGTGGCTTGTTCCAGGGCATCGAGCTCGTGCAGGACAAGGAGAGCAAGGCTCCCGCCGATGCCCTCGGCGGCGCGGTCACCGCGGCCTGCCTGGAGCGGGGCCTGCACATGAACATCGTCCAGCTCCCGGGCATGGGCGGCATCTTCCGCATCGCCCCGCCCCTCACGATCAGCGAGGACGACCTCCACGCCGGGGTGGACATCCTGGAGGCGTCGCTGAAGGCGGTGCTCGACGAGGCGGTGCGCGGCTGATGGGGCCGGCTCAGCCCTTGGCGTCCGCGTAGCTCTCCGTCACCGCGACGCTGAGCGGGAAGTCCACCGGGAAGTCGCCGAAGAGCAGCCGGCCGGCCTCCTCTGCGGCGGCCCGGACCTCCTGCGCGACGACGTCGCCGAGCGCCGCCGGGGCGTGCACCACCACCTCGTCGTGCAGGAAGAACACGAGGTGCGGACGGCGGTCGAACGGCGCGGGCGCGAGCCCGGGTGTGTAGCCGTCCACCTCGCCGAGCGCCCAGAGCCGACGACGGATCGACGCGATCCAGCACAGCGCCCACTCGGCGGCGGTGCCCTGGACCACGAAGTTCCGCGTGAACCGCCCCCAGGAGCGCGTCTGGCTGCGGGCGCGGGACTGGGCGTCGGCCCCGGCGTCCTCGTCGAAGGCGGAGCCCTGGGTGGCGGCCCACGACTCTCCCGGCAGCGGCGAGCTGCGGCCCAGCCGGGTGGTGACGACCTCGCCGCGCTCGCCGGCCCGGGCCGCACGCTCGACCAGGTCGATGGCCTGCGGGAACGCGCGGGCGAGCCGCGGCAGCACCTGCGCGCTGACGCCCGTGGTCCCGCCGTACATGGCGCCGAGCATGCCCACCTTCGCGTGCTCGCGGGAGTCGACGGCGCCCGTCGCGACGATCCCGGCGTACATGTCGGTGTTCGCGCCGTCCTTGCTGCGGCCCGCCGCCGCCATGCGCTCGTCGCGGGCCAGGGCGGCGAGCACGCGTGGTTCGAGCTGGGCAGCATCGGCCACGACGAAGGTCCAGCCCGGGTCGGCGACCACCGCCCGCCGGACGTTGTGCGGCAGCTGCAGCGCGCCGCCGCCGGTGCTCGCCCAGCGGCCCGTGACCACGCCGCCGACCACGTACTCCATGCGGAACCGGCCGTCTGGTGCCCAGGTGTCGATCCAGTTCCAGCCGTTCGCGGTGTAGAGGCGGTAGAGCCCCTTGTACTCCAGGAGCGGGGCGATCACCGGGTGATCGAGCTTCTCCAGCTCCCACTTGCGCAGGCTGCGGGCACCCACGCCGGCATACTCCATGGCGCGCAGCAGGTCCGGATGGGAGTCGGGATTGAGCGTGGGCGGGGCGTCGAGAGCCGCGCGGATCTGGTTGGCCAGCTCTTCGAGCTTCGCCGGGCGCGCGCCCGGCCGGGGCCTCGGGCCGAGCGCCTCGGTGAGGAT
Organism: Promicromonospora panici; assembly: GCF_900608595.1. GTDB lineage: Bacteria > Actinomycetota > Actinomycetes > Actinomycetales > Cellulomonadaceae > Promicromonospora > Promicromonospora panici. The sequence goes on along the minus strand of NZ_UWYY01000013.1, from coordinate 125,158 downwards.
CTCGTCGTGGATGTCGCCGCGCCATGGGAGCCCGGCGTGGTGCATCTCGGCGGCCGCGAGCGACCCCGCGGACTCTGCCGCGAGAAGGAGCCGGAGGCGGCCCGGGTCGGTGCTGTCCTTGAGTGCCGTGAGCTGTGCGGTGAGCTCGGCGGCGGGGTCGAGGGACCCGTCCGGTTCGCGCGCGCTGCCCGACCGTTCGCCAGGTTCACCACGATCCCCCGTGGTCGATTCGGAGCGAGCCGGCGCGGCGATCTCGCCGAGCTCGAAGAGCGGCTCGGAGCCGGGGTGCCGATCCGGACGGACCAGCGCGGCCGCCGTCGGGCCGCCCGGGGGTGGGACCGGCGCGAGCCGGTCCCATGCGGTGGGGCCCGCCTCGGCGAGGGCGGTGCGCGCCGACAGCGCCGAGGCCCGGAGGATCGCGTGCGCCAGCCGCAGGTCGTGCGCCCGGTCGACCCGGACGCCGTCGGCGAGGAGCGCCGGGTACCAGCTGTTGGTGTCGTCCCAGGTCCAGCGCGTGCGGGCCGCCTCGTCGGCCGCCACCTCCTGGGCCAGGCGGGCCGCCTCGACGGTGCGCGGCTCCCCCGCGGGCGCACCGGCGTCGGACACCGGCCGGAGGCCGATGCCCGAAGGTTCTCGCGAGATCACCGTGTGCACGGGCTCAGTCTGCCGTGAGCCTCTGACACTCGGCCCGGTGGCGGCCCGGTCGTGATCCGGTCGAAGTCTGAACCAGTTACCGACGCACGAGTTGGGCGCCGATACGTTATCCACAGATTTCAAATTTGCCTCGCGATGGGTACAGCTGTTCGATATTCTCGACGTGTTGCCGGCACCGAGCTGGCGCTTCGGGACTACGAGGAGGTGAGCCGCATGGTGCTGGCACAGCCGAGCGCGATGCGCCTTCAGGCGCACGCTCGCTCGAGACGATCGTCGCGGACCTTGAGGGCCTGACCCGCGAGCTGATCAGCGCGGCGGGTCCGGCGGCGCTGGACAGCGCCGACCTGGGCAGTGGCTCCGGGATCGGCTCCCGTCTCACCGCTGTTTCGCCTCTGCTGCGCGCGGTGTGTTCGCAGCTGGACATACTCCGGATGACATGGCTGCCCCGCATCGAGGCTGACGGCATGTGGGCGCTCGACGGTTCGCGGACGTTTCGGACCTGGCTCGCCCGGCGGGAAAGGGTCACCATGCGGACCGCGGGCCGGGAGGTCCTCACCGCCGAACGACTCCTGGAGAGCCTCCCGGCCACGCTCGCCGCCGCCCTGGACGGACGGCTCGGGATGGATCAGGTACGGACCATGGTCGACGTCGGCCCGACGTCGGAGGAGCGACGTCGGGCGCTCCTCGCTCCGGTCGACACGACGCCGTCCAGCACGACGCCCACTGTCCCGGAAGGGTCGAGTGTGCTGGGCGAGCCAGACGAAGACCACGCTGCGGACGACGACGGTGGCCCGGTGGACGACCCGGCCGGGGATCCCGCAGCGGAGCCGGCCGACAGCTCGGCTGAGGGCACGGCTCACGGTCCGACCGGCGAAGAGCTACTGCTGGACCTGGCCGATCAGCACGGCCCTCTCGTCTTCCGCCGGTTCGTGGACCGGTTCGCGCGCGTCGCCGACCCGGAGTCCGACGAGCGCGGCTACAAGCAGGCATCCGAGCGTGAACACCTCGACGTGGCCAAGACCTTTGGCGGCTACCACGTCGACGGGTTCCTGACCGACGAGCACGGCGAGGCACTGCGTGCCGCGATGGACTCGGTGATGGGGGCGCCGACGCCCGGCGACGACCGCACGCCGACCCAGCGCCGCGCCCAGGCTCTTGCCGACCTTGCACGAACCGTGCTCGACAACGGACACACCGGGACCGGCGCTGCCGTGCGACCGCATGTCACCGTGACCGTCTCCTGGACCGAGCTCACACGCCTCACCACCCGGTTCCGTACACCCCCAGGCAGCGACCGGTGCGAAGACGACGACGGCAACCCCGACGAGCAGGGTGACGACTACGGCGACGGGAGCAGCAACCACCACCACGACGACGGCCTGCTCGACGTGCCGACGACACTGACCGAGGTCACTGCGGCGCCTGCTCGGTTCGGCATCTCCGCGTCGCTTGTGCCTACCGCCGCGCTTCGGCGCCTGCTCTGCGACTCAGCGGTGACGCGTGTGGTCTTCGGGCCGGACGGGCAGGTGCTCGACGTCGGCCGCGCACAGTGCACCGTCACCGGGCAGATGCGCCGCGCCGTCATCGCCCGCGACAAGCATTGTGTCTATGTCGACTGCGCCCAGCCGCCCGGGCGCTGCGAGGTCCACCACGCCGAAAGCCATTGGGCCGACGGCGGAGAGACCAGCGTCCAGAACTCCGCCCTGCTGTGCTACCACCACCATGACCTCGTCGACACCACCGGCATCACCATGCGCTGGACCGGGAACCCGGACGGCAGCCGGCACTCCGGCTGGACACTCCTCGACCGGCACGGCCGCGAGATCACCCCCGCGGGCACGCTGCCGGCCGTGTCGAGGCGCGCCGCATGACCGGCACCCGGCAGGTCGCGGCCGTGGCCGCAGCAGCGTGCTGCGACGCAAGTCGGCCCGCCGCGTCGGTCAGCCCGCCACGTCCGCGACCGCCCGGGCTCTGCCCACCACGAACGCAGCGTGCAGCACGGCCGGCGGAGTCAGGTCGCCGGCCAACAGCTCGCCGGCCGTCCGCTCCAGTGTCGCGAGCCCGAGGTCCCGGGCCAGGGCGTGCGCCTGTTCGACGTCGGACCGCTGCCGCGTGGTGAGCGCCGGCCGCCCTGTCGCCGCGGCGGCCAGGAGGACGTCGCCGAGCAGCAGCGTCACGCGGCGCACCGGGGACGGCGGCGTCGCGACGGACCGGACCGACTTTGCCGACGAGGCCTGTGCCCTCAGCTTGCGGAGGCGCTTGCGCCAGAAGTCCCAGTAGCTGTTCTCGAGCGACCACGCCGGGGTGACCGTCGGGCTGATCAGCCTGATCGCGCCGCCCTTGTTCGAACTGGAGTCCCGCACGAAGAGGCCGACCGGCTCGTCCCGGTCCTCGCAGCGCTCGATCGTCACCGCCACCAGCTTCGACCTGACCGAGAGCAGCGTCTCGACCGCCTGCTCGCCCGCCACCGGCAGGCGCAGGACGCGCGTGCCGCCGTCCGACGTGACGACGGAGAGCGTCATCTCCTGCCGCACCTCGTCGATCCCGATCTCGCCGACGTCGCGGACGAGCACCAGCCGCACGTTCGACGGACGCCGCCCGAACCCGACGACGTCGCGCGGCGCCACGCCGGCGCCCGTGCGCTCGGCGATCGCCCGGAGCTCGTCCATGTTGAACCCAACGCTGTCGGACCTTGCGCCGTCCGACCCATCGCTGTCAGGCCCGTCGCTGTCAGGCCCGTCGCTGTCAGGCCCGTCGCTGTCAGGCCCGTCGCCCAGGCGGCGGACCACCGGGTTCCCGCCGGCACCCAACGTGCCGTCAGGTCTGAGCCGCACCCCGGTGAGGGCGAGCGCACCGTCGCACAGGCTGCTCAGGGACCTGCCCCACAGCAGCGGGCTGGTCCAGCTGCGCTGGAATCTCGGGTCCGTGCCCGACGAGCGGCCTGTCACGACCTGCCGCACCTGGCCGGCACCCGCCTCGGATGCGCCTGTCTCGGATGCGCCCGTCTCGGACGTCGCGCCGGCTTCCGCGTCCCAACCCAGGTAGGCCAGCCCGCGCGACCCGCTCTGCGAGGTCCACCACCTGACGCCGAGCGGCACCCATCGCGCGAGGTCCACCTCGTCGTCGTCCCCTGCGCCCTCGCCCCTTCCCCTGCGACTCGTCGTGGCGCCTCCGACGCCGGCCGTCCCGATCGGGTCCGTCCCGCCCGTGTCGAGCGCGCACTGCAACACCTCGCACATCGCCCAGACCTCGGCCAACGCGTCGAGCAGGTCCGACTCGGCAACGGCGTCGTCCCGTCCGGCGAGGCCTGCCACGAAGCCCCCGGCCACGCGCAGCAGGCCGTCGAACCGCACGCTGCCGACCCGTTCGAACGCGACCTGCTCGAAGCCGGCCAGCCGCACCCGGCCGGCCAGTGCGCTCAGCGACTCGGCGTCGTCGGGGCCGAGGTGGGACAGACCGCCCGACATGAGCCGGCCCACGACGTCGCGCACCTCCGCGAGCGCCTCCCGGCGGCGCCTCTGCACGGCCTCTGACGGTCCGCGCGCCGCCGACGTCTCACGCGCGCCGGGCGGGACAGACGCGCCAGGCGTGCCGGCCGTCCCAGCCGTCCCAGGCGTCTTGGGCACTGCCTGCGCGACCACGGTGACATCGCCCTGCGGCGGCGCGTCGGGCGCGAGCTGGATCGCCCACAGGCAGGCGGTCAGGACGTGCTGGCACACGCCCGCCGTCGGGCAGTCGCAGGAGACGGCCGCCGGGCCGCGGTCGTCCACGCGGACGGACGCCCCGGACACGTCGAGCACCGCGCCCTTCGGGTCGTGGGACACCTCGGTCACGGTGGCCTTGCGAGCGCGGCGCAGCAGGCCCGGGTTGCCGAGGGCCTTGAGCGCGTCGTCGTCCAGGCCTGCATACGGGGCGGCCCAGGCGAGAGTTCTCCGGTCGCTCACGAGAGCACCTCCCCCAGCCACTCGGCGAACCGCTCCGGCGTGAGCGCGGCGACCTCCATGCCGCACTCGGCGAGGAGCCGCGCGGTGCCCTGGTCGTAGACCGGCTCCGCCGCCTCGTCCAGGGCGGCGAGCCCCAGCATGGTGACGCCCGACGACGCCATCCGCCGCACCGTCGCAAGCAGGTTCGACACCGATCCGCCCTCGTAGAAGTCGCTGACGAGCGCAACCACGGTCCGCGACGGGTTGCGGGCCTGCTGCTCCGCGTGCCGCACGGCCCGCGCGATGTCGGTGCCGCCGCCGAGCTGCGCGGTCATCAGCACCGTGACCGGGTCGTCGGCCACGTGCGACATGTCTACCACCGACGTGTCGAACAGGTAGAGCTGCACGTTGATCCCGGGCAGCCCCGAGAGGATTCCCGCGCACACGGCGGAGTACAGCAACGACGGGGCCATCGACCCCGACTGGTCGACGAGTAGGACGACGTCCCAGGTCAGGGTCCGTTTCGCCCGGGAGGAGAAGCGGACGTCCTGCACCGTCATGCGGCCGTCGGCGTCGACCCGGCCGAGGTTGGCGCGGAGCGTGCGCTTCCAGTCGAAGTTCCGTGCGACCCGATGCATCGAGCGGCGTGACCGGTCGATCCGGCCGTTGACCGCCGTCGTGAACCGGGTCCGCAGCCGCTTCACGATGTCCTCGACGACCCGCTGGATGATGCGGCGCAGGCCGGCCGCCGCGCGGTCGTTCAGGGCGCCCCGGACCTGCAGCATCGCGACGGCGAGCTCGCGCGAGGGTTCGAGGGTCTCCAGAGCGGTGTCGTCCTGCAGCAGCTCGGTGAGGCCGTACCGGCTCACCGCGTCGACCTGCATGCGCTCGAAGGTCTCGCGCGGGAACAGGCTGCCCGCCTCGTTGAGCCAGCCGAGCGCGGTCACGTCGACGCCGTGCGGCTGGGACCCGCCGAGACCAGCGCCTCTGCCTGGCCGCCCTGAGTCGTCCCCGCCCTGGCCGACGCGGTGGCCGCGCGCCGTGTACTCGCGGTCGTACAGGTACCGGAGGGACCGTTCGAGGCCGGCGTCCTGCTGCCCCACCGAGAGCTGGTCGGCCGCGTACCGGCCCAGCACCAGCCGCCAGCGACGGGCCGCCTCGTCGTCGGAGATCACCATCGCAGGTTCGGTGCCGGCGGGTTCGGTGCCGGCAGGTTCGGTAGTGGCGGGTCCAGGCGTCCCGGAGCCGGTGGTGCTCATGCTTCTCCTCGTGTCGTATCGGCTCCGGGGCTGCCGACCCAGTGGGCCAGCCCGTCCCGCTCCAGCACCGCCGCCAGCTCATGGTCGAGGGCGAGGCCGGCCGCCAGGTCCTCCTCGGACAGCGCGACCCGCACGTCCACCTGGTCCACCCGAGCGCCCGTGCGCTCGGCCACTCGCTTCGCCAGCCGGTGCGTCTCGGTGGGGCGCAACCACGTGAAGGCCCGCCGCAGGTCCGGCAGGACGGCCAGGAACGCGTCGCCCTGGAGCGCCCGCAGGGCGTCGTCCACTGCGTCGAACATCTCCGGTGTGTGCAGGATCAGGTCCGGGGCCGCGCGCATCACGCCGCCCAGGAACCGCACCGCAGTGCCCGGGTCCGCGCCGGCGGTCAGGGCGCCGCGCACCCGGGTGACCAGGACGTCGTCGGGCACCTCGCCGTCGGTGAAGCCCAGGGCGAGCAGGGCGCCCGCCACGGCCGGCGCGGTGTCCCCGTCGTCCCGCAGGCGGGCGAGCTCACGCACGACGGCGGTGCGGATCTCCCCACCGGTTCCCCCTTGGTCGCCGTCGCCCGCTGCCGCCGCGTCCCGGAGCAGGGAGCGGAGGTCGATCAGCGTGCCGATGGCGGCGTCCTCGTCCTCGGCTCGCGTCCGGCCCAGGTCGCTGACCAGGTAGGCGGCCGTCGCGAGCGCCTGGCTCACCAGGTCGAGCAGCTCGCGCGCATGCTCCTCGGCGCCGAGCTCCACCCGCGCGTGCCACAGGCCGAGCAGGCGCCGCGCACCCGACACCACCGAGCTCAGGTCACGGTCGGTGTCCAGGGTGGTGCGCAGCAGCGAGACGATCCGGGGCAGGTGCCAGCCCATTCCGATCACCAGTGTCTGCGCCACGAGCCGGGCGAGGGCATCGACCGACGAGGCCCCGGCTCCCGCCCCGGCCGCGGCCCCGGCTCCTGTGCCCGCCAGCCGGCCCTCCGCCTCGTACAGCCGCGCGACAGCCACCGCCTCCAGCGTCGCGCCGAGGTGCACCAGCTCCACCAGACGCGCCTCGACGAGGGGCGTCCAGCAGTACTGCCACTCCTCGGTGATCAGGCCGAGCCCGCGGCCCGCCACATGGTCCGGACCGGAGACGAGCTGCCCGAAGCCGGCTCCCACGAAGTCGAGCAGCGCCAGTACCTGACGCTTCGCCCGATGGGACGCCGTCCGGCGCGCGTCGAGGCGGGTCGTACGCGGCACCGAGTCGTCGATGACGAGCCGCACGGCCCGCACCCGGTCCCGGACGTCACGCACGAGGGGCGGCGACGCGCTGCCCGGCGGCACGTCGCCGAGCGACCGGCCGCCGAACACCTCGGCGATGGCCAGCCCCAGCGGCCGCTCGGGCTCGCCCGGCCCGCCGACGCCGCCGTCGTCCTGCACGTAGCAGGACCGCACCGCGTCCAGCAGGTCCGTGCGGCACGGGAAGCTGCGTTCGCGCAGCTCCGCGAGCCGGACGGCGGACTCCGCCGCCGCGCTGACCTGCGGCAGGCTCACCCCGTGCCCGCGGCCGGCCGCACCGCGCGCGACGTCGACCAGGATCTCCGTGGCGAGGGCGCGGGCACCGATCGGACCGGCCTGTGCCGACGCTGACTGCGACGCCGGATGCGACACCGACTCCGGCGCCAGGCGCAGCTCCCGGAGATGCGCCGCGTGCAGCCGCTCGCAGTAGCCGGGCGACGGCATGCCCGCGCCGTAGCCGCGCAGCCCGTCGAGCCGCTCGTGGTCGTATCGGACCAGCCACGCCTCACCCTGCGCCGTCGGGCCGAAGCCGCCCTCGGGCTGCCGGTCACGAACCGGCGCACCCTCTGGCGCACCGGACAGCGCCTCGACCAGCGCGAGCGTGTGGAACGCACCGGTCACCACGAGCACCGGGCCGGCTCCGCCGTCGGTCAGGCGGTCGGCGGACAGCCGGTCGACCGTCTCGGCGATCCTGGCCGCCATCCGCGCCTCGCGGTCCAACGAACCCTCGCCGGCGAGCACACCCTCCTCGTAGTCGAGACGCGCGAGCGCCGACCACGCGAAGACGTCGTCGAACACGGTCCGCCAGTCAGCCAGCTCGGCGCTCGCCCGGGCCTCGAAGAGCTGGTCCCAGACCTCGTCGTGGTCGCGGCAGCCGATGCGACGCGCGAGCGCGGCAATCGCCTCCGAGTGCGCCAGGTACCGCTCGGACATGAGGGTCCGAGCGAAGGGGTCCGGTCGCGCGGTGCCGCTCGCGGCGCCGTTCTCGATGCCGCTCTCTCCAGATCCTTCCGGCCCGGGCGCAGCGGACCCCGACAGCGCCCGCTCCGCAGCCGACCGCTCGCCGAAGGGACGGTCGACGAACGCGAGCTCCGCACCGACGGCGTGCCCGGCGCGCAACGCCACCCACTCCGGGGAGAAGGATGCGAGCGGGTAGAAGCCGGCGCCCTCCGGCTCGTCCTCGGCGTCGCGGGCCTTCGCGCCGGACCCGGCACTCGATCCCGAGCCCCCGAGGCTCAGCACCGCGATCGGTGGCCGCGTCTCCTCGTGGAGCAGGTCCGGGATGAGCCGCGAGAACTCCTCCGGCCCTTCGATGAGGACGGCCGCCGGGCGCAGCTCCTCGATCGCGGCGCGCACCGCCACCGCGCAGGCGGGACTGTGGTGCCGCACGGGTGCGAAGTGGATGCCGCGCTCGTCCCGCAGCCTGCCGACGGCGTCGGCGGCCGCGCGCAGGCGCTCGGGCGCCAGCTCCCAGACGGCGTCCGTGCGCCGGCCCGTGCCGACGCTCACCGCGACGCCGCCGCTCACCGCCACAGCGGCTCTGCTGCCGTGAAGAACGCCTTCCAGCGCTTGTCGTTCCGGGCGCGCTCGCGCACCACGTTGTCGACGTAGTGCCGCAGCCGGCGCGCGTCCTCCTCCTCACCCTTGAGCGCCACCCCCGAGATCTGGCGCGCGACCTCCGCCGCGGTCACCGTGCCGCCGCCGAGGTACCGGGCCTCCAGGGACGCGGCGACCGCGACGTTGACGGCCTCCGCCGTGGACATGACCGTCTCGGGCCGCTTCACGGGCGCGCCCTCGCGCGTGCTGCCGGTCCGCAGGTCCTGGAACACCGTGACGAGCACCTCCAGGACGTCCAGCGGCACCGCGGGCCTGCCGCTGTCCGGCCCGAGCTCCGCCTCGAGCTGGTGCTGCACCAGCTCGATCTCGAACGCGCGGTCGCGCACCGGCGCCACGGTCTCGAAGCTGAACCGGCGCTTGAGCGCCGCGGACATCTCGTGCACGCCGCGGTCCTTGAGGTTCGCCGTGGCGATCACGGTGAAGCCGGGCCGAGCGGCCACGCGGGCGTCGGGCCCGAGCTCGGGGACCATGAGCTGCTTCTCCGACAGGATCGACACGAGGGTGTCCTGGATCTCGGGGGCGCAGCGCGTGATCTCCTCGAAGCGCACGACCCGGCCCTCCCGCATGCCCGTGCAGACCGGCGACGGCACGAGCGACCGCTCGCTCGGCCCCTCGGACACCAGGAGCGCGTAGTTCCACGAGTACCGCACGTGGTCCTCGGTGGTCCCGGCGGTGCCCTGGACCGTGAGGGTCGACGTGCCCGACACAGCCGCGGACAGCAGCTCCGACAGCATCGACTTCGCCGTACCGGGCTCGCCCACGAGCATCAGCCCCTGCCGCCCCATCAGCGAGACGACGGCGCGGTCCACCAGCGGGTCGTCACCGTAGAACTTGCGCCGCACCCCGAGCTCCTCGGAGCCGATGATGAACGCCCGCACGGCCCGCGGGCTCAGCCGCCAGCCGGGCGGCCGCTCGTGGCCGCGCTCGGTGTCCCAGGCGTCGAGCGCTGCGAGCTCGCCGGCGTAGCGGACCTCGGCGGGCGGGCGGATCTCGGCCGGGGTGGCGGTTTCAGTGATGGTCATGACTTCCTTCGGTGCTCGCATCTGGCAGTGCTGGCTGGATGGATGGCTGGGTGGATGGCTGGGTGGCGATGGTTCGGGCGGTGACGCGCCGGCTCAGTACTGGCTCTTCTTCTCCCAGTCCGGGTCGAAACCGCCCGCCCGCGCCACTGTCACGTAGTCCTGGTAGGACGCCGCGACCAGCACGGCGGGCAGATCCGCGACCCGGACGGGCCCCGGCCTCCCGGAACGCCGGAAGGCAAGCTCGGTGACCGCCGCAGGAATGTTCTCCTCGGGGACGGTCGAGCCCGTGAACCCGATCTCCACAGTGACGCCGAGGCTCGGGTACTCCTTGACGTAGCGGTCGAACCACCCGTTGTCCCGGGACTCCGGTCGCACGAAGCCGCGCTTGGCCGCTCGCCCGCGGATCGCGAACGAGTCGGACAGCCACCCCCGGTGGTCCGCGATCTCGGTCGCCCCCACCGAGAGCTGCGGCAGCCCGACGGCGTCCGACCCGAAGCCTTGATCGAACAACGGGGTGATCGCATAGTCGGCCAAGTGCTCGCGCCACGCCTCCGTGTCCGGCCCGGGGCCTGGCAGCGTGACGGCGTGCGCCACCGAAACCCTCGCTCCGTCGGGCAGCACGACGTCGCCGTCGTCGACCCCGATCAGCGCGCCGCCGTCGCCGGGCCGGAAGGAGACGGCGCCTGGCGTCCTGTTGCCGAGAGCGCCCGAGCCGCCGTCGGGCAATGCGGCGACCCAGACCAGGCGCGCCGCGAGGCGCGACATGAGCGGGTGCCCCAGGACGAACTCGCGCCATTCGTCAGCGCCCCACGTGCGGCCAGAGCACATGCCCTCCACGAGCCGCTGTGTCTGTGCCGCGACCACGGCCTTCAGCTCCTTCCGGCTCGCCGTCAGCTGCTTCTTCGCCTCGCCGTAGGCGTCGCCGTCCGAGGAGCGCTTGGCCGGCAGTGCCTTGACGACCTTGCCCTCCGGGTTGCGCAGCTCGAGCGTGAACGTCTTCGTGAGACGACCCGTGAACACCCGGTCCTCCTCCGGCGACGCCCCGCCGTCGGAGGTGCCGAGATCGAGGCGCAGCACGCCATCGTCGTCGAACCCCGCGGTCGGCACCGTGCGATCGGCGAGCTGGTCGGCGTCCCAGCCGCGGTGGTCGGCGAGGTCCTGCGCGAGCCCGGCCGCGACCTCCTGGACGCTGCGCTGGCTGAACCGGCGCGACACCGCCAGCAGAAGCTGCACCGCGGCCTGGTCCCCGTTCGCGGCCAGCGCGCGCACGAGCGCCTCCGCCTGCGCCCGGCGGCCCTTGTTCCCCCTGAAGTAGTGCTGTGCGGCCGCGGCCAGATCGGAGCCTGGCATCCCGACCGTGAGGGCGAGCAGCCCCTTCTCCTTCACCGCCGAGGCGAGGTACTGCCCCTGGTGCTGCCGGAACAGCGCGTTGTAATGGTCCTCGACCGACATCTCCGCCAGCGACGCGTAGTCCCGCGGATAGGCCTGCGCCATCCACTGGTGGCTCTCGTACCGGCGCGGCGCCTCGTCCTCGGCGAACCCCCTCGACGCCTCGACCGGAGGATGGATCGTGTCCTGCGCGATCCACGCGCTCAGCACGAACGACCCGAGCGCCTTCCGGGACTCCGGGTCCAGCATCGAGACGTACCGCGCGAACAGTCCCTCGCCGCTGGGATCCTTCAGCGCGCAGGCCAGGACCACCCACCAGCGCAACAGTTCGGCCGGAACGACGGTGCCGTCCGCCCAGCGCGCCTCGGGCAGCTGCCCGAACGGGAACCAGCGCTCCAGCTCGCGCGGAACCTGACCCGTCAGGCCCTTGGTGGCCTCGGCGAACAGCACATCCGGCGCGACGTCGGCCGAGATGTCGTCACCCAGGGCCTCCAGCGCCGACAGCAGCGCCGCCCGCACGGCCTCCTTGCGTTCCTTCGCCAGCACGGCGCGCAGCGCCGGCACGGCCGCCGGGTCGCCGATCCGCGCCAGCCAGGCCGCCGCCGAAGCCCGGATCTCCGCCTTCTTCTCGCTCAGGCCTTGCTCGCCGAGGCGCCGTGCGCCCGGATGGGAGCGCAGTATCCCCTGTGCCGCGGCCCGGAGCCCCTTGCCCCCGCTCAGGGCGAGCTCGCCGAGCCGTGGGAGCACGGCAGTGGGCGCCACCGGGAACGCCCGCAGGATGCCCAGTGCGCGGTCGAAGGCGAAGTCCCACCTGATGTCGTCGTCGCCCGGGGTCAGCCGCGCCACGAGCAGGTCGGGATGCTCCGCGAAGTAGGGCCAGATGTCCGACGCCGCAGGCCAGCCGGACTCCCGGTTCTGCTCGAAGACGAGGTCGTCGATCAGCCGCTCGGTGTCGGCGACCCCGCACCGGACGAACGCCGACTCCAGGGCCCGTAGGTCGCCGAGGTCCGGGGCTGCGGTGTCCAGCCACCAGGTCGCCCGCTCCGGACGGCCGTGGTACGCGAGCAGCAGCCGTACCCGGGCCACCAGCGTCGTCGCGGGCAGCCGTACGACCTGTCGCATGAGCCAGCTCGCTGTCGCCTGGGTGGGGCGCCCATCCTTACCGTCCGCCCACACCCCGACTCGGAACGTGTGGTCGTTCATCAGTCGGACGGCGGCGCGGAGCTCCGCATCCGTGATGCCGCGGAGGAAGGTCAGGTCGTCGTCCGCCTGGCGGGCCGCATCGTCGGACGCAGCGGCGCGGAGCTGCTCGGCGGCTTTCGCGGTCTGACTGTCCAGGAGGGCACGGGCCGCGACGACGAGCTCGTCGCCGAGCACGATGTCCGGCTCCGGCTCGAACGGCGGGACGGTGACCTCCACCCGATCGGCGAGAAGCGCCTCGGCACGCTCCAGCGTCTGGCGGAGCAGCCGGGTCCGGGGAGCCTCACCGCCGGCGCCGTTGATCGCCTCCCGGATCGCGGACAGCCCGCCCGGGAGCGACGAGACGCGTGCCAGGAGCCCGCCGACCCGGTCGAGTGGTGCAGTGACCAGGTGCGGCGCGAGCAGCCGCACCTCGTCGGCGCCGTCGAGGCCGGACAACAGGTCCCGGGCCGCGGACCGCACGCGCTCACGAGAGTCGGCGGCGAGCGCCGCGACCAGCTCGCCGTGCCGCGGCAGGTCCCGCTTCGCGCAGCGCAGGAACGTCTGCGTCCCCCATTCGCTGAGGGACTCCAGCGCCTGCGGCAGCACGTCCGCACGGGTCGCGAGGGCCGCGCCCAAGGCCTCGGTCCAGTGGTACCCGTTCTCCAGCATGACGCGCAGGACCAGCGGTGCGGCCTCGTCCTCGGGCACACCGCCCTCGCGCGCGAGCGACACCAGGAAGCCGTGGGTCCAGCGCTCGTCGGTGTCCTGCGAGCTCCCCGCGTCGAACATCAGCAGCGAGAGCCACCGGGGTGCCTCCTCGGGCAACACCTTGCCGGTCGTCACCGCGTCGAGCAGGTGGCCCAGCCGCACGAGGGCAGGAGCTGCCGCCGTGGCGTAGATCGTCCCGCGCGCTGCCACGCCCGCCCCTGCTTCCCAGCCCGGGTGCAGAGCGGCCACCTGCTGGACCAGGGTCCCGCGGACCTTGAAGTCGGGAATCCGGGCCGCCGGCTTGTTCATCAGCTGATCGACGTCGCCGGTCCTCGCGGTCCTGAGCGCGGCCACCACCTCAGGCGTCGTGCCGTCCCGCACGAACCCCACCGCCTGCTCGAACAGGTCCTCGCCCTTGATCCGCAGCGGGGAGAGCGCGTCACCGTATGCCGCCTCCAGCGACGTGGCGCCGCCCGCCCCCGCCCCCGTCTCCGCTCCCGGTGCCGGCTCCGCCACGTCTGCCGTCCTCTGTGTCATCTCGCCCGCTCGCCTCTTCCCGCTGATCGGTTGCGTCTTCGCTGTGCTGTCTCTCAGTGCTCCGCCCTCACTCAGTACTCGCTCTTCTTCTCCCAGTCCGGGTCGAAGGCACCGCCGTCGGCGACGGTCAGGTAGTCCCGGTAGGACACCGCCAGCAGTGCCTTCGGCACGTCCTTGATCGCGAGGCGTCCCCGCTCGCCCCACGTGCCGGTGCGGCGGAACGCGAGCTCCCGCATGGCCGCCGTGATGTTCTCCTCGGGCAGGAACGCGCCGGTGAACTCCAGCTCGACGGTGAGGCCGAGCGTCGGGTACTCCTTGCAGTAGGCGCTGAACCAGCCGGCATCCTCCGCCTGGGACCGCGTGTACCCCAGCTTCGTGGCCCGGCCGCGGATCGTGAACGAGTCGCTGAGCCAGCCCTTGCGGGTCTCGATCGCGGTGGCGACGTCGGCCACCTCGGGCAGCGCACCCGCCTGTGCCCCCGGCTCCTCGGCGCCAAGCCCCTGGTCGAACAGCGGCGTGACCTCGTAGTCGGCGAGGTGGGAGCGCCAGGCCGGCGCACCCGACTCGTCGTCGTCCCCGAGGGTGGCCGCGTGCACCAGCGAAACCTGCGCATCGTCAGGGAGGGTGACGTCCTCGTCGTCGACGCCGATCAGCGCGCCGCCGTCGCCGGGCCGGAACGTCACCGCCTCCGAGACGCCCGGCAGCTCAGCGGCCCACACCAGCCGCGCGGCAAGGCGCGACATGAGCGGGTGCCCCAGGACGAACTCGCGCCAGTCGGCGTACACCCAGGTGCGGCCGGTGACCATGGCCTCGGCGAAGCGCTGCGTCTGCAGCGCCACGACGGCCTTCAGCTCGGCACGCGACACCTTGAGCTGCTTCTTCGCCTCGGCGTACGCCTCGTCGTCGTCGGACGCGCGCTGGGCCGGCAGGGCCTTGACGACCTTGCCCGCCGGGTTGCGCAGCTCCAGTGTGAACGCCTCGGTGATCCGCCCGGTGACCACGCGCTCGCCGTCGGGCGAGCCGAGGTCCAGGCGCAGGATGCCGTCGTCGTCGAAGCCGGCGGTCTGGACCGTGCGGTCGGCGAGCTGGTCGGCGTCCCAGCCGTTGCGGTCGGCGATGTCCTGGGCGAGCGCCGAAGCGGTCTCCTGGACGGTGCGCTGCTTGAACCGGCGCGAGACCGCGAGGAGCTGCTGCACCGCTGCCCCCTCGCCGTTCGCGGCAAGTGCCCGCACGAGATACTCGGCCTGCGCGCGGCGGCCCTTGTGGGCGGCGAAGTAGTGCTGTGCGGTGGTGGCGAGCTCGGCTCCGGGCATCCCGACCGTGAGGGCGAGCAGCCCCTTCTCCTGCGTGGCCGAGCCGAGGTAGGTGGCCTGGTCCTGCCGGTAGAGGCTCTTCCAGAGGTCCTCGACGGTCTGTCCCGCCTGGTTGGCGTAGTACTCGGGGTACTGCTTGATCGAGGCCTGCAGGCTGGTCCAGCGCGACTGCGCGTGCCGGTCGGCGTACGCACGGGAGCTCTCGACCGACGGGCCCCGGGTGTCCTGAGCCACCCAGGCACGCAGCACGAACGAGCCGAGCGCGGCCTGGGACGCGGCGTCCAGCAGTCCGACGTACCGGGCGATCAGGCCCTCACCGCTCGGTGCCTTCAGCTTGGTGGCTAGCACCACCCACCAGCGGACGACGTCGCGCGGCACGACGGCGCCCTGCTCACCGGCAGACTCACCGGCAGAGCCGGCCCAGCGCACCTCGGGAAGCTGGTCGAACGGGAACCAGTCGAGGCTCGCCGGCAGCTTGCTCTCCAGTCCCTTGGCGGCCTCCGCCGCCAGGACCGCCGGCGCGAGGTCGGCCGAGATGTCGTCGCCGAGGGTCTCCAGCGCGGAGAGCAGCGTGGCGCGCGCGGCCTCCCGGCGTTCCTTCTTCAGCGCGGCACGCAGGGCCGGCACCGCCGCCGGGTCACCGATCCGTGAGAGCCAGGCCGCCGCCGAGGCACGTACCTCGGCCTTGGGGTCGGCGAGCGCCTGCTCGGCCAGGTTGCGTGCCCCGGCGTGCGCCTCGAGCACCTCCTGGGCGGCGCGGCGGTGCGTCTTGCCCGTCCCGAGCGCGAGCACCGTGAGCCGCGGCAGCAGGCTCGGCGGGACGGCGGGGAACTCCCGCAGGAGCCGCAGCGCGGTGCCGGTGCCGTTGCGGTACGGCTCCTCCGTACCGAGGTAGCGGTCCAGGACCTCTATGCGCTCGGCGAAGTAGGGCCAGACCACGGACGGCGCGAGCACCTCGCCGGCCCACCAGGTCTGGAACACCATGTCGCGGACCTGCTCGTCGGCGTTCGGCACCCCGGCGCGGGCAAGTCCGTCGTGGACCTGGCGCAGGTCGGTGGCCTGGTCGAGGTACGGCCGCAGGGGCCACACGAAGTTCCGCCGTGTGTCCCCGTCCTGGAGCGTGAGCACGCGGATCGCCAGCATGAGCCCGGGCTCGGTGAACAGGTTCCGGAGCTCGCCAGCGAGCCACTGGAAGAGCACGGCGTTCTGGCGGCGCGTCTTGTTCGTGGTGGCCACGGCACCGGTCACACGGTCCGGGACAGCCGCGAGGTTGGCGTCGGTGATCGACAGGAGCTCCTTGAGGCTGCGCTGCGCGCGTTCGGCCCAGTACTTGTTCGCGTTGCCGCCGCGCTTGGCGAGATCGAGCTGGACGCGTGCCTTGGCGATCTGCTCGTCGAGCACCTTGCGGGCCCCGGCCGCCCAGCCGGGTTCCACCACCGGCTCGGGGAAGGGCTCGTACCCGGGGACCTCGATCGTGAAGTCCTTGCCCGCGTCCGTGCCCGCATCCGTGCTGGAGTCGTCCAGGGCGCGGGACCGCTCCACGGTCTGCGCAAGGAGCCGCACCCGTGCGCTCTGGCCTGCCGCCACCTTGCCGTTCTCGTCGCGGAGCGCGGCCAATGCGTCTTCGAGCGCGGCGATACCGCCGTCCAGGCCGACCAGCCGCGTGACCACCTCGCCCAGCTGTCCCGTAGGAACCTTGGCGAGGTAGGGCCGCAGCAGTGCGACCTGCGCGGCGTCGTCATGCACGGCGAGGTGGCTCAGAGCCCTCGTCCGCACGCCCTTCGCCTTGTCCACGGCGAGCGTCGCCACGATCTCGACCAGCCCGGCCTCGGCCGTGCGCTTCCCGATGCGGTTCAGCACCTCCTGCTTGCCGTGCGCGCCGAGCTGGGCCGTGACGTCGGCGAGCATGCCGACGTGCTCGGTCACGTACCGGTCGAACTCCTGGCGCCCGGCCATTGCCTGGCGCGGGTCCTGGTACCAGGAACGCTCGTTGGTTCCCCGGTACAGGATCGCCATGAGGACGGTGCGTGCCGCATCGGCGGCAGGTATCCCGCCCTCGACGGCGACCTGCTCCAGGAACGCGGGCGTCAGCCGGGCGGCGACCTCGGCGACCGACTTGCCGGAGCGGTGCCTCTCGTTGGTCCCCCGACGTGCCCCGTCGTACACCAGGACGTAGAACCACTCGGGCACCGCGTCGGGTGCCTCGTCGGTGCGGCACACCTGCGCGAGCAGCCGGCCCAGGCGGGCCAGCACCGCCACGTCGGCCGACGCGTAGAGGCGCCCGCGCGCCGTGATGCCAAAGCCTTCGCTCCAGCCCTTGTGCACCGCCGCGACCTGCTTGATGACGTCGGGCGACACCCACCCCGACCAGATTTTGAGGGGTGCGCCGAACAAGCCGTCCAGGCTCGTGTTGCCCGACTGCTGCACGTTCACGAGCACCTCGGGTGTCGAGCCCTCGAGCACGTACCCGACGGCGTCGTCGTACAGCCCGGTGCTCAGCAGCTTCAGCGGGGCCAGTGCGTCACGCACCGCCTTCACCGTCGTGTCGCCGCCCTTTACCCGGTCCACCAGCTCCTGCAGCATCTCGTTCCTCACCCAGCCGTCGGGCACAGGGCACACCTCACCCCTGTGACGCACCGCATAAGCAGTGCGCGCCACAAGTTAGCGGTGACCACTGACATGCCAGGCTGGTGACCAGCACGGGCGCCGTGACGCGGGCACCCGTGCTGGTCCCCTCCCTACGGGACCAGGCGGTGCAGGTCCCTCGGGAACGGCGTCACCTCGCGGACGTTGGCCGCCCCAACGAGGCGCGCCACCCACCGCTCCAGCCCGATCGCGAACCCGCCGTGCGGCGGCATCCCGTGCCGGAACGCCGCCAGGTACGGCGCGTACGACGCCGGGTCCTCGCCGCGTGCCTCGATCGCCGCGACGTAGTCGGCGTACCTGTGCAGGCGCTGTCCGCCCGTGACCAGCTCGAGCCCGCGGAACAGCAGGTCGAAGCTGTTGCTCCACCGCTCAGTTCCGGAAACAGAGCCGGCGCCCGGGCCCGGACCGGAGCCCGGTTCCGGGTGCGTGTAGAACGGCCGCTTCGCCATCGGATACCCCTCGACCGCGACGAAGTCCGACCCGTGCTCGGCGAGCGCCCACTCCCCCAGCGCCCGCTCGTGCTCGGGTGCGAGGTCCGGCTCGTCGGACGGCGCCCCGACCAGCTCCAGGGCGTCGGCGAAGTGCAGCACCGGGATCTGGGCCGGGACCTCGGGCACCTCGATACCCAGCCGGTCCGCGGCCCCCGAGCCGCGCACGGCGTCGGCCATCCCGGCGATCACCTCGCGCAGCACCGCGAGCACGTCGCGGTGGTCGCGGATGAACCCGAGCTCGACGTCCAGCGAGCGGTACTCCGCGAGGTGCCGCACCGTGTCGTGCGGTTCGGCCCGGAACACCGGGCCCACCTCGTAGACCCGCTCGAAGACGCCGACCATCTGCTGCTTGTAGAACTGCGGCGACTGCGCCAGGTACGCGGGCCGGCCGAAGTAGTCGACTGCGAACACGTTCGCCCCCGACTCGGTCGCCGTGCCCACGAGCTTGGGCGTGCAGACCTCGGTGAAGCCGGCGGCGTCCAGCGTGGCGCGGAACCCGCGCAGGCTCGCCGCCGCGACCTCCCAGCGCGCCTTCTGCGCGGGATGCCGCCAGGCGACAGCGGCATGGTCGAGCAGCGTGGGCAGCCCGGCGGTCAGCGCCGGGCGCCACAGCTCGACGGGCGGGGTCTCGGCGGCGTCCGTCAGCGGTGTGAAGACGGGTTCGGTGACCTCCACACCGCCCGGAGCCTGCGGGTTCGCGGTCACGGTGCCGGTCACCTCGACGGTGGTCTCCTCGGGCGGCACCTCCAGCGTCTGCCCGACGCCGGAGCGCACCACCACCTGGGCGAAGCCGGTGCGGTCGCGCAGCACCAGGAACGTCACGGTCGCCAGCGCACGACGGCGGTGGACCCAGCCCTGCAGACGCACGGCCGACCCCGGCGGGACGACGGGAAGGTCGCTCGCGAGGGTGCGGGCGAGATGGCTCGCAGGGGTGCCTCCGCGGTGGCCAGCGGTGGTGCTGGCGGCGTCGGCAGACGTGCTCGGGGATGGCAAAGGTGGTCTCATCAGTCCTCCAGAGAGCGAAAGCCCTGGAGGAGCGGGCGGGGGCCAGATCGCGGTGCCACCACTCCTTTGCCGGGAACCCCGGCCTCTCGTCGGTCCGCCGAACGCGCGGGCAGGCGCTTGCCCGGTCACCCGGGCCGAGGTTCGTCACGCCTCACGCCAGCCACAGCAAACGCTACGCCAGCCACGGATAGACCCGCCACCCCATTCCGACGCCCACGTCTCGCGACACGAATGTCAGTGGTCGACGGCGAGCCACTGGCGCACCGCCCGGCCTACCGCGTCGGCGTCCTCCAGAGGGACCAGGTGACCGCGGCCCGGGAACTCCACGAGCTCGGGGGCGCCCGGAAGCGCGCCACGGAGCCGCCCGGCCTGCTCGAACGGGATCCACGGATCCTCGGTCGCCCACCCGACCCGGACGGGACAGCGCACCTCGCCGAGCCGGCCCACGATCGGCCGGGTGTGAGCGGGCGAGAGCTGGGCGATCTGCCGGTAGAACGCCGCCTGCCCGGCCTCGTCGCGCCAGGGCTCGGTGAGCATCTCGATGGCCTCGGCGGGCAGGCCCTGGTTCGCGGCGCCGGCGATGTACTCCTTGGTGAGCGCGGCGTGCAGCGGTCCGGGTATCGCCGCGAAGACCGACTCGTTCTCCGCCACGAGCCGGAAGAACGGCGACCCCCACGGGTCCAGCATCACGATGTCGAGCAGGAACAGGCTCGCGAAGTCGGCGTCCTCCAGGAGATGGGCGCCGAGCGCTACCGCTCCCCCGATGTCGTGCGCCACGACGTGCGGCCGGTCCAGCGACCAGTGCCGTAGGAGCGCCGCGAACCGCTCGCGCTGGGCGACGAGGTCGACCGGTTGCGCCGCGTCCTTCGGCGATGCGCCGTACCCCGGCATGTCCCACAGGAACACGCGGTGGTCCCGGCTCAGCGCGAGCGCCACCGGAGCCCACACCTGCACGGACCACGGGGTGCCGTGACAGAGCACGACGTCGGCGACGGGCTTCCGGTCCGCCGGCTCGAGCACGTAGGTCGCGACGCCGGTCCCGCCGACGTCGACGAAGACGGGCTCGGGCAGGAGCGATCGGGTGCTGGAAGACGGCTTGGCGGAGGGCGAAGTCATGGGCACGCCACGACCATAGACCGCGACACCCACATCCCCGGGGCTGCCCAAGGCCCCGCGGGGCGTGGGTGTCCCGGCCGGTCACATGTCGCCGAGCGACCACCGCGGCACGTCGGCGAGCGAGCCGCGCCAGAACGGGGCGGCCCCGCCCTCCGCGACGCGATTGCTCACGACGGACGCCGCGTGGTCGGAGTAGAGCCCGAGCTGCGGCAGGTCCTCCTGCCAGATGGCCTGGAGCTCGTCGTAGATTTCTGCGCGCGCGTCCGTGTCGGGCTCGCTCTTGGCCTGGGCCAGGAGCTCGTCCACCCGCTCGCTCGAGTAGCCCGTGTAGTTGCTGGAGCCCTGCGAGCCGTACATGAACGTCACGTCGGGGTCGATGTTGAACGTGTTGCCGATCAGGAGCATGTCGTAGTCGCCGGCGTCCGCCATGGTCAGCAGGGTCGGGAAGTCGACGTTCGTCTGCTCGACCTCGAAGCCGACGGCCTCCAGGTTCTGCAGGATGATGTCCGCGGACTGCTCCCGGATCGCGTTACCCGTGGGGACCACGAAGCGGAGCGTGGTGTCCTCGTCGAAGTCCGTGCCGTCGAGGAGCTCGCGCGACAGGTCGGGGTCGTAGCCGAGCGGCTCCAGGTCGGTGTCGACGTACGGGCTCTGGCTCGTGTAGGGCCCGTCGACGATCTGCCCGTTGCCCTGCAGCAGCTGGTCGACGATCTGCTCGCGGTTGATGGCGTGGGCCATCGCGCGCCGCACGTCGACGTCCGGGATCGTCTCGACGTTGAACTCGATGAACTGCACACCGAGCGTCTCGTCGATGCGCGTCGTGACATTGTCCAGGCCCTCGACGGTGGCCAGGTCCTGGACCGGGATGTTGCCGATGCCGCCGCCCGAGTTCATGTGGATGGCCCCCGCCTGCAGGTCACCCGCCAGGTTCGCCGCCGGCATGATGCGGACGGCGATGCTCGGGACCTCTGGCGTCCCCTCGTGGTAGTCCTCGCGCGCCGTGTACTCGATGGACACGTCCTTCGTGTAGTCCGCGAACGTGTACGGGCCCGAGGTGACGTCCGGCAGCTGGGCGAACCCGCTCTCCCCGAAGTCGGCGGGCGGGACGTCCTCCAGGTGGTGCGCCGGGAGGATGAAGAGGCGACTGCCGATGATCTCGCTGATGTAGTTCGGGTCCACCGGCTGCGCCGTCCGCAGCTCGACGGTCTGCTCGTCGACGACGGTCACGCCGGGGATCTCGGTCTCCCCCTCCGGCAGCTTGCCCGTGACGGGGTCGACGCCGTCGAGCGAGGAGATGCTGGTGCCGAGCGAGGTGACGGACGCCGGGTGCGCGATGAGGTTCAGCGTGAAGGCGACGTCGGCCGAGGTCACGGGCTCGCCGTCGGACCAGGTGGCCTCGGGGTCGAGGTGCACCGTGTAGGTCTGGTTGTCCTCGGTGTCGATGGACGTGGCCAGCTCCGGGGCGAACTGGAGCGGCTCGGGCTGGTCGAGCAGCGAGTCGAGGACGAACTCGTTGGCCCACTGGCCGGCGACGTCCGTCTGGTTGATCGGGTTGAAGCTGGCGACCGGGTTGATGTTCCCGATGACCAGGCTCTCGCCGTCGGCCCCGCTGCCCGCGGAGGCGCCGCCGTCCGCCTGCCCCTCGGAGAACCCGCCACCGCACGCGGCCAGCGCGAGCACGACAACCGACGCGGGCAGCGCCGCCCTGGCTCTCACGACGGCCTTCACGACGCACCCCCGAGCTGCCACTGTGGCAGATCGGCGAGCGTGCCCGGCCAGAACGGCGCGGCGCCGCCCTCGGTCAGCTCGTTGCTCACCACGCTGGTCGCGTAGTCGGAGTAGGTGGTCATGATCGGCATGTCCTCCTGCCAGATGGCCTGCAGCTCGTGGTAGATCTCCTCGCGCGCGGCCGGGTCCGGCTCGGCCTTGCCCTGGGCGAGGAGCTCGTCCACGCGCGGGTTGTCGTAGCCCATGTAGTTGAAGGCGCCCGAGCTGCTGTACAGCGCCGACATGTCCGGGTCGACGTTGAACGTGAAGCCCATGAGCAGCAGGTCGAACTCGCCCTCGCGGGCCATGCTCTGCACGGTCGGGAAGTCGAAGTTGGACTGCTCGACCGTGAAGCCGACGGCCTCGAGGTTCTGCAGGATGATGTCCGCCGACTGCTCCCGGATCGCATTGCCCGTAGGCACCACGAACCGCAGGGTCCGGTCCTCGCCGTCGGCGTCCGCGGCCTGCTCCTCGGAGAAGCCGCCGCCGCAGGCGGCGAGGGCGAGCGTGACTACGAGGGCAAGTCCGCGGGTAGCGCCGACGACGACGGCCGGCGCTCGCGACGGCACCCGCGGTGAGACCGCGCGCCGCGGATGAACGGTGGAACGGGACACGTCGTACCTTCTTTCGTCGGGACTACTTCGCCAGATGACCTCGGGTCAGGCCGCCGCCACCGCTTCGGCGGGGGAGGCCGACAGCTTTGCCATGGTGGTGACGGCCAGCTCCGCGAGCGCCGCCGCCTGCTCGCCGAGCAGGGAGTCGTCGAACCGGACCTTGGCCGAGTGGTTCGACGGCGCTCCGTCCGCGGGCACGTCGTCGGGCCGGGCGCCGAGGTGGATGAAGCAGCCGGGCACCCGTTCGAGCACGTAGGAGAAGTCCTCGGAGCCCATGATCGGGTCGGGCCGCTCGGTCACCCGGTCCTCGCCGTACAGGCCGGCGAGGACCTCCTTGGCGTGGTCCCACATCTCGGGGTCGTTGACGGTGACCGGGTAGAGCTGCTGGAAGTCGGCGTCGGCGGTGCAGCCGTGGGCGGCGGCCACGTTCTGGACGAGCTGCGGCAGCTCGGCCGAGACCTGTTCGAACGTCTCGCGGGAGAGGGTGCGCACGGACGCGTCGATCTCGGCGGTGGACGGGATGACGTTGAACGCGGTCCCGGCCTGCAGCCGGCCGACAGTGACGACGACGGGGTCGAAGACGCTGTGCCGCCGGGTGACATAGGACTGGAGGGCGCCGACGATCTCGGCGGCGACCGGCACCGGGTCGACGGACATCCACGGGGACGAGCCGTGGCCGCCCTTGCCGTGGACGGTCACGCGCAGCACGTTCGCGCCGGCCATGGAGGTGCCGGGCTTGGTGAGGAACAGGCCCTTGTCCTCGATCGCGGAGACGTGGATGCCGAACGCGGCGTCGACCGGCGTGCCGGCGGCGTCGAGCAGGCCTTCCTCGATCATGGGCAGCGCGCCGCCGGGACCCTCCTCGGCGGGCTGGAACATGAAGATGACGGTGCCCGCCAGGTCGGCCTTCCGGGCGCTGAGCAGGCGGGCCGCGCCGACGAGACCGGCGACGTGCAGGTCGTGCCCGCACGCGTGCATGGTGCCGGTGGTCGAGGCGAACGGCTCCCCCGAGTCCTCCACGACGGGCAGGCCGTCCATGTCGCCGCGCAGCAGGACGGTCGGCCCCACGAGATCCCCGCGCAGGACGGCGGTGACGGAGCTGAGGCCCGTGCCGGTGGTGATCTCCAGCGGCAGGCCCTCCAGCGCGTCGAGCACCGCGGCCTGCGTCTGCGGCAGGTGCAGGCCGAGCTCGGGGTGCTGGTGGATCCGCCGTCGCAGGGCGACGAGGTCGTCGTGAATCAGTGCTGCGTCGTCAACGAAGCCCACGTTGTCTCCCTCAGTGTTGATCTGCGTGTGTTCAGCGATGGGACTTGGTCTCGCGGGACTCCAGCGCGTCGCGCAGCCCGTCCCCGACGAAGTTGATGGCCAGCACCGTCACGAAGATCGCGATGCCGGGCGGCAGCCACAGCCACGGCTGGCTGGTCATGACGGTGATCGACTGGGCGTCGCTGAGCATGTTTCCCCAGGACGCGGCGGGCGGTCGCACGCCGAGGCCCAGGAAGCTCAGGCCGGACTCGAGGATGATCGCGTTCGCGATCCCGAACGTGGCGTTGACGATGATCGGCGAGAGCGCGTTCGGCAGGATGTGCTGGAACAGGATCTTCGGCGTGCTGTACCCGAGCGAGACGCCCGCCTTGACGTAGTCCTGGTTCTTGATCGACAGCACCGAGCCGCGCACGAGGCGCGAGATCACCGGCCAGCCGAGGAGGCCGATCGCGAGCGTGATGTTCAGCAGGCTCGGGCCGATGACGGCGACCAGGATCAGGATGACCATGAAGTACGGGAACGACATGAAGACGTCGGCGACGCGCATCAGCACGGCGTCGACCACCTTGCCGTAGTACCCGGCCGCCAGGCCGAGGCAGACGCCGATGACCACGTACACCGAGACCGCGCCGACGCTCACCGTGATCGAGACGCGGGTGCCGAAGACGAGCCGGCTGAGCACGTCCCGGCCCACGGGGTCCGTCCCCAGCAGGTGAGCGGACGACGGCGCGGCCTGGAACTCGTCGAAGATCTGGTTCGGGTCGTGCGGCGCGATCAGCGGGGCGAGGACCGCCACGAGGATCATCGCCACGAAGACGACCAGCCCGATGCCGGCGAGGCGGTGCTTGAAGAACCTGCGGACCACGCTCCGCAGGTAGGACTCCTCCCTGCCCAGGCTCGCGGCGACGGCGCGGGCGGCCGCGCTCCGGGCGGCGGCCGCGGTCCGAGTGGTGGCTGCGCTCATGAGTACTCGATTCGCGGGTCGACGACGGCGTAGACGATGTCGGCCAGGAGGTTCGCGCCGAAGACCGCGAGCGCCGCGATGAGGTTGACGCCCATCAGCACGGAGTAGTCGCGGGACGAGATCGCCTGGATGGTGAGCATGCCCAGGCCGGGCCACTGGAAGATCTGCTCGGTGACGACGGCGCCGCCGAGCAGGCCGGCGAGGTCGACGGTGAGCACGGTGACGAGCGGGATCAGCGCGTTGCGCAGGGCGTGCTTGCGGGTGACGACGCCGGGCGCTAGCCCCTTGGCGTGCGCGGTGCGGATGTAGTCCTCGGAGAGGGCGTCGACCATCGAGGACCGGACGTACCGGACCATGTTCCCGGCGATCGCCGTCGACAGGACGATGACGGGCAGGATCAGGTGGCTCAGCCCGTCCCACAGCCCGCCGCCACCGCCGCCGATGGTGACCATGTTGCCGGTGGGGAGCCAGCCGAGCTGCAGCGAGAAGATGTAGATCAGGCCGAGGCCGAGGAAGAAGTTCGGCACGGAGACGCCGAAGAACGCTCCGCCGACGACCGTGTAGTCGGCCCAGGTGCCCTTCCGCCGGGCGGCGAGGATGCCCACCGGGACCGCTATCGCGTACGCCACCACGAGGGACGCGCCCATGAGGAGGAGGGTGGGGCCGATCCGGGCTCCGATGACGTCGGCGACCGGGGCGCGGGAGACGTAGGACAGGCCGAGGTCGCCGCGCAGGAGCTGGCCGAGCCAGTTCAGGTACTGGACGATGATCGGCTGGTCCAGGCCGAGCGCGGCCTCCACGCGTTCCTTGTAGTCGGGCGAGGCGTTGGGGTCGAGGTAGAGGTCGGCCGGGCTGCCGGGCGCGAGCTGGACGATGAAGAAGTTGAGGACGGTGACGCCCAGGAGGACGGGGATCGAGATCAGGATCCGCCGGATGATGTAGGTGGTCACGCGGCCTCCCCGAGCGGGAAGTGGCATGCGAAGGCGTGGCTGCCGCCCTGCGCGCCGCCCGTGAGCCGGGGCTCCTCCGTGCGGCACTTCTCGCGCGCGAACGGGCAGCGCGTATGGAAGACGCAGCCCGACGGCGGCTTGGCCGCGTTGGGCACGTCGCCCTCGACGACTATCCGCTCCCTGCCGCGCTGGTGGGGGTTGGGCGCCGGGTAGGCGTCCAGCAGGGTCTCCGTGTACGGGTGGCGCGGGCCGGCGAACAGGTCCGCCGTCGTCGCGACCTCCATGACCTTGCCCAGGTACATGACGACTATCCGGTCGCTGATGTACCGCACGGCGCCCAGGCCGTGGGAGATGAAGACGTAGGTGAGGCCGAGCTCCGTCTGCAGGTCCCGGAGCAGGTTGAGCACCTGGGCCTGGATGGAGACGTCGAGCGCGGACACCGGCTCGTCGAGGACCAGGAGGGTCGGGTCGAGCATGAGCGCCCGCGCGATGCCGACCCGCTGCCGCTGGCCGCCGGAGAGCTCGTGCGGGTACCGGCCCTTGAACTGCGCCGACAGGCCGACCCGGTCGAGCATCTCCGTGACCCGCTCGCCCGCGACCTTGCGCGAGGCGCGGCGGTGCGCGAGCAGCGGCTCGGCGAGGAGGTCGCCGATGCGCTTCTGCGGGTTGAGCGAGGAGTACGGGTCCTGGAAGACCATCTGCAGGTCGAGGCGCACGCGCCGCAGCTCCCGGGTGTTCAGACCCGCCAGGTCGCGGCCCTCGAAGACGACGGCGCCCGAGGTCGGGTTCTCGAGCCGGATGATCGCCCGGCCCGTGGTGGACTTGCCGCAGCCGGACTCCCCCACGATGCCGAGGGTCTCGCCGGGGAACACGTCGAAGCTGACGCCGTCCACCGCGCGCACGGTGCCGGTCTGCCGGGAGACGATCCCGCCCCGGATCGGGTAGTGGAGCGTGAGGTCCTGGACGCTCAGCAGCGGCTGGCCGTCGGGCACCCCGGCGCGCTCGCGCGCCTTGCGGGTGGTCAACTCGGTCGCGCTCATGACGCCACCGCCGTCGTCGTCTCGTCGCGGACGGCGGCCTGCTCGCCCGAGTAGAGGAAGCACCGGACCAGGTGCTTGCCCGTGGTGCTCGTCTCCAGCAGGTCGGGGCGTTCCGCGCGGCACCGGTCCATGACCGACGGGCAGCGGTCCTGGAAGCGGCAGCCGCTCGGCATGTTCGCCAGCGCCGGCACGGAGCCCGGGATCGATTCGAGCCGGGCGTCGTCGTCGGCGCCGAGGTGCGGGATCGACTTCATCAGGCCCACGGTGTACGGGTGCCTGGGGTGGTCGAACAGCTCGAAGACGTCGGCCTCCTCGACCACCTGGCCCGCGTACATCACCGCCACCTTGTCGGCCATCTCCGCGACGACGCCGAGGTCGTGGGTGATGAGGATGGTGGCGGTCTGCGAGGCCGCGGCCAGCCTCTTCATCAGGGCAAGGATCTGCGCCTGGATGGTCACGTCCAGGGCGGTGGTGGGCTCGTCGGCCACCAGGAGGGCGGGCGAGCAGCTCAGCGCCATGGCGATCATGACGCGCTGGCGCATCCCGCCGGAGAGCCGGTGCGGGTAGTCCCGCACGATCTGCTCGGCGCGGGGCACACCGACCAGCTCCAGGAGCTCGACGGCGCGCTTCGCGGCGTCCTGACGGGAGAGGCCGAGGTGCAGCAGCATGCCCTCGGTCAGCTGGTCGCCGATCGTCAGGACCGGGTTCAGCGACGTCATCGGCTCCTGGAAGATCATGGCGAGCGAGTTGCCGCGGTTCTCGCGCATCTCGGGCTCGGACAGGTCGAGCAGACTGACGTCGTCGAAGCGGATCTCGCCGTCCGTCACCCGCCCGTTGCGCGGGAGAAGTCCCATGATCGACAGAGCGGTGACGGACTTCCCGCTGCCCGACTCCCCGACGAGGCAGATGGTCTCGCCCCGGTCGAGGTCGAAGCTCACCTCGTCGACCGCGACCGCGGAGCCGGCGTCCGATCCGAACTCGGTCCTCAGTCCTCTGACCTGTAGCAGGGATCCCACAGTGCCTCACTCCCCGATCGATCGCGACGATTCGTCGGAGTCAAACAGCGGGGTGTTTCACCCGGCTTCGGGGGCGGTTTCACCCGCGTTCCCATATCGGCGCCTGTGTGACTGCGCGATTACGTCACGAATGACAGAAGTTCCGAGCCCGAGGGTTACGGCAGCCGAAGTTAGGCTGACCTAACTTGGCTTGCTATGATCGCCACGTGATGACACGTTGTCAGCACGTCAGCGCTGCGTCGGAGGAGACCCTGTGAGCCTGCCCGTCGAGGAAGATGTCCCCCTGTCCGCCCTGCTCCGTGAGGGCACACGCGCCGACCACGCGGCCGCCGAGACCGAACCGTTCATCGAGCAGCTCATGTCCGGCGCGCTGACCCGGGCCGCCTACGCCGACCTCGCGGCCCAGCAGCTCGCGGTCTACGAGGCTCTCGAGGGAGCGAGCTCCGCCGTCCACACCGACGACCGGACCGCCGGCCTTGTCTTCGACGAGCTCAACCGGGTCCCGGCGATCGAGCACGACCTGGCCTACCTGTACGGGCCGTCGTGGCGCGAGGAGATCCGGATCCTGCCCGCGACGCGGGAGTACGCGGACCGCGTGCGCGAGGTCGGGGGCAGCCTGCCGCACTACGCGGCGCACGCGTACACGCGCTACCTCGGCGACCTGTCGGGCGGCCAGATCGTCAAGCGCATGATCGAGCGCCACTACGATCTGGCCGACGGAGGGCTCGCGTTCTACACCTTCCCCGACATCCCGAAGGTCAAGGTGTTCAAGGACCTGTACCGGGACCGGCTCGACGGCCTCGACCTGGACGCGGACGAGGTGGCCACCACCGTCGCGGAGGCTCAGCTCGCGTTCCGGCTGAACCGCGCGGTGTTCTCGGCCCTCGCCGAGGTCCACTGCTAGAGCGTCAGCTCGGCTCGAGCAGCAGCTCGAGGTAGTCGCGCAAGCACGCGGCGACGTCGACCCGCTCCGGTTCGAGCAGCCACTGCACCTGGAGCCCGTCCCACAGGCCGACCAGTGACGCCGCGGCCCGGTCCGGGTCGATCCCGGGCCGGACCCGGCCCTCGGCCTGCAGGGCGCGGAGCTCGGCGGCATAGGCGGTGCGGATACCGGCGAACCGGCCGACGAAGTAGGAGCGCGCCGGATGTCCCTCGGTGATCGACTCGGCGCAGAGCACGGCGTACAGCTCGATCACGCCCGGGAGGCTCTCGTTGGCGCGCGCACGGTCGACGATGCCCTGGATGAGCCCTGCCGGTTCGGGAGCTGCTTCCGGCGCGGGAGCCGCGTCGACGGTGATCTCGTCGCGGCGATGAAGCACTGCGAGCAGCAAATCGCTCTTGGTCGGGAAGTAGTGCAGCAGGCCGGTCTGGCTCATCCCGACACGATCGGCGATCTCCTGGAAGGAGCCGGCGTGGTAGCCGCGCTCGGCGAACACGGCATGCGCCGCTTCGACGATGGATCGGCGCCGCTCGGCCGATTTCGCTCCCGCGCCACGACGAGCGACCCGCCTGCGCTCGCTCGTCGTGCGCTCGGTCGACTGACGTGGGGCCTGCTCGCGCCCGGTCGGCATACGGCTCGTCTCCTTCAGCGGTCACTCTGCGGGTGCGGTCAGCGTATTGCCGCCAAACGATACCCAGCATTTTCGAGTACGCACTCGGAAATGCCGCTAGGGTGTCCGGGACGACCACCGCACCTGGGAGGAATCCGTTGCACCCCACCACCTACCTGACCGACACCGGCGCCGGTCTCGGACGGCGCCGCACGGCCCGCTCATGGCTGAGCACCGACGCCCCCACGCTCTCGCTCGACGGCGACTGGCGGTTCCGCCTGCTCCCAGGGGCTCCCGGGACGCCCGGCGCGGCCGGGGCGCTGCCCGAGGGCGAGGGCATCGAGGCCGTCGCCGAGCCGGACTTCGACGACTCCGGCTGGGACACCCTTCCGGTGCCGGCGCACTGGGTGCTGCAGGGGGACGGCCGCTACGGCCTGCCGATCTACACCAACGTGCAGATGCCGTTTCCGCTCGAACCACCGTTCGTGCCCGACGCGAACCCGACCGGCGACTACCGCCGCACCTTCTCCCTGCCCGGGTCGTGGTCGGACGCCGAGGCCGTGGTGCTGCGCTTCGACGGCGTCGAGTCGCGGTACAAGGTGTGGGTCAACGGCTCCGCCGTCGGCGTGGGCAGCGGCAGCCGGCTCGCCCAGGAGTTCGACGTCACCGAGCTCGTCCGCCCGGGCGAGAACCTGATCGTGGTGCGCGTGCACCAGTGGTCGGCCGCGAGCTACGTCGAGGACCAGGACCAGTGGTGGCTGCCGGGCATCTTCCGCTCGGTGTCGGTGCAGGCCCGCCCCGTCGGCGGGATCGAGGACGTGTGGCTGCGCGCCGGCTACGACGACGGAGCCGGAACCCTCGAGGCAGAGGTGCGCGGCGCGTCCTTCCCGCTCACGCTCACGATCGAGGAGCTCGACGTCTCGGTGACCTGGGAGTCCGCCGACGAGGTGCGGCCGCTGCGGCTGCCCTCGGTCGAGCCGTGGTCGGCCGAGGTGCCGCGCCTGTACGGCGTCACCGTCGCGAACGCGGCCGAGTCGATAACGCTCCGGACCGGCTTCCGCACGGTCGAGATCAGGGGCGACCGCTTTCTCGTCAACGGGCACCGGGTCGTCTTCCACGGGGTGAACAGGCACGAGACGCATCCCGACCGTGGCCGGGTCTTCGACGAGGAGTTCGCCCGCGCCGACCTCGCGATGATGAAGCGGTTCAACGTCAACGCGATCCGCACCAGCCACTACCCGCCGCACCCGCGGCTGCTCGATCTCGCCGACGAGCTCGGCTTCTGGGTCGTCCTCGAGTGCGACCTCGAGACGCACGCCTTCGAGAACAGCGGCGGCGGGGCCCACGAGACGTGGCGCGACAACCCGAGCGACGACCCGCGCTGGCGTGACGCCTACCTCGACCGGATCGAGCGCACCGTCGAGCGGGACAAGAACCACCCGAGCATCGTGATGTGGTCGCTCGGCAACGAGTCCGGCCGCGGCGCGAACCTCGCCGCCATGGCCGCCTGGGTGCATGCCCGCGACCCCGAGCGCCCCGTGCACTACGAGGGGGACTACACCGGCGCCTACACGGACGTGTACTCGCGGATGTACTCCTCCATCGCCGAGACCCGCTCCATCGGGCGGGACGACGACCGCACTGCCCTGCTCGGCTGCACCGCCGCCGAGTCGGCCCGGCAGCGCACCAAGCCGTTCCTGCTCTGCGAGTACGTCCACGCGATGGGCAACGGCCCGGGCGCGATCGACCAGTACGAGGACCTGGTGCGCGAGTACCCCCGCCTGCACGGCGGCTTCGTGTGGGAGTGGCGCGACCACGGCCTGCGCACCCGCACCACCGACGGCACCGAGTTCTTCGCCTACGGGGGCGACTTCGGGGAGGTCGTGCACGACGGGAACTTCGTGATGGACGGCATGGTGCTCTCCGACGACACGCCCACGCCCGGCCTGTACGAGTGGAAGCACGTCGTGGCGCCGGTCGGGATCACCTTCGACGGCGGCGGGATCATCATCGAGAACCGTCGCCACACCGCCGACCTCGGCGACCTCGAGCTGCGCTGGTCCGTGTCGCACGACGGGCACCACGCCGAGGGCGGCGTCCTGGACCTCGGCGAACCGCTCGCTGCAGGCTCCACGACCCGCGTGACGCGGCCCGGCCGGCCGGCGGACGACGGAGCCGAGACCTGGCTGACGGTCGAGGCCGTGCTCGCCGCCGACACGGTGTGGGCCGGGGCCGGGCACGTGGTCGCGGCCGCTCAGCTCGAGCTCTCCCGGCCGGCGACCGTTCCCGCCTGGGCACGGAGCGGCGGCTCCGCGACGCAGGCCTCCCCCGGTACGGGAGCGGCGTCCTTCGCGGACGGCCGGCTGAGCGGCCTCGCCGGGCTGCCCGTCTCCGGACCGCGCGCGGAGCTCTGGCGGGCGCCCACCGACAACGACCACGGCAGCGGCTTCGGCAGCTACGACATCGCCGATCCGTGGGCGGACCGCGGGCGCGGGACCGTCGCGCCGTCGTCCAACGAGGTCTGGACCGACGCGGGGTTGCACCGGCTCACGGCACGCACCGAGGCGGTCGACGACGGCGGCCGGCACCGCCGGCTGCGCTACGCCGCCGCCGACTCCACGCAGGCGCTGCTGGCCGAGGAGCGGTGGACCACCGAGGGAGACGCGGAGGTGCTCCGGGTCGACCTGGTGCCCACCGAGGGCTGGCGGATCCACTGGCCGCGGCTCGGCGTGCGGTTCGCGCTGCCCGGTTCGGTCGACCGCGCGGCCTGGTTCGGTGCGGGCGAGCGGGAGTCGTACCCCGACAGCGCGCGGTCGGCGCTCGTCGGCCGGTTCGAGGCCGACGTCGACGATCTCACCGTCGAGTACGCGCGCCCGCAGGAGAGCGGGCACCGCAGCGCACTGCGTGAGCTCGTGCTGTTCGAGGGCGGCAGCCCCTGGCTGCGGATCGAGGCGGCGCCGGACCTGCTGGGGCGTCGTCCCGGATTCACACTGCGCCGGCACACGGCCGAGCAGGTGACTGCCGCCGGGCACCCGCACGAGCTGCCGGCCTCGGACCACGTCTACCTGTGGATCGACGCCGCCCAGAACGGCCTGGGCTCGCGGGCCTGCGGCCCGGACGTCTGGCCGGACCACATCCTGCGCCCAGAAGCCCGCACGATCACGCTCCGATTCACCCCGCTCCGCTGACCCCCGCCCTGGCTTGGTTGTGGGCTAGCCTCAGCGTCACTATCTGGAAGGGGCGCAGGCCCAGGGTGATCGCGCGTGCCGCGACGTCCAGCGAGCGGGCGCGGGGCATGTCCGCCGTCAGCGGCTTCTCCATGAGGCCGACCTCCCAGGCGTCCGCGACGTCGAACCCGGCCGACAACGTCACCTCGGCGCGCCGCCCGAGCGCCTCGTAGACGCGCACGACGACGTCGCCCGACCGGTCGTCGGCGAGCTTGACCGCCTCGATCCGCACCCCGGGGTCCGAGCTCGACACGACGCTCCACGGTTCGGCGGGGCGCGCTGCCGTGCCGGCGGCGAGGCGCAGCGGCAGGTTCATCTCGTAGCCGGCCGCCACGGCGTCGCCGACGGAAGCGCCCGGCACCACCGCATAGGCGAAGACGTGATGCCCCTGGTCCTGGTGCGGGTCGGGCGACTTCGCGGCCCGGACGAGGCTGAGGCGCACCTCGGTCTCGACCTGCCCGTCGTCGCCGACCCGCCGGGTGATGTCGTGGCCGTACGTCCCGGCGTTGACCACGCCGATGCCGTAGCCCGGCTCCTCGACGTGCACCCACCGGTGCGCCACGACCTCGAACCGCGCGTCCTCCCAGGACGTGTTCGTGTGCGTCGGACGGCGCAGGTGCCCGAACTGGATCTCCGCCGAGTGGTGCTGCGCGTGCACGACGAAGGGCAGCGACGCCTTGAGCAGCTTCTCGCCCTCGTGCCAGTCCAGCTCCGCCTCGAGGTGCACGCGCGCGTCGTCGGCGTGCAGGGCGATCCGCTGGGTCACGCGGGAGGCGCCGAACGTGCGTACGATCTCGACCCGCGCGCGCAGCGGACCGTACTCGACGATCTCGACCGACTCGACCTCGACGAGGTCGCGCACGGTGTGCCGGTAGTGCGCGTCGATGTCCCAGGCGTCCCACGCGTTCGGGAGGTCCTGGTGGAGCTGGAGCAGGTTGGCCGCGCGGCCCGCGGGCACAAGCTCGCGGTCCGCCCGCAGGTCGACGATCGACGTCACCAGACCGCGTGCGTCGATGCGCACCCGCACCAGGTCGTTGCGCAGCACGATGTGCTCGCCGTCGCGCTCGGCCGTCACGGGCTGCGCGGGCTCGAGCGGCTCGAAGGCGGCGAGACCGTGGCCCGGCACGCTGACCAGGCCCGCCGGGTCGCCGTGCTCGTCGAGCACGAGCTCTACGCGGGCGTGGTCCGCCGCGTTGACCACGGCGCCGTCCGCCTCCAGGTGCTTGAGCGCGTGCCCCAGCAGCTCGTCGAGCCGCGCGAGGCTCTGGCCGTACTCCTCCTCGTTCTCCCGGTGCACCCAGGCGATCGACGAGCCCGGCAGGATGTCGTGGAACTGCTGCACGAGCGTGGTCTGCCACAGGCGGTCGAAGGCGTCGTAGGGGTAGTCGGCGCCCCGCAGGGCCGCCGCCGTCCACCAGAGCTCGGCCTCGCGCAGCCGGTGCTCGACGAGGCGGTTGCCGCGCTTCTCCCGGGCGTGCGACGTGAACGTGCCGCGGTGCAGCTCCAGGTAGAGCTCGCCGACCCACACGGGCGCGTCCTCGTACTCGGCCCGCGCCCTGGCGAAGAACTCGTCGGGGCTCTCGATCCGCACCCGCGGCGAGCCCTCGAGGTTCGCGACGCGACGCTGGCGCTCCATCATCTCGCGGATCGGCCCGCCGCCGCCGTCGCCGTAGCCGAACGGCACGAGCGACGTCGTCGCCCTGCCCTTCTCGCGGAACTCGCGGACCGCGTGGTGGATCTCCTCGCCCTCGAGCGTCGAGTTGTACGTGTCGGCCGGCGGGAAGTGCGTGAAGATGCGGCTGCCGTCGATCCCCTCCCACCAGAACGTGTGGTGCGGGAACGTGTTCGTCTGGTTCCACGAGATCTTTTGCGTGAGGAACCACTCCATCCCCGCCAGCCTCGCGACCTGGGGGAACGCTGCGGTGTAGCCGAAGGAGTCGGGCATCCAGATGCCCTGGGTGGTGACGCCGAGCTCGCGCTCGAAGAAGCGCAGGCCCTGCGTGAGCTGGCGGACCATCGCCTCGCCGCCGGGGAGGTTGCCGTCGGGCTCGATCCACTGCGAGCCGACGACGAACCACTGGCCTCGCTCGACGGCGGCCTGAATGCCCCGCCAGGTGTCGGGGTACCGCTCCTTGATCCACGCGTACTGCTGGGCGGACGACGCCGCGAACCGGAAGTCCGGGTACCGCTCGGCGAGCGCGAGCACGTTGGCGAACGTGCGGCCGACCTTGCGCTTGGTCTCCCGGATCGGCCACAGCCAGGCCGTGTCGATGTGGGCGTGCCCGACGGCGCTGAGCACGTGCGCGGACGCATTGGCGGGCCGCGCGAGCACGCCGGTGAGCTCGGCCCGGGCGGCGGCGGCCGTCCCGACGATGTCGTCCAGCAGCAGGACGTCGAGCGCCCGTTCGAGGGCGCGCAGCACCTCGTGCCGGCGCGGCTCCGTCGTCGGCAGCTCCTTGACGAGCTGGTAGAGCACCTCGACGTCGAACCGCAGCGCCCACACCTCGGGCTCGAGCACCGCGAGCTCGGCGGTCGCGAACGTGTAGACCTGGTCCGCCGGCGCCGTCGACTTCTCCCCGTAGGCCGTGGGCACGAAGTCGTTCTTGAGGATGTCCGGGTTGGCGGCCGCCTCCAGGTAGAAGTGCACCCGCTCGCCGCCCGCGGCGACGTCCGCGATCGGGACGTAGCTGTTCCGCGGGTGGATGCCCTTGACGGGAACGCCGTCGGGGGTGAAGACCAGGCCCTCGGCCTGGTTGCCCGGCCAGTCGCCCTGGAACCCGGGGTCGACGACCAGCTCGACGGTGCGCCCCGCCCACTCGGCGGGGACGGTCCCAGTCACCTGGAACCACCACGTCGACCACGGCCGCCCCCACGGGGTGCCGACGGCGAAGTCCGAGTACGTCGCGAGCAGCGCCTCCGCGACCGGGACCGGTTCGTCGGGTACCTCCCACGCGGACAGGGTGACGGGCGTCCGGGCCGAGTAGCAGGCCGGGGTGATCCGCTCGGTGAGCACCCGGTGGATGCGTTCCTCGACGAGCTTCTGGTTCTGGTGCATAACGTCTCCGGGTCGGTCGAAGGCTCAGTCGGGTCAGTCGGGTCGGTCGAGGGTCGGTCGAGGGCTCAGGCGAGGTAGGACAGCTCGGGGAACGTGGCACGGGCGCTGTCGAGCAGGGCGTGCGCCACCCGCACCGAGTCGACGAGCGGGTGGTGGGCCAGGGCACGCACCGCGGCCGTACGCGAACCGCCGATCCCGGCCTCGATGGTCTCGCGCTCGACGTACTTGACCGTGGTCACCAGCCCGCGGCCGAAGTCCGGCACCTGCGCGCCGGGGATCGGGTGCGCGCCGGCGGCGTCGACGATGCAGGGCACCTCGACGACGGCGTCGTCGTCCAGCCAGGGGATCGTGCCCGCGTTGGGGACGTTCAGGATGAGGCGCGAGTGCTCGTCGTGGGCGATGCCGCGCATCAGCGCGATCGCCACGTTCTCGTAGCCCCCGGAGACCAGGTCGTCCGCGTTGCGCTCCCCCATGCCCACGGACTCCCGGCTGGTCGCCATGTACGTGGCCTCGCGGTCGAGCCGCGCGGCCTCCCAGACGGCGAGGGGGTCAGCGGCGCCGTGCGCCTCGGACCAGAAGCCGGCCTGCTGGTCGAGGAGGTAGCCGGCCCGTGTGTGCGAGGCGAGCTGGTCGG
The DNA here is from genome assembly GCF_900608595.1 of Promicromonospora panici. Taxonomy (GTDB): domain Bacteria; phylum Actinomycetota; class Actinomycetes; order Actinomycetales; family Cellulomonadaceae; genus Promicromonospora; species Promicromonospora panici. The sequence goes on along the minus strand of NZ_UWYY01000013.1, from coordinate 88,948 downwards.
CGTGGAGCACCTCGCGCCGGTAGGCGTAGTAGTGCAGGTACTCGTTCGGCAGTACCCCGAGATTCTGGATCCACTCGGCGCCGAAGAGCCGGCCCTCCTCGAAGGCCTCGATCCGCTCCGGCCGGGCGAGCAGCTCGGGCAGGCGGTCGACGCCGTCGACCCGGAGGCTGGTCAGCCAGCCCAGATGGTTGAGCCCGGCGTAGTCCACCTCGACGCTCGGGCCGACCGGCAGGCCCAGCGCGGACAGCGCCCGGCGCGCGAGCCCGATCGGCGAGTCGCAGATGCCGATGACACGGTTGCCGAGCACCTGCGACATGGCCTCGGTGACCAGGCCGGCCGGATTGGTGAAGTTGATGACCCAGGCGTCCGGTGCGACCCGCTGGACGAGCTCGGCCAGGTGCATCGTCGTCGGCAGGGTGCGCAGGGCGTAGGAGATGCCCCCGAAGCCCGCCGTCTCCTGGCCGATCACGCCGTGCGCCAGGCCGATGGTCTCGTCGTGCGCACGGCCCTCGAAACCCCCGACCCGGATGGCCGAAAACACGAAGTCGGCCCCCCGCAGCCCTTCGGCCAGGTCCGTGTGGGTGGTGACGGCCGGGGCGTCGGCAGCGCCCTGGGCCTGGGTGGCCAGGATGCGGGCCATCGTCCGCAGCCGGTCCCCGTCCGTGTCGACCAGCGCCACCGATGTCACGCGTCCGGGCTCGCGGTCGCGCAGCAGCGCGGCGTAGACGAGCGGCGTGCGGAACCCGCCGCCTCCGACGATGGTCAGTCTCATGCGACGACAACCTCCACCTGCTGGGCGGCGAGGGCGCTCGAGACCTGCTCGGACACCTCCTCGTCGGTGATGAACCGGGCGACGTTCGGCGGGAGCTTGACCCGGCCGAGGCCCGTGCCCGGGAACTTGCTGTGGTCGGCGAGCACGGTGATCTCGCCGGACACCTCGGCGATAGCCTGCTTGACGGGCACCTGGGCCATGGTGGTGTCGCGCAGGTCGCCCGTGTCCGAGACCCCGCTCACGCCGAGGAACGCGTGGTCCGCGCGGATCATCCGCAGGCACTCGGTGGTCAGCGGGCCGGAGACCGCCTGGTACACCGGGTCGTAGTCCCCCGGCAGCATCACGAGGTGCACGCTGCGGCTGTCCCGCAGCGCCTCGTAGATGGCGAGGCTCGCGGTGATGACCGTGACGTGCCGGGCGTGCAGCGTCCGCGCGAGCTGCAGGGTGGTCGTCCCGATGTCGAGGAGCACCGACTCGCCGTCCTCGATCAGCTGGGCGGCGCATGCGGCGATGCGTTGCTTCGCCTCCCGGTTGACCGGCTCGACGGTGGCGAACGGAGCGTCCTCCTCGGCGAGCACGGCGCCGCCGTGGGCGCGGCGGATGGTTCCCGCCCGGTCGAGCTGCTGCAGGTCACGGCGGATGGTCGCCACGCTCGACCCCGTCACGGAGGCCAGCTCGCCCACCGTCGCTGCCCCCGTTTTGCGCAGATGATCCAGGATGACTCGCTCACGCAGATCTCTCACGCGGAGCACGCTACCACGGCCGCTCATTTTCGCTCATTTACTCAACTGTAACAATCAAAACCCTGCACATGCGCGCAGAGCCGTGCTATTCCTTACGGATCCTTTCCCGGACGCCTTGCCCCATCGAGGAGGACCATGGCGATCAGACGCGGCGCGCTGGACGCGCCCAGGGACGCCCCGGCGGGCGGTGCGGTCAGCGCGGACGACGTGGTCGGCGCGGACGGCACGAACGGCACGAACGGCACGAACGGCCAGGTCGACATGCTCGCGGTCGGCCAGCTCTTTCTCGACGTCGTCTTCGGCGGCCTGGGCGGCAGCCCGCGCCCGGGCGAGGAGACGTGGACCGGCGACTTCGGCTGGGGACCGGGCGGGATCGCCAACATGGCCATCGTCTCCGCGCGGCTCGGGGCGTCGACGGCGATCGGTGCCGTCGTGGGTGACGACCCGCTCAGCGGACTGTGCGCGGGCCTCCTCGAGCGCGAGGGCATCAACACCTCGGGGCTGCACACCGTCGCCGGGTGGGCACTGCCCGTCACGGCCTCGCTCGGTTTCGACGGCGACCGCGCCCTCGTCACCGGCGGCACACCCGCACCGGGGAAGCTCGGCGAGATCCTGGACGCGGACGTCCACCCCCGCGTCGCCGTCGTCCACGTCGACGACACGACGCACGACGTCGTCCGCCCGCTCGTCGACCGCGGCGCGAAGGTGTTCGCCGACCTGGGCTGGGACGACAGCGGAGCCTGGGACACCACCGTCCTCGACGGGCTCGACGGCTGCTACGCCTTCGTCCCGAACGATCGCGAGGCCATGGCGTTCACCCGGACCGACACCCCGGAGCTGGCCCTCGAGTCGCTCGCCGAACGCGTGCCCCTCAGCGTGGTCACGCTCGGCTCCCGCGGCGTCCTCGCCCTGGACGCCGAGACGGGCGAGCGGGTCCACGTCGAGCCCGTCCCGGTCCACGCCGTCGACGTCACCGGCGCCGGCGACGTGTTCGTCGGCGCCCTCGCGGTGGCGACGCTCACCGACTGGACGCTGCGCGAGCGCGTCGACTTCGCGGCGCTCGCCGCGTCGATCACGGTCTCGCGTCCCGGCGGGGCCGCCACCGCCCCCACCCGGGCCGGCCTCGTCGACTGGCTCGACGAACACCCCTCCGCCGCCGCAGACGCGCGGTTCGCCTTCGTCCGTGACGCCGTGCCCTGAGCGACGTCGTCCCACTCCTCCGACCTCCACCACACGGCCCCACCAACCGCTCCACCGAACAGCTCGACCGAACATGGAGAAGAACCGAGATGAAACTCAACACCTCACGCGGCCGCCCCCGTGTCGTCGCGTACGCGGCGATCACGTCCCTGGCCCTCGGCCTGACTGCGTGCACGAGCGACCCGGTCGGCTCCGACGGTGAGCCCGCCGCGGACGGATCCCTGACGATGTGGATCTGGCCGGGTGGCCTCAGCGACACCGTCGTCGAGACGGTCACGGACGACACACCTGGTCTCGAGACGTCCGTCATCGGCGACGACTTCAAGCAGAAGCTGCTCACCGGCTTCACCGCCGGCGCGGACATCCCCGACATCACCGGCGTGAAGGGCGAGGACATGCCCTTCTTCCTGCAGGAGCCGGACCTGTTCACCGACCTGAACACGCTCGACATCGACGACATCGTCGAGGAGTTCCCGGACTGGAAGCTCGCCGAGGCCACGACCCCGGACGGCGCGCTGCTCGGCCTGCCGATCGACATCGGCCCGGCCGGCCTCTTCTACCGCGAGGACGTCCTGGCGGACGCCGGCCTGCCGACCGACCCGGCCGAGGTCCAGGCGGCGACCGCGACCTACGACGACTACTTCGCCTTCGGCGAGGAGCTCCAGAAGTCGGTCCCGGACGCCCACCTCGAGGTCTCCGCCGGCGGCCTCTTCGGCAAGGTGATGGGCCAGAGCGAGACGAAGTTCGTGAGCCCGGAGGGCGAGTTCCTCGGCGAGGGCGACGAGGTGCGCGCCGCCTGGAACCTCGCGATCGAGGCCTGGGACCGCGGCCTGATCGCCGGGATCGAGGACGGCAGCCCGGACTGGGCCTCCGCCGTCAGCGCAGGCTCCCTGCCGACGCTGAGCGGCGCGGCGTGGTACGCCGGTGACATCAAGAACAGCGTCGCCGACACCTCCGGCCTGTGGCGGGTCACGCAGATGCCCGGCGGCCCGGCGAACATCGGCGGCTCGTTCCTGACCATCCCGGCCGCGACCGAGGACAAGGAGGCCGCGCTCGAGGTCATCAAGGCGCTCCTGAGCCCCGAGAACGAGGCCGTCATGTACACCGAGACCGGAAACTTCCCGGCCCGCACCACTGCCTTCGACGAGCCCGGCCTGCACGAGGGCGACGACTTCTTCGGCGGCCAGGACACGGTGTCCGTGTTCGTCGAGGCCTCGGAGAACATGCCGACCGTGTACAACAGCCCGCTCGACAACCAGGTCGCCGCCCCCTACTACACGGAGCTGGGGAACGTGCAGACGGGCAAGGATCCCGAGCAGGCCTGGGCCGACGCGGTAGCGGCGGCCAAGGAGGCTCTGGAGTCCGCGTGACACTCACAGCCTCCACGGTGTCGGCGGGAGCGCGCACCTCGGTGCGCTCCCGCCGGCGTCGCGCCGTCCGCGCCTGGCCCGCGTACGCCGCGATCGCGCCGTTCTTCATCCTCTTCCTGTGCTTCGGCCTGTATCCGACGCTGTACTCACTCGTGCTGTCGTTCCAGAAGTGGAACGGCCTCGGCTCTCCCGAGTGGGTCGGTCTCGACAACTACGTGCGGCTGGCGAACGACGACACGTTCTGGCTGTCGGTCCGGAACACCTTCGTCATCTTCGCCCTCTCGACGATCCCGATGATGATCATCGCGCTCGTCGTGGCCGCCATGCTCAACAACGCCGTGCGCTACAGCACGGCGCTGCGGATCGCGTACTTCGTACCGAACATCACCTCGGTGGTGGCGATGGCGATCCTCTTCGGCGCGATCTTCGGCGAGTCGTTCGGGCTCGCGAACGCGCTCCTCAACGCCGTGGGCCTACCGGACGTCAGCTGGCTGAACTCGCCGTTCGGCATCCAGCTCACGATCTCCATCCTGATCACGTACCAGTGGACCGGGTACAACGCGATCATCTTCCTCGCGGGCATGCAGTCCATCGACAGCGAGGTCTACGAGGCGGCCAAGGTCGACGGCGCCGGCCCGGTGCGGAGCTTCTTCTCCATCACGCTCCCGCTGCTGCGGCCGACGATGATCTTCGTCCTCATCGTCTCGACCATCACGGGGCTGCAGAGCTTCACCGAGGCACAGGTGCTCACCGGCGGCCCCAGCACGACCAACCCGAACAGCGGAGGTGTCGGGCAGGGCGGCCTCACGATGGTCCTGTACTTCTACCAACAGGCATTCAGCCACAACAAGTTCGGCTACGGCGCCTCGATCGCGTGGGGGATCTTCCTCATCATCCTCGTCTTCGTGATCATCAGCTGGCGTTACAGCGTGAAGAGAGAGGACCCCACGCGCTGATGAGCATCCTCGCCTCGCCACGACCCGTGACACCGGGCCGCATCGCGCGCCCCGCGCCGTCCCTGATGAGCCGCCGACGCCGCCGGTTCGGGCTCTACCTGATGCTCACGTCGGGCGCACTCCTGTCGGTCTTCCCCTTCTACTGGCTCCTCGTCATCGCGAGCAACACCACGAGCGACATCTACAAGTCGCCGCCCAAGCTGCTGCCGGGCAGCCACCTGTTCGAGAACATCGCAGCTGTCTTCGACAAGATCGACTTCATCGCTCCGCTGGCGAACACCCTGGTCGTCGCACTCTCGGTGACCTTCCTCGTGCTCTTCTTCGACTCGCTGGCGGCGTTCGCCTTCGCGAAGTTCGACTTCCCCGGCCGCGATGCGCTGTTCACGGCAGTCCTCGTGACGTTCATGCTGCCGATGCAGCTCGCGATCATCCCGCAGTTCATCACGATGGTGAACCTCGGCTGGGTCGGGAACCTGCAGGCGCTCATCATTCCGGCGGCGGCCAACGCGTTCGGGATCTTCTGGCTGCGCCAGTACATCAAGTCCGCCGTCCCGGACGAGCTGATGGATGCCTGCACGCTCGACGGCGGGGGCTTCTTCCGCCAGTACGTGACCGTGTGCCTGCCGCTGATCCGCCCGGGGCTGGGCTTCCTCGGGCTGTTCACCTTCATCTCCACGTGGAACGACTATTTGTGGCCGCTGACGATCCTGACTGATCCACACCGGATCACGCTCCAGGTGGCACTGGCGCAGCTCCAAGCGGCGTTCGCCCAGGACTACGGGATGATCATGGCCGGCGCGCTCCTGGCGACCGTGCCCCTCCTGGTGGTCTTCCTGTTCGGCGCACGGCAGTTCATCGGCGACATCGCGAAGGGTGCGATCAGATGACCGCCTCGAACCCCGACGACGTCCTGCGCACCGACGCGCTGGACGACGACGCCCTGCGGGCCGCGGCCGTCGACCGGATGCGTGAGCGACGCTTCGGGATGTTCATCCACTGGGGGCTGTACGCGGCAGCGGCCCGCAACGAGTGGATGCGGCATCGCGAACGGACGCCCGACGCCGACTACCGGCAGTACCTCGAGCACTTCGAGCCGGACCTGTTCGACCCGGCCGAGTGGGCCGATCTCGCCGCGGACGCCGGGATGAGATACGTCGTCGTGACCACGAAGCACCACGAGGGCTTCTGCCTGTGGGAGACGGAGCAGGACACCAACTTCTCGGTCGCGGCGACGCCGTGGCGGCGCGGCCTGATCGGCCTATCACGGAGGCCTTCCGGGAGCGCGGCCTCGGCGTCGGCATGTATCACTCGCTCATCGACTGGCACCACCCGCAGTTCCCGATCGACGGGCTGCACCCGCTGCGCGACGACGAGGCCGCCCGGGCCGAGGTGCGCGACATGGCCGAGTACCGCCGGTACCTGCACGCGCAGGTCGCCGAGCTGCTCACCCGGTACGGCCCGGTCGAGCAGCTGTTCTTCGACTTCTCCTACGCCGAGCACGTCCACGAGGGGACTCCGGTCTGGGGCGGCAAGGGTGCTCAGGACTGGGGCAGCGAGGAGCTGCTCACCAACGTCCGGTCGCTGCAGCCGGGGATCCTGGTCAACGACCGCCTCGGCATCCCGGGCGACTACGTCACGCCCGAGCAGTACCAGCCCGCGGAGCCGCCGACCCTCGACGGCGTGCCCGTGCTGTGGGAGGCGTGCCAGACGATCAACGGCAGCTGGGGCTACGACCGCGACAACACGACCGCCAAGTCGCCGGACCTGTTGCTGCGGATGCTCGTCGACACCGTCGCCAAGGACGGCAACCTCCTGCTCAACGTGGGGCCCACGGCTCGCGGCGAGCTGGACCCCGTGGCCGCGAACACGCTCCGCGCCATCGGGCGATGGATGTCGCGTCACGGCCGCGCGATCCATGGCGCCGGACCCAGCGCGTACACCCCGCCGCCGGACTGCCGCTACACCCAGCAGGGCAACCGTCTCTACCTGCACCTGTTCGCCTGGCCGTTCGAGGCGGTGCACCTACCCGGGCTCGCGGGCCGGGTGGAGTACGCCCAGCTCCTGCACGACGCCTCGGAGGTGCCGATGGAGGTGCTGTCGACGGACCAGGAGCCGCACATGACCAGCGCCGCCGGCCTCGGGGCCGACACCCTGACGCTGGAGCTCCCGGTCCGGCGGCCCGACGTCGCGATCCCGGTCATCGAGCTCTTCCTCCGCTGAGGGACAACCCCGGTGGTACGACGCCGCCCGTTCGTACCACCGGGGTGGGTACCCCTGTCGCAACCTCGGGCCGACGACGGGAGGCCGCACCCGTACATAGCGTGCGACCTGTACCCGTCACGCGAACGAAGGGATCCACCATGTCCGTCCAGCACCTGCTTGTCGCCGCCGAAGTCCCGGCGGCCGTGCACGTCGCGGCGCAGCAGGCCGTGAGCTCCTACGCCCTGACCTCCGGGCGGCTCTGGAGCTTCGTGGCGATCGGGCTAGGACTGATCGGTGTGGTCGTCGGCGGGCTGGCGCTGGCTCGCCCCGCCGGTCGCCTCGGGACCGACACCGGCCGACTCGGCGCCGGGCTGGCCCTGGGCACGGGGCTGGTCGGCGCTGTCGCCGGCGCGGTGGTCGTTGCCGCCTCCGGCGGTCAGCTCGGCACCGGCGGCGGGCTGGCCGGGGGCGTCATCGGCATCGCACTCGGCCTGACGGGCGTCGGCGTCGGCGGGCTGGCCCTGGCCCGCTCCCGCCGCAGCACGACCTGATCTTTCGGCACGCCCGAACCGCAAGTTGCTCGTACTCCCGTCCGCCGAACCGAAACGACACGCCGAGTGCCGGTGAGACATTCGGCGTGTCGTTTCGGTTCGACACAGGGGGACACCATCCACCTGTGGTTCGACACCACGGGCACAGGGCCGGTCAGGGGCCGGCTAGCCAGCCCGGGACCGTCAGGCCCGACTCGTACGCGAGGATCACCAGCTGCGAGCGGTCCCGGGCCTGGGCCTTGGTCATGATGCGGCTGACGTGCGTCTTCGCGGTGGCCGGGCTCAGCACCAGCCGTGCCGCGATCTCGTCGTTGGACAGGCCTGCCGCGACCAGCGCCATCACCTCGCGCTCCCGCTCGGTGAGGGCGCTCAGCCGCGGCCCAGGATCCGGGTGCGTGGCCCGCGCGGCGAACTCGGCGATCAGCCGCCGGGTGATCGCCGGCGCGATCAGTGCGTCGCCGCGGGCCACCACCCGCAGGCCGTGGATCAGCTCGGCGGGCTCGCTGTCCTTGACCAGAAAGCCGCTGGCGCCGGCGCGCAGCGCGCCGTAGACGTACTCGTCCAGGTCGAACGTGGTCAGGATGATCACGCGAGCCTCGGTGCTCGCGGCGATCTCGCGGGTGGCGGCAAGGCCGTCCACGCCCGGCATCCGGATATCCATGAGCACGACGTCGGGGCGCAGCTGCCGGGCGAGCCGAGTCGCCTCGCCGCCGTCGGCCGCCTCGCCGACCACCTCGATGCCGCCCTCGCCCTCCAGGATGGACCGGAACCCTGCACGGACCAGGGCTTGGTCGTCCGCGAGCAGCACCCGGATCATGCCGGTTCCTCCGCCGACACGGGCAGGCGGGCGGCCACCCGGAATCCGCCGTCCGGCCGCGGACCCGTGTCCAGCGACCCACCCAGCGCCCGGACACGTTCCGCCATGCCGCGGATACCGTTGCCGGGTTCGCCCGGAGCGGCGGTGCCGTCGTCCTCGATCTCCACCAGCACGTCGCCGTCGTCGGGCCGCACCTGGACCACCACGGCCGACGCTGCGGCGTGCCGGGCCACGTTGGTGAGCGCCTCCTGGACGATCCGGTACGCCGCCAGGTCGACCTCCGCCGGCAGCCGCTGGGCCTCGGCGAGTTCCGTGCGTACCTCCAGCCCGGACGCTTCGGCGCTGGTCACCAGGTCGCCGAGCCGGTCCAGGCCGGGCACCGGCGTCGTCGGTGCCTCGCCGTCCTGCCGCAGCACTCCCAGCGTGGTGCGCAGCTCACGCAGCGTCTCCTTGCTCGCTTGCTTGATGGCGGTGAGCGCCTGCTCGGACCGTTCCGGGTCCGGCCGGTGCAGCGCGGCGCTGGCCTGCACGTTGATCAGCGAGAGGTGGTGGCCGAGCACGTCGTGCACCTCGCGCGCGATCCGCAGCCGTTCCTCGGTGGCCCGCCGTCGGGCCTCCTCCTCGACCCGCTGCTCGGCGGCGTGCGCCCGGGCCGCCGCCTCGGCGAGGTAGGCGCGGCGGTTGCGCGTCACGCCGACGATGACGGCGACGAGCCAGCCGGCGTGCAGGAACGTCGCTCCGTTCGAGGTCTCCCGGTCGTAGCCGTCGGCGATCGCGAAACCGACCACCGAGGCGAGGCCCAGCCCGATGGCGACCGCGAGGTGTCCTTCGTCGACCACGGTGTAGAGCGCCACGACGAACACGAGCATGACCAGCCCGGGCTGCTGCAGCAGCACCCCGTACACGCTGACGGCGGCCAGCGCCACCACGCCGACCGGCACGGGATAGCGCCGTCGCAGGTAGAGCGCGCCCGAGGAGACCAGCACGATCAGCAGCGCGGCCCAGTCGGCGCCGGTGCTGATCCCGCCGGCCTGGATGACCAGGCCGAGGACGGCCACGACGCCGATCGCGAGCGCGAGACCCGCCTCCGCCGTCCGGCCACGCCATCGCCACCTCGACATGACCGGAAGCCTACGTGCTCCGCCCGATGACCAATCTCACCTGATGAGATTCTTCACAGCCGGGACCTGTCACGAATCGCCGCCGCAGGTGGTCGGATGAAGTATGAACACCACAGAGCGTCGGATCTCAACGACAGTGCTGGTCATCGGGACGGGCGGGTCGGGCCTGCGCGCCGCGATCGAGCTCGCGGAACAGGGTGTCGACGTGCTGGCCCTGGGCAAGCGGCCGCGCATGGATGCCCACACCTCGCTCGCGGCGGGCGGGATCAACGCCGCACTCGGCACCATGGACGCCGAGGACAGCTGGCAGCAGCATGCCGCCGACACGATCAAGGAGAGCTACTTCCTGGCCAACCCGCACACGGCCGAGATCGTCGCGCAGGGCGCCGCACAGGGCATCGCCGATCTGGAGCGGTACGGCATGGCGTTCGCGCGGGAGGACGACGGGCGGATCTCCCAGCGGTTCTTCGGCGCGCACACGTACCGCCGTACCGCGTTCGCGGGCGACTACACGGGCCTGGAGATCCAGCGGTCCCTGGTCGACCGGGCTACGCGGCTCGACGTCCCGATCCTCGACTCGGTGTACGTCACCCGGATCCTGGTGCAGGACGGCGCCGTCTTCGGCGCCTACGGGTTCGACCTGAACGACGGCACGCCGTACCTGATCCACGCGGACGCCGTGATCCTCGCCGCGGGCGGCCACAACCGCATCTGGCGCCGGACGTCGTCGCGCCGCGACGAGAACACGGGCGACTCGTTCCGGCTCGCGGTCGAGGCCGGCGCACGCCTGCGCGACCCGGAGCTGGTCCAGTTCCACCCGTCCGGCATCCTCGAGCCCGAGAACGCCGCGGGGACCCTCATCTCCGAGGCGGCGCGCGGCGAGGGCGGCATCCTGCGCAACGCCCTGGGCGAGCGGTTCATGAAGAACTACGACCCCGAGCGGATGGAGCTGTCGACCCGCGACCGCGTGGCCCTTGCCGCGTACACGGAGATCAAGGAGGGGCGCGGCACCGAGAAGGGCGGCGTCTGGCTGGACGTCTCGCACCTGCCGCGGGAGACGATCATGTCCCGCCTGCCGCGTGTCTACCAGACGATGCTCGAGCTGCAGATGCTGGACATCACGGCCGAGCCCATCGAGATCGCCCCCACCGCCCACTACTCCATGGGCGGCGTGTGGGTGCGGCCCGAGGACCACAGCACCGAGGTCGACGGCCTCTACGCGATCGGTGAGGCGTCCAGCGGCCTGCACGGCGCCAACCGCCTCGGCGGCAACTCCCTGATCGAGCTGCTGGTGTTCGGCCGCATCGTCGGCCGCGCGGCCGCCGCCTACTCCGCCGGCCTGGAGGCGCAGCGGCGTTCGCACGACGCCGAGGCCCGCGCCCGCGCCGAGGTCGCCGACCTCCTGACCGCCGACGGGCACGAGAACGTGCGCGCGCTGCAGCGCGCGGTGCGCAACACGATGACCGAGTACGCCGGCGTCGTCCGGGACGAGGAAGGGCTGATCGCCGGTCTGCGTGAGCTGGACGAGATCGAGGCGCGCACCAAGGAGATCGGCGTGCACCCCGACATCGCCGGGTTCCAGGACCTCGCGCACGCCTTCGACCTCAAGGCGTCCCTGATCGCCGCGCGGGCCACGCTGGAGACCGCCCGGGAGCGCCGCGAGACCCGCGGGTGCCACAACCGTTCGGACTACCCGGACCTCGACCCGGCCCTGCAGGTGAACCTGGTGTGGTCGCCGCGCACGGGCGTGGTCCGGGAGGACATCCCTCCGGTCCCGGATGAGATCGCCACCCTGATCCAGGCCGAGGAGGTCTCGACGACAGGCAAGCTGGTCGAGTAGCAGGGCCTTGGTTGTGGGCGGGATCGTTGCGACTATCGGTCCGTTTTAGGCGCAACGATCGCGCTCACAACAATCGCTTTTGCTCGTCGGGTGCGGGGACGGGCTTGGTGACCTCGACGGTTCCCGCGTCGGCGACGCTGTAACCGCCGCCTCCGCCGCCTCCGCCACCACCGCCGCAGCTCGTTGCGAGGAGCAGGACGGTCAGTCCTGCTCCGGCGACGAGCTTCGCACCTCGTGAGATGGACCCTCGCAGTCTGGACATGGCGCCTCCTCGTTCCGGTCCGTCCTCCTAGATATCCTTCATACCTCCTTACGTGCCGGGTCGCCCGGACGGATCTCTCGCCCTGCTGGCGACCCCGGTCGCGCTCAGTGCGGGGGCCCGGTTCGTTCCGTCCAGGCCGGCCAGACGCGCTCGGCGTCGGCCCGGCGGAGGTGGCCACCCAGGTGCATCGCCCGCCACACCCCGCGGTACCCGGGCAGGATCCCGGAGGCGATGATCATGTGCCCGACGACGACGGGGGTCACCACGTACGTCGACCACCGGTGCACCTGGGCGAACCACACGAACGCCGGACCCCCGCTGACGAGCGCCAGGCCCACCCCGGATACGACGAGGGCGAGCAGCGTCGCGACGAGCACCAGGTTCGCGATGCGCTGCCCGGGGTCGAACCGGCCCTCGTGCCGCCCGAACCGTCCGGTGAAGATCGCGGCCGGCCAGCGCCGGAACCACGCGGCGTCGCCGTGGCGGAACCGGACGGACTCGCCCCAGAAGGTGCGCCACCCCCGCGCGCCGACGACGGCGGCCAGCGCCGTCAGCCCCGCGAGGACCCAGCCGGTGACGGTGTGCAGGTCGGCGTCCGGCATGCCGGTGGCGCGGGCGAGCACGCTCGGGCGGCCCTCGTACCCGAGCAGGAGCCACCACCCGGTGGCCAGCAGCACGAGGACGGTCACGTAGACGCCGGCATGGAACCACCGTGCCGGACGGCGGTTGCGCTCGACGGTGCCCGCCCACGAGCCGCCCCGCTCAGTAGTCGGTACCACCGTCGTCGCCCGTGTCGCTCCCCGCACCGCCGGTCCCGACGGTCACGGTGACCTCGGTCTCGACGCCGGCGGGCGAGTGGTCCGCGTTGCGCAGGGATGCGTTGACCACGTGCTCGCCCTCGGGCAGGTCGGTGACCTCGGTGCTCTCGCTCTCGACCACCATGAACTCCTCCTCGTTGCCGTTGAAGTACACGTGGACGTGGTGCAGGCCCGAGTCGGTCGGGCCGAGCTCCTCGCTGGAGGCCAGCTCGACGGTGAACGGCACGTCGACCGTGTCGCCGTCCGCGGGCGACGTGATCTCCAGGGTCATGCCGCCGCCACCGGCGTCGCCACCACCGCCACCGCCTCCGCCGCCCGTTCCTCCGCCGCCGCAGCCCGTCGCGAGCAGGACGGTCAGCGCCGCTCCGGCGGCGAGCTTCGCCCCTCGTAGTCTGGACATGGTTCCTCCTCGTTCCGGTTCGTCCGTCACCTGTCCTTACGCGGTCAGGCACCCGGACGGATCTCTCGCACCGTTGCGAGATCCACGAGCGGGAGTCGTACGTAGGAAAGGACATGACGGCATCGGACGAGGCGCTGCTCGCCGGGATGGCCGCGGACGACCCGGACGCGGCGGCCGTCTTCGTGCGCCGCCACCAGGCCCGGGTGTACGGGCTCGCACTCTTCGTGGTCGGCATCCCCGCCGTCGCCGAGGAGGTGGCGCAGGAGACTTTCGTCCGCGCGTGGCGGCACGCCGGCGCCTTCGATCCCCGGCGCGGCCGCGCGACGACGTGGCTCCTCGCCATCGCCCGGCACGCGGCGATCGACGTGCTGCGCGTGCGGCGCGACGTCCCGGTCGACCCGCTGGTCATGGTGGAGACGATCGCCGACCCCGACCGGCTCGCCGAACGTGTGGCGACCGGCACCACGGTGAACGCGGCGCTCGCCCAGGTGCCGCGGGAACAGGCGACGGCGGTGGTGCTGGCCGCGGTCTTCGGGCTCAGCGGGGCGGAGATCGCCGAGCGGACCGGCGTACCGCTCGGGACGGCGAAGACCCGCATCCGGCTGGGCCTGCGGCACCTGCGCGACGAGCTGACGAGCAGGAAGGAGGCGGACACACCATGACGACCGACGGGACGGCGGACGAACGGTGCGCCGAGCTGCGCGACGCGCTGACCGAGGTGGCGCTCGGGGTTGCCGACGGCACCACACGGGGCGTGGTCATGGCGCACCTCGCCACCTGTGAGCGCTGCCGGGACGAGCTCTCGTCGCTGGCCGACGCCGCCGACGAGCTGCTCCTCCTCGTCCCGGAGCGGGACCCCTCGGCGGACTTCGAGGGTCGCGTCCTCGCCCAGCTCACGCCCGACCAGGGCGCGCGCTCGCCGACGGGGCCGGACCAGCCGGCGGAACCCATCCGCCCGACGACGATCCGGCGGCACCGGGCCCAGCGCGCCGTCCTCGCCGCCGCCCTGGGAGCGGGCCTGCTCGCCGTCGGCGGCACCGGCGTGTGGCTCGCCACGGCACCGGACCGCGAGCTGGCCACGTCCTACCGCGCGACGCTCGACACGGCGAACGGCCGCTACCTCGCGGCAGCCGACCTCACCACGGAAGCCGGGCCAGAGGGCTCGGCGCAGTCCGTCGGCACGGTCTTCCTCTACGAGGGCGAGCCATCCTGGGCGTACGTGGTGGTCCGCGACGCCGGGCCGGCCGCGAACTACGACGTCGTCGTCACCGTCGAGGACGGATCGGTTGCCGGGCCGGACACCGGAGCGGACGCCGCGGGCGGCTACCCCTACGAAGCAGACCCCGACAGAGCAGACTCCGCCGAAGCGAACCTCGGAACGGACCCCTCCTCCGGCACCCGCGACGTACCGCTCGGGGCGTGCGTCGTGGAGGCGCATGTCTGCACGGCAGGCGGCGTGCTGGACGTCCCCGTGCACGACGTCTTGTCGGTTCGCCTGACGACCCCGGACGGCGAGACGTGGTCGACGGCCTCCCTTCCATGAGTAGACCGCCCGAGTCGCCCGCCCTCTGACTCGCGTTCAGCAGGCGGGAAGCGGCCGTTGTCGGTCCGATTGTGCTCGTCCCGAGCCTACTGAATCGAGCTCAGCAGGCGTCAGAGGTTGATCGGGGCCTGGTGGTCGTCGATGGGCGACGGCGTCCAGCCGCCCAGCTCTTCGAGCCGAGCGGCCACCGCGGCCCCGATCCCGCCCGGCCGGTCGTTGTCGGAGGGCTTGAAGCGCAGCATGACGACCATCCCGGTCGCCAGGAGTCGATTCTGGCGGGGTGCGTCGTTGACGAGCGCTTCCGGTGTGGAATGTGGACCGACACCGTCGATCTCCACCACGAGCCAGCGCCCGTCGTGCAGGTGCCAGCCAAAGTCGCAGCGGGCGAGAAAGTGCCCGTTCCTGTGGAACACGACCTGGACCCGGTCCGGGGGTACGCCGTTGTCGATGCAGGAGAGCCGGGCGTCGGTCTCCGCGGGGGACTCGTCCTCGCTGGTGGCGAGGCTGAGCCAGCCCAGCACTTGCCCGGCATCACGGCGACCGTGCAGCAGCCGTTCGACCTTGGCGAGTCCGGCCTCGTTGATCAGCTTCTTGTTAAGGGCGCTGCCGATGACGGCGACGGCGTCGTCCCGGGACAGGCACGGCAGCGCCTGGGCGAGCGCGTGCTCGATCTTGGCGATGCGCCAGCTGCCGTACCGCTCGGTCTCGAAGTTTCCGTACTGGCGCACGACGACGCCGTCCCGCCCTCTGTGACGAGCGCCTCTGGGATAGGCGACCTCCGGCTCGATGTGACGGGGCAGGCCCGCCACTCCGTGCAGGGCGACCGCGGCGGCTCCGACTGCCGCGGTTCCGGGGCGGGCAAGCAGACCTTTGACGGCGGACCGTCGTCGGATGTGGTCGAAGTAGTCGTCTCGAACCCTTGTCGACGGCGGGACGGGATCCGTGTCGATGACACGGTCGCCCTCCCACCGCCAGACGCCGTGCCGGACGAGCCGATGTATCCGGCGCCGGTCGACCCCGGCGGCGTAGCACTGCAGCACCGAGACAAGACCCTCCTGGCCGGCGGCAAGGTCGCCCACTGCTGGTGGGACGGCGCTGAGGGAACGCATGCCGGGATCAGATCACCGCTGGGCCTGCTGCCGAGCGTGCGCCGGCCGAGGCTGTGCACAACCTGGCTAACGCCGAACTGTGGTCGACCTCGCAGCGGTGTGCTCCCGGGAGGAAGGGCTGTGACCGCCATCGAACGATTTGCGGGAGCGCAGCGTCGGGCTCACTCCTGACGGCGATTCAGCAGGCGAGAAGCGACCACTATCGGGTCGATTGTGGTCTTCCCGAGCCTGCTGAACCGGAGTCAGGAGCGCCCACGTCGCGGTCGAGGTCAGCGCACCACCAGGCGGGGCTCCACCAGGACATATGCCGCCTCGGCGGCATAGCTTCGGCGCAGGACGATACCGCCCGTCGGCCCCATCAGCAGGTCCAGCACCCCGACGGCGACCTGCTCCGGCAGCTGCTCGACGCTGGCGATACCGAGCGCCTCGGCGGCGGGCGTGTTGTCGAACCCGACCACGGGGAGCTCGGGCCGCCCCAGGGCGGTGGCGGCCAGGTGCGCCCCGATGGCGAGCGCGTCGCTCACGCAGACGACGCCGTCGACGGCCGGGTCGGCCGCGAGCTCGGCCCCGGCCACCTCCCGCGCCCGGCCGACGCTCTCCTCGACGTACCAGCGCGGGCCCGAGGTCCCGGCGCGGGACATCTCCTCGCCCCAGCCGCGGGCGCGGTCGCCCCCGGTGCCCGAGCCCTCGGGCCAGCCGAGGAAGGCGATCCGCGAGCCCGCGTGGTCGAGCAGGTGCCGCGTCGCGGCACGGGTGCCGGCGGCGCCGTCGACGTCGACCCAGGGGTGCGCGGGCGCGCCCGTGTCGTCGTCGCGCCACGGGCGGCCGAACGAGACGAAGGGTACGTCGCGCTCCTGCAACCAGTTCGTCCGGGTGTCCTCGCGGGACGTGCCGGTGAGCACTATCGCGTCGATCTCGCCGCCGTCGACGAGGTCCCCCATGCGCTCGATCTCCTCGGCGGGCGTGTGCGCCGCGTACAGCATGATCCGCATGCCCCGCTCGCTGGCCCGCTCGGTGAGCGCGTGCACGAAGCGGTCGAGCACCACGCCGGAGATCCCGCCGAGATACGGGTCGAGGCGCACCCCGATGGTCGAGCTGCGCCGGGTGCGGAGCCGGCGTGCGGCGGCGTGCGGGCGGTAGCCGAGCTCGGCGATCGCCCGCTCGACGCGTTCGCGGGTGGCGCCGCGCACGATGTCCGGGGCGTTCAGGACGTTGGAGACGGTCTGGCGGGAGACGCCGGCGGCGCGTGCGACGTCCTCCACGGTCGGGGCCTTCGCCATGGTGACTCCTTCCTGCCGCTGCCTTGGCCGTTGTCTTGAACGATCGAAACGTCATCCTATGGTGTCGGCGGCCGCACCTTGACACCGCACCCGCCGTCTCCTTAATCTCCTGGCTAGCACGATTTGATCGTTCAAACTTTTGCCAGCAAGGCCAGACCGGCCACCACCGCGTGCTGCCTCATCAAAGGAGAAGAGACACATGACACGGCACATCTCACGGCGTCTCGCCGGCACGGGGGCCTTCCTCGTCGCCGGCGCCCTCATGCTCACCGCCTGCGGCGGTTCGGGCTTCGAGGAGCCCGCCGACGACGCCGCCGGGGGCACCGCAACCGGGCTCACGAGCTCCGACGACGCCCTCACGGTCCTCATCGGGTCGTCCGGCGACGCCGAGACCGACGCGGTCACGGACGCCGTCGCCGCCTGGTCGGAGGACTCCGGCGTTATGGCCGACGTCCAGGTCGCCAGCGACCTGCCCCAGCAGCTCTCCCAGGGCTTCGCGGCAAGCACCCCGCCGGACCTGTTCTACCTCGCTCCCGAGGCGGTCGCCGGCTACGCGGACAACGGCTCGCTCCAGCCGTACGGCGACCTCCTGGCGAACAAGGACGACTTCTACCCCTCCCTCGTGGAGAACTTCACGGTCGACGACACGTTCTACTGCGCCCCGAAGGACTTCTCGACGCTCGCGCTCGTGATCAACACCCAGCTCTGGGAGGACGCCGGGCTCACCGACGCCGACGTCCCCACCACGTGGGACGAGCTGGCGGACGTCGCCGAGACGCTCACCACCGACAAGCAGGTGGGCCTCGCGCTCAGCAACGAGTACCAGCGCCTCGGCGTCTTCATGGCCGAGGCCGGCGGTGGGCTCGTGGTCGACGACGAAGCGGTCGCCGACAGCGAGGGCAGCGTGGAGGGCCTCGAGTACGTGCGGACCCACCTGACGGACGGCACGTTCGCCTACGCGGCCGACCTCGGCGCGGGCTGGCCCGGCGAGGCCTTCGGCAAGGAGCTGGCCGCCATGACCGTCGAGGGCAACTGGATCACCGGCGCCCTGACCAACGACTTCCCCGACGTCGACTACCAGGTCATCGAGCTGCCCGCCGGTCCCGCCGGCAAAGGCACCCTGCAGTTCACGAACTGCTGGGGCATGGCCGCGGACAGCCCCAACCAGGAGGCCGCGCTCAGCCTCGTCGAGCACCTGACGAGCACCGAGCAGCAGCTCGCCTTCTCGGAGGCGTTCGGCCCGATGCCGTCGATCCAGTCGGCCGCCGGGGACTGGACGAGCGCGAACCCCGACCTCGCTGCCTTCCTGGACGGCGCCGAGTACGCGCAGTTCCCGCCGACCTGGGCCGGCGCGACCGACGTCATCACCGACCTCAACTCCCAGCTGGAGTCGCTCGGGACGGGCGACCCCCGGGAGATCCTCGGTGGCGCCCAGTCGAACCTCGAAGCGATAGCCGAGTAGCCCGCATGTCTGCTCTCGCGACGGCACCGCGCCGCGCCGGGTCCCCCCGCGGGCTCCGGCGCGGGGAGGCGCTCGCCGGCTGGGCCTTCACGGCCCCGGTGCTGCTGATCCTCGGCGTGTTCCTGCTCGTGCCCGTGCTGATGGCGCTGTGGGTCAGCTTCTCGGACTGGTCGGGACGCGGCAGTCCCCTGTCGTCCGACGTCGGCTTCGTGGGGCTGGACAACTACGCGGCGGTGACCACCGGCGGCGGGCTCGCGGAGCGCGACTTCGGCGTCGCGCTGCGCAACAACGCCTGGTACGTGCTGCTGGTGGTCCCGCTGCAGACCGCCCTGTCCCTGTTCCTCGCGGTGCTCGTGAACCGCGCCGTGCTGCGCGGCCGGGGCGCGTTCCGCACGGCGTTCTACTTCCCGTCAGTCACCAGCTCGGTGGCGATCACGGTGCTGTGGCTGTTCCTGTTCTCGACGTCGGGCGTGGTCAACACGGTCCTGGCGCGGCTCGGCATCGCGGGACCCAACTGGTTCAACGAGCCGAGCGGCGTCCTGCACAACCTGCTGGGCGCGCTCGGCGTCCGGTCGGGGCCACAGGCCCTGACCGAGCACGGCTTCCTCGGGCTGTCGTGGTGGGACTGGCTCGCGGGGCCCTCGGTGGCGATGTCCGCGTTCGTGCTCATGGCGATCTTCACGACGAGCGGCACCTTCATGCTGCTCTTCCTCGCGGGCCTGCAGAACCTCGGTCCCGACGTCGACGAGGCCGCCATGGTGGACGGCGCGAACGGCTGGCAACGGTTCTGGCGCATCACGCTCCCCCAGCTCCGGCCGACCCTGTTCACCGTCCTCACGCTCGGGCTGATCGGCAGCTGGCAGGTCTTCGACCAGATCTACACCGGCACCCAGGGCGGGCCGGGCAAGACGACGCTGACGCCCGCCTACCTCAGCTACCAGTCGGCGTTCCTGTCCCAGGAGTGGGGCCGGGGCGCGGCCATCGCGTTCATCCTGTTCGTCATCATCGTGCTCCTGACGATCCTGCAGCGCTGGATCCTGCGGGAGCGGCGATGAACCCCACCACGCGCCGCCGGCTGCCGCGCAAGGCGCTCGCCGGGCAGGTCGCGCTCTACGCGCTGCTGATCGCCCTGGCGCTCGTCTACGTCTACCCGTTCCTCGTGCAGGTGGCGACGTCGGTCAAGACGGAGGCGGACGCCGCCGCCGACCCCGTCTCACTGATCCCGGACCCACTGACCTGGGCCGCCTACGGGCGCCTGTTCCTCCGCTCGGACTTCCCCGTGTGGTTCGCCAACTCCGCCGTCGTGACGGTGCTCGTGACCGCCGGGCGCGTCTTCTTCGACTCGCTCGCGGGCTACGCGCTGGCCAGGCTGCGGTTCCGCGGGCGCAGCGTCGTCTACGCGGCCCTCGTCGCGGTCATGGCCGTGCCGGCCGTCGTGCTCCTGATCCCGAAGTTCCTGGTCATCAACCAGCTCGGCATCTACGACTCGTACGCGGGGATGGTGCTGCCACTGCTCGTCGACGCGGCCGGCGTGTTCATCATGAAGAACTTCTTCGAGTCGATCCCCGCCTCCGTCGAGGAGCAGGCGCGCATCGACGGGGCCGGCACGTTCCGGATCTTCTGGTCCGTGGTCCTGCCGATGGCCCGCCCCGCGCTCGTCACCATCGTGATCCTCTCGTTCCAGGGGTCGTGGAACGAGCTGAGCCACTTCATCGTGTCCGCCCAGTCCCCCTCGCTGACGACCCTCACCAAGGGGGTCGCGTCGCTCGCCAGCGGCCAGCTCAGCCAGGGCAGCCAGTACCCGATCAAGCTCGCGGCAGCGGCGCTCATGACCGTCCCCGTCGCGGTCATGTTCTTCGTCTTCCAGCGACGCATCATGAACGCCAGCGAAGGAGCCGTCAAGGAATGAGCACCACCCCCGAGCCCGTGCGCGCCGCCGATCGAGCGGTGCCGCTGCAGCCCCTGCTCAGCGACGCCGTCATCGCCCTGCGCGCCCCGACCCAGGTGTGGTCCGGCCGCGACGGCGACCTCGGCGGCACGCCCGTCGACGGCGTCTACCACGGCGACGTCCGGCACGTCAGCGGGCTGACGCTGGAGTGCGCCGAGTCCGCGGTCGAGTACATCTCGCTCGCCCCGGAGGGCGCCTCGCACGTCGTGTTCGGCGGCCTCCTGCGCGCCGTCGACGACGACCAGCCCGACCCCAAGGTCCGCCTGGTGCGGGACCGCCGAGTCGCCGACGGCGCACTGGCGGAGACCTGGAGCGTGCGCTCGCGCCTCCCGGGGGCCGTGCGCGTGACCCTGCGGTTGCGGCTCCGGCCGGACTTCTCGACGCTGCACGACGTCAAGGCGGGGCTCGCGCCGCTCGGCGGGGCGGGCGTGAAGGTCACCGTGGCCCCCGGGACAGCGACCGCGAGCGCCGGAACCCGGTCCTTCACCCTGACGGCCGGCGGAGCCACGGTGACCCGGACGCCCGACGGCGAGATCGAGGCGTCCTGGCCGCTCGACGTCCCGCCCGGGGGCGAGGCGCGGGCCGCGTGGTCGCTCACGCTGCACGACGACTCCCTGGTCGTGCGGGGCGCCGCCGGCACCTGGCCGGGCACGCGGCTCGGCGAGGCGGAGGTCCCGCCTGGCGCCGACCCCCGGCTCGGACGCTGGCTGGCGACCGCGCTCGATGACCTCGACGCGCTGCGGCTCACCCTCCCCGGCCACCCGGACGACGACTTCTTCGCCGCCGGAGCGCCGTGGTTCTTCACGCTGTTCGGCCGCGACGCCCTGTGGGCGGCACGCCTCGCGCTCCCGGTCGACACCCGGGCTGCGGCGTCGACCCTGCGCGTCCTGGCGCGGCTGCAGGGCACCACCCACGACGTCGATACGGCGCAGGAGCCCGGCAAGATCCTGCACGAGCTGCGCGCGTCGCCGCTCGCGATCCCGCACGACGACGTCGTCCTGCCGCCGCTGTACTACGGGAGCGTCGACTCGACCCCGCTGTGGGTGTGCCTGCTGGCCGACGCCTGGCGCGCCGGCATGCCCGACGCCGAGGTCGCCGCCCTCCTGCCCGCGCTGCGCGGGGCCCTGACCTGGCTGCTGGAGCACGGCGACAGCGACGGCGACGGGTTCCTCGACTACATCGACCGCACCGGGCGCGGGCTGGCGAACCAGGGCTGGAAGGACTCCGGCGACTCCATCCAGTGGCGCGACGGAACCCTGGCCGAGGGGCCGATCGCGCTCTGCGAGGTGCAGGGCTACGCCTACGAGGCGGCGCTCGCCGGCGCGGACCTCCTGGAAGCGTTCGGCTCGCGCGAACCCGGCCCGACGACGCCGGACGCCCTGCGCCCGGCCGTGCTCCGCGCCTGGGCCGCCGACCTGCGCGCCCGCTTCGCGCGGACGTACTGGGTGGAGACGCCCGAGGGGCGCTACCCGGCGGTCGCGCTGGACCGGCACAAGCGGCCGGTCGACACCCTCACGAGCAACATCGGGCACCTCATCGGCACCGGCATCCTCGACGCCGCCGAGGAGCGGCACGTCGCGGACCTGCTGCTCGGCCCGGCGATGTCCACCGGCTTCGGGATCCGCACGATGTCGACCGGCGCGGCGGGCTACTGGCCGCTGTCGTACCACGGCGGCAGCGTCTGGACGCACGACACCGCCATCGTCGTGCACGGCATGCACCGGGCGGGGCTCGCCGACCAGGCCGTGCGCGCGGTGAACGGGCTGCTGGCGGCGGCCGAGGGCTTCGGCTACCGCGTGCCCGAGCTGCACGGCGGCGACCCGGCGACCCGCGCCGGCGTGCCCACACCGTACCCGGCGGCTTGTCGGCCCCAGGCCTGGTCGGCCGCGGCGGCCATCACCTGCCTGGCGGTGACCCGCTCGGTTCCCGCGGCGGTGCCCGGATAACCTTCCGTCATGAACCGGGTGACCCTGCAGGACGTCGCAGATCGCGCGGGGGTCTCCATGAAGACCGTGTCCAACGTGGTCCGCGGGTACCAGCACGTCAGCCCGGGCATGCGCGAGCGGGTGCAGGCCGCGATCGACGAGCTCGGCTACCGCCCCAACCGCACCGGCCGCAGCCTTGCCACCGGCCGCTCCAGCATGCTCGGGCTCGCGTTCCCCGACCTTCGGCGGCCGTACTTCGCCGAGCTCGCGCACGTCTTCGCGCGGGTCGCCGAGTCGCGCGGCTACCGCCTCCTGCTCGCGGAGACCGGCGCGACGGCGGACGGCGAACGCTCCGTCCTGCGCGACCGCGAGGCCGGGATCATGGACGGCATGGTGATGCAGCCGCAGGTCCCGGACGCCCGGGACCTCGACGAGCTGCGGCACGGCATGCCCATCGTGTTCCTCGGCGAGGACCCGCAGCCCGACGGCGCCGACCAGGTGGCCATCGACAACGTCACCGCTGCCCGCGACGCCGTCGGGCACCTGGTGCGGATGGGACGACGACGGATCGGGTTCCTCGGCCACGAGACCGACCGGATGTCGTGGACGTCGACGCTCCGGATCGAGGGCTACCGCGCCGCGCTCGACGACGCCGGCCTGCCCGCCGACCCGTCCTGGCTCGTCCCCCGGCCGCAGGACGGCGACGCCCGCGACGCCGAGGAAGCCCTCAGCGCCGCACTGGACGCCGGCCTGGACCTCGACGGCCTGCTGTGCCGCGACGACCTCGCCGCCATCGGCGCACTGCGCGCACTACGCCGGCACGGCCTGGACGTCCCCGCCGACGTCGCCGTCATCGGCTGGGACGCCATCGAGCTCGGCGCGAGCACGGCACCGAGCCTGACGTCCGTCGCGCCGGACACCCGGGCGCTGGCGGAACGTGCCCTCGACCTGCTGCTCGACCGCCTGGAGGGCCTCACCACCCCGGGCCGCCACGTCACGGTGGGCCACACGATCCTCTACCGCGAGAGCGCCCCCGAGCTACCCTGACCGCCGCCGAACCGCAGGTTGCCGGTCGATCTCCCTCGCCGAACCGCAGGTTCCGGGTCGACCTGGGCGCCGAACCGAAACGACACGCCGAGGCGGCTCGAACATTCGGCGTGTCGTTTCGGTTCGGCGAGGGATACGCGACCAACTTGCGGCTCGGCGGCCCGGCGGTCCGGCGGCCCGGCGGCTCGGCGGCCCGGCAGCTCGGCGGCCCGGCGGCCCGGCAGCTCGGCGGTCCCGCGCGGTCGGGTGACGCTGGTGACAGGGGCGATGCGGGTGATGCGGGTGGCGGGTGCCAGGTGTGCCGAATTCTGTTCAGCGTGGGCTCGCACGATTCACCCCGGCTGAACTATTCAGCACAGCCCGCAAACCGGAGCCCCATCCGAACGCGATTCAGCCCACCCGGCACCCGCCCTCCGCGTTAGTCGACCGCCGCGAGCTGCTCGACGAGCGCCGCCCGGACCGACTCCGGGAGGTCGACCGCCGCCAGCTCCGCAAGCTTGTCGGCCGCGCTCCGCTCGCTGCTCACGATGCCCCACGCCTCGAGCTTCTCCACGTTCCCGATCTGCGCGGACTCCAGGATGATCCGCGCCGCACCGCGCCGGTCCGAGCCGACCCGCAGCGGCCCGACGGCGATCTGCACCAGAGCCTCGCCGGCAGGGGATCCGACCGACGATGTTCCGACCGGCCACGACCCTGCCAGCACCGACTCGGCCGTCGGCGCGGACACCGTCACGCTCCACCGCCCGTCGACGCCGCTCACCTCGACGGGTGCCCCGTTCACCGTGACCGGCCCCGAGGGCAGCGCGGCCAGGAACGTCACGGTCCACTCGCGGCTCGCAGGCAGCACGGCGATGTCCCCGACGGCGGCGCCGATCCGGAACTCGCCGCGTTCCAGGTCCCACGACAGAGTCGTCCGCGCGGCAGGCCCGCCGCCACCGACGGGCTCGCCGTCGGCCGAGACGCCTCCGACCGAACCACCGCTGACCGAGTCGTCCTCGGCGTCCTCGGCCAGGACGAGCCCGCCCGACGCGCCCGGCGCGACGAGCACCTCGAGCGCCGTCGGGTTGCGCGTGGCGTCGAGGTCGGGGCCTGCGTCGAGCGGAAGGATGCCGCCCGCGCGCAGCAGGACCGGCACGGAGCCGAGGTCCCGGTGCATCTCCACGGTGCGCCCGCCCTGGTAGGCGGCGTCGGTGAAGATGTCGGTCCACAACCCCTCCGGGAGCCATACCCGCACGCTCCCTCGCAGCGACACGGCATCACGGGGCGCCGTGATCGGCGCTACCAGCAGCTCGCTGCCGAACGCGTACTGGTTCGGCACCGAGTACGCCTCAGGGCGGCGCGGCTCCAGGTGGTACATCGGCCGCACGAGCGGCACGCCCTCGGCGGCACGGTGGTTCATCGTGTGCAGGTAGGGCACCATCCGGTGGCGGAAGCGCAGTGCGTCGTTCATCGCTTCGCGGTGCTCCGGCGGGAACACCCACGGCTCCTTGCGGATGAACGGGTTGTTCGCGGAGTGCAGCCGCATGATCGGCGAGAAGACGCCGAACTGCACCCACCGGGTGGCCAGCTCGTCGTCGCGCACGCCGCGCGTGTGCCCGCCGATGTCGTGGCTCCACCAGGAGTACCCGATGTTGGACGCCGTAGCCGTGAACTCGGGCTGGAACGCCAGCGACGCCCACGACACCACGGTGTCGCCGGAGAACCCGACCGCGTACCGGTGGCTGCCGGGGCCGGCGTACCGGGAGAAGGTCATGCCCGGTCCGCCGTCGCGGGCGGCGTCGATGTGGTGGTAGTGGTTCAGCACCCACAGCGGGTCCACGCCGGGCAGGCCGGAGGTGCGGCCCTGCTGCCAGTCGATCCACCAGAAGTCGACTCCCTGCTCCTCCAGCGGGTTGTGCAGCTCGCTGAAGTAGGCCTGCAGGAAGACCGGGTCGATCGGGTCGAAAGGAATGGGCTCGCCGCTGTCCGGGTCCACGCCCATGGCGCGGGCCATCGCGGGGTACGCGTCCTCGAAGGCGCGGACGCCGTCGGCCGGGTGCAGGTTCAGGGTGGTGCGCAGGCCCCGCTCGTGCAGGGTGCGCAGGAAACCCTTCGGGTCCGGGAACAGCGTGGGCTCCCACGAGTAGCCCGTCCAGCCGCTGCCGAACTCCGGGGGCACCGACCCGACCCGGTGCCAGTCCATGTCGATCACCGCGACGGAGAACGGGATGCCCTCGTCGTCGAAGCGGTCCATGAGCTCCAGGTAGGACTCGTCGCTGTACGGGTGGTAGCGGCTCCACCAGTTGCCGAGCGCCCAGCGCGGCAGCCGCATCGGGTGGCCGGAGACCCGGTACAGGTCGTGGACGGCGTCGGCGTAGTCGCGCCCGTGGGCGAACACGTACAGGTCCTGGCGGCCGGGAACCCGCGAGCCGACCCACCCGTCGTCCTCGAACAGGAACGACACGGAGTCGTCGACGACGGCGATCCCGCCCCGCGCGACCACACCGGGCTCCAGCTCGGTCCGGCCGTCGACGTCGTCGAGGGTCCGGGCGGTGCCGCCGAGGTCCCGCGTGGGCTCGCCGTACCGCCAGCGCCCGGAGTCCCGCCCGAGCACCTCGACGACGAGCCCGCTCGGGGAGAACTCCCCGCCGTCGTAGCGCAGCCGGGCGCGACTCGTGGTGAGCACCACGCCGGCGCCGACCCGCTCGACGGTGAAGTCGGCAGGGGGCAGGTCCCGGCGGATCGCGAACGTGGACGCGCGGTCCTCGAACCCGCCGTCCGCCGACCGCTCGACGCGGAAGACGCCGTCGGAAAGGACCGTGATCCGCCAGCCGGTGCCGTGCACCTGCTGCTCGGACCGCGCGTGCGGCGCCGCCTCCGGCAGGGGCCGGATGACGGGCAGGCTGTCGACGATCTCTGCCATGACTCTCCTCGATGCTCGACTCGGTGGCTCGGGCTCGGTGCTTGACGGCGACTGCGGCTACGCAGCGTTCGCGGCGTCCCACCAGTCGAGCACACGGGTGCCGTAGAACGTGAGCCACTTGGACGAGTCGCCCGGCGGCACGTCCACCTCGAACCAGACCCGGCCCGGAAGGCGGCCCTCCTGCAGCCAGGTGCCGTCCGGGCGGCGGGCTGCCCGGACCACCTCGACGGCGTCGGCGAGCCTGGGATCAGGCCCGACGCCGTCGTGCAGCGCCGCCGCGCGAAAGTAGTCCATGGCGTTGAGCGCGCTGAAGGCGTGGCGGTACGGATACCCGAACCACGTCGCCCAGGGGCCGACGAGCTCGCCCGTCGACAGCCTCCGGAGCAGCCGGCGCTCCAGGAGGTACTCCTCGCCAGTCCGGCGCGCGGCCCGCAGCTCGTCGCTGCCGACGGTCACCGCTTCGTAATACAGGAGGCTCTTCAGGGAGTTGAGCGTGGAGTGGAACGACGAGCGCGTCGAGCCTTCGCCCCACTCGCAGTTCCAGCCGCCGTCGGCCAGGCGGTGGTCCACGAACCACTGGGCGATGCCCGAGACGTCCACGCCGAGCCACGCGCCGTTGGCGAGCGTCCAGCCGTTGATGCAGCAGTCGACCTCGCCGTCCCAGTAGGGCAGGTCGTCGTACTCCCAGCGGCAGCTCGCGGCCAGCTTCTCGGCGGTGCCTGCCAGGACGGCGGCGTCCAGGCCCCAGTCACGGAGGCTGGTGAGGGTCCAGGTGGTCGCCGTCCAGGGCTGGCCATCCTCCTCGCCCTGGTAGCCGGCCGGGAAGAAGGCGCCGCCGGCCCACTGCCCGTCCGGGTCCTGCAGTGCGAGGAGGCGGGCGCCGAACCCCTCCGTCGCGACGCGGGCCCGGGTGGCGCGCCACACGCCCTCGGGCGCGCCCGCGAGGTCGCGCTCGACCTGCCAGCGCAGGGCTGGGTCGGCGTCGAGCAACCAGTCGAGCAGCTCGGGTGCGGGAGGCACATCAGGAGGCTACTGCGAACGAGGCGGCCCGGTAAGTGCGAGTCGGCGCGAGTCGGTCAGGAATCGAGAAGCACCCGATGCTGCGCGGATCTAGCGTGATGGGCATGGCAAACATCGACTCCGTCACCCTCGAGGTGACCGACCCCAGCACCGCACGTTCCTTCTACGACGCCGCCTTCGACCTGGGCGACAGACTCCAGCTCCGCGAGACCGACGCGCCCACGAGCGGGTTCCGCGGATTCCACCTCTCCCTCATCTCCTCCCAGCCCGCCAACGTCAAGGCACTGTTCGACGCCGCGGTCGCCGCCGGGGCGAGCGTCCTCAAGCCCGTCACCAAGTCCATGTGGGGCCACGGCGGCGTGGTCCAGGTACCCGACGGCACCATCTGGAAGATGGCGACCTCCGCCAAGAAGGACTCCGGCCCGGCCTCCCGGGAAATCGACGAGATCGTCCTGCTGATCGGGGCCTCCGACGTGTCCGCGAGCAAGAAGTTCTACGTCGAGCGAGGGATGACCGTGGGCAAGAGCTTCGGCTCGTACGTCGACTTCAACATGGGCTCCAGCCCGATCGGGTTCGGCCTGTACAAGCGGGCGGCACTGGCCAAGGACGCCGGCGTTCCGCCGGAGGGTTCGGGCTCGCACCGGCTCGCGGTGAACAGCGACCTCGGCGAGTTCACGGACCCGGACGGGTTCGCGTGGGAGCCGGTGCGGGTGAGCCATTGAGACTCGGCTCGCGTAAGCCGCGGCGGATCCGTCCAGTGCGTCAGTAGCTGTTCGGCGCCTCGACGGACTGCCAGTGCCACGGCTCGGGGTTGCGCCCCGTCCGGGCCACGGTCTTCGACGACGGGTCGCGACGAATCGAGATCAATTACCGCGAGTCAGCAAACTCGGATCGTCCAGATAAGCGAGTATCAACAAGATAAGGATACAGATTGCAAAGAACACCCGAATCAACCCATCGAGCACCGCGTCGAGCACAAGCGACGCAGGATCTGGGCGCGCCTTTTCGGGATTAAGAAACCTCCTCAGCGGGTCGCCATGCCGCCTGTCGGCTTCTTTCTCTGCCCACACGCGCGGGCTTCGAAGCCTGAGGATCCCAGAGACAAGAAGCCACGACCAACCTCCGAGGATACTGAGCCCAAACAGGTAGGCCAAGATTTGCTCCAAAGCTCAATCCCTCCTGGACCGAACCGGTTGGCCCTCACGCGTCCATCGTCGCGTCACCTCGAATGGCTGGAATCGCCCGCATTCAGTAGCTGTTCGGCGCCTGGACGGACTGCCAGTGCCAAGGCTCGGGGTTGCGCCCGGACGGCTCGGCGAACGGTGGGTGGACCCACCCGTAGGCCTCGGCGTTGGCCTTGAGCCAGTCGTACTGGGCCGACCCGAACGTCTGCACGCCGCCGCCGATGTCGATCGCCAGCCCCGTGCCGTGGTTGGAGCAGCCGGGCGGGGCCGCGGTGTCGGACGACGGGTCGTACAGCGCCTCCTGCTCCGCGTAGGTGCGGTAGGACGAGTTGATGGTCAGGTTCACGCCGAACTCGGCCGCGTACGCGGCGTTGAGGTCCGTCAGCCCACCCACGACGTCGGCGCGCACGTAGTGGCTCGACGCGAACGGGATCGAGGCCAGCTCTGAGGAGGACAGGTGGCCGTTCTCCGCGGACCACACCTGGTCCGGTTCGGGACAGGTGCCTGCAGCGGCGGTGCTGGCATCCTCAGCAGTGGCCTGGTTGGTCACAGGATCGGTGCTTGTCTCGTCGGTTGCCGGGTCGACGACGCCCGCATCCACCGCCGTCCCGTCCTGCGAGGTCTCGGCCAGCAGCGCGGCGGTCGCGACCTGGATCTGGACCGTCGCCTCGGGCATCGCCGTGGTCAGCCGCCCGGCCTTGCCGATTAGATCCGCGACGTCGTCCGCTTGGGCGTTGGCCGCCGCCTCCAGCAGCTCATCCGCCTGGGCGGTCAGGTCACCGGCTAGATCCAGCGCCGTGCGAAGATCACCCCGATCACGCGCGTTGGCGGACTCCGCGTACACCTGCTCGCCGTCGGTCACCACCGCCTGCAGAGCGCTACGAGCTGCCTCCACCTCGGACGCCGCTCGCTCCAACCGAACCTGCCGACCCGAAGCGACCACCGCACTGGCCGCGTCTCGCAGGGCGGCAGTCACGACGGGTACGTCGTCGTGGAGCACGCTCGTCAGTCCCAGCACCGCGTTGGCTTCATCCATCGTGCCCGACGGCGACGACGCCACCGACTTCAGCGACGTCACCACATCCTGCGCGTCATCGATCGCTGAGTTCAGTGTTCGGCGCTCGGGCTTCTTCGCGGCCTGACCGTCTGGGCTCTTCAGGACGGTCCGGGCATCCTTGATCTCGCCGGCCAGGTCTGCGCGGAGCGTCGCGCTCTCCGCGATCGCCGTCTGCGCTTCGGCCACCGCGGACGGCGGATCCGTCACCTCTGGGCCGAACATATCGAACGCGTACGCACTCCCTGCCACCACGACCATGGTCAACGCGACGGCGACGATGCCGATCGTCCGACGCTTGCGCCGCCCCGAGGCGCGCCTGCCGCGCCGCGGCCACGGCGGGCGTCGAGGCGCCTGCAGCTCCGGCCACAGGGGCGTCTGGGTCAGCACCGAAGAAACCTACAGCGAGGACTGGCTCCATGCAGAGGCGGCAGCGGGTGAATTTCCACTAGCTTCGGTCAAATCAACCACCTGGCCAGGGCCCGCCCCTATCTCGCACAGATCTACGGCTATCCGCGGCCAGTCGGGCCGGCCCCCCAAGAGACCATCTACCCATGATCAGCAGGTACCGCCGATCCGACTCAGGAATCCTCGAAAGAATCGATGGACCCATCGCTGGTCGCCGCGGATGGCGCCGTCCGCAATGAGACGCCGAGACACACAATGTCGTAAACTCCGTGATCATCGAATGCGATACGAAGGTGCCGCAGGTCGCCTACCGAAACCATCGGCTGCGCAGTCCGCTCAAGCGCGCCTGTGATCGCAAATCCGGACCTCGACAGGGCGTTCAGCTTAATCCGATCAAAACCATCGCTCGACTCGCGGGGAGCTCGTTCACTATCGCAGGGACTCCAAGGAGGCTCCACGTCAAGCATTTCACGCAACCGACCATCCCGATCATGATCGGACCGGCGTTCACCTAATGTCGCATCACGCCTGGGCTGGCATCTCCGTCCGATGGAGCACCTCGCCTGTTCCGGATAGTTCCGTGATGCGTACACGTGCCGCGTTTGACTGAGGAGTAGCCACTTTCCCGGTTTCGTCGAGCCATTCGATGACACGGCGGGCCCCGCCATGCACGCAACCGTCGCTGGTGATCTCGAAAGTTGGATCGATCTCGGGTCTGAACTCTTCTGCCCGTGATTCTAGTTCGTCGAATCTCATGGCGTCAGAAAATCGAGCTTGGACGTGCCGAAGGTCGGACACACTGTCGGTGTACCAGTCAAACGGGAACAGTTCGACACGCACAGTCCCATTGGCCCTCTCGACCACAGACCCATCCGTGATGCCCAGTAGCCGACCTCGATCCAAAACCTCGAAGGCTGGCGGGCCGAACCACATCATTGACGCCGCGAGTAGGAGGATCCCACCCACCGGTCGCTCCCGCCCCGGGTTCTCACGAACGTCGATCGTCTCGTCCTGCCCAGGAAAGAAACCCCCGCCACGAACTTTCGGAAGGTGAGCGTGGTCACGACCGTGCACCTCGTAAGCGTTCAGCGAGTCCTCGGACTGCCAGAATACGTCGTCGCCGTCGCACAGGTATGCGGCACGGAACCCTGGCAAGTCGGTCACTGCTTCAATCAGCGACAAGTCTGCAGGCGGCTGCGGCAATTCCCAGAGTAGTTGATTGATCGGCTGTCCCGCATAATTCGCCAGCGCAATACTCTCACCGCCCGCTCCAATCAGTCGAGCGTGTCGCAGGTGCGGTTCCTCTGCCAGAATCCGAAGCGACCTAGCGTCCTTGAACCGTAGTTCCCGCGTTCCCTGAGACGCTCCGATCCGGATCGTCTCAGGCTTGAAACCTATATTGCAAGAATCAACCAGCCGCGCAAACATCGGTCCGTCGATCGCGCCATCAGCCAACCACATTTTGGTTAGAGCCCTCACGGGAACTCCCGAATCATGACGTTTACTCCCTGGCTCTGTCCGTAACCAATCAAACTCGAGAGCGCATCGCTTCCGCCCGAGTTCGTCCGTATGTCAAGGCCGATCTGAGCAGGACTTCCACTCACGGTCGCATTTCCCCGCTGAGCCGCCGCCAGGTCGTCGATGTGCTTCTGCATCCGCGCCAAGCCTGATGCGCTCGACGAGTCTACCGACTTCAAGCTCACCAGCGACGTTCCCCTCTGGAAGTCGACCAGTGGGAAGTAACCGTTGTGCAGAGATCCGACGCGGAACCAATCCGCGTAGTCAGTCGCGGCCACCGCATCCTCGATGGCCTGGCCACGGAGCGTAGGCGACAACCCCCAGACATCGTCTGCAGTGCTTGCGGCTCCCGCGACGTCGTCGCTCCGCTTGGCCACGCTCGAGAACCAACCGAGGAACGGAACCATGGCACTGCAAGAGGTTCCGATGTCGAATGCGGAGCCTCCGTCCGCGGAGTACCAGAGGCAGTTGATGCCATCGAGCGGCTCACCAGCCACCGGGACGTTCCCGAACATCTCTAGCGCGAAGTGCGGGTCCTCTGCTGAAGTCTCAGCGAGCGCGCAAGCAGTGATGCCGGACATGGGGTACATAGACCCCGTGCTCACAGGGGCGTTGTCGTAGCAACTAGGCCCAGCGCTCGCTTCGGCGGGCGCTGCCGTGCCCCCATCTCCGCTCGTCCCTCCTTCGACATTGGCGCCGAGGGAGTTGAGGACCGAGTCACCGCAGGCCGCCTGGATACCTTCCTTACATGGCAGGTGGCCGTCCATCTCAATCATGGAGATGGGGTTGCCGGCTCCGAACGCGTACCGGTTGCTGGTGTAAGGGCTGGTGCCAAGCCCCATGTCGGACAACGCCCCGTTGTACATGTCCCGCGTGGTGAACCGGTTGAGGCCCGGGGCGTAGTCCCGGAATCCCATGTCGTAGGTCCCGGAGCCTGCGTCCCATCGCTTGGCGTTGTACCGGTAGGAGTTGTAAGGCTCCACATCCTCTGGCGTGCCGGCCTCAAGCTTGTCGATTCCGGTGTACTCCGACTGGTCGGCGTTGCCGTACGCGGTGTACCCGTAGGTCGCGACCGTGTTCCCGGCATCGTCGGTCAGGGTCTCGACGTCGGTGTGCGCGTTGTATCCGTAGTACGCGCTCTCTCCCGCCTCGACACCGGCTTCCGGGTAGGCCTGGTGGGTGATCTGGGAGAGACGCTGCCCCCACGGCGAGAACTGGTACGACTTGGTCAGCTGACCGGCGACTTCCTCGACCAGCACCTCGCTGGACAAGCCCAGGTACGTGTAGTCAGTCGTATCCCCGCCAGCGGTCTTGGACGCCGTACGGTCCAGCGGGTCGTACTTGTACGTAGTCGACTCGAGCACGCCTGCGTCATTCGTCTGTTCAGACTGCGCGATGTGGTCGTACCCGTCGTACGTCGTCCGGCTGATCGTCGATCCTGCCGAGACCACCGACGTCTGCCGGCCGAACGGGTCGTACCGGTAGGACGCCGTCGCCCCGTCAGCCGTCACCGTCAGCAGGCGGTTGCGGTCGTACGAGTACGTTGTCGCCGTCCCACCCACGTTCTGGGAGACGACGTTCGCGTTGTCGTCGTGCACGTACGTCTCGGTCTTGGCCCCGTTCCCCGTCTTCACCGACCGCGAGAGCCGGTCCACCGGGTCGTACGAGTACGTGGTCGTTGACTCGAGATACGCCCCCGCGACGTCCGCGTTCGCCTTCGACGCCACATCCGTGTGCTTGTTGCCGTTGTTGTCGTACGTGTAGGCGTGCGACGCAACCAGCGCGCCGCCCGACTTCTCCTCGCGCAGCGACTTCAGCGCGCCACCTAGGAAGTACCCGTTGGTGACGACATTCCCATTGGCCTTCGTCTCGGTAGCCCGCATGCCTCGGCTGTCGTAGCTGTACCGAGTCACCTTCGCCGCGGCCGTGTCGTTCAGGTCGTCCACCGACACCGACGTCAGCAGATGCCGCGGATCCTCGTACTTGTACGCCGACGCCTGATCAGGGTGAGCCACCGTCAGCGGCTGCCCCAGCACGTCATACGAGTAGCTCGTAGTCGCCGTCACCTGACCCGTCAACGACTCCCGGACACTCTCGACCTGGTTCAACCCCGTGTACGTGACCTGGTAGTCGTCCGCCCGGGTGCCCGAGGACGTGTCGTTGATCCCCGTCAGGTTCCCGTTCACGTCGTACGAGTACGCAAAAGCACGCGCCTCCGTGTCCGCATCGGCGGCGTTGTCCCGCACCAGCCGCACACCATCAGCGACGACCTTCCCCGTCGCCGACGGCGCCAACGTCACCGTGACCGGGTCACCCTTGCGCAACGCAACCCGACCCACGTCCTTCCACCCGCCGGCACCCGTCGTCTGGTTCACCGTGTAGGCCGGCTCGGTCACCTCACCGCCGTGACCGTCCCCGTCCTTGCCGTGTGTCAGCTCGAACTTCGCGTCGGACGCCGCACCCGTCACCTGCGGATACGTCACCGCCACCGAGTACGTCCCATCCGCAGGGACATCCAGCGTCCACGTGAACTTGTCGGTCGAGGCACCCGACACCGCCGCATGCGCGCGGTGGTTCGTGCCCTGCTCCCCCGCCGCCGACGCGGTAGCCCACGTACCCGTCGCCTCAGCCAGCCCAGCGGTGTCGTTGTCCGTCACCACCGAGTGCGACCCGACCGGCACACCGTCGTCGGCCTTGGTCTTCAGCTTCCCGTCCGGGAAGTAGGACCACGTCATCGTCCGGTTCGCCGAACCGTCCGCCGACGTCAGCGTCCGCGCCGTCTGCGCACCCAGGTCGTCGTACTCGTACGACGTCGCGATGTCCCACGGGTCAGAGCTGCTCTTGATCCACCCGTTGTCGAAGTACTCGGTCACCGACTCGTTGCGAGCCGTCTGGCCCTCCGACGGCGGCATCGACGTCTTCACGGCCCGCCCTGCGGCGTCGTACGTCGTCTCCGTGAAGACGTTCGCGTCGTTGTACCGGGCATCCGCCGGGTCATACGGCTGATAAGACCGCACGGGCCGGTTCAGCGCGTCGTACTCGGTCCGTGAAGCGAAGTCGTCGGGGTCAGCCGTGGCCGCACCCCGCGGCGTGATCACCCGCGTGGTGTTCCCGAACTCGTCGTACTCCACCTTCGTGGTCCGATACTGCACGACGCCGCCGACCGTCTCGTGCGGCGTCTTGGTCTCCACCTGCGCCCCGCGCACGTCGTACGTGACGTAGGACGTGTTGCCGTCCGGGTCCGTCGAGGACACCGCCAACCCGTCCGCGTCGAACTCCGTCGAGCTCGAGTTGCCAGCGGCGTCCGTCGCCGAGACCGGCCGGTGGTTCAGGTCGTAGTCCGCCGTGGACGTGAAGTCGTCCGGATCCGCGGTGGCGTTCTTCTTCGGGTCCACCGTCTTGACGACGTTGCCGACCTCGTCGTAGGTGTAGCTGATGACGTCGTCGTCAGCGTTCGTCACCGACGTCTGCTGGTAGATCGAGTCATAGCCGTACCGCGTCATGAAGTCGGTGGCGTTCCCCGTGGTAGCCACGCCCTTGGGCTCGGTCACCGTCTTGAGGTTGCCGACCGTGTCGTAGGTGAACACGCTCGCCCGCTCCGGACCCGTCGGAGTGTCCTTCGGCATCGTGGACTTCGTGACCTGGGTCCGTCGCGTCGTACGTCGCCGTGGACACCGCGCCGTTCGGGGCCGTCGAGGTCGTCACGTTGTCGTTCGCGTCGTACACCGGCGCCGGCGTCGTGATCGTCTCGGTCGCCGACTTCCGGACCGTCCCCGCCAGCGGACGCCCGAAGTCGTCGTAGGCCTGGGTGACCAGACCGTCCAGCGGGTCCTCGACCTGAGTCACCAGCCCCCGCCCGTCGTCGGAGTACGTGGTCCGGGAGACCCTGCCCAGCGCGTCCTCGGTGACCTCCGGGTACCCCACGTCGGTGTACTCGCGGTACTTCGTGACGTTTTCGTTGGCGTCCGTGGCCGTGAGCAGCTGCCCGTACGTGTCGTACGTGTACCGCGTCACGTAGTCACCCGTCGTCGCCGTCGCGAGTCCCTTGCCGTCGGTGACGGTCAGCAGGTTGCCCTTGGTGTCGTGCGAGAACTGGTTCTTCCGGCCCTCGGGCGAGGTGGTCCGCACGATCTGTGCGACGTACCCGCTCTCCCAGGTCCGGTATTCCATGACCTGCGCACCGACGGGCGACTGGTCGGCGGCCTCGCCCGGGACGCACTCGCTCGCGGCGGGCGCGCCACCGTTGGCGGCGTTCTGCTCGGCGTCACGCTGCCACAACGGGTACCCGGTCTTGGGGTCGTAGCAGTACGCGGTCACCGCGCCGTTGGCCTCGGTCAGCGTCCGGACGTTGTTGTCCCCGTCCCACGTCAGCGACACGGTCTCGTTCTTCGCGTTCGTCACCGAACGCGGCCGGCCGAAGTCGTCCGACACGTACTTCGTGGCGTGGTTCTCGGCATCCGTAACCGTCGAGTTCCACCAGCCGGCAGTGGTGTGCGGCGCGTAGTCGAACGTCGTGACGCCGTCGTTGCGGTCGGTGATCGTCTGAACCGACCAGTGGTCCTTCGGGTCGTCGCCCTCCGACGGGTAGAAGTACGACAGCTCCGTCTCGTTGCCCCGCGGGTCGGTGACCCGCGTGAGCTTGGCGTTCTTGTTGCCCTGGTCGGCGTCGTAGGTGAACTTGAAGGTCTTGGCGATCGACGCCCCTGACCCGTCCGTCGCGCCCGCGCCGTCGACCATCCGGCCCATCAGGCCCTTGCCGGTGTAGTAGAACTCAAGCTTCCGGCCGGAGACGTCGGTCATGGACCGCACGTGGTCGTAGATCTTCGAGTTGTTCAGCGCGCCCGACCCGTTGACCAGGTTGCCGGTCGCCTCGTCCACGTACCGCCAGCCGGTCTGGCCCTTGGTCCAGTAGTCCACCGTCAGGGTCTGCCGGCCCGTGGGGTCGGTGACGTACTGCAGGAACTTCCGGGGCTGGTTGTTCGACTGCCGCTCGGCGTAGGTGAACTGCTGGGTGTTGCCGTTCTTGTCGATCACCTTGTTCAGGTAGCCGTCACAGCCGAACACGAACCTCGTGCCGTCGGGGCGCAGCATCTGCCAAGCAGCCTCGACGTAGTTCTGGTTGCCCGGGCAGGTCACGTCGGCAGCGGTCTGCGTTAGCTTGTAGTTCACGCCCGCGGGCGCGTCCCACTGGCCCGTGGTGGAGTTCAGCCGGAAGACGTGGGTCGTGCCGTCGCCGTCGGGCAGCATGATCTCGCGCGGGCCGTTGTTCGGGTGGAACTCCAGCGGCGCGCCCAGCCGGATCGGCCCGGACACCTGCGCCGACCAGCCGAACCCGGAGACCGTGTCAGAGGTGTCCTGCGAGTTGTAGGAGAACCGTGCGAACGTCGACAGGCCACGGCCCGGGTTGCTGAACGCGTCGTACGACCAGACGGCGTTGCCAGCGGCCACGTTGTTCATCACCGTCGAGCCGGCGCCGGTGTTCTTCCCCGCGTAGGTGTAGAACGACTCCAGGCCGAGCTGGTCCGACGTCGGGTCCTCGACCGCGACGTTCTGCTTCAGCTTGCCCGCCGGCAGGGCCGCGATACCGACCTCGGCCAGCGCGCTGGTCTCCGTCTGCCGGGCCACGTCTCCGGTGGCGGTGCTGTCCAGTCCCTGGGCGGAGGCCGCCACATTCGCAGAGTCCTCCCCCGCGGCCTGTGCGTCCTGGCGCGCGGTCTTCTCCTGAGCGGCCGCCGCGGTGTTGGCGATCTCCCACGACAGCGAGTAGTCCGAGCGCAGGTTCCCGTCGCTGACGGGCGGAGCGACGACGGTCGCCGTCATCTCGGCCGGCTCGCCGGGCGACAGGTCCTGCGGGAGCGCCGTCGTCGTCGACTCCGAGCCCGGCGCCACCGAACCGTCCGGCAGCGTCCAGGACGAGACCAGGGCCTGGGCCCCTGCCGTCCAGGTCGTCCTGGTCGTGTTGCTGACGGTGATCGGCACCTGGTAGCTCGCGCCCGGGCGCATGCGCTCCGGGGTGTCGGGCGCGTAGAACGTGTCCTCGGGCGCGGTGGACAGGTAGGTGACCGCCAGGCGCGGCTCGGAACGCTCCAGGCCACCGTTCGCGGCGGCCTCGCCCGAGGCGAACAGGGACCGGTCCTGGGACGCGGCCTCGTCAGCCATGCGGACTATCAGCGACTTGTGCCAGGTCGGGTTGTCCACGAAAGCCTGGGTCACCGCTCTGGCGCTCCACGACAACCGGGAAGGGCCCTCGCCCAGCCCCGAGACGGTCGACTGGAACTCGGTGGTCTGGCTACCACCGGGCGTCCACGTCCCGGGCCCGGACCCGTCCGGGTCGTTCCAGGTCGCGGTGTTCTCGTCGAAGTCGACGGTCGCCCTCCGGAGCTGGTAGACGCCCAGCGTCGGGTAGATCATGCTGCCGTCGGGATTGGTGCGGGTCGTCTCC
Source organism: Promicromonospora panici (assembly GCF_900608595.1). Lineage (GTDB taxonomy): Bacteria > Actinomycetota > Actinomycetes > Actinomycetales > Cellulomonadaceae > Promicromonospora > Promicromonospora panici. The sequence continues at coordinate 51,054 of NZ_UWYY01000013.1, read as the reverse complement.
GTCGTCGCCTGCCACAGCTGCAGGTCCGCATCCGTCACCACGGCGCCGTCGGGGAGATCCCACGCGGCGTCGTTCCACTCCATGACGGTGCGGGTGTCGCCGTAGAACTCCGACGCGTTGCCGACCAGGTCCCAGCGCTGCGTGGTGATGTCCTGGATGGCGTTCCAGTTCTGGTTCGGCTTCCCGCTCGCGAGCGACGTGTCGCCGGAGGCGACCATCACCTTGGTGGTGTGCCCCGCCTTGGGCAGGCGCACGATCTGCGTGGACGACGGCACGACGGTGCCGTCCCGGCGCTTGACCGCCACCTGGTAGTAGTACAGCTTGCCCTGGCCGGTCGCGTCAGCCGCGGTCGGCACCGCCGTCGTATCGACGAACTCCGTCGTTCCCGGAGCCACCGGCGCCACCAGCGTCGACGAGGTCGGATCGAACGTCTGCGAGACCGACCGGTGCACCTGGTACTCCACCAGGTTGTCCGCCGTGTTCGACGACGGGTCCTGGTACGTCGACCAGGACAGCTCCGCGCCGGTCGCGTGGACCGTGTCCGGGATGTCCATCACCACACCCGGCTGGCCGTAGGTGACGGTCAGCCGCGGTATGTTGCGGGTCTCGCCGCCGTACACGTCCTCGCCGTACACGTCCTCGCCGGCCTGGTAGCGAGGGCCGCCCACCGGGCCGGAGCTCGACTCGTCGGTCGCCTTGATCATGAACCCGTTGTCGAGCTCAGGGTTCTTGGCCCACGCCCCGACCGTGCCGCTCACGTCATAGCGGTGCCACTTGCCGATCTCGCCGGGCGTCCGGACCTCCGTGGCCTGCTTGACGAAGCGCACGGCGTCCGCGATCACAGCGGTCGACGACGTCGCCGGGGTGTCCAGGATCTCCACCTTGCCGCCGGTACCGGCGTTGAAGGTGTGCGCCGCGATCTGGTCCCATCCGGTGGGCGCCGTCTGGTCCATCGTGTACGTGTGCACCGGGTTGTCGGTGGCGTGCGTGATCCGTACCGGCACCTGCGTGGACCGGTTCGAACCCGTCACGTTGTGCAGCCACACCTGCCACAGGCCAGAGGTTGGCAGGTCAGGCGACCAGGTGAACACGTCCCCCGCGACCGTGTCCCGGTTGTACTGATAGTCGCCCTCGAACCCGTCCGCGCCCAGCGCCGACGCCGGCCAGGAGCCCGTCGCCGACGCGTACGGCGAGACGTTGTTCACCGTTCGGCGTGTGCCGGCCACCGGCCCCATCAGCCCGTTGGCCGAGTTCCACGTCGTGCTCGACGACGTCCACGGCGCGGTCACCTCGCGCACCTCCAGCGGCACGCGCGTCGCCCAGTCGGTGTGCGCTTGGTCGAAGTACAGCTGCAGCTCGGCGCGCGTGACGTCGGAGCCCGTCGGCACGACGTCCTGGAGCTGCGGGAACTGCACCATCGAACGCGCGGTACCGCCGCTGGTACGGCCGACCGAGAGCCGCGACGACGAGTAGTAGTTCGTGGTAGGCGCCTCCGACAGGATCATCGTGTCCTTCGAGAACGCCTGCGTCGGCGAGATGATGATCGTCGGGTCCACGGTCACCGGCCAGACGCGTGCCTCGTCGGTGAGCCACTCCAGGTCCGGGACCACGGTCAGCGTCCAGGCGCCCTTGCCCGAACGCTCCAGCTCGTAGGTCACGTCGGTGGACACCGCGGCGCCCTCGTCGTCCGGCGCGGACAGCCTGCCGTCCTGCGTGGTCTCGGCCTTGCGGGAGTCCCACATCACGCCCGCGGGAATCGACGCCACCGGCTCCGGATCGAGCTCGCTGTGGAAGCCGATCGACCCGTCCTCCTCGACGCGCGGCGTCAGGTCGCCCAGGTCGGACAGCGTGAAGGTGTACTCCAGCGAGGCCTCGTCGGCCGGGGCCTCGGCGAGGACTATCGACTCCTTGACCCGCCCCGGCAGCACCTCGTACGACAGGTCCGCGCCATCGAGCGCCGTGACGTCCTGGTGGGTCACCGTGTCGCCGTCCACCTGGGGGGAGGACAACTCGCCGTCCTCGGCGTCGGGCAGCCCGACGGTGACGCCACGACCTGCGGCGTCCTCCACCCGGACCACCCGGTCCGCCCGCTGACCGAAGTACGACCGTGCGCTGTTCGCCACGCTCGCGTGCGACCAGCCGTCCGACGTGGCGGCCTTGCCCGCCTTCGTGGACAGGCCCTTCGCCCCCGCGTCGGCCACCGCCTTGCCGGTCGCCGCGACCGTCGTGTCGATCTCGACCAGGCCGTCCTGCGCGGTCTCGTAGAACAGCGGCTCGCCGGACAGCTCCACCTGGCGCTGGCCGTTGTCGAGCAGGAACGTCCGGCTGTTGACGGTGCGCTTGCCGGTCATCTCCCGCACGCGCTCGCCCGGCTCGCCCGGCGTCGCGATCTTCGGGTCCACCGAGTGTTCCTGGGGCGACAGCTCGGCGTCCGCCGGGATCGGATCCGCCTCCGGCGCGTCGTCGTCACCGCCGCCGAAGAGGTCGGTGAACCAGTTCCCGCCCTCGTCCTCGCCCTGGTCCGAGAAGCCGTCGGACGGCGGAGCCGCAGCGGCGGCCGCAGCGGCACGGTCGGCCTCCGACGGCTCCTCGTCGCTTGCCGCGAAGGCAGGCCCGGCCGGCACCAGGTAGATGCCGACCAGGGCGGCCGCGGTGACCGCGACCGTCGCCACACGCCCCCGCCGTCGGCCATCCGACCTGGTCAGCGCCGTCGAGTCCGCGACCGGTCCAGTCGTACTGCGAGCCATCGGAAATCCCCCTGAGCCGCGCCTCGCCCATTTCAGGCGAAGGTCAACAAACCACCCGAAGCGAACCAGCAGACGTCCAGGGGGAACAGAGGAAGAAAACCTACGGGTGAATCTCTCGATTCGTATAAGCCGGACTTTGACGACACCTCGTCAGGATGCTTACGGTGTCGTTCCATGCCACGACGGGGCTGCCTGGGGGAAGGAACCGCCACGATGGGGAGCGCCAAGAGGGCTACCAGTGAAAACCTGCTCGCCGTACTCACGCTTCACGAACGCGGCTCGTACGGTGCCGCCGCGGATGCCCTCGAACGAGACTCCGCGACGGTCAAGTACCACCTCGTGGCCACCCGGCAGGCCTATGACGACGACGTGCTGACCTACATCGACGGCAACTGGCAGCCCACGGAGAAGGGCGTGCAGATCCTTGAGCTCGCCCACAAGGCCCGGCTCCTGAAGGACGCTCTCCGGACGCTCGACCACGCCGAGCCGGAGCCCGCGTCCGAGGGCGCGGCCTGAGCGGCCGGCACAGTCCGACGACAACCGCCGTCACGACCCCGCGAGCGCCTCGCTCACCCGCGTCCGCAGCGCCGGAACGACGTCCTCCTCGAACCAGGGGTTCTTGGACTGCCAGCGGAAGTTGAGCGGCGACGGGTGCACCAGCGGGATGGTCGAGGGCAGGTATTCGGCGTAGGCACGCACGGTCTCGGTCAGGCTCGGCTTCGCGCGGGCGCCGAGGTAGTACTTCTGGGCGTAGCCGCCCACGAGGATCGTGAGCGCTAGGTCGGGCAGCTCATCGAGGATGCGCTGGTGCCACAGTCCCGCGAAGTCCTTGCGCGGCGGCAGGTCGCCTGAGGCGCCCTTGCCCGGGTAGTAGAAGTCCATCGGGATGATGGCGAACTGGTCCGGGTCGTAGAACTGTTCATCGTCGACGCCGAGCCAGGTCCGCAGCTTCACGCCGCTGGCGTCGTTCCACGGCTTGCCGCTCTCCTGGGCCTTGCGGCCGGGCGCCTGGCCTACGAGCGCGATCCGCGCGCCCGGGGCCGCGGCGTAGAGGGGCTCGTAGCCGAGGTCGCGCGCCCAGGTGTTGGACTGGTGGGCGATGATCTCGGCCCGGATCTGGTCGAGGTTGCTGCGCATAGGAGCCCAGTCTGTCCCCCGTGCGAGCTACCTGCGAATGTCCACCGTGCGGTGACTACGGCGAACCTCTGGATCCATACCTTTGGGGTATCCCGCAGCGCTCCCGCCGCGGATTCTCACAGAGGAGTCATCGTGCGTCTGGTATGGCAGCTCTTGGCGGTTGCGGCGGTATGGATCCTCGGCAATCTGGGTACGGCTGCGGTGAAGGACAACCCCTGGCTGGCGCTCGTCGCCGGCCTGCTGACGGCCGTCGTCGGAGTCCTGGTCTACGGCTGGGTGGTGCGGCGAACCGAGCACCGGGCCCCCGTCGAGGTGTCCGTGAAGGGAGCAGGTTCCGGGATCAGCTGGGGCACGCTGCTCGGCATCGCGCTGTTCGGGGCAGTGATCGCGAGCATCGCCTTCTTCGGTGACTACACGATCAACGGCCTGGGCTCGCCGGCGAGCGCCCTCGCCCTGCTCGGCATCATGGCGGGTGCCGCTGTGGCCGAGGAGCTGGTCTTCCGCGGTGTCCTGTTCCGGAACATCGAGCGCTGGACCGGCAGCTGGATCGCGCTCGCGCTGACCGGCTCGCTGTTCGGCCTGATCCACTTGGCCAACCCGAACGCGACCCTGGTGGGTGCCTTCGCTATCGCCATCGAGGCGGGCGGGATGCTGACCGCCGCGTACATCGCCACCCGCAAGCTGTGGGTGCCGATCGGCCTGCACTTCGGCTGGAACATCGCCGCGAGCGCCATCTTCAGCACGGAGGTGTCCGGCAGCAACACCGCGCAGGGCCTGCTGGACGCGACGATCTCGGGTCCCGCGCTGGTCACGGGCGGCGGCTTCGGACCGGAGGCCAGTATCTACGCGGTGGTGCTCGGCGTGCTGGCCACCGGCGCGTTCATGTGGCTGGCCTACCGCCGTGGTCACGTGGTCCCCGTCCGTCGCGCGGCCCGGGCGGACGTGGCCGCTAGGCTCGCCAGGTGATCGAACTCCGGCGGGTCCTGGACCGGTGGCGTCAGCTCGATGTCACGGTCCGGGACCTGCCGCTCGCGTTGGTGCCGGCGGTCGCATCGTTCGTGCCGGCGTTCCACGGGCTGGGGACGCAGGTCGGCGCGCTGCCGACCCGTCCCTTTGACGCGCTGACCGTCGTGGCGATCGTCCTCCAGTGCCTCCCGATCGCCGCCCGCCGGCGGTGGCCCGGGGCCTGCCTCGTCCTGGTGTCGCTCGGCTTCGCGCTCGACCAGCTCCGGGGTTACCACACGTTCGCGGGCACCGGGCTCGTCATCGCGCTGCTGAGCGCGGGAGCCTACCTGGAACGCCGACGCCGCACGATCGCGATCGTCCTCTCGGGGGGCTACGCGGTGCTGGCGGTCGCGCTCGACCTGGTCGGCGGGACCGAGCGGGCGGACGGGTACCTGACGTTCTACCTGGCGCTGGTCCTCCTGTGGGCCGCCGGCTCCTGGCTGCGCTCCACCCGGGCGGCCGAGACCGAGCACCGGCTCCGGGTCGCCGAGGAGACCCGCACGGCCGAACGCACCCGGATAGCCCGCGAGCTGCACGACGTGGTGACCCACCACGTAACGGCGATGGTCGTGCAGACGGAGGCTGCCCGCTACCTGACGAGCGCCCCCGACCGTCTCGAGGAGACGCTGACCGCGGTCACCGACACGGGCCGGCGGGCGATCGGCGACCTCCGGAACCTGCTGGACCTGCTCGACCCGGGGCACGACGGCGCTGCGCGGACGTCGTCCCTCCGAGAGCTGCGCACGCTCGTCGAGCAGACCCGTCGGTCGGGGCAGCCGGTTGAGCTCACCGAGGAGGGCACGCCGTCGGAATCAGCCGGGAGTGCCGAGCTGGTCGCCCACCGGGTGGTGCAGGAGGCATTGACCAACGCCCTCAAGCATGCGCACGGCAGCCCGACGACGGTCGGCGTGCGGTACGACGAAAGGGAGATCACCGTGGAGGTCAGCACCGCTGGGACCGGACCCGAGCAGCCCGTCGCACAGGCCGCGGAGCAGGCAGGCACTACTGGCGCCCGCCCGCGCTCGCCCGAAGGGAGCGGCCGAGGGCTCACCGGGCTCCGCGAACGGGTCACCACCCTGGGCGGCGAGTTCGACGCGACCCGGCGGGACGGCGGCGGATTCGTCGTGCTGGCCCGCATCCCGACCGGGACCGGGTCGTGACAACGCCGACCCGGGTCCTGATCTGCGACGACCAGGCCCTCATCCGTACCGGGTTCGCGACCATCATCGACGCCCAGCCCGACCTCGAGGTGGTGGGCGAGTGCGCGGACGGGCGGGCCGCCGTCGACCTCGCCCGCCGGGTGCATCCCGACGTCGTGGTGATGGACGTCCGGATGCCCGTGCTCGACGGCATCGAGGCGACCCGCCTGCTCGCCGGCGCCGGGGTGGAGCATCCCGTCAAGGTGCTCGTGGTGACGACGTTCAACCTGGACGAGTACGTCTACGAGGCGCTGCGCGCCGGGGCGAGCGGGTTCCTGCTCAAGGACGCCCCGGCGGCGCAGCTGCTGACCGGCATCCGCACCGTCGCCACCGGGGCCGCACTGCTGGCTCCCGAGGTGACGAGGCAGCTCGTCGGCAGGTACGCGGCGCGCATCCGGCCCACTGAGAGCACGCCCGACGACACCGCGCTGACCCGGCGCGAGCTGGAGGTCCTGCACCTGATCGCCGACGGCCTGTCCAACGGCGAGATCGCCGCGGCCCTGGTGATCAGCCAGGAGACGGTCAAGACGTACGTGTCGCGCCTCCTGGCCAAGCTCGGCCTGCGCGACCGCGTGCAGGCGGTGGTCTACGCCTACCGCAACGGGCTGGTGACGTGACGATCGCCGACGACGGGGTGATCTCTGCGCCCCAGAGGGTGCGAGCGGCGGCCTCGACGTACTTTGACTTCGGGGGGCGGACCGGGTTCGCCCGACCTACCCGGACGCCCTTCACCACAAGGAGGTGGTGAACATGAAGCGCGTCTTGATGACGCTCGTCGTCGCCGCGGGACTGACCGTCGGTGGCGCGATGTCGGCACACGCCGGCGAGACCAACGGGAAGGGCGCTCCGATCCCGGGCGCGTTCATCGCCAGCTCGGCGTGCGCGTTCTCGGGCCGGGACCTCCCGGACGACATCGAGAACAACCCACCCGGGTTCGACGACGACTTCGTCACGGGCGGCCACGTCCAGACGTATGGCAAGTTCGTCAGCCACGGCCTCAAGGACGTCGTGCCCAGCCCGGGTGAGGCCTGCCGCGGCAACGCCGGCCACGAGGAATAGCACCCCGAGGCCCAGCGTCGCGCCGGCCGGTGGGCGGGCATGGCACCCCTGCCTGCGCGACGTCGGGCACCATCGGCGTCGGACACCCGTACGTCACACAGACGAGACCTGTCTCAGTCGGCCGGTCGGGTGACGGGGACGAGCGTGATGATGTGTTCGAGTCCCTTGTAATCGTCAGGGTTGGACGTGTACAGAGGAAGGCCCTCGGCTGCCGCGGTAGCAGCAATCATGAGATCGACGGCACGGCGGCGCGGCGTGCGCCCGACGGCAACGACACCGGCGGTCATCCGGCCGTAGAGACGGGCCGCCTCGGCGTCGAACGGGATGGGGTCGAACTCGTTCTCGACCCGCTGGAGGACGTCTATGCGACGCGCTCGTTCAGCATGCTCGTCGTACTGAATGCTGTCGGGGCGGACCAGGTGAGGCCCTGCGGAGAGCTCCGCGAGAGTCATGGCGCTGACAGCCATTTCATCGGGCAGCTCGCCGATGTCGATCCGGTCTCGCAGGATCAGGATGTTCGTATCGACAAGACCCTGGGTGGGTTCAGCGCTCATAGGGATCGGAGACCTCGTCGTCGACGGTCGCTTCCTGATCGGCACGGAACGCCTCCAGCGACATGTGTGGGCCCGCCTGAGACATCGCAGCGAACTCCGCACGCGGGACGAAGCGGCGACGGCGCCGCAACGGGACCAGTTCACCGATCTGGTGCCCGTCACGCGTGACCGTGAACGACCGACCAGACTGGACGGCGTCCATGATCTCCTTCGACCGCGAGCGCAGGTCGCGCTGGGTGATCTCTGGCTGAGTGCTCATAAGAACACCGTAGCACCGGGTGTCACATCGTGCTACAGCACTTCCCTCTCGTGTCATTCAGCCGCCACTCCGGGCATGAGCGGCCCGTTCAAGATGCCGTGGATCGGCCCAACATGTGAGCCAATTAGGGCTGCGCGCTCACCATCAACCGCTGGAACGGGATCGGCGTCACCACCCGGTGCTGGGAACCCATGCTCGACAACGGCTGAGACAGACGGGCACGACGCGGCGATCCCTTGCCGACGTCGCTCCCGCGACATAGCGGCAGTGCTCAGCGGACCCGGTACCGCCCGACGAACGCCTGGATCTGCTGCCGGACCGCCGCGTGCTCGTCGATCGGGACGGCCCGCTTGGGCAGCCAGTAGACAAGCGAGGACACGCCGTTCGGCACGTAGACGTAGTACGCCTCGGCCGTCTCCCTGGCCTGAGACGCGACGCCCCAGACGAAGGGCCGCGCACCGCTGGGCCCCGTATGGCTGAATCCGTCAGCATCGAGCACGGCGCGCACAGGTTCGCGGTTCGCCGGCTTGCGCCAGGCGGCAAGGCTGCCCAACCGCGCACACCCCAGGCCGATCACAGCCCATGACCCACGTAGACACCGTCACCAGCGGCATCATGGGCATGTTCCGGAGCAGCGCCACGTAGTCCGCCCGCGTAGGGACGAAGTCGTACTCCGAGCGGACGCCGGTCCCGGTGCCACGATCCTGTGCTGTCACGCGCCGCAGCGCACCCGGGCGGCCGCCAGCTCTGTCGCCCTCGGTCGGCGACAGCCCTCGGAGTTGATGGTCACCGGGTGAAACTCTCATCCTGGTCTCACAGACTTCTCATGTTCGCCTGGAAGTGTGGTCCCTCCGCCCGACGGAAGGAACGGACCGCATGTCCAAGCTCACGAACATGATCGGCCTGGCCAAGAAGGTGCTCGACTCCCAGACGGGACAGCAGCAACAGCAGGGCGCGCCGCAGGGCGGCTCGACGGGCCAGAGGTCCTGGCAGTCCACGCTCCAGGACGTGGCCGCCGCGGTGAGCGGGCGTGACCAGGCTGCGCAGACGCCGGGCCAGGCGCCCGCCCAGCGGGGCTACCCGACCGCCCCGCAGGGCCGGCCGGCCGCGCCGGGGTCCACCGACGCGGACCGCCAGGCGATCGCCCGGTACGACTACCTCATGCAGACCGCCGAACCGCACCAGATCGAGCAGATCCATGCCGAGTCGTTCGCGCAGCTGACGCCTGCGCAGCGCCAGGCGGTGCTGCAGCGCATGCAGACGGAGCTACCGCCGCACGAGCAGCCCCGCTCGGCCGACGTCGCCGATCTGTCCCGGGCAGCGGCTCGCACGGAGGCCCGCCGACCGGGCTCCATGCGGTCGGTGCTCGCGAAGGTCGGCACCGGCGGGGCCGTGGCCGGAGTCGCCGTCGGTGCGGTAGGCATCCTGGGCGCCGTCGCGGCCGGTGCGGCGGTGAGCAGCGTGGCGGGCCCGCTCCTGGAGAACGCGGCGAACCTCGGGGTCGACTTCGACGCGCTCGCGTCGGGTGTCGACGTCGAAGGACTGACAGCGGCGGCCGGTGAGATCGGGACCGGTGCCCTTGGCGAAGCCGCTGCCGGAGTCGAAGGCCTCGGTGCGGGTGCTGTTGACCAGGCCACCGCGGGCGTCGAGGACCTTGCCGGCACGGCCGAGGGTGCGGTGTCCGGGCTCGGGGACGAGGTCTCCGGAGCGGGCCAGTCGCTCTCGGACCTGGCCGAGAAGTTCGACCCGCGCAACCTCTTCTGAGCCGGCCCACCCGATGAGCGATGACGCGGAACATCTATCAACGATGTCCCGCGTCATCACAGGGTGGGCCCGGAGGGATTCGAACCCCCGACATCCACGGTGTAAACGTGGCGCTCTAACCAACTGAGCTACGAGCCCCGGCAGCGGACCACAATACCTGGCCCGCCAGCCAAACCGGCCCTACTTTTCCGACCGGCCCCACATCCGACCCGAAGATCAGATCTCCGCGACCGCTACCCGGTACTCCTCCAGGCTGCGCGCCTGCCCCCGCGGGTTCACGACGCACCACCGGATGATCCCGTCGGCGTCGATCAGGAACGTACCGCGCAGCGCGATCCCCGAGTTCTCGTCGAACACCCCGTAGTCGCGCGCGACCTCGCCGTGCGGCCAGAAGTCGGACAACAGATCGAACTGATAGCCCTCAGCCGCCTGCCACGCCTTGAGCGTGAAGACCGCGTCGGTCGATATGACGAGCAGCCGCACGCCGGCGGTCTCGAAGTCCTCGATGTTGTCGCGCAGCTCGCACAGCTCGTGGGTGCACGTGCCGGAGAAGGCGAACGGCACGAAGACGACGAGCACCGGTGCACCACGCAAGTCCGACAGCGTGGTCGGCGTGCCGTGCGTGTCAGGAAGCGTGAAGTCGGGCGCGGGGTCACCCGGCTCCAGCGACACCACGGGAGCATTCGACACGGCAGCGGACTCAGTCATGACTCCCCAAGGTTGTCAGGCCGTCACTTGCCGCGGCCCCGGTACGCGAGCCGGGTCGCCGACCAGTCCTCCGCGATGGCGAAGGTGCTGGTGGTCTGCAGGCCGGCCGTCGTGGCGGCCTCCTGGATGTCGCTGTGCCCCACCTCGCCGTCGCGGCCGGGCTTGGGCGTGAAGATCCAGATGAGACCGCCGTCGTCCAGGACGGTCTGCACATCGACCAGGGCGTCGGTGAGGTCTCCGTCGTCCTCCCGCCACCAGAGGATGACGCCGTCGGTCACGTCGCCGAAGTCCTCGTCCTCCAGCTCGCTACCGATGATCTTTTCGATGTCGGCCCGGAGTGCATCGTCGACGTCGTCGCCCCAGCCGAACTCCTGCACCACCTGGCCGGCCTCGAAACCGAGGCGCCCAGCGCCCTGGGTGTCCGTGCTCACTTGGTTGATCGTCCCTCTCTCTGTCCGGCACTTGCAGCCGGGTCGTATGCCTGTTCTGTCGGCCCTTCGTCGGGCCCTCCGTCGCCAAAGGTAGTGCACGCACCCCGGCCATGCCTCGCAACCAGGTCGCGTGGTGTCCTTTTATGAATCGATGGGACCTCGGCAACGGACGAGTCATGCACTCAGTCTCAACATTGCGATACTGCGTATCAATACTGGTGCGAATCCACACAGACGTAACGCAGATCACGCACTCTTGACCCCCCTATGGTGTGAGCGCACGCTGTGAGGGGACAGAATGGATAGGACCACCTGTGCGTGGGCGTGCACAGCCGCAACCCCAGCTGTGGTGACGCTACCGCCGACGCGACGGGTTCTGACGAGGCGGCGGGGAGCGCGAACCGCGACCGCGCCGCGCGACACCGAGAGAGGTTGCTGGTGGCTTCGTTTGACGAGACCGGACCGCTGATCAACGGTCTGCTCAGCGCCGTACCTGACATCGACCCGGCCGAGACCGAGGAATGGGTCGAGTCCTTCGACGGGCTGATCGACGACAAGGGCGGACCCCGCGCCCGGTACGTCATGCTCAACCTGCTGCGGCGGGCGCGAGAACGGAATGTGAGCATCCCCGCGTCGATGGCGACGCCCTACGTGAACACCATCGGTGTGCACGAGGAGCCGTACTTCCCGGGTGACGAGGCCATGGAGCGTCGTTACCGCTCGTGGATCCGTTGGAACGCGGCGGTCATGGTGACCCGCGCCCAGCGCGAGGGTCTCAGCGTCGGCGGGCACATCTCCTCGTACGCGTCCGTGGCGACGCTGTACGAGGTGGGGCTGAACCACTTCTTCCGCGGCAAGGACCACCCTGGCGGCGGTGACCAGATCTACTTCCAGGGCCACGCCTCCCCCGGCGTCTACGCCCGGGCATACCTCGAGGGCCGCCTGTCGGCGGACCAGCTCGACGGGTTCCGCCAGGAGAAGTCGCACCCGGGTGGCGGCCTGCCGTCCTACCCGCACCCGCGCCTCATGCAGGACTTCTGGGAGTTCCCGACCGTCAGCATGGGCCTCGGCCCGGCGTCGGCCATCTACCAGGCCTGGACCAACAAGTACCTGCACAACCGCGGGATCAAGGACACCAGCCAGCAGGACGTCTGGGCCTTCCTCGGCGACGGCGAGATGGACGAGCCGGAGAGCCGCGGCATGATCCAGCACGCCGCGCAGCAGCAGCTGGACAACCTGACGTTCGTCGTCAACTGCAACCTGCAGCGCCTCGACGGGCCGGTCCGCGGCAACGGCAAGATCGTCCAGGAGCTGGAGGCCCAGTTCAAGGGCGCCGGCTGGAACGTCATCAAGGTCGTCTGGGGCCGCGAGTGGGACGCCCTGCTCAACGCCGACAAGGACCGCGCGCTGGTCAACCTCATGAACGTCACCCCCGACGGTGACTACCAGACCTACCGCGCCGAGTCGGGCGCGTTCATCCGCGAGCACTTCTTCGGGCGCGACCCGCGGACCAAGGCCCTCGTCGAGAACATGACCGACGAGGACATCTGGAACATGAAGCGCGGCGGGCACGACTACCGCAAGCTCTACGCGGCGTACTCCGCGGCGCGGGCGCACACGGGCCAGCCGACGATCATCCTGGCGCACACCGTCAAGGGCTACGGCCTGGGCTCCGGCTTCGCCGGCCGCAACGCGACGCACCAGATGAAGAAGCTCAAGGGCGACGACCTCAAGACACTGCGCGACTCGCTCCGCATCCCGATCTCGGACGCCGAGCTCGAGGCCGACCCCTACCTGCCGCCGTACTACCACCCGGGCGCCGACTCGCCGGAGATCCAGTACATGCAGGAGCGCCGTCGTCAGCTCGGCGGGTTCGTCCCGGAGCGCCGCGGCACGAAGAAGTCGCTGCCCCTGCCCGAGGACAAGACCTACGAGCTGCTGAAGAAGGGCTCCGGCACGCAGCAGGTCGCCACGACCATGTCGTTCGTGCGGCTGCTCAAGGACCTTTTCAAGGCCAAGGACTTCGGCAACCGCATCGTGCCGATCATCCCGGACGAGGCCCGTACCTTCGGCCTCGACTCGATCTTCCCGAGCGCAAAGATCTTCAACACGCTCGGCCAGAACTACCTCGCCGTGGACCGCGAGCTCATGCTGAGCTACAAGGAGTCCGAGCAGGGCCAGATCATGCACACCGGCATCAACGAGGCCGGCTCCGCCGCCGCGTTCCAGTCGGTGGGCACGTCGTACGCGACGCACGGCGAGCCGATGATCCCGGTCTACATCTTCTACTCGATGTTCGGCTTCCAGCGCACGGGCGACCAGTTCTGGGCGGCCGGCGACCAGATGACGCGCGGCTTCATCATCGGCGCCACCGCGGGCCGCACCACCCTCACGGGTGAGGGCCTGCAGCACGCCGACGGGCACAGCCCGCTCATCGCCGGCACCAACACCGCGATCGTGCAGTACGACCCGGCGTACGGATACGAGATCCGGCACATCGTGCGGGACGGCATCGAGCGCATGTACGGCGACGGCTCCGACGGCCGCGACCAGGACGTCATGTACTACCTCACGGTGTACAACGAGCCGATGATCCAGCCGGCCGAGCCGGAGGACGTCGACATCGAGGGCATCAAGCGCGGCATCCACCGCATCTCGGTGTCGGACGCCGAGGGCCCCAAGGCCCAGCTCCTCGCCTCCGGCGTGGGGGTGCCGTGGGCGCTCGAGGCGCAGCAGCTCCTCAAGGAGGACTGGGGCGTCTCGGCCGATGTGTGGTCCGTGACCAGCTGGAACGAGCTGCGTCGCGACGCGCTGGCCGCCGAGCAGGACTCCTTCGTCGACCCGTCGGGTCCGGTGCGTACGCCGTACGTCACCGAGAAGCTGTCGGGCTCCCAGGGGCCGTTCGTCGCCACCAGCGACTACGACCACCTCGTGCCCGACCAGATCCGCGCATGGGTCCCCGGTGACTACGCGGTGCTCGGCGCGGACGGCTTCGGCTTCTCCGACACCCGGGCCGCCGCGCGGCGTCACTTCCTCATCGACGGCCCGTCGATGGTGGTCAAGACGCTCCAGGTCCTCGCCCGCCGCGGTGAGGTCTCGGCCGACGTCGTCAGCAAGGCCATCGAGAAGTACCGCCTGCTCGACGTCACCGCCGGCACCTCCGGCACCGCGGGCGGCGACAGCTGACCCCACCCCCGAGGTAGAACCCTGGCGAGGTAGAACCCTGGCGAAGTAGAACCAGGGCGAAGTAGAACTGCAGCGCACCGACGATCAGTGCGCTGCAGTTCTACCTCGCCAGAGTTCTACCTCGCCAGGGTTCTACCTCGCCAGGGTTCTACTTCGCTGCAGTTCTACTTCGGCGTGGCCTGTTCGCTTGCGGCTATCGCCTTTGCCAGCTCGTCGTGCAGCGGCTTGACCGCCCTCGTGTCGGGGTGCATCTCCAGGGACCGCAGGTGCTGCTTGGCCTCGTGCACCCGGTCGGCCTCCAGCGCGGCCAGCACGAGGTGCTTGCCCACGACCGGCGAGTGCTCCCGCACCCGCCAGTGCCCCACACCCAGCCCCAGGGCCTCCACGGGCATGCCCGCGTCGCGCAGGATCGCGAGGCCCTCGGCCAGCGCGCGCCCGTCGGGGTCACGCTCGGCGGCGGTGATCAGCCGGCGGACGGCGCCCTCCGGGTCGTCGGCCAGCGACAGCCGGCCCAGCTCGATCAGCGGGTACCAGCCCCGCGGGTGCCCGGCCAGTTCCTCGGCGAGGGCCCAGACCGCGAGGTCGGCGTCGCGCTGCTTCGAGGCCGCGATCTCGTCCGAGTCTCGCAGTGGATCCTCCAGCGTCGGGTCCTCGGCGGCCCGACGGCGGACGATCTCCGCCAGGGCGCCGAACGCCTCCTCGTTGTTGGGATCGTCGGTCAGCTGCGCACGCAGCGCGTCCTCGTGCACCACGTCCCCTCGTCGGGGCGCCGACGGCGACGGACGGCGGGTACCGACCGTGGACGCAGACAGGGGCCGACGGATGAGGCGGCGGAGCCGATGCATCAGGGCCATGTCTCGACCCTACAGTTTTCCGCAGTGGCGCACTGGGCCGGAGCTGTCTCTAAAGTCCGTTTGTGGACTCCCCACAACTAGGGCTCGTATGCTGCCGGAGTGCCAGCAACACGACGGGCCGCGCGAACCAGCGCCCCCAAGACCGACCGGGAGGCCGGGTCAGCAGCCGACCGGGGCGACAGCAAGGACGCCGGTCAGGCCGCCGGCCACGGCACCGGCGAGGACGGCCCGACGCCGGAGGCTGCCCCCGATGCCGCCTCGGAAACCGCCACTGACCAGGCCCGCGAGTCCGGCACCGACCCCGCGGGCTTCCCGATGAACCTCCAGCGAGTCCGGGAGGCGAGCGGCCTCCTCACCGCTGCCGCGATGCGCCGGCTCGACGAGGACCTCACCTGGTACCGCGACCTGCCGGCCGAGGACCGCTCGTACGTCGGCCTCGTCGCCCAGGCCGGCATCAACGCCTTCACCTCCTGGTTCACCGACCCGGACCGGCCGCCGCACGGCGTCAGCGAGATCTTCGCCGCGGCGCCGACCGAGCTGACCCGGTCCATCTCGCTGCAGCACACCCTGCAGCTCGTGCGCGTGGTGGTCGACGTCGTCGAGACGCACTCCGACCGGATCGCCGCCCCGGGCGGCGAGCGGGACCTGCGCGAGGCCGTTCTGCGCTACTCCCGCGAGGTCGCGTTCTCCGCGGCCGAGGTCTACGCCCGCGCCGCCGAGTGGCGCGGCGCCTGGGACGCCCGCCTCGAGGCGCTGGTGGTCGACGCGCTGGTGCGCGGCGACGGCGACGACTCCCTCCGGTCTCGCATCTCGGCGCTCGGCTGGAGCGGCCGCGGCAACGCGCTGGTCGTCGTGGGCCTCGCCACCGAGGGGCTCGACGAGATCCGCACGGCCGAGATCCGCCGGGTCGCCCGGCGAGCCGCGGGCGACGCCCTCGTCGGGATCCACGGCGACCGGCTCGTGCTCGTGCTCGGCGGCGAGGGCGACCTCGTCGCCGCCGCCACGTCGCTGCTGAGCCGGTTCGGCACCGGCCCGGTGGTGATCGGCACCCAGGTGCCCAGCCTGACCGACGCCGCCCGGTCCGCCCGCTCGGCGCTCGCCGGCCTCACTGCGGCCCCCGCATGGCCGCAGGCGCCGCGCCCGGTCATGGCCGACGACCTCCTGCCGGAACGCGTGCTGACCGGCGACTACACGGCGCGCGCCACCCTGATCGCCCAGGCTTTCACCCCGCTGCAGGACGCCGGCGGCGCCGTGCTGGAGACCCTTTCGGCCTACCTGGGGACCGGCCGATCCCTGGAGGCAGCGGCGCGACATCTGTACGTTCACCCCAACACGGTGCGCTACCGGCTCCGCAAGGTCTCGGAGATCACCGGGTGGGACCCGCTCGACGCCCGCGAGTCGTTCGTGCTGCAGGTGGCGCTGGCGCTGGGCCAGCTCGGCCGGGGCTGAGGCATCCGCCCTAACTCTTAGCCGAGGTCAGCGCCTTGTAGGTTCCCCACAAGGCCCCCTGATGAGGTTGGTACGGGTCGCGACGTCAGTTGTGCTCTCCGGGTTGGCAGAGTGGACGCGTGCTCGCCGTCGTCTGCCCTGGACAGGGCTCTCAGACCCCCGGGATGCTCAGCGACTGGCTCGAGCTGCCCGGTACCGAACAACGCCTCGCTGCAGCATCCGAGGCCTCGAACCTGGACCTGGTGGCGCACGGCACCACCTCGGACGCCGACACCATCCGCGACACCGCGGTGGCCCAGCCCCTGATCGTCACCACATCGCTGCTCGCGCTCCGCGCGCTCCTGGACGGGCGCGCCGCCGCCGACGTCGTCGACATCACCGCAGGTCACTCGGTCGGTGAGCTGTCGGCGGCAGCGGTGGCAGGCGCCCTGTCGGACGACGGCGCGGCCGGCCTGGTCGCGCGCCGCGCCCGAGCGATGGCCACGGCGGCCGCGGCAGCGCCGTCGGGCATGAGCGCCGTGGTGGGTGGCGACCCGGACGAGGTGCTCGCCGCGATCGAGGCGGCGGGCCTGTGGCCCGCGAACGTCAACGGTGCCGGCCAAACTGTCGCGGCCGGTGCACTGGAGGACCTCGCCAAGCTGGCCGAGAACCCGCCGACCCGCGCCCGCGTGATCCCGCTGCAGGTCGCCGGTGCCTTCCACACCCCGTTCATGGACGCGGCCCGGGCCGAGTTCGAGCCCGTTGCCCTCGGCTGGGACGCCGCCGACCCGATGCTCCCCTTCCTGGCGGACCTCGACGGGACCGCCTACACCGGTGGCGCCCACGGCCACGGCACCGGGGCCGACGTGCTGCGCAACATCGCGGGCCAGGTCACGGCACCGGTGCGCTGGGACCTGATCATGACCGGCCTCGCCGAGCGCGGCGTGACGGGCCTGCTCGAGCTCGCCCCCGGCGGCGTCCTGACGGGCCTCGCCAAGCGCGGGCTCAAGGGCGTCGAGACGGTCGCGGTGAAGTCGCCCGCCGACCTCGACGCGGCCCGCGAGCTCATCGCGGCACACAGCACCGTCCTTTCCAGCGGCACGAGCGCGACCGGAGCAGACCAGTGACCAACCTGCAGCAGGCCCAGCCCACGCAGTTCTCGCGGATCCTCGCGATCGGCGCGGAGCGCGGCGAGCTCGTCGTGACCAACGACGACATCGCGGGGCCGATCGACTCGTCGGACGAGTGGATCCGCCAGCGCACCGGCATCGTCACGCGCCGCCGGGCCGGCGCGGACAAGGACGTGCTCGACCTGGCCGAGGCCGCCGCGCACAAGGCGCTCGACGCCGCGGGCCTGACGGGCGCCGACATCGACACGGTCATCCTCTCGACGATCACGCACATGCACATGACGCCGTCGGGTGCCGCGATCCTGGCCGAGCGCATCGGCGCGACGCCGGCCGCCGCCTACGACGTCTCGGCGGCCTGCGCAGGCTACGCGTACGGCATCGGCCAGGCGGATGCCCTCGTCCGGGCGGGCCTCGCCACGCACGTGCTGGTGATCGGCGCCGAGAAGCTCAGCGAGATCATCGACCCGACCGACCGCTCCATCTCGTTCCTGCTGGGCGACGGCGCGGGCGCCGCGATCGTCGGCCCGTCGGACACCCCGGGCATCGGCCCCACGGTGTGGGGCTCGGACGGCGCCAAGGCCACCGCGATCCGCCAGACGCACTCCTGGACCGAGCTGCGCGAGGACGCCTCGCTGGGCTGGCCCACGCTGCGCCAGGACGGGCCTACCGTGTTCAAGTGGGCGAGCTTCCAGATGGCGCCCGTCGCGGAGAAGGCGATGGCCGAGGCAGGCGTGACCGCCGAGGACATCCAGGTCTTCATCCCGCACCAGGCCAACATGCGGATCATCGACCAGATGAAGAAGCAGCTGGGTCTGCCGGATACGGTGGTGATCGCCCGCGACATCGCCGAGACCGGCAACACGTCCGCGGCGTCGATCCCGCTGGCCGCCGAGCGGCTCCTGTCCGAAGGGCAGGCGAAGTCCGGCGACCTGGCCCTCCAGATCGGGTTCGGCGCGGGACTCGTCTACGCCGCACAGGTTGTGGTGCTGCCGTAGCAGGCGGGCGACGGCGTCGCAGGATGACCCGCCGTGCATTCCGGTCGCGGGATGCGCCAAGATCTGACCAGCAAGACTCCGGTGCCCGACGGCGCCGGTGACCGTTACGAAAGATAAGGAAGTCCCATGGCCAACACGGACCAGGAGATCCTCGAGGGCCTCGCCGAGATCGTCGCAGAGGAGACGGGCCTCGACCAGGCCGACATCCTGCTCGAGAAGTCCTTCACGGACGACCTCGACATCGACTCCCTGTCGATGATGACCATCGTCACGCACGCCGAGGACAAGTTCGGGGTTCGTATCCCGGACGAGGAGGTCAAGAACCTCGCGACCGTCGGCGACGCGGTGAGCTTCATCAAGGGCGCCCAGCCGGCCTGATCCGCCCCCGACGGCGGCCGCGCGGCCCTGCTCGACCGCAGGGGCCCGCGCCGCCGTCGGGCACTCGCTGCTCACAAGGCAGCACCATCCGCACTCTGCCCCCCGTCCCACCACCCTCGGGAGCATCATCATGACCTCCGCACGCGAAGTCGTCGTTACCGGCCTCGGCGCCACCACACCCCTCGGCGGGGACGTGGCATCCACGTGGGAGGCCGCCCTCGCAGGCACATCGGGGGCGCGCACCCTCGAGAACGACTGGGCCGAGAAGTACGGCCTGCCCGTGACCTTCGCCGCCACCATCAAGGTGGACCCGGCAGAGGTCCTCTCCCGTCCCGAGACCAAGCGCATGGACCCGTCCGCCCAGTACGCGGTGGTCGCGGCGCGCGAGGCCTGGGCCGACGCCGGCAGCCCCGAGGTCGACGGCGAGCGGCTCGGCGCCGTGGTGTCGTCGGGCATCGGCGGGATCCAGACCATCCTGGACGGCTGGGACACGCTCAGGGAGCGCGGCGCCCGCCGCATGCTGCCCATGACCGTCCCCATGCTCATGCCGAACTCGCCCTCGGCGTACGTGTCCCTCGAGTTCGGCGCCCGCGCCGGCACGCACGCCCAGGTGTCCGCGTGCGCATCGGGCGCGGAGGCCGTGGGCTACGCGGTGGACATGATCCGTTCCGGCCGGGCCGACATCGTCGTCGCCGGTGGCACCGAGGCGGCCATCCACCCCATGCCGCTCGGCGCGTTCGCGGCGTCCCGCACGCTCTCCCTGCGCAACGACGACCCGCAGCGGGCCTCACGCCCGTACGACGTCGACCGCGACGGCTTCGTCCTCGGCGAGGGCGCGGCGGTCCTGGTGCTGGAGAGCGCCGAGCACGCCGCCGCCCGTGGCGCCCGCGTCTACGCGAAGGTCACCGGCGTCGGCCTGTCGTCCGACGCGTACCACATCACCTCCCCGGACCCTGAGGGCACCGGCCAGGTGTCCGCCATGCGCTTCGCGATCCAGGACGCCGGGGTGACGCCCGCCGACATCGTGCACGTCAACGCGCACGCCACGTCCACCAAGGTGGGCGACCTCACCGAGACGGCCTCCATCCGGAAGCTCTTCGGGGCCGACGCCGACCACGTGCAGCTCTCGGCGACCAAGTCGATGACCGGCCACCTGCTGGGCGGCGCGGGCGCCATCGAGTCGCTGTTCGCGGTCAAGGCGATCAACGAGCGGCTCGCCCCGCCCACCATCAACGTGGACAACCCGGACCCGGAGCTGCAGGTGCCGCTCGTGCGCGACGAGCCGGTGAAGCTGCCGGCCGGCGACATCGCCGCGATCAACAACTCGTTCGGCTTCGGCGGCCACAACGTAGCGCTGGTCATCCAGAACGCCTGACCCACGCCTTCGCAGCTGTCAGACGCTCAGGTCACTCGGGTGACCTGGGCGTCTGACGCGTCTGGGGCTCTGCCGGCGGCCGAGCCGCCGAGACCCGCCGGGAGCCTCGCATCCGTGTTCCCTCGTTATGACATGGGAGAATGTCCGCATGGCAATGCGTGAGATCCGTGTGGTTCCCGACCCAGTATTGCGCACCCCGTGCGACACCGTGACGACTATCGACGACCGCGTCCGCAGCCTGGTCGCGGACCTGGTCGAGACGGTGGACGACGAGGGCCGCGCCGGGCTGGCCGCGAACCAGATCGGCGTCTCTCTGCGGGCCTTCTCGTGGAACATCGAGGGCGACATCGGCTATGTGCTCAACCCGCGCATCGTCGAGCTGGGCGAGGAGCTGCAGGACGGCGGCGAGGGCTGCCTGTCCGTGCCCGGCCTCTGGTACCCGACCGTGCGCGCGAACTACGCGCGGGTCGAGGGCATCGACCTCGACGGCGCGCCGATCACCGTGGAGGGCACTGGCATCATGGCCCGCTGCCTGCAGCACGAGTGCGATCACCTCGACGGCATGGTCTACCTGGATCGCCTCCAGAAGGAGACGCGACGCGCCGCGATGCGGGAGCTTCGCGCGCGCCTGTGAGCGCCGGACCGACGCGTTTCGTACACCGCTGACCTGTGGGATCAATCGCAGGAAAGTCCTGACGAGCACTGGTGGTGGGACGGCGTTCTAGGCAAGAATGTGCCGCACGAACTCGTCGTACGTGGTGATTCTTTCGACGCCTGCGCGCCGTTTCGCCTCGCATCTCGTCGACGAATCGGGCAGGATGTGGTCCGAAGCACCGCTGTGCAGCCGACCACAGCGTCACCGCCCTGGTGAGGACGTAGGGGAAGACGTACCTCGACCCAGGGAGGAAGACATGGCCGGTGTCATCACGCGGGGTGTGCTTTTTGTGCATTCCGCGCCTCGTGCCCTGTGCCCCCACATCGAGTGGGCCGCGGGGAACGTCCTTGGCGTGCGCGTTTCCATGGACTGGACCGCGCAGCCCGCCGGGCGCGGTCTGTACCGTGCCGAGTACTCGTGGCAGGGTCCCCAGGGCACGGGCGCCAAGCTGGCGTCCGCCCTGCGCGGGTGGTCCCACCTGCGGTACGAGGTCACCGAGGACGCGAGCAACGGGGCCGACGGCGCCCGGTGGTCGCACACCCCCGACCTCGGCATCTTCCACGCCATGACGGACGTGCACGGCAACGTGGTCGTCCAGGAGGACCGTGTGCGTGCAGCCCTGGAGCTCGCCGACCCGCGCGCCATGCGGGACGCGCTCGACCTCGCCCTGGGCGCCGCCTGGGACGACGAGCTCGAGCCGTTCCGGTACGCCGGCCTCGGTGCCCCGGTCCGCTGGCTCCACCAGGTCGGCTGACCCCGGTCTCGTCCCGCCCCGCCGAGATAGAACCCTGGCGAGGTAGGGGTGCGGCGAGGTAGAACCCTGGCGAGGTAGAACTCCAGCTCCGCTGCGGTTCTACCTCGCCACAGTTCTACCTCGCCACAGTTCTACCTCGCCACAGTTCTACCTCGGCGGGGTGTGCGGCGGGTGATCGTCGCGTCGCGGAGGAACACGCAGTCTCCCGCCATCATGAACAGTGAGAAGAACGGCAGTCCCATGACGACGGCGATGCCCGCGTGCATGACGAGCGCACCGGTGATGCCCGCCGTCCGCAGGTGCCGCTGCAGCAGCAGGAGGGGGAAGGCGAGCTGCAGCGCGAGCGTCCCCCAGCTCACCGCGGGCACCAGCCATTCGCTGCCCGCCACCAGGTCGGCCAGCACGGGCCACGGCCGAAACTGCGGCAGCGACAACGGGTAGTACACGGCCGACCCGTCGCGCCACTCGTCGCCCAGCAGCTTGAACAGCCCCGACAGCACGTAGGCCAGGCAGATCTGCGCGCCCACCGCGAGCACCGCCGCGTTGTGGACGAGGTTGCGCACCTGGCCCCGCCCTGGCCGGCCCGACGGCGCCACGACGGCCGCACTCCCCCGGCGTCCGGCGTCGCCCGCCCGCCGTCGGGCATCGAGCGACCAGCGGGCCGACGTGTCCGCGAAGCAGAGGTAGACCAGCAGGATCCGCGCGATGTTCTGCCCCTGGTCGCCGATCAGCGGGTTGATCGCGGTCAGGCCCGCCCAGCCGAGCAGGAGCAGCGGCACCGTCCACCGGGCCCGCCAGCCCACCACGACCAGCGCGGCCACCAGGACGAGGGCGACGCAGCCCACCGTGAGCGCCAGGTCGCTGGTGAGTGTGTGCCCGCCGAGCGGCGTCGTCCAGCGAGCGCCGGCGCCCCACAGGGCGTGGCGCGCCGGGAAGTTCACCGCGACATACCCGCCGATGCCCAGGCCGAACACGATCCGCATCAGCGCGACGCCGTACGTCGCGTGCGCGGACAGGGTCATCCAGCGCACGCCGGACTCCAGCACCCGGTTCACGGGGCACGTCCGTCGGGCGCGACGTCGGTCCGCAGCGCTTCCCACGTGACGCCGAACGCGCCGTCGCCCTGGCCGGGCAGGCGGACGGGCGGGCGTACCCCGAGCGTGAACTCCGTCGGCTCGGGCCGCTCGGCCGCGCCGTACGGCGTGACGGCGCTGCGCACGACGTTGGCCTGCACGTACACGGGGTGCCGCACCGAGGCGCGGCCCGCCTCCGTCCCGGAGGCAGAGGCACGCAGGACCTGGGTCGCGTAGGCGGCCAGGGCCCGGTCCTCGGCCAGGTAGTCGTCGACGACGCCGGGCGCCGCGCCGGCGTCGAGCAGCGCGGTGCGCAGG
Source organism: Promicromonospora panici (assembly GCF_900608595.1). Classification (GTDB taxonomy): domain Bacteria; phylum Actinomycetota; class Actinomycetes; order Actinomycetales; family Cellulomonadaceae; genus Promicromonospora; species Promicromonospora panici. Next base: position 28,045 of record NZ_UWYY01000013.1, on the reverse strand, counting down.
CCGGGCCAGGGGACGGGAGCTGGGATCGTGCCCCGCGTACTCGCGGGCGATTGCAGGACGACGTCCCGGGCGCCCTCCGGCAGCGCCAGGTAGGCGGTGCGGACATCCGCTGCCAGACGGCGGGACGGCCGTTCTGTCGCCGCCGGGAGCAGGTGCCCGGTCAGCGCACCGACCTCGACCGCCGTCGTGTCGATCCAGGGGCCGGGCGCCAGGTCGCCGTCGGGCCCGTCGGCGTACACGCCACGCACCCGCAGGGCGTAGTCGACGTGCAGGGGCGAGGGCGCGAAAAGCGACCAGTTCTGGGCGAAGACCGGGGTCATGTAGACCTCCAGCGCGCGGTGCACACCGGTGTCGGGCGCTTTGCCGGCGGGCACCTCGCCGTCAGGCAGGCCGGTGAGGTAGCCCGGCGCCGCCCACAGGAACGTCGCAGCGAAGTGCGCGAGCAGGAGCACCCAGACCGCGATCACGAGGCCCCGGACCCGCCGGGAGATCACCGGGGCGCCGTCGGGGAGCCACTCCCCCTCCCGTTCGGCCGGGACGGGGCGCGTGCCGACGTCGCCCTGTGCGCTGCTCACCGCGCACAGGGTGCCAGAGCCACCCGTCCCGATCCAGCCCGTCCCGTTCCGGGACGGCGGTCAGGCCGCGCTCGTCCGGCTCTTCTTGACCGCGCCGATGATCACGCGGATCCCCAGGCCGAGGATGACGAGGTCCAGCAGGATCTGGCCGGAGACGAGCAGCCTGACCGCCTCCGACCGAGGCACGACGTCCCCGAAGCCGACGGTGGCGAACGTGGTGATGGTGAAGTAGAGCGCGTCGGACCGGGTCAGCGGCTCGCTGAACGTCGTCGGCGCCTGGAAGCTGAGCATGAAGTAGGCCGAGGCGAACAGGAGCAGGAAGAACGGGACGAGCGTCGCCAGGGCCTGGACCGCTCGGATGGAGCACCTCCAGGAGCGCGGCGGTCGCGACCGCGCGCACGAGGCCGAGCGTGATGGTCGTCCGCCGTCGGCGGGCGCTGATCCCGCTCGGCCGTAGATCATCTGCCTGCACGTCGGTCACCTCCCGAGCCTGGACCCCACTGTGGCCCTCCACACGCGTGACGACGACCCGGACGCGCCGGCCCTTGACCCGGTCGCCGTCCGGTGCCCACGACCGCGTCCGGATGCCCGCGTTCCCTGCTCAAAGCAGTAAGATCCTCCCGCGGCTTCGTGCCGCGGGCCCCGTTAGCTCAGCTGGTCAGAGCAGGAGACTCATAATCTCTTGGTCCTCGGTTCAAGTCCGAGACGGGGCACCGAAATGACGCCCACGGCGTCGCGACGGCCCGGATCCACGAGGCGTGGATCCGGGCCGTCGTCGTGTTCGTGGAAGACGGGCCGTCAGAGGTTCACGGCGTTGCCGCCGATGGTCACCGCCAGGCGGCCGTCGGACGCGAAGGACCAGTTCAGCGCACCCGAGTACTGCGCGCACCGGGAGCCGTTGGAGCCGGACCACCACTGGTTGCCGCCGGCGTCGTTACCGATGATCCGGTCGTTCGACCCGCTGTTGCACGAGGTGTTGTTGCGGAAGGTCGAGGAGCCGCCGTCGAAGTTGAAGTTGCGCTCCGTGCTGCCGATGCTCAGGTTGTTCGAGATCGTCATCGAGCCGAGGTTCCGGTTGTACCCGAACCCGTGCTTGCCGTTGTCGAAGGCGATGCTCCGCACGACCGTGTGGTTCACCCCGATGTCCTCGCCGCCGAGCTTGTAGCCGTTGCGGTCGCCGTTGCCGGCCTGGCCCCCGTTGGACAGGGTCCCGTTCTCGTAGGAGAGCGAGTCCTCGATGGTGACGGCCCCGATCGGGCCGGTGTCGGACTTGGTGTACAGGTCCCAGCCGTCGTCGATGTTGTTGTGCGACACCGTGTACCGGAAGACGTTCCCCGGGCCCACCGTGAGCTTGGGCGCGAACCCGTCGGCGTCCTCGCCGTCGGAGTCGGCGTTGTCGTGCGACTCCGACGACACGACGAGGTTGTTCGAGGGCCACTCGCTGCTGGGCGCCCCGGCGGTGTACCGGGAGAGCTGGAGCCCGGAGTCCCGGTTGTACCGGGTCACCACGCGCTCGATGATGTTGTTGTCCCCGCCGAGGAGGATCCCGTTGTCGCCGGCGCGCTCGACGACGATGCCGCGCAGGTGCCACCAGTCGCCGCCGATGGCAAGGCCGCGGTTGGCCGAGTTCTCGCTCTGGGCGGAGAAGTTCAGCACCGGCCGCTCGCCGGGGTAGGCGAACAGCTCGGTCCGGTTGCCGGAGAGGCCGTTCTTGCCCGGCGCGATGCTGATCGTCTGCGAGTAGTTGTACGTGCCGCCGCGCAGGTAGATCGTGCCGCCGGCGCTGATCCGGCTGATCGCCGACGTGAGGGTCGTCGGGTTCGCCTCGGTGCCCGCGGCGCTGTCGGTGCCGCCCGGTGCCACGTACAGCGCGTCCCCGGTGGGCGGCTCGGTCGTCCCGCCGGTCGGTGCTTCGAGGTAGTCGATGTTCGGCAGACCCCCCGAGTTGGTCGCGACGAGCCGAACCGTGTTGGTGCCCGCCGTCAGGGTGGCCGTCAGGGACTTGGTGGACCAGCTGTTCCACGCGCCCGTGGCCTCGAACGAGACCGACTGGACCCTCGAGCCGTTGACGATCAGGTCCGCGGTGCGGGCCGAGGTGCCGCCGTTGGCGAACCTGACCGCGAGGGTCGCGGTGCCGGCGGTCGCACCGCCGACGCTGAACTGCAGTGCCGCGCCGGATGCGTTGCTGCTGTTGCAGAACCCGCTGCCGGAGTAGCCCGAGTGGTTGGAGTCGATGGTGCCGTCGCACGTCGCCGCCGACGACTCGGCCTCGAACCGCTCCACCGCCGCGGCGGCCAGCGCCTCCGTGGTCGCGGCTGCCTCCGTGGTCGCGGCGGCGGACGACGACCCGGCGTAGGTCTCGAACTCGGCCACGCGGGGCGTGCCACTGGAGCTGGTGATCTCGAAGTTGATCTTGCTCAGCGAGGTCGCGGGAAAGCTGATGGCCTTGGCGCCGCTGCCCGTTGCCAGCACTGCGCCGTTGTCGTTGTTGACGACCCGCCACGAACCGATGTTGCCGACGGCGCCCGACGCCTCACGGATGTTGATCGACGACACCGTCTTGGCGGATCCCCACTTCACCGAGACGCGTCCCGTCGAGCCAGCCGGTGACCAGTAGGTGCTCAGGTTGCCGTCCAGCACACTGCCGTAGCTCGTGCCGCTGGCCTTGCTGGAGCCGTCCGCGCCCGCGCCGAGGCTCAGGTTGGTGCCGGTCGGCGGGTCGGTCGGGTCAGTCGGGTCGGTCGGCGGGTCAGTGGGGTCCGTGGGCGGGTCGGTCGGGTCGGTGGGCGTGCAGCTGCCGTCCGAGACCCGGTTGCCCTTGTTCGCCCCCGCCGTCTGGCTGACGACGGCCGGCACACAGCTGCCCGCGTCCATCGGGTACGAGTACGGGATGCTGACCGAGGTGTTCGACGTCGGGTTCGGGCCGGCCGGGTTGTGATCGCCGCTGCGGGCGGACCACGTCACGTTGTCGAAGGTGTTACCGCTGACCTGCCAGTAGCCGGCCTGGTCGGTGTAGAACGTGCCGAGCACGTCCTTGGAGTCCTCGAAGTAGTTGTTGTCCACCTTCGCCTTGGCCCCGGCCCGCGAGTTGATGCCGGACTCGACGAGGCCCACGTAGTGGTTGTTGTACATGTGCGCGATGCCGCCGCGCAGCAGAGGCGTGCGGGAGTTGAGGTTCTGGTACAGGTTGTGGTGGAACGTGACGAAGCCGTTGGAGAGGTCGCTCTCGCTGGACCCGATGAGGCCGCCGCGCTCGGAGTTCCGCAGGGTGCTGTAGGACAGCGTCACGTACTTGGTGTCGTTCTTCATGTCGAAGAGGCCGTCATAGCCCTCGGACTCGCCGCCCGACGCCAGCAGGTTGACGTGGTCGACCCAGATGTTGCGGACGCCGCTCTCCATGCCGATGGCGTCACCGCCGTTGGAGATGGGCGAGCCCGACTTCTTCACGTTCTGCACGGTGACGTTCTGGATGATGATGTTGCTGGACTCGCGGATGTGGATGCCGATCTGGTCGAAGACCGCACCGCTCCCGACGCCGACGAGTGTCACGTTGCTGATCTGCTTGAGCTCGATCACGCTCGCCGCGGTGCTGCAGCCCGGGCCCGACACCTGGCTCGTGTTGCCGTGGTTGATGGTGCCCGTGACCTCGATGATGATCGGGGTGGTCTTGGTGGCGCGATTGCACAGTGCCGTGTGGATCGCGGTCCCGGTGCTGGCCCGCACCGTCTGCCCGCCGGCACCTCCTGTGGTGCCGCCGTTCTGGGTGGCGAAGCCCGTGGCCGGGCCGGTCGCTGCCGCCGCGTCCGGGACGGACTGGGCGGTCACCCCGATCGTGACTGCGAGTGTCAGCGCAGCCACCGCCGAGAGGATCTGTACGGCTCTTGGTCGTCTCATCGTCGTTGCCTCACGTTCGTCGTTGAATGCGGGACATTGCTGTGGTTCGTTCGCGCGATATGGGCATCACCACGCGTGTCCGCCCCGACGTTGGGGCGAGGCATCGGATGAGATGCACATCCATGGGTAACCGGTTTCCGGGATCCTAGTAACCGGTTTCTCAGATGGCAACCCCTACGGCCGATGGGTTCGCGAAGCCCAAAAAAGATCGGGCCCGAGACTCGCGAGAGTCTCGGGCCCGATCGCCGGGCCAAGCCTTCAGTTGCCCGTTGGTGGGGTCAGCCGCGGCCGACCCGAACGAAGACGTCGGTCATACGCCGGCTCCTCTGCCACGACCCACCAGACCGAGGATCAGGCTGAGCACGAGGACGGCTACGCCGATCCAGATGAGGAACTGGCCGATCTCGGTCGCGACTCCCAGGATGACGAGAGCCACACCGACCAGGATGAGAATGAGCCACGTTGGCACGTTGATCTCCTTCCTCGTCGCGGCGCGCGGTCGCGCCGCGCTGATTCGACGATCTCTCCACCCGCGCCCACTCGCACCTCGGAACGGTCTTTCCGCGCGAACCAGGTCAGAACACCGGCCGACGACGTCACGAGCCCGAGCAAGTTCTCCGAGCTCAGGCCCCATTCACGAGACCCGCGCGGGCGAGCACCGACTCCCAGTGCCACGGCTCCGGAACACGCCCGTTCGGCTCCGCGAAGGCCGGGTGGACCCAGCCGTAGTCCTGGGCGTGCGCCTTGAGCCAGTTGTACTGCTCGGTGTCGAACGTCTCCACGCCGCCGCCGATGTCGACAGCGAGTCCCATGCCGTGGTTCGAGCAGCCGGGTGGCGCGGCGATCGGCGAGGACGGGTCGTAGATGGATGCCTGCGACTCGTACGAGCGGTACGACGAGTTGATCGTCAGGTGCTCGCCGAACGCCTTGCGGTAGGCGGCATCGAGCTCGATCAGGCCGTCGAGCACGTCGGTCCGCACGAAGTGCGTGGGAGCCCACGGGATCGGGGACAGCGCCGAGCTCGGTATCTTGCCGCTGTCCGGGTCCCACGTCTGGTCGGGCGCGGGGCAGGTGATCGCGTCCTGCGCGTCGGACACCGTCTCGGTCGCCAGGCTGACCACCGATCGGTTGGTGCTCAGGTCCAACGCGGCCTGCTCCAGCGCCGCGAGGTCGGTGCCGGCGAGACTGTGGTTCGCGGCGTCGTCGACGGCGGCCGCCGTGGTCAGGGCCTCCTGCAGGGGCGCCCGGACGACGTCGTCGACCCCCTTGCCCTCGGTCGCCTCGTAGACCTTCCTGGCGCGGGACTCGGCGGTCTCGAGACTCTTGCGGGCCGTGGTCACCTCGTCGCGGGCGAACTCGACCATCGAGGCCTGGACCGCACCCGTCGCCGCCCCGAGGGATTCGCTCGCGTCCGCGGTCCCCGTGGTGATCCGGTTGAGAACGGGCTCGGCCAGGAAGGAGTCGACGTCGGCGATCTCCGCGGAGAGGCTGACGCGGGTCGTCTCCTCGGCCACCTTGCCGTCAGAGGCTGACAACAGCTGCCTGGCCGCGGCATTCTGCGCGGCGAGCTCGTCCGCCTCGGACATGGCGTACCAGGCGAGGCCACCGCCCGCCAGCACCAGGACGACCACGAGCGTCGTGACGATCATCGCCCGGACGTTGCGCCGACGGCGGCTCTTCGCCTCGCGCCGCTCCCTCGCCGTACTGCCAGCCGTCGCGCCAGTGGGGTCGGCGGCGGGCGTGGCGTTCGTCAAGGTCACGATGCCAGAACCTACGCCAAATGAGACCCCGTCACCGACCGCTCAGTGGGTGAACTATGGTGCCGCGCTCGTGGCACTACGGTGGGGCCATGGGGTTCCGATCATGGTTCGGGCACCGCCCGCAGAAGGCGGTCCGCCGTACCGTGCGCTCGCACCGCACCGACTCGGTGCTCGCGCAGGCACCGTTGGTCACGTCGTCCGGCGAGGCATGGGCGTTCGCCACCCGCGCCGAGCTGCTGATGATCTCCGCGCCCGGGGCGCCGGCCGGCCAGGGCGACGACGCCGAGTCGCGGGGCGCACCGTCCGTCGTCGTGCACCGCGAGTGGGCCGACGTCGACCGGGCGACCTACGACAGGGACTCGAACGTCATCCGGGTGCACTGGGTCGACGGCGACGAGCCGACGCCGCTGACGCTCGACGGCCGGCGCTCCGTGCTGCCGCAGGTGCTGCGCGAGCGCGTGCAGTGGTCGGTCGTCCTGGCGGAGCCCGTCAAGCTGCCGGGCGGGCGTTCCGCCCGCGTGGCCGTCCGACGCCGAGCGGACGGCGAGCTGTTCTCCCAGGTGATCGGCGGGCACGACGTCGACCTCGCCGACCCGGCCGTGGCCGGCGCGATCGACGCCGCGGAGGCCCGGGTGCGCAGCGCTGCGGGGCTGCCCGCCTGACCCCTGCGATCCGTCCTGGCTTCAGTCCAGCGGGACCACGCGCAGCGTGGCCGCCACGAGCGCCGGACCGATCACGGTACTGACGATGCGTTCGTACCGTCCGTACTTGGCGCGGTAGGCGTCGTCGAGCGGCGCGTGGACGCCGTCGTCGGGAACCTCGAACCGGACGTCCCGTTCGACGCCGCCCACCCGGACCCGGCCCGTTCCCGAGACCTTGGCACGTCGGAACCACCCGTTGTCCGGGCCGTACGCCGAACGGACATAGACGTCGTCGCCCAGCCGGGCGGTCCAGATCGTGACGTACGGACGCAGCGTGCCGTCGGGCCGGTACGACGAGAGCTGCAGCTCGTCGGTGCCGGCCACCTGCTGTAGCTCCTGCTCGGTCCAGGTGCTCATGTCTGCTTCTGCTCCTCCCGGGGGCGCCATGTGTGGCGCATCTCGCGCTGACCTGTGGCCTGGTGGGCCACTCCACGATGCAACGCCCGGACGGCACGTGAGAGTCCCTGTCAGGGCCACCCAGCACGAGCTCCGCGTTCCTCGACGGACTACGCGGGCACGATCGACGCCGTCCCGCTCTCGAGCGGGACCTGACCGGGAGCCGGCGTCCCCATCCGGACCGACAGGAACGGCCGGTTCGACGGCACGCCCTGGGGCGTCTCGAGCAGCCTCCGGGCCAGCACGAGAGCGCCGTCCAGGGGCTCTCCCACGGCGGGAAGGATCTCGACGTCGGGGCGAGCCTCGGTCACGTGAGACATGACCAGGGCTCGCAGCTCGGGGACGTTGGCCATCAGCTTGCCCGTCGTCGCGACGCGGGCCTCGACCCCGGGGTGGCCGAGCACTGCGCGCAAGGTGTCCGCCAGCCCTGCCGCGGCCGTCGCCCGGATCGCGACGCTCGCGGGATCGCCGGCCTTCGCGGCCGCCAGCACTTCCCTGGCGAACCCGGCCAGCAGGCTGAGCGCGTCCGGACGACTGTCGAGGCTGACTCCGTGCCGTTGCCGCCCGAAGTGCCGCTCGGCGGCCCGCAGCAGGACGTGCGAGGCGCCGTCCTCGCGTCCGTCACGAGCCTTGTTCGCGGCCGTGAGCCCCTCGCGGCCGATCCATCCGCCGCTGCCCTGGTCCCCGACCAGGAATCCCAGCCCGTCCGCGAGGTACCAGCGGGCGTACTCGTCGACGGCGACGGCGACCGCACCGGTGCCCACCACGAGCACGGCGCCGCCACGCCCGCCGAGGGCGCCCAGGTGCGCCGTCACGGCGTCGGTGGAGACGGCGGTCCGCTCGGTTCCCAGGCTGTGGGCAAGAACGTCGTGGAGCGAGTACGGGTCCAGGCGGCCGGCCCGGTCCATGGCCATCATCCCGCGGAGGCCGACGGCGGCGGCCTTGATCTGAGGCGCGCCCGCGGTTGATCGCTCGATGGCTCGCGCGGCGTCGAGCTCGACCATCAGGTCCTGGCAGAGCCCACGGATGACGTCGGGCGCATCGGACCGCCCGTCCACGACGTGGAGCGGCGGACCTTCTACCCGGATGTGCGCCAGACCGGGCCCAGGGCTCGCAGCGGCGCGCGAACCGGTTCCACCGAGGTCCAGGCCTACTACCCAGCTGCCCTCAGGGCCGGTCACGCTCTGCGTGTCTGCTGCTCCCCGCACCCGAAGATGGTGGCACAACACCGCGTCGATTGGCGTGAAATGTCCTCGATCTCGCGTCCACTCGGCGTGTTGGTCGGCATGTCGACGGGACGGGGTCCGCCGGCCGACGCCGAGGGTCTCCCGACCCTGTGACAGAGGCCTCGGAAAACACGACAGGACTACCCGCCGGAACCTGTTAGAGTTTTCACCGGTCGCCCTCCTGGTGCACGGGACGGGCGCACGCGATCCCGCGTAGCTCAGCTGGCAGAGCATCCGACTGTTAATCGGACGGTCGTTGGTTCAAGTCCAACCGCGGGAGCCATGAGGTCCGGAATCTCAACGATTCCGGGCCTTGCTGGTTTCGTTACATGGTGCCGACCCAGCGGAAACTCAGCGGATTAGGCACGTGGGCCAGGCGCGCCGCCGGTGCCCACCGGACCAGCAAGCGGGTGAGATCCACGGGGATGGGCTCGACCCTGACGACCAGCTCGACGCTGCCACGTAGCACGTCACAAGCACTCATCACACCGCGCCGGCGCATGTTGCGCCTCCTACTGCCGCACGAACGGGTGGATCTGGTGATCGGCTTCCACCCGCTGCGCAAGAACCTTCATGTCAACTCCCAGTTCGGCCGCAGCCCACACACGGAACACGAGGGTCGATTCGCGCCACAGGTTAAGCATGTCGATGACATCTGGCAGGTCTCGGTTAACATGTTTCACGGCGTTATACGCGTTGGCGAACTCTTCAGCCCAGGTCGCAGTGTCGAACGGGAGGACTTCGTCTAGTGGCCCGGCGACGAGCGTAAACCGATCGGTGTAGGTCATGTCCTTGGCGACGCGTTTCGACTTGCCCTCACGGTCGATCGCCAGCAAGTAGCCCAGAGCCTCCAGGCCAATACCAACTTGAGAGACACGAGACTCGACCGGAGTATCCAAGTACAGGCTGGACATCACAGGATCGATGGCCCTGTGGTACGCATCACGAAGGCGAAGCCATGCTGCGATCCCACCCACGCCGACGTCGTCGTAACTGATGAGGTGCTGCCATCGTGTCGACTCTGGCGCTGGACGAATGACCCCTGGCGCCAATGTCGGTGACCAAGGTCTGTCCTCGGCACGTTCTGCGGTATTCGCGTCTGCGCGCGCCAGAAGGCCCGTAATCTGCTCAGCTCGCCATCGAGATAATGAGATCAGGTCCCTTACGGCTCGGTGCAGAACAAGGTGGTCGTCCCACGTGCGCTGCTCCGAGAACCATGTCTGTATGTACATGCGCTCATCCAGCAGCGTTGTGTCTGGCTCTTCAAAGCGCACGCCCCAGGACGGCACCAACACCAAGCCTTCAACGTCGGTGACGGGAATATCTGGTGGGGATTCGAGCGCGTATGAGACAGCAGAGATTAGGCCGTCAGCCTTGACAGTCTGACCCTGATGGATCGACTGCACGCCAACCCAGTCACGAAGACCCGACATGGTCGAACGGAGGCCATAGGGCCTCTCGTAGTCCGCGGCCTTCATCCGATCGAGGACCGTGTACGTGGGGTGAATGTATCCGCGGCCCATCCCGGAAACAAGCTCGCTATCACTCCGGCCGCTTCGGCAGCCCACCAGGGCTACGTCTCCGTAGTGATCGCGAAAGTGCAGATATTTCGGTACGTCATAGCGGAACTTCGTACGGTCCGGATCGTCGCCCCACCGCACGTGCCCAGAGAACCATTTCTCCACAGAGGCCCCGTGCTCGTCCCAGAACACGGATAGGCGCGGAGCATCATCGGCGTGCTCCAGCAGCGCGCGCGGTTGCGGCGTGTCGGGGTCCTCGTCGTACAGGTTGCCGAGACGGGAAGCTCCCGGCTCAAGAAGGTTCCGGTCCGTCATCCGAGAACTCCCTTGCCGCCGACTGGATATCAGCAAAGTACCGGGCCCACGGCGTTCGCGAGGCTCGGCCACTGGGTGAACTTGACTCTGAGCGACGGACGCCGCGCCCAGCCGGCCGCACGACCCAGCGCGCCGCAGGCGCGCCTTGAAGTCAGTAACGAAACTCCTCACAAGTAGCGGCGGAGAGCACGGTCGAACGGGCCGTCCAGAGCGGTCAAGATGTTGGCGACGGAGGTTGCATAGTCTCTGGCAGCTTGCGTGCTCACGGATTCGTTGCTGTAGACAACGGCCGACCGAATTTTGATCAGGGAGAGAATCGTCCCTGCGATCTCGGTGGATATTATTCCTTGAGTTGCGACTCTACTAAGCAGCGCATAAATGTTAGTGGGGGTGTCAGATGCATTGTCAACCAGTGCATTAAAGTCGCGAAATGCGGACTCGATCAATGTGAAGCATTCGAGTATCGTTGCTCGCGCGACGTTGAGGCTCTCCGCATCGGGCCTGATGGCCAAATGTCGCGCCTGGGTCGCGCGAAGCGCGTGTGCCTTAAAGAAGGCTCGGTACGCTGTGAGCGGTATTTTTTCGCGCTCTTCTGAGTCATTTCCATTTGTGGGCTTGGATTGTTCTGGCCGTGTCCGCGCTCGCTCCTTTCCATGCTCCTCGCGAGTCGGATCTGCCGGCTTCTCAAAGCGCTCCGCGACCTGCTCTCGAAGCCGGTCCTCACTGTCCCCCCTTGCAGAGGAGGCCTCTTCTGCGATCCAGATCTTAAATCCCGGGCCTTCCACCCCCGTCAAGCGGCCGAGTAATTCCAATATCCGGCTTCGGAGGAGCAATGCAAGAATTATTATCGTGATGGGCCAAGCTAGATACCCGGTCATTGCTTCTATAAACCGAAGTCCTGGTGGAAGGACTTGAGCGGATACTTCCATCCACGAAATGGCAATTTCGTTCCAGTTCAAGTCTCATCCTCATGTCAACATGGGTAGCAGGGGCGGGGCGTCGGAGCGATCCCTACTCTAGACGGAATGCCTTGTGCTGCGGGGGTGAAGATTCGGCTTCGGAGAGAGTGGTACAGGCCGAGTCATATAGGTGCATGGCGTAGACAACTACCGGCGCCATGTGGCTGGTCGATGCTCGCGGAGTTTTAAAGACAAAGGTCCCGGCGACCGTGGCCGCAGGACTTCCCTGTCGAAGGCGACGAACCTAGGCGCCGAGCCGCGCGGCGGGTCCGCCTCGCTGAAACCGCTCGGAACGGGCTTCCGCAACGATGCCAAGCTCCGTTCGAGCGGCCGCCGCCAGCCTGTCCGCCGCAGCGCGGTACGCCTTCTCACTCCTCGCCCTCACCTCAGGGGCTGACGTCGAATCGACATCGACGATTTGGTACGCACGATCAGCCAGGTCATAGAGAGTGGGCGCGTACAGGCCAATGCGTTGCATCGCGTTCGCGGCGGCGTCGCGGTGTGGCTGAAACTTAGCCAACACCTCAGCGGCCCACTCCCGCACAGCAGCCTCGTCCTGGTCCTTGGCACCGAAGGATTCCTCCATGTGCTGCAGCGCGTCGATAGCAGACCGGGTGTTTTCGAATCTCTGCTGGTCAGCCGTCAAGAAGTCAACGACCGCATCGGTGAGGCGTTCGAGCCGCGCCTCGTCACGCCGACGAGCCGCATCCCTCCTATCGCGGTGCAGCCCTCCGAACCATGACACGAGCGCGGATACCGCGCCCGCTACTACACCAGAGAGCAGCACAGTCGCCCATTCCATGCCGTGAGCGTCCCATAGGAGCATCGGAACGAGCGACTACAGACACAGGCAAGGCCCGAAGCCTAGGGCTTCGGGCCTTGCTGAAGCCGGGTCGTACTACGCCGGCGCCGCTATCCCCCCGAATCGCTCCAGGATCTCCCGGTGATCGGGACCGATGGCGGCCACCTCGACGTAGTGCTTCGCCGTCACCGCCGAGCGCGAGTGTCCGAGCTGCGCGGCCGCTGCCTCGATGTCGGCGCCGCGCTCGACGGCCGTGCCGACCGACTTGCGGAACGTCTTCGGGGTGATCCAGGTCCACTCCGGGTGCCGCTCACGAAACTCCCGCCACTGCTTGTCCACGGTCGTCACCTCCCGCAGCCCGCTGCGCCACGAGGGAAACACCAGGTCCAGCTCGCCGGGCTCCACCTCGGCGGAGCGCCTTTCGAGCATCGTCACGGCGAACGCAGGCACCAGGTGCCCGCGCGGCTTCTTGCCCTTGGTCGTGTCCTGCCGGAACAGGCGCACACCCTTCTCGCGGACTACGGTCCCGGTGAGGTACACGACGTGCTCGTCCAAGTCGACCTCGCTCCACCGCAGTGCGAGCGCTTCACCAATGCGGCAGCCCGTGGCGAGCAAGATGTCGACCAGGTCCCCGAGGTCCTGAGACTTGGCCTTCTTGTCAGTCGCCAGCGCGGCGCGGAGCTTGACCACCTCGGCGACAGCCAGGGCCTTCACCTCGGCGTCGGCGGTGGCCGGCACGGGCGTGACCGACCGTGCGGGGTTCGCTGTCAGAGCGTCCTCGCGCACCGCGACATCCAGCATGCCCTTGAGGCAGCTCAGGGCGAGCCTAGCGCTAGCCGGACGCTCCTCCACCTCCACCTCTCTTGTCACCCACGCCTCCAGGCGCGACACCGTGCACTCGCGCAGCAGCAGGCCACCGAGTCCGGGAATGACGTACTGCTCGGTGGCGTACCGGTACCGCTGCTTGGTGTTCACGGCGAGCTTGCTCGGGTCGATCTTCGTCCGCAGCCAGTAGTCCGCCAGCACCTCCAGGCGCGTCCCTGCCGTGATCTTGTCCGACGAGGCACGCTTCCGGGTTGTCAGCGCGTCCTGGAGATTCTGCTCCGCTCCGGTACGTGTGCTGCTCCATGCCTCAACCGGGCGAGTACGGCCATCGTTGTCGCGGAAGCGGCATCGTGCGATCCACGTGATCTTCTTCATGGGGACCTGGTCACCCTCGGGGGTGTGCCAGGTCTTGCCCTCTCCGACGAGCCGAACCCCGTCGAGGTAGGGAGTGACGGTGATCTTGCCGTGGGTTCCCACAGGCATTGGCTTACGCGACATGGTGAGTGACCTCCAGGTTGGCGGCTTCGTGGTTGGGGCGGCATCGGGTGGTGTAGCCGGGGCCGGTGAGGGGTTCGCCGCAGTCGTCGCAGGCGGCGACCTGAGATGGCCCGTATTCGTCCCCCGCAACACCCGCACCCCCGTTTGTGCTGGTCAGGGCGTCGGAGCGTGCGGGGGTACGCGGGGGTTGGCGGGTGTATGCGGGGGTTGAACCCCCACGCTTGACCCGCGTACCCCCGCCTACCCCCGCATCGGAAATCGCTGTGACCTGCACTAACGGGGGTTGCGGGTGTTGCGGGGGTTGGATACGGGCAATCTCAGGTGGAGTGATCGCCCAGACGGTGACCTTCTGCCGGTTCCGCGCTCCGAGGTCGTCCACGGTCCAGCCGGCCGACCGCAGCGCGGGGGCGTTCCGCTTGAGCACTCCGGCCACGGCTCGCACGCTGCGTGGCCACGTGCGCGAGGGGAGCCCGTCGGGCTGGACCAGGGAGTGGAGGTCGGCGGCTGTGCCCTGCCAGGGCTCCGTGAGGGTCTCGGTGAGGGCGGCGAGGAACGGGTCCGAGGTCACCGCATCGAGCGCCAGGCTGTTGGCCTGGTCGCTGTAGGCGGTCAGGGAGTCGGTGCCGTGGATCTGGTCCAGCGCTCCGAGCACCATGGCGAAGTCGGCCATGCGCGGCATGGTGTCCAGGCGCACCGAGGACATCCTTGTCTTGCAGATCCGCACCTGTTCCAGCAGGGCGCCGAACACGCGCGGGTGCGCCAATTCCCACGCGGTGGCGAGCTGTGACTCCGGGCGTCGTCGGTCCTCGGTGATCCGGTCGAGGTTGACGACGATGGACCGGTCGGCGAGGTCGGGTGCCATGGCTCCGACGTCGATCCCGTTCATGAGGATCACGCGGCGGAACGCGAACACGGACAGCCCGTCATCCGAGTAGAGCTCGCGGCGCACGTCGCCGTCACCGGTCACGGCCCGGCACAGCGAGTCAGACAGCCACGGTGGGATCGTGCTGAGGTTGTCCAGCCCGACGACCCACGAGCCCGACGCGGCGGTGACCCATCCGTCGGCGTCGCGGGGCGGCTTGCGCAGCGGCACCGGGGACGGGTCCACGAGCTGCACCAGGTTCTTCGTCGCGGACGACTTCCCGGTGCCCTGCTCACCCAGCAAAGCGAGCATGGGGTGCGGGATGTGTGCCCACCCGAGGGCCGCGACGAGCCAGCCCAGCACGAGCGGCCGGTCCGTCTCGGTGACGTTCAGCAGCGCCCACAGGTCGTCCAAGCTCCCGCCCGGCTCGGGCATCGGCAGAGCGCCCGTCAGGGCCGAGCGGCGGAACAGCACCGGGGCTTCGGTGACGATGGACCACCCGTCGATGCCGACGCGCACGACGTGTTCGGCGGCGTCACCCAGGTCGATCCACGTCGCGCCGTCGTGCTCGGCGACGCGCACGTGGACCTGTTCCGGTTCGGCTTCGCCTGCGGTGCCTTGGAGCACCAGCAGCGCGTCAGCGAGGGCCTGCTGTCCGGCAATTGCCCCGGTGCGCTCCCGGTACGCCTTGGCCAGCTCGCCGCGCAGCGAGGACCGGCCGCCGCGCAGCATCCGCACGACGTTCCCGCCCGTGCGCGGGACCGCGTAGGTGTCGCCGTCCGGGGTGCATCCGAGGTCGTACCGCTCCAACGCCAGGTCCACCAGGATCGACGCGGCGGTCTTCTTCTCCGGGGTGGCATCGGGCGCCATGGCGGCGGTTGCCGGGTCGGTCGTGGGGGTGTCAGGGACAGCCTCGTTCGGCTCTGGGGCGCTCATGCTGCGCTCCGGGTGAACTGCTCCTCGACCCATGCTTCGACGTCGGCGAGCCGGTAGCGCAGGTGACGGCCGATCTTCACGCCGGGCGGCGTCGGGCGACCGGCGGAGCGCTGTACATACAGGCTGCGGACCGGGATGCGGAGCAGGTCGGCCACCTCCTGGGGCGTGAGCAGCACGTGTGCGGTGGGGATTGCGGTGTGCGTGGTCATGCGATCGCCTCCAGGTCGAGAGTCGGGGTGAGGATCAGGGGCCGGTTGGACCAGATGACTTCGGTGCGTTCGCCCTGCGCACCCGAGGCGTTGCCCTGGCCGGAGTAGGCGTTGATCGAGGCGGTGTGCCAGCCGTCGAAGAGCTCGTCGTACAGAGGCGAGGCGTAGCCCGACACGACGACGGCGGCGCGGCTTTCGAGCAACGCGGCCGCGAGGTCGCGGTGCTCGTGCTCGGCCTTCAGCTCGTGCTGGTAGCCGCTGGTCGTGCCCCGGGTGGTGCCGAGGTAGGGCGGGTCCACGTAGAGCAGGGCCCGCGGGTCGGCGCCGTACTTGGCGATCACGTCCAAGGCGGGAAGGCATTCCAGGGAGACGCTGGCGAGACGTCGGGCTGCGGCGGGCATGCGCTCGACGTAGCCGCCGAGGTAGGCGGGCATACCGATGCTGGTGCCGGTCGGTGTCACGTGGTGTCGCCAGCCGGTGCGGCGCAGCTGCCCTGCCCGTCCCTGGGTGAGTGCGACCCAGACCCGCCGGGCGCGCTCCAGGTCCGGCACGTCTTCGCGGTCGCGGGAAGCGCCGTGCTCGGCGCGTGAGTGCGGGGTCAGGGCGCAGGCTCGGGCGAGGTCGTCGGGACGGTCGCGCAGGATGCGCCAGAACGTCATCAGGTCGCCGTCCAGGTCGTTGACCGTCTCCAGCTTCGCTGGGGGCTTGGCCAGCAGCACCGACAGGCTTCCGGCGAACGGCTCGACGTAGTGCTCGTGCTCAGGGAACAGGGCCACGAGCTGGCTGGCGATGCGTTGCTTCCCACCGAAGTACGGCACGGGCGGGGCGATATTCGGACGGGTCATGGCGTTCCTCCTGAACTCGTGTTTCGCGATCGCGCAGGTTCGGTCATGCAGCGGTTCGTGGCTTGCTCGCTCCGCGCCGGAAGCCGGAGCGGACAGTTGCCCAGGCCTCGGCCTCGGTGAACGCGCCGTTGGCGATGTGGCCGGCGCACGCGTCGAGCAGCGTCGCGGTGGCGTCGGAATCGGTCAGTGAGCCGCCCGCGATCAGTTCTCCGAGGCAGCACGCGGCGGCAAACAGGGCGTGATTCCGGCCGCCCTCGGTCGCCTCGCTGACGTGCGCGGCTTCCTTGGTCAGCACGGCCCGCAGGTACGCGGAGCGGTGGGTGACGGGCCGCAGCTCTCGCGGGCTCGACGGCGCGGCCGGGCGGGGCGTGAGCTGCTGGACCAGCCAGGCGGGCAGCGGTGCGGCCTCGGCGTCGGCCGTCCCGTCGTACCGCCCGGCGGGGGTGGTCGTGGGCGGTGCGACGACGTACCCGCCCGTGCCCCGGGTGTCGATCAGGGCACCGAGGCGACCGGCCGTGTTCCCGAGGGTCGTGGTCAGGTGCTCGGTGGTGTAGTACCGGTGCACGCCGCCCGAGGGCGTGGCCACGGTCCAGGTCTCCGGGAGTGACGCGGCGCCGTCGTGCGCGGCGACGAGCGAGGCCAGCGTCTCCTCACCCGACGCCGCGGCGGTCGCGCCGGGCTTGGGGGTGTCGGTGTCGATCACCAGCAGCCCGGAGGGGCCGCACGCGATGCCGACGCCGTAGGGGGCGGTGGTCCATGCTCGAGTTATCCGGTCAGGGTCGGTGGTGGCGCGCTGCTCCCACCCGGTGTGCCCGCCACGGCACCACGGGTCCGAACCGTCGCAGTCGGTGGCGGCGTGACGCGGGGTCGCGGGTCGCTTGCTTCCCGGGATGAGCGGGAAGACGTGCCAGCCTCGGGCGGCGTACTCCAGGGCGGTGGCCAGCAGTGCGCCGTGGTGGTGCTCGGCGGCGGTGCTGCCCGCGTGCGTGCTGGTCCAGCGGGTGGGTGTGCTCATGACGGGCGTTCCTCTCCGGTGGTCGGCCACGTGAGCGGCCTGTTTTTGGCATGGCGGGGGTAGGGGCACGGCGGGTAGCGGTAGCGGCCCGCCGTGCCCTCAGCGGTGGGTGTGGAGGGTGTTTCGGGGGTGCAGCGCGAGGGCTGCTACCCCGCTACTTCCGCAGAATCCTGCGGTTTGTGGGGGTAGCGGCGCCGCTACCGGTAGCGGGCCTCCCGCTACCGTTCGCCGGGTGCTCGATGAGGCCGGCGGGGGTGGTGACGCCTACCTCGGTGGGGGCGGGACCGAGGGCGATCCGGGCCACGAGCAGGACCAGTGCGGCGGTGAACGCGGTCACGGCGACCACGGCGGCGAGGGAGGCGACCAGGTCCAGCCCGAGGGCCGTCCCGGCGACGGTGAGGCCCATGGTCACGGCGAACACGGCACCGGTGCGGCGAACACCGCGCTCGACGGCGGCCACGAGGGCGCGGGCGTCGCGGACCAGGGCGGCGTACTCGGTCGGGCTGAGGTTGTCGTTGCGGTTCACGGTTCCTCCTGCGAGTGGCGTGCGGCGGGTGGTGCGGGTCAGGCGGCTGTGTGCCAGTGGTCGGGTAGCTCCTCTCCCTCGGCGGCCCAGAGCCGTTCGGCCCAGGCCCGCTCGAACGCCTCGACGGTCAGGCGCGGGCGGGTGGCCCAGAACTCCAGCAGCTCCGGTGAGGCGTACGCGGAGGCGAACGATCCGCCAGCGAGGAACAGGCGTTCCTCGCTCACTCCGGCGGCGCGGCCTCGTGCGTTGAGCAGGACACCGTTGGTGGCGTCGTAGGCGGCGGCGATGTGGGCTTCCAGGTAGTCGCCGTACTCGGACCGCATCGCGGCCCACTCCCGGGCGGCGCGCTGGAAGATGGGCGACATGTCACGCCGCCTCGGTGTCCGCGTCGGCGTCCGTGTTCGTGCTGGCCGGGCGGGCCTCGGACAGCAGACGACGCGCGGTCCGGTCGGTCACGTGGTGGCCATCGGCTGCCAGGGCGGACAGTGCGTCGCGGGCGGTGGCGTCCGGGTTGGTGTCCAGCAGCCCGGACACAATCGAGAGGCGGACAGCACGGTCGGCGTTGCTCGGTCCAGCCGGTCGGACGGTCCGACGCGACTTGGGCCGGACAGCGGCCCGGACACCGGAGGTGGTCTGTCCGGCCGTCGGGGTGGCGGACAGTCCGACCATGTCCGCCAGTTCAGCCCGGACAGCCTCGTCGGCGCGGTCGGTGTAGTCCGGCCCGGACAGGTGGTCGGACATGACCGGGGCGGACACGTATCCGGCGACGCGGTTGTTGGCCTCGACGTGCAGGCGGGCCACGTCGGTCACGGCGTCGGAGACGGCGGACAGGGAGTCGAGCCACCCGGACACCTGGTGGCGCATCTGCTCCGGGGGAACGGTCCGCAGGGCGACGGCGCGGGCCTTGCGGCGGCGTGCCTCGGCCCGGACGATCGACCGGCGGGCGGCCCCGGATCCGTCGTTGAGGGTGTGCAGGCGGACGGCGTCCTCGGTGGTGAGGAACAGGGCGTGCATGCGGGCGGTCTGCCGCATGCTCGACCAGGACGCGCCGGTCGCGAGGTGGCGGTCACCGATGAGGGCGAGGTGCCACATCAGGGCGGCCAGCAGCGGCACGATGAACCGGAACGCGACAGCGCCGGCCGGGTGCTCGAGGTAGATCTCGTGCACCGCGGCGAACACGCCCGACGCGGACGACAGCGCCCACGTCAGGGTGAGCAGGGTGCCGCCGGGCCGGTTGTCCCGGGCCGCCTCACGGGCCAGCAGCGCCACGGTCACGAGGGACAGCTCGAACACGCCGGCCGTGGTGTAGGCGGTGACGGGGTCCATGCCGAGGACGTCGATGCCGAACCCGACCATGGCGAGGTAGGCGGACACGGTCGAGATGATGGCGACGGACACCGCTCCGGCGAGGACCAGGCGGCGTGAGCCGCCGGCGGTGGTGTGCGTGGTGCTCATGGTGGTGCTCCCTTCGTGTCGTGCGGGTCGGGTGGTCAGTCGTCCGAGTCGGACGCATCGGGCAATGCGGTGTCGTCGCCCAGGGCTTGGGCGACCTCGGCGCGGACCAGGCCGCGACGCACGGCGGGCCGTCCGTCCGCGGTGCCCTTGATCGACTTGGACCCGACGCCGTGGCGCTTTGCGGCGGCGTTGACCTGGGTGGCGTCCCAGTCGGCGTACAGCGCGGGCTTGGACTCGGCCAGGCGGGCGGCCAGGACCTCGGACCAGACCTTGCCGTTGGGCCACTGCGGGTCGTTCTCCGGCCACACCGCGAGCAGGTGGTCCAGGATCGTGGAGTGGTCCAGGTCGGCGGCCTCGTCCCCCGCGGCCATCCCGGTCAGCAGGCCCTTGGCCTCGCGGACGGCGCGGGCGCGCTCGACGATCTTGTCCGCGAGGGCGCCGTCGACGAACGCGCCGCGCACGAGCTGCGGGTCGGACTTCTCTCCGGCCAGCAGGGCGATGCCCTTGTCCTCCTGGGAGAAGATCGTGGCCCGGTGGCCCGCCTTGTACATCGAGGTACCGAGCACCATGTCGTTGGTGGTCACGTCGCCTACGCGCAGGCAGGCGCGCAGGCTCAGCAGCGCCGAGATGCCGGTGGGGATGGCGTCCTTGTTCGGGCGCTGGGTCGCGAGCCAGAGCATGATGCCCAGTGCGCGGCCGCGGCGGGTGATGTCCTCGGTCAGTGCCGAGATCTCGGCGCCCATGGTGGGGTCACCGAACCCGAGCTGCGATTCGTCGATGACGAACAGCAGCGGCTTGAACCCGTACGGGTTGCCGATCGCTGCGAGCTCGTCGGTGACCTTGGACTCGGGGCACACGTCGCGGGGCAGGCCGCGGATGATCTTGGCCCGGCGGCGCATCTCGGCCTGTACTGCCTTGAGGTCGGCCAGCAGCGCGGCGAGGTCGTCGGGGTCGTCACCGGCGCGGCACACGTGCGCGATCGGGGCGAACGGCATGAGGTCACCGGTGCCCTTGAGCTCGTGAATGTGCAGCTCGGTCCGGGGGTCCAGCGACGCGCCCAGGATCAGCACGCGCAGGAAGAACGTCTTGCCCATGCCGGGCAGGCCACCGACGACGCCGTTGTTGTACATGAGGTTCGTGGAGACGGGGCGGCCGCGCTGGTCCTCTCCGATGACGAACGGCTCGAACACGTTGGTCTGACCCTTGGTGCGGTACTTCCAGTGGGCGACGTCGCGCTCGGACAGGCCCTTGTCCGCGATGAACAGGTTCAGGCGGGACGGATGGGCCTTGGGGTTGCCCTCGGGCCACACGGTGTCCATCGGCCGGCGCAGCGCCGAGGCCAAACGGTCCTTGCGCTCGATCACGTCCGCGGCCGTGGCGCCGGGCGGGAGGTCGATGTGGATTTCCACGCCGCCCGTGGTCGGGAAGATGCGCAGCACCTTGATTTCCGCGTTGCCGCGCTTGGCCTCCCCCATCGAACCCAGCCCGAGGGTGAGCAGGGCGTCGGTGACGACGTCGACCGTGAGCTTGGGGACCTTGCCCTCGTGCGCCTCGGCAATGGGCTTGCCCGCGCGGCGGGTGCCGACGACGCCGAACGCGGTCACGGCCGCGGCCCCGGTCGCGATGGCGGCGGCGGTCAGGCCCTCGGGACCGGTGTAGGTGTGCAGGGTCACCCCGGCGACGCCGGACGTGAACCCGGCGGCGGCCAGACCACCCAGGCGAGCCCGGACGCCGTCGGCGTGCTCCTTACGGAGCGTCTTCCACTCCGCGGTCCCCCGGACGCCGGCCATGAGCAGGGCGCGGGTGGCCTTGTTCTCGGCGTCGGTCACCCACCGGGCCAGGCCCCGCACGCACAGCCCGAACCCGAGCCCGGCCCGGGCCAGGAACTTGGGCAGGTACACGAACGGCAGGCGGATGCCGTGGTGCGCCGTCCAGGACGCGACGAACGCGGCCTCACGACGGGCGGCGGTCCAGAACACCTCGGGCGACTTGGCCCACTCGGGCAGCACGGTCAATCGCTTGTGGTCCCCGCGGTGCTCGACCACACGCGCAAGCATGGGGGATGGCTCGGGCTCGACGGCGGCCGGGGCGTCGATCACCTCGCCCGACAGTGAGTTGTCCTCGTCGGCCGGTGCCGTGCTCTGGTCCAGCAGCCCGCCGGCACGGACCGCGAGGTCAGCGGCGGGACGGTTGAACATGGCTTCCAGCTCGTCATCGTCCGGGGTGTGCCCGGACGGCGTGTGCTCGTCGTTCGGCGTCGTCATCAGGCACCCGCCATCGAGTTGGCACCCGTGAACAGGTTGTTGAGCAGGTCGTTCAGAGCGTCGACGCCCCACATGCCGAACGACGTCGACGCCAGCGCCAGGCCCAGGCACACACCCAGCGTGAGAGTGCCGATCTTGGCTGAGCCGTACTTGACGGCGATGAACGACACGAGGATCAGAAAGACCAGCAGCGAAACGGTGATCATGGCGAAACTCCCTTGTCAGGCGGTGCGGATGGCAGGACGGATGACGACCCGGCGGGCCGTCGAGAGCGGGCTACCCGGAACGAACACCGGGGCCGTCGACGTGGCGCGGTTGGTGCTGGTCTCCACCGCCGTACGAAGCGCGACGCCGAGGGCGACGACGGCGCGACGGTGAGCCTTGACCGCCAGCTCGTCGTGCGACATCGCCATGCGGCACTCGGCGTCCACCACGGCGACCTCAGCCGCGATCACGGGTGCCTCGGCGGCGATGGCCGCAAGGTCGCCCGGCGTCGGCTCGTCGTCGAACGCGGCAAGAGCGGTGTACGTGCTCATCGGTTCTCCTCCGTTGCGGTGGTGTCGCGCTCGACGGCGATGGCCGCGCGGTGCGCGGTCCGAACGGCCGGCCGCATCGCCGCGAGCTCGGCGACCATGCACGCCACCTTCCGGCCTTCGTCGAGCAGGCCGGTCGCGAACAGCAGCCGTCCGGCCTTGCTCAGTCCCTCGGACGACGTGAGCAGCAGCCGCCTCGCGGATGCCAGGTCCTCAGTCCTCTTCGTCATTGCGCTAGCTCCTTCGTGTCGTTCGGGCTGGCGCCCGCGTGATGACCACACTGCACCTAGTGCACTTAGTGCGTCAAGTGGTGAACCAAAGTCGCAGGTCCAGCCGTGTGCTGTACTAAGTGCAGAAGGGGAGGGGATGCCCACATGCCCACGAAGACCACTGGCGAGCCAGCAGGCCAGCGGTTGGCCGGAGACCTCCGGCGCCGCATCGTTGACGGCGATCTGGCGGAGGGTGCGCAGCTTCCGTCGTCAGCCGCGCTCAAGGCTGAGCACGGTGTATCGAGCACCGTTGTCCGAGACGCGATCAACACGCTCAAGGCGGAAGGGCTCGTCGTCGGCCAGCAGGGCAAGGGCGTGTTCGTCGCCCCGGCCTCGACCTGGCACCCCGGAGGAGAGCCCGCCGACGATCTGCCGCAGCGGGTCGCGGACCTGGAGAAGCGCGTCGCGGCGCTCGAAGCGGGCCGGTCGGCGTCGTAGTTCGTCTGCATGCGACTAGCCAACTTCGATCCCAACGGGGGATCGATGAGGCTCCGATGCAGTCCCGATGCACCGGCAGTGCAACCGGAATCAGGGGGTGATTGCAGTGTCAGTGATCGACGCGTGGACCGGCGAGAAAGCGAACTACCTCCAGGCCGCGCTGCGCATGACCAACGAAGACTTTGCCGAACGACTCGGCGTATCGACACGCACCGTCGCGGGGTGGCACGCGAACCCAGCCATGAAGCCTCGCTCAGAGGTCCAGCAGCTCCTCGACACCGCGCTTGACCAGGCCGGTGACGGCGCACGGGAGCGGTTTGACGCATTGCTTCGGTCGGCGGGTCCATCGGCCAATGGGTCACCGCAGGCGCTCTCCGTGGCAATCGCCGTCGTCCAGCGCGACGGCGCCGTCCTACTCGTCCAGCGCCGCGACGATGGCGCGCTCCGATGGCAGTTTCCTGCCGGCATCGTCAAGCCCGGAGCATCGTCGTCCGACTCCGCTGTCCGCGAGACCTTCGCGGAGACCGACGTCCATTGCTCGGTCGCGGAGAAGATCGGCGCGCGAGTCCATCCCAAGACCGGCGTCTACTGCGAGTATTTTCACTGCGACTACCTCGCCGGAGAGGCGCAGAACCGCGACGTCGTAGAGAACGCGAGCGTGGCATGGGTACCCATCGCGAACCTGACGAAGTTCATTCCAGAGAGCACGATCTACCCCCCGATTCTCGAAGTGCTGGGAGGCACGCATGTCTGAGGCAGTGACTGAAGAGAAGCCCGCCATCGCGGCGGCGATCATCGTGCAGGACGGGAAGCTCCTCCTGGTCCAGCGCCGCGTGTCTGAGGGCGCGCTGTCGTGGCAGTTCCCCGCCGGAGCGGTCGAGGCAGGCGAGACCTTCGAGGAGGCCGCCGTGCGTGAGACCGCCGAAGAGTCTGGGCTCACGGTCGAGGCAGTGAAGATGCTCGGCGAGCGGGTCCACCCGAAGACCGGACGTCTTATGGGCTACGTGGCTTGCGAGGTCAAGGGCGGCACGGCGTACGTGGCTGACACAGAAGAGCTCTCGGACCTCGCGTGGGCCACGCCGGACCAGTTCAGTGACTACGTGCCGTACGGCTTCGCCCCGATGGTTCAGGACTACCTCGCGAAGGTCTTGGCCTGAAATTGCAGCACTCAAGCGACCGAGACGCCTTCATTAATCAGGTTGTCAAGGAGGCGCTCGAAGCTCCCGCCGGGATGCCCCTTGAAACCCAGATGCGCCAGCGCCACGACGGTTTGGTACTTCCGCGTGAATTGGTGGAAACCCCGCAACCGATAGATCTTATTCAGGTCTACCTCACGGCGGACGACGTATTCGGGCAGTCGCCTGGAGCCGACTGGTTGTTTAACAAACTGGAGACGATGGCGCTGCGGGACGTTGTCTCATTCGCGACCCACTGGATCGCCAAGACGGCAGGCTCAGGACCAAGCAGGGAGGTTGACCTCGAATTCGCGGACGCTTACCTTGCTGAGCCGACTCGAACACAGGTGAAGGCGAAAATCGGCTCGGGCCGCCGGTTGGTCCTCCCTCAAGCCTTGCTTGTGATGATGAAGATGGCAATCTTTCGGTGCGGGGCGCAGCCTCGCAACGAGGATTCGGTGAGGCTTCTTCCCGCCCTGATGTTGACCACGGCGTCGAACTTGAATCGGGCCGACAACACGCGCGAGTCGCTGGTTGGTGAGATTGTTGCGAACCAGCACTTTAACAACCCAGGTTCTGTGCCGACACGGCTGGCTCTGTATGAGGCGAGGTGGCACGACCCCCGATTCGGGGATCAGTCAGGCGTGTTCTCAGAGGTATACCAGTCCACGACCGGTATAAGTCTGACCGCATTGGAATCCGTAGTGATCGCTGCATGGAGTGCGGCCTACACGGACGGCCAAGCCTTCATATCCGGCAGTCGATTCGATGGATTGAGGATTCCACGCGAAGACATAAGCACTGCGCTTCGACACTTGTCGTCAGACGCTGACCGGTTCAGGGAACTTATCAAGGCTGAAGAGATATCGACCCCATGGAGCTCGGTACCGTGGATGTTTTCGCCGTTCGAGAGGTTCCCTCTTCTTCGTGTCGACGATGGCTGGTTCGTCCTTCATCCCGAGTTCCTTTTAAACAGGATCGCAGCGTGGCCGCTCTATTTGGATGTCGAGCAGGCCCTGAGGGATCAAGGAAAGAAGTCGGATCTGGGTCGGCAGAGTGACCGGTTTCGTCGGGCGACTGAGCGATACGTGCAGAGCATTGTTTCAGAGATGTACGCGCAACTTCCAGGCCGCGTGTTTGATGAAGAGGCGCTCCGGCACCACCTGGGAAAGAAATCAAAGGTCGCGGACGTTGCGATTGACTATGGTCACTCATGGGTCGTTCTGGAGATCTCGACTAGGCGACTGATGCGGGACTCTGTTCATGGCGGTGCAGCAGTTCGGCTAGACGACGAAATTGATGCACTGTGCGAGAAGGCGAAGCAGCTCGACGCCACGATCAAGCAGATTCGACAGAATGCGTTTCGGTCCGTCGCTAAAGGCTCGGGTGAAGTGCACTTCTTTCCCGTGATCTTGCTGACGGAGGGGTATCCGGTAAATCCGATCACGCTGGATCGCCTGAGGGAGGTGCTCTCAATGAAGAGCATCCTCTCTAGCCGAGATATTGCGCCCGTCGAGCTGATGGACTTGGTCGACCTGGAGATCGTGGAGGCTGTGGCGGATGCTGGCGGTCCGTCTTTGGTGGATATCATCAAATCCAAGCATGAAGGCACGATGCGGCTCGCGAGCGTTACGGATCACGTGCGGAAAGTGATGCGGCTCGATCCGCTCATCCCGCAGCGAGTACGTGCACAGTTCAACGGGGTGTTCGGTCGAATCTTGTCGGTGCTGGGGGCTGATACTGACGGCGGTGTCTTGGAGGGCATGGGAGTCGAGAACGATCGTGGGAACGAAGTCAACTGACACCGGTGCGAGCAGGCTCGCTCGTGGTGCGCTCATGCGGACAGCCGGAGCGCAGACCTGCTCCAAGGCACACTCCCCAGTCACCCATCGAGGTACTCGCACGTGTCGCGGTGGACGACGGCCATCCACACGCCCCAGCCGGGGTACTCAGCAGAGAATTCCCGCCACGGTCCTCGGCAGTGGGTCACCTCGCCCACCATCGTCACCATGGTGCCGTCGTAAGCACGAGCCGTGCACAAGGTAGGGATCGGCTCAGGCAGCTTGACCGAGGGGACCGACGCCGGACCCTGATGCTCGATCAGGCGTTCGGCCGCCCAACCACGCTCCTCCTGCCCACGCTTCCGCCACATCGCGATCCGACTCTGTTGCTCACGCTTACGTCGCTCGCGCTCCGCGGCGTCTACGTGGTCCGTGCCACTCATGGAACCAGTATGCATCGAGTTCGAACATATGTTCGATCCCGTCCCCGTGCGCTGCGGCCACGCCCCCAGCGGAAACCCAACAGATTGACCGGCATGCAGCGAGCACCTATGTACATCTACAGCACCCGAGTTAGCCGCTTGGCTGCACCGGTTGGCATACGACGAGACCCAGCGGTTATCGGGCGAGAACTCACGTTGACGAATCGGACGGTCGTTGGTTCAAGTCCAACCGCGGGAGCCGGAACGAGGCCCTGAACACCCAGTTGACCTGGGAGTTCAGGGCCTTGCTGCGTTGACGAGCACGTCAGGCAGCGCACTCTGAAACATCTAGACCCGCCTGGTCCACGAAGGAGGAGCGGGTCCACCCCCACAACGTAGCCTGCGCCTGCGGCTACGGTGCGCCTCCAGTCGCATTGCCCCTGTCGGCAGTCGCGCGCGGAAATGAGTACGGGACGCAGGCGATGGCCTGGCACGATGGATGCGTGCCAAGTTCCGTGCAGCTGATCCGTGCTTCGACCTTGTCCGACGTCGCCGAGTACGCCTACGCCGCGACAGCACCCAAGGACGCCCGCTTGATCTTCCTCGCAGGAGCATGCCCGTTGGACGACGACGGGACGACCGTGGCTGTCGGCGACTACGCGGGCCAGGCCGCTGCATGTATCGAGACGATGCAGCGCGCGTTGGCTGCCGCCGGAGCGACGATCGGGGACGTGATCAGCACACGCGTGCTCGTGGCCTCGTCAACGCGGGCCGATCTCGGCGCGGCGTGGAAGGTCGTACGCGATGCGTTCGGTGAGCATGACGTGCCGAGCACGCTGATGGGAGTCACGGTTCTCGGCTACGACGACCAGCTGGTCGAACTCGAGGCGGTCGCCGCGGTCGTCGACTGACGCGGGCAGGATGTAGGTCGTGACCGACCGATTCACGCACGAGTCCCTGCGTCAGTTCCTCGCACCGGTCGACGAGCCCGGACCACTGCGCCCGGCCGTCGAGGACGAGGTCACGTGCGACGGCTACGTCCGGCGCCAAGTCTCCTACGACGTCCCCGCAGGCAGGGCCTCCGCCTTCGTCTGCATCCCGGACGCACTGCCGGCCCCCGCACCCCTCGTCTTCTGCCATCACCAGCACGCCGGCCAGTTCGATCTCGGCAAGAGTGAGGTCTGCGGCCTGCGCGGCGACCCGGACCAGGCCTATGCGGCCGAGCTCGCCCAGTGCGGGTTCGTCACCATCGCGCCGGACGCGATCGGCTTCGAGGACCGCAACTGGGACGGTGGGCGGAACGTCACCTGGTTCGAGCTGTCCAACCGTCTCGTCGTCGGGCGCACGCTGCTGGCCACGTGCCTGCAGGAGATCAGCCTCGCCCTCGACTACGCGACGGCCATGCCCGAGGTCGACTCGGACCGCATCGGTTTCATCGGCCACTCCTACGGCGGCCGCGCCGCGCTCTGGGCGCCCGCCTGGGACCGACGTATCCGGGCCAGCGTCTCCAACTGCGGCTGCGTCCCCTACCGGGAGTCGTTCGCGCGTGACGTCGGCTTCCAGGCCGAGTTCGTCGTCCCGGGCTTCGCCTCCGCGCACGACGTCGAGGACGTCGTCGGCCTCGCGGATCAGTGCCAGTACCTGATCCTCGCCACCGACGACGACCGGTGGAGCCGCGGCGCCGAGAGCATCCGCGACCGGCTCGCCGAACGCGGGACCCGGCACGCGCGCGTCGAGATCAGGCCCGGCCGTCACGACTTCCCCAGGGCGGCCAGGACGACCGCCTACGACTTCCTCGCCGACCGGCTTCGCGAAACCGCACGAGGCAGTTGATCCGACCCAGC
>NZ_UWYY01000012.1 GCF_900608595.1 Promicromonospora panici | reverse complement strand
CGCGCGCCCCCGGCGCGGCCGCCCCGGGTGGGTCCGCACCGGGTTCCGGGGAGTGGGCTGGGCTGCGCTCGGCCGTCGCGGGGCAGGTCGTGCTGCCCGACTCGCCCTCCTACGAGCGTCTCCGCAAACCTGCCGTCCCGCTGTTCCACGACACCCGGCCGCAGGCGGTCGTGCTGTGCGGCACTCCCGCCGACGTCGCCGAGACACTTGCGTTCGCCCGCCGGCACGGACTGCGGGTTGCGCCGCGCAGCGGCGGGCACTGCTTCGCCGGTCGTTCCTCGACCGACGGGATCGTCGTCGACCTGTCGCCGATGAGCGCCGTCGACGTCGTCGACGGGGTGGTGACCGTGGGGGCGGGAGCTCGGCTCGGCGACCTCTACGCCTCGCTCGACGCGCGGGGACTGACGGTTCCCGCAGGATGCGGCCCCGACGTCGGGATCGCCGGGCTCACGCTCGGCGGCGGGCTCGGCGTCCTCGGCCGCAGTTACGGGCTGACGTCGGACCGGTTGCTCGGCGCGCGGGTCGTGCTGGCTGACGGCCAGGTGGTCGACTGCGACGCCCGGCACCACGCCGATCTGTTCTGGGCGCTCCGCGGGGCCGTCGGGGGCAACTTCGGCGTCGTCACGTCGTTGACCTTCGCCAATGTCCCCGCACCGCGCGTCACGACGTTCCACCAGGTCTGGGCCAACGAGCACGCGGCACGCGTCGTCGGCGCGTGGCAGCGGTGGTCACCGGACGCGCCCGACCGGCTCGCGGCCAGCCTTCTCGTGACCGTCCCCGCCGACGTCGTGCGTCCGCCCGTGCTCAACGTGTTCGGCATGCTCGTCGGCGGTGAGCCCGAGGTCACCGACCTGCTGGACGCGTTCACCGACCTGGCCGGCGCCGCGCCCGTGTCCACTGCCGCCGCGCCGGCATCGTACGCGGGGGCCAAGCGGTACCTCGCCGATCTCGGAGCGCGGATGGCGGGTGCGGCGTTCGAGCACGGTCACAGCTTCAGCAGGTCGGAGTTCTTCGACGCCCCGCTGCCCGACGCCGTGGTCGAGGCGCTGGTGCGCAATCTCGGCGACACGCGGCGCGGCGGCCAGGCGCGCGAGCTCGACTTCATGCCCTGGGGCGGTGCCTACAACCGGGTCCCCGTCGACGCCACGGCGTTCCCGCACCGCACCGCGCGGTTCCTGGTCAAGCACGCGGTCGTCGTCGAGGGCGACGCGTCGCGCGACGAACGCGAGGAGGCACGCGCCTGGCTGCACCGCTCGTGGGGGATCGTGCACCCGTGGGGGTCTGGCGGCGTGTACCCGAACTTCCCCGACCCAGATCTTCCGTCGTGGGCGCGGGCCTACCACGGCCCCAACTTCGAGCGCCTTCGGCAGGTCAAGGCGGCGTACGACCCGGACGGCTTCTTCCGGTTCCCGCAGTCGATCCCCGCACCCCGGACGGGACACGACTCAGTCGACACTCATTCCACCGGTGAGGTCCGCGACCGTTCCCGACATCGCCGCGGCGCCGTCGGATGCCAGGAACGCCGCCGTGGATGCGACGTTCTCCAGGGTCGGTAGTCGCTTGAGCAGGGTCATGTTCTCGATGAGACTCCGGAACTCGTCGGGTGCCATCGGGAAATCCGGATCGGGACCGAGCGTGTCGCCGATGCGATGCGGCCTGATGCACACGACGCGGACGCCGTGTGGGCTGAGCTCGGCTGCCAGCGTGCGGGAAAGGCCCTCGATGGCCGCGCACGCCACGCCGAACCCGCCGGTGGACGCGATCGCCAGTCGTGCCGGGGACGCAGAGAGGGTGAGGACGACACCGGAACGCTCCCGCACCATGTACCGCGCGGCGGCGCGCGCCGTCAGGAACTGGGCAGTTGTCCAGGTGACGATGGGCGAGAGGAAGTCGTCGCGATCGATGTCCGTCAGCGAGACTCCCTGCACGGCCTTGAACCCGATCGCGTTCAGCACGACGTCGATACGGCCTGCCTCCTGAACGACATCGGAGACATGGCGGTTCACGGCGTCCTCGTCGAGCGCGTCGACCCTGGCCGCGGACGCCTTCCCACCCGCCGCACCGATCTCGTCGGCGACCGCCTCGACAGCAGCGAGGTTGCGACCGCTGAGAAAGACCTGCGCGCCCTCGTCGGCGAAGGCCCGGGCCACCGTACGGCCGATCGCACCGCCGGCCCCGAAGACCAGGGCGACCTTCTGTTCCAGCAACATGTTCCCACCTCGTTATCTGTTCGGTCACCGGCGCCGTAGGCGGCGGAACGTTGTCATGAGCCGGTCGGTGGCGAGGGGGTCGGCGTTGGTCACGTCGTCCTCGGTGAGGCGACCGGTGAGGTTGATGACGGTGCGCCATTGGGCGACTGCAGCCCGGCAGCCCGGGCATCCGGCCAGGTGTTCTTCGGCTGCGACGGCCACGTCCTTGGGCAGGGTGCCGTCGAGATAGGCGGTGATCTCCTCGACGAACTCCGCGCACGTCAACTCAGGCACGCTCACGCCTGCCTCCCTTCGAGATGGTGCTCCATGCGGGCCCGAATCGTGCCCCGGGCCTGACCGAGCAGGGCTTGCTCCTCCGTCGGGCTCAGCCCGAAGGAGGAGCACACGTCGGCCTGAGAGCGCTTCTCGACGTCGCGCATGATGACCACTCGCCGTTGTGGCAGCGGGAGCTCGAGAACTGCGACGCGGATCTGGGCGAGCGCGTCATCGCCCAGGCTCGCCCATTCGACCGGCGGGTCGGCCCAGTGGCCGGGCCAGTCCGGATCGTCGGGGAGCCGGAACCGGTCGGCGGCGAAGGACGGGTCGACGATGGGTTTGGGCGCTGGGACCGGCGCCGCTTCGGCAGCGACCGGCCTGGCGGGTTCGCCGGGCAGCACGATCACGGCGAGGACCGCGCCGACGGCGGCGACCACCACCAGCAGCCAGCCCGCGGTGTGTACCCCGGCCGCGTCGGTGATGAATCCGATGACGAGCGCGAAAGGGATGAACGTCAGCCAGGTGAGGGTGCTGACCCCGGACGCGACGCCGGCGCGGATGGTCGACGGGATCGCGTCGTGCAGCCGTCGTAGCAGCGGGATGCTCAGCGCGACGACGAGCAAGGTCAGCACGAGCTGCGCGATGATCACGACGACGGCCGCACGGGTCGAGGCCAGAGCCGCGGTGCACGCAACCATCACGATGCCCACCAGCACGATCACCCACCGTGACCTGAACTCAGGACGCGATCCGAGCACCCCGCCGAGCCCGAGCCCGGCGGTCAGCCCGGCCCAGTGCGGCCCGTACAGGACCGCCGGCGCGGCGAGCGCGACCATCCACAGCGGACCGAACTCGATCATGACCTGTGCGAGCAGCGACGTGAGCACGATCAGCGCGACGACCGGGCGCAACCGGCCTCGATTCAGGATCGTCCGGTAGGTCGTCACGATCTGCCGGCGCAGCGGCACCGGCTCGTCCGAGCGTTGCAGGCGCGGTTCCCGCAGCAGCGCCACCGCGACGCCGGCAGCGACGATGAACGGGATCGTGAGGAAGTAGGTCGCGCGCAGCGGTAGCACCGCGGCGATCGCGCCGCCCGCCAAGGCGCTGGCTACCAGTCCGACGCTCTCCACCAGCCGCAACCGGCCGATCGACCGCTCGAACGTAGCGCTGTCACCGGTCTCCTCCAGGACCGTGTCGTAGACGATGGAGTCGAACGTGCCCGACTGCATCGCGAGGAACACCCCGAGAAATAGTGCCGCCACCAGGTAGGTCACGACGTTCTGGCTCAGCCCGCCGAGGGTCACGCTGACCACGAGCGCGGCCAGGGCCACCATGCTCACCCCGCGGCGGCTCCACCGATCGGCGAGAATCCCCGACGGCGTCTCGAGCAGAGGCACTACCGCGGCGTAGACCGCCGCCATGACCCCGATCTCGGCGGCATCGAACCCGATACTCGTCATGAACAGCTTCTCGATCGGGACCCACAAGGCGACGTTGTAGAGAAACGCTGCCGCGTACACCGGGGCCAGTCGGCGCCACGGAGAAGCCACCACCAGGCCGGGAACGGCCACGGCCCGTCTCATCCCGGCCGACCGCCGCACAGGCGGGCCGATGCTGCGAGGAGCACAGGCATCACGCGGCGGTGAGTCTTCACGCTGCGCCTCCTCGAACGACGATCGTGCCAATCGTCGGCCGGGATCAGCTGCCCGTCATCCGTCCCCGGACGTAGCCTCACCTACGTCCACCTGCGTAGCGGCTGAGCACACCTCGGCGGTGGAGACCCACCGTCGCTGGCGCCGGGTCTCCACCGCGCGAGGCCGGTAGTGTTCGCGGACCCACGCGACCGCGTCGTCCGGCGCAACCCCGCTCATGATCGCGAGGATCGCCATCGCCGTACCGGTCCTGCCGACCCCACCGCCGCACGCGATCTCGACCCGCTCGGACTCCGCGCGTGTGTGGGCCTCCCGCAGGGCGGTCACTGCCTGCTCCGTCGAGTCGGGCAGGCGGAAGTCGCGCCAGCGGACCCACCGGTACTCCCATTCGGGCCCCTGCGGGTCGCGGCCGAGCAGGTAGACGGCGAAGGCCGGGGCGGGGGAGTCCCGGCGCGAACGGCGCAGTCCCGTGCCGCGGACGCGCCGGCCGTCGGGGAGCTCAACAACGCCGTCGGCCATGTCCCACTGGCTCATCGCCCCAGCGTAGTGAGCCGCGACCGATGAGTCCGCGAGCCCGCTGCGGTCGGACAGGCATCGGAACCGGAAGGAGCCGGCAATGAGCAAGGTCTTCACACACATGACGATGTCGCTGGACGGGTTCATCGCGGAACCGGATGGCCAGATCGGAGAACTCTTCGAGTGGTACGAGTCCGGGGACGTGACCGTGCCGAACCCGAACGAGAGCGTCACCTTCAAGGTCGACGAGGGCAGCGCAGACGTACTGCGCGACATCCTCACGAACACCGGGGCACTGGTCTCGGGCCGGCGCCTGTTCGACATCGCGGACGGGTGGGGCGACAACCACCCAGTGGGCGCCCCGGTCGTCGTGGTCACCCATCGCACGCCCGAGAACGCGGACAGGTGGCCGAGGACAACGTTCGCCGGCGATGTCGGCACGGCGATCGCCCGGGCCGGAGAAATCGCAGATGACAAGGACGTCGTCATCGCGAGCGCGAACGTGGCCCAGCAAGCGCTCACGCTCGGCCTGGTCGATGAGGTGTGCGTAAGCCTCGTGCCGGTGCTGTTCGGCGAGCGGATTCCCTACTTCGCGAACCAGGGCGGCCACCAGCTCCTGGAGGACCCGGTGGTCGTCCAGGGGCGCCGCGCCGTGCACCTCAGGTACCCGGTGCGACGCTGACGAGCCGGGCCCGTGCGTGCCAGGATGGGCGACATGGCGACGAACTCTCGCATCCGGGCCGTCGAGCGCGCGACCGGCAGAAGCTGGGACGAGTGGCTCGAGTACTTGAGCCGCATCGGCGCGCCCGAGATGACGCACCACGAGATCGCGTCCGCCGTCCTCGGTGAGCTGGACGGCAAGGTCGACAACCTCGGGTGGTGGGCGCAGTCGACCGCGGTCGCGTACGAGCAGTACATCGGACGTCGCATACCCGGCCAGCGACCCGACGGCACGTTTCAGACGAGCGTCAGCAAGTCGACGACGCTCGGCATGGAGGCCCTCATGAAGGCCTGGACCGACTTCGCCGCCGGCAATGCGGACGTGGAAGCGCTCGTCGAGGGTGAGGTCCGGGTCAGCGGCACGGAGAACCGCATCACCTGGCGTGCCAAGGCCCGCGAGGGCGAGTCCGTCATCGTCATCAGCGAGCCCAAGAAGGGCGGGACCGCCTCGCTGGTCGTGCAGCACATCGGGTCCCCGACGCCTGAGCGCAACGACGAGGTCAAGGCGACGTGGCGGGAGATCGTCGGCCGGTTCGTGGCCGGTCTCTAGCCGTTCGCTGGTCGAGCACGCCCTCCGCTGGTCGAGCTTGTCGAGACCCCGGGTCTCGACAAGCTCGACCGGCGACGGCGGACCTAGAAGGTCCAGCGCTGCGCCTCACCGCCGGAGCAGGAACGGATCTCCAGCCGCTGGCCGTCGTGCAGGGGCGTGCCCCCGACCGCCGTCAGGCACTTGCCCGACTGCGGGTTCACGAGGGTGCGGTTCGCGGACTGGTACGTCCAGTTCTGCGCCGCGGTCCCGTTGCACGTCCACAGCTGCACGACGGCGCCGTCTGCCGTGCTGCCGCCCGACACGTCCATGCACCGGCCCAGCGCGCCGATCGTGGAGCCCGACCGGGTCCAGGTCTGGGCGGCGTTGCCGCTGCAGTTCACGATCTGCAGCGGGTTGCCGTCGAACGAGTCGGCCCACGGGACGTCCACGCACATGCCGTTGGCCGCGCGCACCGCGCCCGTGCCCTGCGGGAGCGGGGACGTGCCGCCGTCGCCGCCTCCGCCGTCGGACCCCGCGATCGGTGTTGCCGCGCCCTGGAACGGGTCGAGCTGGATGTAGGCGGCGGACGGGTTGCCGTCATGCACGAGCGACTCCTGCGCCAGGACGTCGTCGAACGCGAAGCCGTAGGCCTTGCCGTTCGCCATCTGCTGGTGGATGTACTTGGAGTAGTAGTCGGTGACGGACTCCTGGTAGAAGCCGGACGTGCTGGTGCCGGGCTGCGTGGTGGTGGTCAGCAGCGTCGAGCGGTGGAAGCCCGCGCAGAGCGTGCGGGCGATGGCCCCGATGTCGTTGTTCGGCGCGGCCAGGTCGTTGTAGCAGCCGAAGATCGAGTCGCTCGACGGCTTGCGGAACTCCGTGACGAACGCGCCGGAGGAATTGGTGAACCGCATGACGCCGTTGACCACGCGGCCCGTGAACCGCGCGGCCGGGTCGTAGGAGTAGGGCGCGACGGTCAGCGGCTCGTTCGCGTACTTGGCCCATACCCGGTCGACGTAGCCGGCCAGGATGTTCGCGTCCAGCTGCCCGGTCCCGATGGCGTGGCTCGGAGCCAGCACGCGCAGCAGCGAACCGTCGGGCGCGCGCTGCGCCAGGTTTCCCCACCCCGGGGTGCCGGCCAGGGCGTTGACGACGTTCTGATAGCCGTCCGGCTTGAGCATCCCGGTGCTGATCACCGTGCCGTCCGCCTTCCGCAGGCCCGTCTGGTACGGGGCGGAGAGAAAGTCGACCTGGGTGCTGTTGATCCACAGGCCGTCGTCGTTGAGCGTGAACTCGGTCCAGCTGAACAGCTTGTTGCGGTTCGGGTCGCTCGGGTCCTGCACCGCGGGCTGGACCAGCCGCCCGTCGTTGACGATCTTGAACGAGAGCTTGCTGCCGTAGGAGAAGTACACCCGGCCGGACATCTTGGGCAGCTGGATGGTTTTCGACTGCCCGTTCGCCGGGCCCGCGATCGAGGCGTCGGGGGCGTCCACCGGGGTGCCGCCCACCGTCGGCCACGGGTGGAACGTGCCTGCGGCGTCGGACCAGCCGAGCCGGCCGGTGCCCGGGTCGCCGAGGACGTAGACGAAGACCTGGTCGCCGCGGTCGGAGTCGTTGGTGATGGTCAGGGGGATCGTGGCGGGGACCGCCGTCGCGGGGGAGGGCTGGGCGACGACGAGCGCGGTAGCGGTGATCGCGAGCACGCCGAGAGCGGCGATGGTGTTCAGCAGTCTGCGGGGCCTGAGCCTTCGCGTACGTGACCGTGCAGGTGACATGGGGAGATCTCCTCGTGTTCCGTGGAGTACGTCGCTGTACTTACTGGACTGTCAGTGCGAGACGGATATTAGTGAGGAAACCTGACTATGTCACTGGCCTGGCGCGAACTGTGAGTGGACGGCAATCCGGCTAGCGTCGGTGGGGAAGTGCCGAGGAGGGTCAGATGGCGGCGATCTACAAGCCGCGCCACCGCAGCATCTACGTGAACGGCCTCGAGATCTTCTACCGGGAGGCCGGCGCCGTGGACAGGCCGTGCGTGCTGCTCCTGCACGGCTTCCCGAGCTCGTCGCACCTCTTCCGGCACGTGATGTCGCCGCTGGCCGAGGTGAGCCGGGTCATCGCGCCGGACCTGCCCGGCTTCGGGTTCTCCGACTCCCCCGGCGTCGACGAGTACGAGTACACGTTCGCGAACCTGGCCGACACCGTCGAGGCGTTCCTCGCGCAGGTCGGCGTCGACCAGTTCTTCGTCTACCTGCACGATTTCGGAGCCCCGGTCGGGTACTACCTCGCCACGCGGTATCCCGAGCGCGTCCTCGGGCTCATCGTGCAGAACGGCAACGCCCACGAGGACGGCCTCGGCAGCCAGTGGGACAGCGCCCGGGCGTACTGGGCGGACCCGTCGGAGGCCAACCGCGCCCGTCTGCCCGAGTGGCTCAACTTCGAGGGCGTGCGCGACGAGTACGTGAGCGGTCTGCCCGAGCGGGTCCGGGTGCTCCAGCCGCCCGAGTCGTGGCACCTGGACTGGGAGCGGATGACGCGGCCGGGCAACCTGGACGCCCAGTTCCGGCTGTTCCGCGACTACGCGAGCCACGTCGCCCGATTCGGCGAGCTGGCCGAGTACCACCGGATCCACCAGCCGCCGTGCCTGGTGCTGTGGGGCCGTCATGACACGTACTTCGACCTGGCCGAGATCATGGGTTACGCGAGGGTGCTCGACCGGCTGGAGATGCACGTGTACGACGCCGGCCACATGCTGCTGGAGACCCATTCGCCGGAGTGCGCGACGGTGATGGGGGCGTTCGTCGGGGACGTCGCCGCCACCGGCCGTCAACTCTGATCGAGGCGGGCCTCCACCCGGCGGATCGCCGCCCACCAGACCGCCACGAGGTACACGCAGAGGACCGCAAGGCCGACCCACGCGGGCAGTGGGAAGTAGCCGTTCGACGGCGCGAAGTGGGCCACCACCTGCGGGTATTCGACGCCGGTCTGCTGGACCGCGAAGGCCGCCGCCGGGGTCACGCGGAGGATCCACCGGTCCACCTCGTCCGGCAGGAACGGGTTCGTCGCGACGACGTAGGGGATCACGGTCAGCAGGAGCCCGCCGAGAACAGCCGCCCAGCCGCGGCGGAGCAGCGCGCCGAGGCAGTAGGTGAGGACCGTGCAGAGCGCGGTGACCACAGCCAGGCCGACGATCACCCGGGTGCCGGTCAGGAGCGTCAGGTGCGGTACCGGGACCTCGTGCGAGCGGAGGATCGCCTGACCCCCGAGGACCGCCGCGCCGACCGCTACGAGCACGGTCGAGAAGCTCGCGGCGGCCAGCACCGTGGCCCGGGCCACGAACGTCCGGCGCGACTCGGTGGCCGTGGTGCGGGCCCCCCACCGGGCAGCCACCACGACGAGCGGGATCAGGCCGATCGGCAGCCCGAGGAGCAGCAGCCGCAGCAGATTGAAGCCCTCGTCGCTGAGCGGTCCGATGTCGCCCGTGCCGCTCACGGTGATCTCGCCGGCCGTCTCCGACGAGCCGGACCGCTGGTGGTCCTTCTCCCAGTCGGTCTGGTTCATCGCGCCGACCGACTCGCTGCGCCATGCGCCGTCGGCCGCACCCTCCAGCGAGACATGGTCGAAGACGCCGCTGGCCTGCGTGAACCGCACGGTCTCGACCGAGCCACCCACGCCGACCGGATCCAGGGTGAGGTCGCCGGGCGAGGTCGCGAACAGGCCGACCTGCGCCGTGTCCGGAAGGCCGTCCAGGGTCGCGGTCCCGATCTCGTCCCACTGCTCGCCGTCGGCCGACTCGTAGCCGGTGATGTCGTCGCCGTCGCGCGTGAGGCGCAGCCATCGCGGCGACTCGGGCGTGGCCTGACCCGGGCCGCCGGCGACGTCGTGCGTGTAGTCGTGCTGCATGCGTACCCCGTGCTCGCCGGTCATCATGACCGCCGCGTACGCCGAGCCCTGCTCGGTGCCGTCCTTGACGATGATCCCGGTCTTTGCCCAGGGCACCAGGCCCGAGACGATCTCGTCGTGGTCCGGCGGGGGATAGGTGATCGTGCCGGTCATGTCGGTCAGCCGCACCGTGATGCTCCCCTCCGGGCCGAGGTCTCGGTGCACGAACCAGAACCTGTCGGCGACCGTCGAACCGTCCGCGGCGGTCGGCGCGACCGGGCACGGCCCGGGGCACGAGGAGCGGACGCCGAACGCGGGCAGGAAGCCGAGGCCGATCACGGCCACGGCGGCGAGCGCGAATGCGACCAGGCGGCCCGGGCGCCGGAGCGCCCGCCATTCCCGGTGCAGAAGTTGTCTGCTGAACATGCCGTCGGTTCTACGCGGGGACGGGTGACCCGGCCCGAACGGCGGCCGTTATCTCGCTGTTGGGTCCCACCAGGCATGCTGTGGGCATGTTCAAGCTGCGCGACGGCACGGTGGGGCTGCGGTTCACCCTCCTCTACGCTGCCGCATTCCTTGCCTGCGGGGCCGGGCTGCTGGCCCTCGCGGGCGCGTTCTCGGGCGTCGAGTTCTCCAGCGTCGCGCCGGCACCCGGTCAGGTGCCGACCGGTGACCCGGCCGAGCAGCGCATCCACGCGCTCGAAGCCCAGATCACCGACCTGAAGGCCGACTACGCCCGGCAGCTGCTGCTCGGCTCGCTGCTGGCGCTCGCGGTCATGGCCGCCGTCTCGCTGCTGATCGGGCGCGCGATGGCCCGGCGGGTGCTGCGCCCGCTGCGCACCATCACCTCCACGACCCGCGAGATCTCGGCCGACGACCTCGACCGACGGCTCGCCGTCACCGGCCCGGACGACGAGGTCAAGGACCTCGCCGACACGATCGACGGGCTGCTCGGGCGGCTGGAGGCGTCCTTCGACGCCCAGCGCCGCTTCGTCGCCAACGCCTCGCACGAGCTGCGGACGCCGCTGACGACCATGCGGGCCCTGGTCGACGTCGCCGCCGCCAAACCCGATGCGCCGTCGCCGACCGTCGCGCTGGCCGACCGGCTGCGACCCCGGCTCGACGACGTGGACCGGCTGCTCGACGGCCTGCTGGTGCTGGCCCGCGCACAGCACGGCGCGCTCGACGACGTCGAGCCGGTCGACCTGGCCGTCCTCGCCGACCAGGCCGTGACCGACCGCGCGGCGGCGATCGCGGCGAAGGAGCTGAGCGCCACCCGGGAGCTGTCCCGTGGCACCGGCGTCCGCGGCGACGTCGCGCTGCTGGCGCGGATGGTCGACAACCTCCTCGACAACGCGGTGGTCCACAACGACGCGGGCGGCTGGATCCGCGTCGTGACTACTGCCGATGCCGAGGGCGAGGGCGACGTCGACGGCAATGGTGACGGCGACGAGGTTCGGCTCGTCGTGGAGACCGGGGGACCGGTGCTCGACCAGCGGGACGTGGACGAGCTGGCGCTGCCGTTCCGCCGGCTCGGCGGCGACCGTACCGGTTCCGACGCCGGCACCGGCCTCGGGCTGTCCATCGTGGCGTCGATCGCGGCGGCCCACGGCGGGCGCCTCACGCTGACCGCCCGGCCGCAGGGCGGACTACGCGCCGAGATCGCGCTCCCGTTCGTCCGGGCGACAGCCGAGGTCGGGGTATGAGGCTCCTGGTCGTCGAGGATGCTCGGGCGCTCGCGGCGGTCGTCGCCGAGGGCCTGCGCGACCAGGGCATGGCTGTCGACGTCGCCCACGACGGTCTCTCGGCCGCGGGCAAGCTCGACCTCACCGCGTACGACGTCGTGGTGCTCGACCGGGACCTGCCCGGGCTGCACGGCGACACGCTCTGCCGGATGATCACCGAGCGGGACGAGCGCCCGATGGTCATCATGCTGACGGCCGCGGGGTCCCCGGGGGACCGCGTCGACGGCCTGTCGCTCGGTGCGGACGACTACCTCGGCAAGCCGTTCCACTTCCCTGAGCTGGTGGCCCGGGTCCAGGCGCTGGCCCGGCGCAAGCCGGACGCGCGCCCGCGCATCCTGCGGGCTGCGGGGATCGAGCTCGATCCGGTGCGCCGGACCGTCGTGCGCGACGGACGGCAGCTGGGTCTGTCGGTGAAGGAGTTCGCCGTGCTGCACGCGCTGCTGCGCGCGACCCCCGGGTTCATCAGCGCAGAGCGGTTGCTCGAGCAGGTCTGGGACGAGCACACGGACCCGTTCACCAACACGGTGACGGTGACGATCGGGCGGCTGCGGCGCAAGCTGGGTGCGCCGCCGGTGATCGCCACGACTCCCGGCGTCGGCTACCGGATCGTCTGAATCCTCGCGCCGTTTGCGCGGCGAAAGAAGATGCACCTCCCGGTGCCGCCGTGCCCAGGAGGTGCATGGTGGCGTAGCGTGCCACGCTGAGACAGACGATTGGAGGCACCTGACGTGCTCACGGTGCGAGAGATGCGCACACAGCTTGCCCGCCGACTCGGTACGACGCTCGAGAAACGCGCGGGCGTCCGGGTAATACGTGTTCCCCGAGCCACTGTCGATCAGCCGAATGCTGCCCGCGATGGTGCGGGTGGAGGCGGCGCGGGCGGAGGCGGCGAGGCGGGCGGCGCCAGCCGGCCGCGCAAGATTCGCCCGCCGGCCGATCCGGAGACCGACCGCCTCCTGGTCGCTCCCCTCTTCGTGCTCTCCGGGCCACGCTCCGGCTCAACGCTGCTACGCATGGTGCTGGACAGCCATTCCGAGCTGCATGCCCCGATCGAGACGCACGTCCGGCGGCTGTCGGTTCGGTTCAACACCCGGCTGGCTCGCTCCGCGATGGACGCTCTCGGGCACAACATCCCCGACGTCGAGCACATCCTGTGGGACCGGCTGCTCCACCGTGAGCTGCTGCGCAGCGGCAAGAAGACCGTCGTGGAGAAGACTCCCAGCAATGTCTTCGTGGCCGACCGGTTCGCGAAGTGCTGGCCGGACGCCCGCTTCCTCTTCCTGCTGCGGCACCCCTTGTCCATGGCGCAGTCCTGGCACGACGCGGACCCGCCGCGGCGGCCCATGAACCGCGCCATCCACCACACGCTGAAATACATGGAGGCGCTTGAGAGTGCACGTCAGCGGCATGACGGTCTCACGGTGCGCTACGAGGACCTCACCACCGAGCCGGAAGCCGAGACCCGTCGCATCTGCGACTATCTCGACGTGCCCTGGGAGCCAGGCATGATCTCCTACGGCCAGCAGGAGCACGGCGAGCTCCGCAAGGGCATCGGCGACTGGCGCGAGAAGATCCGCACCGGCACGATCCAGCCCGGGCGGCCTCTGCCCCGCGCCGACGAGGTCCCGCGCGACCTGCGCGCGATGTGCGAGCGCTGGGGCTACGACGGGGTGTCGGCCAAGGGCGGGGGCTGAACGCGGAGCCACCCGTATGCGTGTGGGGCGCAAGGGCAGTGCTCTACCTGGATGCACGTTCAGTGCTCGGCGTCAGCTCGACTGCCTTGAACCATGCCGCCGAACCGCAACTTGACGATTGACTCGGGCGCCGAGTCGATAGAAACGCGTCAATGAGGACCCTCATGGACGTGCAGCTTGCGGTTCGGCGCCCCTGGGGACAACTTGCGGGTCGGGGGCGGAGGCGCGTCCGCCAACGAGAAAGGCCCCCCGCTCAGCGTTTCCGCTGGTCAGAGGGCCCTTCTACACGGTGGGCGATACTGGGATCGAACCAGTGACCTCTTCGGTGTGAACGAAGCGCGCTACCCCTGCGCCAATCGCCCGTGCTGCTCACCCCGTAGGGCGTGCGTGGACGATATTAGCCTGGTTCGAGCGCGGATGCGAAATCCAATAGCCCGGACGGGTCAGGGATCGATCCGCTCGCGCATGTTCCGCTCGAACAGGTCGCGCGCGGCGGCCGAGAGCTCGCCGACCTGCAGGTCGACGCCGTCCAGCCACACCGTCGGCTGCACGTTGCGCACCGAGCCGGTCAGCAGCATCCGCGCCTCGCCCGCGCTGACACGGTCGAGCACGGAGAACGGCAGCTCGCCATCCTTCGCCTCGCGCACGGGCAGCCCCTCCTCGGCGCCCCACTCGAGCAGCAGCTCGCGGGTGATCCCGGCGAGGCAGCCCGAGCTGAGCGGGGGAGTGACCAGCTCGCCGTCGATCTCGAGGAACACGTTGGAGCCGGTGCCCTCGCACAGATCGCCCTGCGTGTTCGCGAGCACCGACTCGTCGCCGCCCTTCTTGATCGCGTCGGCGAGCGCCACGA
Organism: Promicromonospora panici; assembly: GCF_900608595.1. GTDB lineage: Bacteria > Actinomycetota > Actinomycetes > Actinomycetales > Cellulomonadaceae > Promicromonospora > Promicromonospora panici. The sequence continues at coordinate 217,382 of NZ_UWYY01000012.1, read as the reverse complement.
CGTTCTCGGCGTAGGACGTCGTCTTCAGGCCCGCCACCGCGCTGTTCTCGTTGCGCGTCCAGGGGGAGCGCGCGGCGCGCCCGGTGTGCACGATAACGGCGGCGGAGGCGGCGACCACCACCGTCTGCGGGGTGTCCGATCGTCCGGAGCCGAGCGGCCCGATGCCGTCGGTCACGGTGATCCGCAGGCGCCCGGCGTCGGGCGCGGCGGCGAGGACGGCGTCCACGCCGCCGCGCACCTTGTGCAGGTCCAGACCTGCCATACCCATGCCCGCCGCCGACCGCTCCAGGCGCGCCAGGTGACGCGTGAGGGCGAACGCCTGACCGTCGAGGACCGCGCAGGTCTCGAAGACGCCGTCGCCGACTGTGATGCCGTGGTCGACCGCGCTGAGCGCGGCCTCGTCGGGCGCGACCATGCGCCCCTCTGTCCAGATGACCGTCATGACGCCCAGTCTGTCACCGGCGCAGGGTGATGTGGGTGACCTCCGGCGTGTGCCGTACGGAGGTGGAGCCGAACTCGATGGGCGGGACGCCGTCGAACACGCGGGTGCCCGAGCCGAGCGTGAACGGCACGACGTGCAGGCGCAGCTCGTCGACGTATCCGGCGGCGAGGTACTCGTTGAGCGTCGTGGCTCCGCCCGTGATGGAGATGTCGCCGTCGCCCGCGGCCGCCCGGGCCTGTTCCATCGCGCTCTCCAGGCCGTCGGTGACGAAGTGGTACGTGGTGCCGCCCTCCATCGGGACCGGGTCGCGCGGGTAGTGGGTGAGGACGAAGACGGGCCCGTGGTACGGCGGGTTGTCGCCCCACCAGCCCTTCCAGTCCAGGTCCCACGGCCCGCGGCCGGCGGTGAACATGTTGCGGCCCATGATGTACGCGCCGGCTCCGACGATCGCGTCCACCTCGGCCTTGTGCTTGTCCTCGTACTCGAACATCCAGGTGTGCAAGCGTTCGCCCGCGAGCGGCCCGAACGGGTACTCGAGGCTCTGGTCGTGCCCGGCGGAGTAGCCGTCGAGCGAAACTGCCATGTCTGCTTTGACGATTCCCATGCCGGTACGACGACGGAGGCCGCCAGAACTCATCGACGACTCAGCGCATCCCCCGGAGGCTCAGCCCTCGCCCCGGTAGCTCCCGAAGCTCCACAGGTTGCCCTCCGGGTCGCGGACCACGCAGGACCGGCCGCCGTAGTCCTGGTCGGCGGGCTCCCTGAGGCTGGAGCCTCCGGCGGCGAGGGCCGCCTCGTAGGTGCCGTCGACGTCGTCGGTCACGGCGTAGGCCGAGCCGGTCCCGGCCTGGTCGGGCCATCCGGGGCGCGGCTGGTGGGTGCCGAGCATGATGCCGCCGCCGCCCGGCCAGCTCAGCTCGGCGTGGTGGACCACGGCGGGGTCGGCGTCGTCCCGGTAGATGGCGCTTTCGGTGAAGCCGACGGCCTTCGGCCAGGCCAGGCCCGCGTCGGCGTCATGGTAGGTCAGGGTCACCCACAGTCCGGTGCTCATCGTGTTCCTCCTCGGTCGGGTGTCTCCCACGATGCCCGGGGCGGGTCGGCGACGTCTTGAACGAACGGGAGCTCTTCGCGCATCCAGGTGGACGGAGTGCACCCGCCGAGCGCCACCCATTCCCGGGTCATGTGGGCGTGGTCGGCGTATCCCGCGGACGCGGCGACGTCGGCCAGGCTGACTCGCCCGGATCGGGCGGCCACCACGAGCGCGCGGCGCGAGCGTGCGAGGCGGGCGACTCGACGCAGGTCCCGGGGCGTGAGCCCGCACTCGGCTCGGACCAGATCCTGCAGGTGGCGGCGGCTCCATCCCTGTTCGGCCGCGACCTCGCGGACCTGACCGCCACCGGCGATGCGGGCGAGCGCCCGCCCGATCTCCGCCCGTGGCCGCGGCTCCCCGCCCCGGGCGAGCCCTTCGACCAGCGCACGAGTGACTGTCGCACCGTCGGGGGACTCCGCGAGCATCTCGGGCAGGTGCGCGAGGTGTGGCGCGATGTCGGGCAGGCTCACCAGCTCGCCTGCCAGCTCGCCCGCGGGTACCCCGAGCAGCGCCCGGGCGCCGCGCAGCGTGAGGGAGACGCTGACGCCGCGCTGCCGATCGCCGTGGTGGATCGCGGCAGGTCGCGTGTGCAGCCCGGACACGCACGACCAGGCCCGACGCCGGGAGCCGTCCTCCCCGGCCCACGAGACGTCGATCGGCTCGCCGAGAGCCAGCTCGAACGTCAGCCCGGTGCTGGGCATGCCCCGGTGCAGGCCCGGTGCGCCCATGTCGAGGTCGTACGGCACGACGGCGGTGACATAGGGAGCGAGGACCTCCGGGACGCCGGAGGCCGGGGCGCGGGTCACGTCTCCACGGTAGTCGTCGCCTCCGACACCCGGCCAGCAGCGACTTCTGGGATAACGTTGCTCCTCGTGTCCCGGTGCCTGTGGCCAGGCTCAACGCCAGAAATGAGACGGTACCTTGACACCGGGGACCAGGCCGCTAACCTGAGAACGTTTTCCTGCGCCGACCGCGGCGCAGCTCAAGGACGAGAACTTCTCAAGGGAGAGAGCCATGATCAGATCACGCGCCCGCTGGGCCACCGCAGGGCTGGCCGTCACGGCGCTGGCCGGCCTGAGCGCCTGCTCGGCGGGGGGTGCGCCCGCGGCCTCGACCGAGTCCGAGGGCGAGGCCGCCGGCCCGGTCAGCATCGAGGTCTGGGGCTGGAACGCCGAGACCGGCGAGCAGATCGTCGACGCCTTCAACGAGGCACAGGACGACGTCGAGGTGAAGTACGTGCTGCAGGCCAGCAACGTCGCCACGCAGACCAACTTCCAGAACGCCATGGAGGCCGGCTCCGGAGTGCCGTGCCTCGTGCAGGGCTTCGCGCCGCTGACCACGATGGTCGTCAACGGCTGGGCGCAGGACATCACCGAGCAGGTCGAGGGCTCCGCCGACCTGTACAACGAGGGCGCGCTCGCCGCTGCCCAGGTCGACGGCCGGTACTACGGCCTGCCGTCCGGGTCGGACGGCCAGTTCTACATCGTGAACCAGAAGCCGTTCGAGAAGTACGGCGTCGAGGTGCCGACCACCTGGGACGAGTTCGTCGAGGCGGGCCGCGAGCTCAAGCCGCACGGCGTCGACATCACGAACCTGGCCGGCGAGGACCCGAGCAGCCTGATGAACCTGGCCCAGCAGGCGGGTGCCGAGTGGTTCGCCATCGACGGTGACCAGTGGGTCGTCAACTTCACCGACGACGGCACGCTGGCCGCGGCCGACGTGTTCCAGCAGCTCATCGACGAGGACCTGGTCTCGAACCAGACCTACATGGACAAGCCCGCACTGCTCAAGTACTTCGACTCGGGCAAGATGGCGTCCGTCACGACGCAGTGGTGGTCGCTCGGCGGCTACCAGGTCGGCTTCACCGACTCGGCCGGCGACTGGGCGGCGCACCCGATCCCGCAGTTCGCGGACGCGGCGGAGCCGGTGACCCCGGGCCGCACGGCGCCGTCGTTCGTGCCGGAGGGTTGCGAGAACCCCGAGGCCGTCATGGCCTACACGGACTGGCTCACCACCCCGGAGGCCGTCGAGGCCGGCCGGAACAAGGAGACCGGCGCCGTCAGCTTCCCGACGCAGATCCAGGACCCGGCCCCCTACGTCGAAGAGGTCATCCCGAAGGACTTCTTCGCCGACGAGAAGGCTGCGGGCGAAGAGATCGTCGCCGCCCAGGAGACCGTGATCGGCAAGTTCGAGCTCGGCCCGAACTACGACGCCTGGTTCCCCGAGCTGCAGGACCAGTGGGGCAAGGCCGTCGCCGGCAAGATCACGCTCGAGGAGGCCATGACGGCCGTCGAGGAGTTCGTCGCCTCTGACCTGGAGAGCAAGGGCATCTCCTACACCGTCGCCGAGTGACCCACTGACCCACGAGGGGAGGACGCCGATGTCCGTCAACACGCAAGACCACCACACCACCGCGCGAGAGCCGGTCCCCGGCTCGCCACCCGGCGGGCGTGCCCGGAGCGGCTCCTCCCCTCGTGGGCGTGCCCCGTTCTGGAACTGGCGCACCGCACAGAGCGTCAAGGGCGCTTCGCTCACCTTTCCGTTCCTGGCCGGCTTCGCGCTTTTCGTCATCGTGCCGGTCGCGATGGCCCTGCGGGAGAGCGTCTACACCACGAAGTCCACGGGCGGCCTGGGCTTCGGCGGCCAGACCGTGTCCTTCGCCGGGTTCGACAACTTCGCCGCCGGCCTCGTCGACGGCTCCTTCTGGAGCGGGATGCTCAGGGTGTTCCTGTACGCCCTGGTCGTGGTCCCGCTGACCCAGGTGCTGAGCCTCGTCCTGGCCCTCCTGCTCGACGCCGCACGCCGCCGCGCCGCCGCCCAGTTCCGGATCTTGCTGCTGCTTCCCTACATGGTGCCGGGCGTCGTCGGCACCATGGTCTGGATCTTCCAGTACAGCCCGACGGTCGGGCCGCTGACCCCGTTCTTCGAGTTCCTCGGGCTCGACGTCAACTTCTTCTCCAGCTCGATGGTCTGGACGTCGATGGGCAACCTCGCGGTCTGGGGTTCGCTCGGGTTCACCATGCTCATCCTGTACGGGTCGCTCCAGTCGGTGCCCCACGAGATCTTCGAGGCCGCGCGGCTCGACGGCGCCTCCGAGCTGCGGATCGCGTGGTCCATCAAGGTCCCGTTCGTGCGCGGGTCGCTCGTCCTGACGTCGCTGCTCTCGATCATCGGCACGCTGCAGCTCTTCGACCAGCCCCTGCTGTTCCGGGCGGTCACCCCCGAGACCATCACGCGCGACTTCACGCCGGCCATGATGATCTACGACCAGGCGTTCAAGGTGGGCAACCTGAACTACGCCACGGCTCTGTCGGTCATCCTCGCCGTCGTCGTCGGTGTCGCTTCCGCGATCATCTACCGCTTCATCAACAGGGAAGAGCCATGAGCGACACGACACTGGTGCCCGACGCCGCCGTCGGCGAGACCGCGCGCAAGCCAGGACGCCGTCGCCGACGGGTCGACGACTACTCCTCCGTGGCGGAAGCCCGCGGTGCCTCCCGCTGGGTCGTCCTCGGGGTGCTGGTCGCCCTGGCGCTGTACGCCGTCGGGCCGCTGTGGTGGCTGGTCGTCGCGGTGACGAAGAACCAGCGGGACCTATACACCACCAACGGGCTCTGGTTCAGCCAGTTCAACCTGTGGCAGAACCTGGGCGACCTGTTCACCTACCAGGACGGGATCTTCGTCCGCTGGCTGTGGAACACCGTCGTGTACGCCGGGCTCGGCTCGCTCGGACTGACGCTGGTCGCGCTCGCGGCCGGCTACGGCATCGCCAAGTACAAGTACCGCGGGCGCGGACTGACGATGGGCCTGATCATCGCGTCGTTCCTGATCCCGGGCTCGCTCATGATCGTGCCGTCGTTCATCCTCTTCGTGAACCTCGGCCTGTACGACACCATCTGGGCGATGATCCTGCCCGGGATGTTCGGGTCGTTCTCCGTCTACCTCGCCAAGGTCTACGCCGAGGGCGCGATCCCGACCGAGCTCATGGAGGCCGCCCGCATCGACGGCGCCGGCGAGTACCGGATCTTCTTCTCCATGGGCCTGCGCATGCTGTCCACGGCGGGCGCGACGATCTTCCTGCTGCACTTCGTGTCGTCGTGGAACACGTTCATGTGGCCGCTGGTCTTCCTCAAGGGCGTCGAGAAGTGGCCCGTGATGCTCGGCATGTACTCATGGCTGTCGCGCGGCACCGACAGCACCGTCGACCTCACCAGCCTGGTCCTGACGGGATCGCTCATCTCGACCATCCCGATGGTGGTGCTCATGATCGCGATGCAGCGCTACTGGCGCTCGGGCGTCACGCTCGGGAGCCTCAAGTAGTGGGCGGCTCAGCCCTTCGGCGGAGCCGTCGACTCGCGCACCACCAGCTGCGGCGCCGTGACCGACGACGCCGCGTCGTCCTCGCCGTCGATCACCTGGGACAGGAGGCCGAACGCCCGGGCGCCGAGGTCCTCGAAGTCCTGGTCCACGGTGGTCAGGGACGGGCGCCACAGGGCGACCAGCGGCTGGTCGTCGAAGCCGATCACGGAGATGTCGCCCGGGACGTCGATGCCCCGGTCGGACAGGGCGCGCATGAGGCCCAGCGCTATGTCGTCGTTGGCGCAGAAGACGGCGGTGACGTCGCTCATCCCGGCGATCCGCTCGCCCCACCGGTAGCCGGCGCTCGCGTCCCAGTCGGCGCGCATGACCTGCGGCACCGGCGCGTCGGCGGCGTTGAGGGCCGCGCGCCAGCCGTCCGTGCGGCCCGAGTGCTTGCCCTCGGTGGGGCCCGCGATGTGGTGGACCGTCCTGTGGCCGAGGTGGAGCAGGTACTCGGTGGCCTGGCGGCCGGCGGTGCGCTCGTCGATCAGCGCGGCGGGGACGTGCCCGGTGCGGCGCGAGCCGCCGCCGGCGACGACCACGGGCAGCCCCTCGGGCAGCGCCTTGACGGCGTTGATGCCCGCGCGGTCGAACTCGAGAACGATCACGCCGGCGGTCGGCTGCGCCAGGGTGAGGTCGATGGCGGCGCGGACGTGCTCGTCGTCGCCGGACTCCACGACCGTGATCGACACCGTCATGCCGGCGCGGCGGGCGGCGGTCTCGACACCCTGCAGCGTACGCGCGTAACCGTAGTTCGCGGTCGCGCCGGCGAGCACGGAGACGAGCGTCCGCTTGCCGGAGCGCATCGAGCGGGCGGCGCCGTTCGGGCGGTACCCGAGCGCCTGCACCGCTTCGTTGACACGCTGGGCGAGCTCCGGCGCCACGTACTTCGAGCCGTTGAGGACCCGGGAGACGGTCGGCACGGAGACCTCCGCCGCCCTGGCGACATCGGCGAGGACGGGGGCGCGGTACGACTTCGGACTGGCCATGTCGCTGAGCATACTTCAAATGATAACGTTTTCCCGAACGAGGAGACAGTGTGACCACCCACCCGCGAGCCCCACGTGGCGTCATCGCACCAGGACGGCTCTTCGCCGACGACCAGGGCGCCGTCGCCCAGCTGCACGGCGTCGGCATCCAGAAGTTCGGCGACCGGTTCTACGCCTGGGGCGAGGACAAGACCAACGCGGGGCTCTTCGGGGGAGTGGCCTGCTACTCGTCGCCCGACCTGGCCACCTGGACCGCGCACGGGCACGCCCTCCCGGTCTCCCCGGACGTCCCCGATCTCGCCCCCGGGCGGGTCGTCGAGCGACCCAAGGTGCTGCGCAACCCGGCGGGGACGTACGTGATGTTCCTGCACATCGAGTCAGCGGACTACGCCGACGCCCGTGTCGGCTGGGCCGTGGCCGACCGGCCCGAGGGCCCGTACACCTACCTGCGCAGCGAGCGCCCGCTCGGCAACATCAGTCGGGACATCGGCGTCTTCGCGGACGACGACGGCACCGGGTACCTGCTGTCGGAGGACCGCGAGCACGGCCTGCACATCTACCGGCTGTCGGTCGACTACCTGGCGATCGAGGAGATCGTCTCGACGACGCTCACGCCGCCGAGCGACCACCCGGCGGGTCCGCACGGGTACGAGTCGCCGGCGCTGGTGAAGGTAAACGGCCTCTACTACCTGTTCGGCTCGGACCTGACGGGCTGGTCCACGAACGACAACAAGGTGGCGACGGCGTCGTCGCTCGCCGGGCCGTGGAGCGACTGGGCGGACTTCGCGCCCCCCGGCTCGGCCACCTACGACTCGCAGACGTCCACGATCGTGACCGTCGAGGGCTCGCAGGCCACCAGCTATGTCTACGTCGGCGACCGGTGGGACAGGGACGACCTGTTCCACTCCGCGCCGGTGTGGCTCCCGGTGCGGATCGCCGACGGCGCCGCCGAGCTCGAGTGGCGCGACGCGTGGACGATCGACACCGCCACCGGCGTGATCGCATGAGCGTCACCCTTCCTGGCCTGGCGGACGACTCAGAGAGCTACGTCGAGTGGGGCAACGACGTCCTGCGGCTGCTGATCGCCCACGGGCCGCACACGACGCCGCGCCTGGTGGCGCTCTGGCACGCCGCAGAGGCTGGGCCGGACCAGCTCGGTCTGCGCCGGTCCGCGCTGCCCGTGCTCGAGGTGGCCCTCGCCGGCGACGGCCGGGTCGGCACCTCGGGCAAGCGGCACGTGGACGGCGCGGCCGCTCAGCGGATGCGGCTCACGGGCCTCGCGGAGGACCGGGAGCAGACGCTGGTGCGCCTGCGCCTGGAGCTCGCGGACGAGTCGACGGGCCTGCGCGCGATGGTCCACCTCGAGCTGGCCGACGGGATCCCCGTGCTGCGCTCATGGGCCGAGCTCACCGCCGATCGCGAGCTGGCGGTCGACTACGCCACGACCGGGGTCGTGTCCGGCCTGGGCCACGGTGCCCGGTGGGAGGACGAGCTCGCCGTCTGGGAGGCGGCCAACCCCTGGAGCGGCGAGTTCCGCTGGCGGCGCTCGGCCCTGTCCGAGCGCGGCCTCTACGACGTGGGCATGACCCGGTTCAACCAGGTCGGCTCGAAGAACCGCGTGAGCCTCACCTCGACCGGGGCATGGTCGACGTCGGAGCACCTCCCGCTCGGCATCGTCGAGGACTCGCGGACCGGTCGCATGCTGGGCTGGCAGATCGAGTCGAGCTCCGCGTGGCACGCGGAGCTGGGGGACCGGTACGGGGACGTCTACCTCGCCGTCCTCGGCCCGACGTCGCACGAGCACCAGTGGGCCGCCGAGCTGGCGCCGGGCGACACGTTCGCCACGGTTCCCGTCGCGCTCGTGGTCGTGCCCGGAGCGGGCGACGTCGACACGACGCTCGGCGACTTGGCGGCGGCGCTGACGGCGCACCGCCGTCGTACCCGGCGTCCGCACCCGGACCACACGGGGCTCCCCGTGGTCTACAACGACTTCCTCAACGCGCTGATGTCCGACCCGACGACGGAGCGCGAGCTGCCGCTCATCGAAGCGGCCGCGGACCTCGGGGCCGAGTACTACGTGATCGACGCCGGCTGGTACGACGACGAGTCCGGCGGCTGGTGGGACTCCGTCGGCGCGTGGGAGCCGTCCACGAGCAGGTTCCCCGACGGCGGGCTCGACGCCGTCGTCGACCGCATCCGCGAGCTCGGCATGAAGCCGGGCCTCTGGCTCGAGCCCGAGGTCGTCGGCGTGCGTAGCCCGGTCGCGGACGAGCTGCCCGCCGAGGCGTTCTTCCAGCGCGGCGGACGGCGCGTCGCCGAGTGGGGCCGCTACCAGCTCGACCTGCGCCACCCCGCCGCGCGGGCCCACCTCGACGCGGTCGTGGACCGCCTCGTCGACCGGTTCGGCCTGGCGTACCTCAAGCTCGACTACAACGTGGACACCGGCCCCGGGACCGACGGCGGCTCGGGTGAACCGCTGGGTGCAGGGCTCCTCGGGCACAGCCGCGTCCACCTGGCCTGGGTAGCGGACGTGATGGACCGGCACCCCGGCCTCGTGGTCGAGGGCTGCGCCGCCGGCGGGTCACGCCTCGACGCGGCGAGCGGGGCCGTGTTCCCGGTCCAGTCGCTCACCGACCAGCAGGACTTCCGGCTCGTCCCGCCCGTCGCGGCGGCCGCGCCGCTCGCGATCACGCCGGAGCAGTCCGGCGTGTGGGCCTCCGTCGAGGGGTCGATGAGCCAGGAGGAGATCGCCTTCTCCCTCGTCACCGCGCTGCTGTCGCGCGTCCATCTCGCCGGGCGCATCGACACGCTCGACGAGGCGCAGCGCGCCGTCGTCCGCGACGGCCTCGCCGTCTACCGGACGTTCCGGGCCGCGATCGCCCGGTCCGTACCGGTCTGGCCGCTCGGCCTGCCCGGCTGGCGCGACCCCTGGGTCGTCCTCGGCGCTCGCGACGGCACGGACCTCTACCTCGCGGTCACCCGGCGTGGCGCCGAGCCGGGCGGCGCCGACGTCGTCCGGCTGCCGCTGCCCGGGCTGCGCGCGGCCGGCGAGGTCGAGGTGCTCTACCCGACCTGGCACGACGACTCGATCGCCGTGGCCGACGACGGCTGCTCGCTCGAGATCAAGCTGCCCGCCCCGATGACGGCGCGCCTGCTGCGCGTCGCCGTCGTCCCGCGCTGAGGGGGACCCGTGCTTCTCGTGAACCCTGTGGTGCGCGGATTCGCGCCCGACCCCTCGGTGATCCGCGTGGGGGACTGGTACTACCTCGCGACCAGCTCGTTCGAGTGGTTCCCGGCCATCCCGCTCTACCGCTCGCGGAACCTCGCGGACTGGGAGCCCGCCGGGGCGGTCGACACCGCCGTCCCCGGCGGATCGCTGCTCGGGGTCCCCGACTCGGGCGGGATCTGGGCGCCCGCACTGAGCTACGCGGACGGCGTGTTCTGGGTCGTGTACTCGATCGTCCGCTCGCTCGGCACGCGGCACTTCGACCTGGAGACCTACCTCTGCACGGCGCCCGACGCCGGCGGCCCGTGGTCGGAGCCCGTGCGCGTGCCCGGCCACGGGTTCGACCCGTCGCTGCTGCACCACGAGGGCCGGCACTACCTGCTGAACCTGCAGAACGACTCCCGGGTCGGCGGACGGCGGTTCGACGGGATCGTGCTCACCGAGCTGGAGGTTCCGCTTGTCGGCGGGGCTGTTGATGCCGGCCGGGTACGCGTCCTAGGCCCGACCCGCCTGCTGCTGCAGCGCGACAACCTGGTCGAGGGGCCCAAGATCACCGTCGAGGACGGCTGGTTCTACCTGCTGCTCGCCGAGGGCGGGACCGGCGTCGAGCACGGGGTGCTCGTCGCGCGGAGCCGGTCCCTGACCGGGCCCTACGAGGTGGACGACGTCCCGCTGCTCACCTCGCGGGACGACCCGACCGTCCCGCTGCAGAAGGCCGGGCACGGCGAGCTGGTCCAGGCGCCGTCGGGCGAGTGGTACCTGACGCACCTGGCGTCCCGGCCGGTGGCGACGCCGTCCGGGCCACGGAACCCGCTCGGGCGCGAGACGGCGGTGCAGCGCGTGGTGTGGACCGACGGGTGGCCGCGGCTGGCGCAGGGCGGCTGGCACCCGGAGGTGGAGGTGGAGGTGGAGGTGCCTGACGTGGCTGGTGATGGTCTCGGCGACCGGCGGAGCGGGTTCGACGTCGCTCCCGGGTGGCCGTGGTCCACGCTGCGGGAGCCGGCGGGGGACTGGGTGGAGTCGGTCCCGGGCCGGCCGGGCGCCCTCCGGCTGCGCGGGCGGCTGTCCGCGGAATCGCTGTGGCAGCAGTCGCTGCTCGCCCAGCGGCTGACCGAGCACCAGGCCGAGGTCGAGGTGACGGTCGACGCCGAGCCCCGGACGTTCACCGAGTCCGCCGGGCTGGTGCTCTGGTACAACACGACGTCGTACTACGAGCTCCACGTCACGTGGGCCGAGCCCGAGGGCGAACCCCAGGCGGGCCAGCAGTGGGCGGGCGACCAGGGCCGGCGCGTGCTGGTCCTGACCCACGGGCACCCGGACGGCGCCCGCGTGCTGGACACCGTCGGCGTAGCGGACGGCCCGGTCCGCTTGCGCGCGCAGATCGACGGCGCCACCGCGCGGCTCTGGTCGGCGACCGGCGACGTGCCGTGGGCGAAGATCGGGCCGGACGTCGATTTCAGCGAGCTGTCCGACGACTTCGGCCCGCGCCTGCGGTTCACCGGCGCCTTCGTGGGGATCAGCGCGGTCGACCTCGTCGGCGGCGCCTTCACCGCTGACTTCTCGGGTTGGGCGCTGCGCTGAGGGCGTTCCCGTCGGGGATCGTGGCTCGCCGAAACACTGGCAGCAGGTTCCTCGCGGGCCGTCGCGCCGAACCGAAACTTGTCGCCGGGCCCAGCTGCCGAGCCGAACCCTACGTGTCGATCTGGGCACTGATCGACACGTAGCTTTCGGTTCGGCGCCCGCCACGCAGGGAGACGACCGGTGAGCCCTTGTGTTGTCCGGTACGTCGGGATAACGTATTCCCGGGATAACGATATCCCGCTCACGACGAGGTGACGACAGCGTGGCCAGGGGCCGCGCTCGGCCCGCAGAGCTGCGGCCGTGGAGGGAACACGATGAGGCAACACACGTCCAGGCTGCGCTCAAGAGCGGCCGCACTGCTCACGACGGCGGCAGTTGTGGTCGCCGGCCTGGTCCCGGCGCCCGCGGCGGCGGCCGGCGACGCCGGCCAGGCCGAGCTGCTGGCCGGCCAGGCCGTAGAAATCCACGAAACCACGAGCGCCGCCGGGTTCGCGCACCCCGGCGTCGGACTGACCGCGGACAATCTCGAGAACATGCGGACGCAGGTGCACGCGGGCGTCGAGCCGTGGGCGAGCTACTACGACGCCATGCTGCAGACGCGCTTCGCCGCCGTCGACTTCAAGGCCTCCATCCAGGGCCCCACGGACGAGCAGCCGACCGCCACGGCATACAACACCGCGAGCATGCGCAGCCGTCAGCACGCCGACAGCATCGGCGCGATGACGCAGGCGCTGCAGTACGTCGTCACCGGTGACGAGAGGTACCGCGCCAACGCGCTGCACGTGATCCGCACCTGGAGCAGCCTGGACCCGGCCAAGTTCCAGTACTTCCCCGACGCGCACATCCACACGGGCGTCCCGCTGTACCAGACGCTCGTCGCCGCCGAGATCATCCGCTCCACCGAGCCCGTGAACGACGAGCTCGACGGGTATGACCTGCGCTGGACCGAGCGCGACGAGCAGCGGATCGAGGACAACCTCGTTCGCCCGGTGCTCGACACGTTCCTGTTCTCCCAGAACCGCCTGTGGAACCAGCACCTGTACGGCGTCATCGGCATGGTGTCCGCGGCGATCTTCCTCGACGACGCCGAGCTGTACGCCGAGCGCGTCGAGTGGTTCACCGTGAACGAGGGCTACGAGAGCGAGCACACGATCAACGGCGGGGACGTCAACGGCTCGCTGGCCTCGCTGTTCCGCGTCATCGACTCCGGCGACCCGCTCAACCCGTACGGCAAGGACTTCGTCCAGCACGTGGAGATGGGCCGCGACCAGGCCCACGCCGAGGGCGACGTCGACCTCCTCGTGGCCCTGGCCCGGATCGTCAACAACCAGGGCACGCGAATCGACCCCGTCGACGGGACCGTCTCCACCACGGCGGACGCCGTCAGCCCGTACGAGTTCCTGGACAACCGGATCCTCGAGGGAGGCGACGTCTTCGCCGCCTTCATGATGGGCGAGGAGCCGCCCTACATCGACACCTCCGGCGGAGCAGGCAAGCTCTCCGAGGCGTACCGCGGACGCCTGCGCGAGCCGCTGAACGAGCTGTACTACCAGTACAAGTACGTCGCGGACGTGGATGTCGAGCAGGAGGCGCCGTACGTCGCCGAGCTGTACCGGCACGGTGACGGGCCGCTGTACCGCTACGGCAACGGCGTCTCGAACTTCTGGAACGAGAGCGGCTCGGACTTCACCGGCGCCGAGTACTGGGTGGCGTTCCCGCCCGAGCTCGCCCAGGAGGACGTGACGGTGCCGCCCGTGGGCGACGGGGCGGAGCTGCCCCTGGAGAAGTTCGGCCACATCCTCGGCAAGGGTGCCAAGCACCTCACCGACGACGCCGGTCAGAGCCTGGTGCGGCTGAACGCCACGAAGAGCGACGCTCAGGTGGCCGTGCGCCGCGTGGTGTACCGCGACCGCAGCAGCAAGGCGCTGGTCGGGGTGCGGGTCCGCACCCAGGGCACCGCGACCCTGGAGGTCTCCCGCACCTCGTACGACGAGCCCTTCACGACGGTCCAGCTCCCCGACACCGGTGGGCAGTGGCGCTACGCCTGGTTCGACGTCGCGGCGGCCAAGGTGCCGAACGCGGGGGCCAACCTCGTGGTGCTCCGCGCGACCGCGGACAGGACCTACGTGGACGTCGCGGGCCTGCTCGCGGACGCCAACGGGACCCTCGCCCCGCCGACCTTCGGCGACGGCGCGTCGCTGGACGTCGTGGCTGTGGCCGGCGAGCCCTACACCAGGGACCTCGGCGTGACCGACCCCGACGGCGACTTCTCGCTGAGGCTCCAGGACGCACCCCGCGGTGCGAAGGTCTCGGCGGACGGCACGTTCACGTGGACGCCGGACGGGCAGGCCGCCGAGCGCGTCGTCGTCGTCGCCTCGGACGACAAGGCCGACACCGCGCTGCCTGTGTCCCTCACGATCGCGCCGGACCGGGCGGGTGCCGTGAGTACGCTCCTGGACGGGCTGCAGGAGCAGGCGGCCTACACGACCGCAAGCTGGACGCCGGTCGCCGCGGCACAGAAAGCCGCGCTCGATGCCGTGGACGGCGCAACACCGGCGGAGTTCGGCGTCCTGCTGGAGGAGCTGCGGCTGGCCGTCGCCGGCCTGGAGCTGCTCGACCCGCGCCTGCCGGACGGCACGCTCGACTTCTCCCGCACCGTCTCCTCGGCCCAGATCACGCCGAACACCCTCCTGGCCCTGACGGACGGCGACAGCCAGTCCACCTGGGGAGACCTGCGCATCCCGAGCGTCGTGCTCGACTTCGGGCCGGGCTACCGCGTCCGGGCCGACGCCTTCGGGTTCCTCGCGCGGGACACGTTCCCCAACCGGGCCGAGGGCACGAACGTCTACGGGTCGTCGGACGGCGAGGCGTGGACGCTGCTGACCGAGCACCCCAACGCGGGCGACGACACCAACATCGAGCAGGTGGCGGTGCGCGAGGCCGAGCGCGACAGCACCTTCCGGTACCTCAAGCTCCAGATCGACGAGCCCGGCGTGCCGACCGATCCGGCGTACCCGGCCGTCATCTGGACTCTCGCGGACTTCCGGATCGACGGTGAGCGGACCGAAACCGGCCTGGACGTACTGCTCGCCGAGGCGGAGGCCGCGGACCTGTCGGGCTGGTCCCGTGGGTCGGTGGTGCTGTTCACCCGGGAGATCGAGGCGGTCCACGCCGCCGCCGCGGAGCCGGACGCGGACGAGAAGGCGCTCGCGCAGCGTGTCCTCGCCGCCTGGGACCTGCTCGAACGGCCGGCGCCGGAGCTCGCCTCCGTCCCGCGCGAGTGGGTCACCGCGAGCACGCCGTCGTGGGACGGGAGCAAGGACGCGGCGGCCAACGGCTGGGCGATGTTCGACGGCGACCCGGCCACCTTCACCGACACGAAGGTGGCCAGCGGCTGGGTCCAGGTCGTTCCCGACGACGGCACCACCTTCCACGTCGAGGCGGTGCGGTACCTGCCCCGGTCCACCCATGTGAGCCGCGCGGAGGGGGTCCAGTTCCAAAAATCCGCCGACGGCGGCCAGACCTGGCAGACCTTCGCTACGATCAGCGGCGCGACGGCGGGCTGGAACCAGATCGACCTGCCGGAGCCGGTCGATGCAGGAGCGATCCGCGTGCTGGCGACCTCGGGCAACACCAACCTGGCCGAGGTGGCCCTCGTCACCAGCACCGTGGACCGTACCGGCCTCGACCTGTACCTGGCGGAGACCGCGGAGCTGGTGGCCGAGGACTGGACGCCCGAGTCGTGGCAGCGCCTCACCGCGGCACGAGACGCCGGTCTCGCGCTCCGCGGGGACGACGCCGACCCCGGCCAGGCCGAGGTGGACGCCGCCACCGACGAGCTCGCGGCAGCCGTGGCCGCACTCGAACCGGCCTGACCAGGGCCGTCCGCTGAACCGCTGAAAGGACTTCTATGCCCACCGAATCCGCCCGCGTCGTGATCGACCTCGACCTGCCCGGACCGACCATCAGCCGACACCTCTACGGTCACTTCGCCGAGCATCTCGGGCGCTGTATCTACGGGGGTTTCTGGGTCGGGGAGGACTCACCGATCCCGAACGTGGGCGGCATTCGGTCGGACGTCGTCGAGGCCCTGCGCGCCCTCCGGATCCCGAACCTGCGCTGGCCCGGCGGGTGCTTCGCCGACGACTACCACTGGCGCGACGGCATCGGGCCGCGCGACCAGCGTCCGCGGATGGTGAACTCCCACTGGGGTGACGTGGTCGAGGACAACTCGTTCGGCACGCACGAGTTCATGGCGCTGTGCGAGCTGCTGGGCACGGACGCCTACGTCAGCGGCAACGTCGGCTCGGGCTCCGTGCAGGAGATGAGCGAGTGGATCGAGTACCTCACCCGTGCGGATGACTCGCCGATGGCGGCGCTGCGCCGCGAGAACGGCCGGGACGAACCGTGGAAGGTGCCGTTCTTCGGCATCGGCAACGAGGCGTGGGGCTGCGGCGGGAACCTGCGCGTCGAGCAGTTCGCCTCCCTGGCGCGGCAGTACTCGACGTACGTGCGCAACCACGCGGGCAACGAGGTGTACCGGATCGCCGCGGGCGCCTCGGACCACGACTACAACTGGACCGAGGTCCTCATGAAGTCCTTCGGCCCCCTGGACGGGGCCGACGGGCCGGCCGGGCCGTTCCAGGGGATCTCGCTGCACTACTACACGATGACCGGCCCGTGGGACGACAAGGGTGACGCGACCAGCTTCACCGAGGACGAGTGGTACGTCGCCCTGTCCCGCGCGGCGCACATGGACGAGCTGCTCACCCGCCACGGGCAGGTCATGGACCGCTACGACCCCCACAAGCGCGTGGGCCTGGTGGTCGACGAGTGGGGCACATGGTGGAACGTCGAGCCCGGCACCAACCCGGGATTCCTGTACCAGCAGAACACGCTGCGCGACGCCCTGGTCGCGAGCGTTCACTTCGACGCGTTCCACCGGCACGCGGACCGCGTCGTCATGGCCAACATCGCCCAGACGGTGAACGTCCTGCAGGCGATGATCCTCACCGACCCGGACACGGGGGCGCTCGTACTCACCCCGACCTACCACGTCTTCGCGATGAACACCCCGCACCATGACGCGAGGTCGCTCGCCGCGCACGTGATCGCGCCGGAGGCGTCGCGGAAGGTCGAGGGGAAGGCGCTGCCGCTGCTTTCGGTGTCGGCGTCGAGCAAGGGGGCGACGGCGCACGTCTCGCTGTCCAACCTGGATGCCGCGCAGGAGCGCACGGTGGTGCTCGACCTGCGGGGCCGCGACATCGCGGGCTTCTCGGCGCAGGTACTGACAGCGGCCGAGCTGAACAGCCACAACACGCCAGAGCACCCGGAGGCCGTGGCGCCGCGGAAGCTGGACGGCGTGCGCAGGCACCCGCGTGGCCTGGAGGTCGACCTTCCGGCACACTCGTACGCCACTGTGGCGCTGGAGCTCGGTGCCGATGACTGACCCGGTCATCGAGGTCCACGGGGAGCGGACGTCGCGACGGTCAGCGGTGCTCTGACGCCAGCGCGACCAGCCGTTCGGCCTTGAGCTCGGTCTCGTGCCACTCGGCAGTCGGGTCGGAGCCCCAGGTGATGCCGGCGCCGGTGCCGAACCGGAGGACCCCGTCGGCCCACCAGAACGTGCGGATGCCGACGGCGAGGGAGGCCTCGCCGTCGGCCACCCACCCCACGGCGCCGCAGTACGGGCCGCGCGGTGCGGGCTCGAGCTCGCCGATGATGCGCAGCGCGCTCGACTTCGGCGCGCCCGAGACGGATCCCGGCGGGAACGTGCCGTCCAGCAGGTGGCGCCACAGCTCGCCGGAGCGGGCGACGTCGTCGGACAGGGTGCCGCGCACGCGGGAGACCAGGTGCACCAGGCCGGGGTGCTCCTCCACCGCCAGCAGCGAAGTGACCTCGACGGTGCCCGGGCGGCAGACCGTCTGCAGGTCGTTGCGCACGAGGTCGGTGATCATCACGTTCTCGGCCCGGTCCTTGTCGGTGAGGCCGTCGGGCGTGCGGGCGGTGCCCTTGATCGGGCCCGACTCCACGACCGTCCCGGTCCCCGGCTCGTGCCGCACGGACAGGTACAGCTCGGGGGAGGCGCTCACCACCCACACCGGGTCCAGCCCGGTGGCGGCGGGGACGTGGACGGCGGCCGCGTGCGGCGCCGGGTTGCCGGCGGCGAGCCGGGCGGCCAGGGCACGGGCGTCGGGTTCGGTGCTGGGTCGTTTGCCGGACGGCGTGGTGCCGGACGGCGCCGCGAGGGGAGCCGACAGCACGCGGCAGATGTTCGCCTGGTAGACGTCGCCCTCCCGCACGTGCTCGCGCACCCGGCTGACGGCGGCCTCATAGCCGGCCTGGTCCATCGACGAGGTCCAGGCGTCGCGTGCGGGGCCGTGCCAGGTGTCGGCCGGCGCTCCGGCGTTGGGCACCGCATCGGCGTCGCGTACCTGGGCGAAGCGCCACGCGCGCGCCGGGCCCTCGAAGTCGGCGACGACGAACCAGGTGCCCGTCGCGAGCCGCTCCGGCTCGGCCCGGACGTCGACGCACTCGACCGTGTCCGTCGCGATGCGTCCGGCGAAGCTGGCCCAGCCCGTGTCTCCGGTCACGTCGGATGGAGGAGTCGGGAGACCCGAGCTCTTCGCGACAGGGCGGATCGTGCGGTTTGCGGGCGGATGAGCAGGGCTGGGGGACACGGGACAACCGTACGGCGGCGCGTGCGATTGGACGGTTCGCCCTCCCGTCGATTAATGTTCAGAACGCGCCGGAACGCCGGGGGAAACCCCGCGATGTCCGGCTTCGCGGATGTAGCTCAGTGGTAGAGCATCACCTTGCCAAGGTGAGGGTCGCGGGTTCAAGTCCCGTCATCCGCTCGGAACGCCGCTCTCGTGGATATTCGGCTGAAGAGAGCACCCCAGGTTGTAGGTTGGCCGAGCGGTGGGTTGGCCGAGTGGCGAGGCAGCGGCCTGCAAAGCCGTATACACGGGTTCGAATCCCGTACCCACCTCGTTTTGCAGCATGGGCGATTGGCGCAGCGGTAGCGCGCTTCCCTGACACGGAAGAGGTCACTGGTTCGATCCCAGTATCGCCCACTCCTGAAGTAAGGCCCTCTGACCAGCGGAAACGTGGGTCGGAGGGCTTTTGCTCGTTCGGCCCCGGTGGGTCAGAGGCAGATCCCGGCTTTTCGCGACCTGAAACCAGAAATGCAAGACGGTGGCCGGACTATGTCGCATCCGCCTCGCCGTCCCCGGCCTGTAACAGCGCCATCTGCACAGCTCGGCGCCCTCGAAAGACCCGGTACCGCCGTGGTCCACGCTCGGCTCAGAGACACGCGTCGTCGCTGGTGAGGACCGGTACTAGAACAGTTTCGATCCCTGTCGTCGCCCACCGCCGCGCTAAGGCGGACCGGACCGTCCAGGCCATCGCTGTGTCTCGGCACCCGGGTCCGGCCCTGGCACTGCCTGGCCCGGACCGGTCCGTCGCGGTGAATGCTGCTGTCGCGTACGCGCATGGGCCGGGTTAAATTTGCAGCAACTGATACGCAGTATTTTGGTGATCTTACGCAACGGGCGGTGCACGGCTCGTTGCTCATCACCAGGATGACGCGGTCGGCACTGTCCGCCGGCGCCTGCTGGTCGGAGTCGCCGTACCGCACGCCCGGATGCACGTAGAGCTCGCCGGTGAGGTCGGGGATCGCCTCGACCGGCTTCCCGCGGGCCTTGAGGTGGTCCAAGGCGTTCTCATTGTTGAGGATCGCGAGGCTCATCGTCGGGTTGTGCCGCAGATTGCGGTACTCGGCGCGGTACGTGGTGTGCGAAGCGCAGCGTCCCGCCGTCGACGTGGAACCACATCGGGTTGGCCCGGACCGTGCCGTCCGGGCGGAACTCGTGGCCAGCGTGGCCGGCCGGGGCGGCATCCGCCCTGGTGAGCACTACTCGCCGCGGACTGGTCTCTACCCTGAGAGGTCGCTATGAAGGTACGTCCCACCACATCTCGCCCCGCCGCTGCGAGGCGGTTTCGCCTGACCATCCTTGTCGCACTGATCGGACTCGTAGCGCCGGTGACCGTCGTGCCCGCGAACGCCTCGGAGTCCGACGAGCCGACCGACGCCGAGCTGGCCCAGCTGGCCGAAGCGGTCAAGGAGACCGAGGTCGAGGGCATCGCCTGGCATACCGACACGGTCAACAACGAGGTGGTCGTGACCGCCGACTCCACCGTCTCCCTGTACGAGCAGAACCAGGTCCGTTGGGCCGCCCGCGAGGATCTGGACGCGCTGGAGATCGAGCGGGTGAGCGGAGCCTTCCAACCGTTTGCTCTGTATCCCGGGTCTGCCATCTACGGGCGGGGTGTGCGCTGCTCGATGGGTTTCAACGTCCGCAGCGGCTCGAGGTACTTCTTCCTCACGGCCGGGCACTGCGGCAAGAAGGTGCCCTACTGGCATGCGAAGTCGTCCACCGGCAGGGTGATCGGGAAGACGGCCGTCGCCGTGTACCCGACCCGTGACTACGCGCTCGTCAGGTACGACCGTCGGTGGCTGAGCCGGCCTGGCGGCTACAGCTGGCTCAAGCCCACTGTCGGGCTGGCGGTCACCCGGGACGGGTCGACGACCGGTACGCACTCCGGCCGGATCACCGCGCTCGGCGTCACCGTCCGGTACGTGGGCGGGTACCTGGTGAAGGGGATGATCCAGGCCGACATCTGTGGTGAGCCCGGCGACTCCGGCGGCCCGCTCTACCGCAGATCCAAGGCCATCGGCCTCACCTCCGGCGGAACCGGCGACTGCCCCGGCAGGGGCGTGACCTTTTACCAGCCCGTCGGCAAGGTGCTCAAGCTCCACAGCCTTCGCCTCTACTGAAGGCTCCGTCGCTGACCCGTACGGGAGGGGTCACTGGTTCGGTCCCGGGATCGCTGACCCCTCCGCGTAGGATCACCAGCGATATGACTGGGCGCAGTGGTGATGGCGAGAGCGGTGCCGACGGGATCGGCGCCGCGGTGCCGAAAGGCCGCTTCGAGAGCATCGAGGCCGCCCACTCGGTGCTGGAGCCGGTCATGCGTGCCATCGCGTCCGCCGTCGGGGACCACTGCGAGGTCGTGCTGCACGATCTCAGCCGGCGCGACCTGGACCAGACGATCTACGCGATCGTCAACGGCCATGTCACCGGGCGTAAGGTCGGCGGGCCGTCCACGAATCTCGGCCTCGAGGTGATGCGCGACGAGGACGCCGAGCACGACGAGTTCGGGTACTCGGGCCGCACGGCCGACGGGCGCGAGCTGCACTCCTCGTCCGTCTACTACCGCGACTCGTCGGGGCGGATCATCGCCGCGCTGTGCATCAACGTCGACCTGACGCCGCTGCAGACGGCGCAGAACGCCCTCAGTGCGTTGCTGCCGTCGGCGGCGCCCGACAAGCGCGACCGCGAGCTCCACACGCAGGACATCGCGAGCCTGCTCGACACGATGATCGCCGACGCCGTCTCGGCGGTCGGCCGTCCGGTGGCGAGGATGGACAAGGCCGACCGGATCGCAGTGCTGCGCACCCTCGACGACCTGGGCGCCTTCCACGTCAAGCGTTCGGTCGAGACGGTGGCGAAGCGGCTGGGGATCTCCAAGGTCACCGCCTACGCCTACCTGGACCAAATCCGCTCGGCTTTACCTTAACGAAACGTTCGCGCATAGACGTTGTGTTCAGAGATGGTCATCATGGTCCGATGACGACGACAACGCCGCTGACCCGTACGCAGAAGCGCACCATCGCCGGTGGCGCGATCGGCACGCTCATGGAGTACTACGACTACTACCTGTACGGCCTGGCGTCGGCCGCGGTGTTCCCCGCGGTCTTCTTCACGGGCGAGGACCCGATCGTCGCGCAGCTGTCGTCGTTCGCGACGTTCGCGGTCGGCTTCTTCCTCCGCCCGATCGGCGGTCTGGTGTTCGGCCCCATCGGCGACCGCGTCGGCCGCAAGACGGCGCTGCTGATCACGGTCGTCGGCATGGGCATCGCCACCGCCGGTATCGGGCTGATCCCGCCGGAGGCGTCGATCGGGATCACCGCACCCCTGCTGCTGATCTTCTTCCGCATGTGCCAGGGCTTCTTCGTCGGCGGTGAGATGGGCGGCGCGGCGACGATGGTCGTCGAGCACGCCCCGGTCGGCAAGCGCGGCATGTACGGCGCGTTCCTGATCAGCGGTGCGGGCGTCGCGAACGTGGCGTCCGCCGGTCTGATGGCCGGTCTGGGCCTCGGCCCGGAATCCTGGTTCATGACCTGGGGCTGGCGCATCCCGTTCGTGCTCGGGCTGGTGCTCGCCATCATCGCGGTGGTGCTGCGCAGCAAGCTCGAGGAGTCCGAGGAGTTCAAGGACACCAAGCAGGCCCAGGTGGACGCCGGTGTGCGGACCAACCCGATCGTCGAGGTCTTCCGTCATCCGAAGAACGCCGTCATGGGCGTCCTCATCGGCCTGCCGCAGAGCATCGCCGGGTACGTGGTCCTCACGTTCGGCATCGCCTACATGGTGAACGAGAACGACATCCCCGCCTGGCAGGGTTTCGCGGGAACCATGATCGTCGGCCTCCTGCAGGTCTTCGTCGCCCCGGCGTACGGCGCGCTGTCCGACCGGATCGGACGCCGCAAGGTGTACATCGCGGGCTGCATCGGCTTCGCGGTGCTGGTCTGGCCTGCGTTCCTGCTGTTCGGCACCAGCAACCTGCTGCTGATCTGGGCCGGCATGATCCTCGGCTTCGTGATCCCCGGCGTCGCGATGCAGGCGACGCTGCAGACCATGCTGGCCGAGATGTTCGATCCGGAGGCGCGCACCACCGGCGTGAACATCGGGTACCAGATCTCCAACACCCTCGGCGGCGGGCTCGCGCCCTTCATCTGCACCGCGCTGGTCGCGCTGGTCGGCGGCCAGATCTGGCCCGTGGTCGTGTACTCCGCGGTGATCTGCGTGATCGGCGCCATCGCGACCGCCACCGCGAACATCAGTACCGACGGCTCGCGGCTGCACGAGCTGCGGGTCGCGCCGGTGGCCACGAGCGCCTGAGCAGGTCAGCGGCCGACGCCGGGGCGAACCGGCCCGTCACCTGCGGGCCACGACCGGGTAAGGCGCAGTTGGTGCACAAGGCACGCATATCGGTCACGCTGGGTGTCTCGCCCGGTCCGGTTCGGCCTGGCGCCCTCGACACCTGGAGCACCAGATGCGGAAACTCAGGGTACTGGCCGCGCTCGTCCCGCTCGCCGCCGCCGTCGGCCTCGCGGGCGTCACCGCCCCGGCAGCGGCGTCGGCCCAGGAGGCTGCGAGCGGATCGTTCTCGGTGCTCAGCTACAACATCGCCGGGCTGCCCCTCGGGATCGGCGACGGCGACCCGGAGACCAACACCCCGATCATCGGCTCGCGCCTGGGCGCCTACGACGTCGTGCACGCGCAGGAGGACTTCAACTACCACGCCGCCCTGTACGCGGCGGACAACCATCCTTACCGGACGCCGACCAGCGGCGGCGTCCCGTTCGGCGACGGCCTCAACACGCTCTCGAACTTTCCGTTCGAGGACTTCCAGCGCGTCACCTGGGACAACTGCTCCTCGGGGTCCGGGGACTGCTTGACCCCCAAGGGCTTCACCTTCATGCGGGCGCGCCTCGCCGAGGGCGTATGGGTCGACCTGTACAACCTCCACACCGACGCCGGGGTGGAGTCCGGGGACCTGGCCGCCCGGCGCGCCAACCTCGCGCAGGTCACCGCCTTCATCCGGTCTCACTCGGCCGGGAACGCGGTGATCGTCTACGGCGACACCAACACGCGCTACACCCGCGCCGGCGACACGATCGCCGAGTTCGCGTCCGCGAACGGCCTGTCGGACCCGTGGGTCGACCTCGTCCGCGGCGGCGACGCCCCTGACCAGGGCGAACCGGCGATCACCTGCGACGACGCCACGGTGGACGCGAGCTGCGAGGTCGTCGACAAGGTCCTGTACCGCGGCAGCGACTACGTCGACCTCGGCGCGTCCCAGTACCGCAACGACCACGCGGCCTTCCGGGACGACGCCGGCGCGAACCTCTCGGACCACTACCCGATCGCCGTCGAGCTCGACTGGTCGCTCAGCCCGG
The DNA here is from genome assembly GCF_900608595.1 of Promicromonospora panici. GTDB lineage: Bacteria > Actinomycetota > Actinomycetes > Actinomycetales > Cellulomonadaceae > Promicromonospora > Promicromonospora panici. Next base: position 193,610 of record NZ_UWYY01000012.1, on the reverse strand, counting down.
ACCTCCGGATGAGCGACCAGTTCGGAGGCCCGCACGGAGACTTCTTCACCGATGTCGACGACCTGACGGCCGGAGCGAGCGCGACTGAGCTGCGCCTGCGCGCCGCGTCCCGGGTGGACCAGATCGGCCTGACGCTCGCCGACGGCGTCCGCCTCGAACACGGGGGCAGCGGGGGCACGCTGAAGACCTTGGCGCTCTCGTCCGGCGAGTACCCGGTGAGCCTGCAGCTGTGCCGCGCCAAGCACGACGACCACACCCGGATCTCCTACGCCCGCTTCACCACCAGCACCGGCCGGACCCTGGCGGGTGGCACCGAAACCGGCGACTGCACCACCTACACCGCCCCGTCCGGCTGGCAGATCGCCGGCTTCCACGGCCGCTCCGGCAGCGAGCTCGACAAGGTCGGTGTCATCTACACGCGTCGCTGACCGGACCGCTGAAACTCAGTCGCCGGTCCCGGGCGGTCCGTCGAGCACCGTCGGGACGTACTCGAGGAGCTGGAGCCGGCCGTCGAAACGTGCGGCTCTCGACCAGGTCGAGGGCGACGTCCGGGTACCCGTCGAAGATGCGCTCCCGCCCGGTGGCACCCGTGATGACCGGGAAGACGACCCGGCAATCCCATGGTTTGGCTGAACATGCGCGCGACGAACGGTCGGAGCAGAAGAGGCCCCTCCATGATGCGCGTAGCGCGCATTCCCTTGCGCGGAGCGCGCAGATCTGTCAGGGTTGCGCCACACCTCGACCCCTTGCAACGAAGCTCGGAGGAAACATGACCACGTTCGACGGGCTCCTTCGCCCTCGTACGGATGGCGGAACCGAGGCGTTCCTGCCGACGCCCACCGTGCAGTGCCACGCCGCGAACCTCGCCTTCCTGCCCGGCGGAGACCTCGCGTGCGTCTGGTTCGGCGGGACCCAGGAGGGCGTCTCCGATATCTCGGTCCACCTCTCCCGGCTTCCGGTCGGTGCGGATCGCTGGCTCGAACCGGTCCAGCTCAGCTTCGACGCCGGCCGTTCCGAGCAGAACCCCATCCTGTTCGTCGCCCCCGATGGCGACGTCTGGCTGCTCTACACCGCCCAGATCGCCGGCAACCAGGACACCGCGGAGGTGCGCCGGCGCGTCTCTCACGACGGCGGTGAGACGTGGGACGAGCCGACCGCGCTCCTCGGCGCCGACGCCCCGAAGGGCGTGTTCGTCCGCCAGGTGCCGGTGGCGCTGGAGAGCGGCCGTATCCTGCTGCCCACCTTCAACTGCGTCGCCCTTTCCGGCGAGAAATGGGTCGGCAACCAGGACACGGCCTCGGTCTGGTACTCCGACGACAAGGGCGAGACATGGGCGGAGACCCCGGTTCCTGACTCGGAGGGCTGCGTCCACATGAACATCGTTCCCCGTGCCGACGGCACGCTCTGGGCCTGCTTCCGCTCGCGGTGGGCCGACCACGTCTACGAGTCGGAGTCCGGCGACGGCGGCTCGACCTGGAAGCCGTGCAAGCCGAACGCGCTCCCGAACAACAACTCCTCCATCCAGGCGCGGGCGCTGGGCGACGCGCAGCTGGCGATGGTCATGAACTACGCCAGCCAGGCCGACGCCACGGGCCGGAGGGCATCCCTGTACGACGAGATCGACGACGAGGGCGTCCGGGACACCGACGGCCCGGTACTCGCCGAGCCGTCGTTCGACGGCGAAGGGCGCACCGCCTTCTGGGGCGCCCCGCGCGCCCCGATGACCCTGGCGCTCTCGGACGACGACGGCCGTAGCTGGCCGATCACGTACGACATCGAGAACGGCGACGGCTACTGCCTGTCGAACAACAGCCGCGAAGGGATCAACCGGGAGATGTCCTACCCGTCGATCATCGGCGGGCCCGACGGCGACGTCCACGTGGCCTACACGTGGCATCGCAAGGCGATCAAGCACGTGCACCTGGACGCCGACACGATGGCCCGCATCCGGGCCGCTCGGCCCACCTCCGTCGGCCCTGAGCTGGGCGAACAGCAGTAGCGCGGCGGGCACTGGTGCCCGTCCCACGTGGAGCCGCTGAACACCGACGTTCAGCAGCGAGAGATGAAAGGAGTGTGACTTCGGATGACGCTGCCGATGATTCTGGCGCTCGGGGTCCTGGTCGTCATGATCGTGCTGATCATGTGGGACGTGCTTCCGTTCGGAGCGCCGCCGCTGCTGGCTTGCCTGCTGCTGGTGGTGGTCGGCGTATCGACTGTTCCAGAGGCGTTCGCGGGCTTCACGAACCCGAGCGTTCTCATGATCGCGTTCTTCATGGTCCCGCTAGCGGCCATGCAGAAGACAAGACTGATCGCCAGGGTGAAACAAACCATGGGCGAGCTCGTGGAGAGGGGCGGCTACAAGAGCTACGCCCTGCTGATCGTGGTCGTCATGCTGGGCGCAAGCCTCGCGGGTACCGGCGCAACGGGCTACTACGTGCTGATCATCGCCCTCGTGTCCACCATTCCCTATACGAAGAAGCTTCCGACGTCGAAGCTCATGATGCCGCTGGGGTTCGCGACCAACCACCCGCTCGCCCCGGTCAACGTGGCTCTGATCTACGGTGTGATGGTCACGGCGCTCGAGGCCTCCGGCTACACGGGAGGCGTCTCCATGGTGACCTTCGCCCTGGTCAACCTGGTCGTGAGCCTCGGCTTCCTGGCCTGGTCGCTGCTGGCGTATCGCCTGCTGCCCGACCACCCCATCGCCGAGCCGGCGGCCGGGTCCGGACCGGGCAGTGAGCCCGCGACGTCCGCGAGCGGCACCCACGGCGGGACGCCCGCGACCCCGGGCGGGACCCGGTCGGCGGCGCCGTCGGAGAGCACGACGACCACGACGACCACGACGACCACGACGACCACGACGACCACGACGAGCACGTCGGTCGCGCTGCGTGAGGCCGACGGCGAAGGGCTGCCCGCCTGGAAGGAGTACACCACCGGCGCCGTGTTCGTCGTGAGCGTCGTCGCCATGATGCTCCTGAACGTGCTGGGCGACCTGGCCTACGTCGTCCCCGGCCTGGGCGCGTTCGTCCTGCTCTCCATCCGCATGGTCGACTTCAAGGAGTTCCGCGAGAATCTGTTCGCCCCCGTCATCCTCATGATGGCGGGCGTGATCGGCGTGGCCGACGCCCTCGCCAACTCCGGCCTGACCGCGCTGGTCGGCAACTCCGTGGCCGACATGGTGGGCACGAGCGTGTCCCCGTTCGTGCTCGTCCTGGTGTTCGCCCTGCTCACCAGCACCGCCGCCGCTTTCACAGGCTCCAACCTGGGCTCCGTGGCGATCTTCGCGCCGATCGCCATCGCCACGTTCCTGAGCCTGGGGCTCAACCCTGTCGCCGCCGCGTGCGCCGTGGCCGTGGCCGGCTGGAACGGGCACTACATGCCCATCGACGGCATGCCCGCGATGATCTTCGGGATGGGCAAGTACAAGCTGACGGAGTTCTGGAAGTTCACCGTCCCCATGTACCTCATCCGGATCCTTGCCCTGTGCGCGGGTGCTGTCGTTCTGTTCCCCGTGTGACGGCGTTGACCCCCGGCACCGCTGGTCTGGAGATGGCGGTCGCGCATCTGCCGCGCATCGGGTTGCGCGTTTCGCGCGATACGCTGGCCGTTCAGGTGCGCGGAACCGTGAACAAACTCGAAGGAGAGTCGAATGAGGGCACCCCAACGGCGCGAAGAGATCGTGCGGATGGCCCGGACCAACGGACTGGCCAGCGTCGAGCAGCTCGCCGAGGTGTTCGGAGTCACCCAGTCGACGATCCGGCGGGACCTGTCCACGCTCGACAAGTCGAACCAGCTGGCCCGAACCTACGGTGGCGTGATCGCCGTTCGCTCGGCGCACTACGAGGCCAGCCTCCAGGAACGGGCCGCCGAGAGCCACGGCGCCAAGGACGCGATCGGTCGATGGGCGGCTGGTCAGGTCGAGCCGGGACAGACCGTCCTGCTGGACGCTGGGACGACGACAGCACGGGTCGCGGCCCACCTGCACGGCATGGCCCCGCTCACCGTGGTGACCAGCGGCCTGACGCCGTTCTTCGAGCTCGCCGACGACTCCGGGATGGAGCGCATCCTGCTGGGCGGCGAGTACCGGGAGGTCTCCCAGAGCTTCGTCGGCCCGCTCACCGAGGCGGCGCTCGACCGCTGGTCGTTCGACCGGGCCTTTCTCGGGGCCGACGCGGTGACGGCCGAGCGCGGCATCTGCGAAGCCTCTCCCGCGCAGACCCGGCTCAAGGAGCTGATGGCCCGGGCCAGTGACCGGGTCTACGTCCTGGCTCACTCGGCCAAGCTCGGCGCGACGCCGTTCAACGCCTGGGTGCACCTGCCGGGGAAGTGGACCCTCGTCACGGACTCAGGAGCGACCGCTCAGCAGCTCGCGCCCTTCGACCGCCGCGGCATCGCCACGGTCGTGGCGGACTGATCGGCGGCACCGTCGCGACCAACCCTCACACCAGTCCAGAACCGAAAGGCGGCCCATGAAGAGCGTTCCGATCCGAGGCATCATCCCCGCGCTGGTGACGCCGTTCCACGACGACGAATCCCTGAACCTCGAGCAGATGAGACGCCAGACCGACCGGGCGATCGACGCCGGCGCGCACGGGATCTTCTGCCTGGGCACCAACGGCGAGTTCTTCCAGCTGACGGTGGACGAGCGGGTGGCCGTCCTCGAAGCCGTCGTGGAGGCCGCGGACGGACGCGTGCCGGTCTACGCGGGCGCGGGTGCCATCGGCACGCGCGACACCAGCACGATCGCGCGGCGGCTCGTCGGCGCCGGCGCGGACGTGCTGTCCGTGATCACGCCCTACTTCGCAGCCGCGTCGCAGGAGGAGCTCTACCGGCACTTCGCCGCCGTCGCCGAGAGCGTCGACGCGCCGATCCTGCTCTACAACATCCCCGCGCGGACGAACGTGCACCTGAACCCGTCGACGGTGGCCCGGCTCGCCGCGATCGAGAACATCGTCGGCATCAAGGACTCGTCGGGGAACTTTGACAACATCCTGCAGTACCTCGAGCTCACCGACCGGGACACGTTCGCCGTCCTCTCGGGCACGGACTCGTTGATCCTGTCGACCCTGCAGGCCGGCGGAACCGGCGGCATCACTGCCATCGCGAACATCTACCCGCACACCATGGTGGAGATCTTCGAGCAGTGGCTGGCGGGCGACCTGGACGCTGCTCGGGCCGCGCAGGCCCGCATCCGCTCCGTGCGCAATCTCTTTCGCCACGGCAACCCCAACACCATCGTCAAGGCGGCCACCAACGCCGCCGGCGAGGCGGTGGGCCCCTGCCGGGCACCGTTCAACCACCTCGGCGACGAGGCGCTCGCCGACATCGGGGCCACCGTAGCCGCGGACCACGCCCGGGGCGTGCGATGAACAGCTTTCCGCCGGCAGGCGACATCGCTGCCGAGACCGCTCGGGCCCAGATCCCGACGGTGCCGCTCGACGGCGTCGCGACGCCGCTCACGCGGATCGTGCTGGGCACGATGTCCATGGGCGACACGGCGGATGCTGCCGCGTCCGAGGCGATGCTCGAGGCGGCCGTCGATGCCGGGATCACCGGAATCGACTGCGCGAACGGCTACGCCCGAGGAACCACCGAGTCCCTGATCGCCCCGTTCGTCCAGCGGCACCGTGAGCGCATCGTGCTGTCGACGAAGGCAGGCATGCCGCACCCCGATGCGGGCGACAGCCCGCCGTTGTCCAGGGCCGGCCTCACTGCCAGCGTCGAGGGATCCCTGCGGCGCCTCGGCGTGGAGAGCATCGACCTGTTCTATCTGCATCAGCCGGACCGCGGCGCGCCGGTCGCCGAGACCATGGAGACGATCGCCGGCCTGCACGAGGCCGGCAAGATCAAGGCCCTCGGAGTCTCCAACTACTCCGCGTGGCAAGCCCTCGAGGTCATCCAGACGGCCAGGGAGCTCGGCACCATCGCTCCCGTCGTAGGCCAGAACGTCTACAACCTGCTGGCCCGCCGGGTCGAGGACGAGTGGGTCGAGTTCGCCGGGACGCACGGGCTGCTCACCATGTGCTACAACCCCCTCGCCGGGGGCCTTCTCGTCCAGTCGCCCCATGGGGCGAGCGTGCCCACGCGCTTCTCGGCCGGCTCGAGTCTCGCCGAGATGTACAAGAAGCGCTACTGGACGCCGGAGCTCCTCGCGGCGGTCGCCGAGCTGGCCGCGGTGGCCGCGGACGCCGGGCTCTCGCTTCCGGAGCTCGGGCTGCGGTGGCTGGTCAGCCGTCCCGGAGCCGGGGCCGTGCTGGTGGGCGGCGGCAGCACCGAGCATCTCGCCCGCAACCTCGAGTCGTTGCTGAAGGGCCCGCTTCCCCCGGACGTGCTCGCGGCCTGCCACGAGATCAGCGACCCTCTGAAGGGCGTGATGCCCGCCTACAACCGCTGATCCCGACCGGATGGGGCGGGGTGAAAATGGCCAAGAACGGGCCTATTTCATTTCCAGTCAGTTACATCTGGTGTGGGGGCTTGTGGGGTGAAATGTCCGAAGGGCATACTCTCGCCAGCGAGACGGCAGGTGGCGGCGAACCGCCCTTGCCGAGCAGGGCCCGCCGCCAGCGGGCCCCTCACCCCAGGAGGACGTCATGACGTTCACTCGCACCACGTTCCGCCCGGGCTCCGCGAAGCGGACCCGCCTGATCGCACTCGCAGCAGGGCTCGCGCTCGCGACGTCGGCCCTGGCCGGGCCGACGGCGTCGGCCGAACCCGGCAAGGCGACCGCCGCCGAGCTGGCCACGGTGCGCGCCGCCGTGGCATCGACCGACGTGACCGGCATCGCCTGGTACACGGACCAGGCGACCGGCAAGGTCGTCGTGACCGCGGACTCCACCGTCTCCGCCGCCGAGCTCGGCGAGGTGCGCAAGGCGGCGGGCGCCGACGCGGACGCCCTGGCCGTCAAGCGGGACTCCGGCGTCTTCAAGCCGCTGCTGGGGCCCGGTGACGCCATCTACGGCTCCGGGTACCGGTGCTCGGTGGCCTTCAACGTCCGCAGCGGCAGCCAGTACTACCTGCTCACCGCCGGGCACTGCGCCAACGACGTGCCCACCTGGTACACGAACTCGGCGCAGACCAACCTGGTCGGCGCCACGGTGGGCTCCAGCTTCCCGGGCAACGACTACGCGCTCGTCCGGTACGACAACACGTCGGTGAGCCACCCGGGCGGCTGGACGGCGGGGAACGCCTACGTGGGTCAGCGCGTCACGCGTGACGGCTCCACCACCGGCGTGCACTCGGGCACCGTCACCGCCCTCAACGTCACCGTCCGCTACGCGGAGGGCTCGGTCGGCGGGATGATCCAGACCACCGTCTGCGCCGAGCCCGGCGACTCGGGCGGGGCGCTGTACAGCGGCTCCACCGCTCTCGGCATCACCTCGGGCGGAAGCGGCAACTGCTCCTCCGGTGGCACCACGTTCTTCCAGCCCGTCACCGAGGCGCTCAGCGCGTACGGCGTCTCCATCTACTGATGCCAGGTCGTAGCTGACCTGAGCGGGCGGTGTCACCGGATGCTCCGGTGACACCGCCCGCGTCGTCTCGCGAGTGGGGGCGGTCGGACTAGGGTGGAGAGCAAATAGCGCGGCGAGAAACGCCGGTGGTCTACGCCGGCTGTTCCGGCTACTGCGTCGTGTAGTGCTCGACGCTCATCACCAGGATCACCCGGTCGGCGCTGTCCGCCGGCGGCTGCGGGTCGGTCGCGCCGTACCGCTTGGCGAGGTGGACGTAGAACTCGCCAGTCGGGTCCGGAGCCACCTCGACCAGGTTCCCGCGCACCTCGACGTAGTTGAACACGTTCTCGTCGTTGATGATCGCGAGACTCATCGCCGGATTGTGCTGCAGGTTGCGGTACTTGGCGCGCTTGGTGGTGTGGGTGAAGCGCAGGGTCTCGCCGTCGAAGTCGAACCACATCGGGTTGACCTGAACCGTGTCGTCAGGCCGGACGGTGCCGAGGAACGCGTAGTTCGGCGCCTCCAGGAGCGGGATCAGGTGGGCGGGGATGATGTCGGTCGCACTCATACACGAAACATAACCCGCAGTCCCCGCCGCCAGCTGACCGCACCCCAGGAGGTAGCCATGAGGCGACTTCCCAGCAAACCCCGCCGCTACGCGCCGCGGGCACAACTGATCGCCCTCGCCGCGGGGGTCGGGCTCACGATGTCCGCCCTGGCCGGCCCGCCGGCCGCGGCGGAACCCGACGGGCCGACGTCCGCCGAGCTCGCCGAGGTGAACGCCGCCGTCGACGACGCGGCCGGACCGGGCGTCGCCTGGTACACCGACGCGGCCGCCGGCACGGTGGTCGTGACCGTCGACTCCACGGTCTCCGCCGCCGAGCGGGACACCATCCGCGCGGCCGCCGGCGACGTTCCGGGCTCGCTCACCATCAAGCGGGCCGACGGCGTCTTCACGCCGCTGCTCGGCCCCGGCGACGCCATCCACGGCCCGGACGTCTGGTGCTCCGCCGGATTCAACGCGGGTGACGACGGCGAGGGCTACCTCATCACCGCGGGGCACTGCGGTGACAAGGCGTCCACCTGGTACGCCGACTCGGACGAGACGGTGCCGGTCGGGCGGACCGTCGACTCCGCCTATCCGGGCAACGACTACGCCCTCGTCCGGTACGACTCCGGGCTGGAGCGCCCCGGTGGCTACTCCGCCGGAGTCGCCCACGTGGGCCAGAGCGTGACCCGCGACGGCGCGGCCTCCGGTGAGCACACCGGCACCGTCACCGCGCGCGACGTCACCGTCAGGTACGCGGGCGACGTCACGATGCGGGAGATGATCCAGGCCGACGTCTGCGCCGAGCCGGGTGACTCCGGCGGCGCGCTGTACGACGGCTCCACCGCCCTCGGGATCACGTCCGGCGGCAGCGGCGACTGCCCGGGTGAGGGCACCACGTTCTACCAGCCGATCCTCGAGGCGCTGCACGAGTACGGCGTCCGGCTCTACTGACGGACGCCGTGCCTGACCTGCACGGGCGGGGCCGCCGGAGCTTCGGCTGCTCCGCCCGGGTCCGCAGGGCGCGGCACGGGCGACACGCTCATTTCGATTGGACCGGCACGCCGTTTGTGAACTACTCTTCCGGAGCGTCACCACAGGGGCTCGAAAGGGTTCAGGATGGTGGCAACGCGGATGTAGCTCAGTGGTAGAGCATCACCTTGCCAAGGTGAGGGTCGCGGGTTCAAGTCCCGTCATCCGCTCGATCCCGCTTTGGTGGGGAGCACGGTGGGTTGGCCGAGAGGCGAGGCAGCGGCCTGCAAAGCCGTACACACGGGTTCGAATCCCGTACCCACCTCGGGCGATTGGCGCAGCGGTAGCGCGCTTCCCTGACACGGAAGAGGTCACTGGTTCGATCCCAGTATCGCCCACCAGCAAGGCCCCGGACCAAACGGTCTGGGGCCTTCGCCGTCCCCGACGCCGTCCCGGGGGCTGACTGTCGTTCAGCAGGCGCCGGGGAGCCGTAACTCGGGGCATTACGGCTCTCCGGGAGCCTGCTGAACCAAAGTCAGGTATCAGGCCGTCAGGCGGGCGCGCAGCGCGCGGAGGTGGCCCGGGGTCAGGCCGCCGCGCGAGAGGTACGCCTCGACCGAACCGTGCTGGGTGCGCAGGTGCTCCAGCGCTCCGAGGATGACGTGCCGGGCGGGCGGGATCTCACGGCCCGGGATGGCCTCGTCCGCCAGCTCGAACCGTTTGGCGTACCGGGGAGCGAGCCGCAGGTTGGTGATCTCGTAGTCGTCCGCGAGGGCGTCGAGGTCGGCCCCGACGAGCGAGAGAGCGAGCGCCACCACCAGTCCGGTGCGGTCCTTGCCCGCGGCGCAGTGCACCAGCACGGGCCCCTCGGGCGCGTCCGCGACGGCGGCGACGGCGCGCGCGAACAGCTCGGGACGCCGGTCCAGCAGCCCCGCGTACAGGTGGACCCACGGCCCCTCGACAGGGTCGCCGGGGCCCTGTACCGGCAGGTGCAGGTGGGCGGGGAGACCGGCCAGCCGGCTGGGCTCCAGCTCGATCTCGTCCGGGCGGCGCAGGTCGATGATCCGGGACAGGCCGTAGGCGGTGGCGGCCGCGACGCCGTCGTCGGTCAGGAAGCTGGGGGAGTCCGAGCGCACCAGGACCCGCTCGCGGACCGTGCCACCGCCCGTGAGCGGGAGCCCGCCCAGGTCGCGCACGTTGAGGCAGCCCGGCCAGTCGAGATGGAGCGGTGTGTAATCCGTCACGTCCGGAGGTTAGCGTTCCGGATCGTCCTCACGTATCGGCATTCGGCCCTTGCGCATCTCCACCGCTATCTGCTCGGCGTCCAGCAGGTCCAGGGCGTTGCCGAGCTGGGCGGAGTCGTAGGTGCCGGCGGAGCGGGCGGCGAGCAGCTCCTCGCGCTGGGCGGCGATCGCGGCCAGGCGCAGTTCCCGGTACTGGATGAACCGCTCCTTGGACAGGACGGCGTCCTCGTCCTGCGACTCGTGCTCCCGGAACATGTCCTTGCGCACCCGGGCGACCACGCCGTCGTCGTACGGCGTGCCGTCCGGGCGGCGGGGGTCGGTGAGGAAGGCACGGGCGGCCTGCTCGGTCTCGCGGCGCAGGGCCGGCAGGTCGCGGGTCGTGTCCTGCCCGACCAGGCCGAGGCGCCGGGTCACCCAGGGCAGGGTGCTGCCCTGGACCAGGAGGGTCCCGAACGCGACGCCGAACGCGACCAGGATCAGGAAGGACCGGCCCGGCGTCTCGGCGGGCAGCGTCTGCGCGGCGGCGAGCGTCACCACGCCGCGCATGCCCGCCCACACCAGCAGCGTGCCCTCGCGCCAGCCGAGCGGCCGGGACAGGTCGTAGTCGATGTCGGCGGTCCTGCGCCGCAGCGTGCCCTGGATCCGCTCCAGGCGGGCGGCGGTCGAGCGGCGCCCCTTTCCCTCGGCGCCCTCGGTGGCCTCGGCGGACGACGGCGTCGCGGCGACCCGCTGGTCGATGCGCTCCTGGAAGCCCGACAGGGTCTCCCGGACGGCCTGGCGCCGGCGAGACCGGCGGCCCTGGATGGCGACCAGCGGCGTCACGAACCCGGCGCGCACCACGAGCACCGCGGCGCCCGCGATCGCGGCGACCCCGGCGGCCCGCAGGACCGAGCCGCTGCCGCGCTCGGCGTCCTCGATCAGGTCGAAGAGCTGGATCCCCATCGCGAGGAAGACCGCGCCCTCGAGCAGCAGCTCGACGGTGCGCCAGTTGGACCGTTCGGCGATGCGGTCCTGCGGCCGCAGGTGCCGCGCCGAGCCGTTGCCGGTGACGAGGCCCGCCGCGACCACGGCGACCAGTCCCGACGCGCCCAGCTCCTCGGCGGGCAGGTACGCGGCGAACGGGATGACGAACGACATGGCGGTGCTCAGCGCGGCGTGCCGCACGCGCTTGCGGATCCGCAGGCCCACCCAGCCGATGGGTATGCCGATCGCGACGGCCACGACGGCCGCGAACGCGAAGTCGCCCACCACCTCCCACAGGCTGACCGACGCCGCCGTGGCCGCGATCGCCGAGCGGAGCAGCACCAGCGCGGAGGCATCGTTCAGCAGGGACTCGCCCTCGAGCATGGTGACGCTGCGCGGGGACGCCCCGAGCTGTTTCACGATGGAGGTCGCGACGGCGTCGGTCGGGCTCACGATCGCGCCCAGGGCGATCGCGGTGGCCAGGTCGATGTCGGGGATCAGCCAGCGGAAGAGCAGCCCGAGCAGGACCGAGCTGATCACGACGAGCGTGACGGAGAGGCCGCCGATGGCCGTGAAGTCGCGCCGGAAGTCCATCGACGGCAGACCGACCGCCGCCGAGTACAGCAGCGGCGGGAGGACACCGCCGAGGATCAGCTCGGGCGGCACCTCGATGGCCGGGACCCAGGGCAGCAGGCTGACGCCGGCACCGAGCACCACGAGGACCAGAGGCGAGGCGACGCCGGCCCGGGGTGCAAGAGCGGTGACCGCGATGATGACGGCCGCCGCGGCGACCGCGATGGTCAGGTAGTCCACGTAGTCCACTGCCCGACGGTACGAGACGCGGGCGGCGTCCGCCGGGTCCGGTGACGGGGATCACCTGGTTTGCCTGGCGTGGCCGTGCGCGCGTTGCCGGCGGCGCGTAGGTTCGGGACGACGGCGGGACCCCGTCGTCGAGCAGGGGGCGCACTGCCGTGTGCCTGTGTCGAGAGGATTCGAACATGGGGCTTTTTGACAAGGCCAAGGAGTTCGTGACGGACCCGGACAACGTCGAGAAGGCGAAGGGCCAGCTCACCGACGAGAACGTCGACGCTGCAACCGACAAGCTGAAGGAGATCGCGCCCGACCAGGCCGACGGCGCGATCGACTCGCTGGGCGAGAAGGCCAAGGACTTCGGCCAGAGCTGACTCACCGATCCGCCTGCGGTGCGACCGTGGGTCGCGGATCGGTACGATCGAGGGGCACCGTCCTGTGGACGGTGCCCCTCGATCAGTTTCTCTTCCGTTCCCCAAGGAGCACTCCTGTGTCCGACGTCGCATCGCCGCCCAGCCCCATCGACCTCGCCGGTGACGAGACCCCGGCTGAGAACTCCACGGGGGCGACGACGACCACGGCCACGACCACCGGTGTCGAGCTGTTCGGCGGGCGCCGCGACGTCGTCGTGGTGCGGGTGGACGGCGAGCTGTGGGACCTCGACCGCGAGATCCCGGCCGGCCACAAGGTCGAGCCCGTGACCATCGGCGAGCCGGACGGCCTGGCCGTGCTGCGGCACAGCGCCGCGCACGTGCTGGCGCAGGCCGTGCAGCAGGTCAACCCGGACGCGAAGCTGGGCATCGGCCCGCCCGTGACGGACGGCTTCTACTACGACTTCGACGTCGAGACGCCGTTCACGCCCGAGGACCTCAAGGCGCTCGACAAGATCATGGGCCGCATCATCAAGGAGGGCCAGACGTTCCGCCGCCGGGTCGTCACCGAGGACGAGGCGCGCGCCGAGCTGGCGAACGAGCCGTACAAGCTGGAGCTGATCGGCCTCAAGGGCGGCTCGGACGACGACGACAACGGCGAGAACGTCGAGGTGGGCGGCGCCGAGCTGACCATCTACGACAACGTCCGGGGCGCGGGCCGGGAGAGCGAGACCGTGGTCTGGAAGGACCTGTGCCGGGGCCCGCACCTGCCGAGCACGCGCCTGATCGGCAACGGCGTCCAGCTCATGCGCAGCGCCGCCGCCTACTGGCGGGGCAGTGAGAAGAACCCGATGCTGCAGCGCGTCTACGGCACGGCGTGGCCCACCAAGGACGAGCTCAAGGCGCACCTGGAGCGGCTGGCCGAGGCCGAGCGCCGGGACCACCGCCGTATCGGCGCCGAGATGGACCTGTTCAGCTTCCACGACGAGGTCGGCTCGGGCCTGCCGCTGTTCCACCCCAGGGGCGGCGTGATCAAGCGGGTCATGGAGGACTACGTCCGGCAGCGGCACATCGAGGAGGGCTTCTCCTACGTCGGCACGCCGCACATCACCAAGGACGGGCTGTTCCACACCTCGGGGCACCTGCCGTACTACTCGGACACCATGTTCCCGGAGATGGACCTCGAAGGGTCCAAGTACCGGCTCAAGGCCATGAACTGCCCGATGCACAACCTGATCTTCGCCTCGCGCGGGCGCTCGTACCGTGAGCTGCCGCTGCGCCTGTTCGAGTTCGGGTCGGTGTACCGGTACGAGAAGTCGGGCGTGGTGCAGGGGCTGACCCGGGTGCGCGGGCTGACGCAGGACGACTCGCACTCCTACGTGACGCCGGAGCAGGCGCCGTCGGAGGTCAAGCACCTGCTGGAGTTCATGCTCAGCGTGCTGCGCGACTTCGGTCTGGACGACTTCTACCTGGAGCTGTCCACGCGGGACGACTCCAAGCCGGACAAGTTCGTCGGCTCGGACGAGGACTGGGTGGCCGCCACGAAGATCCTCGAGCAGGTGGGCCGCGAGACCGGCCTGGAGCTCGTGGCCGACCCGGGCGGCGCAGCGTTCTACGGCCCGAAGATCTCCGTGCAGGCCAAGGACGCCATCGGGCGGACCTGGCAGATGGGCACCGTGCAGTACGACTTCAACCAGCCCAAGGGGTTCGGGCTGGAGTACACCGCGGCCGACGGTACGCGCCAGCAGCCGGTGATGATCCACTCGGCCAAGTTCGGCTCCATCGAGCGGTTCATGGGGGTGCTCATCGAGCACTACGCGGGCGCCTTCCCGGCCTGGCTCGCGCCGGTGCAGGTCAAGATGGTTCCCGTCGCCGAGGCGTTCAACGACTACGTGAAGGACGTCGCCGTGCAGCTCACCGCGCGCGGCATCCGCGTCGAGATCGACCTGTCCGACGACCGGTTCGCCAAGAAGATCCGCAACGCGTCCAAGGAGAAGGTGCCCTTCACGCTGATCGCCGGCGGGGAGGACGCCGAGGCGGGCGCCGTGTCGTTCCGGTTCCGCGACGGCACGCAGGAGAACGGCGTGCCGGTGGCGGACGCCGTCGAGCGCATCGTGGCGGCCGTGGCCGAGCGGTCCCAGCAGGCCTGATGGACCCCACCGCCCAGGACGCCGCGGACTTCGGCCCGCCGGGTGACGGGCTGCAGCGGCTCTGGACCCCGCACCGCCTGGTCTACATCGGCGGGCAGGACCGGCCGGCCGACGCGACGATCGCGACGTGCCCGTTCTGCCGCATCCCGGAGGGCGACGACGAGACGGGCCTCGTCGTCGCCCGCGGCGAGCTGTGCTACGTCGTGCTGAACCTGTACCCGTACAACTCGGGACACCTGATGGTGCTCCCGTACCGGCACGTGTCGGACTACACGGACCTCGACGAGGCCGAGACGGCCGAGCTGGCGAAGATGACACAGCAGGCCATGCGCGTGTCGCGCGCCGTCTACGCCCCGGCAGGCTTCAATCTTGGTATCAACCAGGGCGAGGTGGCGGGCGCGGGCATCGCGGCGCACCTGCACCAGCACGTGGTGCCACGCTGGCTGGGCGACGCGAACTTCCTGCCCGTGGTGGGTCAGACCAAGGCGATGCCCGAGCTGCTGGGCGACACCCGTCGCCGGCTCGCGGAGGCGTGGAAGACCGCGGGGGGCGGAGAAGAGGAGAACTGATGCTACGGGGCCTGCGTTCCTTCATGACCAAGGTGTTCACGCCCCTGGCCCGGTTGCTGCTCGCGCTGCGCGTCTCGCCCGACGCCGTGACCGTCGCCGGCACGGTGGTGGTCACCGCGATCGCCCTGACGCTGTTTCCCACGGGCCACACGCTGGTGGGCGGCCTGCTGGTCGGCTTCTTCGTCCTGTTCGACTCCCTCGACGGGGTGATGGCGCGCCTGGCGGGGCGCTCCGGCCCGTGGGGAGCGTTCCTCGACTCGACGCTGGACCGCGTGGCCGACGGCGCGGTGTTCGCCGGGATCACCCTCTGGTTCGTGCTGCACCCCGACGAGCACCACGGCCTGTGGGGCATCGCCGCCGCGCTGGCCTGCCTGGTGCTGGGCAGCGTCGTCCCGTACGCCCGGGCCCGCGCCGAGAGCGTGGGAGCCACCGCCCAGGTCGGCATCGCCGAGCGGGCCGACCGCCTGGTGCTGGCGCTCGTGCCGTTCACGTTCATGCAGGTGGGGCTTCCGGTGATGGTGCTAGAGGTAGTGCTCACGCTGCTGGCCCTCGCCAGCCTGGTGACCGTGTTCCAGCGCATGTCCACCGTGCGGGCGCAGCTCACGAGGCAGGAGGTCTGATGAACGTCGCGTCGGTCTACACGTTCGCGTGGCGGAACGCCACGAAGATCCCCGAGCCGGTCCTCCGGGGCCTGTTCACCCTCGTGGCCGACCTCACCTGGCTGCGGCACGACAAGAGCGTGCGCCGCATGGAGGCCAACTACGCGCGGGTCCGGCCCGACCTCGACGACGCCGCCGTCCGCCGGCTGTCCCGGGCCGGCATGCGCAGCTACATGCGCTACTTCCGCGAGGCGTTCACCCTCCAGGGCATCAGCCCGGAACGGCTGCGGGCGCGCGTCCGCGTGGAGGGCTACGACGAGCACGTGCGGCCCGGGGTCGACGCGGGCGGCGCGGCCGCGCTCGCGCTGGGCCACCTCGGTAACTGGGACCTGGCCGGCGCCTACGGCTCCCGCTACCTCTCGAACGTGCTCACCGTCGCCGAACGGCTCAAGCCCGACGAGCTGTTCGAGGAGTTCGTCCGGTTCCGCACCTCCATCGGCATCAAGGTGCTCCCCCTGGGCAACGGCGACACGCTCGGCGCCCTGATCCGCGGCGCCAAGGAGGGCAGCAAGCTCATCCCGCTGCTCAGCGACCGCGACCTCACCGCGAGGGGCATCGAGGTCGACCTCGCCGGGCATCGCGCCCGGGTCGCCGCCGGACCGGCGCTGGTCGGCCTGGACGCCGGCATCCCCGTGCACGCCGTGGGCATCACCTACGAGCGGCTGCGCGGCGTCCGCCGTCGGGCAGCGGGGACGCCGTGGGGGATCGTCATCCGGTTCTACCCGCCCCTGCCCGTGCCCGACGCCGGGCTGCCGCGCGACGAGCGCGCGCGCCTGCTCACCCAGGGCTGGGTGGACCAGCTCGCGGGCATCATCGTCGAGCACACCCACGACTGGCACATGCTGCAGCGCGTCTTCCTCGCCGACCTCGGACCCGCCCGGCGGCAGCCCGCCGACACGCGAGGCACCGGGTGAGAGGCGTCCGGCGGCGCGGCCACCGCACACTGCGCGTCGGCCTCGTCTGCCCCTACTCCTTCGACGCCCCCGGGGGCGTCCAGTTCCACGTGCGCGACCTCGCGCAGGCGCTCCAGGCCGCCGGGCACGAGGTCTCCGTGCTGGCCCCGTCGAGCGACGACGTCAACCTGCCCGACGTCGTCACCGCCGCCGGCCGGGCCGTACCCGTGCCGTACAACGGCTCGGTGGCCCGCCTCACCTTTGGGCCGCTGACCGCCACGCGCGTGCGCCGCTGGCTCGAGGGCGGCATCGACGGCCACGCCTTCGACATCGTCCACCTGCACGAACCGATGGTGCCGTCCCTGTCGATGCTCGCGCTCTGGCAGGCCACCGAGCCGGTCGTCGCCACCTTCCACACCTCCCAGGTGCGCTCGCGGGCGCTGCAGGTCGCCTATCCGCTCGTGCGGCAGTCCCTGGAGAAGATCGCCGCCCGCATCGCCGTGTCGGAGGACGCCCGCCGCACCCTGGTGGACCACCTCGGCGGCGACGCCGTCGTCATCCCGAACGGCGTCTACACCCAGGTGTTCGCGAGCAGCCCCCGGCGGCCCGAGTGGACCGGGACGCCCGAGGCCCCGACCGTCGCGTTCCTCGGCCGGCTCGACGAACCACGCAAGGGCCTCAGCGTCCTGCTGCGGGCCGTCCCCGCCATCCTCGACGCCCTGCCCGGCACCCGGTTCCTGGTGGCCGGCCGCGGCGACGGCGCCGCAGCCGAGACCCGCGAGCTGCTGGGGGAGCGCGCCTCGTCGGTCGAGTTCCTGGGCGGGGTGTCCGACGCCGACAAGGCCGCGCTGCTGGCCTCCGCCGACCTGTACGTCGCGCCCCAGACCGGCGGGGAGAGCTTCGGCATCGTGCTCGTGGAGGCCATGAGCGCCGGGTCGGTCGTCGTGGCCAGCGACCTGGGCGCGTTCCAGCGTGTCCTGGACGACGGCGCCGCCGGCGCCCTGTTCCGCAACGGCGACCCCGCGGACCTCGCCGCGACCGTGCTGACGCTGCTCGCCGACCCCGCACGCCGGGACGCCTACCGCGCCCACGCCACCCAGTGGGTCCAGCGGTTCGACTGGGCCGGCGTGACCGAACAGGTGCTCGCCGTCTACGACATGACGCTCGCCGCCGACAGCGCCATCGGCGGCGACGTCGTCGGGCGCATCATGGGGCTGTTCCCGCGCCGGGTCGGAGGTGACGCATGAGCTGGTCCGAGATCGCGCTCGTAGTGCTGGGGGCGCTCGCGGTGGGCCTGCTGCTCGCCTGGCGCGGAGCGTCCCGGCTGGACCGCCTGCACCGCAAGGTCGCCGCGTCCCGCATAGCGCTCGACGCGCAGCTGGTGCGGCGCGCGTCCGCGGCGGTCGAGCTCGCGGCGTCAGGTGCGCTGGACCCTGCGAGCGCCATCCTGGTGGCCGACGCGGCGTACGCGGCGTCGGACGCGGGGCCTGTCACCTCTCCCGCCGCCGCGCTGAAGATGGACGGGCTGGGCGCGGACCGCGAGCGGGCCGAGTCAGGGCTGACGGCGACGCTGCGGGAGGCGCTGGGCGCCCCCGAGGCGATCCGGGTGCTGCTGGACGGGCCGTCGGGCGAGGTGGTGGCGGGGCTGTCCGCGGCCTGGTACCGGGCGACGCTGGCGCGCCGCTTCCACAACGAGGCCGTGGCTCAGGCCCGCCGCGTGCGCCGCCTCCGGCACGTACGGATGTTCCACCTGGCCGGCCGGGCGCCGATGCCACGCACGGTGGAGCTGGACGACGCTCTGCCGCACGCCCTGGAGCCGAATGGCGGGTGACCGCTGGGCGAACGGCGGGCGATTCCTGGTAGGGCCGGGCGATAGGATCGACTCAGGGCGCCGACCGCGCCCGGAACGACCGGCGTCGATCCCATCGGCGAGAACTTTGCGAGGTAACCGTGACTGAATCCGTGACCGGCGAGAACACCGTGGGTACGGTCGGCACCGCGCGCGTGAAGCGTGGCATGGCCGAGATGCTCAAGGGCGGCGTCATCATGGACGTCGTCACGCCCGACCAGGCGAAGATCGCCGAGGACGCGGGCGCGGTGGCCGTCATGGCGCTGGAGCGGGTGCCCGCGGACATCCGCGCGCAGGGCGGCGTGTCGCGCATGAGCGACCCCGACATGATCGACGGCATCATCGAGGCCGTCTCCATCCCCGTGATGGCGAAGGCTCGCATCGGGCACTTCGTCGAGGCCCAGGTGCTGCAGTCCCTGGGTGTCGACTACATCGACGAGTCCGAGGTGCTGACCCCCGCGGACTACGCGAACCACATCGACAAGTGGGGCTTCACCGTGCCGTTCGTGTGCGGCGCGACCAACCTGGGTGAGGCGCTGCGCCGCATCACCGAGGGCGCCGCGATGATCCGCTCGAAGGGCGAGGCCGGCACGGGCGACGTCTCCAACGCGACCACGCACATGCGCCAGATCCGCCAGCAGATCCGCCGCCTGACCTCGCTGCCGGAGGACGAGCTGTTCGTCGCCGCCAAGGAGCTGCAGGCACCGTACGAGCTGGTGGCGGAGGTAGCCCGCGAGGGCAAGCTGCCGGTCGTGCTGTTCACCGCGGGCGGCATCGCCACCCCGGCCGACGCCGCGATGATGATGCAGCTCGGCGCCGAGGGTGTGTTCGTCGGCTCCGGCATCTTCAAGTCGGGCAACCCGGCGCAGCGCGCGAAGGCCATCGTGCAGGCCACGACGTTCTTCGACGACGCCGACGTGATCGCCAAGGTCTCGCGCGGCCTCGGCGAGGCGATGGTCGGCATCAACGTCGAGGAGGAGCCGGCGCCGGTGCGGCTGGCGGAGCGCGGCTGGTGAGCTAGGGCTTCGACGGAGGGCCCCGCGGACATCGTGTCCGCGGGGCCCTTCTGCGTTGAGCCAGCGGCTAATCGATTAACTATCGGGTACCCGTTGACACCAGGCAAACGCTTACCATACGGTCAACGACGCCGGATTGGATCGATTCAAGTTCGGTTTTTCGATGACATCGTGGCGATGGGGCCCGTTTGCCTCATCGCGCCTCGCAAGATCCCCGGCCGTGCCCCCATGGCCGCGCCGTCTCAAGTCGAGCCAGCTCAAAGAGGAGCGAAACTATGTCAAGGCGAAGAAGTACCCGAATGACGCTCGTGGCAGGGCTATCCGGCCTCGCCGTCGTCGCGTCGAGCGTCGTCGCACTGAACACCGCCCACGCGGCCACGGTCCGCCATGAGGCCGAGGCCGCCCCGGCCGTCTGTGGTGGCTTGATCGAGTCCAACCACGCCGGGCACTCGGGCAGCGGATTCTGCAACACCGACAATGCTGTCGGAGCCGCGGTCGAGTTCAGGGTCGACGCCGCCGCAGCGGGCACGGTGACCCTGACGTTCGGCTATGCCAACGGCGGAACGGACGGCAGGCCGGGCGAGGTCGTCGTGAACGGCGCGGTGGTGCAGACCGAGCAGTTCGGGTCCACCGGTGCCTGGACGAGCTGGGCGACCCAGACCATCACCGTTCAGCTCAACGCGGGCGCGAACACCGTCCGCCTGCGGGCCACCGGTGCGAGCGGCCTGGCGAACATCGACTACCTGGACGTCACGACCGGCGGCTCCGGGGAACCCGGCGGAGGCGACGGCGTCTACGAGGTCGAGGCGCTCACCCGCGGCGTGACCGTCGTGCCTTCGGGGAGCGGCAACCTCGTCAGCTGGCGGCTGCTGGGCACCGACGACCAGAACGTGGCCTTCAACGTCTACCGCGACGGGCAGAAGCTCAACGCGTCGCCGATCACCGGCGCCACGAACTATCTCGACAGCAGCGGCAACGGAACCTACACCGTCGCGGCCGTCACCGGCGGCTCCGAGGGGACGCGCTCGGGCACCGAGGCCAGGTTCGGCTCCGGTGGCTACCTCGACGTCCCGATCAGCCGGCCCACGAGCAGCCACGAGGCGAACGACGCCAGCGTCGCCGACCTGGACGGCGACGGGGACTACGAGTACATCGTCAAGTGGTACCCCACCAACGCCAAGGACAACGCGCAGTCCGGCGTCACCGACAACACCATCATCGACGCCTACACCCTCCAGGGAACCCGCCTGTGGCGGATCGACCTGGGGCGCAACATCCGCTCCGGTGCCCACTACACCCAGTTCCAGGTATACGACTACGACGGTGACGGCGACGCCGAGATCGCCATGAAGACCGCCGACGGCACGCGCGACGGCCGTGGCGTCGTCATCGGCAACGCCGGCGCCGACCACCGCAACAGCAGCGGCTACATCCTGACCGGACCGGAGTACCTGACCATCTTCGACGGCCGTACGGGCGGCGCGATCGACACCGTCGACTACCAGCCCCCGCGAGGCAACGTGTCGAGCTGGGGCGACAACTACGGCAACCGGGTCGACCGCTTCCTGGCCGGCACCGCCTACCTCGACGGGGCCACGCCGTCGATGATCTTCGCGCGGGGCTACTACACCCGTTCGGTGATCTGGGCCGTGGACTTCGACGGCCAGAACCTCTCGACGCGGTGGATCTTCGACTCCGACGTCGAGGGTTCGCAGTACCGGGGCCAGGGCGCGCACAGCCTGTCCATCGCCGACCTGAACGGCGACGGCCGCCAGGACGTGGTCTACGGGGCGATGGTGGTCGGCTCGGACGGCAACGCGCTGTGGAACTCCCGGATGGGCCACGGCGACGCGCTCCACGTCTCGGACTTCGTGCCCAGCCGTGCGGGTCAAGAGGTGTTCATGGTGCACGAGAGCAGCAGCGACCCGTCGTCCAGCCTCATCGGCTCCAACGGCTCGGTCCTGTTCCAGACCAGCCCCAGCGGCGACAACGGCCGCGGCGTCGCCGCGAACGTCACGACCGCCAATCCCGGGGGCGAGTTCTGGTCCTCGAACGTGTCGGACCTGCGGAACGCCTCAGGAAGCTCTGTCGGCGCCAAGCCGGCCTCGACGAACTTCCTGGCGTGGTGGGACGGCGACGGTGAGCGCGAGCTCCTCGACGGCACCCGGATCACCGACTATCCCTCCGGGACGGCGTTGACCGGGTCGGGCGTGGCGTCGAACAACGGCACCAAGTCCACGCCGAGCCTGTCGGCGGACCTGTTCGGCGACTGGCGCGAAGAGGTGGTCTGGCGGACCAGTGACTCCTCCGCGCTGCGCATCTATGCCACACCGCACAGGACGAACCTGCGCATCGCGACGCTGATGCACGACGTCCAGTACCGCGTGGCGATCGCCTGGCAGAACACCGCCTACAACCAGCCGCCGCACCCGAGCTTCCACATCGGCAGCGAGGTCAGCAGCTACCCCTGGCCCGACATCCACACCCCGTAACCGCGACAGACGTCGCGGCGCTGCCAGCAGGGAGGCTCCGCGGACATCGTGTCCGCGGAGCCTCCCTGTCTGCTCAAGGCATGTAAAGGACCTGCGAGGCGATTTCCCTTCGCCGGCATTGTCCGGATCAGGTTGTGGGGGTCGCCAGCTGGTTTTTCAACCTTCTGGCCTCTCAGCCTCTCGGCTCCCTCGCCTGTCTCGCAGGCCACTTGCTATGTTGCTCCAGCCCGGGCTGGTTGGGTAGGGACTTTAGTCCCTAGTTCGGGCCCGAATCAGGTCTACCAGGGCGACGGCTCGTAGTCCTTGAGGAAGCAGCCGTACAGGTCGGTCCCGGCCTCGCCCTGGACGATCGGGTCATAGACGCGGGCGGCGCCGTCGACCAGGTCGAGGGGCGCATGCCAGCCTTCGGCGGCGATCCGCAGCTTCTCCTGGTGCGGGCGCTCGTCCGTGATCCACCCGGTGTCCACCGCGGTCATCAGGACCCGGTCCTTCTCGAACATCTCCGCCGCGGAGGTCCGGGTCAGCATGTTGAGGGCGGCCTTGGCCATGTTGGTGTGCGGGTGTCCCGCGGACTTGTAACGGCGGGAGAACTGTCCCTCCATCGCCGAGACGTTGACGACGTACCCGCGTCGCGCCTTGGACGTCGCGGCCCGCATCGCCGGCCGCAGCCGGGAGATCAGCAGGAACGGCGCGATCGCGTTGCAGAGCTGGACCTCCAGGAGCTCCAGCGGGTCGACCTCGTCCACGACCTGGGTCCACGAGTTGGTCGTCTGCAGGTCGGGGAGGAGCCCGCCGGCGTCGACGGCGGTGCCGGCCAGGTGGGCGTCCAGGGAGGCCGAGCCCGCGCGGAGTGCCAGCGCCGTCAGGGACGCCGCGCTGTGCATCGCGACGGCGTCGTCCTGCGACTGCCCCTCGTGGTGGGCGACCGACAAGGCGGTCAGCGCCCCAGCGATCGCGGCGGGGTGGGCCTCGGAGATGCGATCGAACGTGACCATCTCCGGCGCTACCAGCCCGTGGGGAAGCGGGGCGACCGGCGTCGACTCGCCCGCGACGAGCTGCGAGTAGGCCCCGGGGGACCGGCGGACCGTCTGGCAGGCGTTGTTGATCAGGATGTCCAGCGGGCCCGCCGCGGCGACGTCGTCGGCCAGGGCGATCACCTGTGTGGGATCACGCAGGTCGATGCCGACGATCTTGAGCCGGTGCAGCCAGTCGGCGGCGTCGGGCATCGCCGAGAAGCGGCGCACCGCGTCCTTCGGGAAGCGCGTGGTGACGGTGAGGTGAGCGCCGTCGCGCAGCAGGCGCAACGCGATGTACATGCCGATCTTCGCCCGGCCCCCGGTGAGCAACGCGCGGCGGCCGGTCAGGTCCGTGCGCTGGTCGCGCCGCGCGTGGCTCTTCGCGGCACAGGCCGGGCACAGCCCGTGGTAGAACGAGTCGACCAGCGTGTAGTCCGTCTTGCAGATGTAGCAGCCGCGGGCGGTGCGCAGCTCCCCGGCGAACGCCCCCCGCACGGTCGAGACCAGCGGGATGCCGGCGGTCTCGTCGTCGATCCGCTCCGCCGAACCGGTCGCCGTCTGCTCGATGACGCTCCGGTCGTGCGCCTGACGCTCGTCGCGAACTGCGGCCTTACGGGACTTCTTGAGCAGCTTCCACATGTAGCCGGTCGCCCGTTTGACCGTCTGGACGTCGGGATGGTTGGGGTCGAGGTCCTTGAGCCGGCCCAGCACCCGAAGGGTGGTGGCAAGCTCGTCCGGGTCGATCCCTGCTTTCGTTGGCACGCCGTAGGGTAACCGGCGCCCGGGACCGGCGCCCGGCTCCGTCCACCTGAGACCTCTGCTGCGCCCGTCAGGCGGGAAGACTGATCAGGCGACGCACTCCGTGCACAGCACCTGGCCAGCGCTCTCGTAGGCACGTTGGCTGCGGTGGTGCACGAGGAAGCAGCTGGAACACGTGAACTCGTCAGCCTGCGGGGGCAGCACACGTATGGTGAGCTCCTCGCCGGACAGGTCGGCGCCCGGCGGCTCGAAGCCTTCCGTCACCTCGTTCTCGTCCAGGTCCACAACCTCCGAGGCCTTGTCAGCACGACGTGCCTGCAGCTCCTGGATCGAATCCCGCTCGACCTCTTCGTCCTCGACGGTCTTGCGTGGGGCGTCGTAGTCAGTTGCCATGTCGTGTTCTCCGTCGTCAGGCCGTCTCCGGCACGCGTCTACCTGATCAACTGGTCCGCTGCGACCGACAGCCGTACCTCCTCGCCGGTGACCATGGCGATCTGGTCCGGTTCGACGTAACGATGCCCGGAGAACAGCCCGCTGGCGTCGACCCGGACGTACCCCAGACGTGTGAGGCGCTCCTGCGCCTGTTGGCTCAGGTCGGTGTCCGTCGTGAGCGCCTCGGCGATCCACGCGACCGGACCACCAGGCTGGTCGGCCGACTGGCCGGCGCCGGTGGTCGCGCCCGCGTCAGCCAGGCGGACATCGTCCACGGCCCCGACGGTCTCGCCGTCGGCATCGATCACTGTCATCCCTGGGGCGACGTCGCGGATCGGCCCCGTGGGCCCGGCGAACTCGCTCATGGTCGTACTCCTCTGCGTGCGTCCAGCTGCTCGTCCGGTGCGGCGGCTGGGTTCTCGATGCTGCCCCGTCCAGCAGCCGCTCGCACCTGGATACGCGCCCGATCAGCTCAGCGGGACCATCCCGGTCCGCCCCTCCCAGGTGCCGTGCTCCGCGAGCGGGCGGAAGCGGAACGTCGCGAACTCGTGGTGGAAGTCGCGGCGCCGACGTTCGACCATGGCGTCCGCATGCCGCCGGTCCGCGGGGACGCCGGAGCGGCCGTGCACCATCTCCTCCATCTCGCGCACGGTGCGCCACACGGAGAACGTGGAGATCGTGCGCGGCGGCCGGAACGCGGCCAGGGCGAGCGTGGTGCCGGGATGGTCGCGCACCTGGCGTTCGACGGGCTTGCCCCACCGCAGGAACCGGGGGACCTCCAGCAGACGCATCCGTGCGACGGTCACCGCGACCACGGGTTCGTCCTGGTCCCAGTCGCCTGTCCGGGCAGGCAGGCCGGGCAGGGCCGCCAGCCGGGACCAGCGGCGCAGGTACTCCAGGCGGACGTGCCAGCCGGTCGCCAGGTGGCGGCCGAGGACGTCGTCGGACAGGAAGCGGTCCACGGCGTCCTCGTCGCGCCACTGCGCGAAGACCGCGATCCGGCGTAGCTGCAGCCGGTCCACGGAGGCGGTGGGCGCCCCCAGGCGCATGAGGGCCAGGCACTCGGCGTGGTCCAGTCCGGGCGTGGCGGCGCCCGACGGCGGACGCAGCAGCGCGCGTGCCGTCACGGCGGCCGGCAGCTCGGCGAGGTGAAAGGTGTGGATCATCGGGCGCGCTCCATCTTGTAGTGCAGGCGCATCATCCAGGTGCGCCGCACCCGCAGCTCGTGGTCGGTGCGGAGCACACCGTACGGGTCGCGGTACAGACGGAAGGTCTCGTGCAGCGGGACACGCGCCGCGAAGTCCCGTCCGCCGTCGTGGACGACGACGTACGCGCCATCCTGCCCGAACAGGCCTGGGGGCGACTCCAGGACGAGCCCGCCCCCGTCACTGACGACCGGGCGCAGGAACACCTGGACGTTGCCGGACTCGAGCGGGAACGCGACGTGCACGCTCGGCTGTGCCGAGCCGGGGAGCCGACGCGCCGAGTAGCAGCCGCTGAAAACATAGCGGCCCGACGGTCGGAGGGTCCGCAGCCACGCGGCGCCCACCTGCTCGCCGTCCCGGTCGCGGATCACGCGGACCCGGCTGTCCATCCCGTGCGCGACGTCGAGCGGGCGCATCGGGAGAGACAGCTGCTCCACCCGGCGGCCGAACAACCGCGCGATCAGCTCACCGGCCGGCCAGAACAGCGGTGACCATCCGGTCCACACCTCCATGTGCCAGGCGGCGGTGTGCTCGTAGAAGTCACGGATCCGTGGATCCAGCCGGGAGGCGTCGAAGCCGGCACCGTCGAGGAGCGTCATCGTCGGAAGCAGGCCGGGTGCCGGGTCCGCTGAACGCTCCGTGGGTGCGACGTCGTCGTCCACCGTGCCGCCGTGATGCGCGGCCTCGGCGGAGAGCCAACCGTCCCCGACCGTGGAGGAGACGCTCATCGGGGCGCGCAACCAGGAGTGGTCCGCGGCGAGGTCGACAGGTTTGCCGACCAGTCGCCAGAACTTCCGGGACCCGAGGTCCAGCAGCTGGTTCACGAGAACGCATTCTCGCAGGGTGTGAGTGGTCGGTTACCGTCGGGGCGTGCTGCTTCCTGAATCGTCGGTGCCGGGGGCGGACCTGCCTGTCCGGGCGGTGCTGCCCGCCACGGTCGACGCGGTGCGGTCGCGCGGTACCGCGGTGCTGGTCGCGCCGCCCGGATCGGGGAAGACGTCGCTGCTGCCGCTCGCGCTGGCCGACGCGCTCGGGGGCACGATCATCGTCGCCGAGCCGCGCAGGATGGCGACCCGCGCGGCAGCGACTCGGCTGGCGATGCTGGCCGGCGAACCGCTCGGGCAGCGGATCGGCTACGCGATGCGCGGTGAACGCAGCGGCGGCACGGGACTCCGGGTCGAGGTGGTGACGACAGGGCTCCTCGTGCGGCGTCTGCAGCAGGACCCGGAGCTGCCGGGCGTCTCCGCCATCGTCATCGACGAGTGCCACGAGCGGCACCTCGATGCCGATCTGCTGCTCGCGCTCTGCGTCGACATCCGGGCGAATCTTCGGGAAGACCTGGCGATCGTCGCGACCTCCGCCACGGCGGACACGGTCAGGCTGAGCCGCGCACTGGCCACGGACGCTCCGGCGCCGGTGATCACCGCGTCCGCCGCGCAGTTCGACGTGGCGGTCGAGTGGGCCCCACCGCCGGTCCCCGCGCCGCTGCTTCCCGGCGGGCGGGTCGACCCGCGCCTGCTGGATCACGTCGCGGCCGTCGTCCGGCGTGCACTGACCGAGAACGACGGCGACATCCTCGTGTTCGTCCCCGGGGAGGGGGAGATCAACGGGGTGACCCGCCGGTTGGCCGGTGAGAACGTCCTGCCGCTGTTCGGCCGCCAGTCGAGGGCTGAACAGGACCGCGCGCTGGCGCCGGCCGCGACTCGCCGGATCGTCGTCACGACGTCGGTCGCGGAGAGCTCGCTGACCGTGCCCGGGGTCAGGGTCGTGGTCGACGCGGGTCTTGCCCGGGAGCCGCGGACCGATCAGTCCCGTGGCCTCGGCTCGCTGGTTACCTGCAGGGTCTCGAAGTCGTCGGCCGACCAGCGAGCGGGGCGCGCCGGGCGGGAGGCGCCCGGCCGGGTCTACCGGTGCTGGTCTGCCACCGACCACTCGCGCCTCGACGACCACGCGGCGCCGGAGATCGCGATCGCCGACCTGGCGGCCTTCGCCCTCGAGCTCGCGGCGTGGGGTGCGCCCGGTGGTGACGGTCTGGCCTTGCTCGACGCGCCGCCGGCGGTCGCGATGACCGCGGCCACCGAGCTGCTGCGCCGCATCGACGCTGTTGACGACAGCGGCCGGATCACCGAGCGGGGCCGGCGGATGGCGGCGATCGGGGCGCATCCCCGGTTGGCTCGTGCGCTGCTGGACGGCGCTCCGCGCGTCGGCGCCGACCGGGCTCGCGAGGTCGTCGCGATGCTCTCGGACGACTCCGGTCGGGCGTTCGGCGATGATCTGCCGGCCCGCTGGCGGGCCCTGCGCCGTGGCGAGGACCGCGGAGCCACGGCCCGCTGGCGGGAAGAGGCGAAGCGCCTGGGCCGGGGCACGGGCGGCCCGGTGAGTGGGCCGGCCGGGCGAGGGACACGCGGCGTACCGGACGATCTCGCGGCGGGGATCGTGGTGGGGCTGGCGTATCCGGATCGGATCGCGCGGGCCCGGGGGACCGACTCGGCCACGTACCAGATGTCCGGTGGCACGGGTGCCGCGCTGGATCCGCAGTCCCCGCTGCGGGCCGCGACCTGGCTGGCGGTCGCGGTCGCTGACCGGGCACCCGGTCGCGCCGACGCCAGGATCCGGTCCGCGGCGCCGATCGACGAGCAGACCGCGCGAGACGTCGCCGGCGACCTCGTCTCGACCACCGACGACATCCGCTGGGACGACGGCCGGATCGTGACGCGGCGCGTCGAGACACTCGGCGCGATCGTGCTCAACGACGTCCCGCTGGCGAAGCCCGACCCGCTGCTCGTCCAGGCGGCCGTCCGCGACGGTATCCGGCGCAGCGGCCTGTCCGTACTGCGCTGGTCGGAGGCCGCACTCGCCCTGCGGGAGCGGCTCGCGTTCTGCCACGCCCACCTCGGCTCCCCGTGGCCTGCGGTCGACGACGAAGCGCTGCTGGCCGATCTTGACGGATGGCTGGGTACCGAGCTCGCCTCGGTGCGCGGCGCGCGCGACCTTGCCCGCATCGACGTGGCCTCGGCACTTCGGCGACTGCTGCCGTGGCCCGCAGCAGGCCGGTTCGGCGAGCTCGCACCGGAACGGCTCCGGGTCCCGTCAGGCTCCGAGGTTCGGCTCGCGTACGACGGCGTCGAGCCGCCGGTCCTGGCGGTGAAGCTGCAGGAGGTATTCGGCTGGACCGTCACACCGGCCGTCGCGGACGGTCGTGTCCCGGTCGTCCTGCACCTGTTGTCGCCGGCGCAGCGCCCAGTGGCGATCACGAGTGATCTCGCCTCCTTCTGGAAGCAGGGCTATCCCCAGGTCCGAGCCGACCTGCGGGCCCGCTACCCCCGCCATCCGTGGCCGGAGGATCCGCTCACCGCCGTCCCGACCAAACGGGTAAAACCTCGCCAGTGAACCGAGCTCCGGTCAACCCTTCTCGTGCGTGGGCGTCACGTCTTGGTGGCGCCGTCAGTGAGACCGGCGACGATGTACCGCTGGAGCAAGACGAACGCGGCGATGACCGGCAGCGCGACGACCGCCGAGACCGCCATCAGGTCGTTCCACCGGATGCCGACCTGGTTCGTGAACTCGGCGAGGACGATGGTGATGGGCTGGATGTGCTCGCTCGTAGCGAGGGAGAGGGCGAAGACGAACTCGCCCCAGGCTCCGAGGAAGCTGATCACCGCGACGGTGATGACGCCCGGCGTGGAGATCGGCAGGGCGACGCGGGCGAACGACGTCAGCTCGTTGCATCCGTCCACCTTCGCCGCCTCGATGACCTCGGCGGGGACGGTGAGGAAGTACGGCCGCAGGATCGTGACGGCCAGCGGCACCGCCAGCGCGCAGTTGGCGATGATCAGCCCGGCATAGGAGTTGACCAGCCCCATGCTGCTGAACAGCACGAACATGGGGAGCGCGAGATTGATGGACGGGACCATCTGCACGACGAGCATCAGCATCAGCACCACGCCGAGACCGCGCAGCCGGAACTTCGCCAGCCCGTAGGCGGCGGGCAGGGCGAGTGCCAGGGTGAGGAAGGTGGTGCCGACGGCGATGATCGCGCTGTTCGTGAGACCCCGCGCGATGTCGGCGTCGCCGAACACGGCGTGCACGTACGGCTCGATCGTGGGCGGCAGCGGGATCAGGTCCGGCGGCACCCGGAAGACCGAGTCGCCCGTCTTCAGCGAGGTGACGAGCATCCAGTAGACCGGGACGAGGTAGACGGCCGTGACGACGACCCCGGCTATCGCCAGCCAGCGCCGGGTCACGTGGTCACGGTGGATGCCGCGGGCAGGTGGCGCGGCGCCGGCGGGGATCCGCTTGGCACTCACGCGTTCTCCTTCCGAAGGGTTCGGAAGTACGCGACCGACAGCACGATCGGAACCACCATGAGCACCGTGGTCGCTACCGCCGCGGTATCGAAGCGTGAGAACTCGAACGCCTCGTTGTACGCGTAGACGGGAAGCGTCGTGGTCGCTCCGCCGGGGCCGCCCGCGGTCATGAGGAAGATCGTGTCGAAGGTCTTGAAGGTGTAGATGAAGATGAGCAGCAGCGCGGCGAGTGCCACCGGCCGCAGCTGCGGCCGGGTGATGTACCGGAACTGCTGCCATGGCGACGCACCGTCGATGCGGGCTGCCTCGTACAGCGTCCTCGAGATCCCCTCGAGCCCCGCCGACAGCAGGATCATTGCGAACGGCGCGAAGCTCCACGCGGTGGCGACGACGACCGCCGCGATCGCGGTGACCGGCCGGCCGAGCCAGAAGAGGTCTCCCTCGAGCAGACCGACCGCGCGCAGCGCCGCGTTGAGCAGCCCGTAGCTGCCGTCGAGCAGCCACCGCCACACGTTCGCGCTCACCACCGTCGGCAGCACCCACGCGATGAGAATGAGGGCACGGAGCACGTTGCGCCCGCGGAAGGCGCGGCGGAGCAGCAGCGCGAGGCCGAGGCCCGCGGCGAAGGTGAGTACGACGCTGCCCGCGGCGTAGACGATCGAGATGAAGAACGAGTACCAGAAGCGGGAGCGGCCGAACTGATCGACGTAGTTGTCGAGACCGGCCCATCGCGCGCCGCCCTGGACCACCTCACGCAGGCCGACGTCGAAGAAGCTCTGCAGCACGCTGTACAGGAGCGGATAGACGACCGTGGCCCCGACGAAGACCACGG
Organism: Promicromonospora panici; assembly: GCF_900608595.1. Lineage (GTDB taxonomy): Bacteria > Actinomycetota > Actinomycetes > Actinomycetales > Cellulomonadaceae > Promicromonospora > Promicromonospora panici. The sequence continues at coordinate 163,073 of NZ_UWYY01000012.1, read as the reverse complement.
CGGGCAGCACGAAGAGCGCCGGGGCCAGGAGCCGTCGTGCCCGGCGCCCTCGGCGGCCGGGCCGCGCCAGGCCCGGAGGAATCTCGACGTGCACGGGCGCGGCAGCCGTCACGAATCAGCTACCCATCGCCTCGTCGATCGCCGCCTGTGTGTCGGCGGCCGCGTCGGTAGGGGAGGCCGCGCCGCTGATCACCGACTGCAACGCCTGCTGGACGAGGGTAAGCGCCTCGTTCGAGCGTGCGGCCATATCGCCGTTCGGTGCCCAGGCGTTCACGAGCTGGTCGGCGAACGTCGCCCGCTCGGGGTCGGTCACAGCTCCCGGAACGTCGTCTCGCGCGGGAAGCTTGTTGCGAGCGGGCAGGTACTCCTCGAGCTCACTCGGCTGCTGCATCCACTCGATGAGGTCCCAGGCGGCGTCCGCGTCGCCGCTCCCCGCCCCGATCGTGAGGTTCTCTGCCGACAGGAAGGTCGCCTCGGTGACGTCCTCGGGAAGTGGCGCCACGCTCCAGGCGAGGTCGGGCGCGCTCTCGCGAATGACGTTGATGGCGCTCGCGGAGTTGATCGCCATCCCGGCCTCTCCGTTGGTGAAGGCCGCCATGGCGTCGTCCTCGTTCCAGGTGAGGAAGCCCTCTGACAGGCCTCCGGACTCGGTCATCCGCTGCATGGACTCGAGGGCGGCGACGCCGGCCTCCCCACCGAAGTCGGCGAGGTCGCCCCCGGCCGCGAGGGTGCGCAGCAGGACGCCCGTGGCTCCTTCCGCCCCTTCGATGCCGGACATCGCCAGCCCGTTGGGCGCCGCATCACTCTGGGTGATCTTCGTCGCGGCGGCCTCTAGCTCGTCCCAGGTCTCCGGGACCTCGACGTCCGCCTCGGCGAGGACATCCTCGTTGTAGTAGAGGGCGTAGACGTCGGCCAGGTGCGGGATCGCGTAGGTCGCACCGTCGACCTGCCCCGACTCCCAGCCGGTCTCGTAATAGGCGTCCTGCTCGCCCCACTCCTCGGCGTACGGGGTGAGGTCCTCGATGATGCCGGCCTCGGCCATCTGCGTGGTGTCGAAGGCGTTGATCAGCGCGATGTCCGGCAGCGTTCCGGCGGCCGCCGCCTGCTGCAGGGTGCGGTTGAAGTCGTCGAAGGGGATGAAGCGGGCCTCGACCTCGACACCCGACTCGTCGGAGTACTTGTCGAGCATCGCCTGCAGCGGAACGCCGTGTGCGTCGCCGTAGTAATGCCAGAACGTGATGACGCCGTCGCCGTCGTCCTCGTCCTCGCTGGTGCCGCCACCGAGGCTGCCGCAGGCGGCGAGCGATACGGCCGCGGTCAGGACTGTCAGCACCGAAGCAGTTCGACGAACGGATGACTCTCTGCTCATTCCAGACCCCCTGGAGTTGCGTCATCGAAACACCGGGCGACCAGTAGATATGACGCCTGATTGCCCGTCAAGGAATCCATCACGACGAGCAGGGCCTCCTACTTCGTCGCGGGCGTCATCTCGCCCGCCTCGATGCGGAACGGGTAGCGGTTGCCTGACGGCGGGGTGGGGCAGATCGGGAAGAAGTCGCCGAACGCGCACGGCAGGTTCAGCGCGCGGTTGAAGTCGAGCGTGACCGTGCCGTCGTCGGCAGGTTCCGGGATGTCGAGGGACCGGCCTGCTGGGTAGGTCGTCTCGCCGCTGGTCGCGTCGGCGAAGACCGTGGTGCGGTGTCCGCCTCCGACGATGACCTGCAGCTCGTACGCGGTACCGCCGTGCTCGAAGTGCACGACGCCGGGCGAGAGGTACTCGTGCTCGCGCCAGCCCACGGTGCCCAGGGCGAGTGCCTGGTCGTCGCCGAACGGTTCGAACCGGCCGGTGATGATCCAGTCGGGGTTCGGCTCGTACGTCGGCACGCCGTCGAACGCCTTCCGCGCCGGCGCGTTCGGGTCGTAGGTGTTGATGTGGTAGCCCTCGCGGTAGGTGATCCCGATCTCGAGGTCGCCCGCGGTCACCCGCTGATCATCACGCCCTTCGGCCAGGCGCAGAGCGCGGGTCCGGGTGAACTCCGTCCCGTCGAACGACATGGACGTGCCTTCGGGGTCGACCATGAGGGTGTCGCCGTCCTGCCACCACAGGCCCGGGGTCGCTTCGAACCGCCGCGGGGTGTCGTCGAGCCAGTTCACGGCAACGGCGGACAGCCAGCTGTGGGGCGCCACGAGCCACTGCTCCCAGCCCGACCGCCAGGCCTTCCACTCGGTGCGGTAGTTCTTGGAAAGGGTGTTCTTCATCGTGTTCTCCCATGGTTCGGATGGTGGGTTGGGGCACGGCGAGGTGTTCAGGGGACGGTGATGCGCCGTGCCCAGACCGCGAACAGCAGCAGGCCGGCGAGGGGGAAGAGGACAGCGACGGTGAGCGCGGCAGAGATGCCCGTCGCTGTGTCGGCGGTGGCCGCGGTATCGGCGAAGACCGTCGACAGCGCCGCGAGACCTACGGCCCCGCCCAGCTGTTGCATCGCCTGGTTCAGGCCGGAGGCGGCCCCGACGTGCTCGCGCGGTGCGTTGTGCATGATCACCGCCGTGAGCGGCGCGACGGTGAGACCGGCGCCCAGACCCAGCAGCAGGAACGGTCCGAGGAGGCCGTCGAGGTAGCCGCTGTCCGGGGTCAGGCGGGACATCCACACCAGGCCGAGCAGGAGGCCGCCCATGCCGGCCGACCCGACCGCACGCTCGCCGAACCACGACGCTGTTGTCGATCACCAGCGTCACCTGCATGAGGGTGAGCACGATGACGGGGGCGTAGGGGAAACGTCGTCGCCCGGTTCTGGGGCGATCCACCTGGCTGGTTGTGGGGGCGGACATGCCGGTCCTCTCTCGTCGCAGGCTCCGGGGCGGGGCCTGGGTGTTGATGAGCCCTAACCGCTGGTTGCCAGGATCGATCCGAGATTTGCCAGAACCGCAAAGGGCCGCATGTCACGATGGGCGCATGGCTGATGACCTCGATGCCGTCCTGGACGCCGTGGGGCCGCGCCTGCGCGCGATACGCAAGCAGCGGCGGTCCACGCTGGGTCAGGTCGCCGAGCTGACCGGCATGTCGGTCAGCACGCTGTCGCGGATCGAGTCCGGGCAGCGCCGTCCGACGCTCGAGGTGCTGCTCCCGCTCGCCCGGGCCTACCGGATGCCGCTGGACGACCTGGTGGGGGCGCCGGCGACAGGCGATCCTCGTATCCACCCGCGGCCGGTCAATCGCCGGGGCGTGGTGTGGGTCCCGTTGTCCCGCGAGGCGGGCGGCCTCAACGCGTTCAAGCAGGTGATCCCGGTGCCGTCGTCGGTACCCGAGAAGCTCGACCTACAGGTGCACGAGGGGCACGAGTGGATCTACGTCCTCAGCGGCACGCTGCGGCTCGCGCTCGGCGACAAGGACTTCGAGATGGGCTCGGGCGAGGCCGCCGAGTTCGACACCCGCACCCCGCATGCGATCGCCAACGTCGGGACGCGCCCCCTGGAGCTGCTCATCCTCTTCGGGCAGCAGGGCCAACGAACCCACATGCGCACCGGCTAGCTGAGCGGCACGCTCAGGAGGCGGTCATCGCCGGCGGTCGGTGTGCCGCGGCCGTCGGTGTTGTTGGTGAGGAACCAGAGATCGCCGTCGGGCGCGGGTATGACGGCCCGGATGCGCCCGTACTCGCCGGCGTAGAAGTCGGTGGACGTGGTGGGGTCGGCGACCGGGACGGCGCGCAGCACCTGGCCGCGGAGATTCGCGAGGAAGATGGTGCCGCCGGCGATGGTGATGCCGCTCGGGCTGGCCTGCTCGGGGCTCCACTGCTGGACGGGATCGATGTAGTCCTCCCGTCCGGCGATGCCCTCGACCTCGGGCCAGCCGTAGTTGCCGCCGGGGGTGATGATGTTGAGCTCGTCCCAGGTGTCCTGCCCGAACTCGGCGGCGAACAGGGTTCCGTCGTCGGCCCAGGCGAGGCCCTGGGGGTTGCGGTGCCCGTAGCTGTAGACGAGCGACCCGGGGAACGGGTTGTCGTCCGGCACGTCGCCGTCGGGCGTCATGCGCAGGATCTTCCCGCCGAGGCTGTCGACGTCCTGTGCGGTGTCTCCCTGTCCGGCGTCTCCGACGGTGGCGTAGAGCAGACCGTCCGGGCCGAAGGCGATGCGGCCGCCGTCGTGATAGCTGGCCGAGGGAAGGCCGTCGATGATGGACTCCGGCTCGCCCAGAGCCAGTGACCCGGGCTCGCCGGTAACCGTGTAGCGCTGGATGCGGTTGCCATCCGGGCCTGTGGAGTAGGCGTAGAGCCGGTCCTGGTCGTCGACCGCGAGCCCGAGCAACCCGGACTCGCCGACGTGCTCCACGCCCGCGACCGTGCCGATGGCCCGGGTCCTGTCGCCCGTGACCTCCAGGATGGTCCCGTCGTCGCGCTGGCTGATCAGGGGAGTGTCGCCGAGGAAGGCGACGGACCAGGGCGCGACGAGCCCGGTGACGACGTCGACGGGCTCACCCGAGGGGACCACCCCGCCGGACTCGCCGGAGGGTGCCGGCGGTGTCGTCGATGGTGCTGCAGGAGCCGATGCCGATGCCGACGGGGACACGGACTGCGTCTGCGCGGCGGTGCAGGCCGCGAGGGCGAAGCAGGACACCGCGGCGATCGCGATCAACGACTGGATGTGGCGGGGACGCATCGGGTTCCTTGTCGGTGGTTCTTCTGGGGGCAGTTCTTCAGGCGTCGAGCTGGTCGGCGAACGTCCGGAACTCGCCCCGGTCGCTGTGGATCGTCCACAGGGTGTCGGCCAGCACCGCCGGGTCGTGGGTGGGGTGCCCGGGCCGGATCGCGCCGGGGATGATCAGCTGGCCGATGTGGATGTTCTCGCCGGCCAGGACGTCGTGGAGCATGCTGGCGTAGGCGCTCTCGCCGGCGAACGCGATCGACGTGCCCGCGACCCTCGGGTTGGGGCGGGCGCCGCTGCCGCCGTTGACGAACAGGAAGGTTCCCCGGCCGAGCGACCGCATGCCGGGGAGTACCTGCTGGACGGCGGTGACCGGTCCGAGCACGGAGAACTCGACCGCGGCGGTCAGGTCGTCGACGGTCGTTTCCAGGACGGGCCGCAGGAACTCCCGCTGCGGGATCGGGCTGTACTCGAGCACCTCGATGGTCCCGAGCTCCGCTGCCGCCCGGCCGAGCGCGGCGGTCAGCGACTCCGCGTCGCGGACGTCGGCCGCGTAACCGCGGGCGGTGACGCCCTCAGCCCGGAGGTCGGCGGCGAGCTGGTCGAGGCGTTCCTGGGTGCGGGAGACCAGGGCGACCGCGAAGCCCTCGGCCCCGAACCTGCGGGCGACGGCGGCACCCAGGCCCGGGCCCGCGCCCACGATGGCGATGGTGGTCATGCTGCTCCTTCGTTGTGTCACCTGTTCGACGATCTCAAGGCCTAGCTCAACGGAGCCGGTCCGCCGCCGTCGCGAGGGTGTCGATGATCTTCGCCGGTTCGGTGATGTCGCGCGCGTAGACGTAGGCCACGGTGTAGCCGAGCTCGCGCATCTCCTCGGCGTTGCGCACCAGGGCGTCCGCGTCGTCGTGCGGGTCGAGGGTGAGCATGGCGGTCTTCTCGATCTGGTCGTAGTCACGGCCGACGGCGTCGCAGTGGGCGCGCAGCACGTCGAGCTTGTGACCGGCCTCAGGCCCGGCACCGATGTTGCAGGCGTCCGCGTACTGCGCAACCAGGCGGAGCGTCCGCTTCTCGCCGCCACCGCCGATTATCAGGTATGGGCGGCGCAGCGGCCCGGGCGAGTCCAGCGTGCGTCCGAGCTGGTAGTGCGTCCCCTCGAACGGCTCCTCGGAGTCGGACCACATCTGCAGGCAGATCTGGATGGCCTCCTCCAGCCGGTCGAACCGCTCCCTGACGGGCGGGAACGGGAACCCGAGCCCTTCGGACTCGTCGGCGTTCCATGCGGCACCGATACCGAGGCCGGCCCGTCCGCCCGAGAGGGCGTCGAGGGTCGTGACGGCCTTGGCCAGCAGCGCCGGCTCGCGGTAGATCACGCCGGTGACGAGTGTGTGCAGCAGGGCCTTCTCGGTGTGCGCGGCGATGAACCCGAGCGCCGTGTACGCCTCGTACATCTCGTGCTCGACCGGACCGACGCCGGGGATCTGCCAGAAGTGGTCCATCACGGTGACGCGCGTGATGCCGGCTTGCTCGGCGCTGCGTACGTGCTGCGCGAGGGTCGGACCGAGCGCGGGCGCGCTGCCGGTCCAGGTGAAGTCGGCGATGTGCAGGCCAAGTTCCACGGTGTGGTTTCCTCTCGTGTCCGTTCGGAACTCATCAAACGCCCCGCCGCCTCCGTAGTGGGAGGCCCGGACAGGACCCCTCAGGCGGTCAGGACCGCTCGTAGGTTACGCGCCAGCCCTCGGCGGGGTCGGCGGGCGTCAGCACGAGGGCGTCGTCGGACACCTCGAAGTTCCGGGTCAGGCTCTGCCCGATGAGGTCGCGGACCGCGGCGGACTCGATGGTCACCTCGAAGGTGCCATCGGCCTCGTCGATCGCGACGTTCCCGTAGTACGCCTCGTACCCGTTCACGGTGTACGGCGTGTCCGGGGCTTCTGTGTCCGGGTTCATCGCCTGGACGGCCATGGTGTCGGCCTCCGTGAAGATGATCTGACCGGAGTACGGCACGGGTTCGAGGTCGCCCTCGGTACCGGCTTCGAGCGAGGTTATCTGCCACTGGCCCGTGAGCGGGTCGGTCTCCTCGGGTTCCGTGGCGGACCCGGTTTGCGTGGCGGACCCAGTGGGTGTGCAGGCGGTCATCAGGAGCGCGAGCCCGAGGGCCAGCGGGGCGGCGAGGAGCTTCTTCGTGCTGAGCATGCTCGTCAGCCTTCCGGCCCCGGTGCGCTCGCGGGAGTCCCTGACGAGGGGTGTACTGCCAGGGCACCCCTGGTCGGTCAGTTGCGGCCGGCGACGTTCTGGTCGGTGCTCCGGGCATCGACGGTCGTCGCCGTCCAGCTGCTGAGTAGCTTGAGGGCGTCGTGTGATGCCGAGCCGGGCACGGCGGAGTAGGCGATCAGCTGGATGCCGCGGTCGGATGTGAGGTCCATGGCTTCGAAGTCGAGGTCCAAGTCGCCGACGACGGGGTGGGTCAGGGTCTTGAGGCCGGTGCGGTGCTCGCGTACGTCGTGCGATGCCCAGAGGGTGCGGAAGGTGTCGCTGCAGGTGGAGAGTTCGCCGACCAGGTCGCTGAGGGCGCGGTCGTACGGGGCGCGGCCGGCCTCGGCGCGCAGGACCGCGACGGTCTGCCGGCTAGCGCTCTCCCAGTCCCGGTAGAAGGGCTCGGCGCGGGGATCGAGGAAGGCGAACCGTGCGAAGTTCACCGGTCCTTGCGGCTGTACGTACATCTCGGAGTACAGGGCCCGTCCGAGCTTGTTGGTGGCGACGATGTCGAGCCGCCCGTTCTGGACCAGGGCAGGCACGTTGTCCATCGCGTCGAGAAGCTGCTGCACACGGGGTCGGATCTGGTCGGTCCTGGTGCGTGTGCGGCGTCGCTGCGGGTGCGCGCCCTGGTTCGCTGCGCGGACGAGGGCGTAGAGGTGTTCCCGTTCGGCGTCGTCGAGCTGGAGGGCGCGGCTGATCCCTCCAGGACTGCCTCGGAGACCCCGGTCGCGTGGCCGCGTTCCAGGCGCACGTAGTACTCGACGCTCAGGCCCGCGACCATGGCGACCTCTTCGCGGCGCAAGCCGGGCACCCGACGTCGTCCGCCGAAGTCCGGCAGGCCGACCTGGTCGGGCGTGAGCCGGGCCCGGCGGGTGGTCAGGAACTCACGGATGTCGTCCCGGATGCCCATGACTCGAACGGCCTACGTCGGGGCCATGGGCTCGCGCCGCACCCACGAGGAACGCCTGACCCGGCTGCGCGAAGCGGGCCTGACCGACCACGAGCTCGACCGGCTGCACTCACCGATCGGCCTCGACCTGGGTGCACGCACCCCGCAGGAGACGGCGCTCTCCATCGCCGCCGAGATCGTCGCGCACCGGCACGGTGGCACCGGGGTACCGCTGCACACCGGAGTCCCCATCCACCACAGCGCCCCGCCGCTGGTAGGCGTTACCGAGGCATCGGCCTGACGGGTACGCCGCCGGGAGACCCGATGGTCTCCCGGCGGCGCGTCTCGCAAGGACGCAGGATGGCGCCCGCTATCGACCCGTCACGAACGTGAACTGACCGGCCCCCATGCTCAGGCCCACGGCGTCGACGACGGTGCGGTCCGTCGTCGACGCCGTAGGGGTGCCGGTCAGTCCATGAGCCAGAGCTGGTTGTCGCCGCGGTTGCACGGCCACTGGCTGAGCGCAGCGCCATTGGTGGTCGAGTGTGCCGAGACCTCGAGACACTGGCCGGTGGCGACGTTCCGGAGCAGGGAATACGCGCCGAGGACGGGGACGCGCTCCCACTTCTGGTCGTCGGCGCCGTTGCAGGTCCACTGGTTCACGGTGGCGCCCTGGGTCGTGGAGCTGCCGAGAATCGCGAGGCACTGCCCGGAGTGGGTGGCGCGGAACTGGTAGGTGTTGCCGGTGCGCGTGGTCTGCCAGAGCTGGTTGTCCCCGCCGTTGCAGTTGCCCTGGCTCACCCCGGCCCCGGCCTCGGTGCTCTCGAACCAGACGTCCGCGCACATCGAGGAGTGCCTGACCTGCAGGACAGCGTCGGTCCTGCCGAGCGGGGCGTCGAGGATCGGCCAGCCGGCGGCGAAGGTGAGCTGGCGGATGTCCAGGGTCCCGCGTCCGCCGTTGTCCGCGTCGTAGTAGTGGTAGGCGAAGTACCGGTTGCCGCCGTCGGTGTACACGTCGCCACCTCCTGCGCCGACGCGCGGCCAGGCCCCGCGCATGATCACGGTCTGGCTGCCGTTGAGGAGGTTCCGTCCGTCGCGGTCGTAGTACGGCCCGGCCACGGACGTGGCCCGGCCGACGACGGTGTGGTAGGTGCTGCTGGTGCCGCTGCAGCAGGTGCCCGTGGGTGCGAGCAGGTAGAAGTACGCGCCGTCCCGGACGATGGAGACGCCCTCCACGTTCGTGGCGATGCGCCACAGGTTGTGGTCGGACGTGGAGAGCTTGCCGGTGGACTCGTCGAGCACGTGCATGTAGATGCCGTTCCACGAGCCCCATGCCAGGTACAGGCGCCCGTCCCCGCCGCGGACCACGTCGGGGTCGATCGGGTAGTTGACGTCCGTGACCATGCCCCGGTCGGTCCAGGGCCCGGTGGGGCTCGGAGCCGTCGCCAGGCCCATCGCGGCGTGGTCGACGCCCCAGATCGCGGTGGCGTAGTACAGGTGGTACTCACCGTCGATGTAGTTGATGTCGGGTGCCCAGATGTTCGGCGGGGTCTGGCCGCCGTGCGCCTGGGTGATCCAGGCCGGTGTGGACTCCCAGACGTTGCCGACCTTCCGCCAGCCGCGGTCCGGCGTCGGCTCGCAGGTGCGGTAGGTCGTGATCGAGCCCGTGCGGTTGGCCGGGTCGTTCTCGAACCCGGTCGAGTACGCGTAGTAACAGCCGCCGGCCTTGATGACGCTCGGGTCGTGGAGATTGATCTCGCCCTCCAGCGCGGTGGCGGTGGTGGGGACGGCGAACACGCCGGCCAGCAGGAACGCCAGGGATCCCAGGGCGGCGGCGATGCCGCGCAGCCGGGTCCGGAGGTTTGCTCTCATCTCGACTCCTTCGTCGCGAGAGGCACGCACGTGCCCGTGCGGCCGGGCGCAGCCTAGCGGAGAATTAAGCGCTTAAACCAGAGTCGGCGGCAGATACCCTCTGGGCAGGGCGAACGAGAGAGGTGACGAGGTGCCGGCGACGCCGAAGAAGACGAACCCGAGCATGCTCGACGTCGCGCACCATGCGGGGGTCTCGATCGCCACGGTCTCGAACGTGATCAACCGGCCCGAGAAGGTCGCGGAGGCGACCGCCGAGCGGGTCCGGGCGGCGATCGCGGAGCTGGGTTTCGTGCGTAACGACGCCGCCCGGCTGCTGGCGACCGGCACGACGAGCTCGATCGGGATGGTCCTGGCCGACCTCGACAACTCGCTGTACGTGGACATGGCGCACGGTGCCCAGCAGGGCGCCGACGGCGTCGGGCTGCGGCTGGTCCTGGGGAATGCGGCGTGCGACATGCGCCGGCAGGACGACTACCTGCACCTGTTCGACGAGGCTCGCGTCGCAGGGGTCCTGCTCTCGCCGATGGAGGACTCCCTCGACGGCATCGAGCGGATGCGTTCACACGGCCGGCCGATCGTGCTGCTCAACTACGAGCAGGCCGGGGTCGAGTGCTGCACGGTGCTGGTGGACAACGAGCAGGTCGGATACGTCGCCGCGCGGCACCTCATCGAGACGGGGTGCACGCGCCTCGCGTTCGTCGCCGCTCGCGACGAGTACCAGCCGGTCCGGGCCAGGCGCGCGGGTGTGCGGCGTGCGGTCGCTGAGGCGCAGGGTGTGTCGCTGGAGACCATCGACGCCGACGGGCTCCGCTTCGAGGGCGGCCAGGCGGTCGCACACGCCCTCGCCGGCCGCACTGGGCGCCCGCTCCCCGACGGCGTCGTGGCGGTCACCGACGACCTCGGCAACGGCATCGCGGACGGCCTGCACACTGCTCTGGTCGCTGAGGTGCCCGGCGACATCGCCGTCGTCGGCTGTGAGGACAACCGGTCGGCGCGGAGCGGCCCCGTCGCGCTGACCACGGTCGAGCTGCGAGGCGCGAAGATGGGCGAGGCCGCGGCAGCGCTGCTGCTGGAGGAGCTGAACACCCCGGCCGGCGAGCACCGTCACCGTACCGTGACCGTGCGCCCCGCCCTGGTCGAGCGGGCGAGCACGGCCCAGGCCCGCCTCGGGGTCTAGCGACACCGCTCCTTGACAACCGATCGCCCGGCACCCACCCGCCGCACATGAGCCACCCCAGGTGCGGCGGGCGAACGGCTCACCTGGCCATGGAGATCATGACCTTCCCCGAGGTGTCCGCTCCGGCAGCGGCGAAGGCCTCCGCGATGTGGCCGAGCTCGTAGGTGCCTGACACGATCTCGTCGACCGGGAGCCCGCCGTCGACGGCGATACCGAGGGCCGTGACGATGTCCGCCTCGGTATAAGCCGCGCAGCCCTGCACACGCAGCTCCCAGTCCTGGACCAGCGGGAGATTGATCGGGTCGGGCCGGGGAGGTACGCCGACGATCAGCAGCGTTCCGGCCCGGCGCAGCAGGCCGACCGCCTGGTCCAGGGAGCGGCCGTTCGCCACGCAGTCGAAGACGACGTCGGCCGGTCCGCCGAGCAGCTCGCGGACCTCGTCGGGCAACCGCTCGGACGTCGCGATCACCCCGCCGGCCGCCCCGACACGTCTCGCGCGGTCCACCTTGCTCTGTTCCATGTCCGTGACGACCACCGAGGCAGCCCCGGCGTGCAGCGCGGCGAGCACGCAGAGCAGCCCGATCGTCCCGGCCCCGAGGACGACCACGCGTGCGCCGCTGAGGTCGCCCGCGATCCGGGCGGCGTGCACCGGGGTGGCCAGGCACTCGACCAGGGCCGCCGCTTCGTCGCTCAGTCCGTCCGGCACGGCGTAGAGGTTCCTGGCAGGAGCGACGAAGTAGTCGGCCATGGCGCCCGGGAGCGCATCGGAGGGATCACAACCCACCCAGGCGAGGGTCTCGCAGGCGTTGGTGCGGTCGGCGCGGCAGTTGAGGCAGGTGCCGCACGCCACGTTCGGCTTGAGCAGCACCCGTTGCCCCGGTCGCACAGGGCCGTCGACGCCCGGCCCGGTGGAGACGACCTCGCCGATCGCCTCATGGCCCGGCACGTACGGGCCGGTCAGGAAGGGGTGGTGGCCGGCCAGGGCGTGGGTGTCGGACCCGCAGATCCCGACCAGTGTGCTGCGGACCAGCACTTCGCCGTCCCCTGGGGTCGGAACGGTGGTGTGGTGCAGCCGGGTGCCCGTCCCGGGTTCGACGACGGCGCGCAACATCATCACTTGACCGCCCCCATCGCCAGGCCGCGGACGAGCTGCTTCTGGGCGAGCCAGCCGGCGAGCACCACCGGAAGGACGGCGAGGGTCGAGGCGGCCGAGAGAATGGCGAGGAACTGTCCGCGGCCGGAGACGAAGCTGGCCAGGAACGGCGGCACGGTCCGGGCCTCGACGGTCGTGAGGAGGTTCGCGAGGAAGTACTCGTTCCACGCGAAGATGAAACAGATCAGCGCGACGGCGGCGACGCCCGGCAGCACGATGGGCAGGACGACCCGGACCAGCTCGGTGCGCAGGTTCGCTCCGTCGAGGCGCGCGGCCTCGACGATCTCCTCCGGCACCTCGCTGAAGAAGGAGCGCATCATCCAGACGGCGATGGGCAGGTTCATCGCGGCGTAGAGCAGCAGCATCACGTTGATGTTGTCCAGCGCTCCGATGGTCTTCAGGATGATGAAGATCGGCAGGATGGACGCCGCGGCCGGCAGGAAGCGCGTCGAGATGAAGAAGAACAGCACGTCCCGGACCTTGACGATCGGCCGGATGCTCAGCCCGTAGGCCACCGGGATCGCGAGCGCCAGGACCAGCACGGTCGAGCCGACGCTCGCGATGAAGGAGCTCGTGAGGTAGTCCCCGATGCCCGTGTCGATCACGGCCCGGAACTGGTCGAGGCTCAGCGCGGCGTCGAACCGGGGCGGGATGGCCGCGGCGTCGTTCTCCGACTTGAGGGCCGTGAACACCATCCACGCGATCGGGAAGAAGAAGAGCAGCACGATCAGCCACGTGAGGCTGGTGACCAGACTTTCCTTGAAGACCCGCATCAGCGCACCTTCCCTTCGACGAAGATGGAGAACACGCTGCGCAGGGTGATCATGGCGAAACCGATGGTGACGATGACGGCGACGACGCCGAACGCCGCGGCCTGGCCGATGTCCAGGCCGATGAACGCCCGCTCGTACAGCAGGTAGGACAGGGTCTTGGTGCCGCCGGTGCCCTTGGTCATGATCGCGATCGGGTCGAAGACCTGCAGCAGCATGATCGACCCGAGGAGCGTCGCGATCTCGGCGTACGGACGCAGGTGGGGGAGGGTGAGCGACCAGAAGACCCGGACGGGTCCCGCGCCGTCCACGGCCGCCGCCTCCAGGACGTCCCCGCCCTGGCTCTGGAGCCCTGCCATCAGGATCAGCATCATGAACGGCGTGTACTGCCACACCAGGACCATGACGATGGTGACCCACGGGTAGTTCGTGTTCCACTGCACCGGGTCGATCCCGAACAGCCCGAGCGACCAGTTGACCATGCCGACGTTGGAGTCGAGCATCAGCCACTTCCACACGAGTGCCGCGGCGGCGGGCATCACCAGGAACGGGGTGATGGCGAGTGTGCGCGCCAGACCGCGTCCGCGGAACTTGCGGTCCAGCAGCACCGCGAGGAACAGGCCGAGCAGGAGCGACAGCAGCACTGCGGAGCCGGTGATGGTGACGGTCGCCAGCAGCGACCTCAGGAAGTCCGGTCCGGTGAACACGACGGCGTAGTTGTCCCAGCCGGTGAAGCGGATCTCGTCGGGGCGCAGCTGGTTCCACTGGAGGAACGAGAAGATGATCGTCACGACGAACGGGATCTGGGTCAGCAGGATCGTGAAGATCAGGCCGGGCAGGACGAGGCCGCGGGCGAGCCGTGCCGTCTGCTTCGCCGCCGCTCCACCGGCGACCGGTTGACGGGGCTTGCTGTTCCACATCCCGAGGGGCGTCCGCGCGGTGCTCGCGTCAGCGGCGGGGCCGCTAGGAGGTGTGGTCGTTTCAGAGTTGCTGGTCATGGAGCCTCCGGCCGGGCCCCTGGTGCACGCCGGTGTTCGTGCCGGCGTGCACCAGGGGCGTCGACCCGTCGATGCGGACTACTTCTGCAGGTCGCCGGCGGTCTGGGCGATGCCCTGTCCGCGGTCGAGGGCGTCCTGGACGGTGGTGCGGCCGGCAATCGCGTCAGCGACCTCCTGGGCGACCTGGTTGCCGACGTCCTGGAACTCCGGGATCGGGACGTACTGGATGCCGACGTACGGCTGCGGGTCGACGCCCGGGTGCGTCGGGTCGACGCTCTCCATCACCTCGAGGGTGATCGGGGCGAATGCGGCGGCGGCCTCCTCGTACTCGGGGATCGAGTAGGTGGACGTGCGGGCGCCCGGCGGGACGCGGGTCCAGCCCAGCTCCTCGCCGACGAGCTGGTGGTACTCCTTGCTCGTCGCCCACTTGACGAACGTGGTCGCGGCCTCGGCGTTCTTCGTCGTCCTGGGCACCGCGAGGTTCCAGGACCAGAGCCAGCCGGACTCCTCGGTCTCGGACACGGGCGCGTGGGTGTACCCCATCTGGCCCGCGACCTCCGATGCCTCCGGGTCCTCGAGGATGGAGGCGGCGACGGAGGCGTCGTACCACATGGCGACCTTGCCGGAGCTCAGGAGGTTCAGGCACTCGGTGAAGCTGAAGGACACCGGGTCCGCCTGCCCGTGCTCGTTGAGGAGGTCGACGTAGAACTCGACGCCCTCCACGAACTCGGGCGAGTTGACCTGGGCGTCCCAGTTCTCGTCGTACCAGTTGCCGCCGAAGGTCTGCACGACGGTGGTCAGGGGTGCGAAGAGGTCGCCCCAGCCGGGCTTGCCGCGCAGGCAGATGCCCGCGTGCTCGTCGGTGTCCAGCTCGGCCGCGTACTCGGCGACCTCCTGCCAGGTGGGGTTGTTCGAGATCTCGATGCCCGCCTCGGCGAACATCTCCTTGTTGTACATGAGGATCGACGACTCCCCGTAGAACGGCACCGCGTACTGCCGGCCGTCGACCGAGAGCGCGTCCCGCAGCGGGGGCAGGATGTCGTCGACGTCGTACTCGGCGTCCGACTCGAGGGGCTCCGTGAGGTCCAGGAGCCAGTCCTGCGCGCCCCACTGGGGGACCTCGTAGGCGCCGACGGTCACGATGTCGTACTGGCCGGCGCCGGAGGCGACGTCGGCGGTCACCGCCGCTCGCAGGTCCCCTTCCTCCATGGTCACGAAGTCGACGGTGATCCCGGGGTTGTCCGCCTCGAAGTGGCTCTTCAGCTCCTCCATGTCCTGCATCTGCGGGTTGTTCACCGTGGCGATGGTGAGGGTGACGTCTTCTCCGGCTTCGCCGCCGGAGGATGAGCAGGCGGATGTCGCCAGCAAGGTGCCCAACAGCGTGACGCTGATCAGGGACGTGCGTCGGTTGGCCTTCACGAGTACTCCTATGTCACTCATGGCACTGACCGTTCGAGGGCCTGAGGATGGTGAAGCAGCCGTCGGTGGCGCTCGGCCCAGACCCGAACTCGTGGTCATGCGATGTGGTCGGAATACGACAGTCGCAGCCTCGCGTCGTTGAAACTACGCCGATCCTGAACAGATACTGATACTTTCATTCCACAGGACGACGGAAAGGACTGGCCGTGGTCGCCTCCGACCCCGCCTACGCGGCCGAGCTCGAGCGGGTGACCTCGCAGCCCGCCACGCTCGAGCTCATCTCCGTCCCGCCGACGCAGTCGTTCCGGTGGAAGCAGCACGACTACCCCACGGACGTCGCCCGCTGGAACCGGCACCCCGAGTACGAGATCCACCTGATCCGGTCCAGCCATGGCAGCTACATCATCGGCGACCAGATCGGCCGGTTCGGGCCGGGCCACGTCGCCATGGTGGGCAGCGGAGTGCCACATGACTGGATGAGCGACCTCGCCCCGGGTGAGGTCGTCGTGAACCGCGACGTCGTCATCCAGCTCCATCCCGACTGGCTGCGCGACTCGATCAAGGTGATTCCCGAGCTCGCGGAGGTCACCGGGCTGCTCGAGCTGTCCCAGCGGGGCATCGAGTTCGTCGGGGAGACCGGTCGGCAGGCCGCCCAGCTCGTCGAGGACGTGGGCCGGTGCACCGGGGTCGCGCGCATCGGCGCGCTCTACACGCTCCTGGCTTTCCTCGGCGGAGCGCCCGAGAGTGAAGTGCTCCGCATCAACAGCACCTGGATCGCCGACTCCACGAGCCAGGAGAGCGTGGCCGCCGTCGAAGCCGGCCTGGCCTACATCCTCCAGGACCTCCGGCGGCCCATCACCGCACAGCGCGCGGCCGAGCTGGCCTACATGTCCCAGCCGTCGTTCTCCAAGCACTTCAAGCGCGCCAGCGGGCTGAGCTTCACCGAGGTGGTCCGACGGCTCCGGATCTCCCAGGCCTGTCGCCTGCTGGTCTCTACCGACCTGAAGGTGGCCCGGATCTGCGAGGAGGTCGGCTACACCAACCTGTCGAACTTCAACCGGCAGTTCCTCACGGAGACGGGCGTCACGCCCCGCGAGTACCGGCAGCGGGAGCGGCGAGCGCCTGCGGCAGCCGTCATATAGGTGCCGCCGCGTTCGCCACTGCACTACCTTTTGTCCGACGGCGGCCGACGGCGTGCCGAACGGAGATGCACCTGATGAACCCGGCTGAACCGTGGCTGAGCATCGTGGAGGATGCCCGCTACTACCCGTCCCCGCACAACTCGCAGCCGATCAAGGTCCGGCCCGTCGACTCCCGTACCGCCGAGGTCTATTACGACCTGGACCTGGGTCTGCCCGCCGAGTCCTTCGGCATCCCCTTCGGGCACGTCTGCGCGGGGGTCTTCCTGGAGTCGCTCCGCACGGTCGCGGGCGGGCTCGGCTACGACGTGGCCGAGAACCTCGACCACAGCGAGATGGACTTCGGGAGCCCGGACCGCCTGCACTTCCTGGGAACGGTGACCCTCACACCCCGGACGGCGACCGCGGACGATGTCGCCCGGCTGCAGCTGTTCCGAGTCCGCGGCACGTCCCGCCGCCCGTATGACGCGCGGCCGGTCCCGGCCGAGGTCGTGGCGGCGGCGTCCGACGTGGCGGACGCCGGCGGGCACACGTTCCGCACCACCTCCGACCGTTCGACCGTCCGCAGGCTGGTGCACATCAACCAGGCGACGCTGTTCTCCGACCTCCGTAACGACGCGGTCTACGACGAGATCATGGCGTGGCTGCGCTTCAGCAAGCAGGACGCCCGCCAGAGGGCCGACGGCCTGAGCGCCGAGGCGATGCTGATGCCGGGCAGCCTGCTCCGGTTCGCGATGACGCACCGCGGCCTGTGGGACGCACCGGTGATCGGCGGGGCGGTCCGCACCATGTACCTGAACACCATGCGCGGCGTCCGTCAGCTCGGCTGGCTGGAGGGCCCCTTCGCGAACCCGTCCGACTACATCGAGGCGGGCCGCACCTTCATGCGGCTCTGGTTGGAGCTCACCGCCCACGGCGTCCGGCTGCACCCGTTCGGGACGGTCATCACCAACCCCGGCTCGCACCGTGCCTTCGCCTCGGCGGTGGCCGCCGACGAGGGCGGTAGCCGGATGGCCTGGATGCTCTTCCGGTTCGGATACAGCAAGACCCCGCCCGTGGCGCACCGTCGTCCTGCCACATCGATGCTGATCGGAGCCGGCGCATGAAGCGTCTCCTCGCCTTCTCGCTCGTGGCCCTGGTCGACGGCGTGGTCCGCCCCCTGACGCACAGCGTGCACACGCACAAGCTGCTCCTCGGTCCGGGGATCGAGCCCCTGCGCTGGTGGCTGGGCCGGCTCAGGGCCTGGCGCACGTTCGAGCTCGCCGCACGGCAGGTGCCCGCCTACCGCGCCTTCCTCGCGGAGCATGGTCGCCGTGACCGCCTGGTCTTCACGGGTTCGCTGACCGAGGCGCTCCGGGCGGTCCCGGAGATGGACAAGGACTCGTACATCAAGCGGTGGAGCGTCAGCGAACGGTGTGTCGGAGGCCGGCTGCCCCGTCGCGGTGTGGTCGTCGACGAGTCCTCCGGGAGCTCCGGGATGCCCACGAGCTGGGTCAGGGGGCGTGAGGAGCGGGCCGCTACGCGTCAGCTGCTCCAGGTGGGTTTCGCGCGGACGGCGTCCACCTTGCGGAAGCAGCCCTTCCTGCTCAACGCGTTCTCCCTCGGGGCGTGGGCGACCGGCATGAACGTCACGACGTCGCTGACCGAGATCACGATGATCAAGTCGTGCGGGCCGGACAAGGACAAGATCATCAACACGATGAGGGAGTTCGGGACCGACTACACCTACATCATCACCAGCTACCCGCCGTTCCTGAAGTCACTGTTCGAGGACGACCGGCTGAACTGGGCGGACTACGACATCGTGGCCGCGTTCGGCGGCGAGGGCATCAGCGAGAACATGCGCTCGCACATCCTGCGCTACGCCCACAGCGTGTTCGGCTCCTACGGGGCCAGCGACCTCGAGATCAACCTCAGTATCGAGACCGACTTCACGGTCGCGCTGCGGCGCGCGATCAGCGAGGACCAGCGCCTGTCCGACCGTCTGACCAAGACCGGCGAGTACGGCGTGCTGCCCATGATCTTCCAGTTCAACCCGTTCGACTATCTGCTGGAGACCAACGACGACGGGGAGCTGGTCGTCACGATCGTCCGCGACCGGAACATCAACCCGCGCATCCGGTACAACATCCACGACCGCGGTCACGTGCTGCGCATGCGCGACCTCCTGCCGGTCCTGAGGGAGCTCGGCCACGAGCAGGTCATCGAGGAGAAGTTCCTCGACCTTCCACTCCTGTTCCACTACGGGCGCTCCGACATGTCCGTAGACTACAACGGCGCCGTCGTCGGACCCGACGCCCTCCGGGACGTGATCTACAGCGACCCCGAACTGCTGGAGGCGGTCGAGAACCACCGCCTGATCAGCTACGAGGACCATAACGGCGACCGACAGCTCCACATCGCGATCCAGCTCACTGAGAGCGCGACGTCGGCGGCCTCCCTGGACCAGGCACGGTTCAGGGCGTTCGTGGCGGACGAGCTGCGCCGCCGGAACGGCGACTTCAACAACGGGATCCGCACCGCGCCGGAGGGCACGCTCCCCACCGTCGCGTTCTACGGGCACCACACCGGACCGTTCGCCGAGGACGGCGGCAAGCTCAAGAACGAGTACGTCTGGCAGCTCCCGCAGGGCGGCCTGGACCGGTGGGAGGTCGACCTCTCGCACGTGGTCACCCGGGAGTGACCACTGTGCCGCGGGATGACCAGCTGCCGACCTCCGGTTGTACCAGGTAGCGGATGATCCGGGTCCGACGTCCATTCGTCGCCTGATCGTCAGCGCTCGGCCCAGGGAGGGTCACTATGAGGGGTGATCGTGTCGAGGTCGTCATCGACGCCGGTGGAGCGACTCGAACCTATGAGGTCGAAGCCACCCGTGCCGGCCGGCGGGTCGAGGTGACGCAGGGTCGCGGGATCGTCGAGGTCACCGAGGTCACTCGTGGCGGTACGCCGGTCCGGACGGCTCGCTTCATGTCCGCGCGGGTCGTCGCCCTGGTCGAGCACCCCGCGCGCCGCCCCGCAGAGCGGCAGCAAGAGCTTCACCGCACTCGCGGTCATGCGGCAGGTCGTGTCCGGGACGCTGCGCCTGGAGGACCCGGTGCGCCGATACCTGGGTGACGATCTCCCGTGCTGAGCAGCTGCACCTTCGGGTCGGGAGCCGTTGTCGAGCTGCTCCAGGAGTCCTGGCCGGAGCTGCTGACGATGGTGGCAAGTGGTGTCCACGTATCGTCATCGCATGACCTGGCGTAGCGACCGTTCTGATCAACCTCGCGGAGGAGCCGCAGCCCGTCCGGCCGGCGGAGCGGGGCTGGTGACATCCGCCGCCGAGATGGGGCCCGGCGCTTCGTCGTCGAGCACGTCGCTCGGTGACGACTGGGTGCCGGGGCCGGACGGCATCCGGGAGCGTTCGGCAGCCCGCGTGATCCTGATGGACGACGACGGCCGCGCACTCGTGATGCGCGGGCACGACGTGAACCAGCCCGAACGTTCCTGGTGGTTCACGGTGGGTGGCGGCATCGACCCGGGGGAGACCCCGGTGCAGGCCGCGCTGCGGGAGACCCGCGAGGAGGTCGGCATCGTGCTGGCCGCGGAGGACCTGATAGGCCCGGTGCTCACGCGAACCGGGATCTTCGAGTTCTACGCCGAGACGTGCCGCCAGTACGAGGTGTTCTTCCTGGCCCGGACACCGCACGCCGTCGAGGTGAACGCCGACGGCTGGACCGACGCCGAGCGGGAGCTGCTCGACGAGGTGGCCTGGCTGACGGCGGCGGAGCTTCGCGACCAGCCGTTGGAGGTGTTCCCTCCGGAGCTGCCGGACGTCGTCGACCACCTCGTGGCCGGCTGGGACGGCGAGGTACGCCACCTCGGTGAGCAGTTCGACGACTGACGCGACCGTCGCGGCAGGACATGCCTCTCATCGTTTGTATAGAGGGTGAAAGTGTCCTTTTTTGCGTGGCATTGCGTCGATATCCATCGACTTGCCGCGGCATTTTTATGTCGGCGATCCCGTCCGATATCGGCGATATCCGAATCGCTCCTCTTCAGATCGCCGAATGTGTCGCTACCGGTCGATTCGTTGTCATCGACGCGCTAAACGCCGCATTGCGGGACGGATCGGCAGTTCCGGCGGCTGGTCGAGAAGAATAGCGGGTGAAATCCAGAAAGGGCCGCCCTATTGGCGCGCGCACCCGTGGATGCCGTGCATAGCGTGAGCGGCGTAGGGAGAAATTCCACGGAAGGTGCTCCTCATGGAAAGACTCACGCAGGCCCTGACCGCGACCCTGGAGAACTTCACGGTCAATGTGACGCAGGCACACCTCGATCCGCCGGCCCCCTGACCGCACCGCGGACGTGGACGGATCAGTGCAGACTCCGACCCGGAACACGGTGACCCGGTTCACTGTGCGGGCGCTCGCGGCCGCCGTCACCGTAGCGGCGAGTGCGGCCCTCGCGCTCCGGGTGATCGCGCCCCGGGCGGCCGATGCCACGCCGCCCGTGCCGCCCGCGAGCGTTCCGCGCGGGCGACCGAACTGCCCGCCGCCGTCGGCTCTGGGGTGGCCGACGGCGGCGGGCTGGCCGGACGGGAAGGTCCGGCCGCAGAGGCTGGGCCGGCCGGGCGAACGGGTTCGGCCGGCCCAGCCGGGGACGGAACCGCGCGATGACACCGGGACGGCGGACGGCACGGATACCTCGCAGCAGACCGCGCGGATCGACGTGGCCGTGACCCTCTCCGCCGTCGGCCAGGGCGAGGGTGGCGGGACTGATTCTGGTGCACGCGGGCCGGGCAGCCTGCCACGTACCGGGGCGGACCTGCTGGTGCTGGCCCAGCTTGCGGCCGGAGCGGTCGCCGCGGGCATGCGGCTGCGTAGGCGGGCGCGGCGTGACTGACCGGAGCACGGTCACGGGGTGGGGAAGCGTGCGCCGCGTGCTGCGGCAGTGGCGCTCGCAACGCTGCTCGTGTGCGTGGGCGGTGGTGTCGCCTGGGCCGTGTGGGTCGTTGAGGGCGCCGCAGCAGGTCCAGCGGGCCAGGTCATCGCCTGGACGGTGCCGACCACTGCCACGGTCTGCACCGACACCGATGGGGAGCTGTTCGAGACGGCAGCGGTGACCTGGCCGGAGACCACCGCGCCGCACGCCCTCGACTACACGGCGACGATCAACGACGTGGCGGTGTCGATCACCGACAACGGCACGACACGGTCGGTGTGATCAACCAGACTGTCCTGCAGCAGCTCGCGACCGAGACGCTCCAGTCCGCTGTGACCACGCTGCCGCCCGGCCTCACGGTGGAGTGCACGTCGTGATCGCCGGGGCAATCCCAATGTGGCACAGACGTGCGTCCACACCACGACGACGATGCTGCCATGAGGACCCATGAGGACCATCGGCGCCCGCGAGCTGAAGCAGAACCCACACGCGGTGATCCAGCATGTCCTGGAGACCGGGGAAGAGTACGAGATCACGAGCTACGGCCGCCCGGCCGGGGTGCGAATCGTCCCGGACAACCGGTCTCCTCGCCGCTGGGTTTTAGGAAACGACCTTGCTGATGTCCCGCCGATGAGCCCGCGTAATGCTGCCGCATGGCGTGCGGACGTCGAAGGCGCGATGGATGACGAGGTCAGCGGCCCTTGACGTCGTTCGCCGGCATCTTTCGGCCAGAAGGGCTCGATCCTCGGGCGATTGGCGCGGCGCCGTAAGATGGATGGTTGTGGCAACCCCGACTGTTGGAGTACTCGCCCTGCAGGGCGACGTCCGCGAGCACCTGTCCGCTCTCGAGTCCGTGAACGCGCGCGCGGTGACCGTGCGGCGGCCGGCCGAGCTGGAGACCGTCGACGGGCTCGTGATCCCCGGCGGGGAGTCCACGACCATCGACAAGCTGCTGCGCATCTTCGAGCTGCGCGACCTGCTGCAGGCGCGGATCAAGGAGGGCCTGCCGGTGTACGGCTCGTGCGCCGGCATGATCCTGCTCGCCGACCGGATCCTGGACGGGACCGCCGACCAGCAGACCGTGGGCGGCATGGACGTGGTCGTGCGGCGCAACGCGTTCGGGCGGCAGGTCGACTCGTTCGAGACGGATCTCGACTTCGTCGGCATCTCCGACGTGGGAGCTGGCGGCCCGGTGCGCACCGCGTTCATCCGCGCCCCCTGGATCGAGGAGGCCGGCCGCGACGTCGAGGTGCTCGCGCGCATCCCGGCTGTGGATACGCAGGGCCGTCAGGTGGCGGCCGCCGGTAGGATCGTTGCAGCACGGCAGGGGCCGCTGCTCGCCACCGCTTTCCACCCCGAGATCACAGGGGACACGCGCGTGCACGGGCTGTTCGTCGGCATGGTCGCGGGCGCCTGAGCGGTTCTCCCGCTACCGTTCGACGTCACTGAAGACGCCACTGAAAGAGCCATCGGAAATGCAAGGAGTCAGGTAGAGGCATGTCAGGTCACTCCAAGTGGGCCACGACCAAGCACAAGAAGGCCGCGATCGACGCCAAGCGCGGCAAGCTCTTCGCGAAGCTGATCAAGAACATCGAGGTCGCGGCGCGCACGGGCGGCGGCGATCTCGCCGGTAACCCGACGCTGTTCGACGCGGTCCAGAAGGCGAAGAAGTCGTCGGTCCCGAACGACAACATCGACCGTGCGCTGAAGCGTGGTTCGGGCGAGGGCGCCGACGCCGTCGACTACCAGACGATCATGTACGAGGGCTACGGCACCAACGGCATCGCCGTCCTGGTGGAGTGCCTCACCGACAACAAGAACCGCGCGGCCTCCGAGGTGCGCCTGGCGTTCACGCGCAACGGCGGCAACCTCGCCGACCCGGGCTCGGTGTCGTACCTGTTCTCCCGCAAGGGCCTGATCGTGGTGCCGAAGGCCGACGGGGTGGGCGAGGACGAGGTCATGCTCGCCGCGCTCGACGCCGGCGCCGAGGACGTCACGGACCAGGGCGAGGTCATCGAGGTGCTGACCGAGGCGACCGACCTGGTGCCCGTGCGTACGGCCATCCAGGAGGCGGGCATCGAGTACGACTCCGCCGACGTGATCTTCCACCCGTCGATGCAGGTCGAGGTGGACGTCGAGGGCGCGCGCAAGATCATGCGCCTCATCGACGCGCTCGAGGACAGCGACGACGTGCAGAGCGTCTACGCCAACTTCGACGCGAGCGACGAGGTCCTGGCGGCGCTCGACGAGGAGGAGTGACGCTCGTCCCGTCGGTCGAGCACACTTCGTCGGTCGAGCCTGCCGGGGTTACGCCCCGGGTCGTGAGAATCTGACGCCATGCGCGTTCTCGGAGTCGATCCCGGCCTGACCAGGTGCGGAGTCGGCGTCGTCGACTCCCTGCCCGGCCGCCGGGCGCGGATGGTCGCGGTAGGCGTCATCCGGTCGGACGCCGACCTGTCCACGGACCTGCGGCTGCTGAAGATCGCCGAGGGCCTCGACGGATGGCTGGACGAGCACGTGCCCGACGTCGTGGCGGTCGAACGCGTCTTCGCCCAGCACAACGTCGGCACGGTGATGGGGACCGCCCAGGCGGCGGGCCTGGCCATGGTGGCCGCGGCCCGCCGGGGTGTGCCCGTCGCGCTGCACACGCCGTCCGAGGTGAAGGCCGCGGTGACCGGTTCGGGCCGCGCCGACAAGGCGCAGGTGACGACGATGATCACCCGCATCCTCGATCTGGACGAGGCGCCCCGGCCCGCCGACGCCGCCGACGCGCTGGCCCTCGCGCTCACGCACCTGTGGCGCCCGGCCGGCGCGCTGCAGGGCGGCGACCGGCACGAGCTCACCCCCGCGCAGCGCGCCTGGGCGGCGGCGGAACAGGCCGCCAAGCAGCGTCCCCGCCGCTGAGCCCGGCCCCAGGCCCCGACTGCAGACTTGGTTGCTGCCTGCTTTGGCGAGTGCAGAGCTGGTAGCGGTGACAGGGCCCGTATCCGCGACCAACTCTGCACTTGGCCCCCGGGGCCTGACCAACTCTGCACTCGACCGGTGGCCGCGGACGCGGTCGGCGGCGTGCCTGCGTCGGGAGCCGTGGTCGCGCTTGTTAGGCTCCTCGCACGAACGTTCGATAGTCCCAGGACGCAAGAAGGGGGAGCCCGTGATCGCCTCGCTGACGGGAACCGTTGCCCACATCGGCCTGGACCGCGCGGTGGTCGACGTCGGCGGCGTCGGCTACCTGGTGCACGCCACGCCCACCACTCTGGCCGGGCTGCGTGTCGGCGAGACCGCCGGCGTCGCCACGAGCATGGTGGTCCGCGAGGACTCGATGACCCTGTACGGGTTCGGCGACCCCGACGAGCGCGACGTGTTCGAGGTGGTCCAGACCGTGTCCGGCGTCGGCCCGCGGCTGGCGCTCGCGATGCTCGCCGTGCACACCCCGGACGCGCTGCGCCGAGCCGTCGCGGGCGAGGACCTCGCCGCGCTCACCCGCGTGCCGGGCATCGGCAAGAAGGGCGCCCAGCGCATAGTCCTGGAGCTGGCCGACCGGCTCGGGCCGCCGTCAGAGGTCTCGCCCGCCGAGGCAGCCCCTGGCGCGGCCACCGCCGTCGTCGGCGACCACTCCGAGCGGGTCGTAGAGGCCCTCGCCGGCCTGGGCTGGCCCGCCAAGCAGGCCGACGACGCCGTCGCGAAGGTGCTCGCCGACGCGGGGACCGACGCCGTGGCCGCCGACGAGGTGGCGTCCACGCTTCGCGCCGCGCTGCGGCTGTTGGGAGGCCACCGTGGCTGAGGCCTCGACCACCACCGAGAGCTCCGGCAGCCGGATCGTCGCCCCGAGCGCCGACGAGATCGAACGCGCCGCCGAGGCCGCGCTCCGGCCCAAGAAGCTCGACGACTTCGTGGGCCAGCGGGTGGTGCGCGACCAGCTCTCCCTCGTGCTGCAGGCCGCCATCGCCCGCGGCAACCCGCCCGACCACGTGCTCCTGTCCGGCCCGCCCGGCCTCGGCAAGACGACCCTGGCGATGATCATCTCGGGCGAGCTGGAATCGCACATGCGGCTCACCAGCGGCCCGGCCATCCAGCACGCGGGCGACCTCGCCGCCGTCCTGTCCTCCCTCGAGGAGGGCGACGTGCTGTTCATCGACGAGATCCACCGCCTCGCCCGTCCCGCCGAGGAGCTCCTGTACGTCGCGATGGAGGACTTCCGGGTCGACGTCGTCGTCGGCAAGGGCGCCGGCGCTTCCGCGATCCCGCTCGCGCTGCCGCGGTTCACCGTCGTCGGCGCCACGACCCGCTCCGGCCTGCTACCCGCCCCGCTGCGCGACCGCTTCGGCTTCACCGGCCACATGGACTACTACTCGCCCGAAGAGCTGGAGCGAGTGATCCTGCGCTCCTCCGGGCTACTGGGCGTGCACCTGGAGCACGCAGCGGCGCACGAGATCGCCGGCCGCTCCCGCGGCACCCCCCGCATCGCCAACCGCCTGCTGCGCCGCGTGCGCGACTGGGCCCAGGTGCGCGGCGACGGACGCCTCGACCTGCACGCCGCCAAGTCTGCGCTGGAGGTCTACGAGGTCGACCCCATCGGCCTGGATCGCCTCGACCGCGCGGTGCTCACCGCGCTGTGCACGCGGTTCGGCGGCGGGCCCGTGGGCCTGTCCACCCTCGCCATGACCGTGGGCGAGGAGGCTGAGACCGTCGAGACCGTCGCCGAGCCGTACCTGGTACGCGAGGGCCTCGTCGGCCGCACACCGCGCGGCCGTGTCGCGACAGCCGCGGCCTGGGAGCACCTGGGGCTCACCCCGCCCGCCCCGGCGTCGGGCAGCGCCATAAGCGAGCCGGAAACGGGAACTTTGCTGGACCCCTGACGTTGTTCTGGTGGCGCCCCTTGACGGGCGACCCGAGGATCCGGCCCCGGCACTACACTGGGTTGGATCCTCGTCGTACGTGCGCGACGCATGCGAGCGCTGCTCATCCGACACCGCAATCGAACAGGGACCCTTACCGTGGAAATGCTCATTCTCGTCGCGATCCTCCTCGTGGTGATGTTCTTCATGTCCTCCCGCACCCGCAAGCAGCAGCGCGAGGCCGCGGAGTTCCGGAACAACCTCACCGTGGGGACCAAGGTCATGACCGCCTCCGGCATGATCGGCACCGTCGTCGACGTCGACGACTCGAACGACCAGGTGACCATCGAGTCCTTCCCCGGTAACCCCACCACCTGGCTCCGCGCCGCCATCTCCAAGAAGATCGATGAGCCCGTCGCCGACGACGAGGACACCGACGACGCGGCCGATGAGTCCGACGTCACAGAGAACAGCGAATCGGCAAGTACCATCAAGCCGGACGCGAACGACGTCCCCGACGACCTGTCCGGCCTGGACACCGCCCAGCGCGAGTACCGGGAGCAGCAGCGGCGGGACGCCGACGCAGACGGTAAGTGACGGCCGCGCCGTCCGGTGATCCCGGGCGGCGCCGAACCCGCGCCGGACGTACCCCGGCGCGCACACGAGAAGAGACAGACGTTGGCGACTGACACCCGGCGCTCGCGGCCGGTTCGCACGATCGTGCTCCTGACGATCCTGACGATCCTGCTGCCCTTCGGCGCCCTCTTGGCAGGTTGGCAGTTCGACGGAAAGTCGAGCGACAATCCTGACGGAGCGAGCCTGGCCCCTGGCCTGGCGCTCGACCTGCAGGGCGGTACCCAGGTCATCCTGCAGGCCGTCACCTCCGACGGCTCCGAGATCACGCCGGAGGCGATGGAGGAGGCCATCGGTGTCATCCGGCAGCGTGTTGACGCCAACGGCGTGAGCGAGGCGGAGATCGCCGCCCAGGGTGAGCGGCAGATCGTTGTCGAGATCCCGGGGGAGGTGGACGACGAGACCGTCGCGCTGATCTCCCAGGCCGCGCAGATGAAGTTCCGCCCGGTCCTCACCATCGGCAACCCGACGGCGCAGCCGTCGGCGGACCCGTCCGCATCCGGCGACGCCGCCGCGGGGTCCGATGGCGAGGCTGCCAATCGCGAAGGCGCCGGCGACGTCGCCGCGGCGAACGAGCCGACCAAGAAGGAGATCGCCGAGCAGGAGAAGGCGATCGAGTCGGCTACCGACCCGTCCGACCTGGCGCAGATCACGCCGTCGGTCCAGGCCGCTTTCGACGCACTGGACTGCACCGACCCGAAGAACCGCGAGGGTGGCGGCGGCGACCACCCCGGCCGCCTGCTCGTGACGTGTGACCAGACGGGTGCGGCGAAGTACATCCTCGGCCCGGTCGAGGTGGACGGCACCGACCTCAACTCGGCGACGTCCGGCCTCCAGCCCGGTCCGAACGGCACCGTCACCAACGAGTGGGGTGTCAACCTCGACTTCAACTCCGAGGGCACGGTGAAGTTCCGTGAGACCACGGAGCGCCTGACGCCGCTGGAGCCGCCGCGCAACCAGTTCGCCATCGTGCTGGACGGCCTGGTCGTCTCCGCGCCGAGCAGCAACGACCCGATCACCAACGGGCAGGCGAGCATCACGGGCTCCTTCACCCGTGACACGGCCGCCACGCTGGCCAACCAGCTGAGCTTCGGTTCGCTGCCGCTGACGTTCGACGTGCAGGGGCAGAACACGATCTCGGCGACGCTAGGTTCCGAGCAGCTGCAGCGCGGGCTCTTCGCCGGCCTGATCGGCCTGGCGCTCGTGGTCGTCTACTCGCTGTTCCAGTACCGCACGCTGGGCCTGCTGACCGTGGCCTCGCTGGTCGTGGCCGCCGCCATGACGTACGTCGTGATCGCGCTCCTGAGCTGGGGAATGGGCTACCGCCTGTCCCTGCCCGGTGTCGCCGGTCTGATCGTGGCCATCGGCTTCACCGCGGACTCGTTCATCGTGTACTTCGAACGTATCCGTGACGAGCTACGTGACGGGCGGTCGCTCCGGCTCGCGGTCCAGCGTGGCTGGAGCCGTGCTCGCCGCACCATCTACGCGGCGAAGGCGGTGAACCTGCTCTCCGCGGTCATCCTGTACTTCATGACGGTCGGCGGCGTGCGCGGCTTCGCGTTCACCTTGGGTCTGACCACGATCATCGACGTCATGGTCGTCATCTGGTTCACGCACCCGGTCATGGAGATCATCTCGAAGGTGCCGTTCTTCCGCGACGGGCACAAGGCGTCGGGCCTCTCGCCCGACCGCCTCGACGCGGCACCGTACCGCGGCGCGGGCCGGTTCGCGGGCCCGAAGCCGGACGCCGCCGTCCCTGCGGACGCGGCTGCGCCGGGCAGGGAGCGCGAGCTGGTCTCGGCGCAGTCGGTGCCACCCGCGCCGCGTGTCGCCGAGGACGGCCGCAGGATGACTATCGCGGAGCGGCGAGCCGCCGAGCGCAAGGCGGCCGCCGAAGCGGCTCAGAACGAGGAGAAGCACTGATGGCTCGCGGCGGCTTCGCCCAGTGGGGCAACGACCTCTACACCGGCCGTAGGTCCTACCCGATCATCCAGCGGCGCGGCCTCTGGTTCTCGATCGTCGCGCTGTTCTCGGCGGCGTCGATCCTCGTGCTGGTCTTCCAGGGCCTGAACCTCGGCATCGACTTCCGGGGCGGCTCCGAGTTCACGGTGTCCGGTGCATCGACCACCGACGAGGACGTCGCCCTCGAGGCGGTCGCGTCGGTGGCCCCGGACGAGGAGCCCCATGTCTCCACGGTGGGCGCGGACTCGGTCCGGGTCCAGACCACGCAGCTCGACAACCAGCAGACCGACCAGGTCGGCGAAGCGCTGGCTGAGGCGTACGGCGTCGAGGCGAGTGAGGTCACCTCGAACTTCATCGGCCCGACCTGGGGTCAGTCCGTGAGCATGCGGGCCCTGTGGGGCACCGTGGCGTTCGTGGTGGCGGCGGCGGTCTTCATGGCCATCTACTTCCGCGCGTGGCGCATGTCGGTAGCCGCCATCGTGGCGATGCTCGCCGACGTGCTCATCTCGGCCGGCGTGTACGCCGTGATCGACTGGGAGGTCACGCCGTCGACGATCATCGGCTTCCTGACCATCCTCGGCTTCTCGCTGTACGACAAGATGGTCGTCTTCGACAAGGTGCGCGAGAACACGGTCGCCGTGACCGAGCAGACCCGCAGCACCTACGGCGAGCGGGCCAACCTCGCGGTGAACCAGACCCTGGTCCGGTCCATCAACACCTCGGTGGTGGCGCTGCTGCCCGTGGCGGGCATCCTGTTCGTGGGTGGCTTCCTCCTGGGGGCCGGCACGCTGAAGGACATCTCGCTGTCGCTGTTCGTCGGTATCGCGGCGGGCGCGCTGTCCTCGCTCTTCCTGGCGACGCCGCTGGACGTGGCGCTGCGGGAGCGTGAGCCGAAGATCGCCGCGCACACCAAGAAGGTCATGGACCTGCGTGCCGGACTGGTCGCCGAGGGCGCCGACGAGAGCGTGCTGGCCGCCGCGGCGTCCGGGTCCGCTCAGCTCGTCCCGGGGCATCACCAGGGACATTCCGCTCAGCCCAGGCGTCGCCGGTAGGCTCACGCCTCGTGGCAGACAACATGACCGACGTCGCCCTCTCCGGCCTGCTGCCGGAGAGGGCGACGCGCATTCGCGACCTGATCGCGGACGTCCCCGACTTTCCCTCCCCGGGCATCCTGTTCAAGGACATCACCCCGCTCCTGGCCGACGCCGAAGGGCTGGCCGACGTCGTGGAGGCGTTCACGCGCCTGGCGCTGGCGGACGGTGTGGACGTCGTAGCGGGTATGGAGGCCCGGGGCTTCCTGCTGGGCGCACCGGTGGCGCACGCCCTCGGGCTCGGCTTCCTGCCCCTGCGCAAGGCCGGCAAGCTCCCGCCGCCCACGGAGACGGTGTCGTACGACCTGGAGTACGGGTCGGCGTCGATCGAGCTGCGCTCGGGAACACTCACCCCTGGTGCGCGTGTTCTCATCATTGACGACGTTCTGGCCACAGGTGGTACCGCGGCGGCGGCCGCGGAGCTGATCGAGCAATGCGGGGGAGTGGTGTCAGGGCTCGTGTTCCTGCTCGAGCTGGAGGCACTCCACGGGCGGGACAGGCTTCAGGGCCGCAACGTCGATACTCTCCTGCGAGTAGACACGACGTCCGGTGAATGAGCCCTTCGGACGGGGAATAGAGGTCCAGGGCTAGACTGGCGACTCCGGGTTCGACCCGGGGAAGGAGGCGCGTACATGGCTGAGAACACGGTGTCACGCGCTCCCGTGCCCGAGAAGAACCCGCCGACCCCGCCCGGTGGCAACCGGATGCGGAACCGGCTGGTCCGCCTCGGCGTGCGCAGCGTGGGCGGCGGTACGCCCGCCGCGATCGAGCCGCTGCTGCAGGCGATCCGCAGCAACCACCCCAAGGCCGACGTGGCGCTGATCGAGCGTGCGTACGTCGTCGCGGAGAAGGCCCACCGCGGCCAGATGCGCAAGAGCGGCGACCCGTACATCACGCACCCCGTCGCGGTCTCGACGATCCTCGCCGAGCTCGGCTTCGAGGGCACCACGATCGCGGCCGCGCTGCTGCACGACACGGTGGAGGACACCGACTACGCGCTGGACACGCTGCGCACCGAGTTCGGCGACGACGTCGCGCTGCTGGTGGACGGCGTCACCAAGCTCGACAAGGTGAAGTACGGCGACGCGGCGCAGGCCGAGACCGTGCGCAAGATGGTCGTGGCGATGGCCAAGGACATCCGCGTGCTGGTCATCAAGCTGGCCGACCGCCTGCACAACGCCCGCACCTGGAAGTACGTGCCGTCCAAGTCGGCGGAGCGCAAGGCGCGCGAGACCGTCGAGATCTACGCGCCCCTGGCCCACCGGCTGGGCATGAACACGATCAAGTGGGAGCTGGAGGACCTCTCCTTCCAGGCCCTGTACCCCAAGGTGTACGACGAGATCGTGCACCTGGTGGCCGAGCGGGCCCCCGCGCGTGAGGAGTACCTCGGCGTGGTGAAGGGCCAGATCGAGTCCGACCTGCGCAGCGCCAAGATCAAGGCGACGGTGACCGGCCGGCCGAAGCACTACTACTCGATCTACCAGAAGATGATCGTGCGCGGCCACGACTTCGCGGAGATCTACGACCTCGTCGGCACGCGTGTCCTGGTGGACACGGTGCGCGACTGTTATGCGGCGCTCGGCGCCATGCATGCGCGGTGGAACCCGGTCCCCGGCCGGTTCAAGGACTACATCGCGATGCCGAAGTTCAACATGTACCAGTCGCTGCACACGACGGTGATCGGCCCGGGC
Organism: Promicromonospora panici; assembly: GCF_900608595.1. Classification (GTDB taxonomy): domain Bacteria; phylum Actinomycetota; class Actinomycetes; order Actinomycetales; family Cellulomonadaceae; genus Promicromonospora; species Promicromonospora panici. Next base: position 131,630 of record NZ_UWYY01000012.1, on the reverse strand, counting down.
GGCAAGCCCGTGGAGATCCAGATCCGCACGCACGACATGCACCGCCGCGCCGAGTACGGCGTCGCGGCGCACTGGAAGTACAAGGAGAAGACGCCTGCGGGGGGCGGCAACGACCCGAAGAACCAGGACATGGCCTGGCTGCGCCAGCTCGTGGACTGGCAGCGCGAGACCGCCGACCCGGCGGAGTTCCTCGACTCGCTGCGGTTCGAGATCGGCGGCGACGAGGTCTACGTCTTCACGCCGAAGGGCATGGCGATGGCGCTGCCGGGCGGCGCGACGCCGGTCGACTTCGCGTACGCCGTGCACACCGAGGTGGGGCACCGCACCATGGGCGCCCGCGTGAACGGCCGCCTGGTGCCGCTGGACTCGCCGCTGGAGAACGGCGACGTCGTCGACATCCTCACGTCGAAGTCGGAGACGGCGGGGCCGAGCCGGGACTGGCTCGGGTTCGTGAAGTCGCCGCGCGCGCGGAACAAGATCCGCCAGTGGTTCACCAAGGAGCGCCGCGAGGAGGCCGTCGAGACCGGCAAGGACTCGATCGCCAAGTCCATGCGCAAGCAGGGCCTGCCGATCCAGCGCCTGATGTCGCACGAGACCCTCGTCGGGGTCGCGAACGAGATGAACTACCAGGACGTCTCCGCGCTGTACGCGGCAGTCGGCGAGGGCCAGATCTCCTCCGCCCACGTGGTGGAGAAGCTGGTCAGGGCGCTCGGCGGCGCGGACGGCGCGGAAGAGGACGTCGCCGAGGCGACCCGGCCCGGCGGGCTCACCGCCCGGCGCGTGCGCTCGGGCGACCCGGGCGTCATGCTCAAGGGCTCCGACTCCGCGGACGTGTGGGTCAAGCTCGCCAAGTGCTGCACCCCGGTGCCCGGCGACGACATCGTCGGCTTCGTCACGCGCGGCCAGGGCGTCAGCGTGCACCGCACGGACTGCGTGAACCTGGACGGGCTGCGCAAGCAGCCGGAGCGCCTGGTCGAGGTGGAGTGGACGCAGGGCGCCAACACGATGTTCCTGGTCCAGATCCAGGTCGAGGCGCTCGACCGGTCGCGCCTCCTGTCGGACGTGACGCGGGTGCTGTCCGAGAACCACGTGAACATCCTTTCGGCGTTCGTCTCGACGTCGGACGACCGGCTGGCGGTCTCCCGGTTCATCTTCGAGATGGCCGAGCCGGCCCACCTCGCGACCGTGCTCGCCGCCGTCCGGAAGGTCGAGGGCGTCTTCGACGTGCACCGGATCACCGGCACCAAGCCGGTCGAACGGCCGCAGCTGCCGGTCTGACCGGATCGCCGGTGCGGCCTGCCGCGCAGCGTCAGCCCTAGGTGAGCCGGCGCGTCCAGCTACGCGCCGCGGTCGACGACATGCTCCTGCTCCGCGGCCAGCATCACGCCCGTCGGTCCGCCGCCCACCACTGGGACGACCGGCGTCAGGCCGTGCCCGGCGCGCCCGGCAGCAGCTCACCCAGGTCGTAGCGGACGGGCTCCTCCAGCTGCTCGTAGGTGCACGACGCCGGCTCGCGGTCCGGGCGCCAGCGCTTGAACTGGGCGGTATGCCGGAACCGGGTGCCCTCCATGTGGTCGTAGCCCACCTCGAGCACGCGCTCCGGGCGCAGGGGAGTGAACGACAGGTCCTTGCCGGAGCTCCAGCGGGACTGCGCGCCCGGTAGCCGGTCGCCCGCCTCGGCGTTCGCGGGATCGGTCCACCCGCGCCAGGGGTGCTCGTCCGCCGCGGGTGTGCCGGGCTCGACGACCAGCGGCGCCAGCTCGGCCACGAGCTCGGCACGGCGGGACGCCGAGAACGACGCGGCGACCCCGATGAACTGCAGCCGCGGCCCGTCGTCGGACTCGTCCCACAGGCCCAGCAGCAGCGAGCCCAGCACCGGTGCCTCGGGCGTCGAGGTCTTGTGCAGTCGGTAGCCCGCCAGCACGACGTCGGCCGTGCGTGTGTGCTTGATCTTCAGCATGGCGCGCTTGTTGGGCGCGTAGGGGCCGTCCGCGGGCTTGGCGACGACGCCGTCCAGGCCGGCGCCCTCGAAGGAGCCGAACCACTCCTCGGCGACCGCGGTGTTCAGCGTGCGGGGTGTGGCGAACACGAGCGGGCCCTTCAGCCCCAGCCCGTCCAGCACCTCGATCCGCTCGGCCAGCGGGCGGTCCATGAGCGACTCGTCGCCCAGCGCGAGGACGTCGAACACCACCAGCGCGGCGGGGGTGGTCTCCGCGAGCATGTTCACCCGGGACGCGGCCGGATGGATGCGCTGGGACAGCAGCTCGAAGTCGAGCCGCGCGCCGCTGCCTGGGCCGAGATCACCGTCCGAGCCCTCCGGCGTCCGGGCGATGACGATCTCGCCGTCGACCACGCACCGCTCCGGGAGCGCCTCGCGGACCGCGGCGACGACGTCGGGGAAGTAGCGGTCCATGGGCTTCGTATTGCGGGAGTCGATGCGCACGGCGTCGCCATCGCGGTACACGATGGCGCGGAAGCCGTCCCACTTCGGCTCGTAGACGTACGCCGGGCCGACATCGGTGGGCGTCTGGGCAGGGATCGATGCCACGCTCTTGGCGAGCATCGGTCGAACCGGGGGCTGCACCGGCAGGTTGAATGTGGTCACGGAACGAGCCTGCCTCAGCGCGGCACGTAGCGCAGGTAGACGCACCCGTTCGCGAACGTCCGGGAGTCGACGAGGCGCAGGCTGAGTCGTGCGTCGAGCGGCAGGGCCGGCAGGCCGCCGCCCACCACCTCGGGGTAGACGAAGAAGCGGAACTCGTCGACGAGCCCGTGCTTGATCGGCTCGGCGGCCACGGTGGGCCCGCCCACGGAGACGACGCCGGGCGCGTAGTCGGCGATCCGCCGCAGCTCACCGAGTCGCAGGTCGCGCACCAGCCGGGTCCGCGCCGACGTGATGGCCTCCTCGGGCAGGGACGACGACGCGACGATCTTCTCCACTCCCTGCCAGATCTCCGCGTACCGCGTCTCGTGCGGGTTCGGATCCGGTCCCGGTTCGTGGGTCTCCCAGTAGACCATCGTCTCGTACATGCGCCGGCCATGGACGTAGACGGCGACGTCCGACTCGATCTCGTTGATGAACGCGAACACCTCGTCGGAGGGATCGGTCCAGTCGAACTTGCCGTCGGCGTCGACGGTGTACCCGTCGGCGGACATGTTCGCGAAGTAGCTCAGGGTTCCCATGCACGGTCCGACGCCCCAGCCGCGCGGAACTCATCGGTCATCCCGGGTGCGAGCGGCTCGGTGTCGGGCCATCGTGGACAGTGAACGGTCAGCGAGCGGGAGGAGCAGCCATGCCGAGGCGTGAACCCGGCCCGAGCGTCAAGGACAAGGAGCTGTACGAGAAGCTCCGTGACGAGGGCAATTCCAAGGAGAAGGCGGCCCGCATCGCGAACGCCGCCGCGGGCTCGTCCCGCAAGAACGTCGGTCGCAAGGGCGGCAAGTCGCCCGAGTACGACGACTGGACCGTCGACGACCTGCGCAAGCGCGCCGCCGAGATCGGCATCGAGGGTCGTTCCACGATGCGCAAGGGCGACCTCATCAAGGCCCTGCGCAACCACTGACCCGTGCACTCTGGTTGTGGGCGTGATCGTTGCGATGGTGCGCCCGTTATAGGCACAACGATCACGCCCACAACGAAGCCGCGGGGGTCAGTCCTTTGTCTTGTCCCGGTCCTTGTCGCGGCTGGGCTGGACTCGCTTGGGCTCGCCCGGCATCTTCGGGTACTCCGGCGGGTAGGGCAGGTCCTCGAGCCCGTCGGCCTCGTCGCGGGACGCGAGCTCCAGGGCCGCGTCCAGGGAGCAGTCCAGCGCCGGGTCCCGATCGGCCCGTAGCGCGGCGAACAGGTCGCCGCGCTCGGCGAACCTGGCCGGCGCGGTCAGGACGTCGAAGTCGTCCGGGTGCACCTCGCCCAGCTCGTCCCACTCCAGCGGCATCGACACCGAAGCCCTTCCGTTGGCCCGGATCGAGTACGCGGAGGCGATGGTCCGGTCGCGGGCCATCTGGTTGTAGTCCACGAAGATCGCCTCGCCGCGCTCCTCCTTCCACCACCGGGTCGTCACCTTGCCGGGCAGGCGGCGTTCCAGCTCGCGCCCGATGGCGATCGTCGCTCGCCGCCCCTCCGTGAACGTCCACCGCGGCTCCAGCGGCACGAACACGTGCAGCCCGCGCCCGCCGGACGTCTTGGGGTAGCCGGTCAGAGCCAGCTCACCCAGCAGCTCCCGCAGGTGCGGCGCGACGGTCGCTGCCTCCGCGAACGCGGTACCGGGCTGCGGGTCGAGGTCGATCCGCAGCTGGTCGACGGCCTCGACGTCGTCCCGCCGCACCGGCCACGGGTGGAACGTGAGGGTCCCCATGTTGGCCGCCCAGGCCACCACTGCCGGCTCCGTCGGGCACACCTCGTCCGCCGTCCGGCCCGACGGGAACGCGATCGTCGCCGTCTCGACGTAGTCCGGCGCGCCCTTCGGGACACGCTTCTGGTAGAAGCCGTCACCCTTCGGATCGTCCGGCTTCGGCATGCGTGTGGCGAGGTGCGCGCCCTCGTGCCACCCCTTGGGCCAGCGCTCGAGCGTCGTGGGGCGGTGCAGCAGCGCACCGGTGATGCCGTCGGACACGGCGACGAAGTACTCGACGACCTGCAGCTTCGTGATTCCGCGGGGAAAGACGACGCGGTCCGGGCTCGTCACGCGGACGGTGCGTCCGGCGACGTCGAGCTCCACCGCTGGTGTCTTGGATCCGGCCATGTCCCTGAACCTAGCGGCTCAGCCGTTCCCGCGCTGCCGCGAACGCCCGGTGCGCCGCGGGCCGGCCCACGACCCGGACGCGCCGGTCGAGCAGCCGCAGAGCACCGGGCAGATCCGCGCCACGCTCCGCCAGGGCCACCAGGACCGGCACCGCGGCCTCCAGCGGAGCGGTACAGGCGACGTCGGCTGCGGTCCTGGTCAGCCCCGTGACCGCTACCCCCGCGACGCTGACCGTGTCCGGCCCGAGCCCCGGCGCGCGCCGCGCGACCCGGCCGGGGCGGGGCGCCGGGCAGTGGACGCCGGGGGAGTAGGCCACCTCGATCGGCGCGCCCGCGGGCCAGGCCGGGGCGGGCACACCCTCGTACAGCCCCGTGTGTACCCACGCGGCCGTCGCGGCGACCAGGACGCAGCGCGCCGGCACCTCGCCCGCGAGCGCCAGCGCGCGGTGCCGGGGCCCGACGACAGAGCCGATCGCGACCGCCGCGCCGTCGTGCAGCTCGACCAGGGCGCCGGAACGCCGCAGGTCAGACCATGCAACCCGCCCGCCCACGTGCGCGGGCGTGACCACCAGCGGCGCGGGCGCGGGCCGTGGGTCGAGGAGCGCGGCGAGCGAGGTGCGCGGGGACGGCATGCGCAGAACCTACGTGCAGCGGGCACGGCCGCGCAGTGCGCGACCGGGCCCGCTGTGGACAAACCCCAGGGGCGTGTCAGCCCCGGGAGTCCTCCGCCGCCTTGACGACCTGCTCCAGCCAGGAGCGACGGGCGGTGACCGCCGCCTCCAGCTCGGAGATCTTGCGCTTGTCGCCCTTGGCCTGGGCGGCCGCGAGCTCCTCCTCGAGGCCCGCGATCGCCGCCTCGAGCTGCGCGGCGGCACCCTCGGCACGCGCTCGCGTCTCCGGGTTGCTGCGCTTCCACTGCGCCTGGTCGGCGTCGCGGATCGCGGTCTCGACCGCCCGCAGGCGCCCCTCGACGCGCTGGATGTCGCCGCGGGGGACCTTGCCGGCCTCCTCCCAGCGTTCCTGGATGTCGCGCAGCGTGGCCTTGGCCTTGTTCAGGTCCTTGACCGGCACCAGCGCCTCGGCCTCGAGGAGCAGCTCCTCCTTGACCTTCAGGTTCTCGCCGTACTCCGCGTCGATGACGGCGTTCTCGGCGTCCCGCGCCTGGAAGAACCGGTCCTGCGCGGCCCGGAACCGGGCCCACAGGGCGTCGTCGTCCTTGCGGGACGCACGGCCCGCCGCCTTCCAGCGCGTCATGAGGTCGCGGTAGGCGCCCGCCGTGTAACCCCAGTCGGTGCTGGTGGACAGCGCCTCCGCCTCGGAGACCAGCTTCTCCTTCTCGATCTTCGCGGCGCTGTTGCGCTGCTCCAGGTCGGCGAAGAAGTGCCGGCGCTCGCGGTCGAACGCGGTGCGGGCGTGGCTGAACCGCTTCCAGAGGGACTCCTCCGTGGGGCGGTCGATGCGTGGCCCGGAACGCTGGGCTTCCTTCCAGCGGTCCAGCAGCGAACGCAGCTCCTCGCCCGCGGGACGCCACTGCATCTTGCTCGGGTCGGTCGCCGCGATCTTCTCGGCTGCCTCCACGATCGAGGTGCGGGCGGCGACGGCCTCCGCCTTCGCGGCGGACCGTGCCTGCTCGAGGGTGGCCCGACGTTCCGCGGCGCGGCCACGCAGCGCCTCGACGCGGGTGCGCAGGCCGTCCAGGTCGCCGACGGCGGCCGGCTCAGCGGTCTCCTCGGCGAGCTTCTGGAGCGTCTGGTCGATCTCGCGCACCGACAGGTCGGCGCTCTCCAGGCGGGCCTCGAACAGGCCGACCTTCGCGCTCAGGTCGAGGTACCGGCGCACGTACAGCGCCAGCGCCTCCTCGGTGGTGACGCCCGGGAACTGCCCGACGACACGCTCGCCCGCAGACTCGCGGACGTACACGTTGCCTTCGTCGTCCACGCGGCCGAACTTCTCGGCCTCGGCGTGCGCGGCGGCGTCGGCGGCGGCCGGCACGACCGGCGTGGGCGCGGTGACCGGGGCGGCCTGCGGGGCGGGAGCCGACGGCGCGCCCGGCTTGGGCGGACGCGGCCTTGCGAGCGCGGCCGGCGACGGGATCGCCGAGGGCTTGGGGGTCGCTGGCTTGGGAGTCGCTGGCGGGGGAGCGGCGGCCGGCTTCTCCTCGGCAGGAGCGGGGGCCTCGGACGCCGGAGCCTCCTCGGCGGGAGCCTCCTCAGCGGGCACCTGTGCCTCAGCCTCGGGAGCTTCCTCCGTCGGAGCCTCGGCAGCCGGAGCTTCCTCCGTCGGAGCCTCAGCAGCCGGAGCTTCCTCCGTCGGAGCCTCAGCAGCCGGAGCCTCAGCCGCGGGAGTGTCCTCCGTCGGAACTGCCTCCTCCGCGGGCGTCTCGGCCTCGGCCGCGGGAGCCGCCGGCATGGGTGTCTCCTCGACGGGAGCTTCGTCAGCGGGAGCCTCCTGCGCGGGAGCCTCCTGCGCGGGAGCCTCGGCCTCGGGGGCCGTCTCCTCCGCGGGGACCTCGGGTGCCTCCTCCACGGTGGCGTCCGGCGCGTCCGCTGTCGCGTCCGCCTCGGCCGGTGCCTCAGGCGCCTCGCTCACCGCCTCGGCGGGAGATTCGGCTGCGGTCGGAGTCTCGGCCACGGGCTCGGCGGGCGCGTCCTGCTGGACGGGCTCGGACGAGCGAGAAGTGGGTTCGCTCACTGGGTCTCAACTCCTTCGATGGTGACCGGGTCGACGGGCGCGCCGTCAGACACACCGCCCGCTTCTCCCGCGTCAGCGACTGCCTGGACGAAGTCCAGGCCGGATGTGATCGTGCCGAAGACCGTGTACCCGCCGGCTGCGTCGGAGGGGATGGTCGATTCCTCGTAGACGAGGAAGAACTGGGAGCCCATGGACTCCGCGTCGCCGCCGCGGCGCGCCATGGCGACGGTGCCGGCAGGGTAGACGTCGTCGTCCGGAGCGTTCTCGATCGGGCCGAAGCTGTAACCCGGGCTGCCGGAGCCGGTGAACGTCGGGTCGCCGCACTGCAGCACGAAGATGCCCTCGGTGGTGAGCCGGTGGCAGCCGGTGCCGTCGAAGTAGCCGGCCTGAGCGAGCGTGACGAAGCTGGCGACGGCCTGCGGTGCGTTCTCGCCGTCCAGCTCGAGGACGATGTCGGCCTCGGTGTCGCCCGAGCAGGCCTGCAGCGTGACGGTCCAGGTACGGTCCTCGGCCACCGAGGGGTCGGCGAGCTCGTAGTCGTCCCGCGTCTCCTCGACACCCGCCGGGCAGGCGCCGCCGCTGGTGGCGGCGTCGTCCGGCGCGTTGTTGATCAGCGCCGCGATCACGAAGGCGGCCACGAGCGCGAGCACGGTCACCCCGGCGATCAGGGCCCAGAGGCGTTGCCTGCGGGCGCGCCTGGCCGCCTGCCGTTGCGCCTGCTTCTCGGCCTGCTTGGCCTGCTGAGCGCGCTGCCGCTGCTTGCTGGACGCCACCGCGTTCCTTTCTCCGTGCTCTCTTGTGCTCGCCGCGACCCGGGGGCGTGGTCCGCTGGACCGATTCACTGCCGGATCCGGGGCGAATCACCCCGTGCGGGGACAGTGTAGGCATCGGATGCCAGCTCATACTGTCTGAACGGTTCGGCCCATGGGTGAAGAAGGGTCCTGTCAGCGACGACGTGAACCGATAGCGTGGTCGCCGTGGAGCTTCGCGTAGTGGTCGCACCGGTGTTCGGGACCAACTGCTGCGTCGTGTCCGCGGGCGCCGACTGCGTGGTGATCGACGCGGGCGCGGGAGTGGCCGACGCCGTCGTCCGCCTGGTCGACGACGCCGGCCTCACGCCACGCGCCGTCCTCGCCACGCACGGCCACGCCGACCACACCTGGGACGCGGGCGCCCTGTGCGAGCGCTACGAGATCCCGATACGGCTGCACGAGGCCGACGCCTACCGCCTGGCCGACCCGTTCGGCACGCTCAGCCCCGCGCTGGAGGCCGCGTTCGGGCTGCACCGCGACGACTACCGGCCGCCCGCCGTCATCGAACCCTTCGCCACGCCCGGCGGCTCCGCCGTGCTGACCTTCGGCGAGGTCACGCTGCGCGCCCTGCACGCGCCCGGCCACACGGAGGGCTCCACCCTCTACCGGCCCGACGGCGACATGGTGCTCACGGGCGACGTCCTGTTCGCCGGCTCGGTCGGCCGGACCGACCTGCACGGCGGCTCCGGCCACGTCATGGCCGAGACGCTGCGCGACGTGGTGCGCGGCCTGGACCCGGCGCTCGCCGTCGTACCGGGGCACGGCCCCGCAACCACCGTGGCACGTGAGCTGGAGACCAACCCCTTCCTCGCCGCGGAACGAAGATGAGGGCGTACGTGGACCAGCGCGCCGGGATGGCCGAGGACGGCTGGTCGGCGGCGTGGTCCTTCGACCTCGAGCACTGGGGCACCTGCGGCCAGGGACCCGACGACGACACGGCGCTGGCTAACCTTGCGGAGCGGTGCGGTTCCGGCGCCGAAGCGGGCGGTGCCGGAGCGCTCGACGCCGGGATGCTGCAGGTCGTCGAGCGCGTGGACCGCGCCAGGACCGGGGACGAGACGGTGTTCGACCGGGACCGCGTGCCGGCGACCGAGGCGGAGCGGGAGGCCACGCTCGCGATCCTCGACGGCATGCGGGCCAGGACCCTCGAGCTGGTGCGCGACGCGCCGCCGAGCGTGCTGGCGTACCGCGACCCCCACCGGGTGCTCCCGGTGTACGCCTGGTGGCACACGGTGGGACAGCTCGCGCTGCACATCGCCGACACCGAGTCGCGCTACTACCTGCCGCTGCTCGGGTTGCCCGCGCGCGAGCGGGCGAGCGACCTGGTGACCGAGCTCGAGGAGTCCGGCGCCCACGTGCGCCGGGTGGTGTCCCGGATGGCGCCGGACCTGGCATCGACGTCGGACCGGCACGGGAGCTGGACCAGCGTGAAGGTGCTGCGGCGGCTGGCCTGGCACGAGCGCGGGGAGCTGGAGGTGCTCGCGCGGCTGGTCGAGGACGCGGCCGCGGAGAAGCTGGGCTGACAGCCCTTCATGGCTGCCGCGCGACTGCTCCGGGACACCGCCGCCCCCCATCTACGGCCGGCACCGCGTGAGCATCCTGGCCGCGCTGGGGGTAATCTGTCCGACGCCGTGTGGCATGCAGCGCCCGTGCCAACGGGAAGGCCGTCACTCGCGCGTTCACCACCGCGTTCGGCGCGGCACGCTGAGAACCGGAACGGAATCCCCATGGCCTCTCGACAGCTCGGCCCGTCCGGCGATCTCGCACGTCGGTCCCGGACGCTGGTGACCGACCTGCTCGCCGGTGGCACGACCGCCGTCGGACGACAGCTCTTCCCCGCATCGGCCGTCTGGCAGCGGGCGGAGGCGAACGAGCGGTTCCTCGCCTTCGCACGCGACGCACGAGCCGACCGCCCCCTGTCCGTCCGCGACGCGACCGAGCCGCTCGCCCATCTCGTGGCCGCGCGGGCACGGCCGGGCACGAGGACGAACCTCCGGCTGCGCACCGGCGCCCGGCCGTGGACCTCCGTGCCGGGGTTCACGTCGCGCGCCCTGTCCACGGCGTCGGCTCTGGGGCAGGCCGGAGCGAGGGACCTGGCGGACGAGCTGATCGGGCTGATCCTCGCCGAACGGTCCGCACAGCATGGTGACCTCGACAGCCCCGTGGCACGGTTCCTCCTCGATGCCGCGTCGGCGGACCGGACCGAAGGGCTGCGGGCGCTCTTCGAGGCGTTCGCCCAGGTCCCCGCTGAGCCGGTCGAGCTGGCACCGGCCGAGCTCATCACGACCACGGAGTGGATCGACGCCGAGCGATTCCGCGAGTACGTCTCGGGCAAGTCGATCGCCCTCGTCGCGAACTCCATGAAGCTGCGGGAGGCCGAGCTCGGCGCGCTGATCGACTCGCACGACCTGGTCATGAGGTTCAACTCCTTCGTCATCGACCCGCCGCACACCGGCTCGCGCACCGACATCCACGTCACGCTGCACAAGCACGACTTCAACCTCGACGTCCCGGTGGACCTGCGGATGCTGGTCTGCACCCGGATCGAGGAGTGGTACGAGTCGGTCAAGCTCCGCGCGAGGCCGGGCATGCAGCGGTACCTGGGGGACTCCAGCCTGCGGTGGCCCCCGCAGAACCTGTGGGGCGACGGCGACCCCCGGACCGGCTACCCGACCATGGGGTTCAACATGCTGCGGCTCCTCCTGGCCCTCGACGTGTCGACCACCATCGACCTCGTGGGCTTCGACTTCTACGACTCGGGGACACTGCGCCTCAAGGAGGCAGAGTGGATCCCGCACTCGGCGGCGCACGACTCGGAAGCAGAACGGGACTGGGTCATGGCGAACGCGGTGGCCGTAGGCCCGCACGTCATCACGATGAAGCAGGAGAGCGCACGATGAACGTCGCCGAGGCAGTGGCAGACGCTGAGCTGCGGTTCGAGGGCGCCGATTTCGACGGCGCACTGGGGGTGCTCAGGTCGGTGGAGGACGCGGCCGCGGCCTTCGCCAGCACCGAGTACCTCATGCTGCTTGCCCGCGTCCTGCGCGCGACGAGCAGGTACGACGCGGCCGTCGAGGTCCTGCGGCTCGCACGCCACGACCACCAGGCGGTCTCCCGCGCGCAGACGGAGATCGCGACGATCGCCTGGATCCGGCACGCCTACGACGAGGGCATCGACGCGGCGGTCCACGCGCTTCGCGCCACGCCCGGGTACCGAGGGGCTCGGGGTGTCCTCGGGCGGCTGAGAGGGCCGGTCACCCCGGCTCCGGCCGACGTTCCGACGGGCGGCATAGCGCACGGGGCCTTCTACGCCTCCGGGCGGGGCAACTTCGGCGATCTCGCGCTGCCCTCCGCGGTCCGCGAGGCCTTCACCACCGCGACCGGCGAGACGTCCTGGCTCGGCATCCATGTGCACCAGCTGTTCGACGACGAGCGGCTCGAGCTGGTGAACGCACAGCGGGCGATGATCGTCGGAGGCGGCGGGCTGTTTCTCCCGGACACGGCGCCGAACGGGCATTCCGGCTGGCAGTGGAACGTCCCTCAGGCCCAGCTCGAGCGGATCACCGTGCCGCTCGCCACGTTCGCCGTCGGGTACAACCTCTTCGTCGGTCAGAAGTTCGTCGGCGACAGGTTCCGGAACGGCCTCCTGGCGATGGCCGAGAGATCGGTCTTCCTCGGGCTGCGCAACCACGGCTCGATCGAGCAGGTCAGCCGCCTTCTGCCCGCACACCTGCACGACCGGCTCCGGTTCGTCCCGTGCCCCACCACCATCCTCGAGCACACCCACCCCGGGCTCCCTCCCGCCAAGGAGGGCACGGGCACGATCCTGCTCAACGTCGCCTACGACCGCAGCAGACGGCGCTTCCGCCGGGGCTACCGGACCTTCCTGGCGCAGATCGAGAAGTACGTCGCCGCCGTCGAGGCAGCGGGCAGTGAGGTCCGCTGCGTGGTGCACGCACCGAACGATTCGCGGATCGCCAAGGACCTCCGCTCGGAGTACGGGCGCGAGCTGCCGGTCGACGATCTCAGCCGCAGCCGGCCCGAGGAGGGTTATGCCTTGTTCCGTCGCGCCGACCTCGTGGTCGGCATGCGCGGCCACGCGACCATGATCCCGTTCGGGCTCGGTACCCCCGTCCTGAGCATCGTGTCCCACCCGAAGATGCGGTACTTCCTGGAGGACATCGAGCGACCGGAGTGGGGCTTCGACGTGGGGGAGCCGAACCTCGGCGACCGGCTGCTCGAGCACACGACGGACGTGCTGCAGCACAACGCCGAACGCAGGCAGGACATCAGGGAGATCCAGGCTCGGCTCGCCCAGCCGATCTTTCAGGCGGCCCGCGACCTCGTCGGGTCCTGAGGCGGCGTGGCACCGGTGCGGGGAGCCGGAGCTGCTCGCGCGGCTCGTCGAGAGCGCGGCTGTGGAAAAGCCGGGCTGACCACCTCGCGCTCATGGGAGGATTTGAGGCATGGCAAAGCCCACTCCTCTCTCCGGTTTCCCCGAATGGCTCCCTGACGGTCGCATCGTCGAGCAGCACGTCCTCGACACCTTGCGCCACACCTTCGAGCTGCACGGGTTCGCCGGGATCGAGACGCGGGCCGTGGAGCCGCTCGATCAGCTGCTCCGCAAGGGGGAGACCTCCAAGGAGGTCTACGTGCTGTCCCGCCTGCAGGACGAGGACGGCGCCGCGCGCGCCGGCTCCGAGAAGCAGCTCGGCCTGCACTTCGACCTGACCGTGCCGTTCGCGCGCTACGTGCTGGAGAACGCCGGGAAGCTCGCGTTCCCGCTCAGGCGGTACCAGATCCAGAAGGTGTGGCGCGGCGAGCGCCCGCAGGAGGGCCGCTTCCGCGAGTTCATCCAGGCAGACATCGACATCGTGGGCGCCGGCGAGCTGCCGTACCACTTCGAGGTCGAGGCGCCGCTGGTCATGGCGGAGGCGCTCGGCGCGCTGTCCGAGATCGGCCTGCCGCCCGTGCGGATCCTGGTCAACAACCGCCGGGTCGCCGAGGGCTTCTATCGCGGCGTCGGCCTGGACGACGTCGAGGGCGTGCTGCGCCAGATCGACAAGCTCGACAAGATCGGGCCCGACAAGGTCTCCGGGCTGCTCGTCACCGAGTGCGGTGCCACCGAGGACCAGGCCAAGGCCTGCCTGGCGCTCGCGTCGATCTCGGGGTCCGACGTCGGAGTGATCGCGGAGGTCCGTGCCCTCGCCGAGTCGTACGGGGCCGTGACGGAGCTCCTGGAGACCGGCCTGGCCGAGCTGGGCGCGCTGATCGCCGCCGCCTCCGAGCGCGCGCCCGGCGTGGTCGTCGCGGACCTGAAGATCGCGCGCGGCCTCGACTACTACACGGGCTCGGTGTACGAGACGGTGCTGGTGGGTCACGAGCAGCTCGGCTCGGTCTGCTCCGGCGGCCGGTACGACACGCTCGCCTCCGACGGCAGGAACACCTACCCGGGTGTCGGCCTGTCCATCGGCGTCTCTCGCCTGGTGTCGCGGCTCCTGTCAGCCGAGCTGGTCCAGGCAACGCGTTCGGTGCCGTCGGCGGTGCTGGTGGCGGTGGCGTCCGAGGAGGAGCGCGCCGCCTCCGACGCGGTGGCCACGGCGCTGCGGGCCCGGGGCATCCCGGTCGAGGTGGCCCCGAGCGCCGCGAAGTTCGGCAAGCAGATCAAGTACGCGGACCGGCGCGGCATCCCGTTCGTGTGGTTCCCGGGCTCCGTGGGCGAGGACGGCGGACCCGGGGCCGACCAGGTCAAGGACATCCGCTCCGGCGACCAGGTCGACGCCGGCGCCGCGACGTGGGAGCCGCCCGCCGAGGACCGCTGGCCGCGGGTGGTCCCGAAGGGCTGACGGCTCGGCGCCTTACGCGGAGGGCGTATCAACTTGACGCCTGTTCGAACGAGTGTTCGAATCAGGTATGCGATGGAACGGTCAGGCGATCAATCACGACGACGGTGCGCTGCCCGGGCTCGAGCTGCCCGAGCTGCGCACCGCCGGGCTGCTGCGCACCGTCCGGTCGCCGGAGTTCGCGGGCGTGACGTTCCACGAGGTGCTGGCCAAGAGCGCGCTGTCGAAGGTTCCGGCGGCATCGCAGATGCCGTTCCGGTGGACGATCAACCCCTATCGTGGATGTTCGCATGCGTGCGCCTATTGCTTCGCACGGAATACTCACGAATATCTAGAGATGGACGCCGGGCACGACTTCGACTCGCAGGTCGTCGTCAAGGTCAACGCCGACCAGGTGCTGCGCGCCGAGCTGGCTAAGCCGTCCTGGACCCACGAGGCCGTCGCGCTCGGCACCAACACCGACCCGTACCAGCGGGCCGAGGGCCGCTACAAGCTCATGCCCGGCATCATCTCGGCGCTCGCGGACTCGGGCACGCCGTTCTCGATCCTGACCAAGGGCACGCTCCTGCGGCGCGACCTGCCGCTGCTGGCCCAGGCGGCGGAGCGGGTCGACGTCGGGCTGGGGGTGTCGCTGGCCTTCGCCGACTCGCCGGCGGGCAGGGAGCTGCAGCAGGCCGTCGAGCCCGGCACACCGTTGCCGCGCGCTCGCCTCGACCTGATCCGTGCGATCCGGGCCGCGGGCCTGCCGTGTGGCGTCATGGTCGCGCCGGTCCTGCCGTGGCTGACCGACTCGCTCGCCCATCTCGAACGGCTCCTCGACAACCTGGTCGACGCCGGTGCCACCGGCGTCACCGTCCTGCCGCTCCACCTGCGTCCCGGCGCCCGCGAGTGGTACCTGGGGTGGCTCGAACGGTCTCACCCGCACCTCGTGGAGGGCTACGGGCGTGTCTACGCCCGCGGCGCCTACGCGCACAAGGGCTACCGGGACTGGCTCTGGGAGCGGGTGCGGCCGCTGATCGACGAACGCGGGCTGGGCGGCGCGGCCATGCATCGCGCCCGGGCTGCCGGCGCCGAAAGAGGCGCGGACGAGGCCGGTCAGCACGTGGAGGGCGACTACCCGCGCGGCGCCTTCAGCGGCGTGCGCGCCGACGGCACCGGCGCGGTGTCCTTGGTCGCGGACGTCGGAAGCGAGACCCTGTTCTGATGCGACGCCCGGTACTCGACGACCCGCGCCTCGCCGGCTACATCCTGGAACCCCTGGCCGGCGGCTGGTCGGGGGAGACGTTCCTCGCCGCGCCCTCCGACGGCCGGGGCGAGGACAGCCGGGGCGAGCACCGGCTCGCGGTCCGGTACTTCGCCGATGCGCGGCACGCGCCGGGCGCCGCCGGCATCCAAGCGGCGCTCCTGCACCTGGTTCGCGACGTCGTTCCCGTTCCGGCCGTCCGCCAGGTGCACGACGGCGACGCCGACCTCCCCGGGGTGCTCGTTACGGAGCTGCTGCCAGGTGAGCGCGGCGACCTCGCGCTCGCCCGCCGGGCGGGAGGTGACGGGGACGCCGGACGCCGGGCCACCGATCTGCGCACCCTCGGCCGCGCGCTCGGCTTCGTGGCCGGGACGTTGGCCGCTTTCCCGATGCCGCAGGCCGGGATGTTCGCGGACGCCGGCCTCCGGATCGACCCGTTTCCCCTGTGGCTGCCCGAGTGGGTTGATACCCACGCGCCGCAGCTCACGGAGAACGGGTGGCCGGACGGCGAGGTCGCAGCGCTCCGGGCCGTCGCCGAGCGGGCCGCCTCGGATCTTGACGGCGCCCCGCCGAGCCTGGTGCACAGCGACCTGAACCCGAAGAACGTGCTGGTCGATCCCATGACGCTTCAGGTCACCGGCGTGCTCGACTGGGAGTTCGCGCACGCCGGCCATCCGGCCACGGACCTGGGCAACCTCCTGCGCTTCGACCGGGAGCCGGCCTACGTCGAGGGCGTCCTGGACGGCTACTTCGCGGGGCTCGACGGCGACGCGGCCACAGGCGCGGAAGCGGCCACAGGCACGGAAGCGGACACCGCCGCGGGTGTGGACACCGACACCAGCACGGCCGCGAGCGTGAGGTCAGGTGCCGGCGAGCCCGACCGCCGTCGGGCAACCGACCTGGCGCGTGCCGCGGACCTGGTCGCCCTCGTGGACCTGGCCGCCCGCAGGGCGGCCAACCCCGTGGTGCACCGGGCCCGGGCCCACCTGCGGGCGATCGCGCGCTCCGGCGACGTCCACGCCGTGCCCTGACGTCCCTGAAACAGGTGACTTTCGTGGCGTGTGTCCGATTCGACTGTTTCACTCGGGGCCATGACCAAGCGCTCGACGGCGTCGCGCCGAGCACGCGCGGCGATATCCCCAGCCCTGTCCCTACTCGTCATCGGTACGCTGCTGCTGGTCGGCGCCGTACCCGCCCAGTCCGCCGGCGGCGCACCGCAGCCCGCCACGCTCCCGGCATCGGCAGCAGAGGCCACGGCCGCCGAACTGGCTGAGGCCCCCGCCTTCGCCGCGGACATCCCCTGGACCACGTGCGCGACCGAGGGCGCCGACGCCTTCGACTGCGCCACGATCGAAGTGCCCTCGGACTACGACAAGCCGCGCGGGCGCACCACCACGATCGCCGTGACCCGGCTGCCCGCGCTGGACCAGGAGAACCGCATCGGCAGCGTGCTGGTCAACTTCGGCGGGCCGGGTGGGGAGGGCGTGTCGACCCTGCACGCGATCGGCCAGGCGCTCTTCGACCCGTCGGTCCGCGAGCGCTTCGACATCGTCAGCTTCGATCCGCGTGCCGTCGGTATGTCCGACCCCGCCACGTGCTTCCCTACGCAGGAGGCCGAGCAGGAGTTCCTCGCGTCCAGCCTCGACCTGCCGCTCAACCGGGCGGAGGATGCCAGGTTCCTGCGCGAGGCCGCGGCGCTCGGCACTGCCTGCACGGTGTTCGGCGGGGACCGCATGGCGACGGCGTCCACCGCGAACGTCGCCCGCGACATGGACGTGCTGCGGGAGCGGCTGGGCGACGACGCGATCTCGTACGTCGGGTATTCGTACGGCACCGTCCTGGGTGCCACCTACGCGGCCCTGTTCCCGGACAACGTGCGCGCGCTGGTGCTCGACGGAACCATCGACCCACGGGTGTGGTCCGCGGACGCGGACGGCGAGCTCCTGGGTACGCGGCTGCGGCAGGCGGAGGCCGCTTCCGAGACCCATGCCGAGTTCGTGCGGCTGTGCGCCGGGGCCGGCGAGCGGTGTGCCCTGAACGCGCTGGGTGACCCGGCGCAGGTGGTCGAGGACGTGTACGCGGCCGTGAAGGAGGAGCCGGTCGAGCTCCCGGTGGGCGACGGGACCACGTTCGAGCTGCGGTACGGCACCCTGATCGCCCAGGTCTTCGGCTCGATGTACAACACCGCGAGCTGGCCCGACCTCGCCGCCCTCCTCGCCCAGCTCGCGGTCCTGACCGGGGTGGCCTCGCCGCCGTCGGCCGCGGAGAGGCTGGACTCGGGCCCGTCCATCAGCGAGCTGCTGCGCCGCCTCGGATACACGCAGGACTACCCGTCCGTGGGCGCCAGCTTCGCCACCGCGTGCGTGGACCTCGAGTTCCCGGGACGACCCACGTCCTACCCGCGCAAGGTCGCCGCGCTCGACGAGCAGTACCCGCACTTCGGGCTGTTCCGCGGCTGGACCGGCATCCAGTGCGAGTACATCGGGGCCGACGACGAGGACGTCTACAAGGGCTCGTGGCAGCAGGCCACGCAGCAGCCCGTGCTCGTGATCGGCACCCGGTTCGACCCGGCCACGCACTACGGGTTCACCGCGCCGTACGCCTCCCTGTGGCCCGACTCGCGGATGCTCACCGTCGACGGCTGGGGCCACACGACCATCGGCGTCAGCGCCTGCGCCGACGCGGCGATCGCGCGGTACCTCGTCACGCTAGAGGCCGACGACGGCGCCGTGTGCCAGCAGGATCTCGTGCCGTTCGCGCCGTCGGCCAGGCTGCGGGAGGAGCGGCCGGCGCTCCCCGCGCCGCGGCTCCCAGGCGTGCCGGGCCTGATGCCGGCGTCGCTGGGCTGACGTTCGTCTCTGCTTCGCGGGACACGAACGTCAGGCGCGGAGCATCTCCAGGTGCTCCGCGATCCGGCCGATCGCCTCGGTGAGCACGTCGACGTCGGGCAGGGTCACCAGGCGGAAGTGGTCCGGCTCCGGCCAGTTGAACCCCGTCCCGTGCGTGACCAGGATCTTCTTGTCGCGCAGCAGGCCGATGACAAAGGCCTCGTCGTCCTGGATCGAGTACATCTCGGGGTCCAGACGCGGGAAGCAGTACAGCGCACCCCGCGGGCGCACGGACGTGACGCCGGGGATCTCGTTGAGCAGCTTGTCGGCGAGCATCGACTGCTCGTAGAACCGGCCTCCCGGCACGATGAGCTCTTCGATCGACTGGTAGCCGCCGAGCGCCGTCTGGATGGCGTGCTGAGCCGGCACGTTCGCGCACATGCGCATGTTCGACACGAGGGTCAGGCCCTCGAGGAAGTCTGCGGCGCGGTGCTTGGGCCCGGAGATCATGGCCCAGCCGGACCGGTAGCCGGCGATCCGGTAGGCCTTGGACAGGCCGCTGAACGTGATCGTCAGGACGTCGTCGCCCGCGAACGTGGCGGCGTGGTGGTGGGTCGCGCCGTCGAACAGGATCTTCTCGTAGATCTCGTCGCTCAGGAGCACCAGGTCGTGCGCGCGCGCCAGCTCCGCCATGCCCTTGACCGTGGCCTCGCTGTACACGGCGCCGGTCGGGTTGTTCGGGTTGATGATCACGAGCGCCCTGGTGGCGGGCGTGATCAGCGACTCGATGTCCTCCAGCGAGGGGTTCCAGCCGTTGTCCTCGTCGCAGCGGTAGTGCACGGGCCTGCCGCCCTGCAGGCTCACCGCGCCGGTCCACAGCGGGTAGTCCGGCGCGGGGACCAGCACCTCGTCACCGTCGTCGATCAGCGCCTGCAGCACCATGCTGATCATCTCGGAGACGCCGTTGCCGATGTACACGTCGTCGACGCGGGTGTCGAGGCCGTGCGTCTGGTAGTAGTTCGCGACGGCGGTGCGCGCCGAGTAGATGCCGCGGCTGTCGCTGTAGCCCTGCGCCTCGGGCAGGTGGTGGATCATGTCCGCGAGGATCGCCTCGGGCGCGTCGAACCCGAACGGCGCCGGGTTGCCGATGTTCAGCTTGAGGATCTTGTGACCCTCCGCCTCCAGCCGGTACGCCTCCTCCAGGATCGGACCCCGGACGTCGTACCGGACGGACTTCAGCTTGCGGCTCTGCCTGATCTCTCGCACGCCCACATGGTCGCAGGTCCGGGGGAGTGGCGGCGCGCGGTGGCACTCGGCGAGACGGCCGCCGGGGTGGTCCGGCGAAGTTCACCCCGGCGGCGGCGCCCGATCAGCCTGCCTGCGCTCCGCGGCGCACGTAGCCTCCAGACGGGAGCCCTCAGCCGGGCCGACGGAAGCCGCAATACACTCGAAGGAACCCGGACAGGTACCCCATGGTGGAGGACGACAAGCTCGCACAGATGGCCGCCGCGATCGGCAGGCTCGGCCTCGTGGTCGTGGTGGTCGTGGTGCTGCTCGCCGGGGTGGCCGGCACGCTCTACGGCGTGGCGAACCTCGTGGCCTGGGCCGCCGTCCTGCCCGACGGAGGCCGCCCGGTGCCCGCCCGCGCCGTCCTCGTCGGCGTGGCGAGTGCCGGCGTGACCTGGTTGTGCTACCGGGTGGTGCGCCGGCTGGGTGACGACGAGGACGACACGCGCAACGGCTGACCGGCCGACGGCGGCGTCACCCCTGCGCGAGACGCGCCGGGAACCCGCCCGTCGCCACCGGCCCCCACCGCTCGATGGTGATCCGCACCAGCGACTTGCCCTGCTCGACCATCGCCGCGCGGTACTCGTCCCAGTCCGGGTGCTCCTTGCCAGCGGCCGCGCGGAAGTAGTCGACCAGCGGTTCCACGGATTCCGGGATGTCCAGCACCTCGGCGGTACCGTCCACCTGGACCCAGGCCTCGTTGAAACCCTCGCCGAGCGCCATGAACGACGCCGCGGGCCGCTTCCTCAGGTTCCGCGCCTTGGCGCGCTCGGGGTACGTCGAGACCACGACGCGCCCCTCCGGGTCGACGCCGTAGGTGACGGGGCTGAGCTGTGGGGCGCCGTCGGCGCGGCTGGTCACGAGGATCCCGTTGCGGCGCGAGCGGAGGAACTCGAGCAGCTCGTCGCGGGTCACAGTGGTGTTGGTGGCGATCGTTCTGGGCATGAGCGTCAGGCTACGCCCGCACTATGGTTGACACCCCATGCCGTTCTGCGAAGCATGTCCGGCATGGTCGCTTTCTTCCGCCGATCTGGTGGCGCCCCGGTCGCGGCGGAGGCCCAGGCGCCCCGGCCCGCGGAACCGCGCACGTTGATCGTCTCGTCGCTGTACGGCACGGGCTGGACGCCCGTGGAGGGCGACGGCATGCTGCCCCCGAGCAAGCATCTCCACCTTGGCAGGCTGGACAGGTACTACGACGACGCGGCGGGCCTGCTCCCGGCCGCCACGGTGCGCCACTGGGAGGGATCCGACGTCGGCGTCCGGTACTCGGGCGGTGTCATCGTCTGGGCTCGCCTGTGGATGTTCCGCACCGCCTCCGGCCAGTCCGTGGCTGCGCTGAGCCTCGGCGTCAACGCGCCAGGCTCCGACGAGCGAGGTACGCCGCCCGACGATGCCTCCTACCTGCGGTTCCTGGAGAGCCTGGTCGATCTGCTCAACACGTGCCGCAGCCTCGAGGTGGCCCTGGGCGGCGTGTCCCTGGAGCGGCGGATCGACGAGCTCGGTACCGAGACCGGCGTCGAGCAGCCGTTCGGCGTCTCGCGGGAGTGCCATCAGCTCGTCGCCGGACCGCGGCTGCCCGACTCGTGCGTCGGCGACGAGCGGCGGCTGCTGATCGAGCGGCTCGTCTACCGCACGCACCGCGAGCTGCAGCCGTCCGTCGAGACGTTCGACCGCCCGGCGGAGCTGAACAAGCGGCCGGGGGCCACGGTCGTCGTCGGCCCGTACGTGAGCCTGATGTTCGGCATGGGCAAGGAGGAGGGCAATACGGCGTTCGTCTCCGTGGCCCAGCTCGTGGCGAGCGCGGCTCGGCTGCGCTACATCGGGGACGAGGCGCACCGGAACCTGCGCTACTTCCGCGACGCGCAGCGGCGGCCCCAGGGCAGAGCGCTGCCCGACGCCGAGAAGCGCCGGATCCTCGGCACCGTCGCCGACGCACTCGGCGACCTGGAGCTCGAGCTCAGCTTCTCGGTCGAGGCCGCCGCGGACATCAGCCTGCTCGTCCCGTCGGTGCGCGTGACCAGCTACCACGACACGCTGTTCGTGCAGATGGGCCTGCGCCGCAAGTTCAGGATCGTGAGCCGGATGCTGCGGCGCCTCGCCCGGTCGATCCACGCGGAGACGACGTCGCTGGAGGCGCGGGACCGGCACGGCGAGGACGACCGTCGGCGCCGCTGGGAGGCGGCCTACCTCTACCTCGCGACGATCCCGCTCGCGGCGGCCCTGGCACTCGGCTACCTCGGGATGAACGCCAGCCAGGTGGTGTCCGATCGGTCGATGTGGGCCGACGAGTACCGCGGGGTGTACCTGGCCATCGGTGGCGTGGTGCTGGGCGCGGTCGTCATGCCGGGGATCGTCTGGGTGGTGCAGCTCGTCCGGCGTGCCGTGCAGGCGCAGCGACGGGAGCGCTGGGAGCGGGTGACGATGCGCGTCCGGGACGTGACGCGCTGACCTGTGGCGCCTCGACCGGCGTCAGCGGCAGGCTACGCCAGGTGCGATGATGCCCCGGTGGCTACCAGCTCACTGCACCGTCGCGTCGCCGAGGTCCTGGGACGACAGGTCGCCGGCGGAGAGCTGCCTGCTGGCAGCGTGGTCAACCTGGCGAGCCTGGAGAAGGAGCACGGCGTCTCGCGCACCGTAGCGCGCGAGGCCATGCGCCTGCTGGAGTCGCTCGGCATGGTCGAGGCCCGGCGGCGGGTGGGGCTGATCGTCGCCCCGCAGGAGCACTGGAACGTGCTGAGCCCGCAGGTGATCGAGTGGCGCCTGGCCGGCCCCGGGCGGGACGCCCAGCTCCGCACCCTCCTGGACCTCCGCGTCGCGGTGGAGCCGACGGCGGCCCGCGGCGCCGCCGACCACGCGACCGACGCCGAGCGCGAGCAGCTGGTCGTGCTCGCCGAGCGGCTCGTCGACATGGGGCGCCGGGGGCTGGGCCAGACCGAGGAGTACCTGGAGACCGACGTCGAGTTCCATCAGACGATGCTGCGCGCGAGCGGGAACGAGATGCTGGCCGCCCTCGACCAGGTGGTCAAGACGGTGATGGTCGGCCGCACGCGACTCGGCATGTCGCCGTCGGACCCGGTCGAGGCCGTGCTGGAGCACCACGTGACGACCGCCCGGGCCATCCGCGAGCGCATGCCCGAGGCCGCCGAGGTGTACGCGCGACTGCTCGTGTCGCGGGTGCGCGCGGAGTTCGTGCTGCCGGGCTGACCGGCGCTCGATCGCTCCCGACAACAACGAGCCCGATCGGCTCAAAGGGAGTACTTGTTCCTCGCTCGGCGACGTGGCACCATCGCATATAGGCGAAGATCCGGCGTACATCGTGGTGCGAAGGGATGAAAATGCCCAGTCGAAAATCCAGATTGATAGTATCTATCGGGTTCGCGGCGGCACTGGTCGCCGCAGGTTGTACGGGCGGGCCGGCCGGCGGGGACGCCGAGTACGAGCTCCGTTTCAACCACGTGCTCGCCGAGAGCGAGCCGTTCCACCAGGGTTTCCTGGACTGGGCCGAGGCCGTCGAGGAGCGGACCGACGGTGGCCTGTCGATCGAGGTGTACCCGGCGGCGCAGCTCGGCGTCGAGGAGGACATCATCGAGCAGATCCAGGGCGGCGCGAACATCGGGCAGAACACGGACGCCGCCCGGCTCGGGCAGTACGTCGAGGAGATCGCCGTCATGAACGGCCCGTACTTCGCCGACGACCTGGCCGAGGTGGAGCAGCTCGCACAGAGCGAGACGATCCAGGGCTACCTCGACGAGCTCGAGGCGCAGGGCCTCAAGGTGATCTCGTTCAACTGGGTCCAGACCCACCGGCACTTCTTCACGAACGAGGAGATCAGCACGCCCGAGGACCTGAACGGGCTGCGGATCCGCACGCCGGGCTCGCCGATCTGGCAGGAGTCGATCAGAGCGCTCGGCGCCGAGCCGGTGGCCATGGACTTCGGCGAGATGTACTCCGGAATCCAGCAGGGCGCGGTCGACGGCGCCGAGCTCGTGTACGCGAACATCCCTGGCGCGAACCTCCAGGAGGTGCTCAGCCACGCCAGCGAGACGGGCCACATCCTGCTGATCAACTTCGAGGTCGTCAGCACCGAGTGGTTCGAGTCGCTGCCCACCGAGTACCAGCAGATCCTCGTCGAGGAGGCGGACCGGGCGGGCATGGCGACGTCGCAGGCGATGGAGGACCAGGTCGACGACGTCAAGGCGGAGCTGCTCGACCAGGGCATGACCATCAACGAGGAGCCCGACGTCGACGCGTTCCGGGAGGCGGGCGAGGCGGCTTACGAGACGCTCGGGCTCACTGAGGCGCGGGACCAGATCTGGTCGGAGATCGGCAAGGAATGACGCGGCTCTACGAGGCGCTCGGCCGGGTAGAGCTGGGCTTCGCCCAGGCCTGCGTGGTGCTCATGACCCTGCTCGTGCTCGTCTCGGCGACGGCCCGCACCGCGGGCAGCCCGCTGTCCTGGACCGTGGACCTGGCGACCTTCCTGTTCGCGTGGGCCGTGTTCGTCGGGGCCGACGTCGCCTGGCGGCGCGACCGGATGGTCACCATCGACCTGCTCGTGGTCCGGCTGCCGGCCAGACCGCGCACCGGCGTCCGGCTGCTCAACGACGTCGTCATCGCCGTCTTCCTGGTCGCCATGGTGGTCACGGGTACCCAGCTGGCCGGCGACGCCGCCGACCGCAGCTTCAGCGGCCTGCCCTGGCTCAGCTACACCTGGGTCACGCTGTCGATGCCGGTCGGCTGCCTGCTCATGCTCGCCACGACGCTGCGTCGGATCCGCGGCGACGTCGCGGCGCTGCGCACGCCCGCGGAGCCCGGGCCGGCGGAACCCGGCCCGGCCGGGAGAGCACCGGAGGGCGTCCTGTGATCACCGTCTTCGTCGTGTTCCTGATTCTCGTGGCGCTCGGCATGCCCGTGGCGTTCGCCATCGGCGTCTCGGGGTTCCTGTACTACCTGAGCGAGCCGACCACCGACCTGACGATCGCCGCCCAGCTTTCGGTGACGCAGACCCAGAACTTCGCCATCCTCGCGATCCCGCTGTTCATCCTGGCCGGCAACTTCCTCAACGAGACCGGGATGACGCGCCGTCTGCTCGACCTGTCGTCCGCGCTCACGGGACACCTGCGCGCGGGCCTGGGCCACGTCAACGTCGTCACGGCGTTCACGATGGGCGGCGTGACCAGCTCCGCGATCGGGGACGCCACGATGTTCGGCCGCGTGCTCGGCCCCGGGATGACGGCCCGCGGCTACGCGCCCGGCTTCGCGGCCGGGATGATCGGGACCTCGGCGATCATCACGACGCTCGTGCCGCCCGGGACCGGCCTGATCCTGTACGGGACGCTCGGCGAGGTGTCGATCGGCCGGCTGTTCGCGGCGGGAGTCGTCCCCGGCGTCCTGATGGCTCTGCTCCTCATGGTGGCCGTCGGGGTCACGGCGCGCCGCAAGGACTACCCGCGCGAGCGCCCCCGAATGTCACCCCCGCGCGAGATCGGCGGGGCTGCGGTCAAGAGCGTGTGGGCGCTGCTGTTCCCCGTGATCCTGATCCTGGGCCTGCGGTTCGGGTACTTCACGCCGTCGGAGGCGGGCGCCTTCGCCGTCGCGTACGCCGTGCTCGTGGGCGTGCTGTTCTACCGCGAGCTCACCTGGCAACGGCTGGGACGCGCGCTGGGGGACACCGTGGTCGACGTCGGCATGATCATGTTCCTGATCGCGATCTCCGGGTCGTGGACCCGCGGCCTGACCTGGGACCGCATCCCGCAGCAGCTGATGGACGGCCTGCTCGGGATCACGGAGAACCCGACGCTGCTCATGCTGGTCCTGGTCGCCGCGCTGCTCGTCGTCGGGATGTTCATGGACTCGACGGTCCTGATCCTGCTGCTCACGACGATGCTCGTCCCCGTGGCGGAACGGGTCGGGATCGACCCGGTGCACTTCGGCATCGTCATGGTGCTGACCCTCACGCTCGGCCTGCTCACCCCGCCGGTCGGCGTGGTGATGCTCATCGCCTGCTCCATGTTCGACACCACGGTCCCCGCCTACCTGCGGCAGTCCGGCTACCTCTTCGGGGCGATAGGAGTGCTCCTCCTCGCCGTCATCCTGGTCCCGGAGCTGAGCCTGTGGCTGCCGGACCTCGTGTTCGGGACCACGGGGGCGGCGCCATGACCGGCGACCTCACGGGGTGCACCGCGCTCGTGACCGGGGCCGGAGCGGGCATCGGCCGGGAGACCGCCGTGCTGCTCGCCCGCCGGGGCGCCGCAGTCGTGGTCAACGCCCGCGGCGCGGCGAACGGGGCGCGCACCGTCTCCGCCATCGTCGCCGACGGCGGCCGGGCGCGCCTGGCCGCCGGCGACGTCGCCGACCCGGACACCGCCACCAGGGCCGTCGCCGAGGCCCTGGACCGCTTCGGCGGACTCGACATCCTCGTCAACAACGCGGGCATAGCCATCCCGGGAACCGTCGAGACGACGTCGGACGGCGACCTCGAGCGCATGCTCGCCGTCAACGTCAAGGGCATCGTGCACATGTGCCGTGCCGCGCTGCCCGCGCTGCGCGAGAGCCACGGCGTCATCGTGAACGTCGCCTCCGTGGCCGCGCTCAAGGGGCACCACGAACGCGCCGTCTACGCCGCCACGAAGGGAGCCGTCGTCGCCCTGACCCGGTCGATGGCCGCGGACCACGTCGCCGACGGCGTCCGCGTCAACTGCGTGTGCCCCGGCACCACGCTCACCCCGGCGCTCGCGGACAAGATCGCCGCCGCGGCCGACCCGGCGGCCCAGGAGGCGGCGTTCGTCGCCCGCCAGCCGCTGGGCCGGCTGGCCCGGCCCGACGAGATCGCCGCGGCCATCGCCTACGTCGCCTCCCAGGAAGCGGCGTTCATGACGGGCTCGGTGCTCGTCCTCGACGGCGGGATGACGATGTGAGCCCGCTGCGCGTGCCCTATCCGGACCTCGCGGAGTTCGCCGAGTCGTGCCTGGTCGCGGCGGGTACCCCGGTGGAGCACGCCCGGACGACGGCCGGTCACCTCACGCGCACCGATGCGTTCGGCGTGCACTCGCACGGGCTGAAGAACCTCGGCGGCTACCTCGACAAGGCCCGGCGCGGCGGGCTGGACCTGACCGCCACGCCCACCACCGTCGTGGACGGGCCCGCCTATGCGCTGCTCGACGCGCACCGCGGGCTGGGGATGGTCGGCGGGCACGCCGGGGTGCGCACCGCGATCACGAAGGCACGGTCGACCGGGGTGTCGGTGGTGGTCGTCCGGGGGTCCACGCATTTCGGGGCCGCCGGCCTCTATGCCCTGACCGCGGCCGAGGCCGGGATGGTCGGCATCGTGGCCAGCAATGTGGACCCCAACATGACGGTGCCGGGAGCGCGCGGCAAGGTGCTCGGCAACAACCCTCTCGCGTACGCGGTGCCCGCCGGCCGGTACCCGCCGGTCATGCTGGACATCGCGCTCAGCCAGGTCGCCTCCCTCAAGGTCGTCAAGGCGCGAGACGTCGGCACGGCGGTACCCGAGGGCTGGATCGTCGACGGCGCCGGGCGTCCCACCACCGATCCGTCGCGCTACCCCGACGAGGGCGCCATGGTGCCGATGTCGGCGCACAAGGGCTACGGGCTCGCGGTCCTCGTCGACGTCCTGACCGGCATCCTGGCGGCCGGCCCGACGTCGGACCAGATCTCCTCGTGGCTCTTCGAACCGGCCGAGCCGAACGATGTCGCGCACGTGTTCGTCGTGCTCGACCCGGCGGTGTTCGGCGGCCTGCCACCGTTCGGGCAGCGGGTCGGGGACTACCTCGACCGGCTGCACGCCGCGCCGCTCGCCGACGGCGCCGAGGAGATCCTGCACCCGGGACAGCTCGAGTGGCGGCGCCACGAGGATGCGCTCGCCCGTGGCGTCGAGCTGCCGGACGACGTGGTGGCCGCGCTCGCCGCCGCTGGTCGCGGTGTGGGCGTGCGGCCACCATGGCCCCGGCGGGGCGCGGTCAGCCGGTGACCGCGCCCCGCCGCGTCATACGGATGCCGGGCTGGGCGCCGACGGGCTGGGCGTCGCCGGGCTCGGATCCGTCGGGGCGTCGGCCGCGGACCCCTCGGCGTCCGCGTTGTCGCTCGGCTGGCCGAGGATCCATTCGGTGGAGAACAGGACCTTGTCGGTCAGGCGCAGCATCGCCTCGCGGGCCTCGACGTGGGGCGTGGAGAACGCGAGCCGGGCGACCGACTGCCGCCCCGGGGCCTCCGCCCAGTAGTCGACCAGCATGAGCGGGACGTCCTGCCCGCCGACCTCGTCGGAGCCGTGGGTGAGGCGGATGTGCCGCAGGAACGGTCCGGACAGGGTCTCGGTCCGCGTGAGCACGTCCTCGGGGCTCGGGTTGGCGCTCAGGCGGTCCTGAATCCGCTGGAGGTGGCTGGAGCTGCCGGTCTCGGGGCCGAGGTCGTGCCAGTAGAGCGTCACGTTGAGGGCCAGGGCCACGTTCTCCCCGGGCAGGAGCAGGTAAGCCATGATCTTCCCACCTGCGGACTCGGCCCTCGAGGCGGCGTCCTCCATCTTCTCCCGCAGGTCGCGCCGCAGGGGAGCTGAGCGGTCGCCCAGCTTCGCCGTCTGCTTCTTCACGATCTCGCGGATCTGACGTTCGCGCTGCTCGGGCTCGTCGAGCTCGATCATCGCCCAGTGGTCGGGCAGGTTCAGCTCGATGCCGATGCCGCGGTAACCGCCGGGGTCGTCGACGGTGCCCAGGGCGTACAGGGCCTCGCCGCTGATCCCGGCGCCCGTCTCGTCGAACAGTCCGGTCGGGTCGTCGGCCGGAGGCTGGGGGTCGAGCCGGTCGAGGAAGTCGTCGACCGCGAACGTCATCGGGTGCGGGCCGGCCGCGTCCAGGACCACCCGGGCGAGGGCTGCGCCGTGCTGGTTCACGAACGGGGCCAGCGACTCGCGCCGACGCAGGCTGAAGGCTCGGTCGGGCGCGTCCCGCAGGAACGCCGACAGCGTCTGGGTCGAGGAGAACAGGTGCAGCTCGTAGGGGCCGGCCGACCCCTCGGGTGCGGGGAACACCTGGATCTGCGGCGTGCCGTCCCCGCGATCGAGGATCGGCACCACGACGGCGTCGGCCTGCAGGGCCTGGCTGACGGCGGGCAGGTCACCTGCGGCGAGAGCGGCCGCGAGCGCCGGCGAGCCGACGTCGGCCTGCGGGTCGACGGTGGACGAGGGCTCGTTTCCCTGGGGTGGTACGTCGGTCATCGTCGCCTCTCATCGTGGGCCGGGGTCGCGTGGGCCGGCATCATTCGGTCACAGGTCCGGGTACGGCTGGAACACCTGATCCGTGCGGAGGAACGTGCTCGAGAAGAACTCGCTGCTCACCTCGCCGCGCAGCAGGCCCGTGAGGTAGTCGGTGGTCGACATGTCGAACCGCTCCCATTCCTCGCCGTCCGCGTTCTCGACGTAGATCGGGTAGGCGTCCGGGTCGGCACCGGGCTCGGTGCGCCAGAACAACATCTCGCCGTTCGCGGTGTTCGCCCACGCGATCAGCCGCGCGTCGTCGCCCTCCGGCAGGTCTGCGGGCCTGAACTCGGGATCGTCCTCCCAGAGGATCAGGAGGTCCTCGAAGACGCCGTTCGAGTCGAGCAGGTTCCGGCTCAGATAGCGCTCGTCCGGCGCGAACACGCGAATGTAGTCGAACCACAGCCCGCTGCCCCCGGCGTCGACGAGCCTGCGGTAGTCCTCGGGGATCGGGATCTGGAGCTGGCTCTCGGCGCGCTCCCAGTCGAATGGCTCTTCGCGCGGGGTGAGACCGCCGGCGTCGACCAGGTCTTCGAGGCTCATGGGTCAGCTCCTGTTCCCGAACCGGAAGCCGTGGTCGTTCTTCGGGAGGTTGCCCGCTTTCACCTCGTCGGAGAGCAACGGCAGGTCCGGCCGATTGTCGATCGTGTAGTCGAGTTTGTACCCGTTGGAACCCTCTGCGCTGTAATGAACCTGCGACGGGACCACGGCATCGCCATCGTAATGAGGCGTGACCTTGTAGGTCACATCCTCGCCCGACTCGACGACCTTCCGGACCTCTCGTTCGATGGCCCGCTGCCACGGGCTGTTCGCCCGGTCGAACTGCGCGATGAAGTTCGCGGCGTGGTCGTTCGGACCGCCGAGCTGCGCGCCGTGGAGATGGCCGCGCTGGTGCGTGCCGCTGACGAAGCCCAGCGGGTCGACCTTGGGGTCGGTCTCGCCGCCGATGTTCTGCTTCGTCAGCTTGGCTTCGATCCCCGAGGGGCGGCCGTTGGCGTCGGTCTTGTAGACCGCGTCCTTGATCTTGTACGTCTGGTTCGGCTTGAGGGCCTTCGCGTGGACGGCGTTGTGCACGAGGACGGGCACGTCGCCCGCGTAGACGAAGTAGTTGTGGTGGGTCTCGACGTGGATGTTGTAGACGGTCTCGGCGTCGCCGCGGTGCTCGACCTCTACCCGGTCGAGGGTGGCGGTGCCCTCGGGGGTGACCAGGATGTCGCCGCGCTGCAGGTCGCGGGCCAGGATCCAGCCCATGTTCTGCACCATGAACGGGTGCTCGTCGGTCGTCGTGACCACCGAACCGGCGACGGTGAGGTGGTACAGCGTCGTGGTCTGCCGGACGAACGTCTCCTCCACCAGGTGCAGCTCGTCCAGGCCGGTGGCGAGGTTGCGGGCCCAGACCTTCTCACCGACCCGGATCTCCTCGATCGGCCGCTCGCCCTCGGAAGTATGGATCAGAGTGCCTGCGACGAAGCACTTGCCGAACAGGCACTTGACGCCCTTGAGGCCCTTGATGGCCTTGGCCGCGGCGCCGAGCCCGATCAGCGACAGGGCGGCTCCTGCGATCGCGATGCCGGCCTCGGCCCAGGAACGCTCCCCGGTGGCCGCGAGCGTGATGTTCGCCAGGGCGGACACGATCGCCGCGACTGCCGCGATCACTATGAGCACTCCGGCGAGGGCGGTGCCGATCACGGGGATGAACGCGACGATCAGTGCCAGGATCCCGGCGATGGTGGAGATCATGTCGGCGATATCCGCAATGGCGGCGACGAGCTTGGAGCCCCAGTCCTCCCACCATCCGTCGTTCAGATCATCCGAGCTGGTGATCTCCTCGATCTGGTCGATCGCATTCTCGGCGGCCCGGTCCCGGTCCGAGACCGCGGTCTCGATCGTGCCCTGCGCCGAGCTGATCGTCCCGGCCGCCTGATCGGCGTCATCACCGGCCTGATCAGCCTTCTGCTGATACTCCTGCTTCTCGCTCTCGTCGGTCGCGGAGTCGGCCATCTCCTGCCACCGGTCCTTCGACCCCGACGCCGCATCCGCCGCATCCCGCGCGGTACGCGCCTGCTCCAGCGCGGCCAGGGTCTCGGACTGCACCCGTTCCAACGCGTCCGCGTACCCGACCAGGGCGTCACCCGCGGCGACGTACCGGCCGTGGGCTCGACGGATCTCGCCGATGGTCTCTTCCTTGGTCTCCATCAACGCATCGACAGCCTGCGAGATGGTGCCCTCGACGTCCAGGCGACTCATCGCCGAGGCGGCGTTGTCGATCGAGTCCGCGACCTCCAGATACTCCTGCCCACCGGACAGCACAAGTACCGGGTCGCCGGGTGTGGGGTCAGCGTCCAGCCCCACCGGCGACCAGTCAGCTGGCCTCACACGGGACCCCCGGAGCCGGTGGGGGCGTCGTTGCCCTCCATCGACTTGGCCAGGTCCGTGTCCACATCGGTGAACGCCTCAGCCACCTGAGTCGACGCGTCGGCCAGCATCCGC
This sequence comes from Promicromonospora panici, assembly GCF_900608595.1. Taxonomy (GTDB): domain Bacteria; phylum Actinomycetota; class Actinomycetes; order Actinomycetales; family Cellulomonadaceae; genus Promicromonospora; species Promicromonospora panici. Next base: position 100,427 of record NZ_UWYY01000012.1, on the reverse strand, counting down.
AGATTCTCGGTCATCTTCGCGCGGGTGTCATCCCACTTGTGCGCGAAGTCCCGCACCACGTCCGCGAGCCCGCCGTGTCCGACCGCCTCCGCGATGCGGTCGCTGTTCGTGTTCGCGTTCTCGAACTCGTTCGCCACCGTCGTCAGGCTCGAACCCAGCTCGCGTACCGCATCAAGGTCAACACTTAGATCAGCCATCGGGCACCCCCTCCTGACCAGGGAGGATAGTCGACCCGTGGCGGGTAATGCCACGAAAATCCGTCTTCGACGGGGCTGGGGGTTTCACCCACCTGCGGCACACGTCGGCCGGGCCGGTCCGCCGGAGGTTGCCGAGTGGTTGCTGGAGCCCGCCGCCAGTCGCCACCGACTAGACTCGCCTGCGCGCCCCAGGGCGCCCACACGCCGTCGTCCAACCCGCCAGGGTGCCCGACGGCGGCACTCACCTTCCGTACGAAAGGAACCTCTCCGTGCTCCGCACCCACACGGCCGGCTCACTACGGGCCGAGCACATCGGCCAGACCGTCACCCTCACGGGCTGGGTCGATCGCCGCCGTGATCACGGGGGAGTGGCGTTCATCGACCTGCGCGACGCGTCCGGCATCGCCCAGGTGGTCATCCGCGACGAGGAGATCGCCCACCCGCTGCGCGCCGAGTACGTGCTGCGGGTCACCGGTGAGGTCGGCCGCCGCCCCGAGGGCAACGCCAACCCCAACCTCGCCACCGGCGAGATCGAGGTCGTCGCGACCGAGGTCGTCACGCTCAACGAGTCCGCTCCGCTGCCGTTCCAGGTGTCCACCGCGCTCGCCGAGACCGAGGTCATCGGCGAGGAGGCGCGCCTCAAGCACCGCTACCTCGACCTGCGCCGTCCGGCCCCGGCCGCCGCGCTCCGCCTGCGCTCCAAGGTGAACCAGGCCGCGCGCGCCGTGCTCGACGCGGAGGACTTCGTCGAGATCGAGACGCCGACGCTGACCCGGTCGACGCCCGAGGGCGCCCGCGACTTCCTGGTCCCGGCGCGCCTGGCGCCCGGCTCCTGGTACGCCCTGCCGCAGTCGCCGCAGCTCTTCAAGCAGCTGCTGATGGTCAGCGGCATGGAGCGCTACTACCAGATCGCCCGCTGCTACCGCGACGAGGACTTCCGCGCGGACCGTCAGCCGGAGTTCACCCAGCTCGATGTCGAGATGAGCTTCGTGGAGCAGGACGACGTGATCGCACTGGCCGAGAAGATCCTCGGCGCGCTGTGGGACCTGATCGGCCACAAGATCACGACGCCGATCCCGCGCATCACGTTCCACGAGGCGATGCGCTTGTACGGCACGGACAAGCCGGACCTGCGCTTCGGCAACCCGATCGTCGAGCTCACCGACTACTTCAAGAACACCCCGTTCCGTGTCTTCCAGGCGGAGTACGTGGGCGCCGTCGTCATGAAGGGCGGGGCCGCGCAGCCGCGCAGGCAGTTCGACGCCTGGCAGGAGTGGGCCAAGCAGCGCGGGGCCCGCGGCCTCGCCTACGTGACGTTCTCGGAGGAGGGCGAGCTCGGCGGCCCGGTCGCCAAGAACCTGTCCGACGGAGAGCGCGAGCACCTCGCCACGGTGACCGGCGCGGCCCCGGGTGACGCCGTGTTCTTCGCCGCCGGCAAGACGTCGGAGGCGCGCGCCCTGCTCGGCGCGGCCCGCCTCGAGATCGCGCACAAGACCGGCGAGATCGACGAGGACGCCTGGTCGTTCGTGTGGGTGGTCGACGCGCCCCTGTTCAAGCCGGCCGGCGAGGACGACGACGTCGACCTCGGCTCGTCCGCCTGGACCGCGGTGCACCACGCCTTCACGTCGCCGACCCCGGAGTGGATCGACTCGTTCGAGAAGAAGCCGGGCGAGGCCCTGGCCTACGCGTACGACATCGTCTGCAACGGCAACGAGATCGGCGGCGGCTCGATCCGTATCCATCGCCGGGACGTGCAGGAGCGCGTCTTCGAGGTGATGGGCATCGGGCACGAGGAGGCCGAGGAGAAGTTCGGCTTCCTGCTCGACGCCTTCGCGTTCGGCGCCCCACCGCACGGGGGCATCGCGTTCGGCTGGGACCGCATCGTCGCGCTGCTGACGAAGTCGCCGTCGATCCGCGACGTCATCGCGTTCCCGAAGTCGGGTGGCGGGTTCGACCCGCTGACCGCGGCGCCGGCGCCGATCACGCCGGAGCAGCGCAAGGAGGCCGGGGTGGACTTCACGCCCGAGGCCGCCGCGCCGGTGGCGGCCTCCCGGGCGTGACCCGGCTGGCCGGCCACGGGCTCGACCACATCTTCCTCCGGGTCCGCTCTCGGAGCTTTTCCGAGGTCAGGCGGTCGTGGACGGACAGCACCGGTCCCGACGACGCCGGTGCTGCCGCCGTCGTCGAGCTCGTGGACCGGACGGGCGAGCGGGCGGGCACGGCGTTCACCGCCGTCGGCCGGCCGGAGCGCCTGGCGAGGTTGCTGGGCGCGATCGTGCCCGAGGACACGGTGCGCGGCGTGACCGTCACCCGCGGTACCGGGGCCCTGGCCGGGCAGATCCTCTCCGGCTGGGGCCTCGGGCCCGCCGCGACCTGGGACCGGATGGTCGCCGAGACTGCGCCGTCCGTGCCCGACACCGGCGCGGCAGCCGTGGCGGAGCTCGATCCGGACCGCGACGCGGACGAGATCGCCGCCCTGCTCGCCGAGGCCAACCCGGGTGCGCGTGGTCCCGGCGCGCGCGACGCCCGCTGGTACGGGGTGCTGGCGCCGTCGGACGGCCCAGAAGGTGCCGCCGGAGTGCTGGCCGCCGTCGGCTCGGCCACCTCGGTCCCGGGCGGCGCCGTCCACCTCGGCTCGATCGGGACCCTTCCAGCGTTCCGCGGCCGCGGGTACGCCGGTGCGCTGACGGCGCGCATGACGGCGGACGGCGTCGCCGAGCGCGGGCTGGTGACGCTCGGGCTGTACGACGACAACGCCGCCGCGCGCCGCGTCTACGAGCGGCTCGGTTTCGTGGTGGTGCACGAGGTGGAGACCTGGGAGCCGGTTTGACCGGCGCGTTTCCCGGGCGGGTCTGCCCTCAGGCTGGTTAAGTGGTGGAGGGGCGCCGGTCCCGACGTCCCCTGGCTCCGTGACCAGGAAGGCAGCCTGATGACCCAGAACGACGGTGGCACGCCGTACGAGCCCAAGCCAGACCCCGAGACGCCGCCCACGCAGCCGGTGTCGGAGTCGTCCGGGGCGGAGCCGGCGCAGGCCGGTCCGGCCGACCCGGGCCCGGGCGCTCCGTCCGAGCAGGGCGACGCGAATGCACCCTACGGGCAGCCCGGCGCGCCCGGGGCCTACGGCCAGCCGGCAGCGCCTGCCGTGTCCCAGTACGGGCACGCGCAGTCCCCGCCCAAGAACGACCTGGCCGTCTGGTCGCTGATCACGGGCATCCTCAGCTACGTGTTCTGCCCGCTGGTGCTCGGTATCGCCGCGATCGTGACGGGCACCATGAGCCGAAAGGCCGCGGACCAGGGTCTCGCGAACAACCGCGGGATGGGGACGGCCGGCCTGATCCTGGGCTGGATCAACGTGGCGCTGGTGCTCGTGGCCGTCGTGCTCTTCATCGTCCTGCTGGGCGCCGGGCTGCTGTCCGGTGGTTTCGGCGAGTGGGGCGACATGAACGACATGGACCGCTACGGCGATTACTGACCTCTGACCTGCATGGACCTTGGGTAGATCTACCCGTGCGTTTTTCCTGCTTGCAGGGGTCTCCTGCCTGTAGGTTTGGCTCTTCCGGGCCGGATCAGCCCCGGTCCCCCGTAAGCAGAGAGGCAGCACGATGACCCAGCCTGACGGCGGCCAGTCACCTTACGACCCGCCGCAGCAGCCCGAGCAGGGACAGCCAGCCACACCGCCGTCGGGCGCGGTTCCCGGGCAGCCCACGCCCTACGAGCAGCAGCCCTATGGGCAGCAGCCGTACCAGCAGCAGCCCTACGGGCAGCAGCCGTACGAGGAGCAGGGGCCGGTCTACGCGCAGGGCGGCCAGCCGTACGGCGCCGCACCGCTGCCGAAGAACAACCTCGGTGTGTGGTCGCTCGTGCTGGGCATCCTTGCCGTGCTGGGCTGCGGCATCCTCACGGGCATCGCCGCGATCATCACCGGCCACAAGAGCCGCAAGGCCCAGCAGGAGGGCCAGGCCGACAACGGCGCCATGGGCCTCGTGGGCATCGTCACCGGCTGGGTCGGTATCGCGTGGACCACGATCGTGGTCGGCTTCCTCGTCGTCGGGGCGATCTTCGCGGCCACGGCGGTCAACGACCCGGCGTTCCAGGAGGAGCTCCAGGAGGGCTACGAGCAGGAGCTCGGCGACACGGGTCAGACCATGGATCCTGAGCTCGAAGAATTGATGGACGAGCTCGAGAACCTCGAGAACGGCTGAGTCAACTCCCTGCCGTCGGTCAGCCCGCCGCATCCGAGGTGCGATCTCCCTCGGGGGTACGGCGGGCTGACCCGCTCTCTCCTGTCCGCGCCGCATGGCGTGGCCGAGCCCGGAAGGCCGCACGATGACCCAGCCCGACGACGGGTACTCCCCGCACGACCCGCCGAACCAGCCGGCTGTCCCGCAGCCGCCGGGAGAGCAGCCACAGACCCCGCTCACGCCCTCGCCGCCGCCTGCCGGTCCGGCGTACGGGCATCCCGTGCAGTACCCGTCGGGGCAGTTTCCCTCCGGCCAGTACCCCTCGGGACAGCTGCAGCCCCACGCGCCGCAGGGCCCGCCTCAGTACCAGTACGGCCCGCCCTCGCCGTACGGCTACCCGGCCGCGCCGCCGAAGAACGACCTGGGCGTCTGGTCGCTGGTGACCGGCATCCTGAGCTGGATCCTCTGCCCGCTCGTCCTCGGCATCGTCGCGATAGTCACCGGGAACGCCAGCAGGAAGGCGATCCGGGAAGGCCTGGCGAACAACACCGGGTCCGCGACGGCGGGACTCATCCTGGGCTGGATCAATGTGGGGCTGGTCGGCGCCTTTGTGCTGTGGTGGGTCGCCATCCTGATCTTCGGGCTTCTCGGCGCGGCGTTCTCGGTCTCCCAGGCATAACTCGATCAGGCCCGCCAGGCGCGGTGCACAGCGCCTGGCAGGCACTACGTGGAAGGTAGGACCATGACCCAGCCCGACGAGTGGAAGTCGCCGTACGACCCACCGAAGCCGAGCACCCCGGACGCCACCTCCGGCCCGGTGTTCGACCCCGGCTCCGCGCCGACGTCGGCATCTGACCAGGCGGGACCGCCCAGCCCCTATCAGCAGCCGTACGAGCAGCCATATCAGCAGCCGTACCTTCAGCAGCCCGCGCAGGGGTCCGAGTATCAGCAGGGTTCGGCGTACGGGCCCGGGCCGCACCAGCCCCAGCCCCAGCCGCCGCAGTACGGTGCGCCCTACGGGTACGCCGCGCCGCCCGAGAAGAACGCCCTCGGCGTGTGGTCCCTCGTGCTGGGCATCCTCAGCGTCGTCATGCTGTTCAGCTGCCTCGTCGGCTTCCTCGCGGCGATTCCCGCGGTCATCACGGGCCACCTGAGCCGCAAGGCGCACAAGGAGGGCCTGGCGGACAACCCCGGCCTGGCGCTCGGCGGCATCATCACGGGCTGGGTCACGATCGGCCTGACTCTCCTCGCGGCCGCCGGAATCGCCGTGCTGTTCAGCATCCCGGAGTTCCGGGAAGGCTTCTTCAGCGAGACCAGCTCAAGCTACTGATCCGGTCGCCTTCGGCCGTCACGCCGCGGGAGCGGCGTCGGCGACGTAACCGTCGGGGCGCACCAGCAGGGTGGTGGCGCCGCCGTCGGCCCGGCGGGTCAGGACGCGCTCGGCGGGGTCGACCTCGCCGAGCGCGGCGGGCAGCTCCGGCGCCACCGCGCCCGCGGGGGCGACGAGGACGAACCGGCCCGCCCGCAGCGCCTCGGCGAGGCGCGAGCCGCCGTCCAGCGGCAGGTCACGCGCCCGCGTGCCGATGAGGGGGTGCGCGCCGCGCGGTCGCGGGTAGGCGATGCCCACGGCGGAGATGAAGCCCGCCGCCCGCCGCCGGATCGGCGCGGCCCGCGACACGATCCCGACGCCGACGGCGCTCGCGGCCGCCGCCAGCGGGCCCCGGCTGGTGGCCGCCCGCAGGATGCCCCCGCTGGCGCGCAGCACCTGCTTGCCGATCGGGTGGCGCTCGGCCTCGTAGCTGTCGAGGACGGCGGCGCCCGCGCCGTCGGGCAGCCGGAGTGCCGCGGCGAGCTTCCAGCCGAGGTTCGCGGCGTCCTGCATGCCCGTGTTCATGCCGAGGCCGCCCGCGGGGCTGTGCACGTGCGCGGCGTCGCCGGCGAGGAGCACGCGGCCCGCGCGGTAGGTGGGCGCCTGGCGCTCGTCGGCGTGGAAGCGGGACAGGAAGCGGGGGTCGTGCATGCCGAAGTCGTCGTGCAGGGTGGCGCGCGCGATCGCGCGCACCTCCTCGAGGTCGACCGGCTCGTCCTCGCTCACGTTGCGGTTGCCGTGCCAGCCGATGAACCGGTACCAGCCGTCACCGAAGGGGGCGATGAAACCGAGCGACTCGTTGGCCGCGGCGACGGTCAGGGTGTCGGCGGGCTTGCGCGCGAGCCGGACGTCCGCCAGGACCATCGAGCGGATGACGGCGCGGCCGGGGAACGGGATGCCGACGGCGGCCCGGACCGTCGAGCGGGCGCCGTCCGTGCCGACCAGGTACCTGGCGCGCAGCTCCGCGCCGTCCGCGACGGTGACCGTGACGCCGTCGGCGTCTTGGGTGAGCCCGGTGACCTCGGTGTCGTACCGGAAGACGGCGCCCGCCTCCTCGGCGCGACGCCGCAGGAGCCGTTCCACCTCGTACTGGGGAGCGACGAGCACGTACGGGAACCGCGACGGCAGGTCCGCCAGGTTGATGGTGAGCTTCTGGAAGAGCTGGACGCTCCCGACGGGCTGCCCCTTGGTGATCAGCTCGTCGGCCAGACCGCGCGCGTCGAGCACCTCGAGGCTGCGGGCGTGGACGGCGAACGCGCGGGTGAGGTTGCTCAGCGCTGCCGGACGCTTCTCCAGCACGGTGACGCGGGTCCCGGCGGTGGCGAGGTCTCCGGCGAGCAGGAGGCCGGTAGGCCCAGCTCCGACAACTATGACGTCCGTGTTCATGATGTCCTCCTCAGGGTGCTTGGCCAACGGTTGTTTGCCAACGCTTGTTGACCAGGCTAGTGGGCCCGATGCGCCGAAGTCAACGAGTGTTGGCATACAGTTGTTGGCATGACAGAGTCAAAAGCTCCGCGCCGCCGCTCCGACGCGACCCGCACCGCGATCCTGAAGGCGGCCCGTGCGCGCTTCGCGGCCGACGGTTACGAGCGTGCGACGGTGCGCGCCATCGCGCGCGACGCCGGCATCGATCCCTCCATGGTCATGCGCTACTACGGCTCCAAGGAGGGTTTGTTCGCGGCGGTGATCGACGTCGAGCTGGTCCTCCCGAACCTGGGCGCGATCCCGGTCGAGGACGTCGGCGGCGTGCTCATCGGGCACTTCCTCGACCTGTGGGAGAACGACAGCGTGCTGCAGACACTCCTGCGCGTCGGCGCGACGAACGAGGCCGGTGCGGCCCGGATGCGTGAGGTGTTCGCCGGCCAGATCCTGCCGCTCGCCGAACGGTTCGTCGTGACCAGGGCGGACGCCGAGCGCCGCGCCGCGCTCGTCGCCTCACAGGTGCTCGGCATGGCGCTCGTGCGGTACGTGCTGAGGTTCGGTCCCGCCACGGACATGTCTCGCGAGGACGTCGTGGCCTGGCTGGCGCCCACCGTGCAGCGGTACATCACGGCCGAGGCGCCGTGACGGGTTCGGGAGGTTAAACGGTTCGTGCTGTGGGCTACCGCGCTGGTCCGTCCTACTTTTTCGTGACCGCGCCGCAGACGTCGCACGAAACGGAGACCACGACATGACCATCGATGCTCCAGGACCCGCCGAGACGATCACGCCCGCCGCGGAACCGGCCGACCGGCAGGCCGCCGAACCCGGATCCCGCCGAACGCCGGCCTGGAGGGAGGTCGTGCTGCGGCGGGTGGCGCCCGTCGTCGGGTGGCTGGTCACCCTAGGGGTGGCCGTGGACCTCGCGCAGGGCGCGTACGGCCAGGTCACCGAGTCGGACCGGTCGGTCGGCATGTTCGAGGCGATCGGCTACCCGGCGTCCGCCGTCCTCCTGATCGGTGTGCTGCAGGCCGTGGCCGTGGTGCTCTATGTGATCCCGTGGACGGCGTTCGTCGGCGGCCTGCTGCTGACCGCCTACCTGGGCGGCGCCGTCGCCGCGCACATCCGCATGGAGGACTCGGTGACGCATACGCTTACGCCAGTCCTGTACGCCGTGGCGGTGTGGGCCGCGCTGTTCCTGCGCAGCGAGCGCATCCGCTGGGCCGTCCTCACCGGACGCTGATCTCGTCGGGGCGCGGCGTGACGCACGGCAACGGCGCCGTGCTCCACGTTGCGCCCCGGCGTCGCGTCGTGGCACTATTTCACCTGCTCCTGCGGGTGTGCCGCACGTGTGAGGGAGCTACTCGAAGGACTGTGATGACAGGCATCTCCCGGTACGAGACCACCTCGCGCTGACGCCTGCCCTGCTGCACCACTCTGTTGCGGTACCCGGCGTCGGCATTCGCCACCACCCGGGAGTCCTGCCTTGTTGTCCAACCCTTCTGTCGTGCTGCACGACGTCACTTTCGCCTGGCCTGACGGCGCCGTCGCGCTCGACCACGTCTCGGGCGCCTTCGGCCGCGGCCGCACCGGCCTGACCGGCCTGAACGGCGCCGGCAAGTCCACCCTGCTGCGCCTGGTCGCGGGCCTGCTCACACCCACCTCGGGGCGGATCGTGCTGAGCGGTACGGCCGACTACCTGCCCCAGCGGCTCACGCTGGACGTCGACGCCACGGTCGCCGACCTGCTCGGCATCACGCCCGTCGTGCGCGCGCTGCGCGCCATCGAGTCGGGGGACGTCGACGTCGCGCACTTCGACGCCGTCGGCGACGACTGGGACGTCGAGGAGCGGGCCGTCGCGCTGCTCTCGGCCACCGGCCTGCCCACCGGGCTGGACCGGTCGGTCGCGAGCCTGTCCGGCGGTGAGGCGATGCTGACGGCGATCACCGGCGTGCGGCTGCGCCAGTCGAGCGGGAGCGCCGCCGTCGCGCTGCTCGACGAGCCGACGAACAACCTCGACGGCGACGCCCGCGAGCGCCTGTACGAGCTCGTGCGGGGCTGGAAGGGCGCGCTCGTCGTGGTCTCGCACGACCTGGCGCTGCTGGAGCTGATGGACGAGACGGCCGAGCTGCGGGCGGGGTCGCTGACGACGTTCGGGGGCCCGTACTCGGAGTACCGGGCGTGGCTGGCGGTGCAGCAGGAGGCCGCTGCGCAGGCGCTGCGTTCGGCGGAGCAGACGCTGCGGCGGGAGAAGCGGCAGCGGATCGAGGCGGAGGAGAAGATCGCGCACAGCGAGCGGCAGGGCAGGAAGGACCGGGCGAACCGGAAGTACGTGCCCGCGGCGATCAATGACCGCCGCAACAGCGCGGAGAAGTCGGCGGGTTCGCGCCGGGGGATGCTGGACGACAAGGTCGAGGCCGCGCGGGCGGCGGTCGACCTGGCGGAGCGCGCGGTGCGCGACGACGACCGGATCTCCGTGGACCTGCCGGATCCGGGGGTGCCGGCCGGGCGCCGGCTCGCGGTGCTGCGTGGAGCGGACGGCCGGGAGATCGTGGTCCAGGGCCCTGAGCGCCTGGCGCTGACAGGCCCGAACGGCGTCGGAAAGACAACATTGCTGGAGCGCGTACTCGACCCCCAGGCTTCGTTGAGTGCCGGATATTTGCCCTCTGAACAGGCCTCGGAGGGGCAGATATCCAGCACTCAACGGGGTGGGGCGGGAGGTGAGGTGGTGACCGGGCGCGTCGCCTATCTGCCGCAGCGGGTTGATGTGCTTCCTGAAGAGTCGTCGGTGCTGGATGCCGTGCGGGAGGGCGCGCCTCATGTGCCGCCGGGCGAGCTGCGCAACCGGCTGGCGCGGTTCCTGGTGCGGGGCGCGGCGGTGGACCGTCCGGTCGCGACGCTGTCGGGCGGCGAGCGGTTCCGGGTGGCGCTGGCGCGGCTGCTCCTGGCCGACCCGCCGGCGCAGCTCCTCGTGCTGGACGAGCCGACCAACAACCTCGACATCGCGAGCACCGACCAGCTCGTCGACGCGCTGACGGCGTACCGGGGAGCGCTGCTGGTGGTGAGCCACGACGGGGCGTTCCTGGACCGGCTGGGCCTGGACGCGGAGATCCGGCTGGACGCCGAGGGCAACCTGACCGAGGAGCGGCGGTAGCGGGTACGGGATAACCCTGATGCGCCAAATTTCACCCGGGTTGTACGGTCTCTTTACTTATTAGACCAACACCTTCGGGAGACGACGATGAAGACCAACCCGAGGCGCCTCGGCGTCCTCAGCGCGCTGACCGCGGCGCTCCTTGTCACGGGCGGCGTGGTCGGCGCCACCGCGATGGAGGGCGGTAGCCTCGCCGCCGGCACCGAGGCGAATGCGGACGCCGGCGCCCAGGCAGAGGCCGCGAAGATGCCCGGCGCGCCGTACCTGTTCCTCGGCTGGGGCGACCCGCAGGACGCCACCGCGGTGATGAGCGAGACCGGCGTCTCCGCGTTCACCATGGCGTTCATGCTGTCGTCCGGCGGCTGCACGCCCGCGTGGGACGGGCAGCGGCCGCTCACCGGCGGCGTCGACGAGCAGACCATCGACGCGATCAAGGGCGCCGGCGGCCAGGTGCAGATCTCGTTCGGCGGGTACTCCGGGAACAAGCTGGGGCCGAACTGCTCCAGCCCGGAGGCGCTCGCGGGCGCCGTGCAGCAGGTGATCGACGCGCACGGCCCGGACGCCGTCGACTTCGACGTCGAGAACACCGACGAGTACGAGGACTACGCGGTCCAGGACCGCATCCTGCAGGCGATCGCCATCGTCAAGGAGAACAACCCGGACGTGCAGACCGTGGTGACGATCCCGACCGCGATCAGCGGACCGGCCGGCCCGGGGGCACGCCTCATCACGCGCGCCGCCGAGCTGGGCACGCCGATCGACAACTACACGGTCATGACGTTCGACTTCGGCGGCTCCGACATGGTCGCGGACACGATCAGCGCCGCCCAGGGGCTGAAGGACCAGCTCAAGGCCGCCAACGGCTGGTCGGACGCCGAGGCGTACGCGCACTCCGGCATCTCCGGCATGAACGGGCTCTCGGACCTGCAGGAGACCACGACCCCCGCGCAGTGGACCGAGATCCGCGACTGGGCCAGCGCGCAGGGCCTGTCGCGGTTCGCGTACTGGGCGGTCAACCGCGACCGGGGCTGCCCCGGTGGCGGCGTGACGTCGAACTGCAGCGGCATCGAGCAGCCGAACCTGGAGTTCACGCGCATCACGGCAGGCTTCTGACCCCCTTTGTTGTGAGCGTGACCGTTGCGCCTAAAACCAGCGCGTAGGCACAACGATCACGCCCACAACAAAGGTGTGTATACGGGGAAGCCCTGATGTGGCGCGCGTCGCGGCGGTCGTACCGTCTCCTCACTTACAGGCTTGAAAGTGAAGGAGGACGACCATGCAAGCACGTCTACGGCGCCGTGTGTTCGGTGGCCTCGCGGTTCTGTCCATGGCCCTGGTCACGGCACTCACGCTCGGCGGGGGCGCGCTGCCGGCGCAGGCCGCCACCGGGTCCATCACCGGCTACGGCGGCAAGTGTGTGGATGTCGCGAGCGCGAGCTCAGCGAACGGCACGCAGGTCCAGCTCTACGGCTGCAACGGCACGGACGCCCAGAGCTGGGACGTGCGCGCCGACGGCACCGTCCGCGCACTCGGCAAGTGCCTCGACGTCGCCGGCGGCGCCACCGCGAACGGAACCCGCGTGCAGATCTGGGACTGCAACGGCACCGCCGCGCAGCGCTGGACGGCCGGCGCGGACGGCACCCTGCGCGCCCTGGGCAAGTGCCTCGACGCGACCGGGCCCAGCTCGGCCGACGGCACACCCCTGCAGCTCTGGGACTGCTTCGCCGGCGACAACCAGCGCTGGACGCTCCCGTCCGGCGGCGGCAACCCTGGCCCGAACCCGGCGAAGATGCCGGCCGCACCGTACCTGTACCTGGGCTGGGGCAACCCGCCGAGCGCCACGTCGGTGATGAGCCAGACGGGCGTGCGGGCGTTCACCATGGCGTTCATCCTGTCGTCCGGCGGCTGCAACCCCGCCTGGGACGGCAGCCGCCCGCTCACCGGCGGCGTCGACCAGCAGACGATCAACGCGATCAAGGCCGCGGGCGGCCAGGTGCAGATCTCGTTCGGCGGCTGGTCCGGGAACAAGCTCGGTCCCAACTGCTCGACACCCGCCGCGTACGCGGGGGCCGTGCAGCAGGTCATCAACGCGCACCAGCCGCACGTTGTCGACTTCGACATCGAGAACTCCGACGAGTTCGAGAACTACACCGTCCAGGACCGCATCCTGCAGGGCCTGACCATCGTCAAGCAGAACAACCCGAACGTGAAGATCGCCGTCACGATCGGTACCGGCCGCAGCGGCCCGGAGGGGGCGGGCACCCGGCTCATCAACCGGGCCGCGCAGCTGGGTGTCCCGATCGACAACTACACGATCATGCCGTTCAACTTCGGCTCCTCGAACATCGCGCAGGACACGATCAACGCGTCCGAGGGGTTGAAGAACCAGCTCAAGGCGGCCAACGGGTGGACCGACGCCCAGGCGTACTCGCACATGGGCATCTCGGGCATGAACGGGAGCTCCGACCAGGGCGAGATCACCACCACCGCTGCCTGGACCCAGATCCGTGACTACGCGCGGAACAACGGGCTGACGCGGCTGGCGTTCTGGTCCGTCAACCGGGACCAGCCCGGGTTCGAGTTCACGCGCATCACGGCGGGGTTCTGATGCGCGCCGGGCGGTCCGGCGCGACCGGCGCCCTGGTCGCGGCAGCGGTCAGCGCAACGGTGGCGGTCGGCCTGCTGCTGTCGACGGCGGGGACGGCCAGCGGGACGGCGCCCACCGACGTGCCCACCACCTTCACGCACCCGGGTGTGCACGTCAGCCGGCCCCAGCTCGATTTCGTGCGGCAGCAGGTGCAGGCCGGCGCTCAGCCGTGGCGGGGCGCATACGACTCGATGATGGGCAGCCGGTACGCGTCACTGTCCTACACCCCGCACCCGCGGGCGGTCGTCGAGTGCGGGTCGTACTCCAACCCGAACAACGGCTGCACCGACGAGCGAGAGGACGCGATAGCGGCCTACACCCACGCCCTGGCCTGGTCTGTGACCGGTGACGCGCGGTACGCCCAGAAGTCCATCTCGCTCATGAACGCGTGGTCGCTCGTGATCCGCGACCACACCAGCTCGAACGCGCCCCTGCAGACGGCGTGGGCGGGCTCGGTGTGGCCGCGGGCCGCGGAGATCATCCGGTACACGGGTGCGGGCTGGGCGTCGGCCGACGTCGACCGGTTCGAGACGATGCTGCGCAACGTCTACCTGCCCGAGGTGGTCAACGGGTCGAACAGCAACGGCAACTGGGAGCTGTCGATGATGGAGGCGGCCGTCGGCATCGCCGTCTTCCTCGACGACCGGAACGTATACGCCTCCGCCCGCCAGCGCTTCCTTGTGCGGGTGCCCGCCTTCATCTACCTGACCTCTGACGGGTCGGTGCCGCGCACCGTGCCGGGCTCCGGCCGGGACACGCCCGACGAGATCTTCTCCTACTGGCACAACCAGCGGACGCTGGTCAACGGCCTGTCGCAGGAGACCTGCCGGGACTTCACGCACACGGGCTACGGCATCTCGGCGATCTCGCACGTCGCGGAGACCGCCGCCATCCAGGGTGACGACCTGTACCCGCAGGTGGGGGAGCGGTTGCGGCACGCGCTCGGGTTCCACTCGACCTATCAGCGGGGCGCGGCCGTGCCGTCCTGGCTCTGCGGCGGGTCGGTGAAACTGGGCCTCGGTCCGGTCACCGAGGTCGGGTTCAACGCGCTGCACAACCGGCAGGGCCATGCGATGACGAACACGCAGGCGCTGACGGAGTCCACGCGGCCCCAGGGCACCAACAACCTGTTCGTCGCCTGGGAGACGCTTACCCACGCGAACAACCCGCACGTCCTGCCCTGACGAGCCATGCCCTTCGCTGTGGGCGGGATCGTTGCGCCTACCTGCCCGTTCTAGGCGTAACGATCCCGCCCACGACAGAGGGAGTCAGGGGCTTGGAGTAGGTCGTGCGGATGGTGTAGTCCTTCTCCGGACCCGTGACCTGCCAGCGCAGCTCCCACGACAGGTCCGACGACGGCGCGGCGGGCTCCTCCGGGAGCTCAACTCCGCCCTCGTAGAGGTCGCAGCCGCACAGGTGCTCGACGGCGCCCGCGGTCCAGGGGTGGAAGTCGCGACCGTCCTCGAACGTGACGCGCCAGGGGCCGCCCTATGCGGTGCCCGTAAAACCACCGGAGCGCGCCGGACGTATGCGTAAAGATGTACTTATGACCTCCAGCAACGCCACCCTCCAGGGCGCGGACGCCGTCCTCGACCCGGCCAACCCCTTCGCCACGCCGTCGGCCCTCCCGTACGAGCTGCCTGACTTCGCGGCGATCCGCGAGGAGCACTACGAGCCCGCGATCGTCGCGGGCATGGCCACCCATCGCGCCGACGTCGAAGCCATAGCGGCGAACCCGGAGCCGGCCACCGTCGAGAACACGCTGGAGGCGCTGGAGCGCGCGGGGCGGCTCCTGGCCCGGGCGGCGACGACGTTCTACAACCAGCTGCCCTCCGACTCGACGCCCGGTCGGGAGGACATCCAGGAACGGCTGGCGCCGCAGCTCGCCGCCCACCAGGACGCCATCGGTATGGACGCGCGCCTCTACGCGCGCGTGAAGTCTCTGGCCGACGCCGCCGAGGCCGGCACCCTCCAGCTCGAACCCGATACGGCGTACCTGCTGGAGAAGCAGATGACGCAGTTCGAGCGGGCCGGCATCGCGCTGTCCGAGGCCGACCAGGCCACGCTGCGCGACCTCAACTCGCGCATCACGTCGCTGCAGGCGAGCTTCGGCCGCAAGCTCCTGGCCGGCGCCAACGCGGCGAGCGTGCTGGTCACCGACGAGGCCGAGCTCGCGGGGCTCTCTCCGGACGCCAAGGCCGGCGCCAAGGCCGCCGCCGAGGCCCGCGGCCAGGACGGCTGGCTCCTTGAGATGCAGCTCTTCACGCACCAGAACGTGCTCGCCTCCCTGGAGGACGCCGGGGTCCGGGCGCGGGTCCAGGAGGCATCCGCGGCACGCGGCGCCACGGGCGGCGAGAACGACACCCGCGAGATCCTCCTGGAGCTCGCCCGCCTGCGGGCAGAGCACGCGCGGCTGCTCGGCTACGAGCATCACGCCGCCTACATCGCCGCGGACGCGACGGCGGGCACGACGGCCGCCGTCAACGAGATGCTCGCCCGGCTCGCGCCCGCCGCCGTCGCCAACGCGCGGCGCGAGGCGACCGAGCTCGCGAAGGTGAGCGGGGCGACATCGGGCAGCGATAACCAGGGCAGCGTCGCCGCCGCCGACTGGTCCTACCTCAACGAGGCCGTGCGCAAGGAGCGCTTCAACCTGGATGACGCCGCCCTGCGCCCCTACCTGGAGCTGGAGCGCGTCGTGCGCGACGGCGTGTTCAAGGCCGCGAACCTGCTGTTCGGGCTGTCCTTCGCCGAGCGCGCCGATCTGCCCGGCTACCACCCGGACGTCCGGGTGTTCGAGGTGTTCGACGCCCCCGAGCCGGGGGAACCGAACACCGGCCTCGGCCTGTTCCTCGCCGACTGGTACACCCGCGAGTCCAAGCGCGGCGGGGCGTGGATGGACAGCCTCGTCACCCAGAGCCACCTGCTGGGCCAGAAGCCCGTGGTGGTCAACAACCTGAACATCGTCAAGCCCCCGGCCGGCGAGCCGACACTGCTCGCGTGGGACGAGGTCACCACGCTGTTCCACGAGTTCGGGCACGCGCTGCACGGGCTGCTCAGCGATGTGCGCTACCCGTCGCAGTCGGGCACGTCCGTACCCCGCGACTTCGTGGAGTACCCGTCGCAGGTCAACGAGATGTGGTCGTGGGAGCCGGAGATCCTGCGGTCCTTCGCGGTTCACCACCGCACCGGCGAGCCGATGCCGGCCGAGTGGGTGGACACCATGCTCGCCTCCCGCACCTGGGGCGAGGGCTTCGCGACGACGGAGTACCTCGCCGCAGCGCTGCTCGACCAGGCATGGCACCAGCTCGCGCCGTCGGAGGTGCCGACGTCCGTCGAGGAGGTGCTGCCCTTCGAGGCGGCGGCGCTCGCCGCGGCCGGCGTCGACTTCGAGTCCGTGCCGCCGCGGTACCGCACCACCTACTTCAACCACATCTTCGGCGGCGGCTACTCGGCCGGGTACTACTCGTACATCTGGTCGGAGGTGCTCGACGCCGACACCGTCGAGTGGTACGCCGAGAACGGCGGGCTGACGCGCGAGAACGGCGAGGCGTTCCGCCGCAAGCTGCTCGCCCGCGGCGGTTCGCAGGACCCGCTGGCCTCGTTCGAGGACCTGCGGGGCCGGACGGCGGACATCGCGCCGCTGCTCAAGCGCCGCGGCCTGGCCTGACCCCTTTGTTGTGGGCGCGATAGTTGCGATGAAGTGCCCGATCTAGGCGCAACGATCACGCCCACAACGCCAGCGGTTACGGTGGGGCCGTGACTGAGACTGTTCCCACCTCCACGCCCGTGCCCACCGCTGCCGACGAGGTCATCCGGATCTGCCAGGAGCTGATCCGGATCGACACGTCCAACTACGGCACCAACGAGGGCCCGGGGGAACGCGCGGCGGCCGAGTACGTCATGGAGCTGCTGCACGAGGTCGGCCTGGAGCCCGAGCTGTTCGAGTCCAGCCCGGGGCGCGCGTCCGTCGTCGTGCGGCTGGAGGGGCAGGACCGGAGCCGTCCCGCGCTCGTCCTGCACGGGCACCTGGACGTCGTGCCGGCGGCGAAGGACGACTGGAGCGTGGACCCGTTCGGCGCGGAGCTGACCGACGGACTGCTCTGGGGCCGCGGCGCCGTCGACATGAAGGACATGGACGCCATGATCCTGGCCGTCGTGCGGCAGATGGTGCGCGAGGGCCGCAAGCCCGCGCGCGACGTCGTCGTCGCGTTCTTCGCCGACGAGGAGGCCGGCGGCGTGTACGGGGCGCGCTGGGCCGTGGACCACCGCCCCGAGCTGTTCGAGGGCGCCACCGAGGCGATCTCCGAGGTCGGTGGCTACTCGGTCGAGGTGGGCGGCAAGCGCGCCTACCTGCTGCAGACGGCGGAGAAGGGGATCGCCTGGCTGCGCCTGATCGCGGACGGCCGGGCCGGGCACGGCTCGCAGGTCAACGCGGACAACGCCGTGACGGAGCTCGCCGCCGCCGTGGCGCGGATCGGGCAGCACGCCTGGCCGTACACGATCACGCCCACAGTGGACGCGCTGCTGCGCGGCGTCGGCGACCTCACGGGGCTGCCCGTGGACTACGACGACCCGGCCACGATCGACGCGCTGGTCGCCGCCCTCGGCCCGGTCGCGAAGTTCGTGGGCGCGACGGTGCGCAACACGTCCAACCCGACCCAGCTGGACGCCGGCTACAAGGCGAACGTGATCCCCGGGCGGGCCGAGGCGGCGATCGACGTGCGGCTCCTGCCCGGCCAGGAGGAGTCGGGCATGGCGAAGCTGCGCGAGCTCGCCGGCCCGCGGGTGCGGATCGAGCCGATCCACATCGACACGGCGCTCGAGGTGCCGTTCGGCGGCTCGCTCGTGGACGCCATGGTCGCGGCTATCGACGCCGAGGACCCGGGCGCGACGGTGCTGCCGTACACGCTGTCGGGCGGCACGGACAACAAGTCGCTGCACCGGCTCGGGATCACGGGCTACGGCTTCGCGCCGCTGCAGCTGACGAACGACCTCGACTTCGCGGGCATGTTCCACGGCGTCGACGAGCGGGTGCCGACCGACGCCCTGAAGTTCGGCACGCGCGTCCTGGACCGCCTGCTGGCGACCTGCTGAGCGCGGGCGACCCGCTGAGCGCTGGCGACCTGCTGATCCGCCTGGCCGAAGTAGAGCGCCGGCTACCCCGCCAGCTCGGCGAGGAGCGACCGCGTCTCGGGGACGTAGGAGCCGCCGAAGAGGACCGCGTGCACCGCGAGCGGGTAGAGCTGGTGCAGCCGCACCCGGTGCTGCCAGCCCCGGGCGAGCGGGTGGACGTCCTGGTAGCCCGCCAGGATCTCGGCGAGGTGTGGCGCCCCGAACAGCGCGAGCATCGCGAGGTCGGTCTCGCGGTGCCCGCCGTACGCGGCGGGATCGATGAGGACGGCGTCGACGGCGCCTGGCGCCGGGCCGCCCGCGGAATCCGGTGCGGGCGGCCCGCCGTCGACCCACAGCACGTTCCCGGACCAGAGGTCGCCGTGCAGGCGGGCCGGCTCGTCGTCGGCGCTGGGTCCCGCCAGGCGGGGCAGCCGCGCGCAGACGGCGTCGATCAGCCGCGCGTCGTCGTCGCCGAGGACACCGCGCTCCCGGCCCTGGCCGAGCAGCGGACGCAGCCGCGCCTCGGCGTAGAACTCCGGCCAGGAGCGCCACACCCCGCCCGGCATCGGCAGCGGGTCGCGCAGCGGCCCGAACCAGCCCCCGGGTTCGCCGGACCAGCCCCAGGCCGGGCCGGGTCCGGCGCCGAAGGCGGGCGCGCCGGCGTCGTGCAGCGTCGCCAGGGCGCCTCCGAAGGCCCGCGCTGCGGCCGGCGTGGGCGTCACGGGGGAGAGGCGCTCCAGGTCGAGGTGGCCCGGCCCGACGTCGGACACGCCGACGATCCGTGGCCCGCCGTCGACCCGCAGCCAGTCGAGGCCGGCGGCCTCGCGCGCGAAGAACCCGGCCGGCGCGTCCGCGCATGCCTTGCGGAACACGCCGGGCGGCGCGGCGGGCGTCACAGGGTCGAGGAGACCTTGATGATCCTGCGGCGGAGCCAGACCTTGCGTCTGCCGCCGATGTAGAGAAGGGTCCTTGCCAGTTCCCAGCGGCCGTACTCGGCCTCTTCGGTGAGCAGCCGGCGGGCGTCCGGCACGCTGGTGTCCGGGTCGAACGTCACGACGCGGTACTCGTACTGACTGTGCTTGCGGAACAAGGAGCCGTCTCTCGCCATCTGATGCACCGTCCTCGGGTCGCGGGTGAGGTCAGTTTATGCCGTTTTCATTGCGGAGCGATGACAGCAACACGCTCCGTAGCGGCCATTGTGCCCCTACGGGCGATCAACCCGCAGTGATCGACGCCGCGGCGCGGCGAAATGCCACCGGCCGAAGCCAGGTCGCGGTGCGCCACAGCCACTCGATCGGGCCGTAGGCGAAGTACCTGAGCCAGAGGCGGCTCAGGAGCGACTGCGCCACGATCACCGCCACGGACAGCAGTACCACGGGCGCCACACTCGTCATGTAGCCGACGTCGACGACGAGCGGGGTCAGCGCCATGACTATCGCCGCCCCGACGTAGTTGCTGAGCGCCATCCGGCCCAACGGCTCGAAGGCGGCGGCGATCGCCCTGCGGGCGGGCGTGCGCCACAGCAGCGCCAGGCCGGTGGCGTACAGCACGGCCATGACGAGGCCGGCGATCCCGCCCGGCGTCGAGTATCGCGGGTCACCCTGCGTGGTCTGCTGCCACAGCAGGGCGGGGCCCGTCAGCACTGCCGCGACGGCGAACACGACGGCGACGGTCCTGCCGGAGGTCTCCAGTGCCCGGGGCAGGCCGAGGGCGGCGGCACCCGCGCCGAGCAGGACGAGGCCCGGAACGGACGCCACACCCCCGCCCGCGAGCGCGTACACGGCGACAGTGAGCACGACGCCGGCCCAGAGGGTCACCCGCGGCGGGGCGAGCAGGACGACGGGCAGCATCAGCAGCCCCACGATGCCGTACTCCAGGAGGACGTTGCCGGGGTAGGCGAACATCAGAAGGCCGCCGATGACCGTAAGGCTGACCAGACGCCGAACCATTACCAGCCCGGGGCGCGGTGAGCGCGTGCGTGCGCCGTCGAGCACCATCCAGAGGCTCATGCCGAACAGGAAGATGAAGATGGGTACGAACCGGGTCTGGACCGTGAGGTAGAGCGCCTCACGTACCGGGTCGGTGAGTATGGCGCCGCCCTCGACCAGCCGTGCCATGCCGACCTGGGTGATGTCGACCGCGTTGACCAGCAGGATCCCGCAGACGGCGAAGCCACGCAGCGAGTCGATGAACCGCCAGCGCTGTCGCGTCGTGGTCTGTGGGCGGTCGGCGGAGACGGTTGCGCTCATGTGCGCCATCCAATCGATCGTGACCCTGCACGTCATCCACCGCCGGGACCATCTTCGCTGGTCAGATCTGCGGGTATCCCCTGTCCCGATCTCCGGGCCACCCCTGAAGGGCCCGGCGGGAAACCCCGGTACCTCCGCGGTAACGATCCGAATTTGCGATCCCGCTGGCCTGGACCTGGCGCTACAGTTCAAGGCATGACCGTTGAACCGCGTGCCGCGCTCGATCGCCTCATTGCCGCACTTGAGGCCCATCATCACGCGGTCGCCACTCGCCGGAGTGACGACGACCCCGCAGTCGACGACGCCTACGACGTGCTCGCCGACGCCTACGAGGTGTACGAGGACTCCTTGGCCACGGTGTTCGGCGAGGTGACGCCCTTCTACCTGGCCGACGAGATCGACGACGACGACGATGATGACGACGAGGACGAGGACCTCGACGACATCGACTTCGACGACGACCTGGACGACATCGAGGAGAACGCGGACGAGGAGGAGCGGCAGCCCGCGCAGCAGCGCTGAGCAGTCCGCCGGTCAGGCACGGGCAGGGGCACGGTCACCAGCGTTCGGGGTAGCCGATCTCGGGGGCGGAGACGTCGTCGAGAGCGGCGTGCACCTCGTACGGCAGCTCGAGGGTCACGGCCTCCAGCGACGAGCGGAGCTGGGCTGGCGTCCGCGCGCCCACGACCGCCGACGCTATGCCCTCGCGCTCCAGGAGCCACGCGATCGCGACCTCCCCGGCGGTGCGGCCCAGCCCCTCGGCGGCGGTGGCCACGGCCTCGACGACGGCGGACGCCGAACCCTCGAGGTACGGCTGGACGAATCCCGCGAGCGCCCCGGCCGCCCGGGAGTCCGCGGGGATGGCGCGCCGGTACTTGCCGGTCAGCACGCCCCGCCCGAGCGGCGACCAGGCGAACAGCCCGGCGCCGAGGGCCTCGGCCGCGGGGAGCACGTCGCGCTCCACGCCGCGCTGCAGCAGGGAGTACTCGAGCTCGACGGCGGCCAGGCCGACGTCGGGCTCGAGCAGCGTCGCGACGCGTGCGGTGGCCCAGCCCGGGTGGTTGCTCAGCCCCACGTAGCGGGCGCGCCCGCTGGTGACGGCTATCCGCAGTGCGTTGCACGTCTCCTCGAGGGAGGTGTGCGGGTCGGGACAGGCCACGAGGAACAGGTCCACGTGGTCGGTCCCCATGCGCACGAGCGACTCGTCGAGGCTGTCGAGCAGGGCGCCGCGGGAGGCGTCCACCACGCGGCCGGAGCCGCCGTCGGGCCGGGACTCGGAGCGGATGCCGGCCTTGGTGGCGAGCACGAGCTCGTGGCGGGCGACCTTGCCGGACAGCAGGGTGCCGATGACGCGCTCGGCGTCGCCGTCGGCGTAGCTGGCTGCGGTGTCCAGGAGGGTGCCGCCGGCATCGAGGAAGTCCCGCACCTGCTCCGCCGCGTCGATCTCGTCGGTGTCGCGGCCCCATGTCATGGTCCCGAGCCCGAGTTCGGAGACCCGTAGGCCGGACCTGCCTACGCGGCGTCGTTCCATGTTCGGCAGGCTACCTGCGGCTCCCGCGGGTGCGTCCGGAGGCGCGCCGTGGGGTAGTGTCACCGCCCGTGACTGCGTGGGAAGCGATCCTTCTGGGCCTGGTTCAGGGCCTTACCGAGTTCCTGCCGATCTCGTCGTCGGCGCACCTGCGGATCGTCGGTGAGCTGATCGGCTCGAGCGACCCCGGCGCGGCTTTCACCGCGATCACGCAGATCGGTACCGAGGCGGCGGTGATCATCTACTACCGCAAGAAGATCGGGGCGATCCTCGTCGCCTGGTTCAAGGCCCTGACGGGTGCGAACGGCACCGGCTGGCGTGCCCGGGCGGGCCTGGGACCGCGCCCCGGCTCCGTCGACATACGGCACAGCCGCCCAGGCGTCACGGCGAACCACGACGCCGCGATGGGCTGGTACATCATCTTCGGCTCGATCCCGATCGTGCTGCTCGGGCTCCTGTTCCAGGACTACATCGAGACGACGCTGCGCAACCTGTGGATCACCGTCTTCACACTTGCGTTCTTCGGGCTGCTGCTGCTCCTGGCCGACATCTTCGGCCGCCAGGAGCGTGAGCTGACGTCGCTGACGGGGCGCAGCGCCATCACCTTCGGCCTGGCCCAGGCGATGGCGCTGGTGCCGGGTGTGTCGCGGTCCGGCGGCACCATCACCGCGGGCCTGGCGATGGGCTTCACCCGCAAGGCCGCCGCGGACTACTCGTTCCTGCTCGCGCTGCCCGCCGTGCTCGGCTCGGGCTTCTACCAGCTGTTCAAGACCCTGGGTGAGCCGATACCCGCCGGAGCGCCCGGCTGGGGCGCAACGATCATCGCGACGATCGTCGCGTTCGGCGTGGGCTACGCGGTGATCATCGGCTTCCTGAAGATCATCGGGAACTACTCCTACAAGCCGTTCGTGTTCTACCGGTTCGCGCTCGCGGGCTTCGTCGTGTGGCTGCTGATGTCGGGCACGATCGAACCGCACGGCGGCATCGTGTAGAACACACTCTCAGGGCCCTGAACTGGTCCGGGAGTGTCGTGAGCGGCGGTTATCGTTGGTCGCGTGCACGCCTGGCCCACACCCCAAGTCCCGCAGCTTCCCGGCTTTCCCGCCGCCGTCCCGGTGCGGGTCCACGACTCGTCGACCGGCGAGCTCGTCGAGGCGGCGCCGGGGCCGCAGGCCCGGCTGTACGCGTGCGGGATCACGCCGTACGACGCCACCCACATCGGTCACGCGAACACGTACGTCGCGTTCGACCTGCTCGTGCGGGCCTGGCTGGACGCGGGCAAGGACGTCGTCTACGTCTCGAACGTGACCGACGTCGACGACCCGCTGCTGGAGCGCGCGGAGGCGACCGGCGTGGACTGGCGCGAGCTCGCCGCGTCCCAGACCGCTTTGTTCCGCGAGGACATGACGGCGCTCGGCGTCATCCCGCCGCGGACGTGGACCGGCGCCGTCGAATCCGTTCCGGAGGTTGCACAGGCCGTCGCCGCCATGGTCGAGTCCGGGGCCGCCTACCGCGTCCCGCTCGAGCCGGGCGCCGGCGGCCAGACGCCGGACCTGGGCGACGTCTACGCCGACCTCACCGCCGACCCCCGCTTCGGGACGGTCGCGCGCCTCGACCGTGAGCAGGCCCTGGCGACCTTCGCCGAGCGCGGCGGGGATCCCGCCCGCCCGGGCAAGAAGGACGCGCTGGACCCGCTGCTGTGGCGCCGCGAGCGCCCGGGCGAGCCCGCGTGGGACGGTGGCCCCCTCGGCAGCGGCCGGCCGGGCTGGCACGTCGAGTGCGCGGTCATCGCCCGCGACGGGCTCGGCCTGGCGGCGGGGGAGCGGTTCGATGTGCAGGGTGGCGGCTCCGACCTGCTGTTCCCGCACCACGAGATGTCGACGTCGCACCTGCGCGTGCTGTGTCCGACGCCGGCCGGCGACGAGCCGGCCGGGGCCCGCACGCACGTGCACGCCGGCCTGGTCGGCTACGAGGGCGAGAAGATGAGCAAGTCGCTCGGGAACCTGGTCCTCGTCTCGAGCCTGCGCGAGGCCGGCCACGACCCGATGGCGATCCGGCTGGCCCTCCTGGCGCAGCACTACCGCACCGAGTGGGATTGGGACGAGAAGTCGCTGCCGGCTGCCGAGGCGCGGCTCGCGCGGTGGCGCGACGCGGTCTCGGGCAATGGCGGGCCGTCCGCCGACGTGACCCTGGCCGCCGTCCGCGCGGCGCTCGCGAACGACCTCGACGCACCGGCCGCGCTGGCCGCCGTCGACGCCTGGGCCGAGGAGTCCCTGGACCCCTCGCGGGACACCTCCGCCGACGAGGAAGGCGCTCCCGGCGTCCTGGCTCGCCTGATGAATGCCCTGCTCGGAGTACGTATCTGACCGTGGGGACGCCCGGCTGGCGCCCCGCCCGAGTCAGGTAGACCAGCACCACGAGACGGGCCCGCGGGGTTAGTTTTGACCCCTGCTTCCGTTTGCATTTAACCCGGGGCAGGATGGGGAGCATGACGGAGTACGAGGAAGACTTCACGGGTGAGACCCGGGTCACCGTCACGACGACGCCCCGGTGCAGCACGCGCTATCGCGTCGTTCGCAACGGACCGGGCTACGCACCGGTCTACGACCGCGTCGAGGACGCCGCACGGTGCCTCGAGACATGGGTCGGCTTCCACGGTCCGGACGCCGGAGTACGGATCGAGCCGATCTCCACCAGCGCGTGAGCCCCACGCCGAA
The DNA here is from genome assembly GCF_900608595.1 of Promicromonospora panici. GTDB lineage: Bacteria > Actinomycetota > Actinomycetes > Actinomycetales > Cellulomonadaceae > Promicromonospora > Promicromonospora panici. The sequence goes on along the minus strand of NZ_UWYY01000012.1, from coordinate 75,854 downwards.
TCGGACGGTGAAGGCCTGAACCCCTCGGGGTTCAGGCCTTCACTTTTCTCCGGGCTGGGCGCCGGCCATCGTCGGCTGCTCCAATGAACCCATGGACGCAACTGAGCTCCGTGCCCGCCAGGCACCGCTGAAGGAGCAGTACCGCACGGACCCCCGCGCGGCGGTGACGCCGCTGCGCGCCTCGGGGACGTTCGCCGACGCCGGGGTGACGGTTACCGTCGCGACCTGGGCGGGCCCGGTGCGCGCGGGCCTGCACCGGACTACGGGCGGCGACGGGTCCGACGCCTGCAGTGCCGACATGCTCGTGGAGGCCGTCCTCGCGTGCACGGGCGTCACACTGCGCAGCGTGGCCACGGTCATGGGGATCACGATCCGCTCGGCGACCCTCACGGGAACGAGCTCGTTCGACGCCCGGGGCACGCTCGGTCTCGACCGGGACGTCCTGGTCGGGGTCGGTGAGGTCACGATCGAGGCAGACCTCGACACCGACGCCGACGACGCGGCGCTGCAGCGGCTCGGTGCCCTCACCGAGCGCTACTGCGTCGTCGGCCAGAGCCTGCGCGTGCCGCCCGTGATCATCGTGCGGCGCGCCGCCTGAGGTCCGGCCACCAGAGACCTAGGCGGTCAGAGCTTTTCCGGGCCGCTGTCCTTGCCACCGCTGTCCCGGCGGCGCAGGTAGCGCTCGAACTCCCGCGCGATGGCGTCGCCCGACGCCTCGGGCAGCTCGGCGGTGTCCTTCGCCTCCTCGAGCTGGGCGACGTACTCGGAGATCTCCGAGTCCTCGGACGCCAGCTCGTCCACGCCGTGCTGCCAGGCGGCAGCGTCGTCGGGCAGCTCGCCCATCGGGACGGACTCGCCCAGGATCTCCTCGACGCGCGTGAGGATCGCAAGCGTCGCCTTGGGCGACGGCGGGTTGGCCACGTAGTGCGGCACGGCCGCCCACAGGCTGACCGACTGCAGGTTGCGCTGGGCCGCCTCGTGCTGCAGCACCCCTACGATCCCGGTCGGGCCCTGGTAGGTGTTGGCCTCGATGTCGAGCACGGACTGCAGACCCACGCTGTCCGACGTCGCGGTCATCGGGATGGGCCGCGTGTGCGGCACGTCCGCCAGGAGGGCGCCGAGCGTGATCACGGTCCGGACGCCCATCTCGTCGGCCACCTTGAGCAGCTCCTCGCAGTACTTGCGCCAGCGCATGGACGGCTCGACGCCGTGCACCAGCACCACCTTGCGCTCGCCGACCTGGGCCACCGACACGGACGTCGTGGGCCACGTGATGGATCGCTTGCCGTCGTCGTCCAACGAGATGTACGGCCGGTTGACCTGGAAGTCGTGGAACTCCTCGGGATCGAGCTCGGTCACTTTCTCGGCGCCCCACACCTCGGCCAGGTGCGTCAGCGCTGTCGTTGCAGCACTCCCCGCGTCGTTCCAACCTTCGAAGGCAGCGAGGAGCACGGTCTGGCGAGGCGAGGCCTGCTCCGGCTGCTCGTGATGCGCGTCGGTCATCCCCCCAGCCTAGGGTGTGGCGCGCTCGGCGTGGTCAGGGGCACGGCCGCGTTCGCGGACGGGCGAATCGGGGCAGCCGAGGGAACACGAGCCGAGGACGCGCCGCCGAGGCGGGCGCCGCACGCCGGCCCGCGGCCCCGGCTCCTGGGCGGTCCCCCGGCTCCACCGAACCCTGTTGTCTGAGGCGAGCCGCCCGGGTTTGTGACGAGGAGCGGGTGAAATTCGGGTCGTGTCGAAGCGTGTCCCGGACTCCCGCCGGCGTTCCCTCTCGTTCAGGTGTCCGCCGCCGTGGCGGACGAGCACACCGACAACGAGATGAGCGAGCTGCCACCCGGGAAGGACGAACCGTTCGACCTGTTCCGCGACGACCACCTGGCCGCCGTCGAGCGGGCGGCAGGAACGCTGTACCTCGACTGCCTCGCGGACGAGGGATACCCGCAGGAACGAGCGCTCGCCCAGGGAGCCGAGCCGACGTTCGCCGCGCTCGACGAGCCGCCGCTGCAGCCGACGACGGTCGCGGAGGCACGTCGCCACGGGCTCGGCGGCCCGGTGCCGGCCCAGTCCGCCAAGATCGTTCGGACCGACCCCGCCTTTCAGCGCGTAGCGGAATCCTGCCTCGGCACGGCCGGGGACCGGCTCGGTGGGGCGGCCGAGGTCAGCGAGGTGCGCGACCGCTACGGCCGGCTCGGCAACGAGCTCGTCAAGGCGCGCGGTGAGGCCGTCCAGCAGCTGGTCGGCCGGAGCACCGGCGCCTTCGCCGGCTGCCTGGCCGAGCACGGCTTCCGCCTGCCCGACGGCGAGACCTTCGACCCGTCCGCCACCGCCGACCTGTTCGGTGTGCCGCTCGGAGCGAACGAGCCGCCCCGCCGCGCCGACCCGCCCCGGGTGCGTGAGCTGCCGGCCGACGCCGAGCTGGTGCCCGGCACGCGCGAGCAGGACTACGTGCCGACCGATCGGGAGCGCAGGTACGCCGTGGCGCTCGTGACCTGCCTCCGCAGCACCGGGCTGCTCACCCAGGTGGAGGACGAGCTTCCGGCCCTCCAGCAGCAGATCGTCCAGGAGCACGCCGCGGAGCTCGCCGACCTCAACCCCCGGCTGCAGGCGCTCGCGGACCGGGCCCGAGCCGTGCTGGCACCGCGGAGCTAGACCCCGTCAGAACACCGGCACCCCGGCCCGCAGCGCGCCCCGGACCTGCACCTCGACACCCCTCCAGGTGCCGGTCCACAGGGTGTAGCCGGGGTTCATCATGCGCTGGTCGATGGCGTGGTCGAGGCCTAGCGCGCGGGCGATGCTCTCGCCGTCGTCCAGGTGCCAGGGCTGCAGACACACGCGTTCGGGCGTGACGGTCAGTACTTCGATCCAGTCCGCGCGAACGTGACGCAGCAGATCGATGACATCGCCGAGACGTTCGGTGACCGACTGCGACGCAATGGGATTCACGAGACTCTCCGGTACACGGGTCGGGCAAGGGTCGACTGGCTCGAGACCACTGTGCGTCGGGGGTACGGGACGTGCCATCGGCAGCGCGCGGGACGTTTCGGTGATAGATACGTCCCTGGGGGGTATTCACGATGAGGAATCAACGACTGGTCGCAGCGATGAGCCAGGCCGGGCTGAGCCAGGTGCGGCTCGCTGCTGCCGTGGGCGTGGACCCGAAGACCGTGGAGCGTTGGGTGGCCCAGGGCCGCACGCCGCACCCGCGCCACCGGGTGGCGGTGTCCGACGCCTTGGGCTGCGATGTCGCGGCGCTGTGGGGCGACGTGGACCGGGCGGAGGCCGCGGCGCAGGAGATCGTCGGGGTGTACCCGGCCCGCCGGGCCGTGCCGTCCGGGACCTGGCGCGCGTTCCTCGCCGGCGTGGAGCAGCGGTTCGAGCTGCACGCGTTCGCCGCGACGTTCCTGCCCGACCAGACGCTCGACCTGACCACCGAGATCGTCACAATGGCGGCGCGCGGTGTCCAGGTGCGCCTGCTGCTCGGCGACCCGGACGGCGCGGCCGTGGCGGTGCGCACCCAGGAGGAGGGCGGCACGGGCCTCGCCGGGCGGATCGCGCTGGTCCTGGCCTACCTGGCGCCCGCGCTCGGCACGCCCGGCGTCGAGGTGCGGCTGCACGACAGCACCCTGTACGCGACCACGTTCCGCTTCGACGACGACCTGCTCGTCAACACCCACGTCTGGGGCTCGCCCGCGGGGGCCAACCCGCTGCTGCACCTCAAGGACGGCCCGGAGGCGTCGATGGCGCCCGCCTACCAGGCAGGGTTCGAGCGGGTCTGGAGCGCAGCGAAACCACTGGAGGCATGGCCTCGGACGGAGGACTCGGGCAGGGTGGCGTGATGGCCCGGTTCGACTATTTCGACGACCCGGCCGCGCCACCCGTGAACTCGGTGGTTCCCTCTGTCACGGTGGCGGTGCAGGACGACGTCGGGCGCCTGCTGCTCATCCATCGCACCGACAACAACCTCTGGGCGCTTCCGGGCGGCGGCATCGACCCGGGCGAGACCGTGCGCCAGGCCGGCGTCCGGGAGACCGAGGAGGAGACCGGGTATCGCGTGCGGATCACGGGCCTCGTCGGGATCTACACCGATCCGCGGCACGTGATCGTGTACTCGGACGGCGAGGTCCGGGCACAGTTCTCCATCTGCATGCGGGGGACGGTGACCGGCGGGTCCGCGCGGACCTCGGGGGAGTCCAGCGAGGTCGTGTGGCAGCCGGTCGACCGGCTCGGCGACTTGGACATCCACCCCTCGATGCGGCTGCGTATCGAGCATGCGGTGGACCCGACGCGGATGCAGCCCTACCTCACCTGAACCCGTTGGACCCCGATCTGAACCCCCAGGACCTCACCCGAGCGACCGCTCGAGCCGTCGCTCGATGCCCGACACGATCCGTCGCAGCCCCGGCTCCGCGTGCTGCATGCTGCGCGAGACCAGGTGGTCCGGCGGGTAGCGGTCGTAGATGCGCTCGAACCGTTCGTCCACGGTGACCGCCTCGCCCCGGGCGGACGTGGTCATGTCGCAGTAGGTGAGCAGGTCCAGCAGCTCGCCCGGCGGCGTGGGGAACTCGCGCCGCAGAGCCACGTCCAGGCCTCGTTCGGCGGCTTCGACCGTGGCCGCCGTGTGGTGGGCGACGAGGCCGGTCAGTTCGCCGGAGGCGCCGAGCGTACGCAGGTAACGGGCGCCGTCGAGCTGGTGCAGGCCGGTGTCGCACGCGGCCGCGGCGTAGCCGATGTCGTGCAGGTACGCCGCGGAAACGAGCAGCTCCGGCTGGCCCAGCACCCGCGCGACGTGCTCGGCCCGCCGTCCCACGCCGATCGAGTGGGCGAGACGGTCAGCGCCGGGCTCGAAGAGCTCGGTGAGCAGTGCCTGTGCACCCGCGGGGCCGAGCTCCCGCGGGGTGGTTCCGTGCATCGGTTCACCGTAGAGCGGTCTGCCGCGCGCGGCGCGACGGGCGACAACGGACGTGGTCAGGGAAGGCGTGCGGGTCTGCATCAGTAGCCCTCCGTCGTCAGAGCTCCGGGTGTCCGTTGACGAGCCAGTCCCGGACCATTGCCGTCACGCGGTGATGGCCGGCCAGAGCCGCCTCGCGCGTCGCGTGCAGCTCCGCGAACTGCTCGGTGCAGTCGAGCCGGTCGTCCTCGGACAGGGTGCCGTCCGGGTCGAGGCGCTCGACGAAGACCATCGTCTCGTAGATCAGCGGCGTGTGACGGTGGTCGTCGTCGAGCGGGGCGGTCGTATCGATCCCGGTCCAGACCGTGGACACGTGGTAGAACCCGATGTGGTCGCGGGCGACGTGAGCGCTGCCGGCCCCGCGGCGCAGCACGGACCACTGGTCCTGCGTGATCGGGTTGCCGTCGAGGTCGTAGTACATCCGCTGCGAGAGTCGCTCGAAGAAATCGGGTCCGAACACGGTCTGCTTCCCTTCGGTCGATGCCGGGAGTCGTCGGCCGGGGCCGCCGATCGAGGGTCAGCATCGCCCAGGACGCCGCGGAGCGCGCGGCAGGGCTGTGGGTTGCGGTGCTCGTGAGAAGCAGTGTCGCGGGGCGCGGCCAGAACTAACGCGAGAGCTCCGGGTAGACGTCGACGTCGAACTTCAGGTAGGTCGGCGAACCGTTGGTGATCCCGACGCACTCCGGGTTCCCGGCGGGGGTGTGCCCGAGGCGCCAGATCTCGTCGAGGACCGCGTCGTCGGACGCGCGGTCACTGCCGCCGTCGGCGTACTTCCGGAGGATCTTCTGGGCCTCGGCCCGGTCCGCTGCCTGGAGCTCGACACGCATCTTCGGCATGCCGCCACGGTAGGTTCGGCGGAATGCCGTCGCACAGGATTTTCCGCCCGTGCGGGCATGGAGGTCGACGTGGCCCGCCCGAGATAACCGCATATGTCTGATTGCTCCGTCACGAATCACACTGTGCGCCGCGCGGGACACCCGTGGTTCGGGTGAGTATGAACCAATGCTCAACCTGCGAAATCACCGGGTCCTGCTGTCTGCCGCCGGGGCGCTCGTCGTCGCCGGCGCCGGCAGCGGTATCGCCTGGTCCCAGGCCGACCGCGCCAGCGAGCCCGCTGACGTGCTGCTCGACGCCGTGGAGCACAGCGAGTCGACGATGCGTGACTACATCGACGAGATCAGCGCCCGGTTCGACGAGATCGAGGCCACCTCCGACGCCGAGGAGCAGGAGGAGCTCGCCACGGCGCTCATGGCGGACGTGCCCGACCTCGCCGAAGACGCGCGGGCCGAAGTCCTGACCGCCAAGGAGGACGCCAAGGCCGTCACGCTGCCCGACGGCGGCCGGCTCGACCTGGCGCGCGACGCCTACGTGGCGCACATGGACGCGTGGATCGCGGAGTACGACCAGGCGATGGTCGCACCGGCCGGCGTCGTCGAGATCGAGCCCCGGGTCAACGGGACGTTCGACAAGGCGGTAGCCGCGTTCGGCCGGACCGAGCTGGACGCCGGCCAGGAAGCGCGCGTGGACGAGCTCCTCGCGGACTGAGCCAGGCCTTCGCCGGCCGTTACCAGTTGTACAACGTCGGCACCTACGATGTGCCGGTGCCCCGTGACTCATCCGCCGTCCTGCCCGCCGCCGTCCTGTTCGACATGGACGGCACCCTCGTCGACACCGAGCCCTACTGGATGCGCGCCGAGCGGGAGATCGTCGAGGCGCACGGCGCGACCTGGACGCACGAGGACGCGCTGGGCGCCGTGGGGCAGGCGCTCGTCACGACCGGCACCATGCTGCGCGACGCCGGCGTCCCGCTCGAACCCGCCGAGATCGTGGCCTGGCTCGTGGCCCGCGTGAACGAGCAGCTGCGCGAGACCGTGCCGTGGCGCCCCGGGGTGCTGGAGCTCCTCGACGACCTGCGCGCCGCACAGGTCCCGTGCGCGATGGTCACCATGTCCTACCGCAGCCAGGCCGAGGTGGTGGCCGGTGGCGCCCCCGCGGGTACCTTCGCCCACCTTGTCACCGGCGACGAGGTCGCGCACGGCAAGCCGCACCCGGAGCCGTACCTGGTGGCCGCGGACCTGCTCGGGGTACGACCCGAGGACTGCGTGGCCATCGAGGACTCCGGCCCAGGCATCACGTCCGCGCTCGCCTCGGGTGCGCGCACCCTCGGTGTGCCCGCGGAAGTGCCCGTACCGCCGCGTCCGGGGCTCAGCCGAGCGGCGTCGCTCAAGCAGATCGACCTCGAGGTGCTCGGACGGATCGTGTCGGGCGAGGTCGTGGACCTGCTCGGCTGAGCCTTCAGCCCTTGGCAGCCCGCATCGCGGTTGTCGCCGCGGGCCGCCGTCGGCCAAGCCGGCTCAGCCGGTGATGCCCAGCCGCAGCGCTACCGCGCCCTCCGGGATCTCCGGCGGTGTGCCGCCGAACTCCGGGCAGATCGCCTGATGCGCGCACCAGCCGCACAGCTTGGACTTGCGAGGCCTCCACTCGCCGGTCCGGGCCGCCTCCTCGATGCCCGACCAGATGGCGCGGATCTTCTGCTCCGTGTGCTCCAGGTGCTCGGTGGTCGGCTCGCCCCGCAGTACCTGGCCGTCGCCCAGGTACACGAGCTGGAGCATCTTGGGCAGCACCCCGCGCTCCCGCCACAGCACCAGCCCGTAGAACCGCATCTGGAACACCGCCGAGGACTCGTACCCCGGGCGCGGCGACTTGCCCGTCTTGTAGTCGACCACCCGCACCGCACCGGTCGGTGCGATGTCCAGCCGGTCCACGATGCCGCGCAGCAGCGGGCCGCCGTCGAGCTGTGACTCCACCAGAAGCTCGCGCTCGGCCGGCTCCAGCCGGTTCGGGTCCTCCAGCGTGAAGTACGTACCCAGCAGCGAGCCCGCCCCCGCCAGCCACCCCTCGCGGTCCTGCCCGTCCGGGCCGACCCCGTCGGTGAACAGCGACGTGTACCGCTCGTCAGCCTCCAGCAGCCGGTCCCACTCGCCGGGCAGCAGGTCGTGCGCGGCTGCCAGGGTTCGCTCGCCCAGCGGGGCGTCGTACAGCCGCTCCAGCACCGCATGCACCAGCGTGCCGCGCGCCGCCGCCGCGGACGGCGGCTCGGGCAGCCGGTCCACCGTGCGGAACCGGAACAGCAACGGGCACTGCATGAAGTCGTTGGCGCGCGACGGCGACAGGGCGGGCGGCCGCGAGGGCGCACGCAGGGCCGACACCGCATCGTCGGCAGCCTCCGCCGCCACGTCCAGCACCGGCTCCTGGGTAACCTCCGTCGTCGTCATGACCCCAACCCTAGGGGCGGCCACCGACATCCCCCGGGAGTTGTCCACAGCGCGCCGTGTCTCCCCGGCCGACAGGCCGGATAGGTTGGTCCAGTGACCACATCGGAGCCCGCCTCCACGCCCGCAGCCCCCGTCCCGCAGCGCTCGAAGGGGTTCGTCGTCGGCCGCGTCGCCGGCGCGCCAGTGATCATCACGCGGTCCTGGTTCCTCGCTGCCGTCGTCCTGACCGTCCTGTTCGTGCCCAACGTCCAGTCGGTCGCACCGGGGCTCGGGGCGGGCGCCTACCTCGTGGCGTTCGTGTTCGTGCTGCTCCTGTTCGGCTCGGTGTTCCTGCACGAGACGGCGCACGCGCTCGTCGCGAGGGCACGCGGCCAGAACGTGACCGAGCTCGCCGTCACGCTCTGGGGCGGCCACACCGCCTACACCGGCGGCCTGGGCCGGCCGCTCGACGGCTTCCTCGTCGCCGTCGTCGGTCCCCTGACGAACCTGGCGCTCGCGGCAGGTTTCTGGTTCGCGTACATCGCCGCGCCGGTGCAGAACGTTCCCACGCTCCTGCTGTACGCGGGCGCCGTGTCCAACGCGTTCGTCGGCGCGTTCAACCTGCTGCCGGGCCTGCCCCTGGACGGCGGCCAGATCCTCGAGTCCCTGGTCTGGGCCGTCACGGGCAAGCGCACGACGGGCACGATCGCGGCCGGCTGGGTGGGCCGCGTCGTCGCCGTCGGCGTGCTGGTCTGGGCCTTGGCGGTGCCGTTCGTACAGGGCACGACCCCGAGCCTGACCACCGTCCTGTGGTCGGCGCTGATCGGCGCCTTCCTCTGGGCGGGTGCCGGCGCAGCGATCACCAACGGGCTGCGCCGCGAGGCGATCGCCGGGCTGTCCGCCGCCGCGCTCGCGAGGCCCGCGCTGCTGGTGCCGGTCGGCTCCACGGTCGCGGAGGCGCTGAGCGCGCGGGCGACTGCGGTCGCGAGCGGCGCGTCGTCGTCGGACTACGTCGTCGTGGTGGGACACGACCAGGTCCCCGTGGCCGTGCTCGACGGGGATGCTGTCGCGGCCGTGCCCCCGACGGCCCAAAACGTGACCCAGGTCGACGCCGTGGCGGTGCCGTTCGTCCCCGGATCCGGCGTCCACCCCGGCATGTCGGGCACCGACCTGCTCAACCACCTGGCTCAACGGTCGGGCGGCGCCCGGCTCGTCCCGGTGGTCGACGGCGGCCGGGTCACGGGCGTGCTCGACCTCGCCGACGTCGCGCGCGCGGTCCGCGCCACCTGACCTCCGGCGCCCGGCCCGGCGCACGCGAGCCCGGGGGCCAGCACCTAGACTGGTCGGTCGTGACCACACCCACCGATACCCCTACCGCCACCGGCGCCGAACTGCGCCGCGGCCCGTTCCGCGTGGGCGACAAGGTCCAGCTGACCGACCCCAAGGGTCGCCTGCACACCATCACGCTGCAGCCCGGCGGGACCTTCCACACGCACAAGGGCTACTTCAAGCACGAGCAGATCATCGGGCAGCCCGAGGGATCCGTGGTGGTCAACACCGCGGAGATCGAGTACCTCGCCCTGCGCCCGCTGCTGGCCGACTACGTCCTGTCAATGCCCCGCGGCGCCGCCGTCGTGTACCCCAAGGACGCCGCGCAGATCGTCGCCATGGCCGACATCTACCCGGGTGCCCGCGTGGTCGAGGCCGGCGTCGGTTCCGGAGCGCTGACGATGTCCCTGCTGCGCGCCGTCGGCGACGCGGGCCACGTGCACTCGATCGAGCGGCGCGAGGACTTCGCGGCCATCGCGCAGGGCAACGTGGAGACCTTCTTCGGCGGGCCCCACCCGGCGTGGCAGCTCTCGGTCGGCGACCTCGCCGACGTCCTGCCCGAGGTGGCCGAGCCGGGCACCGTCGACCGGGTGGTCCTGGACATGCTCGCGCCGTGGGAGAACGTCGACGCAGTCGCCTCGGCGCTCGCCCCCGGCGGGGTCCTCGTCTGCTATGTGGCCACCACGACACAACTTTCGCGCACAGCGGAAGATCTGCGTGCGGACGGCCGGTTCACCGAGCCGGCGGCCTTCGAGACGATGATCCGCGGGTGGCATCTCGAGGGTCTGGCCGTGCGTCCCGAGCACCGGATGATCGGCCACACGGGTTTCCTCATCATCGCCCGGCGGATGGCCGACGGGGTCATCGCACCCGAGCGGAAACGGCGTCCTGCCAAGGGTGCGTACCCCGTGACGCCCGAATCGGAGTGGACGCCGGAGGAGCTGGGGGAGCGCGCCATATCGGACAAGAAGGTCCGCAAGGTACGTCGTGACCTTGGCGTTGCGCCCGAGGATCCGAACATCCCGCCCGCGTGAACGGGCTGTAACGATCGGGTACCCCGGACGTCTCAAACGGGTGTTCTTACTCCCGGTGTGTCGGTGACTGTGCTTAGAGTGCTGTTCTCGGAGGCGTTTGCGTCATATGGTCGCCTCCCGGGCCCTACGAGAGGGGATGTCATGACCGAGAACACGTCAGGATACAACCATCCCGAGCATGAGTCTTTGCCGAACCGCGACTACGAGCGCCAGATTGCCCTCCTCTCAGCCAAGAACGAGCGTCTCGCGGAGGCACTCCGCGCGGCGCGCGATCAGATCGTCGAGCTGAAGAAGCAGCTCGACGATCTTGCCAAGCCGCCGGGCACCTACGCCGTGTTCCTGGGCGCGCACACCGACGGTTCGGTGGACATCTCGTCCGCCGGCCGCAAGATGCATGTGTCCGCGAGCCCCAGCCTGGACGTCTCCCGGCTGAGCCCGGGCCAGGAGGTCAAGCTCAACGAGGCCATGACGGTCGTCGGCGCGGGCGAGTACGAGACCACCGGTGAGCTGGTGACCGTCAAGGAGATGCTGGGCGGCGACCGCGTGCTCGTGGTCGGCCGCGCGGACGAGGAGCGCGTGGTGCGCCTCGCCGGTTCCGTGATGGACGTTCCGCTCCGGGTGGGCGACTCGCTCACGGTCGACACGCGCAGCGGCTTCGTGTTCGAGGTCGTGCCCAAGTCCGAGGTCGAGGAGCTGGTCCTCGAAGAGGTCCCGGACATCGAGTACGAGGACATCGGTGGCCTCGGGCCGCAGATCGAGGCGATCCGGGACGCGGTCGAGCTGCCGTTCGCACACCCCGACCTCTTCCGCGAGCACGGGCTGCGCCCGCCCAAGGGCGTGCTCCTGTACGGTCCTCCCGGCTGCGGCAAGACGCTCATCGCCAAGGCGGTGGCCCACTCCCTGGCCGGGATGGTCGCTCGCGCCAACGGGGGCAACCCCGAGGTGAAGAGCTTCTTCCTCAACGTCAAGGGACCGGAGCTGCTCAACAAGTACGTCGGTGAGACCGAACGGCACATCCGCCTGATCTTCGCCCGTGCGCGGGAGAAGGCCAGCCAGGGCATGCCCGTCGTCGTCTTCTTCGACGAGATGGAGTCGCTGTTCCGCACCCGCGGCACCGGCCTCTCCTCGGACGTCGAGACGACCATCGTTCCGCAGCTCCTCGCGGAGATCGACGGCGTGGAGCGGCTCGACAACGTCATCGTGATCGGCGCGTCCAACCGCGAGGACATGATCGACCCGGCCATCCTGCGCCCGGGGCGTCTCGACGTGAAGATCAAGATCGAGCGGCCCGACGCCGAGGGTGCCAAGGAGATCTTCGGCAAGTACCTCACCAAGGAGCTGCCGATCCACGCGGACGACCTGACGGAGTACGACGGCAACATGGCCTCGGCTCTCGACGGCATGATCACCTCGGTCGTCGAGCGCATGTACTCGGAGGACGAGGAGAACCAGTTCCTGGAGGTCACGTACGCCTCCGGCGACAAGGAGACCCTGTTCTTCAAGGACTTCAACTCCGGCGCCATGATCCAGAACGTCGTGGACCGGGCCAAGAAGAACGCGATCAAGGACTTCCTGGCCACGGGGCAGAAGGGCATCCGCGTCGAGCACCTCCTGACCGCGTGCGTCGACGAGTTCAAGGAGAACGAGGACCTCCCGAACACGACGAACCCTGACGACTGGGCGCGCATCAGCGGCAAGAAGGGCGAGCGCATCGTCTTCATCCGCACCATCGTCCAGAAGAAGGGCGAGGGCGCCACGCCCCGCACGATCGACACCGTCCAGAACACCGGTCAGTACCTCTGACAGCCATCGGGGCAGGGTCCGCGTCCGTCCTACGGCGGGCGCGGACCCTGCCTCACCAACGGGACTACTCCGGCATAGGGTGGTGAACGTGAGCGTGCGTCGTGTGATGGGCATCGAGACCGAGTACGGGGTCCTGCAGCCAGGTCGACCCCTGGCCAACCCCATGCTGCTGTCGAGCCAGGTGGTGACGACCTACCGGGCGATATCCACGCGTGCCGAGGGCACGGGTGGCAAGGCACGCTGGGACTACGACGACGAGGACCCGCTGCAGGACGCGCGCGGGTTCCACCTCGACCGCGCCTCGGCGCAGCCGTCGATGCTGACCGACGACCCGGCGCTGCCCGCGCCGTCAGGCCCCGTGACCGGGCAGGTGCCCGTGGTGGAGCCCGGCCTGCCGGGCCGACGGCGCCGGGCGGGATCCATGCAAGAGGTCGAGCGGCCTGCCGCCGAGGAGTACGACGACCCGAGCGCCGCCAACGTGATCCTCACGAACGGCGCCCGCCTGTACGTCGACCACGCCCACCCCGAGTACTCGTCGCCCGAGGTCATGACGCCCGAGGACATCGTGCGCTGGGACGTCGCCGGCGAGCGGGTCATGCTGGCCGCCCTGCGGGAGCTGTCCGGCTTCCCCGGCAGCGAGGTGGTGCTCTACAAGAACAACGTCGACGGCAAGGGTGCGAGCTACGGCACCCACGAGAACTACCTGGTGGACCGCGCACTTCCGTTCACCACGCTCGCCGAGCTGATCACACCGTTCCTCGTCACGCGGCAGGTGTTCACCGGCTCCGGCCGCGTGGGCCTGGGCGCGACGAGCGGAACCGCCGGCTACCAGATCTCGCAGCGCGCGGACTACATCGAGGCCGAGATCGGCCTGGAGACGACGCTGCGCCGTCCGATCGTGAACACCCGCGACGAGCCGCACGCCGACCGGCAGCGGTGGCGACGCCTGCACCTCATCCTCGGCGACGCCAACCTGATGGAGGTGCCCACGTACCTGAAGACCGGCACGACGTCGCTGGTCCTGTGGGTGCTGGAGCATCTCGACGAGCTGGCCGAGGCCGGGGTGGACGCCCGCACCGAGCTCGCCGCCCTCCGGCTCGCCGCGCCCGTGAGCGACGTGCAGAAGGTCTCACGCGACCTTTCCCTGACCGCGCCGCTCGACCTGGCTGACGGCCGGACGATGACGGCGCTGGAGGTCCAGGGGGAGGTAGCCGACGTCGTGCGGCGCTCCCTGAAGGTGCTCGGCACCGACACGGAGTCGGACGCCGTGCTGGACCGCTGGGCGTCGGTCGTGGAACGGCTCGGTGCCGACCCGGCGTCCTGCGCGCGCGAGGTGGAATGGGTCGCCAAGATGCGGCTGCTGGACCGCCTGCGCTCGCGCGACAACCTGGAATGGGACCACCCGCGGCTGCACGCGATGGACCTGCAGTGGTCCGACGTGCGCCCCGAACGCGGTATCTACCACCGGCTGCTCGCCAAGGGCGCGGTGGACCGCATCGTCGACGAGGAGAGCGTCGCGCGAGCGGTGCAGCACCCGCCGACGGACACGCGCGCCTACTTCCGGGGCGAGGTGATGGCCCGCTACGGGAGCCAGATCTCGGCGGCGAGCTGGGACTCCGTGATCTTCGACGTCGACGGGTCCCAGGCGCTGCAGCGCGTACCGATGCTCGACCCGACCCGCGGCACGCGGCGCCACATCGGCGCTCTGCTCGACGCGAGTCCCGACGCCGCGGCCCTGCTCGCGGGACTCTCCGGGAGAAGGTGACCTTCGATGTCAGTGTCACCGTCTAGGGTCAAGATCTGAGGTCAGGGCCTAGGCTTCGAGACCAGCACCACGTCAGAGAATCACCAGGAGGCGACCATGGCCGGTCAGGAAAGAATCAACCCGTCACACGAGGACCGCACTCCCGACGACGACGCCGAGACCCCGGCGCCCGCCGCTGCCGCAGCGCAGAAGGACGACGACGAGGTCGACGCCCTGCTCGAGGAGATCGACGAGGTGCTGGAGACCAACGCCGAGTCGTTCGTTCGTGGATTCGTCCAGAAGGGTGGGCAGTGAACCTGAGCGCAGACCGCACCACAGGACGACTCCCGGACGCCTTCCTGCGTCCGGGATCGTCGTCCTTCGTGGATTTCCTGGCCGAGCATGCCCCCGACCGGCTGCCCGGGAACCGGAGCGTGCCCGCGGGCATGACCGACCCGGCGACCCTGTCCCCGCACGCCACCACGATCGTGGCGCTGACTTTCGACGGCGGTGTGCTGATGGCGGGTGACCGCCGCGCCACCGCCGGGAACATGATCGCGAGCCGCAGCATCGAGAAGGTGTTCCCCGCCGACGAGTACTCGGCGGTCGGCTTCGCGGGCTCCGCAGGCATCGGGCTGGAGCTGGTGCGCCTCTTCCAGCTCGAGCTCGAGCACTACGAGAAGATCGAGGGCTCCCTGCTCTCGCTCACCGGCAAGGCGAACCGCCTGGCCACGATGCTGCGGGGCAACCTGCAGATGGCGATGCAGGGGCTGGCCGTGGTGCCGCTGTTCGCGGGCTACGACCTGGACAAGGACACCGGCCGCATCTTCAGCTACGACCCGACCGGCGGCCGGTACGAGGAGCACGAGCACCACGGCGTGGGCTCCGGCTCGGTGTTCGCGCGGGGTGCGCTGAAGAAGCTGTGGCGACGCGGGATGGACGCCGATGCCGCGACCCGGGTAGCGGTCGAGGCGTTGTACGACGCCGCGGACGACGACTCTGCCACGGGCGGCCCCGACACCGTGCGCGGCATCTACCCGATCGTCGCCACGGTGTCCGTGGACGGCTACGAGCGGATCGAGAGTGCGGAGATCGCCCGCGTGGCGGAGCAGATCGCGGCGGAGCGTCGCGAGAGGGGGTCGCTCGCATGAACATGCCGTTCTACGTCTCGCCCGAGCAACTGATGAAGGACCGGGCGGACTTCGCCCGGAAGGGCATCGCCCGCGGCCGGTCCGTGGTGGTGCTCGCCTACGACGGCGGCATCGCGTTCGCCACGGAGAATCCCTCGCGTGCCCTGCACAAGATCTCGGAGATCTACGACCGCATAGCGTTCGCTGCGGTCGGCAAGTACAACGAGTTCGAGAACCTGCGGGTGGCCGGTGTCCGGTACGCCGACATGCGCGGCTACTCCTATGACCGGTCGGACGTGACGGCCCGGGGCCTGGCGAACGCGTACGCGCAGACGCTCGGCACCGTGTTCATCACCGAGTCCAAGCCGCTCGAGGTGGAGATCGTCGTCGCCGAGGTGGGCACCGAACCGGCGGACGACCAGATCTACCGGCTCACCTACGACGGCACGGTGGCGGACGAGCACAGCTTCGTCGTCATGGGCGGGCAGGCCGAGCAGCTCGGCCGGCGCGTCAAGGACGGCTGGCGCGAGAACATGTCCCTCGGAGAGGCGCTGCGGCTCGCCGTCGCGGCGCTCGGGTCGGGTGAGGGCTCGTCGTCGCGCACCATCGACGCCGCGCAGCTCGAGGTGGCGGTGCTGGAGCGGGACCGGCCACGGCGGGCGTTCCGGCGGCTGACCCGGCAGGTGCTCGCCGACCTGCTGGCCGAGGGCGGGGAGGCGGTGTCGGGCGCCACGGCTCGCGCTGACGACCTCCCGCCCGCCGACGACGTCCCGGCCGGTCCGGCGACGCCGGGCATGGGCACAGCGGACACGGCGCCGTCGGACGCCGTCGACGCTGTCGACACCACCGAGCCGGACGCCGAACCGGAGTCACCCGACGAGTCTCCGACCGATGAGTCTCCGACCGACGAATCGCCGACCGAGGAATCCCCGACCGACGAGTCCGCGACCGAGGAGAAGCCCGACGAGGGGCCGGACACCTCCGGCACCACGCCTGGCACCGACCGCTAGCAGCAGGTTCCGCGAACAGGGAGGGGAAGTCCATGGACCGCAGGATCTTCGGTCTCGAGACCGAGTACGGCGTGACGTGCGCGGCGGACGACGGGCGTGGCCTGTCGGCTGACGAGGTCGCCCGATACCTGTTCCGGAAGGTGGTGGCGTGGGGCCGTTCCTCGAACGTGTTCCTGAGGAACGGCTCCCGCCTGTACCTCGACGTCGGCTCCCATCCCGAGTACGCGACGGCGGAGTGCGACGACGTGCGCCAGCTCGTCTCGTACGACCGGGGCGGGGAGCGCATCCTGGAGGGCCTCGTGGCCGACGCGCAGCAGCGCCTCGAGCACGAGGACCTACCCGGCAAGATCCACCTGTTCAAGAACAACACCGACTCCGCGGGCAACTCCTACGGCTGCCACGAGAACTACCTGGTGCGCCGGTCCGGGGACTTCTCGCGGCTGTCCGACGTGCTCGTGCCGTTCCTCATCACCCGACAGATCCTGGTCGGGGCCGGGAAGGTGCTCTCGACCCCGCGAGGGGCGGTGTTCTGCCTGTCCCAGCGCGCCGACCATATCTGGGAGGCCGTCTCCAGCGCGACGACACGGTCGCGCCCCATCATCAACACCCGAGACGAGCCGCACGCCGACGCCGAGCTGTACCGCCGGCTGCACGTCATCGTGGGCGACTCGTCGATGGCGGAGCCCACCACGATGCTCAAGGTGGGCACCACCGACCTGGTGCTGCGCCTGGTCGAGGCGGGCGTCCCGATGCGGGACCTCACGCTGGAGAACCCGATCCGCGCGATCCGGGAGATCAGCCACGACCGCACGGGCAAGCACGCGGTGACCCTCGCCAACGGCCGGACCATGACGGCCATCGAGATCCAGTCGGAGTACTACGAGCGCGCACGCGAGCTCGTGGAGGCCAACCTCGAGGTCACACCGGTGGTCAAGCAGGTGCTCGACCTGTGGGAGCGCGGGCTGCGCGCCCTGCAGGCAGAGAACCTGTCCCTCGTGGACCGCGAGCTGGACTGGGCCATCAAGCTCAAGCTCATCCGGCGGTACCAGGAGAAGCACGGCATGGGTCTCGACGACCCGCGTATCGCTCGGCTCGATCTGGCCTACCACGACATCTCCCGCACGGAAGGGCTCTACAACCTGCTCGCGGCACGCGGCATGGTGGAGCGGGTCACCACCGACCTGGAGGTCTTCGAGTCCACGGCGCTCCCGCCGCAGACCACGCGGGCCAAGCTGCGGGGCGACTTCGTGCGGGCGGCCCAGGAGGCCCGGCGCGACTACACGGTCGACTGGGTGCACCTCAAGCTGAACGACCAGGCGCAGCGCACCGTGCTGTGCAAGGACCCGTTCAAGAGCGTGGACGACCGGGTGGAGCGGCTCATCGAGAGCATGTGACGCCAGAGGCATGCCCCCGGAGCCGGCCACGCGCCGGTTCCGGGGGCGTTGTCGTCCCAGGGGGTGGTCCCGTTCCGGAGGTGCCGCCGGTTCCGGAGACACCGTTGCGTCATGGGAGACTCTGTCGGTGAGCTCCTGGGTACGCGTGATCGTCGGTGCGCTGGCAGCGGCGGCGGTGACGGTGACCACGGCGTGCGCCCCGGCCTCGCTGCCGGTCGACGTCGGCCCAGCGCCGACGTCGTCGGCGTCGCAGGCCCCGCTCCAGGTCACGGGCTCGGCCGGCGCCCCGCCACAGCTCGAGTACAAGAAGCCATTCTCCGTGGTGCAGACGGGCTCGCGGACGGTATGGCCCGGCACGGGTGACGTGCTGGAGCGGGACGACCCGGTGCTCCTGAACCTCTACGCGGAGGACGGTCGCGACGGCACGGAGCTGCAGAACACGTTCCGTACGGCGCCCGTGGCGTACACGATGACCGAGAAGTCGCTCGGTAACCACCTCTTCGAGGCCCTGGAGGGCAATCGGACCGGAGCCCGCCTCTCACTCATGGACGAGCAGGACGGCGTCCCCGTCCTCCTGGTCGTGGACGTGCTGCCCGCCCGCGCGTCGGGTGAAGAGGGCGAGCCGCCGGGCGAGGGCCTGCCGCAGGTGCAGCTCGACGACCTCGGGGCGCCGACCGTGCGCATCCCGGGCGACGTCGAACCGCCGTCGGAGCTGGTGGTGCACCCGCTCGTGCGCGGGACGGGGCCGCAGGTGCGGGCCGGCCAGATCGTCACCGTGGAGTTCACCGCCGTGCGCTGGAGCGACGGCGGGGTGGTCGACACGACGTGGACCGAGGGCTCTCCGCCGCAGTCCGCGGAGATCGGCATCGGCCGGCTCGTCGAGGGCTGGGACCAGGGCCTCCTGGAACAGACCGTCGGCTCGCAGGTGATGCTGGTGGTACCGCCGCAGGACGGCTACGCCAACACCAAGAGCCGGCTCGCCGGCGAGACCGTGGTGTACGTGGTCGACATCCTCGACGCGCACAAGGCGGTCGCCGAGGAAGAACCCGAGAAGAAGAAGGAGGGCTGATGTCCGTCGCGATCCGCGTGATCCCGTGCCTGGACGTCGACGCAGGCCGAGTGGTCAAGGGCGTCAACTTCGCCGACCTGCGCGACGCCGGCGACCCGGTCGAGCTCGCCGACCGGTACGACGCCGAGGGCGCCGACGAGCTCACGTTCCTGGACGTGTCGGCCTCTTCTGGCGACCGGCAGACCATGGTCGACGTGGTACGCCGCACCGCCGAGCAGGTCTTCGTGCCGCTCACGGTGGGCGGCGGCGTCCGCTCGACGGACGACGTCGACCGGCTGCTGCGCGCCGGCGCCGACAAGGTCGGGGTGAACACCGCGGCCATCGCGCGGCCCGAGCTGATCTCCGAGATCGCACAGCGGTTCGGCTCCCAGGTACTGACCCTGAGCGTCGATGCGCGCCGGGTCACCGGCGACGTCACCACCCCGTCGGGCTACGAGGTCACCACGCACGGCGGACGCCGCGGCACCGGGATCGACGCCGTGGAGTGGGCCGAGAAGGCAGCGGCACTGGGCGCGGGAGAGATCCTGCTCAACTCCATGGACGCCGACGGCACCACCGCGGGGTTCGACCTGGAGATGCTGCGCGCGGTGCGCGAGCGGGTGAACGTTCCGCTCGTCGCGTCCGGCGGCGCGGGCACGCCTCAGCACTTCGTCGAGGCCGCCGAGGCGGGGGCGGACGCCGTCCTGGCGGCGTCGGTGTTCCACTTCGGCACACTGACAGTGGGCCAGGTCAAGGACGCGATGCGCGCGGCGGGCATCGTCGTCCGCTGACAGGTCCGTGACCAGCACACCACGCTTCCCTTGACCTCAACCTAAGTTGAGGGTTTAGCGTCGTCGACGCCCAGGGCGAAAATACCGTCGAATCGATTCCCGGGTCGTGAGAAAATTGACCAGTCCCCGAGGAAGCGAGGTTTTGCCGTGCCCACAGATGCCCCGCGATCCAGACCGATGGCCCTGACCGGCTCCCGTGTACGCCGGTCGCTCGCACTCATGTGGCGCGGCATGCGCTCCCACCCCGGCCTGTACGTCCTGGCCGTGGGCGCGTCAGGCCTCTTCGGCGCCCTGACCGTCGCCGTGAGCCGTGCGGTCGGCTGGGCCACCGACTCCATAGTCGTCCCGGCCATCGCCGGCGACGAGGCCGCCCAGGACCGGATCTGGCTCGGCGGCCTCGTGCTCGCAGCGGTCGCGCTGACGCTCGCCCTGTCCGTCGCCGGACGCCGCATCTGGGCGGGCTTCGGCGTCACCCGCATCCAGGCCGACCACCGCACCGCCCTGACCCGCCAGTACCTGCGCCTGCCCGCGTCCTGGCACCGCGCGCACCCCGCCGGCCAGCTCCTGAACCACACCACCTCGGACACCGAGGCTGCCACCGGCGTCTTCAACCCCCTGCCGTTCGCGCTCGGCGTCGTGGTCATGATCGGCGTCTCGGTCGCCATGCTCCTGACGATCGACCCCTGGCTGGCGCTCGCGGCGCTCGCGATCATCCCGGTCACCGTCGCCGTGAACGCCGTCTACCAGCGGCACATGTCGCCGGCCGTGACCAGGGCGCAGCGCCTGCGCGGCGACGTCGCCGACGTCGCGCACGAGAGCTTCGAGGCCGCGCTGCTGGTCAAGTCGCTCGGCACCGAGAACCGTGAGGAGGACCGGTTCGGCGCCCGCACGCAGGAGCTGCGCGCCGCGAACGTCCGCGTCGGCATCGTCCGCTCGCTGTTCGACCCCGTGATCCAGACCCTGCCGGCCGTCGGCACGCTGCTGGTGCTCGGTATCGGCACCTGGCGCATCTCCACCGGCGACGTCGTCCCGGGCGACATCGTCACTGCCGCCTACCTGCTGACGATGATGACCGTGCCCGTGCAGGCGTTCGGCTGGGTGCTCGGCGAGCTGCCGCGCGCGCTGGTCGGCTACGAGCGCATCGCGCAGGTCGTCGACTCGACCGGGGCGCTCGCCTACGGCGACGCCCGGCTGCCGCGGACGGCCGGCCAGGCCGGCCTCGCCGTCCGGCTGGCGGACGTCGGCGTCGACGTGCCGGCGATCAGCGGCGCGCGTGGTCGCCCGATCACGCTGCTCGACGGCGTGGACGTGGACGTCGAACCCGGTACGACGGTCGCCGTGGTCGGCACCACGGGGTCCGGCAAGACGACCCTGGTGAGCCTCCTCGCCCGGCTGTCCGACCCGACGCGCGGCAGCGTCCTGCTCGACGGCGTCGACGTGCGCACCCTGGCCGACGGCGAGATCCCGGCCCAGGTCGCGTTCGTCACGCAGACCACCTTCATCTTCGAGGACACGGTGCGCGGCAACGTGACGCTCGCGGATGCGGGCGCACCGGAGGCGCCGTCCGACGACGAGGTGTGGGAGGCCTTGCGGCTCGCCCGGCTCGACGAAACGGTGCGCGAGCTGGCCGGTGGCCTCGACGCGCCGCTGGGCGAGCGTGGCGCCAACCTGTCCGGCGGGCAGCGGCAGCGCCTGGCGATCGCGCGCGCCCTGGTGCGCGGCCCTCGGCTGCTCGTGCTCGACGACGCCACCAGCGCCGTCGACCCGCGGGTGGAGCAGGAGATCCTGCGCGGTCTGGCCGACCGGGTCGACGATCAGGCGGCCTCGGGGCCCGGGCCGGAGGCCGGGAACCGGCCGGGCACGACGGTGATCATGGTCGCCTACCGCATGTCGTCGGTCGCGCTCGCCGACCGCGTCATCCACGTCGACGGCGGCCGCGTGGTCGACACCGGCACGCACGACCAGCTGATGGCCCGCGACGCCGGTTACCGCGAGCTCGCGACGGCCTACGAGGTCGAGACCGAGCGCCGCGAGAAGGAACGGGCCGACGCCGCCGCCGCAGGTGCCCTGGACGACGAGCTGGAAGAGGTGGCGGGATGACCACGGCGACGGACGAACCCGACGTGACCGACGTGCCCGAGGACCTGCTCGACGCCGACGGTGCCCGCATCGAGTCGACGAGCCACCTCGGCGTGTTCGCGACGCTGCGCCGCGGGATCGAGATCAGCCCCGAGATCACGCGCGGGCTGTGGATCACGCTCGGCCTGGCGACCCTCGCGGCCACCGGCCGCGTCGTGGTTCCGCTCGCGGTGCAGCAGACCATCGACGTCGGCATCCTGGCCGACGCCGGGCCCGACGCCGGCCGGGTGGCGCTCCTGGCGTCGCTCGCGGCGGGGGCGCTCGTGCTGGCCGGGCTGTGCGCGGCGCTCGTCAACGTGCGGCTGTTCCGCTCGGCCGAGGCCGGGCTGGCGACGCTGCGGATCAAGGCGTTCCGCCACGTGCACGACCTGTCGACCCTCACGCAGAACACCGAGCGCCGCGGCGCCCTGGTCTCGCGGGTGACGAACGACGTCGACACGGTGTCACTCTTCGTGCAGTGGGGCGGCATCATGCTGCTGGTCAGCGCGCTGCAGATCGTGGTGGCGACCGGGCTGATGCTGGTCTACTCGCCGATCCTCACGGCGGTGGTGTGGGTCGCCTTCGTGCCGATGTTCCTCGTGATCCGGTACGGGCAGAGGTACGTGAACCGGGCCTACACGCTGGTGCGCGAACGCGTCGGGGCGATGCTGGGTGCTATCTCCGAGTCGGTCGTGGGCGCCGAGACGGTGCGCGCGTACGGCGTGTCCGAGCGCACGGGGCGGCGCATCGGCGGCGCCATCGAGGAGACGCGCGCCGCGCAGGCCCGCTCGCAGGTCCTGGTGGCCGGGACGTTCTCGTCGGGTGTCCTGATCTCCAACCTGGTGCTCTCGATAGTCGTGGTCGTGGGCACGCTGCTCGGCGTGGGCGGCGGCCTGACGGCGGGCCAGCTCGTGGCCTTCCTGTTCCTGGTCCAGCTGTTCACCGGGCCGGTGCAGATGGCTACCGAGATCCTGAACGAGCTGCAGAACGCGGTGGCCGGGTGGCGGCGCGTGATCGCCGTCATCGAGACCCCGGTGCAGGTGGCCGAGAAGCCGGACGCGGTGACGCAGGAGCGCGGGCCGGCCCGCGTGACGCTGCGCGACGTCCGGTTCGCCTACCCGAACGGGCCCGAGGTGCTGCACGGCGTGACGCTGGACCTGCCGCCGCGGACCAAGGTGGCGGTGGTCGGGCAGACCGGCTCCGGCAAGACCACGATCGCGAAGCTCGTCACCCGCCTCATGGACCCGACGGCGGGCGCCGTGGAGCTGGACGGCGTGGACCTGCGTGATCTGTCGTTCGCCTCGCTGCGGGAGCGGGTGGTGCTCGTCCCGCAGGAGGGCTTCCTCTTCGACGGAACGGTGCTGGCCAACGCGGCCTACGGCCTCCGCACCCCGCTGGGTGCTGGGTCTTCGCCCGATCAGGACCCCGCGGAGGGGCGAATCTCCAGCACTCAGCGGGCCGCCGTGGAGGGGGCGTTTGCTGAGCTCGGGCTGGCCGACTGGGTTGCCGACCTGCCGGACGGGCTCGACACGGAGGTGGGGCAGCGGGGCGAGGCGCTGTCGGCGGGGGAGCGGCAGCTCGTCGCCATCGCCCGCGCCTACCTCGCGCAGCCGGACCTGCTCGTGCTCGACGAGGCGACGTCGGCGGTAGACCCAGCGACCGAGGTGCGCATCGCGCGGGCCCTGGACTCCCTGACGGCCGGCCGGTCCACGATCACCATCGCGCACCGCCTCTCCACCGCGGAGGCGTCCGACCTGGTGGTGGTGGTGGACCAGGGCCACGTGGTCGAGTCGGGCCCGCACGACGAGCTGGCCGCGGCCGGCGGCATCTACGCCCGCATGCACGCCAGCTGGGTCGCGCAGACGAGGTAGGCTGCCGCCCCACCCGGCGCGAACCGAAGGTTGAGTGTCGGCCTGGCGCCGAACCGCAACCTACGTGTCGACCTGGCGGCGAACCGCAACCTACGTGTCGATCGGACCCGAGCCGGACGTTCAACCTTCGGCTCGACGACAGGGTTGACCCGTGAGTTTCGGTTCGGCGCCGGTGGTGTACGGCGAGTGGACGCGTAACTTGCGGCTCGGCGCTAGCTGGACCGGTCGGGGGCAGGCGAGTTCCGTCCGGCGTCCGGCGTGCGGCGTGCGGCGTGCGGCGTGCGGCGTGCGGCGTCCGGCAGTTCGGTGTTGTGGCACGAGCAACGCGGCACGCGGCATGTCGGACGGCGTGGGGCGCGATCGCCGGTCCAGTGGTGTGGGCGCGTGACGCCAGAGGAAGAACTGGTGTCATAGGACAGCACCTGTCGACGGCGGGAGAGCCTTTTGACCGTGACCACATCCGTGGTCGTACGGGACTTGTGCACAGACCGCCGTTTGCGCGAACAACGAGCCCCCGCGACCAGCGTTGTCTGGGCGCATGGGACGAAAGATCGAGTTACCAGTCGAGCTCGCGATCATCGCCAAGGCCCAGGAAGGCCTGATCACTACACAACAGTGCCGCGAGCTCGGTGTGTCGCTCACGCGGATCGCGCGTCAGCTCGATTCGCGTGCCTGGAAGCGTGTAGCTCGCGGCCTGTACGACACCGACCCGACGCCGATCGCGTCGCGGCATCCGGACCGCCGTCGCCGTCGGGCCGCGTTCGCCGCGAAACTGGCGCTCGGTCCTGAGTCGGTGGTGGTCGGCGCCTGTGCGCTCGCGCTCCACGGCGTCTGGGGTCTACCGATCGCGCTCGTGCCGCAGGCCACGCTTCCGGGCGGGCGACGGGCGTACTCGCGCGACGGAATTCACGCCCGGATGTTCGACGACCGGATGACCGTGACCGAGGTGGACGGGATTGCGGTGGCGACGGTGGCCTGGGCCCTGGTGCAGGCCGTGCCCGAGCTGGACCGGATCCATGCTGTCGGAGTGATGGACAACGCCCTGAACAGGAGATTCATCACTTTCGACGAGCTGGAGGAGGTCCACGCCAAGTGTCGTGGTCGGCGGGGGATTGCCACGCGCCATGACTACTTCGGCGAGGCCGACGCGAGATCTGAGTCGCCGTCGGAGACCCGCGCCAGGCTCGATTGCATCGACAACGGCGTTCCCCCGGATCACCTGCAGGTGCCGGTGCGTGACCTGTCCGGCGTCGAACGCAGGGGTGACCTGGGGTGGGACCTCAAGGACGGGCGAATCGTGATCGCTGAGATCGACAGCGACGAGTATCACGACGGGACGCGTCTGGACGCGGATCTGGAGCGCCACAACGACCTCACGGCGGTCTCGGCGATCGTGCTGCACTTTCGAAAGTCGGCCGTCTACACGCCCGGTGCGATCTCGGGGAAGGTTCGCGCGACGCTGGAGCTGCACAACGGCGGACCCTCCTGACGATTGAGCGGCCTCACAGCTCGGCGGCTCAGTATCCGGCCGGCGCCGAACTGCACGGTGCGGCTCGACTCCGGCGTCGAACCGCAGGTTACGCGTCTGGCCTCCGACGTCGAACCGCAGGTCGTTGTCGGCCCCCGTCGTCGAATCGAAGGTTGCGCGTCCGGGTCGGGTCTGATCGACGCGTGGGTTGCGGTTGGGCGCCAGATGGGCGGTCAACCTTCGGTTCGGCGGGCAGGTGGACGAGTGAGTTTCGGGCCGACGGCGGAGATCACAGCGCCGTCGGCCCGCGACGTGGCAGGATTCTCAGGTGCCCGAAGTTCTCGACCCCACGATCTCAGCCCGGCTCAAGCGGGACGACGCCGGCCTGGTGGCCGCCGTCGTACAGCAGCACGACACGGGCGAGGTGCTCATGGTCGGCTGGATGGACGACGAAGCCCTGCGCCGCACCCTCACGGAGGGGCGCGTGACCTTCTGGTCCCGCAGCCGCAAGGAGTACTGGCGCAAGGGCGACACGTCCGGGCATGCCCAGTACGTCAAGTCCGTGAGCATGGACTGCGACGGCGACGCCCTGCTGGTCCAGGTGGACCAGGTCGGCGCCGCGTGCCACACCGGCACGCGCACCTGCTTCGAGGCCGGAGGCGACCTGGGCGCCGTGGTGGGAGAACGTGACGAGCCGGACCACACTGAGCAGTACGGCAACCCGCAGAACGAGGAGATCCGGTGACCCAGCTCGACACCCAGCTCGATCCCCACGAGGCCCGCACGGCGACCGCACCCGCCGACCTGCCCTGGGGTCGCACCTGGCCGAGCCTCGGGGAGTTCCGGGAGATGGCCGCCGACCGCCGGGTGATCCCGGTGGTCCGTCCCCTCCTCGCCGACGACGCGACGCCCGTCGGCCTCTACCGGACGCTGGCGCAGAGCAAGCCGGGCAGCTTCATCCTGGAGTCGGCGGAGTCCGACGGCGTCTGGGCGCGCTGGTCGTTCGTCGGCGTCGCGTCCCGCGCCACGTTGACCAGTGACAAGGGCCAGGCCGTCTGGACGGGGGACGTCCCGGTCGGCATCCCCACGGAGGGCGACGTCGTCGACGTGCTCGAGGTGGCCCTCACCGCGCTCCGCACGCCGGGCGTGCCGAACCTGCCGCCGCTCACCGGTGGCCTGGCGGGCGTGCTGGGCTGGGACATCGTGCGCCACTGGGAGCCCACGCTCCCGGCGACCGCCCCGGACGAGGTGGGCGCGCCCGAGCTAGCCCTGTGCCTGGCCACCGACCTCGCCGTCGTGGACCACCGCGAGGGCACGGTCTGGCTGGTCGCCAACGCGATCAACGGCGACGCGACCGACGCGCGCGTCGACGAGGCGTACGCGGACGCCGTGGCACGGCTCGACGCCATGGAGGCGCAGCTCGCCGCCGGCGCGCCGCGCGTCACGTCCGTCCTCGTCGACGACGCGCCCGAGCCGCAGCTCGAGTTCCGGTCCACCCAGGACGAGTTCGAGAACGCGGTGCTCGCGGGCAAGGAGGCGATCCGCGACGGCGAGGTGTTCCAGGTCGTGCTCTCCCAGCGCCTGGACCTGGACTGCCCGGCCGACCCGCTCGACGTCTACCGCGCCCTGCGCACCGTGAACCCGAGCCCGTACATGTACTACTTCCACCTGGCCAAGCCGGACGGCGCGGAGTTCGCCGTCGTCGGCTCCAGCCCCGAGACCCTCGTGAAGGTGGACGACGGTCACGTCACCACCTACCCGATCGCCGGGTCCCGGCCACGCGGTGCGCACCCGGAGGAGGACGCGGAGCTGGGCGAGGAGCTGCTGGCCGACCCCAAGGAGCGGGCCGAGCACATCATGCTCGTCGACCTGTCCCGCAACGACATGGTGAAGGTGTGCGAGCCGACCAGCGTCGAGGTGGTCGAGTTCATGAAGGTGCGCCGGTTCAGCCACATCATGCACATGTGCTCGACGGTGGTGGGCCGGCTCCGCGCCGGCCGCACCGCCCTGGACGCCCTGCGGGCGACCTTCCCGGCGGGCACGCTCTCGGGAGCTCCCAAGCCCCGGGCGATCGCCCTGATCGACGAGCTGGAGCCCGCCTCCCGCGGCATCTACGGCGGCGTGTGCGGCTACTTCGACTTCGGCGGCAACATGGACATGGCCATCGCGATCCGCACCGCGTACATCGCGGACGGCCGCGCCAGCGTCCAGGCCGGCGGGGGCATCGTCGCCGACTCGGTGCCGGCCCTGGAGTACGCGGAGTCCCGCAACAAGGCCGCCGCGGCGGTGCGAGCCGTACAGCTCGCGTCCCGCCTGGCGCCGTTGCGTGCCGAGCCGTTGCGTGCCGAGCCGTTGCGTGCCGAGCCGTTGCGTGCCGAGCCGGCGCGCATCGACGGAGGCGCCAAGTGACCCGTACGCGCACCGTCCTCGCGCTGCTCGTCCTGGGCGGGCTGACGTTCGGCACCGGCTCGCCGACCTGGGTGACCACCACGGTGGCCACGGCCCTGGAGCCCGAGGTAGCCGTCGCCGCCTCGGGGACCTCGGCCGCGCCGGGCGTCGGCGCCGGGGCGCTCGTGCTCCTGGCGGCCGGCATCGCCTGCGCGCTCACGGGGCGCGTGGCCCGGTACGTCGCGCTCGTCGTCGCGGCGGCCGCCGGGGTGCTCGTGGTGACGAGCACGCTCGTGGTCGTCGGCGACCCCACGCCCGCCGCGACCGCCGCCGCCTCCGCGAGCAGCGGTGTCACCGACCTCACCTCGCCGGTCACGCTCACCGCGTGGCCGTGGGCCGCGGTCGCCACCGGCGTGCTCGCCGTCGTCGTGGCGGTCTGGGGCGCGGTCGCGGCCCGCGGCTGGACGGCGACGTCGGGCCGGCACGAGCGTGCGGACGCCGCGGCGTCGGCGGGCGCGACCGCCGGCGCCGCCTCCGGCGCCACGACCGCACCCGGCGGCGAGCCCGGCACCTCGCCCGACGACGGCGCAGCCGCCGGGCCGGACGACGAGATCGACCCCCACGACGCCTGGGACGCGCTGTCCCGCGGCGACGACCCCACGGGCCGCTGACCTCGCGCTGAGCCGCTAGGCTGAGCGCGTACCGCACGACACGAAAGGCACCCACCTGCAATGACCGACAACAAGCCCGAGATCGCCTACCTGCCGCCGGGCGTCCCTCCGACCAACCACGGCCACACGGTCGCCGCGTGGGTCACGATGGCAGGCATCACGCTCGGGGCGCTGATCTCCGCGTTCGGCCTCGTACTGGCCGCGTCGTCGCCGTCGGGGCTGGTCATGTTCGTGGTCGGCATGGTCGTGGTCGCCGCCTCGCTGCTCGTCGGCCTGGTTCTGCGCAACCTGGGCAAGGGCCAGAAGAAGGTCCAGCGGTAGGTCCACGATGACCGAGCTCGCGATGGCCGCACGGCCCGCCCCGTACCCCCGGAACAGCCTGGGGGCCTGGTCGCTCGTGCTGGGCATCGCCTCGGTGGTACTGGCGCTGGGAGCCATCACCGGCATCCCCGCCATCATCATCGGCAACCAGGGCCGCCGAGCCGTCCGCGCCGGCGAGGCCGACAACGAGGGCATGGCGCTGACCGGCGTCGTGCTGGGCTGGATCTCGCTGGCGATCCTGGCCGCGGTGATCGTGCTCGTGATCGTGCGCTTCGTGGTGGGTGGGCCCGATTCCTGAAGCAGCCGCCCGGACCACCGCGAGGCGGGCGCTCCGGGCGCCGCTGCTGGCCGGAGCGGCGGTCGGCGCGGCCACGCTGCTGGTCGCCGTCCGTGACCCGCACGCACGCGGCTCCTACGGGTTCTGCCCGCTGCTGGAGCTGACCGGCCTGGCCTGCCCGCTGTGCGGCGGCCTGCGTGCCACGCACGACCTGGCGCACCTCGACCTCGCGGGCGCCTGGTCGGCGAACGCGCTGTGGACCGTGAGCGCCCCCGTGGTGGTGGTCCTGTGGCTGACCTGGCTCGTGGCCGCCGCCCGCGACCGGCCCGTCAAGGGCTTGTCCGGCACCGCGGGCTGGGTCACGCTCGGCGTCGCTCTGGCGTTCTTCGTAGCCCGCAACCTCCCCGGTCTGCAGCCCTATCTGACGCCGTGGCTCTGACCCTGGTGCGGACCCTGGTTCGGATGCCGGCACCGGCCCCCGCGACGATCCCTGACCTGGCCAGGTGATCCCCAGCCAGTTCTCGGCCGGCTCCCGGCCCGGGATCTGACGGTACGTCGTCTCACGGTCCGGGAGTGGTCAGGACCACACCGTCGATCCGCCTACGATGGCCATGGGGGCGAACGTCCCGACAAGCGTATGAGGCAGTCCATCGCATGAGGTCGTAGACGAGGGCAGAGCAAGGGCACGGGGAGGCTCATTACATGTCGGTCCTGGAGGACATCGTCGCGGGGGTTCGTGAGGACCTCGCGGAGCGTGAGGCACGTGTGCCTCTCGACGCGCTCAAGGAGCGCGCCACCGCGGTGCCCGGGGCCCTCGAGTGCCTCGGCCGCCTGAAGCAGGCGGACGCCGTATCGGTGATCGCCGAGGTCAAGCGCTCGAGCCCGAGCAAGGGCTCGCTCGCGCAGATCGACGACCCGGCGGCGCTCGCCGTCGAGTACGAGACCGGCGGCGCGTCCGCGATCTCGGTGCTCACCGAGCAGCGCCGGTTCAACGGCTCGCTGGCCGACCTGGACGCGGTGCGCGGCCGGGTCGACGTCCCCGTGCTGCGCAAGGACTTCATCGTGACGCCGTACCAGGTGTGGGAGGCCCGCGCGCACGGGGCCGACCTGGTCCTGGTCATCGTGGCCGCCCTGGAGCAGACGGTGCTCGAGTCGCTCGTCGAGCGCGTGCACTCGCTCGGGATGACCGCGCTCGTGGAGGCCCACAACCTCGAAGAGGTCCGCCGCGCCGTGGACGCCGGGGCGCGGGTCGTGGGCGTCAACGCCCGCAACCTGAAGACCCTCGAGCTCGACCGCGGCCTGTTCCGCAGCCTCGCCGAGTACATCCCGGACGACGTGATCAAGATCGCGGAGTCCGGCATCCGGGGCCCGCACGACGTGATGGAGATGGCCCGCGCCGGTGCCGACGGCGTACTGGTGGGCGAGGCTCTCGTGACCGACCGTGCCCCGCGTGCTTCGGTGGCCGACCTCGTCGCAGCGGGCTCGCACCCGTCGCTGCGGTCCGTCCGTCCAGCTTGAAGGGATCCGACGTGATCAACGTGAAGCTGTCCGACGTCTCCGGCCCGTACTTCGGCCAGTACGGCGGGCGGTTCGTGCCCGAGGCGCTCATCACCGCGCTCGACGAGCTCGACACCGAGTTCCGCAAGGCGGCCGACGACCCCGAGTTTGCGGCCGAGCTGCAGCGCCTGCACCGGGAGTACACGGGCCGGCCGAGCCCGCTGACCGAGGTGCCGCGGTTCGCGGCGCACGCAGGCGGCGCGCGGGTGTTCCTCAAGCGCGAGGACCTCAACCACACGGGCTCGCACAAGATCAACAACGTGCTCGGGCAGGCCCTGCTGGTCAAGCGCATGGGCAAGAAGCGCCTCATCGCGGAGACGGGGGCGGGCCAGCACGGCGTCGCCACCGCTACCGCGGCCGCCCTGATGGACCTCGAGTGCGTGGTCTACATGGGCGAGGAGGACACCCGGCGGCAGGCGCTGAACGTGGCGCGGATGCGCCTGCTCGGTGCCGAGGTCGTGCCGGTGAAGATCGGCTCGCGCACCCTCAAGGACGCCATCAACGAGGCCCTGCGCGACTGGGTGGCCAACGTCGAGACGACCCACTACCTGCTCGGCACCGTCACCGGGCCGCACCCGTTCCCCGAGATGGTGCGCCAGTTCCACCGCATCATCGGCGAGGAGGCGCGCGAGCAGATCCTGGAGCGCGCCGGCCGGCTGCCCGACGTCGTCGCGGCGTGCGTGGGCGGCGGGTCCAACGCGCTCGGCATCTTCAACGCGTTCCTCGACGACAAGGACGTCGAGCTGCGCGGCTTCGAGGCCGGCGGCGAGGGTATCGAGTCGGGCCGCCACGCGGCCCGGTTCAGCGGCGGCGCGCTGGGCGTGCTGCACGGCGCCCGCTCGTACCTGCTGCAGGACGACGACGGCCAGACGCTGCCCAGCCACTCCGTGTCCGCGGGCCTGGACTACCCGAGCGTCGGGCCGGCGCACGCCTGGCTGCACGACCTGGGCCGCGCCACCTACGAGCCGGTGACCGACGACGAGGCCATGGAGGCGTTCCGCCTCCTGTGCCGTACCGAGGGGATCATCCCGGCCATCGAGTCGGCGCACGCCCTCGCGGGCGCCATGCGCGTCGGCAAGGGCGCGGCGGCCGAGGGCCGCACGGGGCCGGACGGCGAGCCGCTCCTGATCCTCGTGAACCTCTCCGGTCGCGGCGACAAGGACGTGGCGACGGCGGCTCGCTGGTTCGGGCTGCTGGACGGCGCCGACAACGGCGTCGCCGCGGAGGAGCTCGAGCGGCAGGAGGGCCGGGGATGAGCACCGTGACAGAGCGAGCCACCGGCTCCGGCACCGGCGACCTGATCGCCCGCCTGCGCGAGGAGGAGAACCGGCCTGCCCTCGTGGGCTACCTGCCCGTCGGCTACCCGACGGTGGACCGGTCGATCGAGGCGTTGAAGACGCTCGTCGACCACGGCGTCGACATCATCGAGCTCGGCATCCCGTACACCGATCCCGTGCTGGACGGCCCGGTGATCCAGGCGGCCGCGCAGGGCGCGCTCGACGCCGGCGCCCGCGTACGGGACGTGTTCCGCGTGGTGCGGGAGCTGACCGAGTACGCGCCGCACGTCCCCGTGCTCGTCATGACCTACTGGAACCCGGTGCTCAAGTACGGGCCGGACGCGTTCGCGCACGACCTGGCCGCCGCGGGCGGCGCCGGGCTCATCACGCCGGACCTGATCCCGGACGAGGGTGCCGACTGGCTTGCCGCCAGCGAGGCGCACGGGATGGACCGGGTGTTCCTGGTGGCCCCGAGCTCGTCGGTCGAGCGGCTGCGGCTCACCGTGGACGCGTCCCGCGGGTTCGTCTATGCGACCTCGCTCATGGGCGTGACGGGGGAGCGGAGCCAGGTGGGCTCGCGCGCCGAGCAGCTGGTGGCCGACACGCGCGCCGCCGGCGCGACCAACGTCTGCGTGGGCCTTGGCGTCTCCACCGGCGCGCAGGCCACCGAGGTGGGCCGCTTCGCCGACGGCGTCATCGTCGGCTCCGCGCTCGTGCATCCGCTGCTGTCGGACGGCCCGCTGGCCGACGACGAGTGGGCGGTCCGTCTCACGAATCTCGCCCGGGTGACGGAGGACCTGGCAGCCGGGGTACGGTCGGCGCGCGCTACCGCGCCCGCCGATGCACCCACCGGCGCGACCACCGCTTCCGGAGAGGCACCGTGACGCTGCTGACCGCACTGCCGACCGCTCTGCCACTTGAGCTGTCTGCGGTGCTGCCGGCCGCTGTGACGACCGAGATACCCAGCCCCGCCGAGCACACCTGGTACCTCGGGATCTTCCCGCTGCGCGCCTACGCGCTGGCGATCCTCGCCGGCATCGTGATCGCCGTCTGGATGACCGCGAGGCGGTGGAAGGCGCGCGGGGGCAACCCCGAGGACGTCCTGGAGATCGCGTTCTGGGCGGTGCCGTTCGGCATCGTCGGCGGCCGGATCTATCACGTGCTCTCGTCGCCGGACAGGTACTTCGGCGAGGACTTCTCCGGCGGGGGCGACCCCGTCAAGGCGTTCTACGTCTGGGAGGGCGGCCTCGGCATCTGGGGCGCGGTGGCGCTCGGCGCCGTCGGGGCCTGGATCGGCTGCCGCCGCCTGGGCGTCCGGCTGTCGTCCTTCGCCGACGCCGTGGCGCCCGGCCTGCTCGTGGCGCAAGCCGTGGGCCGGCTCGGCAACTGGTTCAACCAGGAGCTGTACGGGCGGCCCACCGAGCTGCCCTGGGGCCTGCACATCGACGCCGAGTACCTGGTGTCCAACCCGGCGACCGGCGTGGCGTACCCGGAAGGCACGCTGTTCCACCCGACGTTCCTGTACGAGCTCCTGTGGAATCTCGCGATGGCCGGAGTTCTGCTGTTTCTCGACCGTCGGTTCAAGTTGGGTCATGCGCGGGTATTCTGGGCGTACGTCCTGCTCTACACTCTCGGACGGGTCTGGATCGAGATGCTCCGCATCGACGATGCGGAGCTGGTGCTGGGGCTCCGCCTCAACGTCTGGACCTCGATCCTCCTGGGCCTCGCGGCCCTGGTGGTCTCGATAGTGCTGGCTCGCAAGTTCCCCACCAGGGAAGAGTCGGTACTGCTGCGGCCACGGGACGACGATCCGTCGGCCGGACCCGAGGCCGAGCCAGAGCCCGACCCAGAGCCTGACCCAGCAAGTGAAGAGACGGGCACGGCAGCCGCCGAGCCCGAGGAGAAGAAGACAGCAGCAGTGGAGGAGTCCGACGCGGACACCTCCGCGCGCACCTGAGGGGCACGGCCGCCGGGACCACCGGACGACGAGCCCCCTGACCGACCGGGCCGCCGTCGTCCCGGACCACCGCAAGGAACTGCGCCCGGCTACGGCCGGGTGCCTGTGAGGACCCATGACCAAGCCGTTGCCGACACAACAGGTGGGGATGCCCGCACAGGGCCTGTACGACCCGGCGGCCGAGCACGACGCATGTGGCGTCGCCTTCGTGGCGACGCTCCGCGGCACGCCCGGGCGTGACATCGTCGATGCCGGACTGACCGCCCTGCTGAACCTCGACCACCGCGGAGCGGTGGGGGCGGAGGAGGACAGCGGCGACGGTGCCGGGATCCTGACCCAGATCCCCGACGCGTTCATCCGCGACGTGGTGGGCGTGGACCTGCCGCCCGCCGGGATGTACGCCATCGGTACGGCGTTCCTGCCCACCGACGACGCCGAGCGGGACGCCGTCGTGCGCCGCGTGGAGACGCTGGCCGCCGAGGAGAAGCTCGACGTGCTGGCGTGGCGCGACGTCCCGGTGGACGCCGGGATCGTGGGCCCGACGGCCCGCGCGTCCATGCCGGTGTTCCGGCAGATCGTCGTGGCCGACCCCTCGCGGGGCCTGTCGGGGATCGACCTGGACCGCCGCTGCTACCGCCTGCGCAAGCGCGCGGAGAACGAGGTGGGCCTGTACTTCGCCTCGCTCAGCGCCCGCACCCTGACGTACAAGGGCATGCTGACCACCGCGCAGCTGGAGCCGTTCTTCCCGGACCTGTCCGACCCGCGGTACGCCACGGAGCTGGCGCTGGTCCACTCGCGGTTCTCCACGAACACGTTCCCGTCGTGGCCGCTGGCCCAGCCGTTCCGCCTGCTGGCCCACAACGGCGAGATCAACACCGTGCGCGGCAACCGCAACTGGGTCGCGGCGCGCGAGGGCACCATGGAGTCCGAGCTGCTCGGCGACCTGAAGGCGCTGCAGCCGGTCTGTTCGCCCGGCGCGAGCGACTCGGCGAGCTTCGACGAGGTGCTGGAGCTTCTGCACCTCAGTGGCCGGTCCCTGCCGCACTCGGTGCTGATGATGGTTCCGGAGGCCTGGGAGAACAACCCCGGCATGGACCCCGCACTGCGCGCGTTCTACGAGTTCAACGCGAACCTCATCGAGCCGTGGGACGGCCCGGCGTCGCTCACGTTCACCGACGGCACCCTGATCGGCGCCGTGCTGGACCGCAACGGCCTGCGCCCCGGGCGCTGGTGGGTCACCGAGGACGGCCTGGTCGTGCTGGCCTCCGAGGCCGGCGTGCTCGACCTCGACCCCGCCACGGTGGTCCGCAAGGGCCGCCTGGAGCCCGGCAAGATGTTCCTGGTCGACACCGGCTCCGGCCGGATCATCGAGGACGAGGAGGTCAAGTCCGGCCTCGCGTCGATGCACCCGTACGGCGACTGGATCCGCGAGCACTCGGTGCGCCTGGAGGATCTCCCGGACCGCGAGCACGTTGCGCACAGCCCGGCGTCGGTGCGCCGCCGTCAGCGCGCCTTCGGGTACACCGAGGAAGAGCTCAAGATCATCCTGTCGCCGATGGCGACCACGGGCGGCGAGCCCCTGGGCGCCATGGGCTCCGACACGCCCGTCGCGGTGCTCTCGCAGCGCCCCCGGCTGCTGTTCGACTACTTCACGCAGATGTTCGCGCAGGTCACCAACCCGCCGCTGGACGCCATCCGCGAGGAGCTCGTCACGGCGATCGGCAGCGCCATCGGGCCCGAGCCCAACCTGCTCGCCGACCTGCCGGAGCACGCGCGCAAGCTCGTGCTCGGCTTCCCGGTGCTGGACAACGACCAGCTCGCCAAGGTCGTCCACGTCGAGCGGGACCGCGAGCTCGAGGGACTGTTCCACGCCGAGACGGTCCAGGGCCTCTACGACGTGTCCGGCGGCGGCGCCGCGCTGCTGTCCCGGCTCGAGGAGATCTTCGCCGACGTCGACCGGTACGTGGAGGAGGGCGCGAGCTTCCTCGTGCTCTCGGACCGCGACGCCAACTCCGAGCTGGCGCCGATCCCGTCGCTGCTGCTGACCAGCGCGGTGCACCACCACCTGGTGCGCAACCACACCCGCAACCGGGTGTCGCTGGTGGTCGAGGCGGGCGACGTGCGCGAGGTGCACCACGTCGCGCTGCTGATCGGCTACGGCGCGGCCGCCATCAACCCGTACCTCGCGATGGAGACCGTCGAGGACCTCGCCCGCCGCGGGTACCTGGACGTCACGCCGGAGCAGGCGGTCGCCAACCTCATCAAGGGGCTCGGCAAGGGCGTGCTCAAGGTGATGTCCAAGATGGGCATCTCCACGATCATGTCCTACCGGGGTGCGCAGATCTTCGAGGCCATCGGGCTGTCCCACGACCTGGTCGAGGACTACTTCACCGGCACGACGTCGCGGCTCGGCGGCATCGGGCTGGACGTCATCGCGGCCGAGGTCGCGGCGCGGCACGCGGAGGCGTACCCGCCGTCGGGCAACAAGAAGCCGGGCGAGCGCCTCACCACGGGCGGCGAGTATCAGTGGCGTCGCGACGGCGAGGACCACCTGTTCGACCCCGAGACGGTGTTCCGCCTGCAGCACGCGACCCGGTCCGGCCGGATGGACATCTTCCGGCAGTACACGCGGCGCGTGGACGAGCAGTCGAACCGGCTCATGACGCTGCGCGGCCTGCTGCGGTTCAGCCCCGACCGCGAGCCGGTGCCGATCGACGAGGTCCAGCCGGTCAGCGAGATCGTCAAGCTGTTCAACACGGGCGCCATGTCCTACGGCTCGATCTCGGCCGAGGCGCACGAGACGCTCGCCATCGCGATGAACCGCCTCGGCGGCCGGTCCAACACCGGAGAGGGCGGCGAGGACCCTGAGCGCCTGTACGACGACGAGCGCCGCTCGCGCGTCAAGCAGATCGCGTCGGGCCGGTTCGGCGTGACGTCGGAGTACCTGACGCACGCCACGGACATCCAGATCAAGCTCGCGCAGGGCGCCAAGCCCGGCGAGGGTGGCCAGCTGCCCGGGCCGAAGGTCTACCCGTGGGTGGCGCGGACGCGGCACTCGACGCCGGGCGTCGGGCTCATCTCGCCGCCGCCGCACCACGACATCTACTCGATCGAGGACCTGGCCCAGCTCATCCACGACGCGAAGAACGCCAACCCCGAGGCGCGCGTGCACGTGAAGCTGGTCAGCGAGTTCGGCGTCGGCACGGTGGCGACGGGTGTGTCCAAGGCGCACGCGGACGTCGTCCTGATCTCCGGGCACGACGGCGGTACGGGCGCCTCGCCGCTCACGTCGCTCAAGCACGCCGGAACGCCCTGGGAGATCGGCCTGGCCGAGACCCAGCAGACGCTGGTGCTCAACGACCTGCGCGACCGCATCGTCGTGCAGGTGGACGGCCAGATGAAGACCGGCCGCGACGTGATCGTCGCGGCGCTGCTCGGGGCCGAGGAGTTCGGCTTCGCAACGGCGCCGATGGTGGTCTCCGGCTGCGTCATGATGCGCGTCTGTCACCTGGACACGTGCCCGGTCGGCGTCGCCACGCAGAACCCGGAGCTGCGCAGCCGGTTCACCGGCAAGCCGGAGTTCGTCGTGAACTTCTTCGAGTTCATCGCGCAAGAGGTGCGCGAGCACCTCGCTGCGCTGGGCTTCCGGAGCCTCGAGGAGGCCGTGGGCCAGGTGCAGGTGCTCGACACGCGCAAGGCCGTCGACCACTGGAAGGCGCAGGGGCTCGACCTGACCCCGGTGCTGGCCCAGCCGCAGCTCAAGGACGGCTCCTCGCTGCGGCACACCACGAAGCAGGACCACGGCCTGGCCAGGGCGCTGGACAACCAGCTCATCGCGGCGGCCGCGCCGGCGCTCGACCGCGGCGAGCCCGTCCGGATCGAGCTGCCCGTGCGGAACGTGAACCGTACAGTCGGCACGATGCTCGGCCACGAGGTGACCAAGCGGTACCGCGGTGCCGGTCTGCCCGACGACACCATCGACGTGACGCTGACCGGGTCGGCCGGCCAGTCGCTCGGCGCGTTCCTGCCCCGCGGCATCACGCTGCGCCTGTTCGGCGACGCCAACGACTACGTCGGCAAGGGCCTGTCGGGCGGCCGCATCGCCGTCCGACCGGACAAGTCGGCGGTGCTCGACGGCGCCAACGTCATCGCGGGCAACGTCATCGGCTACGGCGCCACGTCGGGCGAGGTCTACCTGCGCGGCCGCGTGGGCGAGCGGTTCGGCGTGCGCAACTCCGGCGCCACGCTCGTCGCGGAGGGCGTGGGCGACCACGCCTGCGAGTACATGACCGGCGGCACGGTGCTGGTGCTCGGCCCCACGGGCCGCAACGTCGGCGCGGGCATGTCCGGCGGCACCGCGTACTTCCTGGACCTGCGGGTCTCGCGGGTCAACCAGGCGGCGCTGGAGTCGGGAGAGCTCGCGATCGGCGTGC
Source organism: Promicromonospora panici (assembly GCF_900608595.1). Taxonomy (GTDB): domain Bacteria; phylum Actinomycetota; class Actinomycetes; order Actinomycetales; family Cellulomonadaceae; genus Promicromonospora; species Promicromonospora panici. The sequence goes on along the minus strand of NZ_UWYY01000012.1, from coordinate 38,031 downwards.
TGGACGACGCCGACTGGGAGAACGTGCACGCGCTGCTGGAGCGGCACCGGGCCGAGACGGGCTCGGCCGTGGCGGCCGAGCTGCTCGCCGACCCCGAGGCGGCGCGCGGCCGGTTCAGCCGCCTGCTGCCTCCCGGCTGGGCGCGCGTGCGCCTGGCGCTCAGCGAGGCGGAGGCCGCAGGCGCCGACGTCTCGGGCAAGACCCAGTGGGACCCGTCCGTCTGGGACCAGATCATGGAGGTGGCACGTGGCTGACCCCCGAGGATTCCTCAAGGTCCGGGAGCGGGAGCTCCCCCCGAACCGGCCCGTCGAGGTCCGGCTGCGCGACTGGAAGGACACCCACGCGCACCGCGCAGAGGGCCAGCCGTTCCTCAAGGAGCAGGCCGGGCGCTGCATGGACTGCGGCGTGCCGTTCTGCCACCAGGGCTGCCCGCTGGGCAACCTGATCCCGGACTGGAACGACCTGGTGTGGCGCGGCCAGTGGGCCGACGCGATCGACCGCCTGCACGCCACGAACAACTTCCCGGAGTTCACGGGGCGCGTGTGCCCGGCGCCGTGCGAGTCGTCCTGCGTGCTGAGCATCAACCAGCCCTCGGTGACGATCAAGAACGTCGAGGTCTCGATCATCGACGAGGCGTTCGCCCGCGGCCTGGTCACCCCGCACGTGCCGGAGCGGCTCACGGGTTCCACGGTCGCCGTCGTCGGCTCGGGTCCCGCCGGTCTGGCCGCCGCGCAGCAGCTGACGCGCGCCGGGCACACCGTCGTCGTCTACGAGCGGGACGACGCCATCGGCGGCCTCCTGCGCTACGGCATCCCCGACTTCAAGCTCGAGAAGCTGCACATCGATCGCCGTCTGGCGCAGATGGAGGCCGAGGGCACGCGGTTCCGCCCGGGCGTCACCATCGGCGAGGACATCAGCTGGGACGCCCTGCGCCGCCGGTTCGACGCCGTCGTGGTCGCCACGGGCGCGACGGTACCGCGCGACCTGCCCCTCCCGGGGCGGGACCTGGCCGGCATCCACTTCGCCATGGACTACCTGACCCCCGCCAACAAGGCGGTCGGCACCGGTACGCCGGACATCCTCCCCGAGGGTGCGCCGACGGCGGCCGGCAAGCACGTGATCATCATCGGCGGCGGCGACACGGGATCGGACTGCCTCGGCACCGCGCTGCGCCAGGGCGCCGCGAGCGTCACGACGCTCGCGATCGGCAAGAAGCCGCCGGTCGAGCGCCCGGCGAACCAGCCCTGGCCGACCGACCCGATCCTGTTCGAGGTCTCGACCTCGCACGAGGAGGGCGGCGAGCGCGCCTACCTGGCCTCCACGGTCGAGTTCCTGCCCGACGCCGACGGCAACGTCCGCGCGCTGAAGGTCGCCGAGACGGTCTACCTGCCGGACGGCCGCCGCGCGCCGACGCCGGGCACGGAGCGCGAGATCCCCGCCGACCTCGTGCTCGTTGCCATGGGCTTCACCGGCCCGGAGACCGCGGTGCTGGAGGAGCAGACCGGCATCGAGGTCACCGAGCGGGGCCTGGTTTCCCGCGGCGACGACTATGCTGCGAGCCTGCCGGGCGTCTTCGTCGCCGGCGACGCCGGCCGCGGTCAGTCCCTCATCGTGTGGGCCATCGCGGAAGGCCGCGCCGCGGCCGCCGCGGCCGACACCTACCTGCAGGGCAGCACCGAGCTGCCCGCCCCGGTGCGTCCGCGCACGCTCGCTCTGCGGTCGTGACCGGAGAACCCGTCCGGGAGTTGTACACCCCCACAGGGCGCCGCGGCGCCCACCATGCCTAGGCTGGAGACATGCGCAGAGCCAAGATCGTGTGCACCATCGGACCCGCCACAGAGAGTCCCGAAAAGCTTCGGGAGCTCGTAGACGCCGGCATGAACGTGGCGCGGATCAACCGCAGCCACGGCGAGCAGGAGGCGCATGCGGCGGTCTACCGCAACGTGCGAGAGGCCGCCAAGGCGGCCGGGAAGTCGGTCGCCGTACTGGTCGACCTGCAGGGCCCGAAGATCCGGCTCGGCCGGTTCGCGGGAGACGAAAAGCATTTCTTGAACAAGGGCGACACGTTCACCATCACGACCGAGGACATCCTCGGTTCGCGGGAGATCGTGTCCACCACCCACAAGGGCCTGAACCAGGACGCCCAGGTCGGCGACCCGCTGCTGATCGACGACGGCAAGGTGCGTGTGCGCGTCACCGCCGTCGAGGGGCCGCGTGTCGTCACCGAGGTCGAGGTCCCCGGTCCGGTCTCGAACAACAAGGGCATCAACCTGCCCGGCGTCGCCGTGTCTGTGCCGGCCCTGTCCGACAAGGACGAGGCGGACCTGCGCTGGGCGCTCCAGCTCGGCGCCGACTTCATCGCGCTGTCGTTCGTGCGGTCCGCCAAGGACTACGAGGACGTCCGGCGGGTGATGGAGGAGGAGGGCCGCACGGTCCCCGTCATCGCCAAGATCGAGAAGCCGCAGGCCGTGGAGAACCTCAGCGAGGTCATCGCGGCGTTCGACGGCGTCATGGTGGCGCGCGGCGACCTCGCGGTCGAGATGCCGCTGGAGCAGGTGCCGCTCGTGCAGAAGCGCATCGTCGAGATGGCGCGGCGCAACGCCAAGCCGGTCATCGTCGCCACGCAGGTGCTCGAGTCGATGACGACGTCGCCGACGCCGACCCGTGCCGAGGCGTCCGACTGCGCCAACGCCGTGCTCGACGGCGCCGACGCCGTGATGCTCTCCGGTGAGACCTCCGTGGGCGACTACCCGATCGTCACGGTCGAGACCATGGCCCGGATCATCGAGGCCACTGAAGAGGCGGGCCGGGAGCGCATCGCGCCGCTCGGCTCCACGCCGCACACCCGTGGTGGCGCCATCACGCGGGCCGCCGCCGAGATCGGCGAGACTCTCGGGGTCAAGTACCTCGTGACGTTCACGCAGTCCGGTGACTCCGCGCGACGGATGTCGCGCCTGCGCTCGTCGATCCCGCTGCTGGCCTTCACCCCGGAGCAGCACGTCGCCAACACGCTCGCCCTGACCTGGGGCACCTCCGAGTACCTGGTGCCGAAGGTCGAGAACGTCGACGCGATGGTCGACCAGGTGGACCTGACCCTGCAGGACCAGGGCCTCGCCGAGAAGGGCGATCTGGTCGTGGTGGTCTCGGGTGCGCCGGTCGGCGTGCCCGGCACGACGAACTCGATCCTGGTGCACCGCATCGGCTCGCACGTCGACGGCCGCAGCGGCTTCTGACCCTCTGGCGCCGAGGTAGAACTGTGGCGAGGTAGGACCGGGCCGGAGTGCTGATCAGCACTCCGGCCCCGGTCCTACCTCGCCACACTTCCACCTCGGCGATTGCCGGGGCGAGATGTCGCTATTGTTCCGGGCGTGACCCGCTCCTTCCCATGGACCCGCCTCGGCTTCGCCGTCCTCGTCGCCGTCTCGCTCGGACTCGGCTGGTGGGGGCTCGCGCTCGACACCACGCACGTCCCCGGCCGTACCTGGTACGACGTCGTCTACCACGACCTCCAGCTCTTCGTGATGGGCGCCGACCCGGCCAGCGGAGGCGGTGAGCTCTCCTGGCAGCTCCAGGTGGCCCGGTTCCTCGCGCCCGGCACCGCCGTCTACGCGCTGTTCGAGGCGGCCCGAGTGCTGTTCACCGGGGAGATCCACCGGTTCAGGGACCGGCGCGCGCAGGGGCACGCGATAGTCGTCGGGCAGACGGACGCCGCCGACACGGTCGCGGCCGCGCTCGAGGCTGCGGGCCACCGGGTCCTGCGCACCGCCGACGCGTCCGGCCTGCACGACGTCGGCCTCACCGGCGCGACGGTCCTGTACGCGTGCGGCGACGACAGCACCGACGCCACGGCCAACGTACTCACCGTGGCCGAGGCGGAGAACGCCGTCCGCCATGCCGGTCAGGGGCCCGAGCGCCTGTACGCCCACGTCAGCGACCCCGACCTCGGCGTAGCACTCCAGGCGCGGCACCTGAGCTGCGCCGAACCCGGCGTCGACTTCTTCACGCTCGACGTGATCGCCGCGCAGGCGCTCGCGGTGCGCGAGGTGCGGCGCATCGTGGACGCTCCGGGCGGGCCCGCCCCGCTGACCCGGGTGGCGGTGGTCGGGTCCGGAGAGTTCGCCAAGGCGCTCGTGGTGGGCCTGGCCCGCGAGTGGGAGCTCGCCGGCGACGGCGTGCGGCTGGCGGTCGACCTCATGGCCGACGACGCCGTGCCGGTCGTGGAGGCGCTGCGGTCCCGGTGGTCGCCCGTCGCCGAGAAGATCGAGCTGCGGGCGGCCCCGTCGCTCGGCACGGGCAGCCTCGGCGCGCCCGACGTCGTCTACGTCTGCCACGCGGACGAGGGAACGTCCCTGCGGGTGGCCCTCACGGCCACGAAGCTGTGGCACGGCGGCCCGGGTTCGCTGGTGCTCCTGCTCGACGGCCTGGCGGGCCTGACGGGCGCCTTCGGCACGGAGGCCTCGCGTGTGCTCGACAACCTGGACGGCCGCCTGCGGACCGTGACCATGCGCGACCTGCTCGCCGACGTCGAGCGAGCGGAGGCCCGCGCCCACGCCGACATGTACGAGCGGATCGCGCGCGCCGTCCATCACGTCTACCTGCGCAACCAGCGGGAGCGCGGCGTCGGCTGGGGCGAGGTCCCCGCGATGGTGCGCTGGGAGGACCTCTCCGACGACCTGCGGGCCTCCAACCGGGGCTGGGTCGTCGGGCTGCCGGAGCGCCTGGCGCGGATGGGCGCGACGATCGCGCCGCGCGACGGCGCCCCCGAGGTCGTGTTCGAGGGCGCCGAGCTGGACGAGCTCGCCGAGGCGGAGCACGAGCTGTGGGAGTCCGTACGGGTGGCGCAGGGCTGGCGCAGCGGGCCCGTGCGGGACGACGACGCCAAGGTGCACCCGATGATCGGCGTGCCGTGGTCGCGGCTGCCCGAGGCGAACCGGGAGAAGGACCGCGACGTGGTGCGCCTGCTGCCCGAGATCCTCGCAGAGTTCGGGCTGGAGGTCGTGCGCTACGACGAGAGCCGGGCGGGGAGCACGAACGGGCTGGCCGAGCACAGCGGCGCCGCGACGTAGGTGCCGCGTGTTCGCCGTCCGCGTACTGCGGAGCTCGGACGTCTCGTGTGCCGGGTGTGGGACTCGAACCCACATGTCCTTTCGGACAGCGCTTTTTGAGAGCGCCGCGTCTGCCTGTTCCGCCAACCCGGCTCGCCGCATCGCGGCGTCGTGCAGCAGACATCGAACCACACCGCTGGTCCAGGCCCCAAGCCCGAGTATGCGGGACGTAGGATGTACCCCGTGACCGACGAGAACACCGAGAAGCTTTCCCTGGATCTGCCCCCGATGATCGATGCCGAGCCGGAGGCCGCTCCCGCCAACCCCTCGCGCCGCGCCGTCGTGGCCGAGGACGAGGCCCTCATCCGCATGGATGTGGTGGAGACCCTGCGTGAGGCCGGGTTCGACGTGGTGGGTGAGGCCGGCGACGGCGAGACCGCCGTCAACCTGGCCATCGAGCTGAAGCCCGACGTCGTGGTGATGGACGTCAAGATGCCCGAGCTGGACGGCATCTCGGCCGCCGAGCGCATCGGCAAGGCCCACGCCGCTCCTGTGGTGTTGCTCACGGCGTTCTCCCAGACGGAGCTCGTGGAGCGCGCCCGCGACGCGGGTGCCATGGCGTACGTGGTCAAGCCCTTCACCCCGGCCGACCTGCTGCCCGCCGTGGAGATCGCGATCTCGCGCTACTCGCAGATCGGCGCGCTGGAGGCCGAGGTCGCTGACCTCACCGAACGCTTCGAGACCCGCAAGCGCGTCGACCGCGCCAAGGGCCTCCTGATGACCAAGATGGGCCTGTCGGAGCCCGAGTCGTTCCGCTGGATCCAGAAGACGTCGATGGACCGCCGCCTCACCATGCGCGAGGTCGCCGACGCCGTCATCGAGCAGGTCGGCGCCTGACCCACGCGGTGCCCTAGAGCGGGTGAAATCCGGGTTGTATATTTTTCTACCGGCCGGGCCGGGACTAGTGTCTGCGTTCAGCCGGCCCTGAGACCCGGACCCCAGATACCCGGGAGGAGATGAGCGTGCTCGAGATACGCCCCGCGCGCGAGGACGACCTGCCCGCCGTCGCCGCGCTGGCCGACGAGGCCCGCGACGACTCACCCACCGGGGCCCAGCTCGGAGCCCAGGACACCGACCGCCTGCTGGAGCACCTCAGCGTCCTGCTCGCGGCGGGCGGCCACGTGCTGGTCGCGGAGCAGAACGGGCGGGTCGTCGGCGTCGTGCTCGGGCGGGTCGTGGCCGCCTACCTCTTCGCGCGCCGCGCGAGCCTGTACCTCGACATGGTGTTCGTGGCCCCGCGGGCACGCCGCCACGGCGTCGGGCACGCGCTGCTCCGCGCGGCGACCGACCTCGCGGCCGAGCACGAGTGCGACGACATCTACTCCGCGCCGGTGCCCGGCAACCGCGGGGTGCAGCGCTTCCTCGCCCGGCTCGGGTTCGCCCCGGCCGCGGGGCACCGCGTGGCGTCCGTCGCGGCGCTGCAGCGCCGCCTCACGACCGATGCCACCGTGCGTGACAGCGCGCACCCGCACCACCGCAGGTTCGGCCGCGGCGGCATCGAGGACCTCATCGCCCGACGCCGGCGCGCCCGGTCCGTCATGGAGTCCGGCCCCATCGACATGCGCCCCGTGGGCGGCGGCGCGCCGTCGCGCCGCCGCGCTGCGAAGGCCGGCTGACTCTCAGACCGGCCCTAGCCGAGAATCATGCAGGTCAGCCGTGCCGTGCACACCCGCTTGCCCGCGTCGTCGGTGATCACGATCTCGTAGGACGCCGTCGAGCGGCCCAGGTGGATCGCCGTCGCCGTGCCCGTCACGTAGCCCTCGCGCGCGGCGCGGTGGTGCGTGGCGCTGACCTCGATACCGACGGTCTTCTTGTCGGGCCCGGCGTGCGCCTGCGCGGCGAGCGAGCCGAGCGTCTCGGCCAGCACGACCGAGGCGCCGCCGTGCAGCAGCCCGGTGGGCTGGGTGTTGCCCTTCACCGGCATACGCCCGACGGCGCGGTCCGGGGCGACCTCCAGCAGCTCCATCTCCATGCGCTCGAAGAGGGTTCCCGTGGTGTCGGCATCGCCGTACATGGCCCGCCAGTCGATGCCGGGCGAGATACCGGCCCCGATCTCTGCCCCGGTGCCGGCCTCGGAAGGCGTCGCGGAAGCGCTCGTGTCAGTCATGCGGGCTATGTTGTCAGGCGTGACCTCCACCGCGCCAAGTCGTACTCCGGGCAAGCCCTCGTCAGGCCGCCCCCGTCTCCTGCTGATCGATGGCCATTCCATGGCCTATCGGGCGTTCTACGCGCTGCCCGACACCCTCGCGACCAGTTCAGGCCAGATCACCAACGCCGTCTACGGCTTCACGTCCATGCTGACGAACCTGCTGCGCGACGAGCAGCCCACGCACCTGGCCGTGGCGTTCGACGCCGGCCGTGTCACCTTCCGCACCGAGCGGTTCCCGGAGTACAAGGGCACGCGGCTCGCCACGCCGGACGCCTTCAAGGGGCAGGTCCCGCTCATCAAGGAGGTGCTCGACGCCCTGCACATCTCCTCGATCGAGCTCGCCGGCATCGAGGCCGACGACATCCTCGCGACCCTGGCTCTGCAGGCCAAGGCCGCGGGCATGGAGGTGCTGGTCTGCTCGGGCGACCGCGACACGCTTCAGCTCGTGAACGGCGACGTGACCGTCCTGTACCCGAAGAAGGGCGTGTCCGAGCTCGCCCGCATGGACCCGTCGGCCGTCGAGGAGAAGTACGGCGTGCCGCCGGAGCGCTACCCGGACCTCGCGGCGCTCGTCGGCGAGACCAGCGACAACCTGCCGGGCGTCCCCGGCGTGGGGCCCAAGACCGCCGCCAAGTGGATCACTGCGCACGGCGGCCTCGCCGCCCTGCTGGACGCCGCCGACGAGATCAAGGGCAAGGCCGGCGAGAGCCTGCGCACCCACCTGGAGCAGGTGCGGATCAACCGCGAGCTCAACGCCCTCCTGACCGACGTCGAGCTGCCGCTCGGCGTGGCCGACCTCGCACTGGAGGGCTTCGACCGCGAGGCCGTGCACCTCGTGTCGGACACCCTGCAGTTCGGCCAGCTGCGTGACCGCCTGCTCGCCGTGGACCCGGCCGGCGCGGCGGACGAGGAGACCCCGGCGGGGACCGACATCGAGCTCGACCTGGCCATCATCGCCCCCGGCGGCCTCGGGGCCTGGCTGGCCGCCCGCACGGCGCACGTGGGCGTGGAGGTGGCGGGCAAGGCAGTCCCCGGCGCAGGGGACGCCTGGGCCGTGGCCGTGGCGGAACCCGGCGGCGAGGCCGCCTACCTCGACCTGACGCAACTCGGCCCCGACGACGAGAAGGCGCTCGCGGCCTGGCTCGCCGACCCGGGCGCGGCCAAGACGCTGCACGGCGCGAAGGCCGCCGCCCACATGCTCGCCGCCCGCGGCATGGACCTCGAGGGCGTCACGTTCGACACCGAGCTCGCGGCGTACCTGTGCTACCCGGACCAGCGCGGCTACGACCTGGGCGACCTCGCGGTGCGGCACATCGGCCGCGAGCTCAAGGTCGCGGAGCCCGACGGCGCCCAGGGCGCCCTGGACCTCTCGCTCGAGGGCGAGACCGAGGGACAGGCGGAAGCCGTGCGCGCCCATGGCGTGGCCGAGCTGGCGACCGCCCTGGTGGGCGAGCTCAAGGACCGCGACGCCACCCACCTGCTGGACGACGTCGAGCTGCCGCTGTCCGGCGTCCTGGCACGGATGGAGCGCATCGGTATCGCCGCCGACACCGAGTACCTGACGGGCCTGGAGAAGCAGTTCGCGCAGGGTGTCGCCGACGCCGCCGCGGACGCGTACGCCGTGATCGACCGCGAGGTGAACCTCGGCAGCCCCAAGCAGCTGCAGGAGGTCCTGTTCGACCAGCTCGGCATGCCCAAGACCAAGAAGATCAAGACCGGGTACACCACCGACGCGGCGAGCCTGCAGGACCTGTTCGTCAAGACGGAGCACCCGTTCCTCGCGCACCTGCTGGCGCACCGCGACGTGTCCCGCCTGCGGGTCACGGTCGAAGGCCTGCTCAAGTCGGTCGCTCCCGACGGGCGCATCCACACGACGTTCCAGCAGACCATCGCGGCGACGGGCCGCCTGAGCTCGACCGACCCGAACCTGCAGAACATCCCGATCCGCACGGAGGCGGGCCGGCAGATCCGGCGGGCATTCCAGGTCGGCGCGGGCTACGAGTCGCTGCTGACCGCGGACTACAGCCAGATCGAGATGCGGATCATGGCGCACCTGTCGGGCGACGAGGGCCTGATCGAGGCGTTCAACTCGGGGGAGGACCTGCACCGGTACGTGGGCTCGCGCGTGTTCGAGGTGGAGCCCGCCGGCGTGACCGCGGAGATGCGGTCGAAGATCAAGGCGATGTCGTACGGCCTGGCCTACGGCCTGAGCGCGTTCGGCCTGTCGCAGCAGCTCAACATCGCCACGGGCGAGGCGCAGACCCTGATGGACGACTACTTCGAGCGGTTCGGCGGCGTGCGCGACTACCTCTCCGGCGTGGTCGAGGAGGCGCGCGCCACGGGGTACACCGCCACGATCCTCGGCCGGCGCCGCTACCTGCCCGACCTCACGAGCGACAACCGGCAGCGCCGCCAGATGGCCGAGCGCATGGCGCTCAACGCGCCCATCCAGGGCAGCGCCGCCGACATCATCAAGCTCGCCATGCTCAAGGTGCAGCACGCGCTCGACGCCCGCGGGCTCAGCTCGCGCCTGCTGCTGCAGGTGCACGACGAGCTCGTGCTCGAGGTGGCGCCGGGGGAGCGTGCCGCCGCCGAGGAGGTCCTGCGCACCGAGATGGGGTCGGCGTTCACGCTCGACGTCCCGCTCGACGTCTCGGTAGGCACGGGCGCCACCTGGCACGAGGCCGGCCACTGACGTGTCGGACGCTCAGGTCACCCGGGTGACCTGAGCGTCCGACAGGTCCTTGACGGTGACGAACACCGCCGTGCCCGGGAGGTAGCGGCCACGTTCCGGACCCCAACCGCCCCAGACCTGGTCGTTCCACTCCGGCCATTCCGGCTCGACCAGGTCGACCAGGCGCAGCCCGGCCCCGGCGACGTCGCGCACGTGGTCGCCGATCGTGCGGTGGTACTCCGCGTACAGGACGCGGCCGTCGTCCGCGGTCTCCACGTAGGGGCGACGGTCGAAGTACGAGCGGGTCGCCGTCAGGCCGCGCCGGGACGGGTCGTCCGGGAACGCCCAGCGCAGGGGATGGGTCACGGAGAACACCCAGCGTCCGCCCGGGCGCAGCACCCGGGCGGCCTCGCGGTGCACGGTGCCGGCGTCGGGCACGAAGGGGAGCGCGCCGAACGACGTGAAGACGACGTCGAACGCGCCATCGGCGAACGGCAGCGCCCGCGCGTCCGCCTGGATCCGCGGCACGACGACGCCGGTCGCGGCATCGAGCCGCTCGGCACCCGCCAGCATGCCCGCCGAGTAGTCGGTGGCGACCGCGCGCGCCCCGCGGGACGCGAGCCAGCGGGAGCAGTGCGCGGCGCCGGCGCCGACCTCCAGCACGTCCCGCCCGGCGACGTCGCCCAGCAGGCCGGCCTCCGCCTCGGTCAGGCCCTCGGGTCCCCAGCGGAACCCGGCGTCGCCGAGGAAGTCGCGGTGCTCGTCGAGATACTCGCCGGCGTTGGCGTCCCACCAGGTCCTGGCGGCGCGGCCGTCGTCCCGCACGTCGCGGTAGCCGAAGGACACGGGCTCGTCATTGCTCACGGTGCCATCATCCCCGCCTCACGCCCGCCAGCACGCCGGTGTGAACCGCCGGACAACTGCCACATACACAGCGGTAACAAAAGGGTCACGATTGGATTGCGAGTGCTGGGAGAAATACGGAAGCAACGAAAGGGCTCCTAAGGTCAGGCGCAAACGGTCTGCGTGTCGTCGTGCCCGAACCCGGGCCCGCCGGTGCGCTCGAGGAAGGAGAGTGCCATGCGTCGACGCGCTACGCGCCTTGCGGGCGGCGTCACCCTGGTGACTGCGCTCGCAGTGGCTCTGAGCGGCTGTGTCGCGAGCGAGCGGGACCCCGAGGGCGGTGAGGGCGGGGGCGGCGGCGACGGCACCTTCGTGTTCGCCGGATCCGCCGAGCCGAGCTCGCTCGACCCCGCGTTCGCCAGCGACGGCGAGACGTTCCGGGTCGCCCGTCAGATCTTCGAGGGTCTGGTCGGCGTCGAGCCGGGCACCGCGGACCCCGCCCCGCTGCTCGCCGAGAGCTGGGACATCAGCGAGGACGGTCTGCAGTACACGTTCCACCTCAAGGAGGGCGTGACGTTCCACGACGACACGGACTTCAACGCCGAGGCTGTGTGCTTCAACTTCGACCGCTGGCACAACTGGACCGGCCTCGCCGCGCACGAGAACCTCTCGTACTACTACAAGGCGGTCTTCGGCGGCACCGGCGACGACAGCCTGTACGACTCCTGCGAGGCGTCCGACGACGCGACCGCCGTCGTCACGCTGAAGGAGCCGATCCCCGAGCTGGTCCCGGCGCTCTCGCTGCCGTCGTTCTCCATGCAGTCGCCCACGGCGCTGGAGGAGTTCGGGGCGGACGAGGTGGAGGGCACCGCGGACGCTCCCAAGCTGACCGAGTACGGCCGGGAGCACCCCGTCGGCACCGGCCCGTACACGTTCCAGGAGTGGGCGAGCGGTGAGAGCGTCACGCTGGCCGCGAACGAGAACTACTGGGGCGAGATCGCCGACGTCAAGACCATCGTGTTCACGGTGATCGCCGACGGCACCGCTCGTCGCCAGGCGCTCGAGGCCGGTGACATCGACGGCTACGACCTGGTCGCGCCCGCCGACGTCGACGCGCTCGAGGAGGCCGGCTACACGATCCTCGACCGCGACGCGTTCAACATCCTGTACCTCGGCATGAACCAGGCGCAGAAGCCGCTGGACGATATCAAGGTCCGCCAGGCGATCGCGCACGCGATCGACAAGGAGGGCCTGGTCCAGGCCGCGCTGCCGGAGGGCACGACGCCGGCGACGCAGTTCGTGCCGGAGATCGTCTCGGGCTACAGCGAGGACGTGCAGACCTACGAGTACGACCCCGAGAAGGCGAAGTCCCTCCTGGCGGAGGCCGGACAGGAGAACCTCGAGATCGAGTTCAACTACCCGACCGAGGTCTCGCGCCCGTACATGCCGGACCCCGCCGCGATCTACGAGGCCATCTCCGCCGACCTCGAGGAGGTGGGCATCACCGCGACGGCGACCCCAGAGCCGTGGAGCCCGACCTACATCGACACCATCCAGGGTGGCGAGAACCACGGCCTGCACCTGCTGGGCTGGACGGGTGACTACAACGACACCTACAACTTCATCGGCACCTTCTTCGGTGCGCCGTCGCTGGAGTGGGGCTTCGACGACCCGGAGGTGTTCAGCGCGATCAAGGACGCGCGCAACGCTCCGCTCGAAGAGCAGGAGGACGCCTACAAGAACGCCAACGAGGTGATCATGGAGGCCCTGCCGGGCGTCCCGCTGGCCAGCCCCGTGCCGTCGCTCGTCGTCGCACCCGGGGTCGAGGGCTACCCGATCTCCCCGGTGCAGGACGAGGTGTACAACGTCATCACTCTCGGCGAGGGCGAGTAAGGTTCCCTCCCGAACTGCCTAGGGTCCCCAACGCCTTAGGGTGAAATACCTCAGGTCGGGGCGCGGCGGCTGCCGCGCCCCGACCGCTGTCCGGAGTCGTCCCGGCCGGGCGGGCCACGAGCCTGCCTCCGGGACGACCGATGAAAACGCATGTCTGTCGAGGAACGATGCTCAGACTGATTGTGCAGCGGCTGCTGCTCCTGATACCCCTCCTGGTGGGGTTGTCGATCTTGCTGTTCGGCTGGGTGCGTGCCCTGCCGGGCGGGCCGGTCCAGGCCATGCTCGGTGAGCGGTACACCCCCGAGGCCGCGGCGGAGATCGAGGCCCAGCTGGGACTCGACCAGCCGCTTCCCGTCCAGTACGGCAAGTACCTGCTCCGGCTGCTGCAGGGCGACTTCGGTACCTCGCTGCAGAGCGGCCGCCCGGTGCTGGACGAGTTCCTCACCCGGTTCCCCGCGACCATCGAGCTCACCGTGGTCGCCCTGATCTTCGCCATCGGGATCGGCATCCCGCTCGGCTACGTCGCTGCCCGCCGGGCCGGCTCCGTCGTCGACCACTCGGCGGTCGTTGTCTCGCTGATCGGCGTCACCGTGCCGGTGTTCTTCCTGGCGTTCATCCTCAAGTACCTGTTCGCGGTCGAGCTGGGCTGGTTCCCGACGACGGGGCGGCAGAGCGCCACGATGGTCGCCACCCACCCGACCAACTTCTACGTCCTGGACGGCCTGCTCACCGCCGAGTGGGACGCGGCGTGGGACGCACTGGTGCACCTGATCCTGCCCGGCATCGCGCTGGGCACCATCCCGCTGGCGATCGTGGCCCGCATGACCCGCGCCGCCGTCTCCGAGGTGCAGAACGCGGACTACGTCCGCACCGCACGGGCCAAGGGCATCAAGCCGGCCCGGCTGCGCGGCGACCACATCCTGAAGAACGCGATGCTGCCGGTCGTCACCACCATCGGCCTGCAGGTCGGCCTGCTGCTCAGCGGCGCGGTGCTCACCGAGACCGTCTTCGCGTTCAGCGGCATCGGCAGCTTCCTGGCTGACTCGGTGTTCAACGCCGACTACCCGGTGATGCAGGGCTTCATCCTGATGATCGCCGTGGTCTACGCCCTCGTGAACCTGATCGTCGACGTGTCGTACGGGCTGATCGACCCGCGGCTGAGGAGGCAGCAATGAGTGCCAACGAGCTTCCCGTGACCGACGGCGCGGCCGCCGCGCCGCTCCACACGAGCATCCACGGCGACGGGCCGGGCGGTGCCGACCACGGCGGCGAGGGCGTCTGGGCGCGCGCGTGGCGCACGCTGCGCAAGAACCCGGTCGCGATCAGCGGCTTCGTGATCGTCGCGGTCTTCGTGCTCGTAGCCGTGCTGGCCCCGGTGCTGGCGCCCTACGGGGGAACCGAGCTGCCGGGCCGCGACGAGGTGCGTCCCACGATGATCCCCGGCCCGTCGGCCGAGTTCCCGCTCGGCCTGGACCGCTACGGCGGCGACGTGCTGAGCAAGCTGATCTGGGGTGCCCAGGCCTCGCTGCTGGTGGGCGTCCTGTCCACGCTGTTCGGCCTCACGGGCGGCCTGCTCCTGGGCCTCCTGGCCGGCTGGTTCGGCAAGTCGGTCGACTTCGCCGTCATGCGGCTGGTGGACCTCATGCTGTCCGTGCCGTCGCTGCTGCTCGCCGTGTCGATCGCCGCGATCGCCGGCCAGTCCTCGATGGCGGTCATCGTCGCCATCGGTGTGGTGCAGGTCCCGATCTTCGCCCGGCTGCTGCGCGGGTCGATGCTGGCGCAGAAGGGCCAGGACTACGTGCTCGCCGCGTCGGCCCTGGGCCTGACGCGCCGGTCGGTGACCATGAGCCACGTGCTGCCCAACAGCGTGGGACCGGTCATCGTGCAGGCCACGCTGAGCCTGGCGACCGCGGTGATCGAGGCCGCGGCGCTGTCCTTCCTGGGCCTGGGTGGCGGCGAGCCGTCCACGGCCGAGTGGGGCCGCATGCTGACGGCCGCCCAGCAGGAGCTGGCCGTGGCGCCGCGGCTGGCGATCCTGCCCGGTATCTGCATCGCCGTGACGGCCCTCGGCTTCACCCTCGTGGGCGAGAGCCTGCGCGAGGCCCTCGACCCCCGGAACAGGACCCGACGATGAACGACATCGCTGACAAGAACACGGCCGTGCCGACGCCGGCGGAGCCGGCCACCAGTGCGTCGCCGCCCACCGACGCGCCGACCGAGGACGTCGTGCTGCGCGTCGAGAACATGTCCGTCGACTTCCGCACGGAGGGCGGCGCCGCGCGCGCCGTCGCGAACGCGAACCTGACCGTCCGGCGCGGCCAGACCGTGGCGATCGTGGGGGAGTCCGGCTCCGGCAAGACGACCCTGGCCATGGCGGTGCTGGGCCTGCTGGCGAGCAACGGCTCGGTGGCCGACGGTCACATCTGGTTCAAGGACGAGGACCTGGGCAAGGTCTCCCCGCAGCGGATGGCCCAGCTGCGCGGCACCGAGCTGGGCCTCGTGCCCCAGGACCCGATGACCAACCTCGACCCGATCATGCAGATCGGCCGGCAGGTCGACGAGGGCCTGATCGACAACGGCCTGCGGACCCGGCGGGACGCGCGCGCCCGCACGGTCGAGCTGCTCGACGAGGTGGGTCTGCCCGACGCCCGGGCGCGCGCCGGCCAGTACCCGCACGAGTTCTCCGGCGGCATGCGCCAGCGCGCGCTCATCGCCATGGGCCTCTCGGGCCGCCCGGCGCTGCTGGTGGCGGACGAGCCGACGTCGGCCCTCGACGTGACGGTCCAGCGCGGCATCCTCGACCAGCTCTCCGCCCTGACCGAGGACCTCGGTACGGCGGTGCTGCTCATCACGCACGACCTCGGCCTCGCGGCCGAGCGCGCCGACGTCGTCGTGGTCATGTACCGCGGTGACATCGTCGAGCAGGGCCCGGCCCGGCAGGTGCTCACCGCGCCGCAGCACGAGTACACCAAGCGGCTGATGGCGGCGGCGCCGTCGCTCGCCTCGCGGCGGATCGAGATCGCGCGCGAGCGCGGCCTCGAGGACGTGCTGGACGACGCCCTGCTCGCTCCCGGCGAGGAGACGGCGGCGGAGTCGGACGTCCTGGTTTCCGTCAAGGACGTGAGCAAGGTGTTCTCCATCCGTGGGAACAGCCTGTTCTCCCGCAGCAGGGACTTCACCGCCGTGGACGGCGTGAGCCTGGACATCCCGCGCGGCTCCACCGTGGCGGTGGTGGGGGAGTCGGGCTCGGGCAAGTCGACCCTGGCCCGGATGATCCTCGACATCGAGAAGCCCACCACGGGGACGATCACGTTCGACGGCGGCCTCGTGGGCGCCGGCGGGCACCGGGAGCAGATCGCGTACCGGCGCCGGGTGCAGCCCGTGTTCCAGGACCCGTACTCGTCGCTCGACCCGCTCTACTCGGTGTACCGCGCGATCGAGGAGCCGCTGCGCGCGCACTCCTACGGTGACCCCGCGGCCCGCCGGGCCCGCGTGGAGGAGCTCGCCGACCAGGTGGCCCTCAGCAAGGGCCAGCTGCAGCGGTTCCCCTCGGAGCTGTCCGGCGGTCAGCGCCAGCGGGTGGCGATCGCCCGCGCCCTCGCGCTGTCGCCCGAGCTCGTGGTGTGCGACGAGGCAGTGTCGGCGCTCGACGTCGTCGTGCAGGCGCAGATCCTGCAGCTGCTGGCCGGCCTGCAGGAGGAGCTGGGGCTCACGTACCTCTTCATCACGCACGACCTCGCCGTCGTGCGGCAGATCGCGGACCGCGTGCTGGTGATGCAGGAGGGCCGGGTGGTCGAGGAGGGGACCGTCGACGCGGTCTTCGACTCGCCGAGCACCGACTACACGCGGGCCCTGCTCGACGCCATCCCGGGCAAGGATCTGGAGCTCGCGCTCTGAGTTCCGCTGCCCGACCACCCACCCTCGCACCCGCCCGGGCGTCGTCCGGCGGCACGTTCCCGACCAGCCTCCTGAGGCTTGCGCCACCCCGGCTCGCGTTGACCCGGGCGCTGCGACGCCACTAGGATGGCTGGCGGTGCCGTGCGCCCTCTGGGCAGTCAGCGGCACCTCGTGAGCAGAGCGCAAGCGCAGCTCAAACAGACCCTGTCCGTACTACGCCATGTCCGCATCGGAGCATCGAACTCAATGACCATCTCCACCCCTGCGAAGTCCGCACCCCAGGTTGCCGTCAACGACATCGGCACCGAGGAGGACTTCCTTGCTGCCATCGACGCCACCATCAAGTACTTCAACGATGGTGACATCGTCGAAGGCACGATCGTCAAGGTGGACCGCGACGAGGTCCTTCTCGACATCGGCTACAAGACCGAGGGTGTCATCCCGTCCCGGGAGCTCTCGATCAAGCACGACGTCGACCCTGGCGAGGTTGTCGCCGTCGGCGACGCCGTCGAGGCCCTGGTCCTCCAGAAGGAGGACAAGGAAGGCCGACTGATCCTGTCCAAGAAGCGCGCACAGTACGAGCGCGCCTGGGGCACGATCGAGAAGATCAAGGAGGAGGACGGCGTCGTCACCGGCACCGTCATCGAGGTCGTCAAGGGTGGCCTCATCCTCGACATCGGCCTGCGCGGCTTCCTCCCCGCCTCCCTCGTGGAGATGCGTCGTGTCCGCGACCTCCAGCCGTACGTCGGCAAGGAGATCGAGGCCAAGATCATCGAGCTCGACAAGAACCGGAACAACGTCGTGCTCTCGCGCCGTGCCTGGCTCGAGCAGACGCAGTCCGAGGTTCGCTCCACCTTCCTGCAGACCCTGCAGAAGGGCCAGGTGCGCCCGGGTGTCGTCTCCTCGATCGTCAACTTCGGTGCGTTCGTGGACCTCGGCGGCGTCGACGGTCTGGTGCACGTCTCCGAGCTGTCCTGGAAGCACATCGACCACCCGTCCGAGGTCGTCGAGGTGGGCCAGGAGGTCACCGTCGAGGTGCTCGACGTCGACTTCGACCGCGAGCGTGTCTCCCTGTCGCTGAAGGCGACGCAGGAGGACCCGTGGCAGACCTTCGCCCGTACGCACGCCATCGGTCAGGTCGTGCCGGGTAAGGTCACCAAGCTGGTTCCGTTCGGTGCGTTCGTGCGCGTCGAGGACGGCATCGAGGGCCTGGTCCACATCTCGGAGCTGGCCGTGCGCCACGTCGAGCTGCCCGAGCAGGTCGTCACCGTCGGTGCCGAGGTGTTCGTCAAGGTCATCGACATCGACCTGGAGCGCCGCCGCATCTCGCTGTCGCTCAAGCAGGCCAACGAGGGCGTGGACCCGGAGTCCGAGGACTTCGACCCCGCGCTGTACGGCATGGCCGCCGAGTACGACGAGGCCGGGAACTACAAGTACCCGGACGGATTCGACCCGGAGACCAACGAGTGGCTCGAGGGCTACGAGGCGCAGCGCGAGGCGTGGGAGGCGGAGTACGCCAAGGCGCACGAGCGCTGGACCGCGCACCGCAAGCAGGTCGCCGAGGCGCTGACCGCGGACACCGAGGCGACGTCCGAGGCCCCGGCCGCCGCTCCGGCCGGTGGCGGCAACGCCACCTACTCCTCGGCTCCGGTCGAGGAGGTCGGCACGCTGGCTTCGGACGAGGCGCTCGCCGCGCTCCGCGAGAAGCTCACGGGCAACTGACCCGAGTCGTCTGACGGCCCGTCGCTCCTTCGGGGGCGGCGGGCCGTCGTCGTTTTCAGGATGCGGTACCTGGCCTGATGATCACCCGGCCCGGTGTTCTGACCTGCAGCGACACGGTCAGCGGGCGCCCCTGATCCTTATCACAGGTTCGCTGGCCAGGACGGCCCATGTGCTGTTGGATGACTCCCCATGAGCCGACCCGGACCCGATGAGGCGTGGGGCGCGAGCCCGGCTGCCCTCCTCGCGCCCGAGCGCGGGATCGTGCCTTTCATGGGCCGCGGCCGGGAGCTCGCGGAGCTTCGGTCGTGGGCGCGGTCGCGGGAGCCCGTGGCGCTGCGGCTGCTGTGCGGGCTCGGCGGCGTCGGCAAGACCCGCCTGGCGCTGGAGCTGTGCCGGAGGCTGCGGCGCACCGGATGGACGGTGGTCCACGTGCCGCCCGGCCAGGAGGTCACGGTGGTGGACGGCGTCGCCGACGCGCGGCGTGTGCTCCTCGTCGTGGACGACGCCGGTTCCCGGCCCGGCCTGTCCGCGATGTTCGACGCCATCGGGGCGACCAGGCGCAGCGGTCGCCTGCGCGTCCTGTGCCTGGCCCGCACCGGCGGGCAGTGGTGGCGGCGCGAGCGGTGGACCAGCGAGCTCTGGGCGGGGCGGACGCCGTCGGTCACCCAGATGGCGCTGGACCCGGCGCTCGACCGGACGCTGAGTGTCGCGTTCGACCCCGCGCTCGGCCTGGAGGTCGAACGCCCGGACGACGAGCGCGCGTTCCTGGAGGCGGCGGTCGCGCGGTTCGCGCGGGCGCTGGGCCGGCCCGTGCCCCAGGTCCGCTTCGAGCCGGTGGCCGACGGGCACGTGCGCGTCCTCGACCTGCACGCCGCGGCGCTGGCGACGGTGCTCGACGGCGGCGACGTCGTCGACCCGGGGGCCGCGCTCGGCGTCGTGCTGGACCACGAGCGGACCGGCTGGGCGCGCACGGCCGCCGCGGCAGGGCTCGGGGACGGAGCGGGCGGGACCGCCGAGGCCGCCCTGGCCGTGGCGACGCTGCTGCGGGACACCACCGACGACGGTGTCCGCGAGGCGCTGCGGCGCGCGGGCGCAGAGCCGGCAGACGGCCGGACGGCGGACGCTGTCGACTGGGTCCGCGCGCACCTGCTTCCGGTCCCGCGCCTGGCCGAGCTGCTCGTGTCGCGGACCCTGGCGAGGTCGGGGGAGCTGACCGCCGCGTGCACCCGCGACCTGGACCCTGGCCAGGCCTTCGCGGTGCTGGGTTTCGCCACGGCGATGGGGCTGGACCGGCCCGCCGCGGACCGGGACGTGACCGGCGAGCTGATCGAGGCGGCGGCGTCCGCCCTCCCGTCCGGGAGGCCGGAGGACCTGCCCGGCCTGATGCGTGCGACGCGCCGCCTGCCGCGGTCGTCGGGGCCGCTGGCCGTGCCGGTGCTGGACCGCCTCACCCACCGGGTGGCGGACCTGGCCCGAACGGCCGGCGGCGACGCCGAGCGGGCCGAGGCGCTGAGCGACCTCGGCACGGTGCTGATCGCCGAGGGCGAGCCCGACGCCGCGTCGGCCCTGCTGCAGGAGGCAGTCGGGCTCTGGCGCGGCCTCGCGTGGCACGACGAGAACCGGTATCGCCCGCCGCTGTGCACCGCGCTGAACAACCTCGGCATGGGCTACTGGGCCCTCGGCCGGCACAGCGACGCCTTGGCCCTCCAGGAGGAGGTCATCGCGCTGTGCCGGCAGTTCCCGCCCGGGGACGCGCTCTGGGCCGACGCCGAGCACGCGCGCGCCCTGCAGAACGCCGGGGTGTCCTACACCGAGCTCGGCCGGACCGGCGAGATCGAGGCGGCGCAGCGGGCGTCGCTCGACCTCTACCGGCGCCTCGCCGAGGGCGACCCGATCCAGTACGAGCCGCGGGTCGCGGCGGTGCTGGGCAACTTCGAGGCCCTCACCGAGAGCGGGCGGCCCGAGGACGCGCTGCCCGCGAACGCCGAGGCCGTGGCGATCCGGCGGCGGCTGGCCGCCGCGCGCCCCGAGCACCTCGGGGAGCTGGCGTGGTCGCTCGGCCAGCTCGGGACCACGCTGGAGGCCCTCGGCCGGTACGAGGAGGCGGGCGTGGTGCTCGTCGAGGCCCTGGAGATCCAGCGCGGGCTCGCCAAGGAGAACGAGCGCGGCACCCGGCCCGACCTCGCCGGCGCGCTGTCCGCGCTCGGCGCCCTGTACTCGACGGTCGGCCGCGCCGACGAGTCGCTCCGGCTGGAGCGGGAGGCGCTGGAGATCCGCAGGGACCTCGCCCGCGAGCATCCCGAGCGGTACCTGCACTTTCTCGCCCACTCCCTGTCGAACCTCGGTGTCACGCTGGCCCGGCGCGGCCGGTACGACGAGGCAGTGCTGCTCGAGGAGGAAGCGGTGGGTATCCGCCGGGGGCTCGCGAGCGGGAACGCCCGGTCGCTGAAGTACCTCGCGCAGTCCCTGTCGAACCTGGGCGTGCGGTACGCGGACCTGGGCAGGTTCGACGAGGCGCTGCGGCCCACGCAGGAGGCCGTCGACATGCTCCGCCGGCTCATGCGTGAGCAGCCGGAGAAGTACCGCACGGGCCTTACCGAGGCGCTCGCCAACCTGGGGGCCACGCTGCTCGACCTGGACCGGGCCGACGACGCGCTGCCGCCCATGCGGGAGGCCGTGATGATGCGGCGCCAGCTCGTCCTGGAGAACCCGGACAAGCACCGGCCCGACCTGGCGCTCGCGCTCTCCAACCTGGCGAGCGCGCTGAGCGCCGCGGGTGACAACGTCACGGCGCTCGGGCACGCGCGGGAGGCGGTCGAGATGCGCCGTCGGCTTGCCGCCGACCTGCCGGAGCGCTACCGGACCGAGCTGGAGCGCTCCCGGGCGGTGCTGGCCCGCATAGACGCGGCGATCCGCAACCCGCCGCCACCCCGCTAGCCGCCCACAGCCAAGAGGCCTGTCTGAGATCAGGCGTGCTGCGGGTGCTCGTGGGCCGGATGCGTGTGCGGCTCGACCTGGAACGTGGAGTGCTCCACCGCTATGTCGAAGTGCTCGGCCACACACTCCTGCAGCTGGTCCAGGATGCGGGCGGCGTGGCCGTCGGTGAAGCAGTCGGTGCCGACCACCACGTGCGCGCTGATCACCGGCAGGCCCGTGGCGATCAGCGAAGCGTGCATGTCGTGCACGTCCTCGACGTGGTCGAGCTGGAGCAGATGGGCGCGGACCTCGTCGAGGTCCAGGCCGGGCGGTGACGACTCCAGCAGCACGGAGACCGTCTCGCGGAGCAGCCTGAGCGCCCGCGGGAGGATGAGCGCGCCGATCAGCAGCCCCGCGACGACGTCGGCCCGCTGCCAGCCCGTCAGGATGATGACCACCGCCGCGACGACGACCGCGAGCGAGCCCAGCGCGTCGTTCACCACCTCGAGGAACGCGGCGCGCAGGTTGAAGCTCGCCGTCCGCTGCCCGGCCAGGATCGCCAGCGCGGCGAGATTCCCGACCA
Organism: Promicromonospora panici; assembly: GCF_900608595.1. GTDB lineage: Bacteria > Actinomycetota > Actinomycetes > Actinomycetales > Cellulomonadaceae > Promicromonospora > Promicromonospora panici. The sequence continues at coordinate 16,249 of NZ_UWYY01000012.1, read as the reverse complement.
GGCCGATCGCGCCGAAGACCACCAGCTCGGGTCCGGGCACCTCGGGCGGCGCGGCGAGCCGCGCGACGCCCTCGACCAGCACGTACACGCCCACGGCCAGCAGCACGCCGGCCTGCGCGAGGGCCGCGATCACCTCCGCGCGGCGGTAGCCCCAGGTGCGCCGGGCCGACGGCGGACGCTCCACGAGGTGCGCCGCGAACAGGGCCATCGCGAGGCCCGCGGCGTCGGTCAGCAGGTGCACGGTGTCGACGAGCAGCGCGAGGCTGCCCGTGACCCAGGCGCCGACGACCTGGGCGAGCAGCACCGCCGCCGTGATCGTGAACGCGGCGGTGAGGCGGCCGCGGTGTCCGTGCGGCAGGTGATGGTCGTGGGATCCCACAGGGCTCATCCTCCCAGCGGGGGCGTCAGGCTGTCTCCGCGAACTGGGTGCGGTACAGGTCGGCGTACAGGCCGCCGGCGGCGATCAGCTCGGCGTGCGTGCCGGACTGGGCCACGCGGCCGTCGTCGAGCACCACTATGCGGTCCGCCGCGCGGACCGTGGACAGCCGGTGCGCGATGACCAGCGACGTCCGCCCCGCGAGGGCCTGGTCGAGGGCCACCTGCACGGCGGCCTCGGACTCCGAGTCGAGGTGTGCCGTCGCCTCGTCGAGGACCACGACGTCGGGCGCCTTGAGGAGCAGGCGCGCGATCGCGAGGCGCTGCCGCTCGCCGCCGGACAGCCGGTAGCCGCGGTCGCCCACCACGGTGTCCAGGCCCTCGGGCAGCCGGTCGACCAGGTCCCAGATGCGCGCCTGGCGCAGCACCCGCTCGAGATCGGCGTCGGTCGCCTCCGGGCGGACGAACCGGAGGTTCGCCGCCATCGTGTCGTGGAACAGGTGCGCGTCCTGCGAGACGACGCCGACCGTGGCCCGCAGCGACGCGAACGTCACGTCGCGCAGGTCGGTGCCGGCGATGCGCACCGCGCCCGACGTCGGGTCGTACATCCGGCTGACCAGCTGCGAGACCGTCGTCTTGCCCGCCCCGGACGGCCCGACGAGCGCCACCATCGAACCCGCGGGGACCTCGAACGAGACGTCGCGCAGCGTGTCCGTCGTCGGATCCTTGCGCTGCCCGGCCACCGACTCCAGCGAGGCGAGCGACACCTCGTCGGCCCGCGGGTACCGGAACGTCACGCCCGTCAGGGTGACGGACGCGCCCCGGGCAGCGACGGCCGCACGCAGGTCGACGGCGTCCGGCTGCTCGGCCACCGACGGCTCGAGATCCAGGACCTCCAGCACCCGCTCGAACGACACGAGCGCCGTCATCACGTCGACCTGGACGTTCGCCATCGCCGTCAGCGGCCCGTACAGGCGGGTGAGGTACGTGGCGAGCGCCACGACCGTGCCGACCGTGAGCTCGCCGGCGATCGCCTGCAGCCCGCCCAGCCCGTACACGCCGGCCACGGCCAGGGCCGCGACGGTCGACAGCCCCACCCGGAACCACGTCCCGAACAGCGCGGTCCGCACGCCCAGGTCGCGGCGCTCGCGGGCCGGCCCGGCGAACCGCTCGGACTCGGTGGCCGGGTCGCCGAACACCTTCACGAGGTGGGCACCGGCCACGTTGAACCGCTCGTTCATCACCTGGCCGAGGTCGGCGTCGACCTCCATGCCGCGCCGGGTCAGGACAGCGAGGCGGCGGCCGAACCAGCGCGCGGGGAACACGAACAGCGGGACGAGCACGAGGGCGCCGAGGGTGAGCTCCCACGACATGGTGAGCATCGCCGCGAGGGTGAACGTGATGGTCAGGGTGTTGGAGACCACCGTCTGCAGGGTCGACGTGAACGCACGCTGCGCCCCGAGCACGTCACCGTTGAGGCGCTGCACCAGGGCGCCCGTGCGGGCACGGGAGAAAAAGGCGAGCGGCATGCGCTGGACGTGGTCGAACACGGCGATCCGCAGGTCGAGGATGAGCCCCTCGCCGACCTGCGACGAAACCAGCCGGTCTGCGACGGACAGTCCAGCGGCCACGATCGCGAGCAGGGCGGCGGCACCGGCCAGCAGGACGACCAGTCGCGTGTCGCCGTCGACGATGCCGTGGTCGATGATCCGCTGGAAGAGCAGCGGCGTCGCGGCGCCCGCCGCGGCCTCCAGGGCCAGGATGAGCACGAAGAGGATGAGCCGGCCGCGGTACGGCCGGGCGAAACCCACTATCCGCCGCAACGCGGCCCGCCCCAGGCGCTGCTGGGTGACCGAGCCGTCCTGCGTGAAGGACCTCATCGTGCGGCCGCCGCCCATGCTCCCGCCGCCACCGTGCATGCTCACCGTCGCATCGTCCCACGCGGTGCGGCCCCCGCCGCGCCCGTCGGACCACCCGAACCCACCGGTGTGCACAGGCGCCACGAAGATAGCGGGTGAAGCGAGGGTGACCTGGACCACACACGTGTTACGTGTTCCCCACACGCCGTGATAGAAACCGACGATCGGGCGTCTACGCAGGTCGCCCCACAATTTCGATGGATGATTCGATGAATGTCGATCGTGGAGGGGCCATGCCTGACCTGGAACCGCGGCGAGGCGGAGGTCGTGTGGCGCTGGTGGATCTGACCGGCGCGGAGGACATGACCGCGGCGCTGCGGAAGCTGCAGGACGAGTGGGGGCCGGTGGCGCCCGTGGACCTGGAGCCGGGTGTGCCGGGCTGGCTCGTGCTGGGGCACGCCGAGGTCATGGAGGTGATGCGGACCGAGAGCGTGTTCGCGAGGAACCCGCGGCACTGGAAGGAGCGCCTGCCGCTGGACTCGACCCTGCACGCCATCCTGTCTCCGGCCGGACGGCGGGCGCTGTACTACGCGGACGGCGCGGACCACCGGCGGCTGCGCCTCCCCGTGGACGAGGCGTTCGCGGGCATCGACGAGGCCCAGACCGCCGCCCTCGTGCGCGGCGTCTGCAGCCGGCTGATCGACTCGTTCGCCACCCAGGGGCACGCGGACCTGATCGGCGGGTACGCGGCCGCAGTGTCGTTCCTGGCCGTGTCGGGGATGTTCGGCTTCGACGAGCACCAGGGCATCGCCCTGCTGCGCTGCGCCAGCGACGTCTTCGGGCACGGGGGCGACCCCATGACCGCCCTCGCCACGATGGACCGGATCGTGCTGGACCACGTGCTCGCGACGCGGGAGAGCCCCGGCAACAACCTGACGGCCCGCTTCGTCGAGCACCCCAGCTTCGAGGACGACACGGAGATCGTGCACTCCATGGTGGTGGCGATCTGCGCGTCGAACGAGCTGCTCGTGACCTGGATAGCGGCCACGCTGCGCCGGATGCTCACCGACCCCCGGTACACCGGCCGGGTCACCGGCGTGCGGCGCGGCCTGGACGACGCCATGGACGAGACGCTGTGGAGCGAGCCGCCCGTCGCCAACCTGCCCGCCCGGTACGCCGTCACGGACTGCACGCTCGGCAAGGTCCGGATCAAGGCAGGTGACGCGATAGTGATGGGCGTGGCCGCCGCGAACAACGACCCGCGGGTGCGGACCACCGACGACCTCTTCGAGGCCGGCAACCGCTCGCACCTGTCGTTCGGGGTCGGGCCGCACGCGTGCCCCGCCCGGCGCCCGGGACGGCTCGTGGTGAAGATCGCGGTGGAGAGCCTCATGGAGCGGCTCGACCTGCGGCTCACCGACCGCGAGGTCACCTGGGCGCCGTCGCCGTGGTCGCGCTACCCGGCGACGCTGGCGGTGGCGTTCACCCCCGAGCGGCACGCCGCCCGGACGCCGGCCCGGGTCTGAGGTCGCGGCCTGCGGCCCGCTCTCGGCCGCTTCCCACCCACTCCGGCCCCATCGCCTACTCCAGCCACTTCCCGTCGGCCGGCACGTCGCGCATCAGCGCGGCGATGTCGGTCGGCACGGGTGGCACCACCGCGCGGCGCACACCCTCGGTCGGCGACCACAGGAGGTTGACCCGCAGCGCCGGGTCGGGGCCCGGGTGGTCCGAGCGCTGGTGGCTGCCGCGCGACTCGCGGCGCTCCAGCGCGCACTCCAGGGTCGCGCGGGCAGCCAGGGCCGCCGAGCGCAGGTCGAAGGCGTGGGCGAGGTCCTGGTAGCCGCTGATGTCCGTGTGCACGTAGAGGTCGCCCGCGCGGTCCTCGACGTCCTCGAGCCGGGTGAGACCGGCCCGCAGCCCCGCCTCGTGCCGTACGACGCCGGCGTGCTCGGTCACCAGGTCGCGCACCTCGCGCTGCAGGGCCCGCGGGTTCTGCCTGCCGCCCGCGGTGAGTACGCGGTCGACGTCGGCCTCGGCGTCGCGGACCGCGCCGAGCGAGCGTCGCTGGTTGGTCAGGCGGGCGGAGTAGAGGGCCGCCGCGCGCGCGGCGGACCGGCCGTGGACAAGCAGCTCGAGGAGTGCGTTGCCCTCGACGTGGTTGGCGCCGTGGAGCCCGCTGGCCGCCTCGCCGACGACATAGAGGCCGTCGACGTCCGTACCGTTGTCCTCCGGCCGGACCTGAGCACCGCCCATCGAGTAGTAGGCCGTGGGCGCGACCTCGAACGGGTCGCAGGTGACGTCGACCATCTGCAGGTCGAGCAGCGTCCGGTAGACGTCGGGCAGGCGGGTCAGGATCGTCTCCCGCGGCAGGTGCGAGAGGTCGAGCCAGACGCCGCCCGCCGGCGTGCCTCGCCCCTCGGCGATCTCCGTGTACGACGCGCGGGCCACGAGGTCGCGGCCGGCGCGCTCCATCCGCACGGGGTCGTAGCGGTCCAGAAAGCGTTCGCCGAGGTTGTTGAGGAGGCCGCCGCCCTCGCGGCGCGCGGCCTCGCCGACCAGGGTGCCCGCGGCGTTCTCGGGAGCGAGGAGGCCGGTCGGGTGGAACTGCACCAGCTCCGGGTCGCGGAGCCGGACCCCGGCCTCGGCGGCCAGCCGGAACGAGTCGCCGGTGCTCTCGTCGCGTCGCGCCGCCGCACGCCGCCAGATCCGCGTGTGCCCGCCCGCGGCCAGGATCACCGCATCGGCGTGGATGAGGTAGCGCGACCCGTCGACGAGATCGAACCCGTAGGCGCCGAACACTGAGCCCCCATCAACCAGCAACCGGGTGACGTAGCACGTCGACAGGAGGGGTACGCCGAGCCGCGCGGCGTGCGCACGGAGCACCCGCTGCAGGCGGAGGCCGGTGTGGTCGCCGGTGAAGGCCGTCCGCCGGTACGTGTGCGCCCCGAACCCGCGCTGGTCGATCCGCCCGTCGGCCTGCCGGTCGAACCGCATCCCGAACCGCTCGAGGTCGTGGATCGCCTGCCCGGCGTTCCGGGCCACGTGCTGCACCGCGCGGGGGTCGGCCAGCAGGCCGCTCTCGTGAAGGGTGTCGGCGGCGTGCTGCTCCCAGGTGTCGTCCGGGTCGGCGGTCGCCAGGGCGGCGCTGATGCCGTCGGTGGCGAGCACGGTGTGCGCGTCGACGGCCGGCCGCTTGCCCACCGCGAGCACCGCGGTGCCCGCCTCGGTGAGCTCGATGGCGGCCCGCAGGCCGGCCCCTCCCGTCCCGACGACGAGGACGGACGTGGCGAGCCGGTGTTCGCGTGACGGCATGGCAACTCCTAGACAGCAGCTGGACAGCAGACGAATGCTTGTCCGCTCTCGACCCGGCAGACGTACCGATGTGTGACAGAACCGAATATTCTTGTCCGCAGAGCGCTCCGCCGTGGTGTGCGCCCCTACCCGCAGGAGCACCGTGAGCGCAGCCCGACTACCGAACCTGGTGGGTCGGCACCGCGAGTGCGCGGTGCTGGACGACGTCCTCGCCAGGCTCCGGGCGAGGGAGTCCACGGTGCGCGTCATCCGGGGCGAGGCGGGTATCGGGAAGTCGGTGCTGCTAAAGTACACAGCGGTCCAGGCCTCCGGGATGACCATCGCCCGAGCGCAGGGCATCGAGGCCGACATGGAGCTCGCCTGGGCGAGCCTGCACCAGCTCTGCGCGCCGTTCCTAGGGGCGGTCGACGCCCTGCCGGAGCCTCAGCGCGACGCGCTCCAGGTGGCATTCGGGATGGCGGCGGGCGACCCGCCCGACCGCTTCCTCGTCGGGCTGGCGGTCCTCACCCTGCTCACCCGCGCCTCGGAGACCCGTCCCGTCCTGCTCCTCGTCGACGACGCCCACTGGCTCGACCAGGTCTCGCTCCAGACCCTGGAGTTCGTGGCCCGGCGGCTCCTGGCGGAGGCCGTCGCGATGGTGTTCACCGTCCGCGATCCCGAGGGCGCCGGAGCCCTGGGCGGGCTGCCGGAGCTGCGGATCGGCGGCCTGGACAAGGAGGCCGCCGGCGACCTGCTCGAGGCGTCTGTCGAGGGCCGCATGGAGCCGCGCGTCCGCGACCGCCTCGTGGCGGAGACGGGCGGAAACCCGCTGGCACTGCTCGAGCTCTCGCGCGGCCGCACCGCCGCCGACCTGGCCTACGGCCTCGACGCGGCCGACCTGGCCTCGGTGTCGGGCCGCGTCGAGCAGGACTACGCGAGGCGGTTGACGTCGCTGCCCGACCGCACCCGGACGCTGCTGCTCATCGCCGCGGCCGAGCCGGTCGGCGACGTCCGGCTCCTGCTGCGCGCGGCCGAGCTGCTCGGCATCACCCCGGACGCCGCACCGGCGAAGGCCGCCGGTCTCATCGAGTTCGGCGAGTCGATGCGCTTCCGCCACCCCCTGGCGCGCTCCGCGGTCTACCGCGAGGCCGACGCCGGGCAGCGTCGCACGGTGCACCAGGCGCTGGCCGAGGCCACCGACCCCGTGCTCGAGCCGGACCGCCGGGCCTGGCACGCCGCGCAGGCGTCCCACGGGCCGGACGAGGACGTCGCCGCAGGGCTGGAAGAGGCCGCCGACCGGGCACACCAGCGAGGCGGCGTGGCGGCCGAGGCCGTGCTGCTCGAACGCGCCGCGGCCCTGACCCCCGATCCCGGACAGCGCGGCCGACGCGCCCTCGCCGCCGCCGAGGCCCACTTCTCGGCGGCCGCGCCCGAACGTGCGACCGAGCTGGCCGCGCTCGCTGATCTGTGCCCGCTCAGCCCGCTCGACCGGGCTCGTCTTGCCCGGCTGCGGGCGCGCATGCTGTTCGCGCGCAGCCGCAGCGACGAGGCCGCGCCGCTCCTGCTCGACGCCGCAGACCGGTTCACCGCCGAGGGCTCACCGCTGGCGCGGGAGACCTACCTCGAGGCGATCAGTGCCACGGTCTTCGCCGGCCGCGTGCACGGCCCGCACGGCGCCCGTGCGGCGGCGATCGCGGCGCGGCGGTCGAGCGCCCCGCCGTCGGCGTCCCTGGCCTCCGACCTGCTGCTGGACGGCGTCTCCACGCTGCTCGCGGACGGCTACGAGGCGGGCGTCCCGGCGCTGGTCCGGGCGTTCGAGCCGTTCGCCCACGAGGAGCTCGGGAACCGCGACGCCGCGATGCGCTGGCTGCTCTCCGTGCCGGTGGCGCTCGAGTCCTTCATCCACCACCGGTGGGACCTCCCCGCCTGGGACGTCCTGTCCTCCCGCGCGGTCCGGCTGGCCCGCGAGGTCGGCGCGCTCAGCGTGCTGCCCCCGGCCCTCATCTACTACGGGGGCGTGCAGATCCACCACGGCGACTTCGCGGCAGCGACCCGGATGATCGAGGAGGCCGACGCCATAGCGGCGGCCACCGGGCAGGCGCCGCACCGCTACGCCACGCTGGTTCTCGCCGCCTGGCGCGGCGACGAGGCGGCCGCCGCCGGGATCTTCGACGAGGCCCGGATCAGCGCCACCGAGCACGGCGAGGTCTCGCTGCTCGGCGTGACGGGCTGCATGCAGGGTGTCCTGTACAACGGCCTGGCCCGCTACGAGGACGCGTTGGCCGCCGCGCGGACCGGCATCGAGCACGACGGCTTCAACTTCACCGGCCTGTCGCTGGTCGAGCACGTCGAGGCCGCCTTCCACTGCGGCGAGCGTGCCTTGGCACGGGAATCGCTCGACCGGCTCGTCGAGCTGACCCGGGCCGCCGACACCGGATGGGCGCGCGGCGTCCAGGCCCGCAGCCGGGCGCTGCTCACCGACTCCGCCGACGAGGCCGACCGGCTCTACCGGACGGCGATCGACGAGCTCGCCGCCGATCGCGTACAGGTCGAGGTAGCCCGTACCCACCTCGTCTACGGCGAATGGCTGCGCCGTGTCCGACGGCGCGCGGACGCCCGCGAGCAGCTCCGGACCGCCCACCGGATGTTCGACGCCATGGGCTCGCTCGCGTTCACGGAGCGTGCCCGGCGCGAGCTGCTCGCGACGGGTGAGCACGTGCGCACGCGCGACGCCGGGTCCTCGGAGCGGCTGACGCCGCAGGAGGCGCAGATCGCGGCGCTCGCGGCAAGTGGCATGACCAACGCGCAGATCGGCGCCGAGCTCTTCCTCAGCCCGCATACCGTGGAGTGGCACCTGCGCAAGGTGTACACGAAGCTCGACATCAGGTCGCGCCGTGGGCTCGCCGCTGCCCTCGTGACCCCTCGGGACGACGACGCGGGGACCGCGACGGCGACCCTGGCCTGACGGCCCGGGAGCCGCCAGCCCCGGAACCCACGGGGGCACACCGCGAGTGCGTGGCCCGTGGCAGCGGTCCGTGGTCGCGACCCCCGGGGTTCCTACGGACCGACCACGGACTGCCCGTGGCGCGCCTGAACGCCCCGCGGACGGACGGTTGACCCATCGAAGCCGATGGCAGCCGTCCGCGAGGGAGTCCACAGATGTCAGCGTCAGGCCTGGTGCCCACCACCCCGACCGAGCTCGACGCGGCGCTCGACGTCTTCCTCGCGCAGCGCCCCCGGCTCATCCAGATCGCCCATCGGGTGACCGGCGACGTCTCCGGCGCCGAGGACGTGGTCCAGGATGCCTGGCTGCGCTGGCAGCACACCGATCGCGGCGTCATCGAGAATCCCGCGGCGTTCCTGACCACGACCACTACCCGCCTCGCGATCAACGTCATCCAGTCCGCCCGGCACCGGCACCAGGCGACAAGTGCGACGTCCCTGGCCAACCTGGTCGACGCCGCGGACGACCAGGTGCTCAGGGCGGAGCAGACCGCCGTCGTCGAGAAGACGCTGCAGGTCCTGATGGCGCGGCTGACCCCGGGCAAGCTCGCGGCGTACCTGCTGCGCAAGGGCTTCGACTATCCGTACGCCGAGATCGCCGCCCTGCTGCGGACCAGTAGCGCCAACGTGCGGCAGCTGGTGCGGCGGGCGCAGCCAGACCTCGAGGGGAGCGGTGAGCGGCCGGTCGACAGGGCGTGTCACCGCCGTCTCGTGACGGCGTTCCAGGTGGCCGCGCGCACGGGGGACCTCGCGGCGCTCGAGACGCTGCTGGCGCGCGCCGCGTGGCCGTCGAAGCGTCGGCACGAGCCGGTGCGGGGCGTGCGCCGCGTGGCGCCGCAAGAGGCTGCTTGAGACCCGGCGTCGTCCGGCGGAACGGCCGACCGGCCACCTGGCCCAGTATGCTCACGCCGGGAGCCATGCAGAGAACGAGCGGAGCGCCGGGCGGAGTACTCCTCGGCCGACGACGGGAGTGCGCAGCCCTCGACGACCTCGTCACGGGCGTCCAGGGCGGCCGGAGCGCGTCCTTGGTCCTGCGCGGCGAGGCCGGCATCGGGAAGACCGCGCTGCTCTCGTACCTGCGGGACGAAGCACACGGCTGCCGCGTCGTGCGCGTGGTCGGCGTCGAAGCGGAGGCCGAGCTGGCGTTCGGTGGCCTGCACCAGCTCTGCGCGCCGTTCCGCGACCACATCGACCGGCTGCCGGAGCCGCAGCGCCTCGCGCTCGAGACGGCGTTCGGGCTCAGTGCGGGCACGCCGCCCGACCGGTTCCTGATCGGGCTGGCGGTGCTGAACCTGCTCGCCGACGTCGCCGAGCGGCAGCCGCTCGTGTGCCTGGTCGACGACGCGCAGTGGCTCGACCAGGTCTCCGCACAGACGCTCGCGTTCGTCGCCCGGCGGCTCCTGGCCGAGCGGGTGCTGCTGCTGTTCGCGATGCGTCCCGCGAACGGGCACCCGCTCCAGGGCCTGCCGCACCTCGAGGTCGAGGGACTGGCCGATTACGACGCCCGCGCACTGCTGTCCTCCGTGACGCCCGGCCGGTTCGACGACCAGGTCCGCGACCGGGTCCTGGCCGAGGCCCGGGGCAACCCGCTCGCCCTCCTCGAGCTACCCCGCGGCCGGACCGCGGCCGAGCTGGCCGGCGACATGAGACCTGACGACCAGGCGCTGGCCGGCCCGGTCGAGCGCGGCTTCCTGCGGCGGCTCCGGTCGCTCGCCCCGGACACCCAGCGGCTGCTGCACCTCGCCGCCGCCGAGCCTGTCGGCGACGTCGTGCTGCTCCGGCGCGCGGCGCGGACGCTCGACATCGATCTCTCCGCCGCGGCCGCCGAGGCGGAGGCAGCGGACCTGGTCACGCTCCGCAGCATGGTGCGCTTCCGGCACCCGCTGGTGCGGTCGGCGGCCTACTGGTCGGCATCGCCGCAGGAGCGCCAGGACGCGCACCGCGCCCTGGCGGAGGCCACCGACCCCGGGCACGACCCCGACCGGCGGGCGTGGCACCTGGCGAGCGCCGTGTCCGTCGCCGACGAGCGGGTCGCATCAGGCCTCGAGCAGGCCGCGGCGCGAGCGAGCGCGCGTGGCGGCGTGGCGGCGTCGGCCGCGTTCCTCGCCCGGGCGGCCCAGCTGACTCCGGACCCGGCCGTCCAGGGGTCGCGGGCGGTCGCCGCTGCCCAGGCGAAGAGCCAGGCGGGCATGTATGCCGAGGCGCTCGAACTGCTCGACGGCGCTCAGCTCGCGCCGCTCGGCGAGCGCGAGCTGGCCCAGGCGGACCTGGTCCGCGGACAGGTGATGTTCGCCTTCCGCAGCGCGAGCGTCGGGCTTCCGCTGCTGCTCGCGTCGGCGCACCGTCTCGAGGCGCTCGACCCCGTGCTGGCGAAGGAGACCTACCGCGACGCGCTGTACGCGGCGTTCACGGCCGGCCAGCTGCCCGGCGGCGAGGGGCTCGAGGAGGTGGCCGCCGCCGTCGTGCGAATGGCCCGGCCCGAGCAGCCCGCGCGCAGCGACCTGCTCCTCGAGGGAGTCGCCCGCGTCTACACCGACGGCTACGCCGCCGCGGCGCCGCTGCTGCTCAAGGCGCTCGCGGCGTATAGCTCCGAGGGGGTCACCGCAGCCGACCTGGGATGGCTCCCGCTCGCCTGCCGGATGGCGCACAACGTCTGGGACTTCGAGAGCTGGTCGGTGCTGTCCGCGGCGATGCTCCGCCTCGCCCGCGAGCTCGGCGCGCTGTCGGTGCTGCCGTCGGCGCTGCTGCTCCGGCTCTCGAACCGGATGTACGCCGGCGACCTGGTGGACGCGCAGTCGCTCGTCGACGAGGCCGCGACGATCGGGGAAGTTACGGGCAGCAGCTTCTTCGCCCACTACACCGCGCTGGTCGTGGTGCCGTGGGGTGGCAGCGAGGCCGCGACCCGGGCGGCGATCCAGGCGATCGTCGACGACCCGGCCCTGAGCACCGAGGGCAAGGCGCTGACCGCGACGGAGTGGGCGGCCGCCGTCCTCTACAACGGCCTCGGCCGCTGGGAGGACGCGCTCGTCGCCGCGCGGCGCGGGGCCGCGTACCCGCAGGAGATGGGCCTGTCGATCTGGTCGAGGGTCGAGCTCGTCGAGGCGGCCAGCCGGCTCGGCCGCACCGAGGAGGCGGCCGAGGGCGCACGTGCGATCGTCGAGCTGACCGAGGCGGCGGGCACCGACTGGGCGCTCGGCACGGCCGCCCTCGTGACCGCGCTGGTCAGCGCCGACGCCGACGCCGAGCCCCACTACCGCGAGGCGCTCGCGCGGTTGCGGACCACGGGCGTCGACGTGGAGCTCTCCCGCACGCACCTCCTGTACGGCGAGTGGCTGGTGCGGGCCGGGCGCGCCGCCGACGCCCGGCAGCACCTGCGCCTGGCGCACGACCTGCTCACCCGCATGGGCGCGACCGGATACGTCGAGCGCGCCCGGCGCGGCCTCAGGGAGGCAGGCGCCCCGGTCGCCGTCGCGGCGCCGCGGGCAGCACCCCGAGCGACCGAGACGCTGTCGCCGCAGGAGGCACAGATCGCCCGGCTCGCCGCCGACGGCCTGACCAACCCGCAGATCGGTGCTCAGCTCTACCTCAGCGCCCACACCGTCGAGTGGCACCTGCGCAAGGTGTTCGCCAAGCTCGGCGTCCGCTCACGCAAGGACATCGCCGCCGCCCTGGCAGAGGGCGCACCGGCCTCGTAGGCGGCTACGACGCGTCCGGCACCTGGTCCCGGCCGGCCGCCAGCCGGGTCACGTCGAGCACGGCCTGGACGAACGCGTCCGGCGCCTCCTGCGGGAGGTTGTGCCCGGCGTCCGGCACCCGGCGGTGCAGGCGGGGACCCGTGAAGCGGCCGGCGTCGGGGACGCCGTCGGGCGCCGGAAAGTTGCCGTCGGCGAGGCCGGCGAGCGTCACCGTCGGGACCCCGATCGGAGGTAGCCCGGCGAGGGCGTAGTCGAAGGCGTCGTACTCCGGCGCGCCCGGCGCCTGACCCAGCCGGTGCCGGTAGGAGTGCAGCACGACGTCGACGTAGTCGGGGTTGTCGAACGCCGCCGCCGCCCGGTCGAGCACCGCCTGGTCGAAGTCCCAGGCCGGTGAGTTGCGGCGCCAGATGACCTCGGCGATCTCGCGCCGGTTCGCCGTCAGGCCGGCCCGGCCGCGCTCGGTGAGGAAGTAGTAGAAGTACCAGAAGCCGGCCTCGAGGTCGGGACGGATCGGTTGCGCCGACGCGGCGATGTCCTGGATCAGGTAACCGTTGACGCTGACGAGCCCGGTGACCCGCTCGGGCCGCAGGGCCGCGACCACGCAGGCGGCGCGGCCGCCCCAGTCGTAGCCGGCGAGCACGGCCTCGGGCAGGTCGAGGGCGTCGAGCAGGCCGAGGACGTCCGCACCGAGCGCCGCCTGCTGGCCGGATCGGGCCGTCCAGTCGTCACGGAACCGCGTGGGGCCATGACCGCGGAGGTAGGGCACGACGACCCGGTAGCCGAGCGCCGCCAGCCGGGGCGCGACGTCGATATAGCTGTGCACGTCGTAGGGGTAGCCGTGCAGCAGCACCACGGCCGGGCCGGTGGCCGGCCCGTCCTCGACGTACGCGATATCGAGGACGTCGGTGAGGGCCTGCTGGATCGGGGTCATCGAGGTTCCTCTCGTCTCGCGCGCCGCGGCGCGGCGCGCTCACCACGACCGACCGGGCACAGCCCGGGTTCGTGACGATGCGGCGCTGGTCCGGAGGTAGCCTTGACGTGCTGCGTCGCCCCGCGCCGCACGTCTTCCATGTTCCCGGGCTCTGAGGACCACATGTTCCGCATCGGACTCACCGGAGGGATCGCGGCCGGCAAGTCGGTCGCGACAGCACGCCTGGCCGAGCTCGGCGCAGTCGTCATCGACCACGACCTGCTGGCGCGGGAGGCGGTGGCGCCCGGGACGGTCGGCCTGGCCGAGATCGCCGAGGCGTTCGGCGACGTCGTCCTGACGCCGGACGGCGACCTCGACCGGCCCAAGCTCGGTGCCCTGGTCTTCGCGGACGCCGCCGCCCGCCGCCGCCTGAACGACATAGTGCATCCCGAGGTGCGCCGGCTGTCGGCGGAACGGGAGGCCAAGGCGGCGGCCGCGGATCCCGCCGCCGTCGTCGTGCACGACATCCCGCTGCTCGTCGAGACTGGGCAGGCCGGGCACTTCCACCTCCTGGTGGTGGTGCACACGCCCGCCGAGCAGCGGGTACGCCGCCTCGTGGAGAGCCGCGGGCTGAGCGAGGACGCCGCACGCTCGCGCCTCGCGTCGCAGGCCGGCGACGACGAGCGGCTCGCCGCCGCCGACGTCACCCTCGACGGTTCGGGTTCCGAGGACGATCTGCGCGCGCAGGTCGATACCCTATGGCAGCGCGTAGCCACCGAGGTCGCGCAGGAGGCGGAGGCAGACTCCGCGTGATCCGGCCGGCGTGATCCGCACGGCCCGGGTGAGGAGCGTGCGTGATGAAGGTCTTGGTCACAGGGTTCGAGCCGTTCGGCGGTGACGCCGTCAACTCGTCGGCGGACGCCGTAGCGGCGCTCGCGGAGGGCTGGGCAGGCCCGGACGAGCTGGTCACCGCCGTTCTGCCGGTGGCGTTCGACCAGGTCCGGTCCGCTGACGGGCCCCTGCTGCGCCTGCTCGACGAGCACGCGCCCGACGTCGTCGTCGCCGCAGGTCTCGCCGATGGCATCACCCAGATCCGGATCGAGCGGGTCGCGATCAACCTCATGGACGCGCGGATCCCCGACAACGACGGCGGCCAGCCCGTCGACGCCCCCGTGGCCGACGGCGGGCCGCTCGCCCGGTTCGCCACGCTCCCCGTCAAGGCCGCTGCCGCCGCCGTGCGTGAGGCGGGCATTCCCGCCGGCGTCAGCTACAGCGCCGGGACGTACGTCTGCAACGCCAGCTTCTACGCCGTCCAGCACGCCCTGGCGGAACGGCCGGGCGTGCTCTCGGGCTTCGTCCACGTACCGCGCAGCACGGAGGAGGTGGGCGGAACCGTGTCGGCCTCCGCCCTGGCCGACGGCGGCGAGCCACACCTCCCGCTCGAAGCGCTCGCCCGCGCCCTGGCGGTCGTGGTGCGCACGGCGCTCGCCGCGGCGCGCGGCGACGTCACGGAGCCGGCCGCGCCGGCGGGGGCGATGTACTGACGGCCCCGTCTTCCGGATCCTGAAACAAGGGCGGTAGCCAGCGTTGCAGCCGTTGCTCCGCCGCTCCCGCTGCTCAATAATCCGACTGAACGGACATTTGGGCTGATCTGGTGCCGCGGCGGGAGCTCGGCGGCGGAGGGGGAGTGCACGTGAGCGACGGGCAGCAGGGCATCGGCAACGGCGTCGGACACGCGGTGGTCTTCGGGGGCAGCATCGCCGGCCTGCTCGCGGCCCTCGCACTGGCGGGGCACGCGGAGCGGGTGACCCTCGTCGAGCGCGACCGGTACCCGGAGCGGCCCGAGCCGCGCAAGGGCGTGCCGCAGAGCAAGCACACCCACCTCCTGCTGGAGAGCGGACTGCGGGCGATGCTGCGCTTTCTGCCTGGCCTCGACGAGGAGCTGGTCGCCGCGGGCGCGCAACAGGTGCGGTCGCCCACCGACTACCTGCAGAACATGCGCGACCGCTGGTTCGCCCGGGGCGCCACGACGTCCACGACGCTCTGCCTCACCAGGCCCCTCCTGGAGCACGGGGTGCGGGGCCGGGTCCTGGCGCACCCGAGGGTCACGGCGGTGCAGGGGACCGACGTCGTCGGGCTGACCGGGTCGGCGGACCGGGTCACGGGCGTGCTGCTGCGCGAGCGCGGCGGCGAGCGGACGGGCACCGCGCCCACCCGGCTCGCCGCCGACCTGGTGGTCGACGCCTCCGGCCGCTCCTCCCGCACACCCGAGTGGCTCGAGGCCCTCGGCGCGGTCCGGCCCGCCGAGGACCGGGTCGAGTCCGGCATCGGCTACGTCAGCCGTGTCTACCGCGACGGGTCGGACGGCGCGTTGACGGACGCCCGGCTCGTGTACCTGGTGGGGGAGACGACGGGTGCCGTGATCGCCCCGGTGGAGCCCGCGGGCACCCATATGATCACGTTCGCCACTCCGCGGGGTGAGCCGCTGCCGACCGACCCCGAGGCGTTCGAGGCCCTGGCCGACCGCCAGGTACACCCCCTGGTGCGGCAGTGGATCGACAAGGCCGAGCCGGTCTCGCCCGTCTACGGGTTCTTGCGGACGGAGAACGTGCGGCGGTCCTACGACCGGGTGGTCCCCGAGGGACTGCTCGTCACGGGGGACGCGCTGTGTGCGCTGAACCCCGTGTTCGGCCAGGGCATGTCGACGGCGGCGCTCGACGCCGTGGCGCTCGACGAGAGCCTCACCGCCGGACTCCCGAACCGCGCGGCCCAGACCGCACTCCTGGCCGCCTCCGACCAGGCCTGGACCATCTCCACCGGAGCGGACAAGGCGCGCCCCGGCGTCACGGGCAACGCGGCGGGCCGTACCCTCCGCGACAAGGTCTCCAGCTGGTACCTCGGCCGGGTCCAGGAGCGCTGCGGGGTGAACACGGAGGTCCAGACCACGTTCCGCCGCGTGCTGGCCCTCCTCGCGCCGCCGTCCGAGCTGTTCCGGCCCGCGGTGGTCCGGTCGGTGCTCTTCCAGAAGGGCGCGCCCGCCGGCGCCGAGCCGCGGCTCCGGCTGGCCGGGGAACGCGTGGGGTGACGGTCGGGAGGTGACGGTCGGGAGGGCGCGG
>NZ_UWYY01000011.1 GCF_900608595.1 Promicromonospora panici | reverse complement strand
TTGCAGTCATCATCCGCTGGATGCTGACCCCATCCGGGGCAACCTCTTCAACTTACCAGACTCGAACCCGCCCCGCAAACTCGCTGGTCCTGAGGACCAGGTTGCTCTGCAAGAGAGGATCCACATCTGATATCCCGCAAGACAATGTGAACTGCCCTGCATCAGAGATGGGATCCAGCCCCGGCGCGGCCACTCGGTCCGTTTCCGGGCCTCGTGTCCGTCGGCCCGTCGGGCTGACATCCAGAACAGTACGTCAGGGGCTGGGGTGCGTCAAAGCCGGGGCGCGTGACGGCGCACACAGATGCGCTGTTCACCAGGTGTTTTTCCAAGAAGCCCTCAGCGGGGGGCGGTCCGAAGCCATGCCGGACCGCCGCTGGCGCCTCGTGGGGCGGCTGATTGGGCGTGGCCAGACCAAGAACTCCCCCGCTCGGCCATGTCTGCGTAATCTTTGATTCAGATTTCGCCATCCGGGCGCGTCAGTCGGCTCAGCTGGCCGCAGAGCCCAGCCTGAGGCCCAGAATTCCTCGAGTTCTCGGTGGGAGACGCCGTGGGTCTCGACGACCGGGCACCGCCGTCGGCCGAGGGTGTGGGCCCGACGTCGATGACCGCCAGGTCGCTGTAGACGCGGGACACACACTGAACGCCCGTGAGCGGGAGGGTGCACTCGGACACGAGCTTGGGCCGTCCGTCCTTGGTCAGCAGCGTCATCATGACGACGCTGCGCTTCGCACCTACGGCGAGATCCATCGCGCCGCCCACCGCGGGCACCGCGCCCGGCTTGCCCGTGGACCAGTTCGCGAGGTCGCCCGACGTCGAGACCTGGAATGCACCCAGTACACAGACGTCGATGTGACCGCCGCTAGCAGCCCCGTTCAGGTCCGGGTACGGGACAGATCCGCCTCGATCTCGCGGGCCGCGCGCAGCAGCGGGGGCAGGAACTCGGTGACCATCTCCTCGACGGTGCCACGGCGCACCGGGGCGGAGACGTTCACCGCGGCGACCACCCGGCCGGCCGCGTCGCACAGGGGCGCGGCGATCGAGCGCAGGCCCTCCTCCAGCTCCTGGTCGACGAGTGCCCAGCCCCGCTCACGGACGGTGTCCAGCTCCGCGCGCAGCAATCCCTTGTCGGTGATCGTGCGAGGGGTGAGCCGCGCCAAGGTGACGGCAGCGAGGAAGGCCTCGCGCTCGCCGTCGAGCACGTGGGCCAGAACCGCACGACCCATCGAGGTGGCGGCCGCC
This sequence comes from Promicromonospora panici, assembly GCF_900608595.1. Lineage (GTDB taxonomy): Bacteria > Actinomycetota > Actinomycetes > Actinomycetales > Cellulomonadaceae > Promicromonospora > Promicromonospora panici. The sequence goes on along the minus strand of NZ_UWYY01000011.1, from coordinate 244,079 downwards.
GGAAACCTGGTGCCGACCTGGATGGCCGCGGACATGATGCGGTGCGTCGCCACGCGGGCCACGTACACGATGTCGGCGCCGTCGAGAACGGCGACCGACGATGACTCGCCGACTTCCTCCGCGAGCTGCTCCAGGTGGGGCTGCGCCACCTCGGGCAGCGAAAGGCTCGACAGGTACGCGTACCCGAGCTCGAGCACCTGGGGACGTAGGGCGAACACCCGGCCGTCCGTCACGACATAGCCGAGCTCGACAAGGGTGTGCAGGAAGCGGCGCGCCGACGCCCGACTGAGCTCGGCCTCGCGGGCCACCTCGCTCAAGGTCATCCGGGCGCGGTCCGTACCGAACGCGCGGATCACCGCGAGCCCACGTTCGAGGGACTGCACGAACTCCCCCGACCGCGTGCCGGCGTCCTGAACGATCTCACTCATCTCAGGTCCTCCCTGCCGCGTGCGCGTCCGCTTCGCATCCCCGGCCGGGCATTCGGCCGCGCCAGCTTGCACGTGTGCGACCGAGGGGGGTGCGTCGCCTGGGCAGCACGCCCGTCCGGAACCTTCCCAGGGCCGGCATCGGGGCGCATCGTTGAGCTCCGATGCCCCAGGCCCTGGTCGCTCTCCGAACGGGTGTGCCGCAGGTGAACGTAGCCACAGCCGGAAGCCGTGGTCAACAGTCGGGTGTCCTGGGTCACAACCGTGACCTGATCGGGATGCACGTGACGGGGAACCCGACGGGGAACGCCCTTCCGAACCCCGGGCAACGAGAAAGCCCCTCACCTGGCTTTTCGCCTGGTGAGGGGCCGATGTGCGCCCGAAGGGATTCGAACCCCCAACCTTCTGATCCGTAGTCAGATGCTCTATCCGTTGAGCTACGGGCGCTCGTCGTGCTGCAGTGCTGCCGACCCGCCGTTCGCACGGCCGACCGACGAGAACATTACCGCCTGTTCGGCGCGGACCCAAACCCAAATCCGCGCTTCCCGGGGAGAACTCCGTCACAGCTCCCCGGAGACCCGGTTCGCGATCCGAACCGACGTTCCGAGGCCTCCCACAGTAAAGGTCCCGGGCGTCACGCGCGGCCGGGACCTTCCTGGCGGAGACGGAGGGATTTGAACCCTCGAACGGCTTGCACCGTTACCACCTTAGCAGGGTGGCGCACTAGACCTGACTATGCGACGTCTCCTCGCGACAGCTTCTACCCAGGCAGGGCGATGCCGCGCGGCCCAGGGTACCTGCCGTATGGCGGGCTGAGCAAAGCGGAGGGCCCGCAGGCACCTCGACCGGGCGCGATTCGCCGTCATCCCGCCGATTTTGCCGCCCGCACCGCCCTCCGCGCGGGGCCGGCCGACGCCGCCCGGGCAGCCGGCCGGCGTCAGATCGACGCCGATCCCGCGTATTTCATACAGCGTCAATAGCGAGTACATTCGCGAACATGGACTACGACGTCTTGGTCATCGGGTCGGGCTTCGGCGGCAGCGTTGCCGCCCTCCGCCTCACCGAGAAGGGCTATCGGGTAGGCGTGCTCGAGGCGGGCCGCAGGTTCGAGGACCACGAGTTCGCCAAGAACTCCTGGCACCTCAAGCAGTTCCTGTGGGCTCCGGCTCTCGGCTGTTACGGGATCCAGCGGGTGAGCCTGCTGCGCAATGTGCTGTGCCTGACCGGCGCCGGAGTCGGCGGCGGGTCGCTGGTCTACGCCAACACGCTGTACCGCCCCTTGGACCCGTTCTACGCGGATCCCGCCTGGTCGCACATCACCGACTGGAAGTCAGAGCTCGCGCCGTACTACGACCAGGCGGAGCGCATGCTCGGCGTCGTCCAGTACCACGGCCGGTCCCCGGCCGACGAGATCATCAGGGACGTCGCGGAGGACATGGGCGTGGGCCACACCTTCCGCCCCACCCGTGTCGGCGTGTACTTCGGGCCCGGTGGTGCCGAGGCGCCGTCGCCGGGCCGGCGTGCCCCGGACCCGTTCTTCGGCGGCGCAGGACCCGAGCGGACGGGCTGCACCGAGTGCGGCGAGTGCATGACCGGCTGCCGGCACGGTGCCAAGAACACGCTGGTCAAGAACTACCTGTACCTCGCGGAGCGCGCCGGCGCCGAGGTGCACCCGCTCACCACGGCCGCCGTCGTCCGTCCGCTGCCCGACGGCGGGTACGAGATCCGCACGCACCGCACCGGCAAGAAGTGGGCCGGCCACCGGACCTTCACGGCGCGGCACGTCGTGCTCGGGGCCGGCACGCTGGGCACGCAGCGACTGCTGCACGCCATGAAGGACGCCGGCACGCTGCCGCGGCTGTCGGAGCGGCTCGGGCACCTCACGCGCACCAACTCGGAGGCACTGCTCGGCGCACTGACGCACAAGGTCGGCTCGACCGACTACTCCCGCGGCGTCGCCATCACCTCGTCGTTCTACCCGAACGAGAACACCCACATCGAGCCCGTGCGCTACGGCCACGGCTCCAACGTCATGGCCGCGCTGCAGCACATCCTTGTGGACGGCGGGCCGTACCGGTTCGTGCGCTGGATCGGCCAGATGGGCAAGAACCTGAAGTGGCTGCCCGTGCTGATGGACTGGCGCCGCTGGTCCGAGCGGACCGTCATCGCCCTTGTCATGCAGGCCCACGACAACTCATTGATCACCATGACCAGGCGCTCCCCGTTCGGCCGGTTCATGACGTCGCGGCAGGGCACCGGTGCCCCCAACCCGAGCTGGATCCCTGAGGGGCACGAGGCCGTGCGACGCATGGCCGACAAGCTGGGCGACGACGGAGTCGAGGGCGTCGCGGGCGGCACGATCGGCGACCCGTTCAACATCCCGCTGACGGCGCACATCCTCGGTGGGTGTGCCATCGGTTCGGACGCGGACGGCGGCGTCGTCGACCCCTACCTGCGTGTGTTCGGCCACCATGGCCTGCACGTCATGGACGGCTCGGCGGTCACCGCGAACCTCGGCGTGAACCCCTCGCTGACCATCACCGCGCAGGCGGAGCGCGCGTGCGCGCTGTGGCCCAACGCCGGCGAACCCGACACGCGGCCTGCGCTCGGCACGGCCTACGTCCCCGTGGAGCCCGTACGGCCCGCGGCTCCCGCGGTGCCCGAGGCGGCGCCGGCCGCACTGCGCCTGCCCATCGTCGGCGTCAGCTAGCACGTTGCCGAAGTAGAGCGCCTGTCCGGGCCGACCCTGGATTTCACGGGTTCGGGCCGGACAGGCGCTCTACTTAGGCAACGATCACGAGCGGAGGGCGAGGGATTCGAACCCCCGGTGCGTTGCCGCACAACAGTTTTCAAGACTGTCACATTAGGCCGCTCTGTCAGCCCTCCTTGCACCACCCACGTCCTACCGTGCTACAGGCACGACGGCGCGGCCACACAGTCTAGCGTCCGCCGGAACAGCGACGGCGGGCCGCCCGCGAGGTGGCCCGCCGTCCGCGGAGTGCTGGAGAGTGGCTCAGCCCTGCGCCTGAGCGCCGGAGCGGAGCTGACGCATCGCGAGCTGGACCAGCGCGATGAGCGTCTGCTTGGTCGCCGCACGGGACCGTGCGTCCGTGTAGAGCATCGGCACGTGCGCGGGGATCTGCAGGGCCTCCCGCACGTCCTCGAGCCGGTGCTTGGCCACGCCGTCGAAGCAGTTCACGCCCACGACGAACGGGATGTTGCGCGACTCGAAGTAGTCGATGGCCGGGAAGCACTGTTCGAGGCGGTCGGTGTCGACCAGGACGACCGCACCGATAGCACCGCGCACCAGGTCGTCCCACATGAAGAGGAAGCGGTCCTGGCCCGGGGTGCCGAACAGGTACAGCCACAGGTTGCCCGGGAGCTCGACACGACCGAAGTCCATGGCCACCGTCGTGGTGGTCTTGCGGTCGGTGACACCACCGGCGTCGTCCACGCCCACCGAGTGCTCGGTCATCGCGGCTTCGGTGTTCAGCGGCTCGACGTCGGAGATCGAACCGATGAACGTCGTCTTGCCCACAGCGAAGCCACCGGCGACGACGATCTTGACGACCGTCGGCGCTGTGCGCTCGGCCGCGGGCTGCGCGCCCGGTGCCGCCTGCGCCCCGGCATTGCCGGCCGGCGCCTGCTGCATCACCGGCGGGGCAGGCTGTGCCTGCGCCGGACGAGACGCCTGAGCGGCGGGCGCCGGAGCGCCACCGCCCCCACCCAGCACGCTCTGGCGCGCAGGCGTGTTCGATGAAGCGGTCGCAGTGCCGGCGTTACCCGACACCGGGGCCCAGTTGGGACCGCTACGGGCCCCGCCGTCAGAGGGCGGAAATGCCATTCAGAACACTCTCCAAGACGCTCAGCGACAGGCCCGAGTTCGAGCTGCCGTGGCCTGTGTGGACGTTAACCGGTGTCGAGGTGTGCACGGTGACGTGCCCTTCCTCCTGCATGTCCGCCACAAGGATCCGGACGACACCCAGGGGCAGCCGCAGAAGGGCCGAGAGCTCGGCGATCGACACGTACGTGTGCGCGGCGTGCTGGAGGATCGCGCGCTTCTCGGGCGGCAACCCGAAACTGCTGACCGCGCCGGGCAGAACCTCCACGAGGGCCTCGAGCGGCAGGTCGGACAGCTCCGACCGCACCCGGCCTCCGGTGACCGCGTAGGGGCGCACGGTGGACGTCTCACGGACATCCCCCTGCCCCTGGGAACCGAAAGGTGCGTACGTCATGGTCGAGTCCTCATCCCACGCTGGCGGCTCGGGTCTGCCCATCGACCGGGAGGCTGCCACGCATCTCCGAGATCAGCTGTGGCGTGAGCGTGGCCTCGGTGCGGGACACCAGAAGAGCCATCTCGTAGCCGATGAGACCGATGTCGCAGGTGGCCTCCGCGACCACGCCGAGCACGGACCCGTTCGAGACGTTCATCAGGAAAAGGAACCCGTTGTCCATCTCGATGATCGCCTGACGGACATTACCGCCGTTGAGCTGCCGAGAAGCTCCACGCGTAAGGCTTGACATACCCGAAACGATCGCCGCGAGCTGGTCGCCGCTGGTGCGGTCGAGCTGGTCGGACATCGCCATGAGCAGGCCGTCCGCCGACACGACGAGCGTGTGCCGGCTGCCGGGAACGGTACGCACGAAGTTGTCGAGCAGCCACCCGAAATTCGTTGCTTCGGTGCTGAGGGTCACTCTCTGTTCCTCCTAGTCAGAATCCACAGACGCGCTTGCTTGTCACCGCGACTGCGGCGCTGAGTCAGGGACATGATTCACGGTCGAGGGTGCCCACGTCGAGTCCCCATCGGCCTTCTTGCCGTTCTCGTGCTCCGATTCGCCCCCGTCGACGGACTCCGACCGGCCACGCGCGGTGGCCGACTGGAATGCCGAGAGACGTGAGCGAAGCTGCTCGGGATCACGGTCGATGCGAGCTGAGAGACGCTCGACAGTGGGGTCCGCCCCGGTGCCGGAGGCACCGCGAGTGCGGCGGGTCAGACCGACATTGGCAACCTCGGTGTTGACGGCTGCTGGACGGTATGAGTCGTTCTCTTTCACATCATCTTCCTGGAAGGCCCCGCGGCGAAGAAGGCTCGTCATCTCCTCGTAGAGGACCGCCGAGGCCGTCCACTCCGACCGAGCCTCCACCGAGTCCCGCACGTACTCCGGGTCCAGTGGGTCCTTGCCGTCGCCGTCGGTGCCGGCAGCCCGCTTGGCGAGCGGAGCCGGTGAACCGTACGTCGGGTCGTACACAGCGCCTGTCGGGTACGGCTCGCTGAACTCGCGAGCGGGTGCCTCGAAGGACTGCTGCGCGGTCGCCATCGGTACGGCCTGAGTGGCCGGGCTCGATGCGAACGAGGAGGGTGCCTGCTCGGGAGCGGGCGCCGGGGCAGGCGCGGCCGCCGCGCGCGGCGCGGCGTCGACGAACGGGTTCGTACCTTGCGCGGGTGCCGGGGCCGCCTGCTGTGCGTTCGGCAGGGGAACCGTGCCACCCGCCGGGGCGCTCGGCACGGCCGGCGTCGCCGACGTCAGCGACTCCTGGACGGCCCGCTGGTAGCCCTCCTGGTAGCCGCGCTGGTAGGTCGGGTCCGCCACGGGCGCCTGCGGCGCCTGGACCGGGTAGGCGCCGGTCATGGGGGCCGCCTGCTGCGGAGCGGGGGCGCTCTGCTGCGGAGCGCTCGGCGCCTGGAACTCCTGCTGCTGGAAGTCCTGTCGCGGCTGGAGGTCCTGTCGCGGCTGGAAGTCCTGCAACGGCTGGAAGTCCTGCTGGGGCTGGAAGTCCTGCAACGGCTGGAAGTCCTGCTGCGGCTGGCCGCCCGGTGCCTGGAAGTTCTGCACCTGGAAACTCTGCGTCTCGACGTTCGGCGCGGGCGCCGCCGGGGCGCCGAAGGGCGGCACGCCGGTCACGGGGCCACCGACCGCCTGGATCGGACGCGATGCCGGGCGCTCCTGCGGCTGGTAGGCGCGCAGCTCACCGGTGGCCGGCTGGCCCGGACGGCGACCGAACAGGCCGCGCTTCTGCTGGGCCGGCTTGGCACCCTGCTGAGCCGCTGCCGTGGAGCGGCGGCTCGGAAGGTCCGCCATGAGCTCCTCGAACGCGGGCAGCGCCTCGAAGGACGAGTCGGGTCCCTCGGGAGCCTCCGCCCCGAAGCCCTGCGACTGTCCGCCGTCGCCCTGGTTCGGTCCGCCGAGGCCCTCCGGCCGCCCGCCGCCGAAGTTCTGAGCCGGGGCCGGGGCCTGAGCACCGCCCGCAGCCGGGAACCGCATCACGTCGGTGTCGGACATCCCCGGCAGCGCGGCGGGGTCCTGGGTGACCGGGTCGAGCTGCAGCGACTGGGTGCCACCGCCGTCGACCGGGTCGATCGTGTTCAGGGAGCGGAAGCTCGAGAAGAGCGCGCTGCGCTGGTCCACGTCCACCGCGGCCGGCGTGGTGTCCTCGAAGACCGGTGCGACCGGCTCCTCCTGCTTCGGCGCCCGCTGTCGGCTCGGCAGGGAATTGCCCTCGGACACGTTCGCCGGCGGGGCCCAGGCGTTGTCGTCGCCCTGGTACTCCTGCGGGAGCGACGGCGTCTGGATCTCCGGCAGCACGATCGAGCCGGTCGGGGTCGTCTCCGCCATCGGCTGGGCGGCGGTCGAGCTACGGCGCCGGGCCAGGCCGAGCGCCGTCGTGCCGTCCGTGAGGGCGTTGATGTCTACCTGCTGAGCGGCGGGAGCCGGCTGGGCCGCGAACGCGGCAGCGGCGACCTGCGACGTGCCGGTCGGGACCGGCATGCCGCCCTGCTGCGGGACGGAGGTCGTCGCCGGTGAGGCCGCCGTGATGCCGGGCGAGCCGAAACCGTTGTTGGGCGCACCCGCGCTCCGCATCGCGCCGGTACCCGGGCCCGTGGCCAGGCCGCCGTTGAACTGCGAGGCGGCCGCCTGCGTGTTGGCCTCCAGCGGATCCGTCGGCATCGGCAGCGGCATCGCGTTGTCCGGCATGAACAGCACCGCCGGGAAGCGGACGGTCACCTCGGTGCCCGTGCCGCCCTCGCCCACACCGAACGCGACCTGGGCGCCGAGGCGGTCCGACAGGCGGCCGACCACGTAGAGGCCGAGACGCTGGGCGCCGACGGCGTCCGACGCGGCGTGGCTGAGCACCTTGCGGTTCGCCTCTGCCACCTCGTCCGGGTTCATCCCCAGGCCGTGGTCGCGGACCACGACGGTCACGAACTGCTCGTCACGGGCCGTGGTGACCTCGACCGGCGTGTGGGGCTCGGAGAACATCGTCGCGTTCTCGAGAAGCTCGGCCAGCAGGTGCGCCGCGTTCAGCGCGTTGTGGCCCAGCATCATCGGGTCGACGACGAGGTTCAGGCGCACCCGGTCGTACAGCTCGATCTCGGACGACGCCGTACGGATGACGTCGGAGACCGGCATCGGCTGGCGGACGCGTCGACCGGAGTCGATGCCTGCGAGCACCAGGAGGGACTCCGCGTTGCGGCGCATCCGGGTCGCGAGGTGGTCGAGCCGGAACAGGTTCGACAGCGTCGACGGGTCTTCCTCGGAACGCTCGAGGTCGTCGAGGAACGCGAGCTGCCGGTTGAGGAGCACCTGGTCGCGGCGGGCCACGTTGACGAACATCTCGGCGATGGAGCCGCGAAGGGCTGCCTGTTCGCGGGCTACGTCGATGGTCGTTCTGTTGACGTCGTTGAACGCCGCGGCGAGCTGGCCGATCTCGTCCGACGACTCGACCGTGATCGGGTCCAGGTCGATGCTCGGGCCCTGACCCGGCACCGACACCTGCTCCACCAGGGTGGGGAGGCGGTCACGGACCACGCCGGCGGCCTGGGTGAGGCGGCGCAGCGGGGAGACCAGGCGGCGGGCGATCACGAGCGCCGTGATGATCGAGAAGCCGAGGGCCGCGATCGCGATGCCACCGGTGAGGTAGGCGCGGTTCGCGGCGACGTCGGCCCGCTCCTGCGCGAAGGCCGCGGAGTCCTCGCGGACCGCGTCACGAACGATGCGGCCCTCCTCGACCCACTTGGCGGACTCGTCCGGGAACGCCGCGCCCTGGGCCGGCTGGATCGCCGCGAGGTCGCCCCGCGCGACGGCACCGCGGACGGAGCCGTAGATGCCGTCCATGCCGGGCACCTGGTAGTCGCCGGGGATCCGGTCGAAGAGGTCCTGCGTGGCGTCCCACTCGCGGTCACCCAGGTTCACCTGGTCCGCGGCGCGCAGCGCCATGTTCTGGGCCGCATCCGGGCTCACCGCGGCGATGCCGAGGGTCAGGGCGACCAGCGGGCGCTCGTAGGTGGTCGTCAGCATCAGCTCGTCCATCGAGTAGTACGCCTCGAGGCGGGTGCCCAGCTCGCGGTCCTCGGACGTGTCGGCGATGGCGTCCATCACCTCGAGGGCGCCGTCGATGTAGGTGCCGTACGCCTCGGTCGCGACCTTCTCGGTGAGCCGTCCGGCAGCGACCTTCTTCTGCACGTCGGTGATGGCCGCGCGGTCCTCGATGGTCTCCGTGACGGCGGTCTTGACGCGCTGGTCCAGCATCGAGATGTCGATGTCCAGGAGCGCGTCGTCGCGCTTGTCGAGAGCGGTGATCGTCTGCGCCTGGGCCGCCGGGGCTGCCCACACCGGGTTGCCGTCGTCGTCCATGACGGGCTTGCCGTTCTCATCGACCTCAGGCGTGCCCTGCAGCAGAGCGCGACGGGCGGCCTCGCCGTCCGGGCCGTCGTCGGTCATCGCGACGATGTTGAGCGATCGTTCCTGCGCGAAAGTCGTTCCTGCCGCGTCCTGGTACTCCAGCGCGGCGACGAGATCGCTCGTCTGCTGCGCGCGCATCGCGTCGACCACAGACAGGCCGATGATGTACGCCGCTGCGATGACCAGGACGATGGCAGGCGTGACCAGTGTCGCAAGAACTTTCCCGCGCACTCCCAACCTGCGGAACATGCGTACCTCTCTCCATCACTGATCCGGAAGGGGTGGCGTGCTCGTGCCCGCCGTACATCCCTCGGTGCTGCGTACAAGTTACCGGCACCCGGTTTCCGCTACGACCCTCGTGAGGCCACACGGAAGTAGGCTTCATCGATGTGCGAGCCGTCACGATATCCGGACCGGGCCCCTCAGGGAAACTCTCCCTTTCATCCCTGAATCACCCGATTGCTGGCCAAAGCGACGTAGTGATCACCGTCGCCGCTGCCGGCGTGAATCGCGCTGACCTGCTCCAACGGGCCGGATACTACCCCCCTCCCCCGAATGCTCCCGACTGGCCAGGCCTTGAGATATCCGGAACTGTGAAGCGTGTCGGACTCGGCGTGTCGCGTTGGCACGCCGGAGACCGGGTGGTCGCGCTGCTCGAAGGCGGCGGTTACGCGGAAGAGGTGGTGGTCCGCGAGACGCAGGTTCTCCCGGTACCGAGCGGCGTCGACCTGGTCGACGCCGCAGCCCTCCCCGAAGCAGCATGCACTGTCTGGAACAACCTTGTCGACGTCGGCGGGCTGCGTTCCGGCGAATGGGCGCTGGTCCACGGCGGATCCGGCGGCATCGGCACCACCGCCATCCAGGTCGCGCGCGCCCTGGGTGCGCGCGTGGCCACGACCGCCGGCGGGCCGGAGCGCACGGCGCGGTGCGCCGAGCTCGGGGCGGACCTCGTCATCGACCACCGGGAGCAGGACTTCGTCGAGGAGGTGCGGCGAGCGACGGACGGCCGCGGCGCCGACGTCGTCCTCGACCTGCTCGGCGGCGGTGCCCTGGGCGACAACGTCCGCGCCCTGGCGCGAGGCGGGCGCCTGGTGGTCATCGGCATGCAGCAGGGGCGGCGCGGCGAGCTCGACCTCAGCGCCCTGCTCGCCCGGCGCGGTACGGTCACCGGCACGCTGCTCAGGTCGCGGCCCTCGGACGAGAAGGCGCGCATCGTGGCCGACACCGAGCAGCACGTGTGGCCGATGATCGCTGACGGGCGGGTGCGGCCGGTCGTGCACGCCCGGATCCCGTTCGCCGAGGCGCAGTCCGCGCACGATCTGCTGGAGTCGGGCGAGGCCTTCGGCAAAGTGCTCCTGGTCCCCTGATCAACTCGTGCCTATATATAGGCATGGCCGACAATTTCGTTCCCGCGCCGAAGCTGCCATGCGGACGACAACCAATTCGGGCAAGACTGGGCCCATGACCGACGAGCGATCGAACTCCCAGCCCGACGAGCGACGCGACGACACCCCCGACCGGGACGAGGCGGACCGCCGCCCCACCGCCGGCCCGACCACCATCCACCCCCAGGTGGTGACGCCCGACGGCGCGGCGGTGCCGCCGGAGCGCAAGCCCGGCGGCTCCGGCGAGGACGACGAGATCGACGAGGCCGAGGCCGTCGTCGGTCAGGTCGAGGAGCCGGCCAAGGTCATGCGCATCGGCGGCATGATCAAGCGGCTGCTCGACGAGGTGCGCGACGCCCCGCTGGACGAGGCGGCACGCACGCGCCTGGCCGAGATCCACGAGCGCTCGATCCACGAGCTCGAGGACGGGCTCTCCCCCGACCTCGTCGACGAGCTGCACCGGATCACGCTGCCGTTCTCCGACGACTCGACGCCGTCCGAGGCCGAGCTGCGCGTGGCCCAGGCACAACTCGTGGGCTGGCTCGAGGGCCTGTTCCACGGCATCCAGACGGCGCTCGTGGCGCAGCAGATGGCGGCTCAGGCGCAGCTCTCGCAGATGCGGCGCGCGCTGCCGCCCGGCACCGCCGCGTTCGGCCCCGCCGGCCCAGGCGGCCCCACCATGCCGGGCGGGCAGGACGACGAGCAGGGCGGCGAGCGCCGGACCCCTGGCCAGTACCTCTGACCTGCCGCCCCGTGCCACCGCTCCGCACCCGGCCGGGACGGGCGGCGGCGCGGGTCAAGGCTCGGGCGCTCCCCGGGCACTCAGAGGTCGGTGGGATCTACCAGAAAGCCGTCCTCGTCGGCGATCTCGCCTCCAGCGGCAGCCTGGATGGCGCCGGCGAGCCGGGCCACCAGCTCTGCCGCGCGCTTCCGCGCGATGCGCAGCTCCATGGCGGGGAACTCCCGCTGTGACTCCACGAGGTCCTGCGGCTCCCAGTGCACCCAGTAGCGCACGGCGCCCTGCTCGGCCCACGGCAGGCCGCGCAGCAGGCGCGGCAACTTCTCCTCGCCGCTGATCTCCACCGACACGATGCCGTCGACGCCGAGCTCCACTACCAGGCCGTACCCGTCGAGGACACGCGGGCCCGTGAGGGCCTTGATGTCGTAGTCGTCGGCGGCCGCGTGCAGCTTCCTGCGCAGCTCGGGGTCCAGCGGGTCGCCCGGGTAGAGCGGCTTCTCCGCGATGCCCTTCGGTGGCCCGCCCCACTCCTGGCCCTCCATGTGGAGGCGGGCGCGCGGGTGAATCTTCTGCAGGATCGTGTGCGCGGCCTGCGGGTCGAGCCAGACGTCGGAGTACACGGTCATGTCGATGGCGGCCCCGGCGTCCGGGGTGAGCACCACGCCGGCGCCGGGCTTCGCCGTCGGACCGCCGGAGCCGTCCCACATGCCGCCGACGTCCAGGCGGAGGGAACCACCCAGCCGGCGCGCGACGGCGACCAGCCACTCGACGAGGCGGCGTTCCTCCCGTTCGGGCATCCCGGCGGCGAAGGCGCGCCCGATGCCGTCGCGGTCGCCCGCGGGGAACGGCACCTCGCCGCGCTCCCGGTGGCAGACGACGTCGAATGCCATCGCGGCGCCCGGCGGGACACCGAGGTCGAACCCGTCGCCCGTGGGCAGGTACGGCCCGTTGATCACGGCGTGCCGGGAGATCCGCAGCACGCCCACCTCCTTGCCCTGCGCACGGCGGCCCTGCGGGGCGCCGGCCACGTTGCCCGGGAGGATGCCGGCCGGGACCACGTCCCAGCGGGTGGCCGAGAAGCGGGAGAGCGCGAGGACCTCGATCTCGTCCAGCTCCACGTCGCCAGGCACTGTGAGGATGTGCCGCGCCTGGTGTGCCTGCGCCACCGTGCGTGGCAGGGGCGGGAGCTGGGGAGAGGCCATCGGGGTCCCTTCTGACGTCCGGGTGCCCGGTCCGCGCCGGGCACCCGGAGCCTACCGCTCGGCGAGGGTCCGCCGACGCCGCGTCAGGTCCAGGCGGTCACACCGCGGTGCGGTGGAAGTTCTTCGAGGAGCGGGACGCCGTCGGGCCGCGCTGGCCCTGGTAGCGGGAGCCGTACAGGTCCGACCCGTACGGGTGCTCCGACGCCGACGAGAGCCGGAAGAAGCACATCTGCCCGATCTTCATGCCAGGCCACAGCTTGATCGGCAGGGTCGCGACGTTGCTCAGCTCCAGCGTCACGTGCCCGCTGAACCCGGGGTCGATGAAGCCGGCGGTCGAGTGCGTGAGCAGGCCCAGCCGGCCCAGGGAGGACTTGCCCTCGAGGCGCGCGGCGACGTCGTCGGGCAGGCTGACCGCCTCGAACGTGCTACCCAGCACGAACTCGCCCGGGTGCAGCACGAACGCGTCGCCGTTGTCCGCCTCCACGAGGCGGGTGAGCTCGGGCTGGTCCTCCGCCGGATCGATGAACGGGTACTTGTGGTTGTCGAACAGCCGGAAGTACTTGTCGAGGCGCACGTCGATGCTCGACGGCTGCAGCATCGACGGTTCGTACGGGTCGAGGACTACGCGGTCGGCCTCGAGCTCGGCACGGATATCGCGGTCGGAGAGGAGCACCCGGATACGGTACTGGGCCACGCAGGACGGCGCCGCCCCGTCCCGGGGTGGCGCCGTGACAGGGCGGCCGTCACCACTGCAGCGGCTTGTGCTTCGCGTCCACCGACCAGTAGCCCTTGCGCATGACGAGGTACAGGATGCCCTCGATGCCGCCCCAGATCGCCGGCACGAACCACGCGTTCCCCAGCGACACCGCCGTGATGAGCAGCATGATCCAGCCCAGGCCCTTGTAGCCCAGATAGAACCGGTGGGCGCCGACCACGCCGAGCAGGATCCCGAGGAGGCCGGCGGTGACGCGGGACTTGCGCCCGGGCACGTGCTCCGGCGGCGGGGTGGGACGGTCGTAGTCGTACTGCTGCTGGTAGTTCGCCGGACCGCCGCCGGCCGGGCCGCCGGTCTTCGGCGTCTGCAGGGCACGCGTCTCGCGCGGCGGCTGCGGAGGTTTCGGCGGGCGCGGGGGCAGCGGCTTCGTCTCCTGGTAGATCGGCTCGGTCGGCTTCTCGCTGGGGTGCTCGGTCACGGCTGCTCCGGCTGCTCGGCGACACTCGCTCGGAACCCGGTTCGGGCATCCGGGCGAGGTTGGGTATGATCGGGTCGCGCGCCAGGTTCACGGGCGCTGTTGCGGAACCCTAGCGGGATTCGCAAACAGCAGATACCCGGGCAGAACCGGACGATGCGGGTGTAGTTCAATGGTAGAACTTCAGCTTCCCAAGCTGATAGCGCGGGTTCGATTCCCGTCACCCGCTCCACAGGCTCCGCCCCAGGTCAGAGGATGTTTCCTGACCTGGGGCGGAGTTCTTTCCAGAGGGCTCGGGTCCGGCCCTGCTCAGACCCGGAGCGGCGCCGTCACGTGCAGCGAGACGGGCAGGCCGCGTTCGGCGGCCGGCACCCAGCCGCTCCAGCACCTCCACGCCGACGGCCCATCGCCGCTGTGGTGCCCCAGGCGCTCGGTCAGGTGGAGCAGCCCGGCCAGCTTCATCGCGTCAGGCACCCGCGCGGCGACGACGTCGACGGTCAGTACACCCACGACGTCGTCCTCGAGATCGAGGTGATCGACGCCCGCCCGCACGTCCAGGGTCTGGATGTCGAAGATGTGGGCGATGAGCGCCGTGACCCCGACCAGCTCCGCGAGGTGCGCCCCCGGCATCGGGCAGTCGTCGGGGCTCGCGTCGCACGACCCGGCCGTCATGCCGGCCACGCACGGACCGAACGCGCTGTTCCACGGAGCTCGCCGTAGACGAACATCTCCATGCCCTTCCAGCGGCCGGACCAGATCGTGAAGCCCGGCTGCGTGGCCGGGTAGTCCGTCGCGACGGTGATCCCGAGCTGGGCGGCGATGTCCGCCCCCTCGTTCAGCCGTGCCGGATGCACGACCAGACGATCGCGAAACACCTCGACCCACTTGACCCTCGCGTCCCCTACTTCCGCCAGCAGGTCCGACGCACCGGCCGCAGAATCGGCCAGGCTGCCCGCAATCGTTGCCATCTCTCCCACCTCTCTGCACCTACCTCTAGGCGCATAGACAGCCTGTTGGGGGTTAACTGGAGGTCGCAACCGCTACGCCGAAAAGTTGCGTATACGCACTGGCTGCGGGTTAGGTGGGTTCCGTGTCTAGAGAGGGACGTGTGACTGCCGCAAGCATCGCCAGGGATCTTCGTGCCGCGATCCGCTCCGGGACTTACAAACCGGGCGATCGTCTTCCGAGCGAAGCAGCGCTCATGTCGAACTACGGCGTGGCGCGCATGACCGCGCGCCACGGGCTGTCCATGCTCAAGGACGAGGGCCTGACCGTCACCCGGCACGGCTCGGGTGTGTTCGTCCGCGCCTTCGAGCCGATCATCCGGGACAGCACCGGCGGCAAGGTCGACGACTCCACGGTGACCGCCGAGATCGACGAGACCGGTGCCGGACTTCTGGTCCGCACGCTCGCCGTCACGGCGGAGACCGAGCCCTCGGAGAGGATCCGAACCACGCTCGGCCTCGCCGAAGGCGACAAGGTCACCGTGCGCGAGCGCCTGCACCTGCGAGAACGCAAGCCCGTGCTGTTCGCGACGTCGTACCTGCCCGCGTCGATCGCGGCGGGCACGCCTATCGCGGACCAGGACGTGGGCCCGGGCGGCACGCACGCGCGCCTGACCGAGGCCGGGCACGCGCCGGTGCGGTTCCGCGAGGACGTGGTGGCCCGGATGCCGACCATCGAGGAGATCGAGGAGCTGCGGATCGAGCCCGGTACGCCGGTGCTGTCGGTCACGCGGACGGCCTTCACGAAGGACGGCACGCCGGTCGAGGTCAGCCACGTGGTGCTCGACGCCGGGGAGTTCATGCTCCGGTACGACATCGACGGCTGAGCCGGAGAATCTGAGCGGCAGACTCTGAGCCGCGGGCTCAGCCTTGGCCTGGCCGCGCCCGCGGCTTGAGGCGCAGGTCGGGCAGTGCCGGCGCGCGCAGGGGCCCGCTCGAGTAGCCGTGCACCTGGCCGAACCGGCGCCCGGCGGCGCCGTCGGCGTATCCCGTCGCGCCGCCCTGCCCTGCGGGGCCGAGCTCCGCGACCTGAGCCATCCAGTCGTCGCGGGCCCGGACGATGTCCTCGTGCGTGCGGCCCATGAAGTTCCACCACATGATGACGTCCTCCGCGAACGGCAGCCCGCCGATCAGGACCGCCCGCGCGGGCGCCCCGGCGCCCGCCCGCACTACGAGCGCGGGCCGCCCCGGCGCCACGTAGCCGAGGTTCGACGTCGGCACGGCGCACCCCTCGAACGCCACCGCACCGGTGTCCACGAGCAGGGCGTGCTCGTGCGCAGGGTCGACGGCGAGCCGCACCTCGGCCCCCGGCTCCAGGTCGATCTGGGCGCCCACGAGCGGCGTGTACGCCGTCGCGGGTGAGTCCAGGTCCCGCCCGCCCACGGCGAGGCGTCCGATGAACACCTGCACGACGGCGCCGTCGACCCGCGCGACCGGGAGATCGCCGTGGTGCTCGAAGTGCGGGTCGACGCCGAGCGCGGAGCCGGGCAGCGCCGTCCACAGCTGGACGCCGTGCAAGCGGGGCGGGCGCCCTTCCGAAGGCGACTCCTCCGAGTGCGAGATGCCCGCGCCCGCCGTCATCAGGTTGAGCTCGCCCGGCCGGACCGTCTGGAGCGAGCCCACGGAGTCGCGGTGCAGGATCTCGCCCTCGAAGAGCCAGCTCACGGTCTGCAGCCCGGTGTGCGGGTGGGGTGGGACCTGCATGCCCGCGCTGGAGGACACGTCGTCGGGTCCGTAGTGATCGCTGAAGCACCATGCCCCCACGAGCGACCGGGACCGCTGCGGGATGGTGCGACGCACGTTCATCGCGCGAGGCCCACCGAGGGGCACGTCGCGGGGCGTGAGGAGCTCTATGCCGTCGCGCTGCTCGCCCGCAGTGCAGACCTGCTCGGCCGGCCGGGTCTCGAGGTTGCTCATGGGCCGAGCCTAGATCGGCGTCGGAAGATCGGAGACAAGGCCAGGGCCCCCGGGGCAGGCCGGGGGCCCTGGCTTGAACCGCGCAGCCATGGTCCGCTTTCTTCGAGGACCAGACCGTCGTGTCGACGTCACGACCCCGATGCGCTCGTCAGGCCCGGACCGCCAGGCCTGTTCTCCACGGACGCTTCGGACGCGGGCGGTCTTCCGGCCCCGTACAGGCACCTGTGGCGTCATCCACAGCCCGCACCGCGGTACGGGACGTCCTGTCGTTCTCCGGTCAACCATGTGTCCGATGCTCGGGCCGGTCGGTACTGCTGCAGCGCACCGTATCTGCACCCGAATCGTCGAACCATTGCCTCGTTTCTATCCGCGTGCCGTGAAAGCGGCAACCGCTCCACGGTTGTAATTTTCACCCTGTGTTTACCCACAGTTCTGTCCACAGGTGCAACCCCGGATTTCCCGCACCACACACAGGCCTGTGGACAAAATCTGTGGATAACTGGAACGGCGTCAGACCCAGGCGCGCGAGCCTGGCGCACCACCCGCGGTCGGGTCGTTGCGCCCCTCGAGCTCCTCGGGGGTGGCGATGAAGCCGCCGTCGTCCACGAGGATTCCCGCGATGCGGCTCTGGAGCGCTACCGCGAGGCGGGCGAGCGAGACGCGCATGCGTGCCCGGGCGATGACGTGCAGGCCGGACGCGTGCTCCAGCTCCAGCTCGTACGGGTCGGCGGGCATCCAGCTCAGGCGGTAGGCGAACGGTCCGTAGCTGCGCCAGTCCAGGGCACCGAGCGCGCGCGGCACCCGGTCGACGCGCTCCACGTCGATCACTATCGAGCCGTCGTACGCGGTGCTGCCCACCAGCGTGTAACGCGGCGACCCGTCGGGCGTGGCCTGGTCGGCGGACACGTCAGCGGTGGCGATCAGCGACCGCAGCATGGGCAGCACGTCGCCCGGCAGGAGCGCGTGCGCCGCGTAGAGCGCGAGGTTGACGGACGCGGCGGGGTCCGGGACCAGTGGCTGCCGGCCGTCGGCGAGCACGCCACCCGCCGTCTTCCGGGCCGCGGCGACCATCCACTGCACGATGCGCAGCTCCTCCCCCTGCGGGAGCGCGTGTGGGAAGGCGCGGGCGATACCGTCCCGGTCGCCGTACGACGTCGGCGCCGCGCCGCGGACGTCTCGCAGGCCGTCGCCGCGCGCGACCGAGTACGCCTCCGCCTTGGCCGCGGAGATCTCGAGCTCGGCGAGGTGCGCCTCACCGACCTCGAACGGGCCGGTGGCGACATGACCCTCGCCGAGGCGCATGACACCGGGAACGAGCGAGTCCGGCTGCGCCATGCCCCGGAACCGGGCACCCGCCATCCGTCGCGCGCCCGAGGTGCGGGACGGTTCTCGGAGCCATGCGACATCGGAGAACCACGCGGCAGCGAGCTCACTGACCGCGACCGGGCCGTTCGTACTGGGCAGGATCAGAATGTGACCCGAGGCGTGTTCCGCTGGAATCACACCCGCCAGAAATGTCATGCGGGGAACTTTACTGCCGGGCACTTTCCCCCATGATGCGGGCATGTTACAGAGAGGAAACACGCTCGTGACAAGACATGCACTTCCGGCTCGCCGTCGACCGAATCTGAATTGTGCGGAGGCGCAAATACATGCTTATGAATGCTCATGGCGACTGAGTCTCAGTACAAGAAGGTGAAATCTGCGGTTCAACTCGCGCAAAATCGGTTTATGACGACTCGGCGCCATCTCTCCGGAGGAGCGGGCGCGCCCGGGCAAGCGACGACCGATCCGGGGTTCCAGTTACCTGACGTGGCGGGCATATGATGTCAGCATGCCCAAGATCATCGGCAAGAGCCTGCACGAGCACCGCCAGATGACGAGGCACAAGCTGTTCACCGCTCTGTCCACCCTCATGGCGGAGCGCGGGTTCGACACCATCACCCTGGCCGACATCGCCGCGGCGGCGCACGTCGGCCGAACCGCTGTGTACAACCACTTCCACGACAAGGAAGCGCTGCTCCTCGGGTTCATCACCCACGAGACGGAGCAGTACGCCCACACGCTGGAGCGCGCGCTCGACGGCGTGAGCGACCCCGTGGAACAGCTGCGTACCTACATCCGCCAGCAGGCTCAGCTCACCCGTGTCTTCCATCTCGCCCCCGGCCCGGACCTGCGAACCGTCCTGTCCCGCGCCACGCAGCAGCGTCTGCGCGAGCACGCCGACATCGTGGAGGCGATCCTGCGCCGGATCCTCACCGCGGGGATCGACGCCGGGACGTTCCCGCCTCAGGACATCGAACCGACCGTGCACCTCGTCAACGCGTGCCTGTCCGGCCGGCTGATCCCCGACGAGCCCGTCGCCCGCGAGCGCACGATCCGCGCGGCCGAGTCGTTCGTGCTGCGCGCGGTCGGCGCCCGGGTGCCGGAGCGCGTCCCGGCCTGAGCCGGGTCATTCGCCGAGGTAGAAGTGTGGCGAGGTAGAACCGTAGATCGGCTGCGGTTCTACCTCGCCACAGTTCTACCTCGCCACAGTTCTACCTCGGCGTGGTGGGTGGGATGGGTGGGTGAAAGTTTGGTCTGGTGACGGGGTAGCCTCTGGCCGTGTCTTCCGCCGCCCGTCCTGCGCCCGCTCCCGGCACCCGCCCCGGGCCGCTCGGCGGCGCGTTCACCAGGGTCGTCGCGGCCAACCTCAGCTCGAGCGTCGGTGACGGCATCGCGCGGGTCGCAGCGCCGCTCCTGGCCGTGCAGCTGACGAACGACCCGCTGCTCGTCTCGCTCGTCGCGGTCGCGGCGCTGCTCCCCTGGCTGCTGTTCGCGATCCCGGCGGGCGTGCTCGTGGACCGGATCGACCGGCGGCTCGCGCTGGGTCTCGCGGGCGGTGTCCGCGCGCTCGTCGCGGCGGGCCTGCTCGCACTGCACGTCACCGGCGCTCTCACCATCTGGTGGCTCCTGCTGGTCGTGTTCCTCTACGGCATCCTGGAGACGGTGTACGACGGCGCCGTCCGCGCCGTCATCCCGTCCCTCGTCGGCAAGGGCGACCTGCCGCGGGCGAACTCGCGCATCGAGGCCACCGAGATCGTGGTGCAGCAGTTCCTGTCCCAGCCGCTGACGTCCTGGCTGCTCGCGTTCTCGGCCGTCTGGGCGCTCGGGCTGAACACGGCCGCCTACGCCGTGGCGGGCGGGCTGGCGCTCAGCCTCCCCGCCGTCGCGTCCGGCATGGCCGGACGCCGATTCGGCGGGCGCGCCGGCCGCTTCGGCGGACGTACCGAGCCGGCGCCGGACGCCGCGTCCACGACAGCCGGCGCGCCCGACGGCACGCAAGGCCCCGACTCGATGGTGGCCGGCTGGCGCGCCGAGCTGGTCGCCGGCTTCCGCTTCATCTGGAGCAGCGCGATGCTGCGGCCGCTGTGGGTGGTGAGCGTGCTCATCGGCCTCTGCCACGCCGCGATCACGTCCACGCTCGTGCTCTTCATCCTGGAGCGGCTCGACGTGCCCGAGGCCTGGTACGGCACCTTCCTGCTGGCCGGCGCCACGGGCTCGCTGACCGCCGCCGTCGTCACCAACCGGCTCAAGACGCGCTTCGGGACGGGTCCGGTCATGGCCGCCGCGAACGCCATCGGCCTGGGGGCGTGGTTCCTGGCCGGTGCGTTCCCCCTGGCCGGGGTGGGGGCGGCCGCCATCTTCGTCTCGTTCGGCTGCACGACGGCGTGGAACGTGCTGGTCATGTCGCTGCGCCAGGCCGCGGTGCCGAACGAGCTGCTCGGCCGGGTGCACGGCACGTGGCGCACCGCGCTGTGGGGCACGATGCCGCTGGGGTCGCTGATCGGCGGCCTGCTGGCGCGTTCCGGCTACAGCACGCCGCTGATCGTCGGGGCGACGGCGGGCCTGATGGTCGCCGCCGTCGGGCACCGGTACATCGTGTCGCTGCCCGACCCGGAGACCCTCGACCCCGCCTGACCTCCTCGTTGCGGGCGCGATCGTTGCGACTACGTGTCTCTCTTAGGCGCAACGGTCACGCTCACAACCAGGAGGGTCAGATCCAGCGCTTCCAGCGGAAGACGCCGAACAGGCCCACGCTCACGGCCAGCATCGCGACGAGAGCCGCCGGGTAGCCGTAGGCCCAGTCGAGCTCCGGCATGACGTCGAAGTTCATGCCGTAGACCGTGCCGACGAGGGTCGGGGCGAACAGGATGGCCGCCCAGCCAGAGATCTTCTTGACCTCCTCGCCCTGCCGGACGCTGACCTCCGACAGGTGCTTCATCTCCTCGTTCTGCCGCTGCGCGACGAGGGTGGCCGCAACGGTCAGGATGTCGCGGAGGGCCGCCCGGAACACCTCGATGCGGTCGGCGGTCTCGGTGAGGTGGTCCGCGACGTCGCGCAGGTAGGCCTGCAGCTCCGGGTCCACGCCGTACTTCTCGGCGCCCTTGGTGAGCGAGGCGCAGACGCCCTGCTCGGGCCGGACCGCGCGCTGGAAGTCGATGACCTCCCTGGACAGCTCGTAGATGCGCCGCGACACGTCGGGGGCACCGCCCCAGACGTCGGACTCGATCTCGTCGATGTCGTGGTCGAGACCCGCGACGACGGGCGCGTACCCGTCCACGACGCTGTCGAGGATCGCGTACAGGACGGCCTCGGGCCCGCGGGCGAGCATCTCGCGGTCCGCCTCCAGGCGCGCGCGCACCGCGGCCAGGTCCGGCGAGGCGCCGTGGCGCACCGTCACCACGAAGTCCGGGCCCACGAACACGTGCAGCTCGCCGAACTCGACCTCCTCGGCGTCGTCCAGGTAGCGGGCAGCATGCAGCACCACGAACAGGGTGTCGCCGTACCGCTCGATCTTGGGGCGCTGGTGCGCCTGGATGGCGTCCTCGATCGCGAGGGGGTGCAGGTCGAACTCGCGCGCGAGCGACGTCAGCTCGGCCTCGTCCGGCCGCTCCAGCCCGATCCAGGCCATCCCGCCGGGCCGCGAGCGGAGCGCGCTGAACGTCTCCGCGAGGTTGTCGTAGCCGGCGGTGCGCACGCCGTCGTCGTAGATCGCGGCGGCGACCACCGACGAGCGCGGGGCGGGAGGGGCGGGGCGGGGTGCGACGTCGGGCGCGACGTCGACGGCGCGGCGCTGGCGCAGGCCGCCCAGCAGCGGACGAGAAGGACGGGCAGGCAGGAACGTGGCCATGGGGAACTCCTGGGGTCGAGCGCAGGAAAAAGGACTGCGAACGGACACCGCAACAGGGACGGCCGAACGACCGGTGGACCTCACGCCCGGGAGGGGCGGAGCGCACCGGTGCGCGAGAACCCGCGCTCAGGCGGGCGGGGAACCGTCAGCTCAGCTGCGGTTCGGACTACTCGGAGGCTCGCTACGGGTCATGCGCGCCACCTCCTTGGTCCATGCGGCGGATCGCCGCGCCGTACGTTCTCGACGGGGTCAGTCTAGCCACGTCATGGCACGTAATCGAACCCATTCGAGAGCGGGATCACAAAATTCACCAGGCGTCGTGCGGACGGTGGTGCACGCCCGGCGGGGTGTGGAACTCGTGCGGCGTCGGGGCCAGGTAGGCCCGCGCGAACTGCAGCGAGGCGGCCAGGTCGTCGTGCCGCTCGGCGGCGGTCCGCGCCGCGCGCGTCGAGATCTCCACGCAGACGTCGCCGCTCCAGCGGCGCGCCACGAGCTCCTGCAGCACCTTCTCTGCCTGCATGCTGCCGCGGCCGGGCACCAGGTGCTCGTCGCGCGCGCCGTGGTTGCCGTCCGCGAGGTGCACGTGCCGCAGGCGGTCGCCGAACGTGTGCAGCAGCGTCAACGCATCCTGCTGCGCCACGCTCGCGTGCGACAGGTCGAGGGTGACGGCGTCGTAGTCGTGCTCCGCGGGGTCCCAGCCAGGCAGGTAGGCCTGGAACTCGCGCTTTCCGCCGCGCCACGGGTACATGTTCTCGACGGCGATGGTCACGCCGGTCGACTCGCTCAGCGCGCGCACCTGGTCCTGGAACTGCCGCGCGTACTTGTACTGCCAGCGGAACGGCGGGTGCACCACCACCGTGCCGGCCCCGAGCTCGAGGGCCATGTCCGTGGTCCGTTCCAGCTTGGCGACCGGCGACCGGCCCCAGACCCGCTGGCTGACCAACAGCGTCGGCGCGTGCACCGAGCGCACCGGCATGCCCGTGTCCGCGGACAGCTTCGCCAGGGAGCGAGGGTTCTGGGTGACTTCCTCCGACCAGATCATGACCTCGACACCGTCGTAGCCGAGCTCGGCGGCCGACTCGAAGGCGAGCGGCACACGACGCGGGAAGACCGACGCCGTCGAGAGCGTGACCTGCACGTCGGGTGCGGCCGGCTCCTGCGGATCGGTCCGGATCGGTTCGGGCATGCGGGCCACCTTAAAGCGCCTACGTGACTGGGATGTGACCAGGGGGTTCAGATGGAGTTCAGGGGAGAAGACGTTCCCGTACCACGGCGCGGGCTGCCTGCGCCGTCGGGCAGTCGAGAACCGTGCGTGCCAGCTCCGCGCACTCCTCGCGGGACACGCCTGCCAGGGTGCTCGCGACGTCGGCCAGCGCACGGGGGGTCATGGACAGAGACGTTACGCCCAGTCCCACCAGCACGGGGGCGAGGAGCGGATCGGCCGCGGCCTCACCGCACACTCCCACGGGAGCACCATGCACCGCACCGCCCTCGCACGCCACCCGGACGAGCTCCAGGACGGCGGGCTGCCACGGGGTCGACAGTGCCGCCACACCGGCCAGGTCGCGGTCGGCCGCCATCGTGTACTGCGTGAGGTCGTTCGTGCCGAGGCTGGCGAACGACACCTCGGCCAGCACGTGCCGGGCCTGCAGCGCGGCCGCCGGCGTCTCGATCATGACACCCGACTGCTCCAGGCCGTGCGCGGCGCAGGCGGCGGCGAAGTCGCGGGCCTCGTCCACGGTCGCGACCATCGGCGCCATCACCCAGACCTCCGCCGTCTCCGCGGCCGCGGCCTGCGCTATGGCGCCGAGCTGACGGTCCAGCACGCCCGGGTGCGCGACGGCGGTGCGTAGCCCGCGCACACCGAGCGCGGGGTTGTCCTCGTGCTCGGGCGTGAGGAAGCGCAAGGGCTTGTCGGCGCCGGCGTCGAGCGTGCGGACCACCACGCGGCCACCCGGGAAGTGGGACAGGACCGCCCGGTAGGCGGCCACCTGCTCCTCGACGCTCGGCTCCTCGCCCCGGCCCAGGAAGCAGAACTCGGTGCGGAACAGGCCGACGCCCCGAGCGCCGGCGGCCGCCGCGTCCGCTGCCGCCGCCGGGTCGGCGACGTTCGCCACGAGCTCCACCTCGGAGCCGTCGCGGGTCACCGCCCGGCCGTCGAAGGTGGCGGCGGCGATCCGTCGCCGGGCGCCTTTCACGTCCGCCGCTGACGGGGACCGCAGGACGGTGCCGAGGGTGCCATCGACCACCAGCTCCTCGCCGTCGACGAGGTCGCTCGCGCCGGGCAGTGCCACGACGGCCGGGATGCCGAGGGCTCGGGCCAGGATCGCCATGTGCGAGGTGGGGCCGCCGCGCGCCGTCACCACCGCCGTGACCACCGCCGGGTCGAGCATCGCGGTGTCCGCGGGGGCCAGGTCGCTCGCCACCAGCACGAACGGGTGACCCGGATCGGGTACGCCGGGTGGGGCGGCGCCAGTGAGGGCGGCGACTATGCGGTCCCGCACGTCCCGTACGTCGCGGGCTCGCTCCGACATGGGCGGGCCGAGCGCCTCGAGCTGCATCGCCACCGATCCCGCGGCGTCCCACACGGCGCGCTCCGGGGTGAGCCGGTCCTCCCGGACCCTGCGGGCGGCGCCGGCCGCCAGCGTCGGGTCGGCGGCCATCGCCGCGGTGACCGCGAGCACGTCGGCGGCGGTCCCCGAGGCACGACCCGCACGCTCCGCCAGGTCCCCTTCCACGCGGGCGGCAGCCTCCTCGACGGCGCGGACGGCGTCATCGGCCGAACCGGACAGGCGGCTGGTACTCGGCTCGGGGACCCGGGCCGGCATGCGCACCACGATCCCCACCGCACGACCCGGGCTCGCCGGGACCCCCGTGAGCCTCTCGCTCGTCATCCGTACGCTCCCTCAAGGCTCGTCGTCGAGTGCGCTCGGAACGTTACACGCGAGCGCCTCGGCGAGCGAGACTCGGTCGCTGCGGCGAGCTGGGAGCGCGCCGCGCCCCGGACCGCCGTCGGGCAAAGGACGGCTCTCGTGGTGGTCCGTGATCTGACAAGATGACCCCATGGCCGAGGCCCTGATCGTCGGATCCCCCGTCGCAGGACGGGTGGTCGCGATGCGCGACGTGCCCGATCCCGTCTTCGCAGAGAGCATCGTCGGCCCGGGGCTCGCGATCGACCCCGACCCCGAGCTCGGCGGGCGCGTCGTCGCGCCGTGCGCCGGGGTGGTGGTGAAGCTGCATCCGCACGCGTTCGTGCTGCTGGCGCCGCCCGCGGAAAAGCCGGCCCCGCCCGAGGGCGCTTCCGCGGCGCCTGCCGCCCCTGTCGCGGGCCGGGGCGTCCTGGTACATCTCGGCATCGACACCGTCCAGCTGAAGGGCGAGGGCTTCGCCCTGCTCGTCGCCGAGGGCGACACCGTCGCGGCCGGCCAGGAGCTCATCGTCTGGTCCCCCACCGAGGTGTCCGACGGCGGCCGCTCGCCCCTGGTGCCCGTCGTCGCCCTGGACCTGGGGCCGCGCGGCCTCGAGGAGCTGGTCCGGCCCGGTACGCGGGTCCAGGCGGGAGACGCGCTGTTCCACCTGCCGTGACCTGTCAGACGCTTCGGGAGGTGTCAGACCCTCAGGACACCTGAGTGATTTGTGGGTCTGACCGGTCCGCGGGATTCTGCCAGGTCAGGCGGCTCAGGTTGCCAGCACCTCGGGGAGCTCGGTCAGCGCGCTGATGACCGTGGTCCGTGCCGCCTCGGGGCGGAGGGCGTGCAGGTATCCCCACGGACCGCGGCGGAGCAGGACCGGCCGCATCCCGGCCTCGGCGGCGGGGAGGACGTCGTTGTCGAGCCGGTCGCCGACATAGGCGATCTCCTCGGGCGCGACACCCGAGAGCTCTGCGACGCGAGCGAAGAATCCGGGCTCCGGCTTCTGCACGCCCCACTCGTCCGAGGTGCGGATCGCGCTCGCCGGCAGGTCCATCGCCTCCAGCGCGGCGCGCGCCTCCGGCGGCTGGTTCCCCGCGATGACGACGTCGAAGCCCGCCGCGCGCAGCGCCGTGAGGGCGGGCCGGACGTCCGGGTAGAGGTCGTCGGCGTCGAACCCGGTGCGCAGGCCGTCCGGGTCGGCCTCCTCCCAGCGGGCGATCTCGGCCGCGATGTCGAGTCCCGGTCGCACCATCTCGAAGGCGTCGCGGTGCGGTCGGTCGAGCGCGGCGCAGCCGCCGAGCACACCCAGGAACGTGAGCGGCGGGACCCCGAGCCGCTCAGCCCAGCGGAGCCAGATCCGGGACTCGTCGATGAGCGTCTCTCCGACGTCGAACACCACGGTGCGCACCATGGGCCCGACCCTAAGACGTGTCAGACCCACAGGTCACCCGGGTGACCTGTGGGTCTGACACGTCGGGTGGGTGAGGCGGGTCAGCCGCGGAGCGGGAGCGTGAGCTCGGCGTCGCCGCCCGGCACCACGCGGACCGGGACCCCCCAGTCCTGCTGCGCCAGGTGGCAGGCGGGGAAAACGTCCGGGTCCGGCTCGCCGTTCGGCAGCAGCGGCACCTCGTCGCACGACGCCGCCTTCGCGGTCACGTGCAGCACACCCTCGGCCACCTCTGGGTTGATCACCAGGTCCCGGAACAGATCGGTCCCGTCCCCCGCCCCGGACAGCAGCAGCTCCGGCGGCGTCGCGCTGACCTGGAGCGACGTCGACGGACCCCAGCGGTCGTCGAGCTTCTGACCCGGCGCCGGCACGAACGGCACGTCCAGCCGGAGCGGCCCGGCGCCGACGTCGGTGGCAGGGCGGGCGACCCGGTGCGCACCGCCGTCGAGCACCTCGCCCGCCAGGGTCGCCGGGAGCGCGACCCGGGTGAGCCGGTGCGCCGCCGACTCGACCACGAGCAGGTGCACCGCACCGTCCGCGACCTCGACGAGCACGTCCGACGGCTCGGCGAGGTCCTTCGCGAGGGTGGTCACCTCGCCGGACGCCGGGTCGTACCGGCGCAGCGCGCCGTTGTAGGTATCGGCGACGACGACGGAGCCGTCGGGCAGCGTGGCCCCGCCGAGGGGGTGCTGCAGCAACGCCTGGTCGGCGGCGCCGTCGCGGTGCCCGAAGTCGAACAGGCCCTGGCCGACGGCGGTGCGGACGACAGCGCTGGGCGCGCCGTCGGCGCCGTCGGACAGCTCGACCCGGCGCAGCGACGAGGTCTCGGAGTCGGCTATCCACAGGCCACCGTCGGGCCGGCCCTCGGCATCGACGGAGGGCACGACGCCGGACGTCTGGGCGAACCAGGCGCCCTCGCCCGGACCGTCCTCCAGGCCCTCGTTCATGGTGCCGGCGAGCAGGGCCGCCGAGCCCTGCAGCAGGTCGACCTCCCACAGGGTGTGGTTGCCGGCCATGGCGACGACGAACGCGCCGCGCACCGGCGACCACGCGACGTCCCACGGGGAGCTCAGCCGCAGGTCGAGCGGCGCGACGGCCGTCCCGGCCTCGAAGGCCCGGGACGGGGCGCCGTCGCGCCCGGCGACGTTCTCCTGGCCGCCGACCATGAACTGCTCGCCGGTACCTGCCACCGTCGTGACCGCGCCGTCGTCGAGGCGCACGCCCCGCAGTGCGTGGTTGACGGTGTCCGCGACCACGACGTCGTAGCCGAGGTGGGCACGCAGCTCATCCGGCACCAGGCACAGGCCGTTCGGCTCGCTGAACCGCGCCTCGCGGGCGCGGGCGTCCAGCAGCCCGCGCTCGCCCGAGCCGATGCGCCGCACGAGCGTCTCGCCGTCGGGTGCGAGCTCGGCGAGGGAGTGGTGCCCGGCGTCCGCGACCAGGAGGTTCCCGTTCGGCAGCGCGAGGGCCTTCGCGGGGAACCGCAACGTGCCCGAGGCCGGGGCGGGCGGCACGTACGGCCCGTCGCCTCGGTGCAGCGTGCCCTTCGCGGCGTGCTCGGCGATCAGGTCGGTGACGAGCGCGGCGATCGCGGAGCCGTGCCCCTCGCCGGCCATCTGCGCCACGATGTACCCCTCGGGATCGATGACCACGAGCGTGGGCCAGGCCCGCGCGGTGTACGCGCCCCAGGTGATCAGCTCCGGGTCGTCCAGGACGGCGTGCCGCACCTCGTACCGCTCGACGGCGGCGGCGAGCGCGTCCGGATCGGCCTCGTGCTCGAACTTGGGCGAGTGCACACCGACGATGACGAGCTCGTCGCGGTGCCGCTCCTCGACCTCGCGCAGCTCGTCGAGGACGTGCAGGCAGTTGATGCAGCAGAAGGTCCAGAAGTCGAGGACGACCACCTTGCCGCGCAGCTCGGCGAGCGTGATGTCGCGGCCGCCGGTGTTCAGCCAGCCGCGCCCGACGAGCTCGGACGCGCGGACCCGGGGAAGACTCTGGACTCCTGTGCTCACCCGGCCATTGTCACTCCCGGGACGTGCTGCCCTTCCCGTTGTCCGGCCTGCGAGCACGCCACTGCTCGACCAGTGCCTTGTCGGCCCGACGGCGCGTGAGGTCGCTCTTGCTGGAGTGCACGGCCGCCCGGTGCGCAAGCAGAGCGTCGCGGTCCCGCTCGAGGGCCCACATCAGGGCCGCGCGCACGTCGGCGCGAGTCACCCGCGCGCTCCGCGTCTCATCCATCGTCCCGATCATTCTCGCCGTTCCGTGTTCACCGGGCCCGGAGCGGGCACCGCCAACGATTCAGGAGGAGACCCAGGACGTTTTGTGACATCCCAGGTCTTCCTGGCTTTCACCCGGCCATGGTTGGGTGTAGCAGAGGAACGTACCGCGCAAACCTGGCGAGGCGATATCCGTCTATCGGATGACTTTGTAGGACAGACCGGCGTGTCGCCACTGCGCGTGCCGTGTCGTGTGGGTGGGTGAGGAGAGGATCAAGGCATGGACCGCGACCAGGCCAGGAAGATGAAGGAGCAGCTCGCAGCCTTCGCCCGAGAGCTCGCTGAGAAGCATGGAGTCGTGGCAACGCCGCGGTCATTGGGCGGGCGATCGGCGTCGGAGGCCGCCGACGTCGTCCGCGCCCCCACCCTCGCCCTCGGCCTGGTTCCCCAGGCCGAAGGCGGTTTCGGCATCGCCGTCCGCTACCGGCTCGGGATCCCCCGGGCCCGTTCGATAGTGCGCAAGGTCTCGGCAGAGGTGGGACCCGACGTCGACATCCGACGCACCGGCCGCATCCGCCCCGTGAGCGAGCTGGGCCCGCGCCCACCCGCACCGACGTCGCAGGCCGACGGCGACACGGACCGACGCCGGCCGCTGCGGCCGGGCATCTCCATCGGCCACGTCGGTGTCACGGCGGGCACCCTCGGGGCGTTCGTGACCCGCGCGAGCCCCGGCGGCGACAGCGAGCTCTTCGCGCTCTCGAACTACCACGTGCTGGCCGGCTCCCCCGACGCACGGCCCGGCGACACGGTCCTGCAGCCCGGCCCCGCGGACGGAGGGCTGCCGCCGGGTGACCGGATCGGTGAGCTGACGGAGGTGGTGAACCTGGACGCGCACGAGCCCGCCTACACGGACGCCGCCATCGCACGGCTCGACCGGGTGCCGATCGACTTCGAGTACCCCGTCGGGCGCGTCGTGAAGACCGCACGCGCCCTCGGTGGTGAGATCGTCGGCAAGGTCGGCCGCACGACGGCGGTCACCCGGGGGCGGGTCACCGCCATCGAGCTGGACGACGTCATAGTGGGCTACGAGGATCTCGGCGCGCTCAGCTTCGACGACCAGATCGAGATCGAGAGCCTCGACGACGGCCCCTTCTCCCGGGGCGGCGACTCGGGGGCGCTCGTGTACCGGGAGGACGGCGTGGCGATCGGCCTCCTGTTCGCCGGGTCGGAGTCCGGCGGACACAGCGGGAAGGGACTCACCTATGCCAATCCGATCGACCAGGTCCTCGACATCCTGGAGATCGAGCTGGCCGGCGAGCCGGCGCATCCGTTCGGATGAAGTACGCACTGGCCGGAGTACGGAATGCACCAGTTCGAGTTTGTTCGGTATGCGCACCAGCGTTTCCCACGCCGGGCGTGTCGGTCCGGGCGTCCGCGAGCGCGGGCGTGTCCGCCCGGCGCGTCGCCGGCCGCAACCTGCCTGACCTGCGGCTCTGCTCGGGCCTCGAAAAGTGACCTTCGCCTCATGCCGAACACCATGCAAGGGGGTAGACACGGGGGACACAATGGATGACCAGGAGGTGATCGGGATGGCAACACTCGACGAGGCTCGGTCCGCAAAAGCCGCATTGCGGGAAAAAGTGACCGGGCTCGACGGTGTGATCGGAGTTGGCGTCGCCCCTGAGTTCACGACGTCCTTCGGGCAGCCTCCGCGCGAGTACCCAGCACGAAAGCACACTGAACCCGGCACGTCCGGTGGATCACCGGTCGAGGTGCTCGCCGAGGAGGTCTCGGTGGAGCAAGTGACAGGACCCGGCGGAAGCTGGGTACTGCAGGTCAATGTGACGGACCCAGGCCTCGTGGACAAGGTTCCCGAGGAGATCGACGACGTCGCTGTGCGCGTGCGCGTCGTGGGCGCCGTCCGCGCAGGCTGAACCCCATCGCGCCGAAGTAGAGCGTCCGTCCGGACGCACGCTCTACTTCGGCGACCAAGGTGCCGGGCGTCGGACGGACGCTCTACTTCGGCGTACTTCAGTCAGCCCAGCGTGGTCGGCAGGTTCGGCGTCTCGTCGAGCACCTGCTCGGCCAGGAAGGCCGAGACCACCTGGTACCAGACCTTGGCGTTCTGCGGCGTGAGGACCCAGTGGTTCTCGTCCGGGAAGTACAGGAACCGGTGCACGGTCTCGCCGTCGTCGGAGGCGGGCAGGCCCGACTTCGTCAGCAGCTCGAACCACAGGCGCAGGCCCTCGCCGATCGGCACGCGGTAGTCCTTGTCACCGTGGATCACGAGCATCGGCGTGCGGATATCGCCCACCGCCAGGTGTGGGCTGTTCTCCAGCGCCATCTCGGGAGTCATCTCGCGGGCCCAGTAGAAGCCGGCGTCCGTGGTGGGGCCGAACTGGTCCAGCGCCCACAGGCTGGCGTGCGTCACCACCGCCTTGAAGCGGTCGGTTTGTCCGGCCACCCAGTTCGCCATGTAACCGCCGAACGAGCCGCCCATCGCGGCCGTGCGTGTCTCGTCGATCTCGGGCAGCGCCTCGGCGGCGTCAGTGATCGCCATGAGGTCGGTGAACGGCGCCTTGCCCCAGGCGCCCCACCCCCGCTGGACGAACTCCTGGCCGTACCCGGTCGACAGCGCCGGGTCCGGCAGCAGCACGGCGTAGCCCTGGGAGACCATCAGCCACGGGTTCCAGCGCCAGCTCCAGGCGCTCCAGGAGCTCAGCGGGCCGCCGTGGATCCACAGCAGGAGCGGGGCCTTGGCATCCGGCCCCGCATCACGGGGCAGCGCCAGCCAGGCGCGTACGCGCGTCCCGTCCTCGATGGTGGTCTCGATCTCGGTGAGCGCGCCCGGCAGCTCCGGGGCCGGCACCGGCGAGCGCAGGAGGGTCGCGGCGAGCGGGGTCCGCTCGCCCGGTTCGCCCGAGGCGCGGAAGCCCGCCAGGTCGATCCGCACCGGCTCGGCCGGGGCCGCGTAGGAGGTGCGCAGCGCGAACAGAGTGGCGCCGTCGTGGGTGACCGATAGGTCGGAGAAGACGGCGTCGTCGGCGGTCAGCTTCTCGACCACGACGTCGCTGCCCGGGAGTGCCCCGGAGAACGTGAGCAGGAAGACCGGGCCGCGGCCGTCGTCGTCGGCCTGGACCAGCAGGCCGCTGCCGTCCGGCAGCCAGGTGGGGCCGCCGGGCCAGCGGTCCCAGTCGTCGGCGAGGACCACCGGCTCCGCGGAGCCGTCGGTCGGCACCAGGGCCAGCCGGATCACCGGGGCCTCGTCCGGGGTCGAGATGGACTCGGTCACGTAGGCGACCCAGGCGCCGTCGGGCGAGATGCAGGGGCCGGTGGCGTCGGCGTCGGGGTCGTCCACGAGCACCCGGCGGTCACCGGTGGCGGTGTCGATGGCGACGAGCGTGCTGCGGACGGCGGCACCGGCGTCGGGCACCGACCAGGTGGTGACCAGCGTGGCGCCGTCCGCGGACAGGTCCGCCGAGTGCTCGAAGAGGTGCCGGCCCGCGCCGGTGAGGTCGCGCAGGTCGAGGTGCTTGCCCGAGACCGGGCTCTCCTCGTCCGGGGTCTCGCCCTCGGCGGCCGGGGTTCCGGGCAGCGGCGCCGCCGGTTCGTCCGCGAGCGCCGCGAGGTCGCCGGCGAAGCGCCGTGGCTGGTCGGGTCCGAGGTCGTGGTCCCAGAGCCGGACCGGGTAGCCGGTGTGCAGGATCGCGGAGACTTTCTGGTCCTTGCGGGCCTTGCGCAGCTCGGCGTCCTGCGTCAGGTCCTTCGCGGAGGGCAGGAGGCCGGCGGCGACGCTCACCGTGTCGGAGTCGCGGGCCGTGAGCGGCCCGGAGGTGCCGCCCGGCGGCGCGGCGATCACGCGGGCCTCGCCGCCGTCAGCCGGCAGGAGCCAGAGGGCGGACGTGGGCTCGTCGCCTTCCTTGCCGTCCGGGTCCGGCCGGGCGGAGGTGAACAGGAGGTCGCCGGAGCGGGTGAAGACGGCGGACGACTCGCCCTTCGCGGACCGGGTCAGCCGTCGTGCCGGTGCCTCGCCTGCCGGGTCCACCTCCCACAGGGCGGTGCGGTAGGCGGTGCGCTCGCCGTCGAGCGTCTGGACTCCTACGACGATGCGGGTGCCGTCCTGGCTGGCCGTGAGGCCGGTGAGCCGCGGGATGGCGACGTAGTGGTCGAGGTCGTGGAACGGGGTCTGCGGAGATTCGCTCACCGAACACGTCTACCACGCACCCCCCTGGTTGTGGGCGCGATTTTTGCGACTACGCGCCCGTTTTAGGCGCAACGATCTCGCCCACAACCAAGGTCCGGTCAGGGGTCACCTCGCTTTGCGGCCTGGTCTGCCTTTTCGGCCAGCATCTTGTTGTAGGCCTCGAGCTCGGCGTCGCCGTCGCGTTCCGCCTTGCGGTCGTTCCGCTTGGCCTCGCGCGCGTCGGAGCGGGCCCAGGAGATGGCGACGCCGACGGCGAGCAGCAGGGTCGGCAGCTCGCCGATGCCCCAGGCGACGGCGCCGCCCTTCTGCTGGTCCTCGATCGCGCTGGGTCCCCAGGGACGGCCCATGAGCCCGAACCAGTCGGGCACGAGCAGCGCGGTCCCCGAGGTGAGCGTGACGCCGAAGAACGCGTGGAACGCCATGGTGGCGAACAGGAGCACGAGCCGCAGCGGGTACCCGGGGCGGGAGGGCCCGGGGTCGACGCCGATCAGGGCGTTTGCGAAGAGGTAACCCACGAGCGTGAAGTGGGCGACCATCCACAGGTGACCCGCGTAGGTGGTCAGCGCCAGCTCGAACAGGGGCGTGAAGTAGAAGACGATCATCCCGCCCGCGAACAGGACGGCGGCCACGACCGGGTTCGCCAGGAACCGGCCCACTGCCGAGTGCACCAGGACCAGGACCCACTCGCGAGGACCGCGCGATCCGTCCTTGCGCGCCGGGACGGCCCGGACGAGCAGGGTGACGGGCGCCGCCAGCACGAGGAACAGCGGCACGACCATCGCGAGGATCATGTGCTGCACCATGTGCGCGCTGAACAGGACGTGTCCGTAGGCGGCGGCCCCGCCGTTGGTGGCCCAGAACAGGACGAGGATGCCGAGGCACCAGGAGATGGTGCGGCCCACGGGCCAGGCGTCCCCGCGGCGCCGCAGCCGCAGGGCCCATCGCACGTACACGAACAACGCGGCCGCGCAGGCGAACGCGAGGATGACGTCCCACTGGAACTCGGTGAGCCAGCGCAGCGCCGTCGGCTCGGGCGGCAGCGGGTGGCCGGTGACGATCTCGGCCGGGGTGGGGTCGACTATCTCGTCGTCGGGCACGGGGGGCGCCGTGGAGCCGAGGGCGACCGCCACACCGGACACCGCGCCCATCACCCCGACCTCGACGGCGGCGAGCCGCCAGAACAGGCCGATCGCGGCATTCCTGGTGGTGGTGCCGGCGGAGAGCCGGGCGACCACGGTGCTGCGGTGCAGGTAGCCCAGGCTGCCCAGGACGATCAGCAGCGCCGCCTTGACCACCAGCAGGGTCCCGTAGTCGGTGCTCAGCCCGTCGAGCGAGCCGATCCGGATCCAGGCGCTGACCAGACCCGAGACCGCCACGGCGAGGAAGCACCAGAAGGCGATCTCGGAGTAGCGCCGGATCACGTCGGCGGTCACGGCGTGCCGCAGGCCGACGAGGGCGATGGCGCCCAGGCCGCCGATCCAGAGGGCCGCGCCGCCGAGGTGCAGGAACAGGGCCGAGATGGCGACGTCGTGGCTCGCGGCGCCGGCGGCGTGGCCGGTCGAGGACTGCATTCCGAGGGCGACCAGCGGCAGCGCGAGCGTGCACAGGGCACCGACCGGTCCGCGCACCAGGAGCGCGATCGCCGCCGTCAGCGCGGCGACGATGACGATCCCCAGGTAGGTACGCCCGATCTCGAGGTTCGACACGTACTCCATCAGCGCGGTGCCGAACGTCGGTGAGTCCAGGGGCACGTAGAACGACCACGAGAACCGCAGGACGAGCTGCACCAGCGCCGCGAGGGTCCACACGCCGGCGGCGACGCCCGCCACCCCGAGGGCTCGGTCCACCAGCGGCCCGCGCGGCAGCACGCAGGCTGCCAGCGCGAGCGCGCCCACGGTCACCGCGAGCGACAGCTCGGTGAGCACGGTCGCGACGGGTGCGCCCCAGCGGACGACGGCGCCCGGGTCGGTGAAGTTCGCGAACGCGGTGAAGGCACCGGAGAAGGCGCCGGCCGCGAAGAGTGCCGCGAGCGCCACCAGGCCCGCGGCGGGCAGGGCGACGACGAGCCAGGAGGGGCTCGTGGGGCCGCTCGCGGTGCTCGTCCGAGCAGGTCTGCTGGTCCTGTTCCGGGCGTCGGTCGGGGTCACGCAGTCCAGCCTAGGCGCGCTGCGGGGCGGTTCTGACCGCCTGCAGGTGTCCGGTTGACCACGCCGTGAGCTCCTCGGAACCGGGCATTCCGACAGCGTTCAGGAAAAGTTCGGCCGGATTATGCACCAAACCCAACCCTTTAGCCCTCTTCTGCGTTGTGACCAGTGTGGACCTCGCGAACATCATCACCGAGACCGACGACTCCGTGCCGTGCTCGGAACAGCCCGAGCTCTGGTTCGCGGAACATCCCGCGGACCTTGAAGAAGCGAAGCGCGCGTGCGCGGTCTGCCCGCTCAAGGCCCAGTGCCTCGCGGGCGCCCTCGCCCGCCGCGAGCCGTGGGGCGTCTGGGGCGGCGAGATCGTCGTCGACGGCACGGTGCGCAGCCGCAAGCGTCGTCGCGGCCGGCCGCGGTCGATCGGGGGCATGCGCGTGGCCTGACGGCCACGCGACCACTGAACTTTGCCCGAGGCACGGCGAACCGAGTCCAGTCGCCGTGAGACGCCGGAGCAGTCCGCTCTCCGCACCCAGGATCTCCCAGACGGATCCGGACGGGCGCACTGCCCCGGTCGCCAGACGTGTCAGACCCCCAGGTCACCATGGTGACCTGGGGGTCTGACACGTCACATCGGCTTCAGCCCCATACCAGGCCGTGCGCCGGCTCCTCGAGCACGCGCGCGACGTCAGAGAGGAACCGGGCGCCGAGCTCGCCGTCGGCCAGCCGGTGGTCGAAGCTGAAGCTCAGCTGCGTGACCCACCGCGGCTTCACCTTGCCCTTGTGCACCCACGGCTGCTTGCGGATCGCGCCGAAGGCGAGGATCCCCGCCTCCCCCGGGTTGAGGATCGGCGTGCCCGTGTCGATGCCGAAGACCCCCAGGTTGGTGATCGTGATGGTGCCGTCGGACATGTCCGTGACCGAGGTGCGCCCGGCCCGCGCGGTCGCCGTCAGCCCGGCCAGCGCCTTCGCGATGCCGAGCAGGTCGAGCGTGTGCGCGTCCTTGATGTTCGGCACCACGAGCCCCCGCGGCGTCGCCGCGGCGATGCCCAGGTTCACGTAGTGCTTGTAGATGATCTCCTGCGCCGCGTCGTCCCAGGAGGCGTTGATCTGCGGGTGCCGCTTCACGGCGAGCAGCACCGCCTTGGCCGCGACCAGCAGCGGCGTCACCTTGACGTCGGTGAAGTCGCGGTCCTCCTTGAGGTCCGCCACGAGCCGCATCGTCTTCGTGACGTCCACGCTGTGCAGGACCGTCACGTGCGGTGCCGTGAACGCGCTGGCGACCATGGCCTCGGCGGTGCGCTTGCGCACCGACCGCACCGGGACACGCGTCTGGCGCCCGTCCGGCGAGACCACGCCGGAGGCGAGCCACGGCTCGTCGTCCGGGTAGTGCGTCAGCGTGCGCACCGACGAGCGCTCGGCGTGGGCGACCACGTCCTCGCGCGTCACGATGCCGCCGGGACCCGACGCGTGCACACCCGCCAGGTCCACCCCCAGGTCCTTGGCGAGCTTGCGGACCGGCGGCTTCGCCAGCACGCGCGCCCGCGCGGCGGTGGTGGTCCCGGTGTCGGACGGCGGAGTGGCCGGCCTGGCCGGGGCGGGTGCGGGGGCCTCATCGGGCTCGGCCACCGGAGCAGGCTTGGCCACCGGGGCCGCGGCGGCCACCGGAGCAGGAGCAGCCGACGGCGCGGCGGCCGGGGCCGCCTGGTGCCGGCGACGCCGTCCGCCGGCCTTCGCCTCGGCCGTGCCGTAGCCGACGAGCACCGATCCGGAGCTCTCGTCCTGGGCGCCCGCAGGGGCGGGGGCGCCGGAGCCGGCGTCCGAGGCGGCACCGGAGACGGTGCCGTTCGGAGCCGACCCGCCGTCGGCGCCGTCGGACACCGTGATCTCGATGATCGGGGTGCCGACGTCGACCGTGGTACCTGGCTCCACGAGCAGGGCGGAGACCGTCCCGTTCCAGGGCGACGGCAGGTCGACGAGCGACTTCGCCGTCTCGATCTCGACGATCGTCTGGTTCACCTCGACGGTGTCGCCGACGGCGACCTGCCACTCGACGATCTCGGCCTCGGTGAGACCCTCACCGACGTCGGGGAGCGGGAACCTCTGGTTCTTCGAACTCACTCTCGGCTACTCCTGGCTCAGTGCGCGAAGGCACGGTCGACGGCATCGAGCACGCGATCCACGCTCGGCAGATATTCGTGCTCGTGCTTCGCCACCGGGTAGGGGGTGTGGAAGCCGCCCACGCGGAGCACGGGCGCCTCGAGAGCGTAGAAGCACTCCTCGGTCACCCGTGCGGCGATCTCGGCGCCGGACCCGAAGAACACCGGCGCCTCGTGGATGACGACGCAGCGCCCGGTCTTGCGCACGCTCGCCACGACGGCTGCCGTGTCGAGCGGGGAGATGGCACGCAGGTCGAGCACCTCGGCGGAGCGGCCCTCCTCGGCCAGCGCCTCGGCGGTCTTGACAGCAGTCGCGACGGACGGCCCGTACGCGACGAGCGTGACGTCGGTGCCCTGGCGGACCACCTTGGCCGCGTTCAGCGTGTCCGTGCCGACCGGTGCGTCCAGGTCGACCGGGCCCTTGCCCCAGTACCGGCTCTTCGGCTCGAAGTACAGCACGGGGTCCGGGGAGGCGATGGCCTCCTGGATCATCGTGTAGGCGTCCTGTGGGCTGCTCGGCGAGACCACGCGCAGGCCCGCGGTGTGCGCGAACAGCGCCTCCGGGCTCTCCCCGTGGTGCTCCACGCCGCCGATGCCGCCACCGTACGGGATGCGGATCACGACGGGCATCTGCACCGCGCCGCGCGTGCGGTTGTGGATCTTCGAGAGCTGCGTGGTGATCTGGTTGAACGCCGGGAAGACGAACCCGTCGAACTGGATCTCGCACACCGGCCGGTAGCCGCGCATGGCCAGGCCGATGGCGGTGCCGACGATGCCGGACTCGGCCAGCGGCGTGTCCACGACCCGCTGCTCGCCGAACTCCGCCTGCAGGCCGTCGGTCACGCGGAAGACGCCGCCCAGCGGGCCGATGTCCTCACCCATGAGCATGACCTTGTCGTCGCGCCGCATCGCGGCGCGCAGGCCCTCGTTGATCGCCTTGCCGAGCGAGAGCGTCTGGGTGCCCGACGCCGGTTCGGGGGCGCCGGATGTGGTCTGCGTGCGTTCCGCCATGGTTGTCATCGTGCGCCTCCCTGCGCTGAGTCCGCGATCGCATACTGCGGGGCCGGCGGCTCACCGGCGTCGTAGGCCTCGTACCAGGCCCGTTCGGCGGCGACGGTTCCGTGGGGCGTCGCGTACACGTGGTCGAACGTCGAGACGGGCGCTCCGCCGTCGAGGGCGCGGACGCCGGTGCGCAGCTTGGCGCCCAGCTCGTCCCCCGTGGCCTTGATCTCGGCCTCGAAGTCCTCGTCGAGCGCGCCCTCGGCGCGCAGCAGGGCGGCCAGGCGGTCGATCGGGTCCCGGCGTTGCCACTGCTCCTCCTGGTCGGAGGTGCGGTAGCGGGTCGGGTCGTCCGACGTCGTGTGGGCGCCCATGCGGTACGTGAAGGCCTCGATGAAGCTGGGCCCCTCGCCCGCCCGGGCCCGCTCGAGCGCTTCCTGCGTCGCGGCGTACACGGCGAGCACGTCGTTGCCGTCCACCCGCAGGCTGGGCAGGCCGAACGCCTCACCGCGCCGGTACAGCGGCGTCTTCGTCTGCCGGGTGGTCGGCTCGGAGATCGCCCACTGGTTGTTCTGCAGGAAGAACACGACGGGCGCGTCGTTCACCGCGGCGTAGACCATCGCCTCGTTGACGTCACCCTGCGAGGTGGCGCCGTCGCCGAAGTAGGTGATCACGGCGGTGCCGTCGTGCTTGTCGTGCGGGGTGCCGTCCCGCTGGACGCCCATGGCATAGCCGGTCGCGTGCAGGGCATGGGCACCGATGACGATGGTGTAGACGGCCGAGTTGTGCTCGGTCGGGTTCCATCCACCGTGGTCCGAACCGCGGAAGAACCGCAGCCGGTCGACAGGGTCCACGCCACGGACCTGCAGCACGCCGTGCTCCCGGTACGACGGGAACACGTAGTCCTGCGGTCGCAGGGCGTAGGCACTGCCGACCTGCGCGGCCTCCTGGCCACGAGCCGGCGCGAACAGGGCGAGCTCGCCCTGTCGCTGGAGCGAGGTCGCCTCGTCGTCGAATCGGCGAGTCAGGACCATGTCGCGGTACATGCCACGGAGGTCTTCCGTGGTCAGGGCAGCGGCGCGGTCGCGATAACCCTTGGAGCCGCGTGTCGTGACGCGGTTCCCTTGGGGATCGAGTAGCTGCAACGTCGGGATCGCCTCGTTGGAGCCGTTGGTCGTAGTCACGCTTCCTCCTTCAACTGCGGACGCGAGCGCCCGCTGTTGCGGAGACGCCCGGTCCGTTCCGGGGACCTTTCCATCCTGGCACGGGTCCAGCCGGAAATTTGGCCGATCCGCAACCTACGCTCTCGTAGCCTACGCAAGCGTAGGCTACGGCTCCGTAGGTTGGTCTGCCACGATGCCACCCAATCTCTCCGGGAACCGTTTGTCGGATTCCACCAAGCCGCGCGACGGAGTCTCGGCGCCCCGGACCCAGTACCTGCTGACCGGCCTGCCGACCGCCCGGCCGCGCGGCGTCCGCGTCCCGGTCGGACCAGTGCCGATACTGATCCGGTGCCCCTTCCCGAGCCGTACGACAGCTGGTTTCCCGACGCGCCCATCGACGGCACCTACGGGTACGACCGCGCGGCGCTGCGTGCGGTCGAGCCGGTCCCGCCGCCCGCCGGCTTCGGCGACCTGTGGCACGGCTGGTTCGCCGCGTCCCGCGGCGTGGGCCCCGAACCCCGGCTGACGTCGCTCGGCAGGCAGGGCGCGCACGACGTCTACGAGCTGGAGCACACCGGCACCGGCGGGCTGCGGCTGCGCGGCTGGCTGGCCCTGCCCTCCGACGGCGCCGCCCGGGTCGGCGTCGTGCGCGGCCACGGGTACGGCGGCCGGGAGGCGCCCACCTTCGACCGCGTGCCCGACGACGCGGCCGTCGTCTTCCCCGTCGCCCGCGGGCTCGGAGCGCTCAACACCGGCGTCGGCGCCCCGGACACGGCGGCCGAGCACGTCCTGCACGGGATCAGCTCGGTGGAGACGTACTCGCTGGGCCGCTGCGCCGTCGACCTCTGGCATGCCGCCGACGCCCTCGTGGATGTGGCGGGCGACCTGCCGCTGTACTACGTGGGCGAGAGCTTCGGCGGGATCGGGGCACTGGCGGTGCCGTGGGACCAGCGGTTCGTGGGCGCGACCTTCGTGGTGCCCAGCTTCGGGCAACACGACGTGCGCCTCGGCCTGGAGTGCACGGGCAGCGGGGAGGCCGTGCGCCGGTACGTCGCCGAGCATCCGGAGGCCCGGGACGTGCTGCGCTACTTCGACACGTCGACGGCGGCCGGCTACCTCCGGATCCCCGTGCGCTGCGAGTGTGCGCTCTGGGACGCCGCGGTGCCGCCGCCCGGGCAGTTCGCCGTGGCGAACGCGGTGCCGGCGGCTGCGCTGGAGCTGCAGGAGGTGCCGGCCGGGCACGCGGAGTACCCCGGCAAGGAGGACGACATCGCCCTGGCCGCCCGGGCAACTCGGGCCCACATCGCGCGCTGCCTGGAGCGCTGACAGGGCTGATTGGGCTTGGTCAGGCCGATTGGGCTTGGTCAGGCCGATTGGGCTTGGTCAGGCCGAGCCGGGCCGGCCCGCCCGGCTCAGCGCGCGACGCCGTGCCGTGTGACGCGGTGGGCCAGGAGCGCAAACACGACGGCACACCCGGCCTGGACCGTCAGGGCGGTCACGAACCCGAGCGCGAGGCCCGACCCGAAACCGCCGGCGTCCGCCGCGGCCGTTCCGCCGCCGTGCCCGCCCGCAGCACCGGCCACCGTGTGGAAGAGCCCGCCGAGCAGCGCCACGCCCAGCCCCAGGCCGAGCTGCTGCAGCGTCGTGAGCAGGCCGCCGGCGACGCCCGCCGCCCAGGTCGGCGTCCGGGACAGCACGGTCTGCAGCGCGGGTCCGAACATCATCGCCTGCACGGCGCCCAGCGCGACCAGCAGCGGCTGCAGCATTAGCGGGGCGCTCCGCCCGCCGTCGAGCCAGACCACGAGGGCGATGCCGAGCAGCACCAGAGCCTGACCCGTCGCGGCGTAGACCATGATCCGCGGCCCGACCCGGCGCAGGATCCGCGGCAGCACCAGCGCGGTGACGACGAAGGTTCCGCCGAAGCCGAGCAGGAGGACGGCGGCGCCCCACCCATCGGCGCCCCACACGGTCTGCGAGTACTCCGAGATCTCAAAGAGGAAAGCACCGTAGGTGACGAAGAAGAGCATCGTCATGATCAGGCCGATGCGGACCACCGGAACGCGCAGCACGCTCGGTGGCACCACGGGCAGCAGACCGCGCCGCTCCGCCCGCAGCTGGGTCACCTGGAACACCACGAGCGTCCCCGCCGCCACGGCCAGCAGCCCCAGTGCCCAGGCGGGCCAGCCCGCCGTCGGGCCGATCGTCAGCGGAACCACGAGCGCCACCAGCCCACCACCCAGGAGCGCGGCGCCCGGCACGTCGAGCACGAGCGGCGCGTCCGACCGTGACTCGGGCACCGCTCGCAGGCCCAGCAGGGCTGCGAGCGCGATCACGGCGGTGACGAGCTGGACCGCGCGCCAGCCCAGGTGCTCGGGCGCCGAGACGACGACGGCGCCCGCCACCACCTGGCCCGCGATCGTGGCCACCGCGGAGGACGCGGTGAAGAGGATGATCCCCCGGGCGCGCAGGTCGTCGGGCGCGGTCGCCTGGATGGTCGACAGCACCTGCGGCGTGAACAGCCCGGCCGCCAGGCCGAGTGCGGCCCGCAGTACCACGAGGTCGACAAGGCCTTGCGCAAGCGCGGTGAGCGCGGCCAGCGCCCCGAAGCAGGCCAGCCCGACCGTGAAGAGCCGGCGCCGTCCGTACCGGTCGCCCAGCCGTCCGGAGATCACCAGGCCCGCGGCGAACGTCGTCGTATAGGCGGACAGGACGAGCAGGCCACCCGACGGCCCGGTGTCCATGTCGGCGGCGATGGCCGGGACCAGCAGGTTCACCGCGCCGAACGTGAAGTTCACCGGGAGAAAGCCCAGCAGCAGGACGGCGAGGCCGCCGGGGGTCAGGGCTCGGGCGGAGCTCAATGCTGCCGGGGTGGTGGCGGGGGTGGCTGCCGGTGTACCGGCCGGAGTTGCCTGGCGTGCGCCCTGGTCGACCGCCGCAGGAAGGGACGATGTCATGCTCCGACGATGCGGGTACCGGAATCCTGGTACCAGGAGCCTGTTCATACGGGTACTGGCACCACCTGGTTGTGCGGGCGCGGCGGGGTGACACTGGTCCGGTGACCAGAACGACCCCGGACCACAAGGCGCTCGGCGCCTTCCTGCGCGAGCGACGAGGGCGCGTGACCCCCGCCGACGTCGGGCTGCCGCAGGCCGGTCGCCGCCGGACCCCTGGCCTGCGCCGCGAGGAGGTGGCGCAGCTCGCCGGGGTCGGCGTCACCTGGTACACGTGGCTGGAGCAGGGTCGCGCGCCCAACCCGTCGGACCAGGTGCTCGACGCCGTCGCGCGGGCGCTGCAGCTGCGGCCCGAGGAGCGGCGGCACCTCATGCTGCTGGCCGGGCGGACCGCCGACGCCGGGCCGCACGCCCCGAGCCCGCTCATGGAGGTGCGGCCGGAGCACGTGGCGATCCTGGAGCGGCTGCTGCCCTTCCCCGCCGCGATCCAGACCGCCGCCTACGACCTCGTCGCGGTCAACCGCAGCTACCGGTTCTTCTTCGGTGACCTCGACTCGGTCGACTCGGTCGACCGGAACTGCGCATGGCTGCTGTTCACGCACGAGGAGTGGCGCGACTGCCTCGTGGAGCCCGAGCTGGTGCTCCGCGACCTCGCCGGACGGCTGCGCGCCCGGCAGGCCGAGTTCCCGCACGAACCGCGCTGGCCCGGCCTGCTGAGCAGCCTGCGCGAGCACTCGCCCGAGTTCGTGCGGTACTGGGACGAGCACGAGGTGCGGGGCGACCGGACGCAGCTCCGACGCTACCGCTCGGCGCGCGTGGGCCGGCTCGACACGATCTTCCAGAGCCTGTGGCTCGACCGCGAGCGCGGCGAACGCATAGTCGTGCTGACCGCCGCCGACGCCGCCTCGGCCCGTCGGCTGGACCGGCTCGACGCACTCGTCGGCGCGGCCCCGGCGTGGACCGCCCGGGACGGCGTCCTCACGGACGCGCTGATCAGCTGACCAACAGCCCTTTGATGTGGGCGTGATCGATGTGGGCGTGATCGTTGCGCCTATAACGGGCGGGAAGTCGCAACGATCACGCCCACAACAAGGCGTCAGCGCCAGGCCGAGGCGACCTTCAGGAACGCGTCGTTCGCCTCCGGGGAGCCGATGCTCACGCGGATCCCGTGCCCGGCGAACGGGCGCACCAGCACTCCCGCCGCCTTCGCCTCGGCGGCACGCTCCATCGTCTGCTCGCCCAGGTCGAACCACACGAAGTTGGCGTGCGTCTCAGGAAGCACCCAGCCCTGGCCGCGCAGGCTCTCGACGACGCGGGTGCGCTCGCCGACCAGTGCCTCGACGTGGGCCATGAGCTCGCTCTGCGCAGCCGGTTCCAGCGAAGCCAGCGCGGCGACCTGCGCGACGTGCGAGACGCCGAACGGCGTGGACACGGCGCGGATCCCGGCGGCGAGGCGCGGCTCGGCGATCGCGTAGCCGACGCGGAGCCCGGCCAGGCCGTGGGCCTTGGAGAGGGTGCGCAGCAGCACCACGTTCGGGTTTCGCGTGAACACGTCGAGGCCGTCGGGCGCCTCCGGGTCGCGCACGAACTCGAGGTACGCCTCGTCGAGCACCACCAGGACGTTCTTCGGCACCGCCGCCAGGAACGTCTCGAGCTCGCCCGCGTGCACCGCCGGACCGGTCGGGTTGTTGGGCGAGCAGACCAGCACCACGCGGGTGCGCGGCGTGATCGCGGCCGCCATCGCGGGCAGGTCGAGCCGGCCCGTGCCCTCCTCGAGCGGCACGGTCACGGCCGTGCCGCCGGACACCGCGGCCGCGATGGGGTAGGCCTCGAACGAGCGCCACGGGAACACGATCTCGTCCCCGTGGTCGACGACGGCGTTCAGGACGTGCGCCAGCAGCGCGACGGAACCGTTGCCGACGACCACGTTCTCGACGGTCACCCCGCTGTGCGCCGCGAGCGCCGCGACGAGCTTTTCGGCGTACATGTCGGGGTACCGGTTCACCTCGGCCGCGGCACGCGTGATGGCGGCCTGGACGGACGGCAGCGGCGCGTACGGGTTCTCGTTCGACGAGAGCTTCCACGCCGGGGCACCGGCACCGGCGCTCGCGCCCGGAACGTAGGCGGGGAGTGCCGACACGGCCGGCCGGAGCGGTACGAATGCTTCTTCCACGAGGGTCAGCATGCCACGATGGCGAGATGAAGCTCGTGGCGCGCATCCTCATCACCGCACTGGCAATCTGGCTGTCGGCCCTGATCCTCGGCTCTCATATGGACGTCGTGAGCGACGGCACCACCCTGGGCACGATCCTCGCGACCGTGGTGGTCGCAGTGGTCTACGGCCTGGTCCACATGATCGTGAAGCCGATAGTCCAGCTCATCTCGCTCCCGCTCTACATCCTTACGCTGGGCCTGGTGTCGGTGCTGGTCAACACGCTCATGCTGTGGATCACCACGCTCATCACCAACCAGTCCTGGTTCTCGGACCA
The DNA here is from genome assembly GCF_900608595.1 of Promicromonospora panici. Classification (GTDB taxonomy): domain Bacteria; phylum Actinomycetota; class Actinomycetes; order Actinomycetales; family Cellulomonadaceae; genus Promicromonospora; species Promicromonospora panici. The sequence continues at coordinate 199,678 of NZ_UWYY01000011.1, read as the reverse complement.
GCCGAACTGGGGCCTGGAGGTGACCGGTGGCTTCTGGTGGTTCGTGCTGGCGGCGCTCGTGATCTCGGTGGTGCAGACGATCCTGCTGGCGCTGCTGCCCAACCGGATCTCGGACTGACGTCACGGGCCGGCCCGTTCAGTCCGGTAGAACGTGGTGCTCGCGGTCGTTCCCCGCAGCCGTGAGCCGATCCGGTCGGCCACCTCGGTCACCCGGAGGTCGCCCGACCCGATCGCGAGGTCCAGCGTGCGGACATGCGTGGTGACGGAGTGCGCCTGGACCAGGCTGCCTGACGCCGCGCGATCGATCGCCCCGGTCGAGTCCTGGAGGGACCGGACCACCGTGACGCGGTCCCGCGTGCGGGGGTTCTCCCCGGCGGAGCGGCCGTCGGCGTGCGCGACCAGCTCCTCCGGGGTCTCCAGGTGCAGCACCGGGACGCCAGGCGGCGTGGCCGGCAGGCCCGTTGGTGAGCCGGCGGTGACGAGCCCGCCCACCCGGTAGCGCTCCGCGAATCCGGCCCGCGCCACCAGCGCGGTGGCGGCGATCCCGCCCAGACTGTGGCCCACGAGGGTGACGGGCTCGTCGGGTCCGACGCCGGAGTCGGCGAGCGCCTGCTCGATCGCCGCCGTCACGCCGTCGGCCTGGCCCGCCATCAGCTCGAGGTCGCTCCGGCCGTCCAAGGGATGATCGGCGGACAGCGTCGACTGCGTGCCAGGGATCAGGACGGTCCAGGACACCGCGCCGTGGGGCCCGAGCACCTTCTGGACAGCCATCGTGCCCGCCGGCGCCCCGCCCGCCGCCGGGTAGAGGCCGTCCATCCTGGCCAGTGCCTCCCGCACTGACCCGGCTCCGGTTTCGGACCAGGCGGGGACCGAACCCGCGGCGAAGTCCTCAGGGGCGAGCCGGGTGACCCGCACCCCGCTGTCGTCGCTCCCCAGCACCGGGAGCTCGCGGGCCACGTGTGCCAGCACGCCCGCCCCTCCGGCGATGCCCGGGCGTCTCCGAGCCAGTGCCGGCTGTGCCAACGCGACGCCGCTGCCCAGACCCGCGAACGCCTCGTCCGAGTACGGGGCCAGGCCCCGCGTCGCGGCGGACGCCACTCGTCCTGCGATCGCCAGGGAGCCGCCGCCGGCGACCATTCCACCGCCCAGCCGCCCGGCCACCTCCCCGACGCCCAGGACGCCGGCCCCGGCGAGGCCCGGCCCGCCCAGGACGCCGAACGCCGCCCCGATGCCGAACGCCCCGGCGGTGACGAGCACACCGACCAGGCGCTCCGCCGTCGACTCCGCCTCCTCGTACAGACCGGCCGCACGCAGCAGGCGCCACCCGAGCAGGTCGCACCGGTCGGCGTGGGCCATGAGTCGCCGCGCGGCCTCGTGCGCGGCTGCCTCCAACGCCCGAGCAGCCGGGCCGAGCGCGGCTCCGCCCGCCAGGTCGACGCCGCCCGCCAGGCCGAGGGTGGTGTCGGGCCGCCGGAGTGCTCCGGCTGCTCCGGCGATCCCGGGCAAGACGATGTCCTCGCTCGCCGCCAGGCACTGCGTCGCGGCGGCCCGCAGGTCGTCGGCGGCGTCGGCCACCCGGGCGGCCGCGCGACGCACCGAGTCCGACTCGACGCTGGTGGCTCCCGCTCCGCCGAACACCGTGACGGTGTCCGCGGGCAGGCGCGGGCCCTCCGGCGGGCGCGGATCGTCCGGCGGCGGTCCGAGCGCCGTGGTCCCGGTCGCGCTCATCCCGGCCCACCCGCGGCGAGGTACTCGGCGGCGCGGCGCATCGCCTCCTCCAGCAGACCCAGCTCGCGCGCCACGGCGCTCACTGCCTCGCCCACTTCCGCCCGGTACAGCCGCGCGGCCGGCGCCTCCCACTCCACCTCCATCGCCGCCCGGAGCTGGTCGGTCCCCCGGGCCACCAGCTCCAGCGCGGTCGCGAGCGCCGCCCTCGGGTCGCCCCCGCTGGGCGCGGGCGGCAGGCACGCACCGTTCATCAGGCCTCCTTCGCTGTTCGTCCGACACTGTTCACACGGCGCCGTTCACCCGGCGCCGTTCGTCCGGCGCGGTCCTCGTCCGGCCGGCCTGGAACGACCTCCCACGACGCTAGGCGCGGAGGGGGCACCGCCGTCGGGCACGAACGCCCACCTGTGCACGAGTCATCGGGAAGGCCGGTTGTGGTCAGGCTCGCAGCCGCGGAACGGCGTGGGGCGGGTCTGTGCGGGCTCCCTGCGGATCTCCCGTGGGAGAATGGGGCACGTGCCTGAGACCACCACCACAACCGCCGGCCCCGCCACCCGCGTCACTCTCGCGGACGTGAGCCCGGCCATCGCGCTCGGCCCCCTGGACGGCCGGTACCGCAAGGCCGTCGCGCCGCTCGTGGACCACCTGAGCGAGGCGGCGCTGAACCGCGAGCGCATCCACGTCGAGGTGGAGTGGCTCATCACCCTGTGCAACGGCGCGTCCGGCGTCAGTGCGCCGGTGGTCCCCGGGGCACCCACGCTGTCGCCGCAGGAGATCGACTACCTGCGTGCGATCCCCGCTACGTTCGGCGCGGACGAGATCGCCGAGCTGGCCGAGATCGAGCGCGAGACGGTGCACGACGTGAAGGCCGTCGAGTACTTCATCAAGCGTCGCATCGCCGCGGCTCCGGAGGCCCTGGGCACGACGGGCCTGCCCGCAACGAGCGAGCTCGTGCACTTCGCCTGCACCAGCGAGGACATCAACAACCTGTCGTACGCCCTGATGGTGCGGGGCGCGGTCCGCGACGTGTGGCTCCCGGCCGCGACCGCCGTCGTCGACCAGCTCGCGGGCATGGCGCGCGAGCATGCTGCGGCGCCCCTGCTCAGCCGCACGCACGGGCAGCCGGCCACGCCGTCCACCCTGGGCAAGGAGCTTGCCGTCCTGGCGCACCGCCTGCGCCGTCAGCTGCGCCGCGTCGACGGCGCCGAGTTCCTGGGCAAGCTCAACGGCGCCACCGGCACGTACGGCGCGCACACGGTCGCCGTCCCGACGGCCGACTGGCCCGCGGTGTCCAAGGCGTTCGTCGAGGGCCTCGGCCTGGACTGGAACCCGCTGACCACGCAGATCGAGTCGCACGACTGGCAGGCCGAGGTCTACGCGGACGTCGCGCGCTTCAACCGGATCCTGCACAACCTCGCGACGGACGTGTGGACGTACATCTCGCTCGGGTTCTTCACGCAGATCCCGGTGGAGGGCGCCACTGGCTCGTCCACGATGCCGCACAAGGTGAACCCGATCCGGTTCGAGAACGCCGAGGCCAACCTCGAGATCTCGTGCTCGCTCCTGGACACGCTCTCGGCGACGCTCGTGACCAGCCGCCTGCAGCGTGACCTCACCGACTCGACGACGCAGCGGAACATCGGTCCCGCGTTCGGGCACAGCCTGCTCGCGATCGACAACGTGGCGCGCGGCCTGGACCGGCTCGCCGTCAACGAGACGCTGCTGCGCGAGGACCTCGACGCCAACTGGGAGGTGCTGGGCGAGCCCGTCCAGTCCGCGATGCGCGCGGCGTCCGTCGCCGGCGTGGCTGGCATGGAGAACCCGTACGAGCGCCTCAAGGACCTGACCCGCGGCCAGCGGGTGGACGGCGCGCGCATGCGCGAGTTCGTGGCCGGCCTCGGCCTGCCCGACGACGTCGCCGCCCGCCTCGCCGCGCTCACCCCCGACACGTACACGGGACTGGCCGAGCAGCTGGTGAAGGACTACCTGGACTGACCGACCCGGTCACTCCAGGAAGATCCCGTTTCCTGGCCCGACCGGCAGGTCGAAGAAGAAGAACACCGACAGGATCGCCGCCCACACCAGCCAGAACGCCACGGTGAACGGCAGCAGCCGCGCCATCACCGTGCCGAGGCCGGCGCCCGGCTCCCAGCGCCGCAGGAACGTGAGCAGCACGATCATGTAGGGGTTGAGCGGCGTGATGATCTGCGTCGCGGAGTCGCCGACGCGGAACGCCGCCTGCACGAACCCGGGCTCGTACCCGATGAGTGCGAACATCGGCACGAACACCGCGGCCATGATCGTCCACAGCGACGAGCCCGAGATGATGAACAGGTTCAGCAAGGACGCGAGCACCAGGAAGCCGATGATCGCCCCGTAACCGGTCAGGCCGGCCGACTGGAGCCCCTCCGCGCCCGCCACGGCGATCCACTGGCCCACCCCTGACCAGTTGAACAGCGCGATGAACTGGCCCAGCACGAACGCCAGCACGAGGAACCCCGCCATGTCCTTGATGGACTGCTCCAGGAGTCGCGGGATGTCCTTCATCGACGTGACGGACCTGGTCACCACGCCGTAGACGACGCCGGGCACGAGGAACAGCACGAAGATCACGAAGGTGATCGAGCTGAGCAGCGGCGACTCCGGCAGGAACCCGCCGTCCTCGTTGCGCCAGGGCGAGCCGGGCACCACGAAAGCGACCACCATGACCGCGGCCACCAGCAGCAGCGCCGCGACGGCGAAGCCCAGGCCGCGCCGCTCGGTCGGCGACAGGTCGGCGGACTCCTCGGTGCCCTCCGGCTCGGTGGATGCGCTCGCTCCGGGAACCGTCCTGGCGGCGCCGGGCACCACCGTGCCGGCGAACCGCGCCTCGTCGACCGGGACCGACTGCCGGACGAGCCGGGGCTCCAGCACCTTGTCGATCAGGAAGCCCGCGACCACGGACAGCAGAAGCGCCGAGACGACGTTGAAGTACCAGTTCGACACCGGGTTCACGGGGTCACCCGGGTTCGGCAGGATCTGCGTCACCGAGACCGTGATGCCGGAGAACAGCGCGTCCAGGCTGGTCACGGCGAAGTTCGTCGAGTACCCGGCGCCCGTCGCGGCGAAGCCGCCGAGCAGGCCCGCGACCGGGTGCCGGCCGGCGGCCTTGAACACCATCGCCGCGAGCGGCGGGATGACGATGAAGCTGCTGTCGGACATGACGCTGCCGGCGACGCCCACGAAGCCGACGGCGTACGGCAGCGCCCAGCGGGGCGCCGAACCGAACACCGCACGTACTCCCGCAGCGAGCAGACCGGTCTTCTCGGCGACGCCGACGGCGAGCCAGATCGTCAGGACCGTCATCAAAGGCGGGAAGCCGATGTAGTTCGCGCCGATGTTCTCCGTGAACCACGTCATTCCCTCGGGCGTGAACAGCCCTTGGATCTCCGTGACCTCCTCGGCGCCCGGGACCTGCACGGTCACGTCCGCGAGCGCCATGAATGTCGAGACGAGGGCGATGACCAGGAACAGGATCAGGAAGAGCGTGAACGGCTCGGGCAGCCGGTTGCCCACCCGTTCGACGGCGCCCAGGAACCGGTCGGCGCGGGACGGGCGGACAGGCGGTGCTGCGGTGCTCATACGGTCTCCCTTGGTTCTCCGTTGGTCAGGCAGCGTAGGTCCGTAATGTAAAGGGTGATTTTTCGGCCGGGTAACGACTTCCATACGATGGACCGCATGAACCGCGCCATCCCGCCCAGCACCGCCTATCTCGACCATCTGGTCGCCGAGACCGCCGGGCGGCGGGAGGCTCTGACCGGCGCGTCGGCCGGGTCCGGTGCGTCCAGCTCGTCCGGCGCGTTCGCCGTGGGCGGCCCCGGCGCCGTCGGGCAAGCTGGTGCAGGTCTGCCCGACGGCGGTGCGCCGGCCGCCCAGGTCTCCGCGGTCGAGCACGCGGCCGAGGAACTCGAGCCGGAGCTGGCGGAGATCGTCCGGCGCCTGCACGAGGACCCGGAGACGGCCTTCGAGGAGCACCGCAGCGCGGCGACGCTGGTCGAGGTGCTGGCGCGGCACGGCGTCGAGGCCCAGCTCGGTGCCCACGGGGTGCCGACGGCGTTCCGGGCCGAGGTCGGCGATGCCGCGGGGCCCACCATCGCGATCTGCGCGGAGTACGACGCGCTGCCCGGCATCGGCCACGCCTGCGGCCACAACGTCATCGCGGCGTCCGGCGTCGGCGCCTTCCTCGCCCTGCACGACGTCATGACCTCGGCCGACGCCCCGGCGGGACGGGTGGTCCTGCTCGGTACGCCCGCAGAGGAGGGGCACACCGGCAAGGAGGTGCTGGCCCGGAACGGGGCGCTCGAGGGCATCGACGCCGCGATCATGGTGCACCCGTACGGGCTCGACGTCGCCGACCAGGTCTGGCTCGGCCGCCGTCTGCTGACCTGGACGTTCACGGGGCGCCCGGCGCACGCGTCCGCCCAGCCGTACATGGGCCGCAACGCGCTGGACGCCGCCAGCCTCGCGTACCAGGCCATCGGCCTGCTGCGGCAGCAGATGCCGCCGGTAGACCGCGTGCACGCGACGATCGCGGAGGGCGGCACGCGGCCGAGCATCATCACCGAGCGGGCGGTCGTGCACCTGTACGCGCGGTCCAAGTACGCGGACACGCTGCGCGACCTCTCGCACCGCCTCGACGACATCGCCCACGGCGCGGCCCGCATGACGGGTACTGACGTCGAGATCACCTGGGACGACGGCGCCCATCCGAGCCTGCCGGTGCGCACCAACCGGGCGCTCACCGACCGCTGGGTCTCCGCTCAGCGTCGTCGTGGGCGTGACCCGTTACCGGCGGGCGTGCTGTCGGAGACGCTCGCGGCGTCCACCGACTTCGGCAACTTCTCGTTCCGGATCCCGGGCATCCACCCGCTCGTGCAGGTCTCCGACCCGGACGTCGCGCTGCACACCGCCGAGTTCGCCGCTGCGGCGGCGACCCCGGCGGCGGTGTCGGCCGCCGTCGACAGCACGGCCGGGCTCGCATCGACGGCCCTGGACTACCTGTACGACGCCGGGCTGCGGGCCGCCGTCCACGACGAGTTCGCCGAGGAGGGCGGCCCGGTCGACGTCGAGACGTACTTCGACTGACCCGCTCGCCGAGAACCAGCGCGAGGTAGAACTCTGGCGAGGTAGAACTCTGGCGAGGTAGAACCGCAGCGCACCTTGGTGCGCTGCGGTTCTACCTCGCTGCACTTCTACCTCGCCAGAGTTCTACCTCGGCGCACGGCACAGAGTGACTGGTCCGGTTGCCGTAACGGCGAGCACACACGGGGGAAATCTCCGGTTCCTACCGTCGAGACCGTGCGGCGCCCGGCCGCGCCATATCTAAGGAGCGTGGAGCCGTGATCCTTCCCCGACACCAATCCGGACGTGCCGCGGCAGAGACTCTGGTCTCCGCACTGGGCCGACGGCGGTTCCTGCAGGCGGCGCTCGGGATGGGCGCGGGGTCGGCGCTGGCGGCCGGCTCGGCGGTCCCGGCTGCGGCGTCGGCCACGAACCGAGGCGCGGGGGCCGCGCTCAGCTCAGGGAGGTTCTCCGGCGTCCTGCAGCCGGGCCGCGGCCATATCCCGGGCGACGTCTACCTGGGCTCGGAGGCCGACGAAGTCCTCTGGGGCTACGTTCCGTCCGTGCACGCCGACGCCGTGGCGCGGGTGCGCTCCGGCCAGACGGTCACCATCGACTCCGTCTCCCACGAGGGCATCCTCGAGGACCAGGGCCGCGACCCCGTCGCGTACTTCGCGCAGCACGGCGTCCGACGGCGCGAGGTGCTCGACGACGCCGTCGCGATCGCCGCCGGATACTCCCGCACTCCGCGAGACTTCGACGTCGACGGGCCGCACGTCGTGACCGGGCCTGTGTTCGTGGAGGGCGCCCAACCTGGCGACGTCCTCAAGATCGAGACCCTGGCGGCCACGCCGCGCGTTCCGTACGGGTTGGTCTCGTCCCGGCACGGCAAGGGCGCTCTGGCGGCGACCACCACCGGTGCGCCCGCCGGGATCACGCTCGACGAGGTGATGCCGCCGGTCGGTTCCGACGGCCGGGAGTCCGGCATTCCCACCGAGTACGGCAACGTGTCGGTATTCGCGAGCGTGCGGGGCGGCCACGCCGTGATGGGCTCCGGCTCGGGCCGCGTCCGGTTCCCGCTGCGGTCGTTCTTCGGGATGATGGGCGTCGCGTTCGCCGAGACGACGAACCTCACCGCCCCCGAGGCCAACTCGATCCCGCCCACGCTCGGCGGCGGCAACATAGACATCAGCCACCTGGGTGCCGGCTCCGCCTTCTACCTGCCGGTCAGCGCCGAGGGCGCGCTCTTTTATGTCGGGGACCCGCACATGGCGATGGGCGACGGGGAGGTGGCGCTCACCGCGATGGAGGGATCACTGCGCGGAACGTTCCGGCTCACCGTCTGCAAGCCGGGCTCAGGCGATGCGCCGTCGGTCGCGTACTCGTACCCGTTCGCGGAGACTGCGGACGCGTGGATCCCCATCGGGCTGTCCGACCCGGACGGCTCGGTGGGCGGGCAGCTCAACGACCTGGATGTCGCCATGCGCCGGGCGGTCGTCAACGCTCTCGACTTCCTGGAGCACGACCACGGCCTGGACCGGGCGGTCGCCTACGCCTACCTGTCGGCCGCGGCCGACTTCGCGATCTCGCAGGTCGTCGACCGGACGGTGGGCGTGCACGGTCTGATCCGGAAATCGGACCTGGGCTGACGCCGGTCTTCTGAGGGCTGAGGCTCCCGGAGGAAAACAGCGCGCTCCAGGGCGACGGCCGACCGTAGGGTCGGGCCATGACCATGCCGGAGATCGCCCCTGTGGACACCTGGCTCGCCGTCACGCGAGAGGACGGTGAGACCGTTGGCTACCTCGAGCCCGTGACCGACGACTACGCCGACGTGATCCCCCGCAACCGGCTGGGACACGCCGTCGGCGAGGTGTGTGACTACCACGTGGCCGAGGAACTGGTGCTCGATCGCGGCTTGCGCGAGCTCGCGGAGTACTGGCTGCTCGACGGCGAGGGCCCGGAGCTCACGGTCATCGAGCTCTCTCCCGAGGGGATCGTGCTGCGCGACGCGTTCCTGGCCAAGGCGCTGGCCCCCACGAAGCGAGTACACGTCGCCTGGCCGGACACGGCGGCCCGCCTCCGCCGCGCACCCCGTCGTTGAGTGCGGGATATTCGCCCTTTGCGGACCGCCCGACAGGGCGAACATCCCGCACTCAACGGAGCGCGCTGGTCAGGCCGGGCGGAGGTCTCCGATTCTGACCGTGCGCTGGCGCGCCACCATGATCGTCGTCACGGCGAGCCCGGCGATGCCCCAGAGGACCACCGAGGCGATCGCCAGACCGACGCTTCCCGTGCCCGGTTCGACGAGACGGCCCAGCCCGACGGTTGCGGGGCCGACCGGCAGGAACGCCGACAGCCCTTCGAGGACGGCCGGCACCGTCGACACCACCCCGGTCGCGATGACGAGGACCGCCACCAGCAGGCTCACCCCACGGCCCACATGGCCGAGCGCGGCGGCCAGCGCCTGGTTGGCAGCGACGAAGGCGACCGAGATCAGCGCGCCGAAGCCCATGGTCGCGATCCACCCCCCGGCGTCGAGATCCTCGATGCCCGCGAGGACGGCGCCCGTCGCGAGGCCGGTGACCAGGCCGATCACCGCCGGGATCGCGAACGTCTCGAGCGTGAGCCGCAGTGCACCGCGGGTCGACCCGCGGGCGTGCAGCGGCACCGGCGTGAACACGATCATCAGCGCGAGCGCGCCGAGCCAGAGCGCCAGGACCGCGAACATCGGGCCCGTCGCGCCGGTGTCGAGGTCGGTGACCTCGCCGTCGGTGGCGACCGGGTCGGCCACGACGGACGCGAGCGACTTGCGCTCCTGCTCCGTGTAGCTGGGGATCTCCTCCGTGGCCTGCCCCAGACCCTTGGACAGGTCCTTCGCGCCGCCGGACAGCTCGCCGACACCATCGGCCAGGCCGTCGACGCCGGTCGCGAGCTGGCTGGTGCCTGTCTCCAACTCGCCGACGCCGTTGGCGAGCTCCGTCGCACCTGAGGCGAGGCCGCCGGCGCCGCCGGAGAGTTCGCGCGCGCCGTCGGCCAGGCCGGACGCTCCAGTGGCCGCCTCGTCCGCGCCTGCCTGCAGCTGCGTCAGACCACCCGATAGCTGGTGTGCGCCATCGGCGAGCTCCGACGCGCCGCCAGACACCTGCTCCGCGCCGCCTACGAGCTGGTTCGCGCCCTGGGAGAGACCGCCGATACCGGCAGTCAGTTCGTAGAGGCCCGTGGGCTTGGCACCAGGGGCACCGGCGAGGCCGGATGCGCCGGCCGCGACCTGCTTAGCGCCTGCATCAAGCTTCTTGAGATCGGGCAGCTGGTCGCACAAAGCCGTGAGCCGAGGATCGAGCGAGGGTACGGTGCAAGCCTGCTCCATGCCCTCGACCAGCTGAGTTACTCCGCCCGATACATCTGTCGCACCCGACGCGAGCGCTGTAGCTGCCTCCGCAGGACCTGGAGTACCACCGGTCCCCTCGAGCTTGGCCGACGTCTGTGCCAGCCCGCCCGCCAGTTTCTTCGCACCCGTCGCAACGCCCTCGGTGCCCGTCGCGAGCTGGTCGGCGCCAGTTGCCAGGTCCGCTGCGCCCGACGCCGACTGCCCGGCGCCGTCCGCCAGCTGGCCCACGCCCGCCGCCATCTGGTCGGCGCCCGCAGCCCACTCACCCGCGCCCGACGCCCACTCTCCGGCTCCCCCGGCCAGGCTGGTCACGGCGTCGCCGACCCCCGCCACGCCGGCCGAGGTCTGACGCGCACCACTCGCCAGCTCCTTGGCACCCTTGCCCGCCTCGTTCGCGCCGTCGGCGAGCTGGTCCGCGCCGTCGGCGGCCTTGCCCAGCTCCTTGGAGAGCGTGGAGAAGCCGACGAGGACGTTGTCCACGTAGGTCTCGGTCAGGGTGCTGCCGAGCACGCCGGTGGCGGTCTGTGCCACGATCTGCGCGAGGGCGTCGTCAAGCACGCGGCCGTTGGCCGGCGTCGCGACGTCGATGGTCGCCTGGCGTGCCTTCGCCGGGTCGTCACCGCTGAACGACGTCGCAGCGGCGGAGAAGCCCTCCGGGATGGTCACGACGGCGGCGTACGTACCGTCGGCGAGGCCGTCGGCCGCACTCGCCTCGTCGCTGATCTCCCAGTCGTAGCTGGCATCGGACGCGGGGACCGCCGCCGCCTCGCCCACCGGGGCGTCGGCGGTCTCGCCGCCGCTCACCAGGCCCGCGGCGAGCTGGCGCCCCAGCGGCACCGTCTGGCCGTTGACCTTGACGGGCTCGTCGAGGTTGACGATCGCCGCCTTGACGGTGTCGAGCCGGTCCTGCGGGTTCCACAGGGCCGAGATCAGCAGCCCCAGGATCATCAGGGGAAGGAGCGCCACGGCCACGGCACGCCACGGGTTGCGGAAGGGCTCGGGCCGCAGCCATCTCGTTGCGGTGCTCATGCCCGCACCTCCTGCTCGGTCACGTCGGTCTGTTGGTCACGTTCTGTTCTGCGATCGGCGCGCGCACTCGCACTGACGTCCAGCACCGGGGTGCCGGACGACGCCAGGTCGGTCGCCGCGGAGCCCGTGGAGCCGAGCAGCACCGCGACGCCCGAACGCTGCGCGCCCGCCACGGCCTGGGCCAGCTCGGCCCGCGCCGTCAGGTCGCCCACCGTCTCGGTGGCGTCCACGACCAGCACCGTCGGCTTGTCTCGCAGCGCCCGGCGGACCGCCTCCGCGGGGTGCCCGCCCTCGGCGGCCGAGTCGACGACCGCCACCTGGTGCCGCACGGACGACGCGCGCTCGGGCAGCACGAGTCCGGCGGTCTTCGCCACGCCACCCGTCACGGCGAGCCGACCGGCCACGGCGAGCAGGAACGCGCTGACCGGCGCGGTAGCGTCGCCGCGGACGAGCAGCGTGCCGCCGTCCGGCACCCGCACGCTCACCGGGCCGACGATGACGCCGGACCGGCCGCGCACCTCCAGGTCCCCGGTCGCCACCGCATCGGTGGCACCCGGCTCGGGCCAGTCCGCGAGCGACAGCTCGCGCGCCAGTCCCTCGCCCTCGACGTCGAACGACGGCAGCACGCGGTCGAGCCACTTCGGCATGTACCAGGCCTTCTCGCCCAGCAGCGCGAGCACCGCCGGGACGAAGACCATGCGCACCACGAAGGCGTCCACAGCCACACCGATCGCGAGGCCCAGGGCGATCGGTTTGAGGTTCATGTCGCCGTGCGGGACGAACGCCACGAAGACCGCGATCATGATGATCGCCGCGGCGGTGACGACCTTGGCGGAACCCTGGAATCCCGTGGTGATCGCGTGCTTCGCACTGCCCCCGTGGACGTAGTCCTCGCGCATGCGGGACACCAGGAACACCTCGTAGTCCATCGCGAGGCCGAACAGGATGCCCATGAGCACGATCGGCATGAAGCTGATGACCGGCCCGGTGCGGGTCACGTTGAGCGCTTCGGCGAAGACACCATGCTCGAACACGAGCGAGACCACGCCGAACGCCGCGCCCACCGAGAACAGGTAGCCCACGGTCGCCTTGATCGGCACGGCGATGGAGCGGAACACCATGGTCAGCAGGATCAGCGACAGGCCGACGACCACGATGGCGAACGGCAGCAGCGCGTCGCCGAGCTTGTCGGACACGTCGATACCGACAGCCGTGAAGCCGGTGACGGACAGGTCAACGCCGTACTCGTCGAGGAAGTGGTCGTGCTGCGCGCGGATCTCGCGCACCAGGTCCTCCGTCTCGGCCGAGGTCGGGCCGCCCTCGGGGACCACCTGGATGATGCCGGTGTCCGCGGTCTGGTTGGGCGTCGCCAGCGGCACGTCGGCCACTCCGGGCAGGTCCGCGATCTCGTCCCCGAGGTCGTCCATCAGCGCGACCGGGTCGGTGCTGGTCACGATGGACCCGGTCACGATCAGCGGGCCGTTGAACCCGTCGCCGAAGTGCTCCGAGACCAGGTCGTACGTGATGCGCGCCGGGTCCTCCTCGGCCATCACGCCGGCGTCCGGCAGCGCGAGGCGCAGGTCCAGCGCGGGGTAGCTCAGCGCCCCCATGGCGACGATGACCAGCGCGACGGTCAGCGCCGGGATCTTGGTCACGAGCCGGACCCAACCGGCGAAGAAGCGGTTCGGCTTCTGCTCGGGCTGGGTCGTGGCGGCCCCGCGCCGGCGAGTCGTCTCCGGCTCGTCGCCGGCGGCGACGGCGGCAGCTGCCGCCCTGGCGGCCGCGCGCCGGGCCGTGCGTGACGGCTTGGGCCGCAGCCGCTCGCCCGCGAACCCCAGCAGCGCCGGCAGCAGCGTGAGCGACACCAGCACGGTGATGCCCACCGTCACGGCCGCCGCCACACCCATGGTGGTGAGGAACGGGATGCCGGCCACACTGAGGCCGACCAGCGCGATCATCACGGTGAGGCCCGCGAACACGACCGCGGAACCCGCGGTCCCGGTCGCCCGCGCTATCGACTCGTTGACCGAGAGCCCCTTGCCGAGCTGTTCTCGGTGCCGGGACACGATGAACAGCGCGTAGTCGATACCGACCGCCAGGCCGAGCATCACCGCCAGGAGCGGCGTGGTCGAGTTGATCGGGCCGAGCGCGGTGGCCGCGAACAACAGCCCCATCGAGGCGCCGACGCCGAGCAGCGCGTTGAGCAGCGGCAGTCCCGCGGCCACGAGCGAACCGAGCGTCAGCACCAGCACCACGAGTGCGACCAGCAGGCCGATGCCCTCGGTGAGCGTCATCTCGGGCAGCTCCGACGAGAAGAGCTGACCGCCCAGCTGCGCCTCCGCGCCGTCGGGCAGGGCCTGCGCCAGCGCGTCGGCCTCCTCGCCCAACGCGTCCTTGGTCTCGTTGGTGATGGACCCCTGGTCGCCGTCGAGCTGGATGGTGAGGAGCGTCGCGCGCTCGTCGTCGGAGACCGAGGCCGGCATCTGCTCGTCGTACGGCGAGGTGACCGCGGCGACCTGGGAGACGTCGCCGAGCGCCTCGACGCCTTCCGTGATGGCCGAGCGCATCGGTTCGTCCCTGACGGACTCACCCTCGGGTGCGACCACTATCACCTGGGCAGAAGCGCCGCTGACCTGCGGGAACGTCGCTGCGAGGCGGTCGAGCGCCTCCTGGGACTCGGTGCCGGGGATGGTCACCTCGTTGCTGAGGCCCTGCTGCAGGACGCCGGCCGCACCGCCCACGAGGACGAGCACAACGACCCATCCGGCGACGACGAGCCGGCGGGCGCGCACGGCCCAGCGGCCGAGTGAATAGAGAACGGAGGACACGCAGACTCCAGGGCGAGGCGGGGAACGACGATGGCGGTTCGATGCACCACTGTATCCGATACACGAGTGCATCCGATACGCGGGCGTATTGATAGACTGGCCGCTTGACACCCCGAGGAGTTGCCGTGACCACTGAGTCCGCCACTGACGTCGGCTCCGGGTCGTCCGTCGAGCGCGCGCTCGCCACGGCCCTGACCCCGCGACGCGAACGAACCCGTGAGCGCCTGCTCGACGCTGCCTTCACCGTCTTCGCGCACCACGGCATCCGTGGCGCGTCGATCGAGGCCGTCTGCGAGGCCGCCGGGTTCACTCGCGGCGCCTTCTACTCGAACTTCAGCAGCAAGGAAGAGCTGTTCCTCGCGCTCGCCGAACGGGCGATGCGCCGGCAGCTCGCCTCGCTGGAGTCCGTCGGCAAGGAGCTGCGACCGGACATCGTCCGGGGCGGCGCCGTGGACCACGACGCGATCCGGACCGTTCTCTCCGTGGTGGTCACGGATCCAGGAGACGCCCGGCAATGGGCGCTGATGCGCGCGGAGCTGGAGCTGCTCGCGATGCGCGATCCCGCCGTCGGCCGCCCGTTCCTCGCCCAGGAGGAGACGCTCCGCGCCGAGGTCGGCGCGGCGATCGAGCGGATCCTTCAGGACCTCGGCCTGCGGTTCACCGTCGATCAGCGGACGGCGGTCGACCTGCTGCTCAGCATCTACGAGTCGTCCGCGCGGAGCGCCGTGGCCGCGAACCCCACGCCGGAGGACGGCGACGCCGCACCCGACACCGCCGTCCTGACCGAGCTCGTCAACCTCCTGGTGACGACCGCCGACTGATCGCGTACCCGCCGCTCACCAATGGGCGTTGGCCGCCAGCTCCAGTGCGATCTCCTGCCACCACTGGCCGGCGGCGGGCCCGCCGTTGCACGCGCCGTCCGACTCGCCGGGGAGCTTGACCCAGAGGAGCGCGTCGAGCGCCGTCCCGTCGTCGACGAACCGCGGCTGCTCGCCCAGGGCGCGGCCGCGCGGATTGCACCACTCGCCGTTGGAGCCGTTGCCGTTGCGCGAGGTGTCTATCACGTACGGATGGCCGCCCACCTGCGACGACACCTGCTCGGCGTACGCCTGGGTGTCCGCCGTCGTCTGGTAGTTGGACGTGTTGAGCGCGAAGCCGACGGCGTCCGTGAAGCCGATGAGCTGCAGCCGCCGCGCGGCCTCGCTCGCGCTCAGCCACCCCGAGTGCCCGGCGTCGATGTAGACGCGCGCGCCGGCGTCGCTCAGCGATGCCGCCGCGTACCGCAGGTAACCGACCCGGTCGCCCTGGCCGTCGCAGTCGCCGAGCTGGGCGAGCGCGTCGGGTTCGAGGACCACTATCGGGCTGCCCTCGATGCCTGACGCGACGGTGTCCACCCACCGTGCGTACTCGCTCTCGGGCACACCGCCGCCGGAGTGGTTGCCGCAGTCGCGGCCCGGGATCGCGTAGACGGTGAGCATGCCGGTCTGTCCGGCGGCCGCGGCGCGGCCCGTGTAGTCGGCGACCTGCTGGCGGGTCTGGTCGGCGTCGGCCCAGTCGCCCACCCAGTACGCCTGCGGCGTCAGGGCGATCTTCGCGAGCAGGTCCTTGTCCGTGCCGCTCGCAGCCTCCCACGCGGCGTACGCCTGGGTGGTGGGGTCGACGTAGAGGTCCGACGCCGCGGGTGCCGCCTCGAGGCTGGTCACCCCGGCGACGGCACTCTGCGACACCGCGACGGCGCCGGTGGTCATGAGGGCGAGGGCTGCGGCAAGGGCCGCCGTTCGGGTACGACGTCGTACGCGAGACATGGCGCTCTCCGTTCAGGTCGGGTTCACCGCGGCCGGATCGACCGAGGCGTACCCACGTGACGGTAGAAAGACGCAATCACCCCGAGAACCACGCGAATCGATTAACCCCGCCACCCGTCCTGGTTGTGAGCGTGGCGGTTGCGACTACATGCCCGTTTTAGGCGCAACGATCACGCTCACAACCAAGACCTGGTGGGCCTGTGTCGGCCTAGGTGAGGGCCTCGTCGACCAGCGTCTTCGCGGCGTCCTGGACCTCCGTGAGGTGCTCGGCCGACACGAAGGACTCCGCGTAGATCTTGTACACGTCCTCGGTACCGCTCGGCCGCGCGGCGAACCACGCGTCCGCCGTCGTGACCTTGAGCCCCCCGATCTTCGCGCCGTTGCCGGGCGCCTCGGTGAGCTTCGCCGTGATGTCCTGCCCTGCGAGCGTGGTGGACTTGACGTCCGACGGCGACAGCGCGCCGAGCCGGGCCTTCTGCTCCCGCGTCGCGGCGGCGTCGACGCGGGCGTACCAGCTCTCCCCGTACCGCTCGACCTGAGACGCGTGGTGCTCGGACGGCGACTTGCCGGTCGCCGCCAGGATCTCCGAGGCGAGCAGCGCGAGCAGGAGACCGTCCTTGTCCGTGGACCAGACCCGGCCGTCCTTGCGCAGGAACGAGGCGCCCGCGGACTCCTCGCCGCCGAACCCGACCTCGCCCGAGAGCAGGCCCGGGACGAACCACTTGAAGCCGACCGGCACCTCCACGAGGCGCCGGTTCAGCCCGCCCGCCACCCGGTCGATGAGCGCCGACGACACGAGGGTCTTGCCGACCGCCGCACCGGTGGGCCAGCTCGGCCGATTCCCGCCGTAGAGGTACTCGATGGCCACCGCGAGGAAGTGGTTGGGGTTCATCAGACCGTCGGCCGTGACGATGCCGTGCCGGTCGGAGTCGGCGTCGTTGCCGGTGGCGACGTCGAACGGGGCCGGCTGGCCGGGCGCCCCGCCCGTCATTCGCTCCACCAGCGACGCCATCGCGTACGGCGAGCTGCAGTCCATGCGGATCTTGCCGTCCCAGTCGAGCGTCATGAACGCCCAGCGGGGGTCGACCTGCGGGTTGACGACGGTCAGGTCGAGGTCGTACCGCTCGGCGATGGTGCCCCAGTACTCGACCGACGCCCCACCCAGCGGGTCGGCGCCGATCCGCACGCCCGACGCGCGGATGATGTCCAGGTCCAGCACGCTGGCCAGGTCGTCCACGTACGTGGACAGGTAGTCGTGGCGGTGCGTCCGCTCGGCGGCGAGCGCCGCGTCCAGGGACACCCGCTTCACCTGGCCGACGCCGGTGCGCAGGAGCTCGTTGGCCCGGTCCGCGATCCAGCCGGTCGCATCGGAGTCGGCGGGGCCGCCGTGGGGCGGGTTGTACTTGAAGCCGCCGTCGCGCGGCGGGTTGTGCGACGGCGTCACGACTACCCCGTCCGCGAGGCCCGATCCGGGTGCCGCCAGGCCGGGCGTTCCCTCCGCGAACCGCGTCTGGTTGTGCAGCAGGATCGACTGGCTGACGGCGGGCGTCGGCGTCCACGAGTCACGCGCGTCGACCATGACGTCGACGTCGGCCGCGGCGAGCACCTCGAGCGCCGTCTGCCAGGCCGGGCGGGACAGCGCGTGCGTGTCCCGCCCGATGAACAGGGGCCCGTCGGTGCCCTGGCCGCGCCGGTACTCCACGATCGCGGCGGTGATCGCGACGATGTGCGCCTCGTTGAAGGCATGGTCCAGGCTCGACCCACGGTGACCGGAGGTGCCGAAGGCGACCTGCTGGCCTGGGTCGTCCGGGTCCGGCGAGAGGTCGTAGTAGGCGCCGACCACCTGGTCGACGTCGATCAGGTCGCTGGGCTGGGCGGGGGTTCCGGCACGCGCATCCATGGAGCCGATACTGCCAGGTACCGGGCGTGTCCGTCGCCGCCGGGAACCCTCGCGGCGCCGTCGTAGGCTGGGGGCATGTTCCAGCCCATGCTGCCCGAGGTCCCCTCGGTCCACCCCAGCGAGCTCGACCCGACCTCCCCCGTCCCCGAAGGATCCGTCCTCCTGGACGTGCGCGAGCAGGACGAGTGGGACGCGGGCCATGCTCCCGGCGCCGTGCACATCCCGCTGAGCGACCTGCCCGCCCGGTTCGCCGAGCTCGACGCCGAGTCGCCGGTGCTGGTCGTCTGCCACTCCGGCGGCCGCTCGGCGCGCGCCACCCAGTGGCTCAACGAGGCCGCGGGCTTCGAGGCGACGAACCTCGAGGGCGGCATCCTCGCCTGGCAGAGCGCGGGACTGCCCGTCGAGCGCTGACGTCTACTCGGCGACGCGCGAACGGCTCGGGCCCGTCTCGTTCCAGACCCGGTCGAGGGCGGTGACGGCGTACGTGTAGTCGGTGCCGGGCGCCGCCGAGGTGTCGAGCCACGACTGGAGGCGCCCGCCCACGGCGCGAAACGTCCCCACGAGGTTCGCCGGCTCGTTCGTGTTCACGGCGTCGGTGGCGCCGGTCACGCGGTACACCGCGAACGACGTCGCACGCGCGATCTTGGCGCCGATGTCGGCGACATGGATCCGGACGCCGCCGGACACCCGGCGCGCGTTCGCCAGGACCGGCGCGACGACTGGCTCCGCCGGCAGATGCGGCATCGGCGGGATCAGCGCCGGGTGCTGGTAGTGGTCCTGCACGACCTTCGACATCCCGCCCTGCGCGTCCAGCGGCAGGTGCTTCGCCGAGTAGTAGACGTTGCCGTGGATCGGGCCGACGTCGCGGCTGACCTCGCGGCACAGGTCGAGGTGGTTGGTGAGCTCGTCCGGGTCGGTGAAGACGCCGCTCGTCATCTTGTACAGGCCCTCGCCCACGTAGAGCTGCGTCCCGGACTGTGCCGCGACCTCGGCCCACCACGGGACCAGGGCCGCGTAGTCGGCGATCGCCAGCCCGATCTGCCAGTAGATCTGCGGGTTGATGTAGTCCAGCCAGCCTTCGAGCACCCACTTGCGGGTGTCGGCGAACTGGTCGTCGTACGACTGGGACCCGCCCGTGTCCGAGCCCATCGGGTCGGAGCCGGAGTTGCGCCAGATGCCGAACGGGCTGATCCCGAACTTCACCCAGGGCTTGGCCTCCTTGATGCGGACGCTCATCGTCTCGACGAAATGGTCCACGTTGCCGCGGCGCCAGTCCTCGATGGTGTCGAAGCCCGCGCCGTACTGCTCGTACGTCGCGGCGTCGGGCAGAGTCTGGCCGGCCACCGGGTACGGGTAGAAGTAGTCGTCGAAGTGCACGCCGTCGATGTCGTAGTTCTCGACGGCGTGCAGGATCGCCTGCTGGATGTGCTCCTGCGCCTCGGGGATGCCCGGGTCGAAGTAGAGCTTGCCGCCGTACGCCCAGACCCAGTCCGGGTGCTGCCGCGCGGGGTGGTCCGCGACGAGCTGCGCCGGGTCGGTCTGCATCGACACGCGGTACGGGTTGAACCAGGCGTGCAGCTCGATGTTGCGCTTGTGCGCCTCGGCAACCATGAACGCGAGTGGGTCGTAACCCGGGTCCTGCCCCTGCGTGCCCGTCAGGTACTGGGACCACGGTTCGTACGGGCTGTCCCAGAACGCGTCGGCGGTGGGCCTGACCTGCACGAACACGGCGTTCAGCCGGTTTTCCTCGGCCACGTCCAGCCAGTGCAGGAACTCGGCCTGCTGCGTCTCGGCGTCGAGTCCGCTCGCGGAGGGCCAGTCGATGTTGACCACTGAGGCGATCCACATGGCGCGCAGCTCGCGCTTGAGGCTGAGAGCCGACGACGGCTGCGGCGTGGCGTTACCCGTCATCGCGGGGGCACCGAGCGCCGTCGCCGGGTCGAGCGCCGCGATCGTGACACTGATCGCGGCTGCCGCCGTGCCCGCCGTCGCCATGGTGAGGAACTCCCGGCGTCCGATGCCCGACATCACCCCCGACAGCTTTGCCGGCGGAAGCGTCCTCGTGCCCGCATAGGGGGGCACGGGTGTCGCCTCGTTGCTGGCGGGTTGCCTCACGTGCTTTGACCTCCGGTAATGGCTGCTGGGGGTTGGTGCCGTGGTGCTCTGTGTTGTGATGTCGCGTCCTGCTGCTGCTAGGTTGGCCGGCGCCGATCCGGGAGCACTGAGGTGACGAACAATGCCACCGGGCGGCGCCGTGGGGAAACTCTCGCACATGTCGCCTCGGATGTGAAGTTTGCAGAGCAATCGGGTTTGCGAAATTTTGTTTCACGCCCGGCTCGTCGCATCGGACGGCGTCAGTCCGACAGCGGGGACCGCAGCAGGTCGTCGTACTCGGGCGCGTGCTTGCGCACGTAGGAGCGGATGTACGGGCACAGCGGCACGATCTTGCCGCCCGCCTCGCGCACCATGCCGAGCGCCGCCTTCGCGAGCTGCCCCGCCAGCCCGCGGCCCGCGTACTCCTCGAACACCTCGGTGTGCACGAAGATGACGGTGCCCGGATCCGTCTCGTAGGCGGCGAAGCCGGCGAGCGTGCCGTCGACCCTCACCTCGTAGCGGGACTCCTCCGGGTTGTCGGTCACGGCCACCTGCGGTTCGTCGGTCATGGAGACATCGTGGGCCCTCCGGACCGCCACCTGCCACCGTCCGCTCTGTGGCGTCGGCCACCAGAGGCCACCAGAAACAACGGGACCAGTGTCAGTGGTCGGTGGGACACTCGATCCGTGCCCGAGACCGCCGCCTCACCCCGCTCCAACCCGTACACGGCGGTGCTCCGCACGCCGGGCGCGCTCAGGTTCTCCGCGGCCGGCGCGCTCGCCCGGCTGCCCATGTCGATGGTCGGTATCGGCGCCGTCCTCATGGTCCAGGGCCTGTACGACAGCTACGCCATGGCGGGCCGCGTGGCGGCGGTGCTGGGCCTGGCCCAGGCGTTCCTCGCCCCACAGATCGGGCGCTGGGTCGACCGGCACGGCCAGCGGTCGGTGCTCCTGCCCGCGCTCCTCGTGTCCGCCGTCGGGCTGGGCGGTCTGATCACCGCCGCCGTGCTCGGCGCCCCGGAGTGGGTGCTGTGGCCGTTCGCGGTGCTCGCCGGCGGCAGCCAGGGCTCGTACGGCTCCATGGTGCGCGCGCGGTGGAACCACGCGCTCGACGACCCGCGCCGCGTGCACACCGCCTACTCGCTGGAGTCGTCGATCGACGAGCTCGTCTACATCGTGGGCCCGGTGCTCGCCACGACGCTCGCTACCGCGGTCGCGGCGCCCTCGGCACTGGTCGTCGCCGGGATCGCCGCGGTCGCGGGCGGACTGCTGTTCGTGGTGCAGCGGACCACCGAGCCGCCCGTCGTGGTGCCGGACGCCGAGGTGCGGCACCGCCCCGTCGCCCTCATCCCGGGCATGCCGGTGGTGGTGCTGGTCTTCGTGGCGATGGGCGTGATCTTCGGCTCGATGGAGGTCGTCACGGTGGCGTTCGCCGAGGAGCGGGGCAGCAAGGGCATGTCCGGCGTCGTCCTCGCGGTCTTCGCGCTCGGCTCGATGCTCGCAGGCCTCACCTACGGTGCCCGCCACTTCACCAGCCCGGCGTCGCGCCGGTTCGTGATCGGGATGGCGACGCTGGGCCCCGGCGTGTCCCTGTTCCTCCTGGCGGAGTCGCTCTGGGTGCTGGCGATCGTCATGTTCGTGGCCGGCCTCGCCATCGCGCCCACCGTCATCACGGGCAACGGTCTGGTGCAGGACATGGTCGGCAAGCATCAGCTCACGGAGGCCCTGACGTGGGTGGGCACGTCGATCGGTATCGGCGCCTCGCTGGGTGCGTCGGTCGCCGGGGCGCGGGTGGACGCCGCCGGCGCGGACGCGGGCTTCCTCATCACCGTCGGCGCGGCCTGGTTCGCCACCCTGCTGACGCTCGCGGCGAGCGGCACGCTCCGGCGCCAGTCGGCGGCGCGGTGACCGATATCGCGTCCCGTCCACGTCCGTCCGACGGGTACGCCGTTTCACCCCTCCAACGCCGATACTGCGCGAGCCGCCCTGATACGTTGCATCCGACTTTTCCAAATCTTCACGAATGGACCCGGGATGCTCGTCTTCATCATCATCGGTCTTCTCGGGCTCGCGATGGCCGTCGCGTCGCTCCTGCTCGGTGACTTCCTCGAGCTGGCCGACGGCGCCCTCTCGGGCACCTCGCTCGGCGCCGGAGGGCTGCTGTTCGGCGCGACCGGCATGGTGGTGCTGTCCGCCGGGCTCGAGCCGTGGGTCGCCTACCCGGCCGGCCTGGTCGTCGCGGTCTTAGTGATCATCCTGGTCAACGTGCTGCTCAAGCGCCTCAAGGCGGGTGACGACGGCGTACCCGTCTCCCTGGTCGGCGCGCAGGGCACCGTGACGTCGGGCGTCGACCGCGGGCACGGCGAGGTGTCCCTCGACGCCGCCACCGAGCTCGAGACCCGGCTCGCCTTCTCCGACGAGCCCATCGACCAGGGCACCCGCATCGTCGTCGTCGAGCAGCACGGCGCGCGGGTCAAGGTCGAGCCGGTGCGCTGAGCGTCCCGACGTCGGCCGTCCCCCTTCCCGTAACACCATCTCACCGGCCGGGACCGACTGTCGGCCTGGCCGCCGCATCCAATCCCCAGGAGCCGACATGGAACTGACCGGTCAACTAGTGGGCGTGATCGCCGTCGTGGCGGGCGTGCTCGCGATCTTCCTCGTCCTCGCGTTCGTGGCGAGCCGCATCCGGCGCGTGCCGCCGAACGAGGCGCTGATCGTCGTGGGCCGCGGCGCCGGCAAGTCCGAGGCGCAGATGGCGAGCCAGCGGGTCGTCGTCGGCGGCCGGGCGTTCGTGTGGCCGGTGCTGCAGCAGGGCTTCGCGATCTCGCTGGAGCAGCGGCAGATCGGCATCACCGTCGAGGGCGTCGACAAGAACCGCATCAAGATCGCGATCAAGGCGTCGATCAACTTCAAGGTGCGCGGTGACGAGGAGGGTGTGCGGCGGGCCGCCCAGCGCTTCCTGTCCCAGCAGCACCTGCTGACCGAGATCATCAAGGAATCCCTCGAGGGCTCCTTGCGGTCGATCGTCGGCGACATGACGATCGAGCAGATCATCTCGGACCGCAAGGGCCTCTCGGACCGCGTGGTGCAGTCCACCAAGACCGACCTCTCCGAGCAGGGCCTCCAGGTCGACCTGCTGAACATCTCCGACATCTCGACGCCGGGGTCGGACTACCTCGCGAACCTCGGCCGTGCCGAGGCCGCCAACGCTCGTCAGCTCGCCGAGGTATCCGAGGCGGAGGCCAACCGGGCGTCGGAGTTCGCCGTGATCGAGGCGGCCGAGCAGATCGCCGAGCGGCAGAAGGCGCTCGACCTGAAGAAGGCCGCCATCAAGGCGGAGACGGACAAGGCGAACGCCGAGGCCGACGCCGCCGGCCAGCTCGCCCGTGCCGAGCAGGACCGTCTCGTGGCCCAGCAGGAGCGCGAAGCCATGGCCGAGAAGGCTCGCGTGGAGCAGGAGCGGCTCGACATCGAGGTCCGCAAGCCGGCCGAGGCCCAGGCCTACGCGGAGGTCCAGGGCGCCAACGCCCGCCGTGACGCCAACAACGCGGCCACGGAGGCCGAGGCGTTCAAGCGCACCACCATCGCCGAGGCGAACAAGACCGCGGCGCTGCAGGACGCCGAGGCATCCGCCGAGGCGGTACGCCGCGCCGGTGAGGCCGAGCGCGACAAGCAGGTGGCGCTGGCAGCCGGTATCGAGGCGGAGGGCCGGGCACGGGCCATCGCCGTCGAGGCCGAGGGTCTCGCCGAGGCAACCGCCATCGACGCCAAGGCCGAGGCCCTGCGCAAGTATGGCGAGGCGGCCCTGGTGCAGGAGCTCATCGAGCGTCTGCCCGACATCGTCCGCGCCGCCGCCGAGCCGATCGCCTCGATCCAGGGTATGACCGTGATCTCGACCGACGGCGCCTCCGCGGTCACGAAGAACGTGGCGTCCGTGCTCGGCGAGGGCCAGGGCGTCATCAAGCAGCTCACGGGCGTGGACATCAACCAGCTCATCTCGACCCTGGCGGCGGCCCCGGCCAACGGCACCCCCGCGGAGACGACCAAGAAGTCCTGACCGCGGACGCCGAAGTAGAGCGCCTGTCCGGCCCGATCCCGCCCTCCAGCACGGCCGGGCCGGACAGGCGCTCTACTTCGGCAGCGCTCAGGGTTCCGGGTGGCGGGCGTCGTAGCGCCAGAACCGTGGGGTGAGGCGGACGGTCAGCCAGAGCAGCGCCACGCATGTGAGGCCCCCGAAGACGGCGGCCCAGCCCTCGCCGAACCACGTCGCCTCGGCCCCGAGGACCATCTCCCCGAGGCGCGGCCCGCCCGCGACCACGACGATGAACACGCCCTGCAGGCGCCCGCGCATGTGGTCCGGCGTCGCGGTCTGCAGGATGCTCTGCCGGAACACTGACGAGATGCTGTCGGAGCCCCCGGCGAACGCGAGGGCGATCCCCGCCGCGATGACGGCGCCGACGATCGCCCCGTCCGGCGAGTCCCGGCCCACGAGCACGAGCACCAGTCCGAAGGCCGCGATCGACAGGCCCCACGCGGTGATCGCCCAGACGATCACCTGTCCCTGCTTGCGCATGCGCGTCAGCCCGCCGGAGAACACGCTCGCGAGGACTCCGCCGATGGCGAAGGCCGCGGCGAGCACACCCGTCGTCGTCTCGCCGCCGCCCAGGTATATGACGCCGGCCGCGGGCCATAGGACGCGCGGGAAGGCGAGGACCATCGCGCAGATGTCGACGAGGAACGTGGTGCGCACGTTGGGCTGGGTGGCCAGGTAGCGCAGGCCGTCCAGGACGGAACGCAGCCCGACGGCGCCCACCCGGCCCTTGGCGTTCAACACCGCGCCGTTGCCCTCCGTACGCTCCGGGAGCACGGGTGGCAGCCGGAACACGGCCCACAGGGCGGCGAGGAAGAGCACCATGTCGAGCGTGTACGCCCAGGCGTAGCCGAGCTGGGCCACCAGGAGGGCACCGATCAGCGGCCCGCCGGTGAGCGCGACGTTCATGGAGAGCGTCGTCAGCGCGTTGGCCGCGGGCATGAGCTCCTTGGGGAGCAGGCGCGGGATGATCGCCGACCGGGCCGGGTTGTTGATCGCGAAGGCCGCACTCTGCACGGCGACCAGGCCGTACAGGAGGTGCACCGACTCCAGCTCGAACCACGCCTGCGCCGCGATGCCGGCCACGACCACCCACAGCACGAGCGAGGACACGAGGGACACCTTGCGCCGGTCGTAGTGGTCCACGAGCGCCCCGCCGTACAGGCCGAGCACCACGAGCGGGAACAGCGAGAACAGGCCCAGCACGCCGACCGCGAGCGTGGATCCGGTCAACGCGTAGATCTGCAGGCCCACCGCGACGATGGTCACCTGCGTGCCGATGTTCGAGACCGACAGGCCGAACCAGAGGCGCCGGTAGTCCGGCGACACCCTCAGTGGCGTGGTGTCGGCGAGCAGGCGGCGCATGATGCTCCGATCGTAAGCCTCGGCCCGGCGCCCGACCGGTGCCCCGGATGTGTCCTGCACCTCCCGGACATGACAGAGCGGGCGCTCAGGCCACCCCCCGATGTCCCGAGCTCCCGCTCTGTTCAATCCCGGTCCGCGGGCCGGGGCGCCCCCCAGCGGCGCCCCGACCCCACGAACCTGCCGACCCGGACCTGGTTCGGCCCTCGATCGCGAGTCACCTTGATGGCTCACGACCGGGGACCGCGCCCGGATCGTTGTCGCCCGTCACAGCGTGGTCAAGCCACGCTTCAACGGCGACGCATGCGGAGCGCCGCGATCCCCAGCCCCAACAGGAGCGAGATCAGCGATAGCTGCCCCGTAAACATGTGGCCCGTCCAGACGTCGGCGTCACCGGGCACAACCGCCGGTCTCGCCTCTGCCTCGGGCTCGGATTCGAGCTCAGGCTCGGTGCCCGTGAGCCCAGCCTGCAGGCCGTCGCCCGACAGGAAGCTCCCGTCATATGTCGTCTCCCGGTGGGCGTCGGCCTTGTCGCCCCACGTGATGTCGACGCCTCCGCCGGGGAGCTCCCGATCGGCTGCGGGCGCCTCGGCGTCCTCCGGGCCGTTCGTACCCGGGGTCCGGGTGTCACGGCCGGAGCCGGCGCTGCCAGGACCGCCCTGGAACGCGTCGGTGAGCGTCACGTCCACAGGACGCTCGGCTCCGTCGTTGGCGTGGCTGCCGCCGTGTCCGACGGTCGTCGATCCGGTGCCGGGAGGGGTGGTGCCGGGACGGTCCGTTCCGGCTCCGGGGTCACCACCATCGGCTCGTGGACTTCCGGTGCCGGGCTTGCTGGTACCGGGCTTGCTGGTACCGGGCTTGCTGGTACCGGGCTTGCTGGTACCGGGCTTACCTGTTTCGGGCTCGTCGGTTCCGGGCTCATTCGTTCCAGGCTCGTCGGTCCCAGGCTCGTCGGTCCCAGGCTCGTCGGTCCCAGGCTCATCCGGCCCGGGCTCGTCGGTCCCAGGCCCGTCGACGCCAGGATCGATCCCCGGGTCAACCGGGCCAGGGTCGTCAGTACCAGGGTCAGTTCCCGGCCCGTCCGTACCCGGCTGCTCCTGTCCAGGTCCATCCGGTCCCGGCTCCTCCGGCCCCGGAACATCCGGCCCAGGAACATCCGGCCTCGGAACATCCGGCCCCGGAACCTCGGCCGGCGGGAGACCGCCCAACAGGTCGTCGACCAGGCCGTCCTCGCCGAGCGCCCCGTCCACGACTCCCCCGACGTCGCCCTCGGCGAGCGATCCGAGAATCCCCTCCGGGCCGACGACGTCGCCAGCCGGGCCGCGATTGCCGGCAGCGCCATCGCCGCCGGCGGCGTCCTCGGCCGCGCCGAGGTCACCGCGCGTGGCGGCGGAGCCCTCGATCGCGTCTGTGGCTCCCTGAGTGGCTGGCTCCGGCAGACGCTCCGCGGCGTGCGCAGCGGCGGCGCCGGCGAGCACGATGCCGCCTGCGACAAGAGCCGTGTACAGCGCGCGTCGGATGTTCCTGTCCATGGATCTCTCCTTGCCTGGCGTGGAGCCGACGGCAGATGCACCGTCGGGCGTGCCGCACGCGTGCGCGCGGCCCAGCCAGGTCAGGCAGGAGAGACAGGGATATCCGTGTAGCTGCTGGACAGCTTGGCGCGCGACTCGTCGGTCGCCATCCGCCAGGCTCGGGCCCGGAAGACCAGCAGCGCCGACAGCACCGCGAGGAGCTCGCCGCCCATCAGCTTCTGCTGCGGCGCGCCGCCGCCCACGAGGCCACCGGCGCTCGCCAGCACGGCGTTCCCGCCGCCCCCGGAGAGCGGAAGACCCGCACCGAGGAGGCCGGGGCCGCCCGTCTGGACGACGCCCGCCGTCACGACGCTCAGCGCGCGCGTGCTGTCCGCCGCGGTGACGCCCACCTGCATCAGATCGAGCATCGCGTGCTGGACCCCCGCTGAGGTCCAGACCACGACACCCTCGGCGCCACCGGAGGCCTGCAGCGACCCCGGGGACGCCGGCTCGGGGTGCTCCACGGCCGGCGCGGGCGGGAGCACAGTCGTAGGCCCGCCCGGCTCCGACGGCACGGCGGGAAGCTCAGGCACGAGGACCTCGGTCACGGGCGCGAGCGGCTCCACGATCGGGGTCAAGGGCTCGACAACCGGGGCGAGCACATCGCCCACGGGGGCGACGACCGAACCGACCGGCGTCAGGACCGGCGCGAGCGCGTCCGTGACCGGAGCGGTCGCGGGTTCGAGCGCCCGCACGATCGGGGCCGTCACACCGCCCACGACGTCGGTCACCGGGGAGACCAGGCCGACGACGGGCTTCAGGATGCCGCCGGTCACCGGAGCGAGCGGCTCCGTGACCGCGCCGAGCACCGGCGTCAGCGGCGAGACGACCTCCCCGACGAGGCCGGTCACCGGGGCGAGCCCTTCGCCGAGGGGCTCCGTCACAGGCTTGACGACGTTGCCGACCTGCTTCGTGACGGGCTTGAGCACCGGGTCGGAGACCTGCTCGACGACCTCGGCGACGCCCGCTACGGGCTTCTCGGTGATCTCCGTGACGACGCCGCCCACGGGTTCCGCCACAGACGTCCGGACCGGCTCCGTCACCGGCTTCAGCAGGCCCTCGGAGACCGCGGTGACCGCACCATCGACGGTCTGGGTGATCGGCTCGGCTCCCTGGAGAACCGGCTCGGTAGCCGACGTCGTCCCGGTCCCGGCGGACTGTGCGGCCGGCTTCGCGGCGGCCGGCGCGGGCCTCGACTGCGGCTGGTCGACGGCGGGCGTGGGCGCCGCCTCGGGCGTCGCTTCCGGTGCAGGCTCGACGGCCTGCCCGGGCGCGGGGGCCTCCGGCTCCGGCGCGGGCGGCGTCGTTGCCGCCTGTCCGCCGTCGGCCACGGCCTGGTCGTTGGCGGCGGTGATGGTCAGCCCGAGCAGGTCTGTGGTCGTGGTGACCGTCTGCGCGGTCGCCTCCAGCGTGTCGCCGACGACAGAGCCGAGCGGGCCGCGCTCCGCGGCGGCCGAGGGGGCCGCGAGGGTGACACCGAACGCGAGGCCCGCGGCGCCGAGCGCGATGGTTCCGACGGCGCGCACGACGACGCGACGGAGGGTGTCCCCCGTGCCCGTCAGCGCGTCCTTCGACATCGGTCTCCCGCTCTCCGGCCCGGCGTGGGCCGCTACCAGCCATGCATACACATTTAATCTGCGGGCGGACCCGGATATCGGCAACTGCATACCTGCGGTTTGCGGATCAGGAATTTTGTGCTTAGGAACTGCGACATGTCCGGAGAGGCCCGTCATCTCGGGCATTTTCGAGCATTCTAGGGCTATCGGACGCGTCGAGCAGGGCCTGCGAGTGAACCCGCAGATCACCCGACCGTGGCCCCGAACACCAGGCCGAGCACATAGGTGACACCCGCGGCGCCCAGGCCGATGGCGATCTGGCGCAGCGCCCTGGTGAGCGGAGAGGTGCCCGACAGCAGGCCGACGACGGCACCCGTCGCGAGCAGCGCGAGCCCGACGAGCGCCGTGGCGACCAGCACCGCGGCGAGGCCGTCGAGACCCAGCAGGTAGGGCAGCACCGGGACCACGGCGCCCGACGCGAAGAAGCAGAACGAGGAGAGCGCAGCACCCCACGCCGTCCCGTGCGTCTCGAGGTCGGCCGCGGCCGGGTCGCCCTCCGGATCGGCGTCGGCGGGCCGCGTCTCCCCGGACGACTCGTTCGGCTGCAGGAGCGGGCTCCCGTGCTCGACGGGGGTGACCGCGAGCCGGGCGAGGACGGCGTCGGCGTGCGCCGTCGCGTCCTCGATACCCATGCCCCGGGCCCGGTACACGAGCGCGAGCTCGTTCGCGTCCACGTCGAGGTGCGGCAGGGCGGCATCGGCGTCGGGCGACGGCGAGGACGCCTCCAGCAGCTCCCGCTGCGACCGCACCGACACGAACTCGCCGGCGGCCATGGAGAGCGCGCCCGCGAGGAGCCCGGCCAGGCCGGACAGCAGGACGGTGCTCGTCGCCACGCCGGAGGCGCCGATGCCGAGCACGAGCGCGAGGTTCGACACGAGGCCGTCGTTCGCGCCGAACACCGCGGCGCGGAACGTGCCCGACAGCCGGTTCCGGCCCCGGGTGGCCAGCGCGCGCACCACCTCTTCATGGATCTGCTCGTCGGCCGCCATGGTGACCGTGGCGTCGGCGTCGTGCGCGTACGACGAGCGGGCCTCGGCGCGCTGTGCCAGCGCCAGCACGAAGACGCCGCCGAAGCGGCGCGCGAGGAACCCGAGCGCCCGCGTCCGGAGGTCGCCGCGCACGGGTTCGCCGACGTCGGGCCCCAGGAGATCGAGCCAGTGCGACTCGTGCCTCTTCTCCGCCCGCGCGAGCGCGAGCAGGATCTCGCGCTCCTCGCCCGTACGCCGCCCGGCCAGGTCGCGGTAGACGGCGGCCTCGGCCCGCTCGTCGGCGAGCAGCCGGCGCCACCGCCGGATGTCGGAGCGGGTCCGGCGACGCGACGGGTGCAGCTCGTGAGCGCGCTCGGCGGGCGTGGGCTCGTCGTCGGACGGGCGACGGGCCGGGTCGGAGGGGTGATGAGGCACGACGTCATCATGCCCACGGATCGCCCGGCATGGGTTTCGTGGCGCCAGGGCTCAGAATTCGCCACACCGAACTCTCGATCGGCTGGGCTCCAAACGCGCGGCTCCCCGGCCTGCCGTACGGATTCTCGGGCAGAAGGATGCACAATGGACGCCGTGATCATCGTCAGCACGCACGGGTCGGCCGCACCCGGCGGCGCGATCGGATGGGCGTGGATCAACCACGCGGGCGGTCAGTTCGACTCGGGCGGCGCTGCCCGGGGCAATGACCAGGTCGCCGCGCTCTCGGCCTTGCTGCGCGCGATCGAGGCACATCCCGGCGACGAGCCGCTGCTCGTCGAGTCGAGCTCGCAGTACGCCATCCGGTCCGTGTCGGAATGGTCCGAAGGATGGAAGCGCAACGGCTGGCGCTCACCGTCCGGGGACCCCGTACCGAACCTCGACCTCGTACAGGGTATCGACCGCGCCGTCGCGGAACGCACCGGGCCGGTCCGGTTCCACTGGGTACGGGGGCACGTGGGCAACCCGTACAACGAGCGGGTCGACCAGCTCGCCGGGTTCGCCGCCGAGGAGTGGGCGGCCGGACGCGGCGGCGTCGGCGAGATGCTCGTCCCGGACGCCGGGATGATTCCCGACGCCGAGCTCCGGCGGGTCGGCTACGCCGCGGAGCCGTCAGAGGTTCCCGCCCCCGTCACGCCGCCTGCCCCGGTCGGGACCGGGGCAGGGCGGACGTGGGAGTCGGGCACGCTCTTCTGACCGAGTCGGTTCACGGACCAGCGCAAAGGCCTGCGGCCCTGACTCGGCGTACCTGGTACGCCGGGTCAGGGCCGCAGGCCTCGTTCTGAAGCGCTGGAGCGCCTACATATCAGAGGCCGACTATCAGAGCCCGACGAGGAGCAGCTCGTCCGCGGCCCGCGCGTCGTGCTCGACCCGGTCCGCGGCGTCGCGACCGGTGGTGACCGGGTCGGCGCCGTCGGCGTCGTCGTCCCGCTTTGCCGCCTCACGCACGAAGAGCGGCACGGGCTTGGCCGTGCGGGCGCTGAACTCGAGCCGGTCGGCGACGGCGCGGGCGTGCTGCGCCATCTCGTGCGCGATCGTGATGCTCTCGCCCAGGTACGCGCGCGGGTCGATCAGACGCCGGATCTCGTCGCGGTCGAAGTACGCGCTCACAGTCGCGTTCCGCACCAGGAGGTCGAGGAACTGCGCGTCGCCGACTGCCGACTCCTGCGCCACCTCGTACACGACCTCGTGCGCCTTCTGCCGGCCGATGCGCTCGCCCAGCTCCATCATGAGCGACTCCGAGCCGATGAGGCCCTCGCTCAGCGCCAGGTTGGCGCGCATGCGCTGCTCGTCGAGCTCGAGGCCGTCGAGGATCACGTCGAGACGGGTCAGGATGTCGCCGCCGAGCACCGTGGCGCGCTTGACGGTCTCCTCCAGGAGGTCGGTCATACCGCCGTTGGCCTCGTGGTCGTGCTGCATCGACTCCAGTGCGGGCGCGGCGAGCGCGCGCAGCTGGGCGCTCATCGACAGGAGGTCGAGGGCGAGCTGCGGGTTGCGCTTGTGCGGCATGGTCGAGCTGCCGACGGTCCCGTCCGGGATGGGCTCGAACGCCTCGCCGAACTCCGGCTGCATCATCGAGTAGATGTCCTTGCCGATCTTGCCGGCGGTCCCGGCCACCTGGCCGAGGACGAGCACGAGCTCGACGATGCCGTCGTTGATGGCGCGCGACGGAACCGGCATGGTGCCGAGCCCGAGGTGGTTGGCGACCCGGCGCTCGACCTCGCGCCCGGCGGGCCCGAACGACGCGAACGTACCGACGGCGCCGCCCATGAGGACCCGGAACAGCCGGTCCTCGAGGCGCTCGAGCCGGTCGGTGTGGGCGGTCAGCTCGTCGATCCAGACCGCGACCTTGAAGCCGAACGTCACCGGCACCGCGTGCTGGCTGTGCGTGCGGCCCGCCATCGGCACCGCGGCGGACGCCTCCGCCTGCTTCGACATACCCCGCAGGACCTTGGCGAGCAGGTCCTTGAGGGCGCGGTGCGCATCACGCAGCACCAGGACGTCGGCGGTCTGCGTGATGTTCTGCGTGGTGGCACCCCAGTGCACCCAGCCGCCGTGCTCCCGGCCGACCACCCGGGCGAACTCCTCGATGAGCGGCATCAGAGGGTGGCTCGCCGACACCGTCTCGGCGGCGACACGGGCGAGGTCCAGCTTCTCGATCTGCGCGGCCTGTGCGATCGCCTCGCCGGCCGGCTCCGGGATCAGGCCTACCTCGGCCTCGGCCAGTGCGAGCGCGGCCTCGACGTCGAGGCGTGCCTGGAATCGGTTCTCGACGCTGAAGAGGTGCGCGATCCCGGCGTCGGGCACGCGTCCGTCAGTAAAGTGTCGAATCGATTCGCCATTCATCCCTGGGTTCCCCACTCAGTTTTTGTCGCCGTACGTGACTGGACGTTCACTGGCCGACCTGCCCCATGGTGGGGGCCTGGTCGCCGGCGAGTCCCTTCTCCACGTGATATCGGCCGCCGCGAGACCTTGCCCGCCTGGCTGACCGTGCCGAACTCGCTGCGCCTTGTAGCTGTATGCATCGACCTGCAGTACCGAATTGTGGAAGAAGGTGCGTCATCAAGCCTAGCGGAAATGTTTCCGGAATGTAACGGGAGTGAGGTCCATCACAGAAGCCGCTCCCTTGGCACCGCCCGGACCTGGTGTTTTGGGCACGCTCGAGGGCCACCGGGTGAACTTTCGGAAGCTGTAGGACCCGTCTCGCATTGCGGACGGGAGTACACCGGCCCGACGCAGAGAGCCCGGCCGCACGTGCCACGGAGGGGCGTGCGGCCGGGCTTCTCTGTCGAGATACCAGCTGTGTCGATGCACCAGCTGTGTCGAGGTACCAGCTGTTCGGCGCGAGCGCGGTGCGGGTCAGCCCGCGGACGCTTCGTCGGGAGCGTCGCGTTCCTCGCGTTGCGGCACATAGGCCTCGGTGACGCTCCGATGCAGGAGCGTGGTCCGGCGAGGGTTGGCGATGGAGTGGTACTGGGCGTCGTCGGCGTCCGTCATGGTCCTCCTCCGGTGCAGGCGTACGGTTACGGTGCACGTGGTTCACCGCTGATGTGCGGATTAACCATTTTGGTTGATACCGAGTCGCGGCGTCGACTGAAGTGGCTGTGACATCAGCCTCACCGCACCGTCGCAACTTTGTTGTGGGCGCGATCGTTGCGGCTACCTGCCCGGTTGGGGCGCAACGGTGCCGCTCACAACCACTGGGTGGGCTCGGTAGGTTGTCGGGAACAGCTGGAAGCGACCCGCCAGCAGGCCCCAGAGGCCGCGCGGCGCGAGGAGCACGACGGCGACCGCCACCGCCCCGAGCACCACCAGGTACCAGGTGCCGAGCGGCGCGAGCGTCTGCTGCAGCACCCAGTAGAGGATGGCGCCGACGAGCGGCCCTTCGATGGTCCCGAGGCCGCCCACCACGGCTATGAAGATCATCGCCGCGGTCCAGTTCACGGAGTAGATCGACCCCGGCGTCACGCCCAGGGTGTTCAGGGCGATCAGGGCCCCCGCGAGCGCGGCCCCGGCCGATCCGGCGACGTACACGAGCCGGCGTCCGCGGTCCACGGCGACACCGAGGCTGCTCGCCGCGACGCGGTCGTCGCGGATCGCAGTGAGCCCGAGTCCCACACGGGAGCGCATCAGCAGGTACGTCCCGAGCACGACGGCGACCATGAGGGCCAGTGCGAACCAGTACACGAAGGCGACGCGCTCGACCCGGTCGGTGCCGCGGAACGCGGTCAGCGACAGCCCGGAACCGCCGCCCAGTCCGTCGGCCTGCATAGTGACCAGGCGGAACACCTCGGCGACCACCCAGGTCCCGATCGCGAAGTAGCCGCCGGCCAGGCGGAACACGAGGTAGCTCGTCGGCACGGCGATCAAGCCGCCGATGAGCCCGGCCGCGAGGACGGCGGCCCACGGCGGGGCGCCGACGGCGTCGGCGAGCTGGATCAGGGCGTACCCGCCCACACCGACGTAGGCCTGCTGCCCGACGCTGACCATGCCCCCGTAGCCCGCGAGCAGATTCCAGGTGGTACCGAGTATCACGAGGGCGAAGAGCATCACGAGGCTCGGCAGTGCCCCGAGGGTGACCACGTAGGGGACGACGGCGGCGAGCAGCGCCACGACGAGCAGCAGGGCGCCGCCGCCGATCAGGGATCCGCGGCTGCCGCGCGTGACGTCGGGCCCGCTCATGCCTGCACGCTCCTCGGCAGCAGGCCGCCCGGCCGGACGACCAGCACGGCGAGGAAGACGAGGTGCCCGGCGAGAACCCCCGACTGCGGGTCGATCTGAGCGCCGATCGTCTGGGCCAGGCCCAGCACGACGCCGCCCGCGAGCGTGCCCCACAGCGAGCCGAGCCCGCCGATGATCACGGCCTCGAACGCGAACAGCAGCACCAGGTCGCCGTAGCCCGGCGAGAACTGGGTGCTCATACCGACGAACACGCCCGCGAGCGCCAGCGTGGCGAACGCGAGGGCGGTCGCCACGGCGTACATGTGCTTCGGGTCGACGCCGGTCATCGCGGCGGCCCCGGCGTCGTCGGCGACGGCGCGCATGGCGCGGCCGGTGGCCGTGCGGGCGAGGAAGAGCTGGACCCCCGCGATGACCGCCGTCGCGACGACCAGGGTGATCAGCGGCAGGACGCCGATGGAGAGCTCGCCGAGCGGCAGGCCCGCCGAGGCGAGGCCGCCCGTCGGGATCCTGCGGGTGTCCGCGCTGAAGACCTCCTGGAGGAGGTTCGTGAGTGCGACGGCCACGCCGAACGACACCAGGAGTGGCGCGAGCTCGCCGGAGGTCCGGCCGCGTACCTGCGCGAGGGCCGGGTTGAACAGGCCGCGCTGCACCGCATAGCCGAGCGCCGCGAACACCGGGACCACCACGACCATCGCGAGCGACAGCGGCAGGCCCTGCTGCACGAGGACCAGCGAGAGGTACGCGGCGAGCACCGCGAGCACGCCGTGCGCCAGGTTGACGATTCGCATCACGCCGAAGATCAGCGACAGGCCGCAGGCCAGGAGGGCGTACTGCCCACCGAGCAGCACGCCCTGCACACCGGCGTTGAGCCAGTCCATCGGTCCTCCGGTTTCGCTGGGGTTCTACCTCGCTGGGGTTCTACCTCGGCGGGGGTGGGTGCCGAAGTAGGCGTCCGCTACAGCGGCGCGGTCCAGGCCGGCGGCCGGCGCCTCCAGCACGGTCCGGCCGCCGAGGAGGCACTGGACGCGGTCGGCCACCCGCAGCGCCTGGTCCAGGTCCTGCTCGACGACGAGCGCCGTCGTGCCGGCCTCCGTGATGCGCCGGACGGCGTCGTAGATCTGCGTCACCACGGTCGGCGCGAGCCCGAGCGACACCTCGTCGAGCAGCAGCACCCGCGGGTTGGCCAGGAGCGCCCGGCCGATCGCCACGGCCTGCTGCTGGCCGCCGGACAGGACGCTGCCCCGCCGGTCCTTCATCTCCGCCACCAGGGGGAACATGTCGTAGACGGCGCGCAGGTCCCACGGTCCGGGTCGTTTCGGGTACCGGCCCATGAGCAGGTTCTCCTCGACGGTGAGCGAGCCGAAGATGCGCCGGCCCTCCGGCACGAGCGCGATCCCGCGCCGCACCCGCCGGTGCGCGGGCACGCGGGTGACGGGCTCGCCGTCGAGCAGCACGCGGCCCGACGTCGGCAGGTGGGTACCCGCGAGCGCCGCGAGCAGGGTGGATTTGCCCGCACCGTTGGCGCCGAGCACCGCGACGGTCTCCCCCTCGGTGAGGGCCAGGGTGACGCCGTCGACCGCCGTCAGGTCGCCGTACCGGACCTCCAGGCCCGTGGCCTCCAGCACGTTCATGCCCGCTCCCCCTCGGACGTCGGGCCAGGGCTCGGGTCCCGGGTCGACTCGACGGTGGAGCCCAGGTACACCTCGGCCACCTCGGGGCTGCGGATCACCTCGTGCGGGTCGCCCTGGGCGATCACCTCGCCGGCGGCGAGGCACAGCAGCCGGTCGACGACGTCGAGCAGCGCGTGCAGCACGTGCTCGATCCAGACGACTGCCACGCCGTCGTCCCGGAGGTGGCGCACGAGGCTCACGATCTGCGGCAGCTCGCTCTCGGAGAGGCCGCCCGCAATCTCGTCCAGCAGGAGGAGGCGCGGCCCGGTCGCCAGGGCGCGCGCCACCTCGAGCCGCTTGCGGTCCAGCAGGCGCAGGCTGCCCGACGGCGTGTTCGCCGCCTCGGTCATGCCCGCCACCTCGAGCGCGTGCCAGGCCTGGGCCCTGCTGTGCCGGGACGCGGTGCGCCCGGTGTGCTTCCGACCCGCGAACGACGCGCCGACCAGCACGTTCTCGTACACGGTGAGCTCCGCGAAAGGGCGCGGCACCTGGTACGACCGGGCGACCCCGCGACCGGCGCGGGCGGCGGCGCCGAGCCGGGTGACGTCGTGCCCGTCGAGCACCACCCGTCCCGCGTCGGCCCGCTGGGTGCCCGCGACGATGTCCAGCAGCGTGGTCTTGCCCGCCCCGTTCGGGCCGACGAGGCCCAGCGCCTCTCCGGCGGCCACGTCGAACGAGACGTCGCGGGCCGTGACCACGCGGCCGAAACGTTTGGCGACGCCGGCGACCTGGAGCAGGGGCACGTGTAGTCCTTTCGGGTCTCGACAGCTCGACCAACGGGTTGGCTCGACCAACGGCTACCGGAGCGGCTCGACCTCGCCGCCCGTGGGGATCTGGGGCGCGAGCTCGTTGGAGACCACCACGAGCTCGTAGGGGTTCCTGCCCTCGTCCTCACCCTCGTCGAGGCGCCACTGCCCGCCGACCAGCGGCGTCTTCGCGACGTACGGCGGGACGGTGTCATCGACGCCCCAGGCGACGTCGCCGACCACCGTGGAGACCTCCAGCGTGGACAGGGCCTCGATGATCGCGTCCGGCTCGGTGGAGCCGGCCTGCTCGACGGCGGCGACGGTGATCTCGAACAGGGCCTCCGCGAAGCCGAGCGGCTGCGTCCACTGCTTGCCCGTGTCGGCCTCGTACTGGTCGGCGAGCTCCTGCGCCGTCTGCCCCGTCAGCGACGAGGTGAACGGCGCGGTCGGGTGCCACCAGACCTCGGAGGTGAGGCCGTCGCCCGCGTTGCCCAGCGACTCGACCGCGGACGGGAACAGGAGGGCCTTGCCGATCGTCGCGATCTTCGGCCGGTAGCTCTGCTGCCCGGCCTGCTGCCAGAACGTGGTGAAGTCCGGCGGGATCGGCACGCCGACCAGGATGTCGTGGCCCTCGAACGCGGACAGCTGCGCCGAGAAGTCCTGGGTGCCGTTCGGGTACAGGCCCGGGTCGTCGATGGTGACGCCGGTGTCCTTCGTCAGGGCGGGGAAGTTGGCGCTCCATGCCTGGCCGTCGGGGTCGTTCGGGAACAGGCCGGCGGCCTTCTTGTTGGTGTCCACCTGGCTCCACATGTCGGCGTACACCGCCGAGACGTCCTCCAGGCCCCAGAACGCGTGGTAGCTGTACTTCAGGTCGGCGGGCTGGTCACCCTCCCGGATGGCGAAGGGCTGCCACGGCGCGACCGTCGAGATGCACGGCACGGCGTTGGCCTCGCACTGCTCCGAGACGGGGTTGGTGATGTCCGGCGTCGACGACGTCAGCACCAGGTCGACGCCGTCGCTGTTGATCAGCTCGGCCGCGACCTCGCCCGCCCGTGCGGAGCTGGACTGCGAGTCCTTCACGATGATCTCGACGGTGTGGTTGACGCCGTCGACGGTCACCGGGTGGTCGGAGAACCACTGCTCCATGGACTCGATCACGTAGGCGTTGGCCTCGCCGAACAGTGCCGACGAGCCGGTCTCGGTCGAGACGAACCCGATCTTCAGGACGTCGTCGTCCTCGCCGCCCCCGATCGTGCCGCCGCCCACGTCG
Source organism: Promicromonospora panici (assembly GCF_900608595.1). Taxonomy (GTDB): domain Bacteria; phylum Actinomycetota; class Actinomycetes; order Actinomycetales; family Cellulomonadaceae; genus Promicromonospora; species Promicromonospora panici. The sequence continues at coordinate 161,843 of NZ_UWYY01000011.1, read as the reverse complement.
CCGCAGCCCGCCAGGGCTGCGGTCAGCGCCGCCGCCGACACCCAGGCCGACGCCGCCCGTACGTGCGTGCTCTGTCCGTTGCGAACCATCGTCGTCACTCCATCTCTGTGGTCGAGCTCTGTGGCCGAGCCGGTAGCTGTCAGGCGCACGGGTCACCGGAGTGGCCTGTGTGTCTGACACGACGTGCAGGTGGTGCTGTGACTTTCAGGTGGTGCTGGTCGGTCCGCGGATCAGGCAGCAGGGGAGGTAGCAGGGGCGAGCACTATGTCGAACCGCGTGCGCGACCAGGTGCCCTCGACCGCGCGGCCGTCCGGCGTCGGGGTGCCCGCCGGCTGCTCGGCGAAGTCCATGACGAGCGAGTCCTTGACGCCGAACACGGAGTCGGCGTCGAGCAGCTCGTCGCCCCGCACGAAGATGTGGGTCACCAGGGTCCGCAGCCCCGGCGCCGTCACCATGAAGTGCAGGTGCGCGGCCCGCAGAGGCGACCGGCCGGACGCCGCGAGCAGCGCGCCGACGGGCCCGTCGTGCGGGATGGGGTACGGCGTCGGGGTGGTGCCCCAGAACCGGTAGCCGCCGTCGGCCTCCGTGAAGAGGTGGGCGCGGCCGGCCGTGCGGTCGTCGCCGTACTGGACGTCGTAGAAGCCGTCCTCGTCGGCCTCCCACACCTCGATCCGGGCGCCCGGGACCGGGTCGCCCGAGGTGTCGGTGACCGTGCCCTCCACCCAGCACGGCTGGCCCGCGGCGCCGGCGGCGATGTCCCCGCCGTTGTCGATGCGAGGGGCGTCGTCCACGAAGAAGGGGCCGAACACCGTGGCCTCCGTCGCGTTCGCGTAGGCCTCGTTGTTGATCGCGATGGTCTGCATGGACGCGCCCAGCACGTCGGAGAGCAGGATGAACTCCTGCCGCTTGTCGTCGGTGATGTGCCCGGCGGCGGTGAGGAACTCGATGCCCGTGTTCCACTCGTCCTCGGTGAGGCGCACCTCCCGCAGGAACGCGTGCAGGTGCCGGGTCAGGGCCTGCATGACGGTCCTCAGCCGCTCGTCGTCGGCGCCCGCGAAGGACGCCACCACCCGGTCGGTGAGCTCCTGCTCGCGGGCGGCCTGCTCGGCCGCGCCCGCCGCGCCCGCGGCGTCCGGTCCCGTGCCGTCCGAACCCGGCTCACCCATCCTGCTCGCTCCGGCCGAGCACCGCCCGCAGCGCGTCGCCCAGCGCCCGCGCCGGGTCGTCGGCGAGTGTCTGCGCGCGCCACGCCACGTGCGCGTCCGGGCGGACCAGGATCGCGCCCGACTCCTCGACGCCCCGCATCTTCGCCCAGTCGTAGTAGGTGTCGATGACCTCGCGCCCCGGCCCGATCACCACGGCCCCGAGCGGCAGGTCGAGCTCCTCGGCGGCCTTCGCGGCGGCGTCCGCCCAGGCCTCGCCCGCGATGCCGGTCACCAGCGTGAACTGCCCGTACGGCACGAGGTCGTGGGTCGAGCGCTTGTGGCCTTCGACGTCGGCCACCCACACGTGCGGGAACCGCGCGCCCGGGACCGTGGACTGCTTGTAGTAGAGCTCGGGATCGCGCTCGTCCAGCGGCTTGGGCGACCCGTCGGAGACGATCGCGGCCGACTCGTAGAACTGGCCCATGTCCACGCCGTGTGCGTTGAACTCGTAGTTCTTCAGGTCCATGGCCTCGACGAGCGCCTTGCGCTTCGCCTCGCCCGCCGGGGTGTTCGCCTTGCGCTCGTCGATGGCGGCCTGCATCGCCTCGGGCGTCTCGGCGTCCAGCACGCCGAGCACCTCCATGAACCGGAACTCGCCGCCCGATTTGTTGGCCCGCAGCACGATCTGCTCGGCGATCGGCGCGCGCTCGGTCGAGTAGGTGTCCAGCAGCGACGGCGCCGCCTGGCCGTTCAGCACCGCGGCGATCTTCCACGCCAGGTTGTAGGAGTCCTGGACCGACGTGTTCGAGCCCAGGCCGTTGCTCGGCGGGTGCCGGTGCACGGCATCGCCGGCGCAGAAGACGCGGCCCTTCTGCAGGTGCGTCGCGTACATCTGGTTGTTGCCCCACAGCGAGTAGCCCGTGATCTCGACGTCCAGGTCGTCGACGCCGACGAGCTGGCGCACGATGTCGGCCGCCGCGGCGTCGTCGAGCTGCGGCGGCTCGCCGGCGATGTCGTAGCCCCACACGATGAGCCACTCGTTCCACGGCCGCACCATGCGGACCAGGCCCGCGCCGATGCCGCCGACGTCGGACCCCGGCTGGAGCACCCAGTACAGGACGGACGGGCGGTGGCCCACGAGGTGCGTGAGGTCTGCCTTGAACGTGATGTTCATCGATCCGGCGATGTCCATCGCGCCCTCGAACGGGAGGTCGATGTCGGCCGCGACCTGCGAGCGCGCACCGTCGCCGCCGATCAGGTACTTCGAGCGGATGGTGTACTCCGTGCCGGTGAGGCGGTCGAGCACGCGGGTGCTGACGCCGTCGGCGTCCTGCGTGTGGCTCAGGTACTCCGTGGAGAACCGCGACTGCGTGCCGCGCTGGGTGGCGTTCTTGACCAGGATCGGCTCGAGGTAGGTCTGCGGGATGTCCACCGTGAGCGACGGCGAGGCGAGCCGCGCGTCTCCCTCCCGGGCGGGATGGGTCTCCCAGGTGAGGATGCGGCCGATCTCCTCGCCCGCGATCGTGGTGCAGAACACCGTGTCGCCCACCAGCTCGTGCGGCGTGGCGTCCGCGAGCACCTGGTCCTCGATGCCCAGGTCGCGGAAGATCTCCATGGTGCGCTGGTTGGTGATGTGCGCGCGGGGCGTGTTCGCCGTCCAGCGGTACTTGGTGATCATGATGGTGCCGATCCCCAGGCTGGACAGGAACAGCGCGGCCGACGCGCCCGCCGGGCCGGAGCCGACGACCAGCACGTCGGTCTCGACGACGACGTCGGTCGTGCTGCCTCCGCCGCTCCCCGGGCTGGTCTCGGTGCTGCTGGAGGCGGTGCTGGGCAGTGCGGTCTCAGGCTGACCGTCGTCGAACTCAGGCATGAGCCCAGGATGTCGTGAGACCGCGTCACAGAAAAGGGCAAACCAGTAATATTTCTCAAGTATCCCGCAGGTCGGCGGCGAGCAGGGGTGCGATTCGCCGTCGAACACTGGATGCTCGTCCCATGTCTGATCAGCCCCCGGTCCTGAAGCCCCCGCGCGACCCGCAACTCGTGCTCCTGCGGCACGGCGAGACGGAGTGGAGCGCGAGCGGGCAGCACACCGGACGCACCGACATCCCGCTCACCGCGGCCGGCGAGAAGCAGGCCCGGTTCGCCGGAGCGACTCTCGCCGACTACCGGTTCGCCGCCGTCTACACGTCCCCGCTGACCCGGGCGCGACGGACGGCGGAGCTCGCCGGGTACCCCGACGCCGTCGTCGACGAGGATCTGGCCGAGTGGGACTACGGGCCCGTGGACGGACGCACCTCACACGACGTCTCCGCAGAGCTGGGGCGGGAGTTCCTGATCTTCGACGACGGCGTGCGTGTGCTGCCGCCGTCGGCCGAGCACGGCGACGGGCGGCCCGGCGAGACGCTGGAGGAGGTCGCCGCGCGGGCGACGCGGGTCGTGGCCAGGGCGGAACAGGTGCTCGCCGGTCGGTCGGGTAGCGGGTCCGACGGCGGGTCGGGTGCCGCTGGTGCCGGGTCCGGTGGCGACGTGCTGCTCGTTGCGCACGGCCACCTGCTGCGGGTGCTTGCCACCGTCTGGCTCGGTGTGGACCCGCGGCTGGGGGCGCGGTTCGAGCTGGGCACCGCCGCCGTCTGCCTACTCGGCTACGGGCACAACTTGCGCACCATCGAGGGATGGAACCTGGCCGCACAGTAGATCCGAATCACGCAGTAGGGCAGTATTCGCGGAATGAGGGAAGAGCACCTGGCCGACGGCGAGACCATCGTGATGCAGCTCCGCACCCACCCGAAGAAGGTCGTGAAGCCGATCCTGCTGCTGGTGCTGCTGCTCGTCATCCTGGTCGCCCTGTGGATAGTGCCGCTGCCGGTGGACCAGATAGTGCTCTGGTTCGCGACGCTCGTCCTCGTCGTGCTCGGCCTGGCCGCCGCCATCGGGCCGTTCCTGCGCTGGCGCACGACGCGCTACATCATCACCAACCAGCGGGTCGCGCTACGCACCGGCATCCTGACGCAGACCGGTCGGGACATCCCGCTCTACCGGATCAACAACGTCACGTTCGAGAAGCAGCTCAGCGATCGGTTCTGGGGCTGCGGCACCCTCGTCATCTCCGACGGCACGGACCAGCCGGGCATGGTCCTGGACGACGTGCCCGACGTCGAGCGGGTGCAGCGCGCGCTGCAGGACCTGGTGCGCCAGGGCAAGCAGCTCAGCGACGACTGATCCCGGGCGCCGATGTGCGGGCGCGGGATGTCCGGGCGCGGGACGTAGGGGAACGTATACGCAGGCGGGCTCCCCGGGAGAGCCGTCCGTCCTCGGAAGTCCGACCGTCCTGGAAAGTCCGGCCAGCCTGGGCGATCCGGACGGCCTACGAAGTCCGGTAGGCCGGGGCAGTCACGGCGACACAGCGGTCTCCAGGACGGCAGCGAGATCGGCGCCGGTCCGCAACAGGGCGATGGTCCGGATCGCGATCTGATCGAGACGCGCGTCGAGGATCCGCTCGGCCTCGGCGATCCCCTCGGCGATGCCGTCGACCTGGCGCAGCGTCGCCACGACGTCCCGCACAGCGGGGACGCCGTACCCGCTGCTGCGCAGCGCTGCGACGATGCGCGCCTCCCGGATCGCCTCGGTCCCGTACTGGCGGGCACGCAGGGTGGTCACGCGTTCCGGGACGGCGAGCCCCTCCTGCTCCCAGAACCGCAACGTGGACGTACGCACGCCGAGGGCGGCGGCGAGCTCCGTGATCGTCATGGTGTCGCCGGTGTCCGAAACCTCGCCCTGGATAGCGCGCAGTGCCTCTTGCGCGCGGAGTGCCTCGTCGCGCTCGCGCGCAAGCCGCACGTGCACGGCGCCGATCTCGGCCGCGGCCTCCGCGAGGCGTGGCGTCTGCTGCCCGGCGGTCGGTGGTCCGGCGGTCGGTGGTCCGGCGGTCGGCGTCCCGGCGGTCGGCGTCTCGGCGAACAGGGCTGCGAGCAAGCGCCGCGCCTCCACCGGTCCGGCGGCGCTCGCGAGTCCCCGGTAGGCACGCAGCGCCTGGACGTGCGTAGGCGTGTACGACCGGTACCCGTTCGCCCCGCGGACGGCGGGCGGAACGACGCCGAGGCGTTCCAGGTCCCGGACCTGCTGCACCGAGTACCCCGACTCGCGCGCGACGTCGGCGGTGCGGAGCCGACTGCTTTCGTCCTCCGTCGAGTGGCGTGTCATGTACCGAACCCCACATAAGCACTTGAAGGTGATGCTTGAATCATGAGCACCCACCTGAGTATCGACCAGATCATCGGCACCGTGCGCGACCTCGAGGGCTCGCTCGTCGTGGCACCCGCCGTCGGCGACCCGGATGTTCCGGAGCTGGCGTGGGGCGACGCGTTCTTCTACTACGCCCCCGACGGCGTGATGCCCCGGACCGTCCAGCCCTTCGGGACGATCGTCACCAAGAACTACCCGGACGACACCGCCTCGGACCTGGACCCCGCCGGCCGCTGGCGCGTGAACATCCATGTCGACCGCGCGACGTTCCGGGAGCTTCTCGGCGGCGGCGCGGACAGCGAGGCCACCGGCCAGGAGCCTGTCGACCCGGCGACGCCCGACGTCGTGCTGCCGCACCCGGTCTACGGGTCGGCCGGCTGGATCGCCGTCGTCACCCCGGGGACCCGGACCGCGGACACGGTGCTACGGCTCCTCCGCGAGGCCCACGCCGCCGCGCGGACCCGCTTCGAGCGGAGGCGCTGAGGCCGAGAACGGCCCTCGCACTGTCAGTCGACGGCGGCTCGAGCCGCCGCCTGCTCGCTGCGGCGCAGCATGTCGGCGCTGAGCCGGATCTCGCCGATGGCGTGCGCGTCCAGCAGCCGTCGTGCCAGCTTCTCCAGCATGTCGGGGGCGGGGGCGCCCTTCTCGTCGCCCGCGAGCGCGCCGTCGTCAACCTCGCCGCGCGCGACGCCGTAGCGTCCGGCGAACCAGTCCGCGATCGTCACCCCGTGCACGGGTACCTGCACGACGTCGACGTTGTCGCCCGTGCCGATCTCGCCGTTCTCGATGACCCGCAGATAGGCACCCGTGCGGTTGGCCTGTGTGAACCGGCGCACCCATCGCTGCTCACCGAGCCGGCGGCCAAAGGTCTGGCACGGCACGCGCGGCTGCGTCACCTCGAGCAGCGCCGAGCCGACCCGCCACTGCTCGCCGATCACCGCGCGGTTCACGTCCAGCCCGCTCAGGCGCAGGTTCTCGCCGAACAGGCCAGGCGTGACCGCGCGGCCCAGCTCGGCGGACCAGAAGTCGGCGTCCTCCTGCGCGTAGGCGTAGATCGCCTGGTCGGCACCGCCGTGGTTCGCCCGGTCCGCCTGGACGTCCGCGTACAGGCCGAGCGGCCGGACCTTGACCCGTCCGTCGACCGGGCGCTTGTCGATGGCCGTCACCCCCACGGTGCCGGCGTCGGGAAGCAGAACGTGGACGCGGCAGACCGCGAGGAGCTCAGGCATGCGCACATGCTCTCACCCGCGATGCGCCCTTGGTTGTGGGCGTGATCGTTGCGCCTACGCCTCCGTTTTAGGCGCAACGATCGCGCTCACAGCCAGGCGCTACTTGCCCTTCGGGAGCGGGAGGGGCTCCATCCACTGGTCGTTCGCCGTGAGGTCGATGCCGAACTCACCGGCGAACCGCATGCGCGTGCCGGTCAGCACGCCGTCCGCGGACTCGTCGAGGTCGTAGACCCGCGCGCCGCGCAGCCGGTTGCGCTCCGCGCCCGACAGGCCGTACGTGCCGAACCCGGTGTTCCCGGCGTAGCCGAGCAACACGCCGTAGTAGTCGCCCGCGTAGGTGTTCACGTGGTCGTGGCCGCAGAACACGCCGCGCACGTCGCCGCGGTGCTGGATCGCCGAGAACATGCCGGAGTTGAAGGGCCCGGGGCACTCCTCCTCGTTCCGCTCGCCCTCGATGCGGTGCCGGGCCTTGCCGCGCTCGTGGTCGGAGTCGGTCCGGCCGTCGACCGAGCCGAACCACATGAATCGGTACTCCCACAGCGGGATGTGGATGAACATCAACGACGGGACGACGTGCCCGAACCGGCGCTCGATCTGCGCCGACGTGTCGTAGTACCACTTGACCTGGTCCATGCGCAGCCAGTCCCACGTGGGGTAGCCCTCGAAGTCCTGGCCGGCCAGCGTCTCGGGGGCGTACCGCCCGGAGTCGAGCAGCCAGAGGTTGAACGCCGGCCGACCGTCGGTGCCCTCGATCAGCAGGTTCGAGTTGCCCTGGCCGGTGACGCCGCGAGCCGTCGGGCCGTTCACGTTGTAGCGGTAGGACCGGTAGAAGGCCAGCATGTCGGCCTCGTCGAGGCCGCTCTTCGGCGTCGAGTCCTCGTCGTGGTTGCCGAAGGTGATGGCCCACGGCACGGCCCGCTCCTCCATCGGCTGCACCACGTTGTTCATCGCCTGGTGCATCTCGAGCGGGGTGTCGCAGCCACCCGTGATGTTGTCGCCGTTGAGGATCACGAGGTCGGGCCGCTCGTCGTCGAGCACCGCCCGCATGAGCTCCAGCGTGCGGCGGTCGATCTTCTCGTCGTCCTGGGTGTCGTTGAACTGGACGATCTTGAACTTGCCGTCCCGCCCGAACCGCAGCTCACGCTGCGGGTGCCGGGCGAGCTCGGTGGCGGCCGCCGGCCCTGCGGCCGCCACCGTCGCGGCACCGGCCGCGCCGAGGCTGCTCAGGGACAGGAACGTCCGGCGGTCGACGGCGGACGTGGTGCTTTCGGCCGACTGGCTCTCGGCGACGTCGGTGCCCGGCATGTCGCCGGCAGTCTTCTCACTCATGCGGACGACGATCGGAGGCCGGGCTGGCGGCCGTCCGACCGGCGGGTGGATCCCGGATGACGGTCTGCTGAACGCCTACCGCCGCGCGGACCCGACCGGCTCGGCGGGCTCCCGCCGTACCGCCCGCGCGATCGCGTAGACCACCAGGATCACCGCCACCAGACCGGCGGTCGCGGCTATCTGCGCCCGGGCCGCGGCGTCCGACAGCATGAGGCCCACCACGGCCACGAGCGCCACCAGCGTGACCCACGAGAGCCAGGGGTAGCCCCAGGCGCGCAGGCGCAGTGCCTCGCCGCGCTCGGCCGCCGCGGCCTCCAGCTGCGGCCGCAGCCGCAGCTGCGAGACGACGACGAGCAGCCACACCACGAGCAGCGCCGAGCCGACGGCGTTGAGCAGCACCCCGAGCAGCGACTCGGGCAGCAGGTAGTTCAGCAGCACCGCCACGACGCCGAAGAACACCGAGACCAGCACGGCCACCCACGGCACGTCGCGGCGCGAGACCCGGGTGGTGGCCGACGGCGCGTCGCCGCGGCCACCGAGTGAGAACAGCATCCGGGACGTCGCGTAGACGTTGGCGTTGAAGGCGCTCAGCAGCGCCAGCACCACGACGACCTCCATGAGCCGCGCGGCGCCGTCGAACCCGGCCATCTGCAGCACGGACACGAACGGCGACTCCAGGCGGGCGGCGTCGGTCCAGGAGATCAGGGCGACCATGATCGCCACCGAGCCCACGTAGAAGAACAGGATGCGCCAGAGGATGGTGCGCGTAGCGGCGGCGACGGCGGTGCTCGGGTCGCGCGCCTCGGCGGCCGCGATGGTGACGATCTCGATGCCCCCGAAGGCGAACACGACGGTGAGCAGGCCCGCCGCGATGCCGGGCAGGCCGGCGGGCGCGAAGCCGCCGTGCGCCGCCCAGTCCCCCAGGACGCTGCCCGCCACGGGCACGACGCCGGCCACGATGAGCACGCCCAGCACCAGGAAGCCGACGATCGCCGCGACCTTGATGGTGGCGAACCAGAACTCGGCCTCGCCGAACTGGCGCACGCCGATCAGGTTGATCGCGCCGAACACCGCGACGATGACCGCCGCGACCGCCCACTGCGGCACCGCCGGCCACCAGCCGTGCACGATCCCGGCCACGCCGGTCACCTCGACGCCGAGCACCATGACGATGGTGAACCAGTACAGCCAGCCGATCAGGAACCCGGCCCAGCGGCCCAGCGCGGCCTCCGCGTAGACGGAGAAGGACCCGCTCGACGGAAGCGCCGAGGCCATCTCCGCGAGCATGCGCATGACGAGCACCACTATCGCGCCGGCGATCGCGTAGCTGAGGAGGACGGCGGGCCCGGCCGCGGCGATGCCCAGCCCGGAGCCCAGGAACAGGCCGGCTCCGATCGCGGAACCGAGCCCCATCATGGTCAGGTGCCGGGGCCTCAGGCCGTGGGCCAGCTGCTGGGTCAGGTCGTCGGTGGTGCTCACGACCGACCACGGTAACCCGGGACCGCCGTCGGCCCGCAGCGGATGTGAGTCGAAACGTACCGGTGAGAGACTTTTGCCTGTGACCGACTCCGCACACACCCCCGTGCACACCGAGGACGAGGACTACGGCCTCGAGACCCCACTGGCCGGGCACCCCGAGCCGCTACCGCACGTGGTCGTGGTCGGCGGAGGGTTCGCCGGTATGGCCACCGTGAAGGCCCTGAAGGACGCGCCGGTACGGATCACCCTGATCGACCGCCGGGTCTACAACACGTTCCAGCCGCTGCTGTACCAGGTGGCGACGGGCGGGCTGAACCCGGGCGACGTCACCTACTTCCTGCGCGGCCTGCGACTGAAGCAGAAGAACGTGCACGTGGTGCACGAGCACCTGGTGGAGGCGGACCACCAGGCGAAGAAAATCCGCCTGCTCAACAACCACTGGATCAGTTACGACTACCTCGTCGTGACCGCAGGCGTGACCACCAACTTCTTCGGCACGCCGGGCGCCAAGGAGTACGCGTTCCCCATGTACTCGCGGTCGCAGGCCATGCGGATCCGCGACAACCTCTTCATCCGCCTGGAGAAGGCGGCGAAGTCCAAGCGGGCCGACGACGGCCTGCGCGTCGTCGTCGTGGGCGGCGGCGCCACCGGGGTCGAGGTCGCGGGCGCGCTCGCGGAGCTGCGCACGGCCGGGCTGGCGCCGGCGTACCCGGAGATCCACGGCGACGCGTTCGAGGTCAAGGTGGTGCAGCGCGGCGGCGAGATCCTCAAGGCGTTCGCGCCCAAGCTGCGTTCCTACGCGGCGAAGGAGCTGCGGCATCGCGGGGTGTCGCTGCACCTGGGCGCCGGCGTGGCCGCCGTGGAGCGCGAGGCCGTGGTACTCACCGACGGGACCCGCATCCACGCCGACCTCACCGTCTGGTCCGCGGGCGTGCACCCGCACGAGGAGGTCGCCAAGTGGGGCCTGCCGCAGGACGAGTACGGCCGCATCAAGATCGGCGACGACATGCAGGTCGAGGGGCTGCCGGGGGTCTTCGCCGCAGGCGACATAGCGGTGTCGCCGTCGGACCTGCCGCAGCTCGCCCAGCCCGCCATCCAGGGCGGCGCCCTGATCGGCCGGAACATCGAGGCGCTCCTGGCGGGCCGCCCGCTGGGGGAGCTGCGTTACGTCGACAAGGGCACCATGGCGGTGATCGGCCGCCGCGCCGCGATCGCCGAGATCAACCTGCCGGGCGGCAGGCCGCTGCGGCTCACCAAGGGCACGGCGTGGCTGGTCTGGCTGTTCGTGCACATCATGTCGCTGGTCGGGCCCCGCAACCGGGTCACGACGCTCGCGGGCCTGGTCACGCGCTACGGGTTCCCGTTCCACCGGCGCCCCATCCCGATCGTGGGCGACGTGCCGACGGTGCGGCCGCCCAAGCCCGGGACCTCGGCGGGCTAAAGGTTTCACCTGCTGTTCCGCCGCGTGCCCGCGGGAGAGCCTTCGAGGGCCGTACTCGTCGTACACCTCGAAGGGGAGCAACCATGAGACCCACGCGCGCGACCATCTCCGGTACCGCAGCTGCCGCGATGTTCCTGCTGCTGGCCCCGCTGCTCGGCCAGTCGGCCGGCGCCGCGACACCGGGTACGCCCGACGGCGGCACGCACGCCGTCGGCATCCATGTCAGCGGCGGGCAGCTCGTCGAGAGCGACGGATCGCCCCTGCTGCTGCGCGGCGTCAGCCACGCCCACACCTGGTACGCCGGGCAGACCGGTTCGTTCGCCGACATCGCCGACGCCGGGGCCAACTCCGTCCGCGTGGTGCTCAGCGATGGGACCCGCTGGACGCGGAACGACCCGGCCGACGTCGCGAACGTGGTCAGCCTGTGTACGGAGAACCGGCTGATCTGCGTGCTGGAGGACCACGACACCACCGGCTACGGCGAGGAGGCCGCAGCCAGCACGCTCGACACCGCGGCGAGCTACTGGATCTCGCTGCTGCCCACGCTCCAGGGCACCGAGGACCGGGTCATCATCAACCTCGGCAACGAGCCCTACGGCAACAACGCGGCGGTCAACGCGAGCTGGGCCGCCGACACGAGCGCCGCGATCCAGCGCCTGCGTGACGCCGGGTTCGAGCACACGATCATCGTGGACGCGCCGTCGTGGGGGCAGGACTGGCAGGGCATCATGCGGGACGCCGCCGACGACGTCCTCGCGGCCGACCCCGACGGCAACACCGTGTTCTCCGTGCACATGTACGGCGTGTACGACACCGCGGCCGAGATCACCGCCTACCTCGACGCCTTCACGAGCCAGGGGCTGCCGATCGTCGTCGGCGAGTTCGGGCACAACCACTCCGACGGTGACCCCGACGAGGACACGATCATGTCGTACACCCGGTCCCAGGGGATCGGCTGGTTCGCCTGGTCCTGGAGCGGCAACAGCGGCGGCGTCGACTACCTCGACATGGTGACGGGCTTCGACCCCGCGCAGCGGACGGCGTGGGGCAACCGGGTCATCACCGGGCCGGACGGGCTCGCGGAGACGTCGGTGCGGGCGGGCGTCTTCGACTGATCGTCCTTGGACGCGTCAGGCGTACAGGCCACTGGGGCGACCTGTACGCCTGACCTGTCGTTACCTCGACTGCTTGCGCCCTGTATCGACAGATGTAAACATAGAGCTATGTCGATACAGGGCGCAAGTGAAGAGGGGCCCGTCACTACCTCCGCTGAAGCCCACGCGATCGGGGCCGACGCCGCCGCCGACCTCGCCGCGACGCTCAAGGCCATCGCCGACCCGCTCCGGCTCCGGATGCTGTCGGCCATCGCCACCTCCCCGACCGGCGAGACGACGGCGGGCGACCTCGCGACGCTGACCGCCGTCTCGCAGCCGACCGTGTCACATCACCTGAAGGTGCTGCGCGAGGTGGGCCTGCTCACCGCGGACCGGCGCGGCACCTGGGTCTGGTACCGCATTGCGCCGGGCTACCGGGGCGCGGTCACCACGCTGCTGGACCGGTTCGCCCCGGCGGCCGTCCAGGTGCGCGGCGGCCTGGCCGGGCGTCCGGGCACGGACCCGACGGGCCACAGCGAGGTCGCGGGGCTCGACAACGTGGACCCCGCGCTCGACCGGCTCGCGGCATCGCTCGCCGAGCGCTACCCCGGCACCCCCGAGCAGGAGTGCTACCGGGTGGTCCGGGAGTCCTACACGGCGCTCGCCCGGCGCGGCGGGCATGCCACCCATCTGGTTCCGCTCACCGAGCACTTCGCGCGGCAGCGCGTCATCGACGCCGAGAAGGCGCGCACGCCCGACGCCGGGCACAAGCCCCAGGTCCTCTTCGTGTGCGTGGCGAACGCCGGGCGGTCGCAGCTCGCGGCGGCCCTGCTGCAGCACTACGCGGGCGACCGGGTGGTGGTCCGCTCCGCCGGTTCCGCACCCGCGAGCGACGTGCACGCCGCCGTCCGCAGCATCCTCGACGAGCCCGGCGGCACCGCCGCGGCGGACGCCGTCGACGACGTCACGCGGTTCTATCCCAAGCCCCTCACCGACGACGCCGTTCGCGCCGCCGACGTCGTGGTGACCATGGGCTGCGGCGACGCGTGCCCCGTGCTGCCGGACACCCGGTACGAGGACTGGACGGTGGGCGACCCCGCGCTCGCTTCCCCCGTGGGCGTGGCCGCGATCCGCGACGAGCTCGACCGGCGGGTGCGCGAGCTGCTCGCCTCCCTCGTGCCCGAGGTCCCGCTCCCGACGGCCGGAACACCGTCGGCCGAAGCCTCACTGATGACCGAAGGAAGCCGATGAACGCCCAGCCCCTGGCGAGCGCCCCGCCGAAGATCGTCATCGTCGGATCAGTGGCGGCAGGCACCTCGGCCGCGGCGAAAGCCCGCCGTAACACCGAGACCGCGCGGGTCACGGTGTACGAGCGCGACCACGACATCTCCTACTCGGGCTGCGGCCTGCCCTACTTCGTGGGTGGCGAGGTCGCCGACATCGACGAGCTGACGCCCCGCGACCCGGCCTGGTTCAAGGCCCGGTACGACGTCGACGTGCGCACCGGCCACGAGGTCGTCGCGGTCGACGCCGAGGCCCGCACCGTGACCGTGCGCGACCTGAGCACCGGCCGCACGTTCGTCGACACCTACGACGAGCTGGTGCTGGCGACCGGCGTCCGCGCCGTCGTCCCGCCGATCCCGGGTGTGGACTCGAACGGCGTGTTCTCCGTGCGCACCCCCACCGACGCCCGCGCGATCCGGGCCTGGATCGAGGAGAGCGAGTCGCGCGGCAGGCCCGTGCGGCATGCCGTGGTCGTCGGTGCCGGCTACATCGGCCTGGAGATGACCGAGCAGCTCGTGGCACGCGGCCTGACGGTGACGGTCGTCGAGGCGCTCGACCACGCGATGCCCCGCATGGACGCGGACATGTCCGTCCGGGTGGACTCCGAGCTGCGCAAGCACGGCGTCGACCTGCGGCTCGCCACCAGGGTCGCGGGGATCACCTCCGACGGCGACGGGGTGACCGGCGTCGACGTCGAGGGGATCGGTGTCGACGGGATGGGTGCCGACGGATCGGGCGGCGAGGCCGCGCATGTCGAGGCCGAGCTGGTGATCGTCTCCGTCGGCGTCCGCCCGAACACCGACCTGGCCACGCAGGCCGGCGTCCGGCTCGGACCGACGGGCGCAGTCGCCGTCGACCGGCGCCAGCGCACGAACGTCGAGCACGTGTGGGCCGTCGGGGACGTGGCCGAGTCCTTCCACGTCATCACCGGCGAGCCCGTCTGGGTGCCGCTCGGCTCGACCGCGAACAAGATGGGCCGCATCGCCGGCGACGCGATGACCGGCGGGCCGCTGGAGCACCGCGGCATCCTCGGCACGTCGATCGTGCGGGTCTTCGACCTCGGCGTCGCCCAGACCGGGTTCACCGAGGACCAGGCGCGCGCCGCCGGGTACGACGTCGAGGTGCTGCACAACATCAAGCCCGACCGGCCGGAGTACCTGGGCGGCACGTCCCTGGTCATCAAGGCGGTCGCGGACCGGGCCACCGGCCGGCTCCTGGGCGCGCAGGCGATCGGGGCCTCGGGGGCGGACAAGCGCATCGACGTCCTGGCCACCGCGATCACCTACGGCGCGGACGTCGCCGACCTGTTCCACCTGGACCTCGCCTACTCACCCACCTACGCCACCACCAAGGACCCCGTCCACTACACCGGCATGGCGTTGACCAACGCGATCCACGGGCAGGCGCCCCTGATCCGCCCGGCCGAGCTGGACCACCGTCGGGCCGAGGGTGAGCGGATCCAGGTCGTCGACGTGCGCTCCGCCAAGGACCGCGCGAAGTCCGCGGTGCCCGACTCGGTGCACATCCCCCTCGCGGAGCTCCGGCGGCGGTCGAGCGAGCTCGACCCGGCGCTGCCCACGGTGACGTACTGCAACAAGGGCGTCACCGGGAACGCCGGCCAGAACGTGCTGCGCAACCTCGGGTTCGCGGACGTCGCGAACCTGTCGGGCGGCAACCAGAACTACCAGCAGAACCGCCAGCATCCCTCACGAACCACACTGGAGAGCCCCGTGCCCGAGATCTCGACACCGCACAAGCCGTCCGCCCTGTTCGTCTGCGTGCACAACGCGGGGCGCTCGCAGATGGCGGCGGGCTTCCTCCGGGCGCTGTCCGACGGCGCCGTCGAGGTGCGCTCCGCCGGGTCGATGCCCGCCGAGCACATCAACCCGGTAGCCGTGGAGGCCATGCTCGAGGTCGGGGTCGACATCCGCGACGAGAAGCCCAAGATCCTGAGCGACGAGGCCGTCCAGGCGTCCGACGTCGTCATCACGATGGGCTGCGGCGACGCGTGCCCCTTCTACCCGGGCAAGAACTACCAGGACTGGGAGCTCGACGACCCGGCAGGGCAGGGCATCGACGCCGTCCGCCCCATCCGTGACGAGATCGAGCGGCGCGTCCGGGGCCTGCTCGCCGAGCTCGGCGTGCAGCCCGTCGCATGACTGCACCGAGTGGCACACCGGTGAGCGCGGCGCGTGGCGCGCTGGTGAGCGCGCCCGTGATGATGCGCGCCGAGCTGTGGCGGCGGGCGCTCGGCGAGCTCGTCGGGACCGGCCTGCTCGTCACTGTGGTGGTCGGGTCCGGGATCGCGGCGGCGAACCTGTCGCCCGACGACGTCGGGCTGCAGCTGCTGGAGAACTCGATCGCGACCGCGCTCGGGCTGGCCGTGCTGATCGCCCTGCTCGGTCCGGTGAGCGGGGCGCACTTCAATCCCGTGGTCACGCTCGTGGACTGGGTCCTCGGCCGGCGTACGGCCGCCGGGGCGCGGCTCGGGGACGTGGGCGCGTACGTCGCCGCGCAGGTAGCTGGCGGGATCGGTGGCGCCCTGCTGGCGAACGCGATGTTCGGCGTACCGACGGCGATCGCGACCACCGACCGGGCGACGGGCGCCACGCTGCTCGCAGAGGTCGTGGCCACGGCGGGCCTCGTCCTCGTGATCCTCGGCCTGCTGCGTACCGGCCGCGGCGGGCTGGTCGCCCCGGCCGTCGGCGCCTACATCGGGGCCGCGTACTGGTTCACCAGCTCGACGTCGTTCGCCAACCCCGCGGTCACGATCGGGCGCGTGTTCAGCGACACGTTCGCGGGGATCTCCCCGGGTTCGGTGCTGCCGTTCGTGCTGGCGCAGCTGGTCGGCGGGGCGGTCGGCGTCGGCCTGGCCGCCGCGCTGTACCCGCCCCGGCCAACACCCCCACCGAGATAATCGCTTCGCCGAGGTAGGGCTCTGGCGAGGTAGGACCGTACTGACGCTGCGGTCCTACCTCGCCAGAGTCCTACCTCGGCGGGGCGTGGTCAGTCGGCAGAGCGGCCGTGTGCGA
Source organism: Promicromonospora panici (assembly GCF_900608595.1). Taxonomy (GTDB): domain Bacteria; phylum Actinomycetota; class Actinomycetes; order Actinomycetales; family Cellulomonadaceae; genus Promicromonospora; species Promicromonospora panici. Next base: position 145,565 of record NZ_UWYY01000011.1, on the reverse strand, counting down.
CGCCGGTGCTGAACCCGGCCGATCCCGCCGGTACCGGCGCGGCGGGCGCGGTATCGACCGGCGCGGCCTCGGCCGGCGCCCGCCCGATCGAGATCTGCTGCGGGCCGGCGGGGACTGAGCAGCACGAACTCTGGCCGGACGCGGCGAGCTCCTTCGGGGAGACCACGCCGTCGGCGTCGGCGGCCAGTGCGAGATCGGACGAACAGATGCCGGTCTGCGGGAGGTTCAGCTCGACCGCGTCGGCCGCTGCCCGGTCACCGGCCAGCGCCGCGGCGATCGACCGGACCTGCTCGTAGCCCGTGGCCAGGAGGAACGTCGGGGCCCGGCCGTACGACTTCATGCCGACCAGGTAGAACCCGGCGTCCGGGTGCCTGAGCTGGGTCTCGCCGTGCGCGGGGACCGTGCCGCACGAGTGGAGGTTCGGGTCGATGAGCGACGCGATCTGCCGCGGTGCCTCCACCACGGGGTCGAGGTCGAGCCGGACCTCGCGCAGCATCGTCAGGTCGGGCCGGAACCCCGTGGCGGCGGCGATCGTGTGCACGGCCAGGTCGAGGGCTCCGTCGACGCCCTCGCGGCGGGCGGTGCCAAGTACCCGCACGGTGTCGCCGTCGGACGAAGGCTCCAGCCGGTCGATGGCGACCCGGGTGAGCAGCTCGATCCGGCCTGCCTCCACCGCGTCGCGCAGGCGGATGCCGAGCAGGCCGCGCGCCGGAAGCTCGTCGTCGGCCCCGCCGCCGTACAGCCGGCGCGCCGTTCCGCCACGGATGGCCCAGGTGATCCGGGTCCTGGGCGCGTCCGGACCGGAGTCCTGCTCGGCGAGCTCCACCAGGCTGAGCAGCGTGTTCGCGGCCGAGTGGCCCATGCCGACGACGAGGGTGTGCCGCCCGGCGAACCGGTCCCGGTCACGGCCGAGCACGTCCGGCAGGGCGCCTGCGAGGTATCCCGCCGACTCGTCCTCGCCGAGCGCCTGCAGGCCCGAGGTCCCCAGCGGGTTGGGCTGCAGATACGTCCCGGAGGCGTCGATCACCGCCTGCGCGCGGACCTCCTCGACGGTGCTCGACCCGTCCGCCGCGACGGAGGCCAGCCGGACCAGGTAGGGCAGGCGCTCGCGTCCCAGGGACCGGGAGCGGTCGGCGCCGTCCTTGGTCACGGCAAGGACGCGCGTCCCGTACCGGATCTGCGTCCCGGCGCGGTCCGTGAGCGCCTCGGCCAGCGGGACGAGATACTGCTCGACCAGCTGCGCGCCCGTGGGCAGAGCGTCGGGGTTGGGTTCGGTCCACGCCGCGGCGCCGGTCGCGTTGCCCGAGCCGGCGTCGCCGGCCGTCAGCAGGCGGCGGGCGGCGGCGTCGACGTCGTACCGCCACGGGGAGAAGATGCGGACGTGGCCCCAGCGCGCCACGGCGGAGCCCGGGCCGTCGCCGGCCTCCAGCACCAGGGGTTCGAGCCCGCGCTCGGCGAGATGCGCCGCGGCGGCCAGGCCGACGGGCCCCGCGCCGATCACCACGACCGGAAGGTTCTGCGCTGCAGTCATGCTGTCACCGTCTTCTCTGTCGTATCAGATCGAAGAACTTCGATGTATTGCTGGACTGAACATATCCAGAAACTTCGATGCGTGGCAAGATGGGGGCATGACGACGATCGCACTCGAGGCCCCATCGGTCGCCCCGACGTCCGGCACGTGCTGCGCTCCCCTGGTCCGCGAGGCCGCCGACCCGGAGGCGGCCGCCGATCTCGCCCGCTCCTTCAAGGCCCTGGGCGACCCCACGCGCGTGCGCCTCCTGTCGATCGTCGCGGCGCACGACGGCGGCGAGGCCTGCGTGTGCGATCTCACCGAACCCGTCGGCCTGAGCCAGCCCACCGTGAGCCACCACCTGAAGATCCTGGTCGACGCCGGTCTGCTCGCCCGGGAGCAGCGCGGCAAGTGGGCCTACTACTCGGTGGTGCCCGGTTCGCTCGACCGGCTCGGTGCGCTGCTCAGCGAAGCAGCGAGGTAGCCTCGCTCCTGGCGTTCGGCCACACCGCCGTCGGCCAAGGAGAATCCATGACCCCGGACGAGCTGCGCTCCGCGCAGAAACTCACCATGGCGAACCCGGAGCGGTTGCGCCTGCTGGCTCGTATGCTCACGCACCCCGCGGGCCGCTCGACCGCGGCGGATCTGATTCCACAGCCCGTGCTCGGCGATCTGCCGAAGGACGGGCTCCGGCGACGTGCTGGTGACGCGCGGGCCGTCGCCGACGTCGAGGTCGCGGACATCGAACAGGACCTCGAGGCGATGGCCGCCGTGGGCCTGGTGGCCGCCGTCGGGGCGTTCGCCGAGCTCACGGGCCCGGAGGTCCCGCTGTACCGCGTGTCGTCGCGCGGGATCGCGCGGTTCGGCTCCGCGGCCCTCGCCGCCCCGCGCCACCCGGGTGACGCGACGCTCGATGTGCACGACCACGACGCCCTGCTGGCCCGGCTGATCGATACGCTCTCGGCCGGGTTCGCCGCGAACGCGGGCGCCGGCACCGTGGACCGGCTGGTCCGCGAGTGCTACGCGGCGCTGAGCGGGCAGATCGGGTCGTTCGGGCACCTGCCCGCCCTCACCGCGTGGCTGGCGACCGACCGCCTCGCCGCCATGACCGAGGTGACGCACGGTTCGGCGCACGACGTGCTGTTCGTCTGCGTGCACAACACCGGCCGGTCCCAGATCGCGGCGGCGGTGACCCGGCGCCTCGCGGGCGACCGCATCCGCGTCCGCACCGCTGGATCGAGGCCCGCGGTGGAGCCCGATCCGATGACGGAGACCGTCCTGGCCCGCCGCGGCCTCGACGGACTCATCGAGTTCCCGCGCGAGCTGACGGACGACATAGTGCGCGCGTCCGGGGTGATCGTGACGATGGGCTGTGGTGACGCCTGCCCCGTCTACCCGGGACGTCGCTATCTCGACTGGCCCCTCGATGACCCGGCCGGTCGGCCGGTCGAGGAGATCGAACGGATCGTCGACGACATCACGACCCGGGTGAGAGCTCTGCTCGCGGAGATCGACGCGGCGGAGGCTTCGGGGCACGACTACGGGAGCGAGGCGGCCGAGGCCGCCGCGGCCGGGGTCGGGCCGGCCCGGGTCGGAAGGGCCGAGGAGGTACCCGCCGCGCACGGTGACGGCTCCGAGGAACCGCCCGCATGGCTGCCGCCCGGCTGGTTGCAGCGGCTCGCGCGTCGACCGTGGTCCGCAGTCGCTACCGTGCTCGGTGCCAAGGGTCAGCGGAGGGCGCGGTAGGGGCTCGGCTGAGCTTCACGCCCCGACCTCGGGCCCCGGGCTCGAGCCCCGTGGGCCAGCCAAGGTATTCACAGGTCTGTGGACAAACTTTGTGGATAACTGTGTGGACAAGCTGCCCGGTGGGGAGTGTCAGTGGCTCGGTGCAAGGTGGTGGTACGAAGCGCTCGCGCACCATCCACGTGAAGGGCTGGGTCATGACCGAATCAACCTCTGCCGCGCCTGCTTCAGGCGGGCTGGGAACCTTGGACTCCGTGGTCCTGGACGTCCCGAACCTCACTGCCGAGGCGGACTTCTGGACGGCACTGACCGGCGCCACCGTGTCGAAGGCGGACGACGACTGGATCACCGTCGTGACCCCTGACCGGTGGGGCATCGCGTTCCAGCTCGCGCCGAACCTCGTGCCGCCGCAGTGGCCCGGGCAGGAGCACCCGCAGCAAGCGCATCTCGATCTCTATGTTCCGGACCTGGCGGCCGCGAGCGCCCGGGCGGTGGAGCTCGGGGCGACCCTGCTGCGGGAGAACGAGCAGTGGATCACGCTCGCCGACCCCGCCGGGCACCCCTTCGACGTGTGCCTCAAGGAGGGGGCGGACGGCGTCACCGTCATGGGCACGACGTTCGACTGCCCGGACGCGTCGGCGCTCGCCAGGTTCTGGTCGAGCGTTATGGGCGAGCCGGTCGTGTACGACGCCGACGGCGTCGCGATGCTCGGCGGCTCCCGGCCCCTGCTCTTCCAGTCGGTGGAGGAGTACAACGCGCCGCGGTGGCCGGATCCCGCGTACCCGCAGCAGCTCCACCTCGACATCGAGGTGGCGGACCTCGATGCCGGCGAGGCGGCGGTCCGCGCCCTGGGTGCTACCCGCCTGCCCGGCGGGAGCGAGACGTTCCGGGTGTTCGCCGATCCGGCGGGACATCCGTTCTGCCTGGTTCGCTGACGTAGGTCGCTGGCTCGGTTACCTGACGCAGTTCACTGACTCAGGCGTGCACGAGGGCCGGGTGGTCCGGGTGGTCGACCCGGACCACCAGGTCCGGCGCGCCTTCGATCTCCTGGGCGTAACGCTCGTAGGCGGCGACGGCCCAGGCCTCCTCGGGCGGCGTCCGGCGCCGAAGTGTCGCCGGCTTGAGCGCGAGGTGCACGGCGAGGTCCACGTCGAGGCCCCGGCCGATCGCGAGCGCACCGTCGAGGATGACGACGGTGCCCGGCGCCGTGCCGCGGTATCCGGCTCGGGTGGCGCGGTCGGTGTCGGGATCGCGCAGGCTGGGCAGGTACTCCTGCCGCTCGACGAGGCGGGTCAGCACCTCCCGGTTCAGCGCGCCGACGTCGATCCAGTCGTCCAGGAGGCTGTCCGGATCCTCGCGCCCCCGTTCGAGGCGGAGCGACCGCGGTCGCAGGAAGTCGCTGACGCTGACGCGCGCCGCGGGCCGACCGGCGGCCTCGAACGGTGCGACGAGGGCGTCGGCGAGCTGCTCGGGGTGCGTGGAGGGGTGTCCGTCGACGAGCAGCCGGACCGGCCGGCCTGTGGTCTCCGGGTCCAGCCCTACCGCTCGCGCGAGGACGAACTCGGAGACCCGCTCGGCAAGAAGCGTCTCACTGACCGGTTCTACGCGTGTGCTCATCGTGAACCGACCCTAGAGCGTTGCGGACCCTCTGACGCCAGGGAATCAGCGTCGCGGCGGTCTACGTGCGGCGGACGTACGCGAACCTGGCAGCTGGTGGCGCCTGCGGTGGGGTCCTTCGCGCACGCCGTACGCCCGGCCGGCGAGGTCCGGCCCTACCGCTCCGCCCGACGGGAGCTGATCACGCCCGTGTCGAAGCCCGCCAGGTGCAGACCGCCGTGGAACCGCGCGTGCTCGATCTTGACGCACCGGTCCATCACCACGTTCAGGCCGGCGGCCTCCCCGTTTCGCGCGACGTCCTCGTGCCACGAGCCGAGCTGCAGCCACAGCGTCTTGGTACCAACCGCCAGCGTCTCGTCGAGCACGCTCGGCAGGTCCTCGTGCCGCCGGAAGACGTCGACGAGGTCGGGCACCACGGGCAGGTCGGCCAGGCTCGGGTACACGGGGTGCCCCAGGATCTCGGTCGCCCTCGGGTTCACGAAGTACACGTCGTACGGGGAGGAGGAGAGCAGGTATGTCGCCACGAAGTAGCTCGCTCGCGCCGGGTTCGCCGACGCCCCGACGATCGCTATCGACGTGGTCGAACGCAGGATACGCAACCGTTCCTGGGCGCTCGGGGCCTGCCAGGTCTCGCTCATCGGTTCACTCCGGTGGCCTTGGTCAGGGCCTGGTCGAGGTCCCAGAGGATGTCCTCGACGTCCTCGAGGCCCACCGAGATGCGGACGAGGTCCTCCGGCACGCCCGCCGCCTCGAGCTGTTCGGCGGACAGCTGCTGGTGCGTGGTCGACGCCGGGTGGATCACCAGCGTGCGGGAGTCGCCGACGTTCGCCAGGTGCGACGCCAGCTGCAGCGACTCGATGAACAGCCGTCCGGCGTCGCGCCCGTCGAGCACGGGCGCGCCGCCGTCCGCCGGGACGCGCAGGCCGAACGCGAAGACGGATCCCGGGCCGAGCGGCAGATACTTCTGCGCCCGCTCGAAGTGCGGGTGCGAGGGAAGGCCCGCCCAGAGCACGTACGAGACGCGAGGGTCGGCATCGAGCCACTCGGCCACTGCCCGGGCGTTCGCCAGGTGCGCGTCCAGGCGGTGCGGCAGGGTCTCGATGCCCTGCAGCAGCTGGAACGCGGACTGCGCCGAGAGCGCGGGACCGATGTCACGCAGCTGCTCGGACCGCAGCTTGGTGAGGAACCCGTACTCGCCGAAGTTCGCCCACCAGCGCACGTCCCCGTAGGACGGGACGGGCTCGGTCATCTGCGGGAACTTGCCGTTGCCCCAGTCGAAGCGGCCGGACTCGACGACGACGCCGCCGAGCGTCGTACCGTGCCCGCCGAGGAACTTTGTCACGGAGTGGATCACGATGTCGGCGCCGTGCTCGATCGGCCGCACCAGGTACGGCGTCGCGAGCGTCGCGTCCACGACCAGCGGGATGCCCGCCGCGTGCGCCACCTCGGCGAGCCCTTCGAGGTCGGCGACCTCGCCCGACGGGTTCGCCACGACCTCCGTGTACAGCACCTTGGTCTCGGGCGTGATCGCCGCGGCGTAGTCAGCGGGGTCGCTGCCCGGCACGAAGGTCGTCTCGACGCCGAACCGGCGCAGCGTCACGTCGAGCTGCGTCACGGTGCCGCCGTACAGCTGCGCCGAGGCGACCACGTGGTCCCCGGCCCCGACCAGCGCGGCGAAGGTGATGAACTCGGCCGACATGCCCGACGCCGTCGCCACGGCGCCGATGCCGCCCTCCAGCGACGCGATCCGCTCCTCGAGCGCCGCGACGGTCGGGTTTCCGATGCGCGAGTAGATGTTGCCGTACTTCTGCAGCGCGAAGAGGTTCGCGGCGTCGTCGGTGTCCTGGAACACGAACGACGTGGTCTGGTAGATCGGGACCGCCCGTGCCCCGGTCGCTGCGTCGGGGATGCCCCCGGCGTGCAGGGCCCGCGTGCGGAACCCGAAGGTGTGCTCGGTCATCGTCCTGCCTTCCGGCCCTCGATGTGCCCATCGAACAGGACCATACCTGGCACTCACCAGACCGTTTCATGATATGGGACCACGATGTGGACGCCCGGCCGGACGCTGCCGGCTGCCCTGAGCGATTTCCGGTGACGGGTGTCGGACCCCACGAGTACGTTGAACCGGTGACCCAGCCCTATCTCCGGTACCCCCACATCCACGGCGACCAGGTCGCGTTCGTGGCCGACGACGACGTCTGGCTCGCCCCCGTGTCCGGCGGCCGCGCGTGGCGTCTGACCAGCGATCACGCGCCCGCGACCACCCCGCGCTTCTCGCCCGACGGCACGCGGCTCGCATACGTGTCCCACAAGGACGGCCATCCCGAGGCCTACGTGATCGAGCTCGCGGACGGCGCCACGCGGCGCCTCACCTGGCTCGGCGGAACCACCACCACCGTGCTCGGCTGGGACGACGACCGGGTGCTCGTCGCGTCCAACGCGGGCACGCACGAACGGTCGCTGACCCTGGTGCGGTCGGTCGGCCTCGACGGCGTCGTCGAGATCCCGCGCTACGGGCCCGCGTGGGGCGTCGCCGAGCACGAGGGCCCGGACGGCGCACGCACGACGGCGCTCGTCTCAGCGGGCTACCGCACCCCCGCCTACTGGAAGCGATACCGCGGCGGCACGGCCTCGGTGCTCTGGCTGGACCGGGGCGGAGACGACTGGCAGCGCGCCCTGCCCGGCGACGAGGCCGGGACCTACGACCCGATCTGGGTCGGCGACACGCTGGTGTTCACGTCCGACCGCGGGGCGACGTTCCCCGACCACGCCGACGAGCAGGCCAACCTGTGGGTGCTCGACGGCCTCGCCACCCGCGCGGAGACCCCCGAGCCCCGGCAGCTCACCACCCAGACGGAGGCCGAGGGCTACGTCCGTGACGCGGCATCCGACGGCACGCGCATCGTGTGGCACAGCCGCGGCGACCTCTGGCTGCTCGACGCGCTGGACGGCACCCCGCGGCGCCTCGACATCACGCTCACGGGTGCCCTGCCGCAGCCGTACTCGGCCGACCCCGAGTCGGCTCGGGTCACGATCGACGGCCTGGCCGTCGACAAGACCGGCGACGCGAGCGTCGTGGGCTGGCTCGGCACCGCGTTCTGGGTCACCCACCGCGCCGGACCGGCCCGGGCGCTCGTCGCCGACCCGTCGGTCCGCGTGCGCGAGCCCGTGCTGCTCGGCGGCACCGCTCGCGCGGCCGTGGTGACCGACGCTCCGCGGAGCGAGGGCGAGGGCGAGGTACAGGACGGGAGCAGGGAGGACGCGATCGAGATCCATGCCCTCCCCGGCGCCACCGGCGTAGCCCCGGATGCCGCGCCGCAGCGCCTCGCCCGCGGCGAGCTGGGCAGGGTGCTCCACCTGACCGCGAGCCCCTCCGGCGACCAGGTCGCGGCCATCTCGCACGACGGCCGCGTGAGCCTGGTCGCGACCCCCGTCGACGCGGCGTCCGACGGCAACGCTCCGGGGACCGTCACCCTGCTCGGCCGGTCCGGCAACGGCGAGGCGGAGTCCCCGACGTTCTCCCCGGACGGGCGCTACCTCGCCTGGTCCAGCCCGACCGGCGCGGAGGGCGATCACCACCAGATCCTCGTCGCGGACCTGCACGCCGAGAACCCGTCGGCCACCCCGCTCACCTCGGGCCGGTTCCACGACTTCTCGCCGGCGTTCAGCGACGACGGCAAGTACCTGGTCTTCCTGTCGGACCGCACGTTCGACCCGTCCTACGACTCGCACGAGTTCGCGCTGTCGTTCAGCGCGGCCACCCGGCCGTGGCTCATCCCGCTGGCCGCTACCGAACCCGCGCCGTTCGGGCCGAGCGCCGACGGCTGGCGCCTGAGCAAGCCGGACGACAAGGACAAGGACGGCGACAAGCACGACAGCGGCCCGGACGAGAAGGCCGCCGGCAAGGACGGAAGCAAGGCCGGCGAGAACAAGCCCGACGAGGGCAGGCACGACGGTGCCGCCGCCTCGCCCGACATCGACTTCGACGGCGCCGAGGAGCGCGTGGTGCCGTTCCCCGTGACGTCGGGCCGCTACCGCGACCTGCGCGGGGCCAAGGGCGGTGTGCTCTGGGTGCACGAGACCGACGACGCCGGAGTGCTCGGCTCGCGGCACGCCGGGACCGAGGAGGACCCGGCGCCCAACGTGCTGCAGTTCTGGTCGTTCGAGGCCCGCAAGGCCACGGACGTCGCGGACAAGGTGAGCTCCTATGCCGTGTCGGGCGACGGTGAGCGCACCGTGATCCGGTCCGGATCGAGCCTCAGCACCCAGTCGGCGACGAGCAAGCCCGGCGACGACGACCCCTCCGCGTTCGAGATCGACCTGTCCCGCGTCCGTTACGAGGTGGACCCGCGCGCCCAGTGGCACCAGATGTTCGACGAGAACGCCCGCATCATGCGCGACCACTACTGGCGGGCGGACATGAACGGCGTCGACTGGGACGGTGTGGTGGCACGGTGGCGCCCGCTGGTCGACCGGATCGCCACGCACGACGACCTCGTCGACGTGCTCTGGGAGACGGTCGCCGAGCTCAACACGTCGCACGCCTACGTGCGCGGGCCGCACGAGCCGGGTGACACCTCACGCAGGCTCGGCCTGCTCGGCGCCGATCTCACCCGGACACCCGACGGCTGGCGGATCGAGCGGGTGCTGCCGAGCGAGTCGTCCGACCCGGGAGCAAGCTCACCGCTGCGCGCGGCCGGCGTCGACGCGCGCCCCGGCGACCTGATCGTCGCCGTGGACGGGCGGCCGGTGGATCCGGTGGCCGGCCCGTCGGCGAACCTGGTCGGCGCGGCCGAGGTTCCGGTCGAGCTGACGCTGCGGCGCCCCGCATCCACCGACGGGCAGGCCGCGGACGGTGCGAGCGCTGCCGCCGACCGCCGCGTCGTCGTCGTGCCGCTCGCCAATGAGTCCGACCTGCGATATCAGGACTGGGTGCGGTCGCGCCGCGAGTACGTCGCCGAGAAGTCGGACGGCCGCCTCGGGTACGTGCACGTCCCGGACATGATGAGCACCGGCTGGGCCCAGCTCCACCGCGACCTGCGGCTCGCCGCGGAACGCGAGGGCATCGTCGTGGACGTCCGGTTCAACGGCGGCGGGCACACCTCGCAGCTCGTGATCGCGCGCCTCGCCGCCCGCGTCGCGGGCTGGGGGCTGAACCGGCACTACGACCGCCCGGCCTCGTACCCCGACCGCGCACCGCGTGGGCCGGTCGTGCTCGTCACCAACGAGTACGCGGGATCCGACGGCGACATCGTGAACGCCGCGGCGCAGGCGCTCGGCGTCGGGCCGGTCGTTGGCGTCCGGACCTGGGGTGGCGTGGTCGGCATCGACGGTCGCTTCGGGCTGGTGGACGGCACCGGCATCACCCAGCCGCGATACGCCTTCTGGCTCGACGGGAAGGGCTTCGACGTGGAGAACCACGGCGTCGACCCCGACATCGAGGTGCGGCACACGCCGGCTGACTACTTCTCCGACGTCGACCCGCAGCTCGATGCCGGCATGGCCGAGGCGTTCCGCCGGCTCGCGGAGCGTCCCGCCGCGGCGCCGCCCGCTCTGCCGGCCCCGCTGGTGCGCCGCCGCCCGTAGCGATCCCGCGCCTGTGACGACGTCGGTCACCTTGGGTGTCGACGCGGCGTCGGTCAGTGCGGTGTCGTCAGCGGCGCAGGCCGGGAACGTGTATGCGCGCGAGGGGGTAACGGACACGTGGCAGTGCTACCTGTCCGCTACCCCCTCGCGCACGTATACGTCTCCTCCGGGCCGGACCCCCTGCCCGACCGCCCGCACTTCCGTCCCTCAGACCCGAGTCGCCTGCACGAACGTGAGCGGCCCGTACCGGTGCTCGACGCGCTCGACCTCGCGGGCGTCGGTGAACCCGGCGTCCGCGAGCAGGCGCACCAGGCCGCCCTCCGGGTTCGGGGCGGTGCGCGGATTGTTCGCCACGGCGGAACGGCCACGCCGCAGCCCACCGTGCCCGCGCACCCTGCCGTACCAGTGCGGATGTTCCCGCCCTCCGCCGTGCGCGCCCCCGTGGGCGCCACCGTGTGCGCCTCCGTCCCCTGGCGAGCTCCCGAAGTCCACGATGGTCACCGTCCCGCCCGGGCGGAGCGCCCGGAAGGCCTCCCGCCCGAACAGGACCCGGCCCTCGTCGGGCACGTGGTGCAGTGCGAGGGAGGAGACGATGTGGTCGATCGAGCCGTCGCCGGTGGGGAGCCGGTCGGCGAACCCCTGGACGAGGGTGAGCGGAACGCCGCGCCGGGACGCATTGCGGGCCGCGATACGTAGCGCGCTCGCGTCAGGATCCAGTCCGGTGACCCGGGCGGCCGGCTGCGCCCGCAGCACGGCGAGCGACAGGTTCGCGGTGCCGCAGCCGACGTCGAGCACGGACTCGCCGGGAGCGATGCCCGCGAGCGCTGCCACGCGGTCGTACACGGCCCGCACCTTGGAGAAACGCGCGAACACGTTGTAGAGCGGAAGCAGCCAGGGCTTGCCCATACCTGGCAGGAACTCGCGGTCGCGTTCCTCGGGGGTGCGGTGATCGAGGATCCGCACGTTCGTGTCGTCGTTCATCGGGTGCCTTCCATCCGCTGGTTACGCTGAACCTGCGAGCAGGTCCCGCTGCACTCCAGCATTGGACATCCTGCGGGTGGAAGACCGGACAGAAGTCGGTGACGATGGCACGATCCTCGGGCAGCACCCCGGCCCGGCACAGCATGTACCGGCTGCGCACCGTGCGCCCGGACGGCACCCCCGTCTACGGGTACCCGCTCCGCCCGGGCAGTCCGCAGGTCCGGGTCACCCGGGTCGACGCCGACGACGAGCACGTCCACCTGCCGCCCGACCACCGGCACGTGCACGACTTCTTCGTGCTCGTCTACGTCGAACGGGGCGGGGGCGCCGTCGCCCTCGGCGGCCAGGACACTCCGCTGCGCGACGGCGACCTGCACGCCGTGCCGCCCGGACAGCCGATCGGCGCCGCGGAGCTCGCCGACCTGATGCACTGCCGGGCCTGGAGCGTGGCCTTCACGCCCGACGCCGTCCCCTCGCTCGCCTCGGTCTCGCCCCTTGCCTGGGCGCACCACCCGCTCCTCGCGCTGTTCGCCACGGACGTCACCGGCTCCGCGGCCCCCGGCCTGCCCGCCGTCGTGAGCACGACCGTCCCGGCGGCCGAGCGCCCGCGCTGGGCGGCGTGGCTGACGGAGCTCGCGGAGGAGCTGGCGGAGCCGGGCCGACTCGGGGCGCGCGATGCGGCGTCGGCTCTGCTGACCCGAGTCCTCGTCGGGGCGGCGCGCCTCGCGCCGTCGGCCCCCGCGCCGCCGGACCCCCTCGTGACACGCGTCTTCGACGAGATCGAGGCGACGTTCCGGGACCCGGTCTCGGCGGCCGACGTCGCACGGGCGCTGGGCTACACGCCGGGCTATCTGACCACGGTGGTCCGGGAACGCACGGGCCGCACCCTGCTCGAATGGATCACGGAGCGCCGCATGACCGAGGTGCGTCGGCTGCTCCGCGACACGGATCTGCCGCTCGGCGCGGTGGCCGCCAGGACCGGCCTGCGGGACGCCAGCTACCTGGTGCGGCGGTTCAAGGACCGGTTCGGCACCACTCCCGAACGGTGGCGCCGGAGCGAGCGTGTGTGAGTTCGTACTGACTATCGGTTATTTTTGGGGCGCGTATCGGCAATGCCGATGTGTGCCGACCATCGAACGGAGCCTTCACCATGTCTCGCAACCGCGCCCTCCTCACGGCCACCGCAGCCTCGGCTGCCCTCCTGGCCCTGACCGGCTGTGGCAGCTCGGGCGAGCCTGGCGGCGCGGGCGAGGAGCTCGGACTGTCGGGGGACACGCTGATCGTCGCCACGGAAGGCACGTACAAGCCGTTCAGCTACCACGACGAGACCGGCGAGCTGGTCGGCTACGACGTCGAGGTGGCGGAGGCCGTCGCCGAGAACCTGGGCCTAGAGATCGAGTTCCAGGAGACCCAGTGGGACGCGATCTTCGCCGGCCTGGGTGCCGGCCGCTTCGACACGATCGCGAACCAGGTGACCATCACGCCGGAGCGCGAGGCCGACTACGTCTTCTCGACGCCGTACACGGTGTCGACTGGCGTGCTCGTGGTGGCCGCGGACAACAACGACATCACGAGCTGGGACGACCTGGACGGCAAGACGACTGCCCAGTCGCTCACGAGCAACTGGAACGAGCTCGCCAAGGAGAGCGGCGCCGAGGTCGAGGCCGTCGAGGGCTGGGCGCAGGCTGTTGCCCTCCTGGAGGAGGGCCGTGTGGACGCCACGATCAACGACAGCCTCACCTACCTCGACTACGCCAACACCGAGGACGCCTCCGGCATCAAGGTCGCCGCAGAGACCGAGGAGGAGTCGCAGTCGGCGTTCGTCGTGATGCCGGATCGCGAGGCTCTGGCCCAGGCGGTGGACGGCGCCCTCGAGGAGCTGCGCGCCGACGGTACCCTCGCCGACCTGGGCGAGAAGTACTTCGGCGAGGACGTCTCCGAGTGAGGCAACTTCTCCGCTGACCGCGGGGAAAGGGATACATGGACTGGCAGCTCATTGCCGACTCGTTCTGGCCGCTCCTGCGGGGCGGCCTCACCGGCACCATCCCGCTGGCGCTCGCATCGTTCGCGATCGGGTTGGTACTCGCACTCCTCATAGCGCTGCTGCGGCTCTCGCCGAACCGGGTGCTGTCGTGGGTCGGCCGCGCGTACGTGTCGCTGATCCGCGGCACGCCGCTGCTGGTGCAGCTCTTCGTGATCTTCTACGGCATGCCCTCGATCGGCATCCGGCTGGATCCGTGGCCCGGCGCGATCATCGTGTTCTCGATGAACGTGGGCGGCTACGCGGCCGAGATCGTCCGCGCCGCGATCCTGTCGGTGCCCAAGGGGCAGTGGGAGGCGGGCTGGACCGTCGGTATGTCCCCCGCCCGGTCGCTGCGCCGGATCATCCTGCCGCAGGCGGCGCGCGTCTCGGTGCCGCCGCTGTCGAACACGTTCATCTCGCTGGTCAAGGACACGTCGCTCGCGTCGCTCGTCCTCGTCACCGAGATGTTCCGCAAGGCCGAGGAGATCGCCACGTTCTCGAGCGAGTTCATGACGATCTACATGGAGGCGGCGCTGATCTACTGGATGTTCTGCACGGTGCTCTCCGCCGGGCAGGACGCGCTCGAGAAGAGGCTGGACCGGTATGTCGCCCACTGACCGCATCGCCGTGCCCCCGCCCGGGCCGAGGTCGGGGACCCTCCTGACAGCCCGCGGCATCCAGAAGTCGTTCGGCGCCAACCACGTGCTGCGCGGGGTGGACCTGGAGGTCCGGCGCGGCGAGGTCGTGGCCCTGATCGGCCCGTCCGGGAGCGGCAAGACGACGGTGCTGCGCTCGCTCAACGGCCTCGAGACGCCGGACGCCGGCCTGCTGGACCTCGACGGCGGCCCCGTCGTCGACTTCGGCGCCCAGGCCGCCGCCGTCGGGACCAGGTCCTGGGCCGGGCGGCGAGCCGGCGCACGGCTGGCGAAGCTGAACCGCGCGGCACTGCGTGACCGGTCCGCGATGGTGTTCCAGCACCACAACCTGTTCCCGCACCGCACGGTGCTGGAGAACGTGATCGAGGGCCCCACCCAGGTCCAGCAGATCCCTCGCGAGACGGCGATCGGCGAGGCCGAGGGGCTGTTGGCGCGCGTCGGCCTCGCCGACAAGCGCGACGCCTACCCGCACGAGCTGTCCGGCGGCCAGCAGCAGCGCGTCGGGATCGTCCGTGCGCTCGCGCTCCAGCCCGACCTCCTGCTGTTCGACGAGCCGACGTCGGCCCTCGATCCCGAGCTCGTGGGCGAGGTGCTGACCGTGATGAAGGAGCTCGCGGACGAGGGCTGGACCATGGTGGTGGTGACGCACGAACTGCAGTTCGCGCGGCAGGTCGCGACCGAGGTGCTGTTCCTCGACGGCGGCGTGGTCGTCGAGCGGGGCGCACCCGCGCAGATCTTCAGCAACCCCGCCGAGGAGCGCACCCGCCGCTTCCTCGACCGTATCCTCCACCCCCTCGACTAGCCCGCTACCGCAACGCGGCTTCGGACGACGTACCCGAGCGCGAAGACCGCCAGGGCGGCGGCCGCCGCGACGGCGCCGACGACGTCGAGCCACGCCGCGCCGTACGGCAGCACCGACGCCCCGACGACCGGCGCGAGCGCGATCCCGATGTACATCGCCGTCGAGTACCAGGACAGGGACACCCCGGCGACGGCGGGGTCGACGTCGACCAGACGGTGCTGGATGGGGACGAGGGCTGTGGCGGTCGCCAGGCCCCAGACTCCGAACAGGATGGCAGTGCCCAGGTACGACCCCTCGACCGCGAACAGGGCGGTGAGGGACACGACCTCCACGGCGAGCGCGGTGAGCGCGACGGGCCGCGCCCCGAACCGGTCTGTGAGGGACCCACCCAGCCAGTTGCCGACGAGCCCGGCGACGCCGAAGACCAGCAGCAGCGTCGCGAGCGCGGTGCCGCTGCCACCCGTCGCGCTCCGCGTCACGGCGGAGCTGAAGATGTAGACCACGTTGAATGCGGCGGTGAACAGCAGGGTCGTCACCAGGGCGAGCCCGATCCGGGAGTCGCGCAGCACGGCGAACCTGGCGGCGATCCCGGGCACGGCCCCGGTCGGCACGCCGCGCGTGAGGAGCACCACGGCCACGGCCAGCACCGCCGCGAGCGCCGCGAGGACGCCGAGCGCGAGCCGCCAGCCACCGAGGTCCGCGAGCGCCGTCCCCAGCGGGGAGCCGACGGCCGTCGCGAGCATGAACCCGAGGCCGACGACACCGAGGGCGCGCCCGCGCTGCTCAGCGGGCACGAGGGTGGGGGCGGCCGCCATCGCCGCGGGCATGAGCGCGGCGCCGCCGAACGCCGCGACGATCCGGCCGGCCGTGAAGATCGCGAGGTCGCCGGCGATCGCCGAGAGCGCGATCCCCGCGGCGATGAGCCCCATGCCGACGCCCATGAGCGTGGCCCGGGACGCCCGGGCGAACAGGACGGAGATCGCCGGCGCGAGGATCGCGACGATGATGGCGTACCAGGAGATGGAGTAGCTGACCGAGCTGGCGGTCGCGCCGAGTCCGGTCGCGATCTGCGGGAGCACACCCGCGATGACGAAAGCGTTGGTGCCGACGACGAACAGTGCTGCGGCGATCAGGGCGATCCGGAGATAGGCGCCGCGCAGCGAGTATGATTGTTCGATGAACGTCATACCGTCGAGCGTAACTGACGGTTCGATACATGTCGAACGGTTTGGGATCAGGATTTGTTGAGTCATGACTGACTACCCCAGCCCGGACATGTCCGGGGTCGAGCTCGTCGACGTGCTCAGAGCCCTGGGCGACCCGGTGCGCCTGCAGATCGTCCGGAGGCTGGGTGACGGCGTGCCGTGCCCCAAGACGCCTGAGATCTGGGAGGACCTCAACCTCTCGAAGTCGACCATGTCGCATCACTTCCGCACCCTGCGGGAGTCAGGGCTCACGCGCACCGTCGTGCACGGCCGCACGCACACCATCCAGCTGCGCAAGGACGAGCTCGCCGAGAAGTTCCCGGGCCTCATCGAGGCGATCCTCCCCGACCCGCCGAGGTAGTCAGTTGACTACCTCGGCAGGGGGTCCAGGGCCGTCAGGATCTCGTCGCGGGTCGGGGCTGTTGCGTCCAGCGCCACACGGCCCGGGCGGGCGCTGAGCACCACTACCCGGTCCGCCAGGGTGAGCGCCTCGTCCACGTCATGCGTCACCAGCACCACCGCTCGTTGCTGCCCGACGGCGGGAGCACCTCCCGTCAGGCCCACCCCGGCCAGCCACTCGTTCATGCGCCGCCGCGTGATCGGGTCCAGCGCGCCGAACGGCTCGTCGAGCAGCAGCACGGGCCGCCCCGCCAGGCAGGTCCGCAGCAGCGCGAGCCGCTGCCGCATCCCGCCCGAGAGCTCATGCGGCCAGGCGCGTTCGAAGCCCGCCAGCCCGAACCTCTCGAACAGGTCGGCGGCGCGCGCCTCGGCATCGGCCCGCGGAACCCGGGCGATCCGAGCGCCGAGCAGGGCATTGGACCACGCCCGGCGCCACGGCAGCAGCCCGTCCCGCTGCGGCATCCACGCGGTGGCGCGACCGCCGTCGGGCAGCGTGGGCAGGCGCAGCGTGCCCGAGACGGCCGCCCCCGGGGGCAGCATGCCGCCGAACGCACGCAGGAGCGTCGACTTGCCGCACCCCGACGGTCCGACGACGGCGACGAACTCACCGTCGGCCACCTCCAGGTCCACGCCGTCCAGGGCGACTACGTCGCCGAACCGGACGCCCAGCCCGTGCGCGGCGAGCACGCTCACCCCTGGCCGCCCGACGCGTCCGCACCCGGCCCGTCCGCACCCTGCGCGTCCGGAAGAAACTCGTCGGTCCACGCTGCGTCCGTGTCGAAGCCCGGCTCGGTCAGACCCTCCTCCTCGAGAAATGAGACGAAGCCGTCCCAGACCTCGGCCCGCTGCGTGCCCCACGCGCCGGACGCGTACCGCGGGCCCAGCCACTCCGCGCTCGCCTCGACGAGCTCGGGGTCCAGCTCGGGCGCGGCCTCCAGCAGCGCCTGGGCCGCCTCGTCGGGGTCGGCGGCGGCCTCGTCGTAGCCGCGGGACAGTGCCGCGAGGAACCCGCGCGCGACGCCCGGCTCCTCGTCGAGCAGCGACCGGGACGTCGCGACGAGCGGCGTGTACCAGTCGGGGATGCAGTCGAAGTGGTCGCGGAATCCGATGGTGTCGACGTCGAGCCCGTCGACCTCACCGAGCCGGATCGTGTCCCAGGCGTCGAACACCCAGGCGGTGTCGAACTGGTCCTCGGTCAGGCCGATCCGGAAGTCGTCGCTGACCAGCGGCGTGAACTCGACCTTGGCCGGGTCACCGCCGTCGCACTCCACGAGCTTGCTGATCAGCGCCTTCTCCAGATCGGACTCGTACGACCCGTACCGTTTGCCCTCCAGGTCCCGGGGCCGGGTGATGCCGTCGTCGGACAGGCTGATCAGGGACGACGTGTTGTGCTCGATGACCGTGGCGACCGAGACGACGTCGGCCCCCGCGACGCGCGCCGGGACCAGGCCCTCGGCAACGGAGTAGGCGAAGTCTGCCTGGCCCGCGGCGACGAGCTGCAGGCCGGACGTCTCGCCGGGCTCCACGATCTCGACGTCGAGCCCCTCCTCCTCGAACCAGCCCTCGGCCTGGGCGAGGTAGAGGCCGGAGTGGTTGGTGTTGGGCGTCCAGTCGAGCACGACGGTGACCTCGCGCAGGCCGCCGTCGGACGAACCGCCCGGCCCGGCGGCGTCGGCGGCCCCGCAGCCCGCGAGGCCTAACGGCATGACCGCCGCGAGCGCGGCGGTACGGAAGAGGAGGGTCGGGGAGAACTTCATGGTTTTCCTCTCTGCCACGGCGTCGCGACGCGGGTCAGCATCGCGACGAGGGCGAAGAACAGGCCGGACAGGAGGGCGATCAGCACGACGCCCACGAAGATCTGGTCCACGGCGTACGCCTTGCGGGACCGTTGCACGAACACGCCGAGGCCGGACTGCCCGGCGAGGTACTCGGCGACCACCGCCGCGCCGACGGCGTAGGTCGCGGCGACGCGGAGCCCCGCGAGCGCGCCGGGGATCGACGCCGGCAGCCGGACCAGCAGGAACTGGTCCAGGCGGGTGCCGCCGAGGCCGGCGACCATGTCGGCGTGCTCGGCGTCGACGGCGCGCATGGCGCCGACCGCCGAGACGAGCACGGGGAAGAAGACGGTGAGCGCCACCAGGACGATCTTCGGCAGCAGGCCGAAGCCCGCCCACAGGATCATCAGCGGCGCGAGCACCACGACGGGCACCGTCTGCGTCAGCACGACCAGCGGGTACACCGCGTCGCCCGTCACCCGCGAGGCGGTGACCAGGATGCTCAGCAGCAGGCCCGCGACCGTGCCGACGACGAGCCCGGCCGCGGCCTCGGTCAGGGTCGTCGCGACGTGCGGGCCGAGCAAGGGCGCCACCTCGACCGCGGTCCGCGCCACCTGCGACGGCGCGGGCAGCACGAACTCGGGCACGCCCGCCAGGCGCACCCACGCCTCCCAGACCCCCAGCACGACGGCGACGGTCAGCAGCGGGGCGACGACCCGCCCGGCCGTCCGCCGTCGGACGCCCTGGTTCACGCCCGGAACTTGGTGACGAGGTCCGAGATGGTGGGTCCGGCGTCGGCGGCGGCCTCGCTGACCTTGATGTTGGACTGGACGCCGTCGGCGCCGGCGGCGATCGTCGCCTCGTGGACGGCGCGCAGGAGTGCCCACACCTCGTCGGGACTGCCCTGCACGAACGTGCCCATGGCGCCCACCTCGTAGGTGAGCCCGGACGCCTGGATGACGGCGATGGCGGCGTCGACGTACGCGTACTTCGCGTCGGGGGTGCCGCTGGGGCGGGGTGAGACCTGGATCTCGGCGAGCATGTGCGACCTCCGTGCACGGGCAGGCCAGGGTCGCCGGTCCGACAGGGGGCGCAGCCGCGTCCCCCTCGTGGGGACGGCCTCGACCGAACGCCCGCGCCGTCAGGCACGTCCTTCCGCTGGCATTACCCAGTTCAAGTGATCGGGTCGACGGCGTCGGGCACGAATGCCCCGGCCGTCCTCTCAGCCCTGCTACCCAGAGCTCCCCGCGTTGGCGAGGCCACGCTACCGCGATTTGTTGTGGGCGTGATCGTTGCGACTACCTGCCCGTTATAGGCGCAACGATCACGCCCACAGCAAAGGGGGTTACTCGTCTGGGTACTTCAGGCCGATCTGCTCGCGGATCGTGTCCAGCGTGCCCATGATCGCCACCGTCTCGGCGCGCGGCAGCAGCGGGCTGTCCAGCTCGCCGGCCGCGACCAGGCGCTCCGCCTCGGCGGCCTGGTACTGCATGCCGCGGCCGGTCACCTCCGCGGTGAAGGTCTCGGTCTCGACGCCCGCGGCGTCGAACACGTGCACCGTGGCCGGGCTGTACCAGACGGCGTCGATCTCGATGCGTCCCTCGGTGCCGAGGATCGAGGCCCGGTTGGGCCCGCGGGTGTCCGACGCCGAGATCGTGGTGGCCACGCGCGCGCCGTCGTACCCGAAGATCGTGGCGATGGTCGCGTCCGCGCCCGTCTCCTTGAACGTCGCGTGCGACTGGACCGTGAGGGGTTCGCCGAACACGTCCCACGCGAACGAGACCGGGTAGATGCCCAGGTCGAGCAGGGAGCCGCCGCCCAGGGCCAGGTCGTTGATGCGGTGCGCGGGGTCGTCGGGCAGGTCCTGGGTGTGGTCCACCATCAAGGTCCGCACCTCGCCCAGCACGCCCGAGTCGATGATCTCGTGCACGCGCGCCATGTGCGGCAGGTACCGGGTCCACATGGCCTCCAGGGCCACGAGCCCCTTGGCCTCGGCGAGGTCCATGACCTCCTGGGCCTCGGCGGCGTTGAGCGTGAACGGCTTCTCGACCAGCACGTGCTTGCCGGCCTCCAGCACGAGCTTCGCCGCCTCGGCGTGGAACGGGTGCGGCGTGGCGACGTAGACGATGTCGACCTCGGGGTCGTTCACGAGGTTCTCGTAGGACCCGTGCGCCGTCGGGATGCCGAACCGGTCGGCGAAGGTCCGCGCCTTCTCCAGGGACCGGGACCCCACCGCCTGCACGGTGAAGCCGTTGTCGTTCAGGTCTGATGTGAAGGCCGAGGCGATCCCGCCGGCCGCCAGGATGCCCCATCGCAGGTGTGTCATGCGCTCGAGCGTAGTGCCCGCCCCGATCCCGCCGAAGTAGAACTTCGGCGGGATCGGGTGGGGCGTCAGTTGACCTGGATGGTCATGTTGCCCGTGCGAGCGTCCTGCGTGAGCACCTTGATCGTGGTGCCCGTACCGCCGACCTTCACCGAGTGACGCGGGTTGGCCTCGTCCCAGTACGCCTCCGGGTCGGTGTCGTCGAACTTCCACACGGGCGCCCGCTTGCCCTGGGTCAGCGTCGTGATCGACGTCTGCGACACCTCACGGTGCAGCGAGAGCGGGTCCGTCCTCTGCAAGCCGAACGTGGAGTCGAAGGACTGGATCCGGTTGCGGGCGATCGTGCCGTCCGACCACTTCATCGGCGTGGGCCGCGCGTCGACCGGCAGAGCCTGGCCGCCGCCCTCGTGCTGGGAGGTGTTGTTGTCGCCGTACCGGCTGTTCACGTACCAGATCAGCAGGCCGTCCTGGTAGGGGTAGTGCTCCACCAGGTTGCTGTTGCTGAAGGTCCAGCCGAAGTTGTACGGCCCCTCCTTCAGCGTCGCGTCGTACCCGCCGTACACGCGGTTCTCGGCCACGTAGTAGTGGGAGTACTCGACCTCATAGGTGCCGTCGGCGGCGACCGTCTGGAAGCCGTCGAAGGTCCAGTCGGCGGCGTCGGTGAAGTCCTCGGTCAGCGCGGTACCCACGGCGACGTCGTCGACCATGAAGCCCTTCTCGTTGGTGCCGCCGTCGCTCGAGTAGCGGAAGCGGACCGACGCCGTCTGACCGGCATGGTCGGCGAGGTCGGCCGTCAGGTCGACCCAGGCGCCCTCCGAGCTGCCGGTGATCCCGGCGCCCGGGTTGGTCCCGTTCGGGTCGTCGTTCGTCGAGAGGTTGGTCGGAACGGCCGTCCACGAGCTGCCGCCGTCCGTGGAGACCTCCACGAACGCGTAGTCGTAGTCCACCTCGATGTCGTACCAGGTCTTGGCGGCCAGCGAGCCCCCGGCAGGCACGGTGAACGACGGCGAAGTGATCGTGTTGTTCAGGTCGTTGCCCGTGTTGGAGTACACGAACTGGCCGTCGAACGGAGCGACCTCCAGGTCCTCCTTCGCGACGCCGTCGGGCAGGCTGACGATCGCCGCCTGCTCCCGCGTGGTGGCGTGGTACGAGGGGCCGAGCTTGACGCGCTCCATCTCGCCCGGCTCCACCGTCTCGTAGTCGAGCCAGCCCAGGAACAGCTTCTCCGTGGCGCCCATGTGGTTCGGCGTGGTGCCGATGGTGCCGTCGCCATGGCCCATCCACGAGCCGGAGCTCATGAGGTTCCAGAACCCGGTGCCGTTCTCGCCACCGGCCGTGTCGTAATAGTCCGGCAGGCCGAGGTCGTGGCCGAACTCGTGCGCGAAGACGCCGAGGCCGCCGTTCTCCGGCTCCGTGGTGTAGTCGCGGATCCAGAGGTCGGAGTCACCGATCTTGATGCCGCCGAGCTTCTCGAAGCCGGCCGGGCCGTCAGTGCCCAGGCCACCCTGGTTCACCGCCCAGCGGTGCGACCAGATGGCCGACTCGGGCGCGCCGGCTTCCTCGCCCTCCCCGGCGTGGATCGCCTGGAAGTGGTCGATGTAGCCGTCCGGCTCGGACGTGATGCCGTCGCCGTCCATGTCGTAACGGTCCCAGACGTCGAACGACTGGAGGTACGCGTCGATCTCCGCGGCGGTCTTGCCCGCGGCGACCTGTGCCTCGTACCAGGCGTCGGCGCTGTCCTGCACGAACCGCGTCATGTCCGCGCCGGACTCGGTGGTTCCGTAGGACGCCGTGCTGTACGGCACCGTGACCCAGTCGGACACGTCGCCCTGCAGGTCGAACCGGCCCGACGACATCTCGTCGTACAGGTCGCGGAACGACTCCCCGCCCTGGTCCTCCAGGCCGGTGAAGAACATCTCCTTGTAGTGCTCGCTGGAGAAGTCGGGCTCCCAGTAGGTGGAGTTGTCGTCCTCCGCCGGCTCCGGGATCTGGTTGTGCGCAGGGCCCGCGGGGGCGTCCGCGTAACGCTCGTCGACCTGGTCGCCGAACTCGACGAGGATGCTGAACAGCTGCGCCGTCTCCTCGACGCCGTACTCCACGTACTCGCGCGGGGAGATCTCCACGACCTTCGACGCACGGTCGCCCGAGCCTCGGGTCTCGACCTTCGCTTCGCCGGTGGCGACCATGTCGACGGCGCGCTGCCGCTTCTCGGTCTGCTTCTCGGCGAGCGCGTCCGGACGGTTGTCCTCCTTGACGGGCGCCGCCTGCTGCGGCGGCTCCTCGACCGGTGGTGCTGCCGAAGCGGTGATCGGTACGACGGCGGCCGAGAGCAGCAGGGCAGCTCCCGCGCCGACAGCACAGATGCGTGGGTTCATTTTTCCTCCGTGAAGAGTTGCGGCGTCCGGGACGAGGAGGTGGTGATTCGTGTCGCCGGACCTGCGGGACACCTTTGTCCCCGAAGGAGGAAACCAGGGAAATATTACGACAATGTTGCCTACGACACACGATTTGCTCACAACGGTTCTCTCGGGTGCGCGCGTAGAATCGTTTCGAGCCCGCGTGCTCCTGTCGCGTCCGCCGGACCCGTTCGTCGTCCGGGTGAAGCCATGCCCGCCGAACAGCCGGAGAACAGCATGACCGCCAGCACGCCCGCCGCCGCGGCGAGCTTCGCCGCACCTCCCGTGGACCAGCGCCGCGCGGTCATCGCGCTCGTCGCCCTCGCCGTGAGCGCCTTCACGTTTGTCGCCACGGAGAACCTGCCGGGCGGCCTGCTCACCCTCATCGCCCCCGACCTGGGCCGCAGCACGTCCGAGATCGGGCTGCTCGTCACGGCCTACGCCGCCGTCGTGGTCGTCGCGTCGCTCCCGCTCGCCCGCGTCACGCGCCGGTTCTCGCGACGCTATGTGCTCGCGGCGACCACCGCCGTCTGCGCCGCGGGCTCGCTGTGGTCGGCGTTCGCGATCGGCTACGCGGACCTCATGGCCGCGCGCATGGTCACCGCGCTGGGGCAGGCGCTGTTCTGGGCGATCGTGATGCCGGCGGCCGCGGCCCTGTTCGCGCCCGCGGTGCGCGGCAAGATGATCGCGCGCGTCACCGTCGGCAGCTCGCTGGGGCCGGTGCTCGGCGTCCCGCTCGGCACCTGGGTGGGTCAGCAGACGAGCTGGCGCACCGCATTCCTGCTGTTCTCGGTGGTCAGCGTCGCCGCGTGCCTGGCGATGGCGGTCGCGATGCCGGACGTCACCCCGGAGCAGGGCGGCACCGCCCGCGGCACGCACCCCAGCATGCGCCGCTTCCTGCTGCTCCTCCTGGTCACGGTGCTGGCCGTGACGGGCAGCTTCATGATGATCACGTTCGTCACGCAGTTCCTGCTGGAGACCGCCGGGTTCCCCGCCAAGTACCTCAGCGTGCTGCTGCTCGGGCAGGGAGCGGTGGGTGTGGTCACCACTGTCCTGATCGGTCAGATCCTCGACAAGCGGCCGTGGCAGGCGGTGCTCGTGGCGCTCGGCCTGCTGACCGGCACGCTCGTCTGGCTCTGGGGGCTGGGGCACGTCCCGGCGCTCGCCCTGGTCGGGCTGGCTATGTTCGGCGTCGCGCTGAGCGCGATCCCGCCGGCCCTGTCGTTCCTGTCCATGCGGGTCGCCCCGGGCGCCACCGAGTCGGCGACCGCGATATCGAGCTCTGTCTTCAATCTCGGGATCGGCGGCGGGGCGGCGCTCGGGGCGCTGGTGGTCGCCACGGCGGGCGTCAGCACGGTGCCCCTGCTCGGGGCGGTGTTCGTCCTGGCCGCGCTCGTGGTTCTCGCGATCGACCTGTGGACGACGGCGCGACGCACTCCCCCGGTACGTCCTACTCCGCTACGCCCTTGAGACTGCCCTTGACCGGCTCCTCGGAGCTGACGATGCACTGGAGCGTGCGGTCGTCGAGCTGCTCCCAGGTGTCCTTCGTCGGGTAGAAGCCGGTGTAGCCGTACTTCGACTCGTCGAAGGAGAGGCCCACGAACTTCTCGAACTCGGCGTAGCACCACTCGTCGAACTTCTTCGACATGCCCTCGTCGCCCGGGTACTTGTCGGCCTTCATGACCAGCTCTGCGTAGACCTCGCCGGTGTGCGGCTCGGCGCACGGCACCACGGGCACGGTCTCGACCTCGTACTCCTCACCCTCCGCGGCGTCGCCGTACCCGTCGAGCGCTACCAGGTCGATGCAGTCGCCCTTCAGGATCTCGAACGCGTCGGCGTCGGCCGAGGCGGTGATCTCGCCACCCGGCTCGTCGCGGGGCGCGTCGCCTTCCGACAGGAAGTCGCTGAGAGCGCCGCAGCCGGTGAGCATGGTCAGCGAGACGGTGGCGGCGGCCGCGGCCGCCAGCAGGCGGGCAGGACTGAGGGTGCGGTTCATCGACTTCTTTCCTGGGGGCTTCTGCACGTCGGCCGGCGCCGACGTCGCGGCCAACACGGCCGCCCCCGGAAAACTACAGTCACCGATGCCCGCGCTGGTCACCGCAGCGCAACGATCGGATCACGACCCTCGGATGGCCTCGCCAACCCCGACGCAAGGCTGTTCATACGCTGTTCACCCCGGCGAACCGACGCCGCCATACGGTTGCTGACGCGGACCACCCGCGCGGCGCACCGCTGTGCTCGACGACGCTCCGCTGCAAACGGCAACCGCACAGCATTCGTAGCACCGCCCCAGAGCACGACCCCCGAAGAAGGAGCAGTCATGCGAGCCAGTACTCCCGCGCGCCTGACCGGCGCCGCCGCGGCAGCGGCCCTGCTGGCCGGGGCCTTCCTCGCCTCGGCGAGCACGGCCTCGGCGAGCACGGCCTCGGCAGGCACAGGCCGGCCCGACGACCACCGGACCCTGCGCGCCGCCACCTACAACCTGTCGCTCAACCGCGCCGAGGAGGGCGAGCTCGTCGCCGACCTGTCCACGGGCGACGACGCCCAGGCGGCGACGGTGGCCGAGGTCATCCAGCACGCGAACCCCGACGTCGTGCTGCTCAACGAGTTCGACTACTCCGGCGACACCGACCCGTATGCCGCCGCGGACCTGTTCCGCGAGAACTACCTCGAGGTGCCGCAGGGCACCGGCAAGCCGGTGGAGTACCCGTACGCGTTCGTGGCGCCGTCGAACACCGGGATACCGAGCGGGTTCGACCTGAACAACAACGGGACGGTCGGCGGGGGCGATGACGCGCTCGGCTTCGGCCTGTTCCCCGGGCAGTACGGCATGGTCGTGCTGTCGAAGTACCCGATCCAGCACGACCGCGTGCGCACGTTCCAGGACTTCAAGTGGCAGGACATGCCGGGCGCGCTGCTCCCCGACGACCCCGCCACCGACGCACCGGCCGACTGGTACTCGGCCGAGGAGCTCGCTGTGCTGCCACTCTCGAGCAAGTCCCACTGGGACGTCCCGGTCCGGGTCGGTCGCGAGACGGTGCACGTGCTGGCGGCGCACCCGACACCGCCGTCGTTCGACGGCGCGGAGGACCGCAACGGCCTGCGCAACCATGACGAGATCCGGTTCTGGGCCGACTACGTGCGCGGCGGCTGGCGCTCCTGGTACCAGTACGACGACGAGGGCCGCCGCGGCGGGCTGCGCCCCGGCTCCTCGTTCGTGATCGTGGGCGACTACAACGCCGACCCGGTGGACGGCGACTCCGTCGACGCGGCGATCGACCAGCTGCTGCACCACCCGCGGATCACCGACCCGCGGCCGACGTCGGCGGGCGCGCCCGAGGCCTCCGCGCTGCAGGCCGGCGCGAACCTCGACCACCAGGGCGACCCGGCCTTCGACACCGCCGACTTCGCCGACACCGCACCCGGCAACCTGCGCGTGGACTACGTGCTGCCGTCGCGCGACCTGCGCGTCCGGGACGCCGGCGTGTTCTGGCCGGCCGCCGCCGACCCGCTGTCCCGGCTGACGGGCGTGTACCCGTTCCCGAGCAGCGACCACCGTCTGACCTGGACCGACGTGCGGCTGTGACCGGAGTGGGTGCGCCGCCCGCGCACCCACTCCATTCGATCAACATCGATCACATTATTGACCATTCCTGTCGGTGGCACGTACTTTCATGGCCGGAGAGCACCTCTCGGCCGCGCCATCCGGTCACAAGTGATCATGTCCGATCATCGCTCTCCTCGGACCTGTCAAAGACGACGGAGAGTTCCTCATGTCACGTACACATCACCGCACGACCGCGGGAGCGGCGACGGCTGCCGTCCTCGCCCTCGCGGTCGGCGGCCTCCTGACACCACCGGCGGGCGCGGCACCGGACGCCGCTTCCGCGCCCGCCGCCGCACCCGTCACCGCCGCCACGGCCGACGCACCCCTCCCGGAGCTCCGCCTCGACGACCCGTCGATCGCGTGGAAGGAGCTCCTGGTCGACGGCGACGACGTCGAGCGCCGGGCCGACGGCAGCCCCTACAACGCCTTCGGCGGCTTCGGGTCCGTCTCCTGCAACAACACGTCGAACCTGCTCCTCGACTACAAGGAGGAGAACCCGGACGCCTACTGGGCGATCATGCGGATGCTGTTCGACCCCGAGACCGGGGCGGGACTCAAGCACATCAAGGTCGAGCTCGGCGCGGACAGCAACAGCTCGTCGGGCTCCGAGCCGGCCACGAAGCGCAGCGCCGACGAGCCCGCGAACGTGCTGCGCGGCGCGGGCTTCCACTTCATCGCCGACGCGCTGTCGATCAACCCCGACATCGAGACCGAGGCGCTGCGCTGGGGCGAGCCGTCCTGGACGGGCAACGACCCGGCCAAGCGGTACCAGTGGTACAAGGAGACGATCGACGCCGCCTACGACACCTTCGGCGTCG
This sequence comes from Promicromonospora panici, assembly GCF_900608595.1. GTDB lineage: Bacteria > Actinomycetota > Actinomycetes > Actinomycetales > Cellulomonadaceae > Promicromonospora > Promicromonospora panici. Next base: position 118,124 of record NZ_UWYY01000011.1, on the reverse strand, counting down.
AGTTCGACTGGATGAGCCCGTCCCAGAACGAGGTGCGCGGCGCGACCTACCAGGCGTCCGAGCTGGCGTGGACGGTCCGGTTCGCGCAGTGGCTCGAGCGCGACGCCGCGGCGGCGGACGCCCGGTACGACTACTCGAAGATCAAGATCGTCGCCCTGGACTCCTACCGGGAGGGCGACGCGGTCGCCGCCCGCATCCTCGCGGACCCGGCGGCCCTGGAGCAGGTGGACGCCCTCGGCTACCACTACGACATCGTGGGCGGCCCGAACGTCACCCGGCTGAACAAGGAGTTCGGCAAGGAGATCCTGTACTCCGAGGGCGTCGCTCCGATGATCGACCCGCAGTACCGCCTCCCGGCCGAACCCGGCCGCGGCGGCGTGGGCGGCACGGTCTCCGCCGCTGACATCGCCGACCGGTTCATCAACGCCTACCGCTGGAGCGGCGCGGGCAACGACCCCGCGCACATGACGACGTTCCTGTTCCAGCCCGCCGTCAGCGCCATGTACGAGGGCACGCAGTACTCGCCCAAGCACCTGATCCGGGCCTCGGACCCGTGGTCCGGCTACTGGGAGGGCGACGTCGGCCTGGTCGCCGTCCGGCACTTCCACCAGTTCGTCGAGGACGGCTGGGAGTACGTCGAGGGCGCCACCGGCGGCGACGGCACCAAGGGCGACGGCGGCACGAACGTCGACACCTCCACGCGCACCGTCCTCACCGCCCGCACACCCGCCAGCGCCGACGGCGACGGCGACACACAGTGGTCGCAGGTGCACGCCAACAACACCCGCACCGACCGGTACTTCGAGGTCAAGGTCGCGGACCTGGGCGCCGCCGACCGTCCGCTCTACGCGTGGGAGACGCGCGGGCCGGACGCCGGTGAGACGTACGACGCCAACTACTTCCAGAAGGCCGGGTACTACGCCCCGGTCCGCACGGAGACGATCGGCGGCGTCGAGCACGACGTGTATCGCGTCAAGGTGCCCGCGTACTCGATCATCACGCTGTCGACGCTCGAGGACGGCGTGCACGGCACCACTGCCGAGTACACGCCGGGCGACTTCGCGCCCGACACCGAGGACACGATCCTCGACCTGCCGTACCGGGACAACTTCGAGTACGACGACTACCCGGTGACCACGGTCGGCGGTCAGGAGATGACGTACCTGGAGCGCCGAGGCGGCACCCCGCGGTACACGGCCGACCAGGACGGCGCGTTCGAGGTCGTCGGCTCCGGCTCCGCTGCGCACCGGAACGTGCTGCAGCAGCAGATCCACGGCGAGAACCGCGGCTTCACCTGGAACGTGTGGGGCAACGGGCGACAGGACGTGCTCCAGACGGCGGCGCCGTCCACGGTGCTGGGCGACCACCGCTGGGCGAACTACACCGCGACGGTGGACTTCCAGCTCGACTCCGTTGACCGGGACGGCACGCTGGAGAACTTCGCCGGGCTGGGCGTGCGCCAGGCGTATGCGCGCGGCGGAGACCAGGCCACGTACGCCGTGCGCGTGCACGAGGACGGGCGGTGGCAGCTGCGCAAGCTCGACACGGTGGTCGCCTCCGGCACGGTGGCCGGCTTCGACGGCGGCGCGTGGCACACCCTGGCCGTCGAGGCCCGGGACAACGTCGTCACGGCGACGCTGGACGGCGAGCGGCTCGTGCGGCACGTCGACTCGTCGGCCAACCCGGTGCTCTCGGGACGGATCGCGCTGGTCAGCGGGTTCTACAACACCCGGTACGACAACCTCGCGGTGACGCCGGTCAAGGGGTACGCCTGGGCATCCGAGAAGATCGACGACTCCGACGCGCGCCTGACCTACCCGGACGGGTTCACCTTCACGCAGGCCGGTTTCGCGCACTTCAACCGCACCCAGCACGTGCTGCGGGCCGGCCAGTCGGTGAACATCGGCTTCTCCGGTACCGGGCTGAACCTGTTCGGCGCCACCGGTGCGGCGACGCTGGAGGTCCGGGTCGACGGCGGTCCGCCGCGCACGGCCCAGGTGGGCACCGTGGGCACCCGCCAGACGTCGTACTGGCTGCGCGGTCTGAAGCAGCGCGGGCACACCGTGTCCGTGAAGGTGGTCAGCGGGACGTACACGCTCGACGGCGTCGACGCGCTGACGACCGGCAACACGGTCTCCTGACCCGCACCCCGCCACGTGTCAGAAGCACAGGTCACTCCCGTGACCTGTGCTTCTGACATTGGTGAGGTTCTGGCACGTACGCGGATACGCTTACGCGGTGTCCGACGCACTGACTCCCTCAGAGACCGCCCCCTCTACCGCTGAGTCCCCGCTCGCCGAGTTCCCGCTCACGGAGCGCCGCCCGACCGAGCGCACCTTCCACGGCGACACGTTCGTCGACGACTACGAGTGGCTCCGCAGCAAGGAGGACCCCGAGGTCGTCGCGCACCTGGAGGCCCAGAACGCGTGGACCCTGGCGCGCCAGGAGCACCTCTCGCCGCTGCGGCAGACCCTGTTCGACGAGATCAAGGGCCGCACGCTCGAGACCGACCTCTCGGTGCCCTCGCGGGACGGCGACTGGTGGTACTACGCCCGCACCGTCGAGGGCCAGCAGTACCCGATCCACGCGCGCTACCCCGTCGCGGGGCCGGACGACTGGACGCCCCGCGTGCTCGAGCCGGGCGAGCCGGTGCCCGGCGAACAGGTCCTGCTGGACCAGAACGCCGAGGCCGATGGCCACGACTTCTTCGCGCTGGGCTCGCTCGACGTCTCGGACGACGGCGCCCGCCTGCTCTACGCCACCGACACGGCGGGCGACGAGCGCTACACGCTGCGCGTGCGCGACCTGGCCACGGGCGAGGACCTCGAGGACGAGGTGCGGGAGACCGCCCCCGGCGCCCTGTTCGCGCCGGACGGCGAGCACATCTTCTACCTCACCGTCGACGAGGCCTGGCGCCCCTGGCGGGTCTGGCGGCACCGGCTCGGTACCCCCGGGTCCGACGACGTGATCGTGTTCGAGGAGCCGGACGAGCGGTACTGGGTCGGCGTCGGGCTGTCCCGGTCCAAGAAGTTCCTGCAGATCGAGCTCGGGTCCAAGGTGACCAGCGAGTCGTGGCTGCTGGAGTCCGACGACCCGACCGGCGAGTTCCGCCTCGTGTGGCCCCGGCGCGAAGGCGTCGAGTACACGGTGGAGCACGCGGTGCTGCCGGACGCCGCCGGTGCACCCGCCGACGCCCTCCTCATCCTGCACAACAAGGACGCCCTGAACTTCGAGCTCGTCAGCTCCCCGGTTCCCGCGCCCGGCGCGACGGTGACCCCGGAGGAGGCGACCGTCGTCGTCCCGCACGACCCGGCCGTGCGCCTGGAGGGAGTGAGCGCGAGCGAGCGCTACCTGGTGCTCTACTACCGCCGCGAGGCGATCTCCCGGTCGGCGGTGCTCCTCCTGTCGAGCCTCCGCGACGGCGCGGCCTGGGAGTTCGACGAGATCTCGTTCGGCCAGCCGCTGGAGTCCGTCGGAGCCGGCGTCGGAGTCTGGGAACAGCCCAACCTCAAGGTCGGCTACACGTCGTTCGTGACGCCGTCGTCGCTCTACCTGTACGACGTCGCGTCCGGCGAGCGCACCCTGCTCAAGCAGCAGCCGGTGCTCGGCGGCTACGACTCGGGCGACTACGACCAGCGCCGGGAGTGGGCGGTGGCCGAGGACGGGACGCGCGTCCCGATCTCCCTGGTCTGGCGCAAGGACAAGGTGCGGTTCGGGGCCTCGGACGGCGACGGTGGCGTGCCCGCCGAGCCCGCGCCCCTCCTCCTCTACGGGTACGGCGCGTACGAGTACTCGATCGACCCGTACTTCTCGGTGCCGCGCCTGAGCCTGCTGGACCGCGGCGTCGTCTTCGCGATCGCGCACGTGCGGGGTGGCGGCGAGATGGGCCGCGCCTGGTACGACGACGGCAAGCTGGCCGCCAAGCGCAACACCTTCACCGACTTCGTCGCCTGCGGCCGGCATCTCGTCGACACGGGCTGGACGGCGTCGGACCGCCTGGTAGCCGACGGCGGCAGTGCCGGCGGCCTGCTCGTCGGAGCCGCCGTCAACCTGGCACCTGAGCTTTTCGCGGGAGTGCTGGCGGGAGTGCCGTTCGTGGACGCGCTGACGTCGATGCTCGACCCGACGCTCCCCCTGACCGTCACGGAGTGGGACGAGTGGGGCGACCCCCTGCACGACCCCGAGGTCTACCAGTACATGCGCTCGTACTCACCGTACGAGAACGTGGCCGACGACGCCTCCCACTACCCCCGGATCCTCGCCACGACGAGCTTCAACGACACCCGCGTCCTGTACGTGGAGCCGGCGAAGTGGGTGGCCCGGCTGCAGGCAGCGGGCGCGCCCGCGATGCTGAAGATCGAGATGTCGGCCGGGCACGGCGGCGTCTCGGGGCGCTACTCCGCGTGGGAGCAGGTCGCGTTCGAGCACGCGTGGGTGCTGGACGTGCTGGGCCTCGCCGACCACTGATCCCGACGGCTTGCGTCAGAGGCCGGCCTTGGCCGCGACGACCCGGGCCGCCGCCGCGTCCACCTTCGCGGCGAACGCCGGGTCGGCGCGCGCCGTCCTGATCAGCGCGTTCACCATGGCCGGCGTGACCGACGGCTTGGCAGAGGCGAGCACCAGGTCCACCCCGGCGTCGACGGCGCGGACCGCGCGCTGCCCCGCAGGCACGCCCTCGACCTGCACCGCCGCGGACAGGTCGTCCGAGACGATGACGCCGTCGAACCCGAGCTCGCGCACCAGGCCCACCGCCTTCGGGCTGAACACGGCGGGCGCGTCCGGATCGATCTGCGTGTAGATCGCCGACGACATCATGACCAGGCCAGTGCCCGCCTCGATACCGGCGTCGAACACGTCCACCGAAGGGGCGTCGGGGCCGGTGACCGTATCGGTCACCCCGGCCGTGGTGTCGGTGTTCCCGGTGACGCGGCCCAGCCCGGGGAAGTGCTTGATCGATGTCTCCACGCCGGCGTCGCGCTGCCCCTGCGCGAACGCGTTGCCGTGCGCGATCACCGACTCCGCCGTGTACCCGTAGTTCCGCCCGAACGCGCCGATCGGCGCGTTCGACGAGGCCGTCGCGGGCGGGACGAGGTCCAGCACCGGCGCCAGGTTGAGGTTCACGCCCGAGGCCGCGAGCTCGCGCCCCCATTTCCGGGACCGGGCCTGGAGCTCGGACGGGTCCAGCTCCGCCTGGTCGAGCGCGCTCGGTATGTCGCTGAACCCCGCGCCGCGCAGGACCTGCACGGCGCCGCCCTCCTGGTCGGTCGCCACGAAGAGCGGCTCCCGCTCCTTCGCCGCGGCGTCGACGGCGGCGTCGACCAGGTTCTTCACCGGTTGCCGGCCGGCCTGGGTACGGCCGTGCAGGAACACGCCACCGATCTGGTTGTTTCGGAGCATGTCGAACGTCGGCTGGAACGGGCCGGCCACGGGGAGGCCCACCATGACGATCTGGCCGACCTTCTCCTCCAGGGTCCAGCCGGCGACGAGCGACAGGTCCGGCTCCCCCGGCGTCGGCTCGGGCACGGGCTGCGCCGGTCCCGCGGTGGCGCCGGGGCTCGCGGTCGGTTCCCCGGGCGACGCCTCGGCGGACGGCGATCCCGAGCCGGACGGCGTACCGCCCGGCGGCGAAGAGGCCGGCCGGCTCTCCGACGGGGTGTTCGGCTGGGCGTTCGACTGAGCGGGCTCGGGCAGCGCTGTCGGCTCAGGTTCCGTCGTCGGACCGGCGCAGCCGCCGACCAGGCTCGCCACCGCGAGAACCACGGCGGCGACCAGGCCGAGCGGGCGAAAACTGGTCATGGGGCTCAGTGTCACCCAATCGCCGACCTCGCGTGCAATCGGCCCCCGCGCCCGCCGCGCTCGGAGCGCCCTGCTCAGAGAGCGGCGGCGACCGTCCGCACGAGCTCGTCGACGTCCGCCTCGGTCGTGTCCCACGAGCACATCCAGCGCACCTCGACGCGGTCGGCCGTCTCGCCCGGCGCCCAGTCGTAGAACCGCACGTGGGCCCGCGCGCGGTTCGCCGCCGCACGCGGCAGCGTCGCGAACACGGCGTTCGCCTCGGTGCGGCAGGTGAAACGGATCGCGCCACGTTGGTCGCCCTTCGACAGGCTCAGATCGGGACCCCCGGATCCGCCGGACCCGGTCAGCCCTGCCGCCTCGATCCCCGCGCGCAGGCGTGCGGCCATCAAGTTGGAGCGCGCGGCGTTGCGCAGCCACAAGGGCGCGTTGTCCCCGGTGCCGGACGTCGGCGCGCCGGGCTCGCCGAGCAGCGCCAGGAGCTGCGCGGACAGGAACCGGGTCTTCGACGCGAGCTGCATGGTGGCCTTGCGGAGGTACGGCACCGCTTCGGCCGGGCCGGCCGCGGTGCCAGGGCCGCCGCCGTCGGACAGCACGACGACCGCCTCGCCCAGCATGCCGCCGTTCTTGGCGGCGCCGAGGGACACGATGTCGACGCCGACGTCGGTGGTGAGGTCCCGCAGCCCGACGCCGAGCGTGGCCGCGGCGTTCGCGAGCCGCGACCCGTCGACGTGCACGCGCAGGCCCGCCGCGTGGGCCGTGTCGGCGAGGAGCTTGAGGTCGGCGACCGAGTAGACGGTGCCGAGCTCGGTGACCTGCGTGAGGCTGAGCACCGCGGGCTGCGCGCGATGCACGTCGCCGATGTCGCCGGCGTAGCGGTCCACGGCGTCCGGACCGATACGGCCCGCCACGCTCGGGATCGCGAGGATCTTGAGGCCGCCGACCCGCTCGGGGGCGCCGTTCTCGTCGGTGTGGACGTGCGCGACGTCGCTCGCGATCACGCCGCCCCACCGCGGGGCGACGGCCATGAGGCTGATGACGTTCGCGCCCGTGCCGTTCAGCACGGGGAAGATGCGGGCGTGCTCGCCGAACACCTCGGTGGCCCGCTCCTGCAGGCGGGCAGACACGGGATCGGCGCCGTACGAGACGGCGGCGCCGTCGTTCGCCGCGCCGATGGCGGCCATGACCTCGGGATGTACGGGAGCGTAGTTGTCGGAGGCAAAGTGCAGCACCCGCCAATTCTCCCCCCGCCGAGGTAGAACCCTGGCGAGGTAGAACTGGGGCGAGGTAGAACCGTGGCGTCGCTACGGTTCTACCTCGCCAGGGTTCTACCTCGCCAGGATGAGGGTCAGGAGGCCTTGTCCACGTCCTCCGCCAGGGTGCCCAGGTACAGCGAGATCACCTTGGGATCGGCCTGCAGCTCGCGGCCCGTCCCGGTGTACGCGTTCTGGCCCTGGTCGAGCACGTAGCCGCGGTCGCAGATCTGCAGGCAGCGGCGCGCGTTCTGCTCCACCATGACGATGGACACACCGGCCTTGTTGATCATCCGAGTGCGCAGGAACGTCTCGTCCTGACGCACCGGCGACAGCCCGGCGGACGGCTCGTCGAGGAGCAGCACCGACGGGTTCATCATCAGCGCGCGGGCCATCGCGACCATCTGGCGCTCACCACCCGACATGGCGCCCGCACGCTGCGTACGCCGCTCCCCCAGGGTGGGGAACAGGTCGGTGATGAACTCGAACCGCTCGGCGAACATCTTGGGCTTGAGGTACACGCCCATCTGCATGTTCTCCTCGACGGTGAGCGAGGGGAACACGTTGTTGTTCTGGGGCACGAAGCCGACACCCTGCGAGACGAGGCTGTTCGCCTTGTGGTTGGTGATGTCCTCGCCGGCCATCGTGACGGTGCCCGAGCTGACGTGCACCAGGCCGAACAGGGCCTTGAGCAGCGTCGACTTACCGGCGCCGTTCGGGCCGATGATGCCGACAAGTTCGCCCTTGGCGACCTCGAGGTTGCACTCGTTCAGGATGTTCACGCCGGGCACGTAGCCGGCCACGATGTCGGTCGCCTTGAGCAGGGTCTCCCGCTTGGCGGTCTCGGCTGAGTCGTTCATCGCTTCTCCTCCTCGGCCTCGAGCCGGGCCAGCACCGCGGGGTCGAGCAGGGAGTCGTCCCCGAGGTCGGTGTCGTGGTGGGCGCCGAGGTAGGCGTCGATCACTGCCTGGTCCTGCATGACGGACTGGGGCGGGCCCTCGGCCACGATCCTGCCCTCGGCCATGACCACCACCCAGTCGGAGATGTGCCGGACCGCATGCATGTCGTGCTCCACGAACAGCACGGTCATGCCCTCGTCGCGCAGCGCCTGGATGTGGTGGAGCAGCGACTGCACCAGGGCGGGATTCACACCCGCCATCGGCTCGTCGAGCATGATCATCGTCGGGTCCGTCATCAGGGCCCTGGCCATCTCGAGCAGCTTGCGCTGACCACCGGAGAGCGACCCCGCGAAGTCGTCCTTCTTGGTGTCGAGCTTGAACCGCGAGAGGATCTCGAGCGCCTTCTCGGTGTTCCGCTTCTCCGTGCCGGACCACAGCGGCCGCACCAGCGAGCCGAACAGGTTCTCGCCCGGGTTGTCCATCGCGGCGAGCAGCATGTTCTGCATCACCGTGAGGCGCGACAGCGCCTTGGTGAGCTGGAACGTGCGGACCATGCCGTTGCGTGCCATCTTGGCGGCGCTCGTCCCGGCCAGCGACCTGCCCTCGAAGGACCATGTGCCCTGGTTGGGCTTGTCGAACCCGGTGAGCAGGTTGAAGAACGTGGTCTTGCCCGCGCCGTTGGGACCGATCAGGGCGGTGATGACACCCCGCTGGACCTCCAAGTGCTCGACGTCGACAGCGGTCATGCCGCCGAACCGGCGCTGCACGCCGTCGGCCATCAGGATCGTGTCGGGCTTGCTGACCCCCACCTTCGGCTCGACGGCGGCGAGCACGTGCTCAGCCGCTCTGGCCGCCGCGGAGTCGCTGCGCCCGACCGCGTCCAGCGCCTCCACGGTGCTCGCGGGCTCGGTCACCTCAGTCACGGTGTTCTCCGTAGTCACGGTGTTCTCCGTCGTCTCATCGGGCATCGAAGGCCAGCTCCTTCTTGTTCCCCAAGATTCCTTGCGGGCGGAAGATCACCAGCAGCATCAGGGCCAGGCCCACGACGAGACCACCGATGTTCTCCACCTGGGTGGGAGCGAGTGTGCCGGCCATGCCCTCGCGCAGGCCGGCCCGCAGGAGCATGAAGACGGCCCAGAAGAGCATCGCGCCGAGCACGGGCCCGAACAGGGTCGCCGCACCACCGAGCAACAGCACGGTCCAGACGAAGAACGTCATCGACCGGGCCATGCCGTCGGGCTGGATGGCGCGCGGTAGCACGTACAACACACCGCCGAGGGATCCGAAGACGCCGCCCAGGATGAGGGCCTGCATCTTGATGGCGTAGACGTTCTTGCCCAGCGCCCGGACGGCGTCCTCGTCCTCGCGGACCCCCTTCAGGAGGCGGCCCCACGGGCTGCGGGTGAGCAGCCAGACGAAGACGAGGGCGAGCGCGACGAGGCTCCAGCCGACGAGCCGGACCCACCAGGAGTCGGAACCGTTGTTGAGGTACTCGAACGGGCCGATAGCGGTACGGCCGTCGGGCAGGGGCGAGAGCGCGGCGAACGTGTCCTTGAACTCGTTGCCGCGCAAGCCCGCCTGGCCACCGGTCCACTCGGCGAGACCGCTGGAGCGGCCGAGCATGCGCACGATCTCGGCGGCCGCGATGGTCACGATCGCCAAGTAGTCACCACGTAGCTTCAGGGTGGGCATACCCAGGATCAGCGCGAACAGGATGCTCGCGACCAGCGCGACGATCAGGGCGAGCCACAGGGGCGCACCGGCGATCGTCGAGATCCCGAAGCCGTAGGCGCCGAGCAGCATGAAGCCCGCCTGGCCCATGTTGAGCAGTCCGGTGTAACCGAAGTGCAGGTTGAGGCCTATCGCGGCCAGCACGTAGGCAGCGGTGGTCGGGGCGATCAGCTCGCCGGCCGCTTGCGTGAGGATTCGGCTCAGTTCTTCCATGGGAGTTGTCCTTTCACCCGATCCGCTCGCGCCGGCCGAGCAGGCCTTGCGGCCGCAGCAGGAGGACGAGAATCAGGATCGCGAGCGCGGTGGCGTAGCGGAGGTCGTTCGGCATGCCGGGGATGAGCGGCGACATCTCGACGACGACGCCGATGACCATCGACCCCGCCAGCGCGCCGAACGCCGTCCCGAGGCCACCCAACGTCACGGCCGCGAACATCAGCAGGAGCATCTGCATGCCGGTGTTCCAGCTGAAGGTGCCCACGGACAGGCCGTACATGAGGCCCGCCAGGCCGGCGAATCCGGTGGACATGGTCCAGACGATGCGGACGATCTTGTCCGGGTTGATGCCGGTGGCGGAGGCGAGCGCCGGGTTGTCCGACACGGCGCGCGTGGCCCGCCCGATGCGCGTGCGGGTGAGGAACCAGCCGATGAACAGGATCGCGAGGACCGCGACGGCCATCGACGCCCAGGACCAGGACGAGAGCCTGATCCCGGCGATCGTCATCGACGTCGGGTTCGTGTTCAGGATGCGCTCCGAGCCGTTGCCGATCAGCAGCTGGATCGTGAACTGCAGGGTGATCGAGAGCCCGATCGTGATGATCATGAGCTGCGTCAGTCGCGTAGAGCGCTGCCGCAGCGGCTTCCACAGCACGACGTCCTGCACGAAGCCGGTGGCCGTGCAGATGACCACCGCGAGGATCGCCGCCGGCCAGAACGGCAGGCCCCACATGTTGATCCCCATGAAGGCCAGCACGGCCCCGAGCGTGAACTGCTCGCCGTGCGCGAAGTTCGACAGGCCGGTCGTGCCGTAGATCAGGCTGATGCCCACGGACGCCAGCGCGAGCAGCAGGCCGAGGCGGATACCCAGGCCGAACTTCTGCCAGGCGTTCGCCAGGGAGAACCCGCCCGACGTCGCCTCCTCGGACCCCGCCTCGCCCGCTGCGGGCGTCTCGGCACCGCCGGTCGCGGTCTCGCCCGGCTCGGCCGTCGGCGCGGCACCGGCCGGCTGGTCGCCGAGGGTGATCGCGCCGCGCGCAGTGGAGCCCCTCTGCGCCGTCACGTCGATCTCGGGCGGGTCGGGGAACAGCCCGTCGGGCACCGTCGCCTCATCGAGGGTGATCGTGTACGTGCCGACCTGCGGCACCTCCACGGACACCGGGCCCTCCTGGGTGGTGGTCACCTGGGCCTCGAACTCGGCGCCGGAGATGGTGACGCCGACGTCCGGGACGAAGTTGTTCTCCTCGTCCATGACGATTGCCGCGACGCAGGCCGTCGAGGCTTCGGGTGTGCAGTCTGTCGCGACTGGCGCCGTGGCTGCCATGGCTGGCGCCGCGGCGAGCAGGGCCGGGAAGGCTGCTACCACGAGCGTGGCCATGAGCCTGCGCGCGGCCGTCGCGAGGTTCGGTCGGTCGGCTGTCATCTGCCGGGTCCTCCGTCGGTTCTGGTGTGTAGTGCTCCGAGGTCTCGGTGCCGCACGACGCCACGAAGATTTAGCCCTGCTTAACCAGGCCTGCATCAAACTGATGGCATCAGCGTGCCGGAAGTGTAGCCGCACCGTGTGTCACGGGTTACACACGTCGTGTCACACGGAGTTTCGGCAGCCCGTAGGCCCGGAATCGAAACGATCCGCGCCGTTGCGGACCGGGTGACGGGCGTGCGTCGCGCGGCTGGTGACGGGCTCGGTGTCCGGTTCGGGACCCGCCTTGGTCCCGGTTCCACAACGATCGGCCCGGCCACCCCGCGGGGTGTCCGGGCCGATCACGGTTCGGTAGTCAAGGACGAGCAGGTCAGCCCTCGACCGAGCCCTCGACGACCTTGGTCCAGATGTTCTTGTTCGCGTTGTCGTACTCGTAGACGCCGACGAACGCGGACGACGGGTCGTTGTCCTCGTTCAGCGGCCCGATGCCCGAGACGCCCTGGTAAGCGATCTCGTCGCCCGCCTCGAGCGCCGCGACGCCCTCCTCGAACGTCGAGACCGGGGTGGCGCCCTCCTCCGAGCCCGAGACGGCGCGGATGTTGTCGGCGATCGTCTGGCCGTCGGTGCCCTCACCGCGAACCGCGGCGAGCGCGATGAGGATGGCGGCGTCGTACGACTCGGGGCCATACGCGTAGTCGGCCAGCTCCTCGCCGTTCTCCTCCTGGTACCAGTCGGTCAGGCGCTGCTTGAAGTCCTCCGGGGCGTCGGCGCCGGGGATGGTGCCCTTGACGCCCTCCAGCGTGCCCTTGTCGAAGTCCTTCGAGTAGTCGGCCGTGTTGCCGTCACAGAGGTACGTCTTGCCGGCGAACTCCCAGTCCTGGGTGACCAGCTCCGCGATGGCCGCCTTGGTCTCCTCGAAGGCGAAGATGGCGATCGCGTCGGGCTTGGCGGCCAGGGCGTCCGCGACCACGTTCGAGAAGTTGGTCTCGGCCTGAGCGAACTCGGTGCCGTCGCCGGTGGCGCCGTAGACGACCTCACCGCCGCCGGCCTCGACGGCCTTCTGCACGTTGTCGCGCAGACCGGTCGCGTAGTCGTCCTGCATGGTGAGGAACGCAACCTTCATGTGCCCGTCATCGAGCATGAGCGAACCGAGCGCCTGACCCTGGACGGTGTCCGGCGGGGCGGTCCGCGCGAAGAGGGGCGAGTAGCCCGACAGCGTGGTCGAGGTGTTGGCGGGCGACACCTGGATGACGCCGGCCTCGGTCACCGAGTCGACGACGTTGAGCGTCACCGTCGAGGAGGCGGCACCAATGATGGCGCTGACGTCCTGGCCGAGCAGGTCGGTGACCGAGTTGGTCGAGACCGCAAGGTTGTCGCCGTCGCCGGAGTCAGAGGGCACGACCTCCACGTCGTTGTCGAGGACGCCGCCGGCGGCGTTGATGTCGTCTACGGCAAGGCCGACGCCCGCGACCTCAGGCGGGCCAAGGTAGGCGAGGTTGCCGGTGAGCGGGAGCAGGGTTCCGATCTTCAGCGGATCGGTCGAGCCCTCCCCCTCCCCTCCGGAGGTGGAACAGGCCGCGAGGCCTACGCTGAGGACAGCGGCGATCGCAAGACCGCGCGCCGCCGTGGAACGTCGAATCATTCTGCTGGTCCCCTTCGAGCGGGAGTGAACCGGACGTGGCGACTTGCCTCGTCGTGGCGATGAACGTAGCCACATTGTGTGACGCGGGTGTGACTAGTCCGTCACACCGACTCGATCGTTACGATGATGTGACCCGGGCGTGCGATGCCCCCGAATCGGGGCTAAATCAGGCCTTTAGTGGGCAAGAAGAATGGTCCGGCGGCGAGGGGTGGAAGTCCCTTCTGGTGCCCGACCGCGGGCCCGCGGTCGCCGGCCCAGGGTCAGCTCCTGAACTGTGTGAACGCGGCGACAGCGGGGTCCGTGCCGATCCGGCCGTCCGGGGTGTGCAGAGCATTGATATCGGACATCTGCACCTCGCTGAGCGAGAACGAGAACAAGTCGATATTCGTGGCCATTCGCTCCGGATTCACGGACTTCGGAATCAGGATCAACCCGTGCTGTACGTGCCAGCGCAATACGACCTGGCCCGGGGTCACGCCCAGTTCGTTGGCGATGCGGACAACCGTGGGCGCCTCCAGGTCCGCGCCCCGCCCGAGCGGCGAGTAGGCCTCGAGGACGATGCCGTGGGCTCGGCTCCGCTCGACGGTGGCGGGCTGCCGGAAGGTCGGGTGGATCTCGACCTGGTTCACCGCCGGCACCACCTCCGACTCGCTGACCAGGCGGTCCAGGTGTTCCGGCAGGAAGTTGGAGACGCCGATCGCCCGGACCGCGCCGTCGTCCAGCAGCTTCTCGAACGCTCGCCACGTCTCGACGTAGAGGTCGCGGCGGGGGACGGGCCAGTGGATGAGGTAGAGATCGACGACGTCGAGGCCGAGCGCCTGGCGGCTGTTCTCGAAGGCACGCAGGGCGGTCTCGTAGCTCTGGTCGCCGTTGCGTAGCTTCGTGGTCACGAAGATCTCCTCGCGCGGGAGGCCGGACGCCCGGACCGCCGCGCCGACGCCCTCCTCGTTGTAGTAGGCAGCGGCGGTGTCGATGTGCCGGTAGCCGAGCTCGAGGGCGGTCTCGACGCACGCCTGCGTGCCGGTGCCGGGCACCTGGAAGACGCCCAGACCGACCTGCGGAACCTTGACGCCGTTGTTCAGGGTGACGGACGGGATGTCGGTGGCTGCGCTCATGTCAACCGTTCTAACACCGCACTCCCGGCCCGTCGATGGCAGCCCTGAGACGGGCTCCGACGCCCCTCGGCGCAAGTCACTCGCGATTGATCGGGCTTTCCTTGCCCTGGGCGGGTAGAGTGGACGCGTTGCAGTGCCTCGATCGTTCTTCCGTGAGATGACGACGACACCGTGATTATGCGATCCCGACGGTCGGGGTCGTCGCCTCATGCAAGGAGCAGTACATGGCATTCGGAACCGTCAAGTGGTTCAACGCCGAGAAGGGCTTCGGGTTCATTGCACCCGAGGACGGTGGGCAGGACGTGTTCGCCCACTTCAGCGCGATCCAGTCGAGCGGCTACCGCTCGCTGGAGGAGAACCAGCGCGTCGAGTTCGACGTGAAGCAGGGCCCCAAGGGCCTGCAGGCGGAGAACATCCGCCCGATCTGATCCCTTTAGAGACTTCGCAGCCTTCGTGGTGAGCTCGTCCGAGCTCGTCGCCGGTTGTACGACGTCGGCCCGGTCACCTTTCGAGGTGACCGGGCCTTCGCCATTTTCTCAGGGGAACCGCCGGTGCGATCCGGAACCGTGCGACCGTGCCGGGCGTTCCCCACGTGGACCGTCACCCTACGAAGGACTACATCATGGGCTTCCTCGACCGACTGCTTGGCCGCGAGCCGCGCGAGCAGACCCCAGGCATGTACCAGGGCGGCAGAATGCCGCAGCAGCAGTACCGGCAGTCCTCGGGCCAGACCCCCGAGTACGGCACGGCGCCCGTCTACGGCTCCGCCGCGAGCACGGGCCGCAGTGAAGACGAGGTGGCGATCGAGCGCTACCGCTACCTGCTCCGCACGGCCCCGCCGGAGCGGGTCGAGGAGGCACACGCCGAAGCGTTCGCGCAGCTCACGCCCGAGCAGCGGAACCAGGTCCTGGCCCAGCTCAGCGAGGACGTCCCGCCGAACGAGCGAGCGACGTCGGACGACCCGCGTGACCTGGCCCGGATGGCCACCCGTGCGGAGATGCGCAATCCCGGCACGCTGGAACGCAACTTCGGACAGAGCCGCGGGCCGGGCTTCGGCTCGATCCTCGGCGCGAGCATGCTCGGCACGATCGGCGGCATGGTCATCGGCTCGGCCGTGGCGGACATGATGTTCGGCAGCTCGTTCGGTGACCCGGCGCAGGACTTCGCCGGTGGCGAGGAGAGCGGCGGCGAGGCCGGCGGCGCGGAGGAAGCCGGTGCCGAGGGCGGCGACCCAGGCGCGGAGGCCGGTTCCGAACCGGTTGAGGCCTCCGGTGGCGACGCAGGTGGTGACGCGGGCGGCGACGCCGGCGGCGGTTTCTTCGGCGACATGTTCGGCGGCGGCGGGGGCGACCTTGGCGGCGGCGACTTCGGGGGCGGCGACTTCTAACCCCTCCCCTCCTGGCGAGGTCGAACTGTGGCGAGGTAGGACCGCAGCGCACCAAGACGGCGCTGCGGTCCTACCTCGCCACAGTTCTACCTCGCCAGAGTTCTACCTCGCCAGAGTTCTACCTCGCCAGAGTTCTACCTCGGCGGGAGGGTTCGCGTCAGGCGCCGATGAGGCGCAGGAAACCGCCGAGCTCCATGAGGTGTCGGACACCGTCGGCCTCCAGATCTCCTGGCAGGTAGTCGGTGAGCCGGGGCGACGAGATGACCACCGCCTGCCACTGCGCGCGCGATACCGCCACGTTGATGCGGTTGCGCGACAGCAGGAATCCCATGCCGCGGGAGACGTTCTCCGGCGTCGAGGCGGCGAGTGTCAGGATCGCGACCGGCGCCTCCCGCCCCTGGAACATGTCCACGGTGCCGACTGGCACCCCGCCGAGACCCGCCGCGCGTAGCGCTTCGCGCACGAGGTGGACCTGGGCGTTGTAGGCGGCGACCACCACGACGTCGTCGGGTCCCACGGGGCGGGGTGGGCGACCGCCGCCCGGCGCCCACGTCCGCCCGATGACGCCCTGCACCTGGCGCACGACCTCGGCGGCCTCCTCCGGGGACGACGTCGAACGCCCCTCGTGGGAGACCGGGACGTGCACGACGCCGGGCGCCACGCCGTCGAGCGACCGCGTGGTGGTGACCGGGTGGGCGGAGAGCCGGCCGGCGTAGGCGAGCTCGGACACGGCGGCGCACACGTCCGGATGCATCCGCCATGACTCGGGCAGCAGGTAGCCGAGGCCGTCGGGCAGCACGGAGCTGCCGGCGGCGAGCCACGCCAGCGCCGACTCGTCGACCGGTTCGGGATGTCGTCCCTGGCTGACCTGCGGAAGCTGCTGCGGGTCGCCGAGCAGGAGCAGCCGCTGCGCGGCGCGCCCGACGGCGATCGTGTCCGCGAGCGAGAACTGGCCCGCCTCGTCGATGACCAGCAGGTCGAGCCCGCCGTCGGGCCAGCGCTCGTGCGCGAAGTCCCACGCGGTGCCGCCCACGACGCAACCGGTGGAGCTGTTCGCCGCGAAGTCCGCGAGCTGGGTGCTCGACAGCTCCTGCCACGGCTGGCCGCCGGCCTGCTCGGCGCCCTTCGCGCGCTGCTTCTTCGCCACCAGCTCGACCGGCACACCTGCCTTGTCGACGACAGCGCTCAGCATGTTCTCGACGGCCGCATGCGACTGGGCCACCACGCCGACCCGCCACCCGGCGCCGACCAGCTTGCCGACGACGTGCGAGCCGACGTGGGTCTTTCCGGTGCCGGGCGGGCCCTGCACCGCGAGGTAGGAGTGGTCGAGCCGCTCGACGGCGGTCAGCACCGCCGACTCGAGGTCGAGCCCGCCGTCGCCGGCGCTGCGGCCGAGCTCGGGCAGTGTCCCGCCGAGCTCTGCCGAGGTGCCCTGTCCTGAGCCCGTCGAAGGGTCGATCAGCCGCGGCGGTCGCCGACGCAGCAGGTCGACGGCGGCGCCGTCGGGCAGCGAGCGGTTCGCGTCCCAGGAGGCGAGGGCGGCGCGGGCCGCCTCCTCGACCGCCTGCTCCTGCGCGTCGTGCGCAGGACCGCGCTGCGGCGCGAGCGCGACGGGCACCTGGTCGTGCGGCTCGGCTCCTCCCGAGAGCCGCTCGCGCAGGATCACCACGTCGCGCCCGCGCGGTACGTCGTCCCGGTCACCGACGAGCTCCCGGGTCTCCTGGATCAGGCCGCCGGAATGCTCGCCCCGCACGGCCCGCGCCTCCAGCTCACCCACGGCGGGCGGCACCGGCTGGTCGTACAGCACGTACACGGCGTCTCCGGCCCCGAGGTCGGAGCCGTCGATCCGCGACCCGTCCAGCATGCGCCCCACCAGCTCGATCTCCCGGGACGGCAGCCGGTCGCGCCCGACGACGCTCCAGTCCCGCAGCACGGTCGAACGTTCCACGTGGAACGTCGACCGCCGACCCGGCCATTCGTCCAGCGGCAGCTCCAGCCGCGCGTAGTGCTCCAGCCAGAACGGCTTCTCCTCACGCTGGTAGTACCCGACGGCGGCCCCGAGCAGCGCGAGCGCCTGCACCTCGAGCGACCGCTCCCCCCGGTTCTCGCCGACCCGCGCGGAGATCTCCCCGGCCAGCGCCAGCCGCCGAGCCCGCCCCTCGCGCCGAGCGACCACCCGAGGAGACTCCTCACCCTCCTCCTCGGGAGACCCGGCAGCGGAGGCCGTAGGGAGCGAGAATGCGCGCGCGTTCTCGCTCCCCACGGCGGTCTCGACAGGCTCGACCGACGAGGGCTCCACCAACGAGGCCGACGACCGCGCAAACCTCAACCAGTCGAGCAACCGCAAGGTAGACCGGCAGTCGTACTCGTTGTAGTCCAGGATCCGCTGCTTGAGCCCCGCCGCCCGTTCGTCCCCGTCGGCGGCGAGCTTCGCGTACTCCGCGTACTCGGTGACCGACGCCGTAGCGCTCGTCACCCCCTCGCGCGCGGGGTCGTCCTGCATGTAGAGCGGCTCGAGCTTCTTGATCGACTTGGACCGGTTCGAGATGCGCAGGCACGACCGGACCACCGCATAGAGGTCGACCAGCACGCCGTCGCGCAGCAGCTGGTCCACCTCGTCCTCGTACACACCGTGTCGTGCCGCGATAGAGAGCAGGTGCGTCTTCTCGTACGCGGCGTAGTGGTAGACGTGCAGGTCCGGGTAGGTCTGGAGGCGTGCGTTGAGGTAGTCCACGAACCGGACGAGCGCGTCCCGCTCCCCCGTCAGGTCGTCCGCCCAGAGCCCGTGGAAGGGCGGGGTCCCGCCGTCCGGGCCGGGGCGCTCGACCCAGCCGAAGAGGTAGTCGAGACCCATCGCCGGCGCCTGGTCGTCGCCGGGCAGGCGCGCCGCCTCCCACAGCGGATCGCCTTCGAAGTCGAAGAACACGTCGCCAGGGCTCGGCGGCGGGAGCCGGTCGATGGCCTCGGTTGCGGTGAGCTGCCAGCGCAGCCGCGCGTCGGGCCCGTCGGGGTCGACGCCGTCGGGCAGATGGTCGAGGGCTACCGAGCCGTCGCCGTCGTCGAGCCCGAGCTGGAGGCGCGCCTGGGCGCGCAGGCCCTCGAACCGTGCGGCGGCCATGCCGTCCGGCGGCTCCGTGGCTGCCGCCAGCGTGTCGATCGTGGAGATCCCTGCCGCCGACAACTTCACCCGCTGCGCCCCGTACACTCCGCCGACGAGCAGGACGTCGCGGCTCCGGGCGGCGGCGTCCGCGCAGTCGGGGCAGTCCCGGAGCTTGCCGCAGGCCAGGTACCGGTCGTCTGCCCAGCTCACCGGGGCGTCGTCGGACACGTGGGCGTCCAGGATTTCGAGGAGCCGCGCGCGCCGCTTGCGGAAGACCGGCAGCAGGTCGGCGAGCCGGTGGGACGTGGTCTCCCCGGTGCCGAGCACGAGGTGCACCTCGTCGGTCGGGTCGATCCGCGCGCCCATGAGCTGGTCGGCGTACGCGGCGAGCTGGAGCAGGGCCCGGACCTTGGTGCGGCGCGCGAGCTTGGAGTCGTGCACGGCGTACCGCGGCATGACGCCGCCCGGGTTGCCGGGGTGCGCCATCTCGCCGAGCGGGTCACGCACCAGGAAGTCGGCCCGGCCGTGGAACCGGCCGTCGAAGAACGAGGCCTGGTAGACGACGTCGGCCCGCTGCTCCATCGCGGCCAGCGTGCGCGCGTGCGCGTCGACCAGCTCGTCGCGGGACATCCGGCGCGCGGGTGCGACCTCGAGCACGCCCCCCGCGCGGCCGTCGTCGGCGGGGCCGAACGTGCGCAGGTGACCGTCGAGGACGCGGCGTTCGTGGTCCTCGCCGAGCGCCGCGGTGCGGGCGAGCATCTCGTCCTCCTCGCGCGGCCGGCGCGGGCTGCGGCCGAGCAGCTCGTCCAAGCGTCTCAGCAGGCGGAACTCGCACTCGCCGGCGATCACGAGGTCGCTTGCCGAGTGCACGAGGGTGCCTGTGTCGTCGCGCTCCAGGAGGAACATGCCCCCAGGTCTACCAGTGACCCCTGACACAGGCGCGCTACTGTCGCCCTCACAGGCGGTAGATATGTCCGGTTCGGCCCCAGGTTCTGGCGTCAACCCGCCTGGATGGCCGATAGTGGGGCCGACCGTATCGAAGGAGCAACCATGCCCGTGCGCTTCAACCCGCCTCCGGGTTGGCAGGTGCCCCCGGGATTCCGACCCGACTCCAACTGGGCTCCGGACCCGTCGTGGCCTCCGGCCCCGCCCGGGTGGAACTACTGGGTCGACCGGCCCGACACTCCTCAGCCGGACGGCGGAAACCGCACCGCGGCGCCACCTGCGCCCCCCGTCTCCGCCCCGCCGCCTGCCTCGGCCAGTGCCGGCCCGGCGGACGCCGACACCAGGACCGTCGCGATCCAGGTCGTCGACGCCCCGGGTGGCGGCAACCGCCCCGCGGCCGCTCCCGCCCCGACGGTGGTGCAGAACGTGCCCGCCATGTCGCCCGCCGAGGCGATGGGTTCGACCATGACCATGGCCCCGATCGGCGCTCCCCCGGCTCCCGGACCGCCCCGGCCGGGCTCGGGCCCGCAGCCGGTCTACCCGCCGGCGCCCGGCATGGCACCACCGCCACCGCCCCCCGAGGCACCGCGGAAGCCGACCACCGGCGTGCTCGCCGCCCTCAAGGGTCTCGGCGGCCGGGGTTCGGCGCCACCGGCCTCCGGGCCGCGACCCGGCCCGCTGAGCATCGACGACGTCAACCAGCCCGGCCCGCGCGGACCCATGCCGCCTGGACCTGTGCCCGCGGGTGTCGTGCCGACGGGACCGCGCCCCGCCGGGACCGGACGTCGGCGCGCGCCGGGCGCCGGGCTGATGATCGCCATCGGCGTGGCAGGTCTCGCCCTCGGCGTGATCGTCGGTGTGGTCATCACCGCCGGCCAGCAGGCCGACGCGAACCAGGCGATCACCGACGCGCAGAACATCCAGTCCCAGATCGACGACCAGCGCGCCGAGATCGAGTCGGAACGCGCCCAGGTCGATAAGCAGCGCGACGAGGTCGCCGCACGCGAGCAGGAGCTCGGCAAGCGCGAGGCTCAGCTCGAGGAGCGGGAGACGGCGCTCAAGCAGCAGGAGCAACAGCAGGAGGAGCAACAGCAGGAGGACCAGGAGGACGACGACAACGGGAACGGTGGAAATCCCGGCACCGTCTTCTACTGGAACTGCGACGCCGTGCGCGCCGCCGGTGCCGCCCCTCTCCCGAACGGGGAGCCGGGTTACCTGCCGCACCTCGACGGGAACCAGAACGGTCTCGCCTGCGAGGACGGCGAGTAACCCCGCACCTCCGACGAGCAGTCAAACCGCTCGGTTCAGCTAGAGATAGAACGGGCCGAGGCAGATCCCCAGACTCTGCCTCGGCCCGCTCGTGTGTTCCCGGCCCACGCCATCTCCCCAGACGAGACGTGGACCGGGAAGTCTTTTAACCCCCGAAGAGTCCCTCCAGGAGTGCACCGAGGCCGAGGGGATCCTCGTCCTCGGGAGTCTCGGTCGGCTTCGGGCTCGGGGTCGCCGGCTTGGGCGACACCCCGCCGTCGGGCAGGACCTCGCCCGTCGAAGCGAGCTGTAGTGCCTCGCTGAGGTCGATCAGGCACAACCGCCAGACGTCGGCGTTCACGCCGGCCGGCGCCTGCCAGAACGACTTGCCGGTGAGCTGCGGCGGCGCGGTCCAGTCCGTACCGGTGCGCTGCGCGACGCAGGTCTCCATCGCGGGGACCTCGTTCGCCTCGGCGTTCTCGGCGAGCATCGGGGCGAGCTCCGCGACCACCGGCGCGGGCGCGGCGGCCTGCGGCGTGTCCACGGTCTTGCCCGCGACGTCGTGGATGACCGCGCACTCGGGCGAGGTGCTGCGGCACCACGAGGCGCTCCACGTGCCCTGCTTCGAGTAGACGAACCCGCGCGGCTCCGCGGTCTCGCGGTCCACCTGCAGGACCCGCATCCACACGCTGCCGTCGCCGAGCACGTCGAACGGCGTGACCGGGATCGAGGCGCCCGCTGGGGGTGCGTCGGTCCCCGGTGACGCGGGCGCCCCCTGCGCGCCCGCGGCACCACCGGTCTGCGGGTCGTCGAAGACCAGGTGCTGGGTCCCCTCCGTCGCTGCGGAGGAGAACCCGAACACGAGCGCCGGTCCGCCGTCGGCGGGCAGGACCATCGCGTCGGACGTGACGCCTCGCCAGAGCAGGGTTCCACCGAGGTTGCCCTCGCGGAGGTTCGCGAGGGCGGTGTCGCCGCCCGCGAGGACCTCCAGGTCCGTGGCGCTGTGGTGGCCGTCGATCTTCGCCAGCGTGACCACCGCGAGGTAGCGGTCGCCGCCTCCGGCGTCCAGACCGAGGTCGAGCACCACCGTGTCGGCGTCCACGCGATACGTCGCGGGCTCCGCCACCGTGCGCACGCCGGGCGCGAGGTACGCGAGCCGCGTCTCCGGCTCGGGCGACGGGATGTCCGTGGGCGTCGGTGCCGGCGGGTCGACGTCGACCTCGCCCTCCATGATCGACGGCGGCTCGGCGCTGGGCGCGACCTCTACCTGGGAGTTGCCCCAGAGACCCGGGATACCCGGCAGCGCTCCGGCGGCACCTGCCCCGACCGTCGCGAGCGCCAGCGTGCCGGCGAGCGTGACACTCGCCCGCCGCGTGACGTGCTTACGACGGCTCGACCGCAGCACGCTGTCGAGATCCAGCGTCGATGCGGGTACCGCCGCGTGCGCCGACTCGCGGACCCGGGCGACGAATTCGTCGTCAGGGGTGCCGTGGGAGAGGTTCATGTTCATCGGGTCCCGCCCAGAGAGTCGATGTCGAGGATCGCGCGCAGGTGGGCGAGGCCGCGCGAGGCTGTGGACTTCACGGTGCCGAGCGGAATGCCGAGCTCGCTCGACACCTCGGACTCCGACAGGTCCAGGAGATGACGCAGCACCACGACACGGCGCTGCTTCAGGGGTAGGCGCAGGAGGGCGCGCACGACGGCGTCGCGATCGTCCACGGTGCGCGTGGGCATGCGGGCGGCCGCCCGGGCGACGCGGACGTCGTCCTGCGGCAGCTCGTCGGGGCCGGTCAGGACCTCGCGCCGGGTACGGCGCCAGGCGTCGATGCGCAGGTTGGCCAGCACGCGCCGGGCGTAGACGAGCGGGTCGCCCTGCCGAGCCTTGTGCCAGTGCCGGTAGCACCGTTCGAAGGTCTGCTGGGTGAGCTCCTCCGCGCGGTGCGCATCACCGCTCAGGAGGAAGGCCATCCGGTGGAGGGGATCCTTGGCCTCTCGCATGAACGCGGTGAACTCTTCGTTCTTCGAGATCTGTGCGTTCCTGCGCGCGTGAGTGGCCGTAGGCCGGTCTGTCCGCACGGGCAGCGAGGCTACGTCATCAGCGCCCGTCGACCCACCCCGGACCACCGTCAGTGGCCGGGTCGCGGGGACGGGTTCGGGCTTTCGGGGGGTGGTGCCGTCCGCCGCCGGCTCCGGCGTCGTAGTGGATGGAGAGTCTGGGGTGTTCTGCTCGGTGGTCACGGTCTCCAGGTCGTCCGCAGAGCTGGAGTCGGCGCGCACGACACGCAGAATCACGGGCTCGGGGGCCCAGGACTCTGGCGCGAGTGCGCGCGGACTCGTGACTGTCACGAACGGAACACGGGCCGACCGGGGGGAAGGTTCCATCGGGTTTCGGGGAATTTTCCGGACTCGATGTGATCCGAACCACCCGCCCCACGACGAAGCACGTGTCAGACCCACAGGTCACCGGGGTGACCTGCACGTCCGACACGTGCCGGGTTGCTACGGGTGCGTCAGCGCCGGAAGTCGAGCGTCCCCAGGAAGGTGTGGAGATCGTCGAGGCCCTGCTCGGTGCCGTCGAACTCGACAACCAGGAACAGGTTCTCGCCCTGGCCTTCCTGATGGAGGTAGATGTCGACCCAGTAGTGGTCGACCTGGCCGTCCGCGTTGTACGCGGTCGGCAGGACCTCGGCGTAGTCGGCGCCCGGAACGTCGATCATCTGGGACTGCGGCGCGTCCGTGCTCCGGCTCCACCAGTTGCCGCCGGGCTTGCCGCCCTGCACGTAGACGCGTTCGGGCCGCGGCTTGTCCTGGGCCGCGAAGGCCTTCTCCTCCTTGGTGGCATCCGTCCACGACTCGAGGGTCTCCGCGTCGACGCCCTGCTCCGTGTACATGACCGTCGGTCCGGTCCACTCGACGCCCGGGGAGAACTGGCCCTCCGTCTCCTTGGCGACCCAGCCCTCGGGCACCGCGAACTTCAGGCCGTTGTGCTCGGTCCTGACCCAGCCGGCCGGGACCCCGCGCTCGATGGCGTCCAGGACCGGGCTCGAGAACTCCGGCTGGTACCAGTCGGGCTCGCCTGACTCCTTGAGCCAGAGGTTCCCCACGAAGTTCCGCAGCATTGCGTCGCCCTGCTCGTTCGCCGGGAAGCGGGTCTCGATGATCCAGCCCTCGTCGCCGCTGCGGAGCCGGATGGTCGCCGGGCGGACGGCGCCGTCCTGCTCGTGCTGCTCGATGACCACGAGATCCGCGCCCTCGATGTCCAGCGTCGTCGCACCGGAGTCCTTCGCCGGAACGGTCCAGCCCGCGACGTCGAGCACGTTCCGCAGCTCGATGGTGGCGTCCATGTCGTCGATGGTGCCGGTCTCGCCCAGGCCGCCGGCCTGGGGGTGGTCCGGGTCCAGCCATCCGGCGACCCCGCCTGCGTTGACGTCGCCGACGGCGATCCAGCCGCCGGGCGGCACCTCGTACCAGAGGCCGCCGAGGATGTACGGGGAGTGCCCCCCGTCCTCGACGACGCCGCGCTCGACCCCCGGCAGCACCGGCAGCGCCCCGCCACCGGTCGGCAGGTACTCCGTGGCCGCCGGCTCCGGATCCTCGGTCGGGCTCGGGTCAGGTGTCGCGTCGTCCGACGGCGACTCGCTCGCCGGGGTCGGCCCCGCGCTCGACCTGTCGGTGCCCGGCAGCGGCTCCCGGTCGGCATAGATCGCGCCGGCCGCGCCGATGCCCGCGCCGGTGAGCGCGAGCACGGCGAGGCCGGCGGTCGCGGCGACCACCACCCGGCGACGTCGGACGTTGCGCACCGCGCGAACCGCCATGGTCGTCGGGTCCAGAGACCTCGGCGGCTCGATGGTCGAGCCCGCCGCGCGGAGGCCGGCCAGCATCGCCGCGTCCTGCTTCGAGTGGATGTCGTGGACGTTCATGATCGGCTCCCTTCGCCGTCGGACACCACGAGGGTGCGCAGGCGCGCCAAGGCGCGTGAGGCTGTGGACTTGACCGTGCCGGCGGAGATGCCGAGCTCCGCCGCGGTGTCGGACTCCGAGCGGTCCAGGAGGTAGCGCAGGACCACCACGCGCCGCTGCTTGACCGACAGCGCCATGAGCGCCCGGACCAGGCGGTCCCGCTCGGCGAGCTCGGTGTCGGACGACGGAGCGCTCCGTTCCCAGGTGTTGCTCCCCGGGTCGTCGGTCAGCACCTCACGGCGGGTGCGGCGCCAGGTGTCGATGCGGGCGGTGGCCAGGACGCGGCGCGCGTAGGCGAACGGGTCGCCGTCGCCCACCTTCTTCCAGGCCTTGAACGTCCGCTCGAGCGCGAGCTGCACCAGGTCCTGCGCGCGGTGCGGGTCGCCGCAGAGCAGGTAGGCGATCCGGTACAGCGCCGGGGTGTTGGCCTGCGCGAACATCGTGAAGTCAGCCACCGGGTCCAGACCGCTCCGGACGACCGCGATCTCGCCGGTGCCCGGCTGCACCTCCTGACTCACCGCTACCTCGCTCATCCGGAACACCGCCCGGAGCTGTGGCCGGTGACCTGCCCCGGCACTGGTTCGCGGCGCAGCGCGCGTCGCTTCGTGTGCGTCATGCACCATAGACGCAGACCGGCACCGCCGCGGTTCCGCTTCTTTCGATCGGGTTCTTACGAGGTCCGGACGGCCGCGCCCGACGCCGGTGCTTCCGGCCCGCCCGCCCGTACGCTGAGGCGTGGCCCGAGTTCTCGTGATCGACGACGACGCCACCGTCGCGCAGGTGGTCGTCGCCTACCTGGAGCGTGCCGGTGTGCCGGCCGAGCACGCCGCCGACGGCCACGCCGCGCTGGCGGCCGCCGCCCGGAACCCGCCCGACGCCGTCGTGCTCGACCTCATGCTGCCCGGTATCGACGGTCTGGAGGTGTGCCGGCGCCTGCGTGCCGCCCGCCCGGACCTGCCGGTACTGATGCTGACGGCGCGCGGCGAGGAGGAGGACCGCGTGCTCGGCCTGCAGATCGGCGCCGACGACTACGTGGTCAAGCCCTTCAGCCCGCGCGAGCTCGTGCTGCGGGTGCAGTCGCTGCTCCGGCGCGCCGGGGCCGCCGTCGGCCCCGCAGGCGGCGTCCCGGAGGCGCGATCGGCCACGGCCCCGGCCGGCGGCCACGAGTCCGCCCACGGGGCGCCAGGAGCCCTGTACGACGGCGATCTGCGCCTGGACCCCGCCGCCCACCGCGTCACCCGCTCCGGCACCGAGCTCGCGCTCACCGTGCGCGAGTTCGAGCTGCTGCGCTGGTTCCTCACCCACCCCGGCCAGGTGCACGACCGCGAGTCGCTCCTGCGCGGCGTCTGGGGCTGGGAGTACGGCGACCGGTCAACGGTGACCGTGCACGTCCGGCGGCTGCGCGAGAAGGTCGAGGCCGACCCGTCCCGGCCGACCCGCCTGGTGACCGTGTTCGGCGTCGGCTACCGGTGGGACGCGACGGCGCCGGCGGCGGGCGCGACGGACGCGGCGCCTGCCTCGCCGCCCGCGTCGGACGCGACGCCGCACGAGCCGGGAGGCGGCACGTGAACGACCTCGAGGGCGTGCTGCTGTCCGTCTCCGTAGCCGCCGCCGTGGGCGCGGTGGGCGCCGTCGCCCTGTTCGCGCTCGCCCGGCGCCGGGTAGCGCTCGCTGCGACCCTCGCCCCCCTCGTCGTGGTGGGCTCTGTGGCGGCGGGCGTCTACGCGAGCGCGCAGGCGATGTTCCTGTCGGACGCCGACTCGACGACCGTGCTGCTGCTCCTGCTCGCGACGGTGCCGGTGGCGCTCGCCGTCGGTCTGGTGCTGACGGCGCGGATCCGCGCGGTCACCGCCGCTGCCGCCGCCGAGAAGGCAGCCCGCGAGCGCGACCGCGAGATCGAGGTGCGCCGCCGCGAGCTGGTCTCGTGGGTGTCGCACGACCTGCGCACGCCCCTGGCCGCCGTACGGGCCCTGGCCGAGGCGCTGGAGGACGGCGTGGGGCCGGTGGACGAGCATGTGCCGCGCATCCTGGCGGAGAACCGGCGCATGGCCGCGATGGTCGACGACCTCCTCACCCTGTCCCGCCTCCAGTCCCCCGCGACGACGCCGCGTCGGGAACCGGTGGCCGTGGCAGACCTCGCGTCCGACGCGATAGCCGGCGCGCAGCCCCTGGCGGACGCCGGTGGCGTCACCCTGACGTGGGACGTCGCCGAGCCCGTGGTGACGGCGCTCGACGCCCAGCAGGTCGGGCGCGCGCTGGAGAACCTGCTCGTGAACGCGATCCGGCACACTCCGCCGGGCGGCACGGTCCGCGTGGCCGTGGCGTCCGAGGCCGATCCGGGGGGCGCCCGGACCGTGGTGATCGGCGTCGAGGACGAGTGCGGCGGCATCCCGGAGGCGGACCTCGGACGTGTCTTCGAGGCGGGCTGGCGCAGCTCGGGTGCGCGCACTCCGGAGCGCGGGGACAGCCCGGGAAGCGGAGCGGGCCTCGGCCTCTCCATAGTTCGCGGTGTGGCGGAGGCCCACGGCGGAACGGCGAGTGTCACCAATGTCCCGCCCCCGACCGGCGAAGGCTGCCGCTTCACCCTCCGCCTCCCCACCACCTCGCCGAAGTAGAACCAGGGCGAAGTAGAACTGTGGCGAGGTAGAACCGCTGCCCCGCTGTGGTTCTACCTCGCCAGGGTTCTACCTCGCCACAGTTCTACCTCGGCGGGGTGGGTCAGAGGACGTGGGAGAGGAAGTTTCTCGTGCGTTCTTCCTTCGGGGTGTCCAGGACCTCCGCCGGCGGGCCGGACTCCACGATCACACCGTCGTCCATGAACACGACGTGGTCGGCGACCTCCCGGGCGAACCCGATCTCGTGCGTCACCACGATCATCGTCATGCCGGACCGTGCCAGGTCCTGCATCACCGACAGCACCTCACCCACGAGCTCGGGGTCGAGGGCCGACGTCGGCTCGTCGAACAGCATGAGCTCCGGGTCCATGGCGAGCGCCCGGGCGATGGCGACCCGCTGCTGCTGGCCGCCGGAGAGCTGGGCCGGGTAGTGGTCCATCCGGTCCGACAGCCCGACCCGCTCGATGAGCTCCAGCGCCCGCTGCTTGGCCGCCTTCTTGGACAGCCCCCGCACCTGCACGGGCGCTTCCATGACGTTCTCGAGCGCCGTCATGTGCGGGAACAGGTGGAACCGCTGGAACACCATGCCGATGCGCGAGCGCTGCTTGGCGACCGCCTTGGGGTGCAGCCGGTGCAGCGTCCCCTTGGCGTCCTGGCGGTACCCCATGAGGTCGCCGCCGACGACGACGGTGCCGCCGGTGATCTCCTCCAGCTCGTTGATGCAGCGCAGGAGGGTGGACTTGCCGGACCCGGACGGGCCGAGGATCACGGTGACCTCGCCCCGCGCGACGTCGAGGTCGACGCCCTTCAGGACGTGCACGGCGTCGTGCCCGTGACCGAAGACCTTGTGCACCGCCCGCACCGAGACCATGTCGGTGGAGTCCGCCGGCAGTGCGGCGGAGTCGGCGACGACGCTCATGGCGTCACCTCCCTGTTGACGTCTTCCTGCACGGTCCCGGCGGCCGCGATGGCCGCCTGCTTGCCGCCCGGCCCCTTGCCGCGCCCGCGGCGGCCGGTGGCGGTGCCGAACCCGCGCCCGTAGTACTGCTCCAGGTAGTGCTGGCCCACCATCAGGATCGAGGTGATGAGCAGGTACCAGAGCGCCGCGACGACGAGCAGCGGCACGGGCAGGAAGATGCGGTTGCCGATGGCGCTGGTGCCGTAGGTCAGCTCGAGCGTGAGCGGCACGGCGACCACGAGGGACGTGGTCTTCAGCATCGAGATGGTCTCGTTGCCGGTGGGCGGCACGATGACGCGCATGGCCTGCGGCAGCACCACGCGGCGCATGATCTTGCCGTCCTTCATCCCGAGCGCCTTGGCGGCCTCGGTCTGGCCGGGGTCCACCGAGGTCAGGCCGGCCCGCACGATCTCGGCGAGGTAGGCGGACTCGTTGAACGCGAGGCCCAGGAGCGCCGCCCAGAATGCCGTGATCACGTCCTCCGTACGGAACGTGAAGAACTCCGGCCCGAACGGGATGCCCAGCGACAGCCGCGGGTAGAGCACCCCCAGCAGCCCCCAGAAGATGAGCTGGGTATAGATCGGCGTGCCGCGGAAGAACCATATCCAGAGCCAGCTCACCCAGCGCATCACCGGGTTGTCCGACCGGCGCATCATCGCGAGCGTGACCGCCAGCACCACGGCGATCGCCATGGACGCGAACGTGAGGACCAGCGTCCACGTCACGCCCCGGATCACGACGACGTCCCGCAGGTAGAGCCAGACGACGTCCCAGCGGAAGTTGTCGTTCGTGATCAGGGCGTTGGCCGCCATGGCGGCCAGCACCAGCACGACCGCCGCTGCGACGAGACGGCCAGGACGCGGCACGGGCCGCGCGTGAATGCGGTTGGGCACAGGGTCGCTGCCCGACGCGTTTGTCTGCGTCGTCACGTCACCCATCCTTCCCTTGAAGAAACTGAGTGCACGGTACCCGCCGTCGCATCATGTGCTGACCGCGGGTGCCGTGCACTCGGCGGACGGGTCACTCGGCCGGGTTCAGCTCCGCCTCGTCCACGACGACGCCTTCGCTGCCCCAGCCCGCGAAGATCTGCTCCAGCGTGCCGTCGTCGATGAGCTTCTGCACCGCTGCCTGGACGGCCTCGGTCAGCTCCTCGTCGTCCTGGGCGACGACGATGCCGTACGGCGCCGCGTCGTTGATCTCACCGATGGTCTCGACCTCGCCCGAGGTCTGCTCGACGGCGTACGCCGTGATCGGCGAGTCGGCGTACATGGCCTGCAGCTTGCCGCCCACGAGGTTGGTCGTGACGTCGGCCTGCGACTCGTAGCGCACGACGTCGATCGGCTCCTCGCCGTCGTCCTCGCAGTCCTTGGTGGCCTCGGTGAGCTCGTCGTCCTGGATCGTCGAGGTCTGCACGCCGACGGTGCTGCCGCACAGGTTCTCGGGGTCGAAGCCCTCGGGGTTGCCCGCCGCGACGCCGAACTGCGAGCCCGCGATGGCGTAGCTGATCATGTTGGCCTCGGCCGTGCGCTCGTCCGTGATGGTGAACGCTGAGACACCCAGGTCGTACTTGGAGCCGATCGCGGGGATGATCCCGTCGAACGCGGCCGTCTGGACGTCGGCGTCCAGCCCGAGCACCGCGGCCACGGCGTTCACCATGTCGACGTCGAAGCCGACCGGCGTCTTGCCGTCGGCGTCGATGAACTCGGCGGGCGCGTAGGCCGTGTCGGAACCGACGGCGAGCGTGCCCTTGTCGGCGATCTCCTTCGGGAGCATCGCGGCGATCTCGTCGTCGACCTCGACGGTCGACGGGTCGAACGATGCCTCGGCGCTGGCCTCGTCGGAGGCGCCGGTGTTGCCGGCGGTCTGCTGCGACGCGTCGGTGCACGCGGTGAGGACGAGGGCGGCTGCGGTCAGTGCGGTCGCAGCGGTGAGGGCGGGAAGCCTTCGCATCAGGGGTCTCCTGGGTCGGATCGTTTGGTATGTCACGAGGCCCGCACGACCCGGCAGATCTCCGTCATCAGGGGAGCGGAGGACCCGACGGCGCGCCTGGCACCTCGTATGCGAGTCTCACCTAACCGTGACGCACCGCTGGCGTAAACCCGGAAGTTCGAGACCGATGTCACATTGTGATGTATGACGCGTTACACGCGCGTTTCACCCTTGTCCTTCAGGGTTGGCCTGCGCAAACACTCCGGCAAGCCGGTTCATGGCCGACTTGCCGGAGTGCTGCTCACGTGTCGTGCTCGACAGGCGGTTCGGGGCGCTCCTCGGGACCGCCCTCGTGCTCCCAGCCCTGTGGGAAGTCGGCCCGCTCCGGCCGCCTCACGAGAGCGACGATGCTCACGGCGAGCCCGCCCCACACGACAAGAAGCGAGACGACCAGCAGTGCGATTGCCTCGGCACTCATGACTTACCTCCGTAGCTCGGCCACGCATCGAACCTGTCGGGCTCGACGCGCCACCGCATCAGCGTGAGCAATGCCGCCCCGACGACGAGCACGACGACGGTGCCCCAACCCGCCACCCCGAGGTAGGTCGCGTCGTACTCCTCGTAGCCCTCGAGGGCCAAGGTGACGATGCGCGAGACGAGCATGTAGGTGAGCACCACCGGCCCGAGCACGATGACGCAGAAGGACCACCAGCGGCCCACCGCGATGGTGGAGACCGAGTTCAGGTGGAACCGCATCTCCCCGGTGCGCCGCAGCACCCAGCCGACGGCCACGGTCGTGACCACCGCGGACGCGACGATGCCGATGTTGTTCGCCCAGTTGTCGACGGTGTCGAGCGCGACCAGGCCCGTGGTCGTCGAGAAGCCCACCACCGAGATGACCGCCGCCACCACGCCGATGCCGATCGCGGCCTGCATCCGAGTCCAGCCGAACTTCTCCTGGAATGCCGCGGAGACCACCTGCAGGATCGAGATCAGTGACGTGAACCCGGCCATCACCAGGGAGCCGAAGAACAGCGCCCCGAAGACCGGCCCGGCCGGCATCTGGGACACGATCGCCGGGAAGGTGACGAACGCCAGGATGGGGCCGGTGATGCCCTCGAGCTCGGCGATGGCGATGCTCTGCTGGTTCGCCAGGAACCCGAGTGCCGCGAAGACGCCGATGCCCGCGAACACCTCGAAGCCGGAGTTGGCGAACGCGACCACCAGGCCGGGGGAGGTCAGGTTGGCCCGACGCCGGCGGTAGGAGGCGTACGTGATCATGATCCCGAACGCGATGGACAGCGAGAAGAAGATCTGGCCGTAGGCGGCGATCCACACGGCCGGGTCGGCGATCGCACCCCAGTCCGGGGTGAACAGCGCGTTCAGTCCGTCGGCCGCGCCCGGCAGGGTCAGGGACCGCCAGACCAGCGCGCCGAAGGCGAGGAACAGCAGCGGGATGAACACGAAGTTCACCTTCTCGACGCCCTTGGCCACGCCCGCGGCCAGCACGACGATCGTCGCCACCCAGACGAGCACCAGCGGGACCAGCACCGCGGACACGAAGTCGAGGGTGAACCACGGGTCGGCGCCGCCGACGTCGGCCAGCTGGAGGTAGCTACCGGTGAAGAAGCCCGCGGTGTCGTCGCCCCAGCGCAGGTCGAACGAGTAGACGAAGAAGCTGAGCGCCCAGGCGATGATCACCGCGTAGTAGACGGCGATGACGAAGCAGATCATCACCTGGAACCAGCCGAGGCCCTCCAGCCATCGTTTGAACCGGCGGAAGGCCAGCGGTGCCGAGCCTCGGAACCGGTGCCCGATCGCGTAGTCCAGGAACAGGATCGGGATGCCTGCCGTGAGTAGCGCCACCAGGTAGGGCACCATGAACGCGCCCCCACCGTTCTCGTATGCCACCCCCGGGAAGCGCCAGATGTTCCCCAGCCCGACGGCGGAGCCGATGGCGGACATGATGAATCCCAGCTGTCCGCTGAACTCCTCGCGCTTGGCGGGCTGCGCGGTTGCTCTCTGCGCGTCGCTCATACCCAGATCCTCCGAGAAAATCGCCGCAAATGCGAGACCGCTGCCATATCAATTTCCTTCCGTGAGCAGCTTATGGACGTATCCGCCCCGGAACTTACCCGCCGGATCGAGGCGCGCGGCCAGCTCGGCGAAGTCGCCGAACCGCGGGTACAGGCCCGGGAGGTCGGCCACCGGGACGGTGAAGAGCTTGCCCCAGTGCGGCCGCGCGCCCAGCGGCAGCAGTACCGCCTCCAGCTCCGGAAGCGCTGCCCGGACCGCCGGCCAGTCCTGCTTCCACGTGAAGTGGAACGCGAGGCTGTCCTCCGGTGTGGTGCTGAGCCACTGCTCGTCCCCGGCGATCGTGCGGATCTCCGACGTCAGCAGCAGCGGCCCGATCCGGTCCCCCAGGGCGCGCACGGCGCGGACGGCGTCGGGCCCCGCGGCGCGCGGCAGGAGGTACTCGGACTGCAGCTCCTCGCCGAGGGACGGCGTGAAGTCCAGCCGGAAGTGCGGCAGCCGCTCGAACCACGGCCCGGGCACGCCGCCCTGCTCGGTGCACGCGACGGCGGCGACGTCGGGCAGCGGGTGCATCGGCCGGGTCGCGGGAACGGCGCCCAGCTCGACGGGGAGCGCGGGCGCGGCTCCTCCCGAGCCCGCGGAGACCTTGGACTTGCACCAGACCAGGCGCACGTCGGGCTCGTGCCAGCTCGTGAAGACGCTGACGGAGTACGCGCTGCTCATGACGGCGTCGAGGTTGTCGAACAGCGCCTCCCACGGCAGCCCGGTGAAGACGTCCTGGCGCACGTCGAACGTCCGGACGGTCGACAGCTCCACGCGCGTCACGACGCCGAGGGCGCCGAGCGCGACGACGGAGCCCGGGAAGTCGGCGTCGCCACGACGCAGGATCAGCAGCTCGCCGGCGGCGGTCATCAGCTCGACCCCGACGACGTCGCCCGCGAGCGAGCGCGTGCCGTCACCCGAGCCGTGCGTGCCCGTGGCGACGGCGCCGGCCACCGAGATGTGGGGCAGGGAGGCCATGGCGGTCAGCGCCCGGCCCCGCGCGTGCAGATCCGCCGCGACCTCGCCGTAGCGCAGCCCTGCACGGACCGATGCCACGCCGGTGCCCGGGTGGACCTCGAGGGCCGGCCGTCCGTCGTCGAGCAGGTCGACCTGTACGTGCACGCCCGTCGTGTCGGCGACGTCGCCGAACGAGTGGCGTGATCCAAGGGCCCGGACGCGGGGCTCACCGGCGACGATGCCGGCGAGCTCCGCGAGGGTCCGAGGGCGCTCGACGCGCGCGGAGGAGTAGGTGAGGTTCGCTGCCCAGTTCTTCACCGGACAAGGGTGCCACTCCCCCGACTGATCGAACGGAGCCGACCAGATTCTGTTGTTCTACGACGTCAGGCGCTGGCCGCGGCGTTGCGGACCACTGGAATTCGCTGACTGATACCGACCATGTCCAGGACCTCCATCACCACGGCGGACGGCTCACGGAGCAGCACGGGCGAACCCGTCTCCTCGCCGAGCACGAACACCTGGAGGATGAAGGCCACCCCGGAGGAGTCGATGAACGTGACATCCCGGGCGTCGACGATGACGGGGTCGGGATCGGGTCGTGCTGCGAGCGTGGCCATCGCCTCGCTCGCGTTCTCGCGCAGTAGCGCGTCGATGTCACCCCAGAGGGTCAGCACCGTGCCCTCGTAGGTGTTCCGGCAGGCGATACCGGATCCCGGACGTCCGGGAACCATGTCCTGCGCTGAGTCTGACGGGAGAGGGTCCATGGGGTCATTCGCTCCGTCCTGCATTGGTCGGGCCTCGACTTCGTTAGACGCTGACTTCCACACACTTGCTTGGGCGTTGACTTGGACGCTTCTTGGTGCTCTCTGACCCCTCCTTGGTCGGGAGGGGCAAGAATTGCCTAGGGCGAGTGTTCACCCGGCACAGGGCTTCCGTCCACCCCCCAGGCGTTACGGTCACGTTGCACGAAGGAGAACTGCTGGCCTCCGCACCCTCGCGGGCCTGCTCGACACCTCTCCGAGACGGGCTCAGAGAGGGTCGGTCACGTCCGCCACCGTGGCATCGAGCGCCGTCGTGAGGTCGACGGCATCGACCGTGGCACCCACGCCGTGAGCACCTCCGCCGATCGACACGGGCCCTGGCTCACCGAGCCGGGAGTCCGCGACGACGGGCCATTTGTGGAACGCCCCGAACGGGGTGATGGTTCCCCTCTCGTAGCCCGTGACCTCGAAAGCCACCTCCTTGCTCGGCATCGACAGCCGCGAGACGCCGAGCAGCGCACGCAGCTTGGGCCACGAGATCTGCCGGTCGCCCGGGACCAGCACGAACAGGAAGTCGTCGTCCGCCCGGCGGACGACGATCGTCTTGATCAGCTTGCCCGGGTCGACACCGCGGGCGGCCGCCGCCTCGGCGAGGCTTGCGACCTGGCCGTGGCGCGTCACCTCGAACGGGATGCCCGCCGCCTCGAGTGCCGCGACGGCACGTTCTTCACTCATGGCATTTCCTATCCTGAAAACGCGAGTCTTCGTTGTCTCGCAATATGGTCAAGAGGGCCTCTGCGGGCAAGCCGGACTCCACGGGTTCTCGTCTCGGACCCCTCAGCCGTCGTACTCGGTGCGTTCGGTGCGCCAGTACTCGGCGCCGTCGCGCGTGCGCTGCACCAGGCCGTGGTCCACCATCGCACGCCTGAGGCCGGCCGGGTCGTGGGTCAGTTCCCGCAGGCGTTCCGTCAGCTCCCGCTCGGTGACGGGCTCGAGCAGCGTCGGAAGCGCCTGCACCGCCATGTAGCGCGTCACCGCCACCTTGTCGCGCCACCGCCGGGGCATCGACTCCAGGCGCCCGGAACGCAGGAAGCGCCGGGGATCGCCGGCAAGCCCTTCGCCCGGTGCCGCTGCCTGTGCTCTCGGTGTCTGTTCCGCTGTCATCCGTCAGCTCAGCCTCGCGGGCGGGAACGCCGGCTGGCCGTGACGACGCTCGTCGACCTGGGGAGGATCGCGAGCTGTCCGGACGACGACGCGTCAGCCTCATCCTCCGGAGCCTCGTCCGGGACCGCGCAGGGATCCTCGTCCGTCCCGCTCTCGGTGCCGCCATCTGCGGGGGTACTGCCAGCCGTGGCGCCGTCAGTCGCATCAGCGCTCGGTGCGGGCGACGGGTTCGGCTCGGGTTCCGTCTCCTGGCACTCGTCGGACGGCTCCCCGGACGGCGCTCCGCTCGGCTCCTCCGACGGTTGCTCTGACGGCTGCTCGCTCGGCTCCTCCGACGGTTCCTCGCTCGGCTCCTCCGAAGGCTCGGACGGGCTCGGCGACGGCGTCGGCTTGGGGTCGGACGGCGTTGGAGTGGGCGTCGGCTTGGGCGTCGTCGGCGGCTTAGGCCGCGTCGGCTCGTCCGTCGGGTCGCTCGGGGTCGGCTTCGGGGTCGGCTTCGACGGCTTCTGCGACGGCGGGTTGTCGCTCGGCTGGTCCGAGGGCTTCGTGGCCGGCTTGCGCACGCCGCCCGCGGACTCGTCGTCCTTCGGCTTGGGGTCGAGCGCGGGCTTGTAGCGCGGGGGCTCGGTGTCGGAAGGCTTCCAGGTGCCGACGTCGGACGGGTCGATGGCGCGGTTCGGGATCGAGCCGGCGGCGAAGAACTCGAAGTGCCACGGCTCCGGCTTCGCGCCGCCGAGCCGGGCCCAGGACGGGTTGTCCCAGCCGTAGTCCGGGCCGTGCAGGCGCAGCCAGACGTACTCCGCGGAGTTCCCACCGGCGATCGGGTTGCCGAGGTCCACAGCGATGCCCCAGCCGTGGTTCGACGTGCCGGGGATGGCCGCGAGGTGCGGCTTGATGCCGGCCAGGGTGACCTGAGCCCCGTAGGACCGGTAGGAGTCGGTGATCGGGATCGGGTAGCCGAACTCGGCCTCGAACTGCTCGTTGAGCGCCGTGAACCGTTCCGCGGCGTCGCAGCGCAACATGTGCCCGGGGGCGAACTCCAGCGGGCACAGCACGCCGGCGGGTATGCGGCCGTTGAGGTACCCGGTGGTGGTGCCACCGAACATGCTCACGATGTCCAGCAGGCTCTCCCGCAGCGAGACGCCGCTGCGGTTGCCCTTGCCCTGCTCGACGCCGTCCACCTCGACCAGTGCGTTGGGCACCGACGGGTCCAGCAGGTTCGCGAGCCGCACGGCCGCGATCACCACCTCGTCATAGGTGACATAACCAGCCTGCGGATCCTCGTCGTGCGGGTCGATCACCGAGGCGCGCTCGTTCGACACCTCGACCGCGGGCGGGGTGTCCTCCGCGGGCCGCGGCTGTTCGGCGTCTTCCCTGTCGCCAGCCCTGTCGCCGTCGCTGTCGGAGCGCTCGCCGTCGTCCTGCTTGGCGCCGCTCTTCTGGTCGACGCCGTCCCGCGCATCGGCGCCGTCGCGCTCGGCGGAGCCGGCCTGCTTCCCGGGGGAGGACGCCGGATCGTCGGCGTCCTCCTCGGAACCGGAACCTGAGGCGGCCGGGGCGTCGTCGGGGCGCAGACCCTCGTTGTTCGGGCCGAACGAGAGCTGCTGCATCTGGTACGTGGTGTAGAGCATGCCGAGCTCGGCCGCGGCCTGCGCAATCGTGGGGCTGAAGTTGGGCCCTTGCTCCCGCGCTTCCTTCTCGGCGCGTTCGAGGACCGCGACGATCTGGGTCAGGGTGACGCCCTCCGGGGCGGTCTCGGTCGTGCCGACGCTCTCAATGAGCCCGTAGAGCCGCATCGGAACGTCGCCGTCCTTGCCGGCGGGCTGCGAGGCAGGGACGCTCGCCACCGCCGTGAACAGCACGCCCACAGCGATCACGGCCGCGGCTGCCCCCGTCGAGGCGGTGCGGATGAATTTCCGCAGGCCTGTCGGGGGGACCTGCGGAACGAGCTTCTTCGCCTTGTCGTTCACGCTTCGCCCCCTCGATCGGTGCGCGGATTCCTGGTGCGCGGTACGTGCCGTTCGGATCCTGCTCCAGAACTATCACGTTCAAGTGAATACAGGCGGGGTAAATTATCGGCGCCCAGGGTGAACCGCTCTCCTCTAAGGAAGACGCGAGACTCCGAAGCTCATGACGCTCCGCCGTCGACAAGAGTAACGATTCGGGCGTACTGCGCAATGAGCTCTTCCAGGTACATCTCAGGATGCCCCACACTGACCCGGGTCCGTACGGGCGCAGCCGCGCCCGCAGTCGAACGGCCGGAACAGTGGCCGTGAAAGGAAGTCCCTCATGACCGAGACTCCCACCGCACCCGCAGTCGAGGGCGCAGTTCAGGACCCGCAGGCCAACACCGTGGCCATCGTGGGCTTCGTGCTCGCGTTCATCGCCCCTCCGATCGGGATCATCGTCTCGGCGATCGCCGTCTCGAAGGCCGGCAAGGCGGGTCTGGACAGC
Organism: Promicromonospora panici; assembly: GCF_900608595.1. Lineage (GTDB taxonomy): Bacteria > Actinomycetota > Actinomycetes > Actinomycetales > Cellulomonadaceae > Promicromonospora > Promicromonospora panici. Next base: position 80,505 of record NZ_UWYY01000011.1, on the reverse strand, counting down.
AAGCTGGCGAAGTGGGGTCTGGCCCTCTCGATCATCTTCACCGTGCTGTACCTGGTGCTGGTCGGCTTCGGCGTCTGGGCGGCGCTCTCGATCCCGCCCGTCACGACCATGTGATCCGAATCCGGACCGGGCGCCCATAGCGCACCGCACGACCAGCAGCACAGAGGCTGTCGCTCCCCCGGAGCGGCAGCCTCTGCCACTTGGCCGATACTGGTCTATCCAAGACGATTCGGATACTCCACAATATGGCCTGACATTTCCCACAACCTGCAACCAGGGGAGCACTACCACCATGACCACGCCCGACACCACGACTCCCGAGGCCACGACCGACGAGAACGCGGCCTCGGCCGCCACCACGGTCGTGGAGGCCGAGCCCGCCGCGCCGGAGACGACGTCCGAGGCGCAGGCAGGGACCGAGGCCCCCGCAGCCGAGGACGCCGCCGCGGCGCCCGTCGCGGAGACGCAGGCGGCGCCGGCCCTCGTGGAGACCGCGGCCGTGACCGAGCAGGCCGCCCCCGCGGCCGAGGTCGCCGTCGCCCCGCCGGCCGCCACCGGGTCGGCCGTCGAGGAGGAGGAGCCGCAGACCACGGTCTTCAGCCTCCTCACGTTCTTCCTCGCCGCCCTGCCGGTCATCGGCGTCGTCCTGAACGCGATCGCCGTCGCCCGTGCCGGCAAGGAGGGCTTCGACCTGTGGCTCGCCCGCTGGGGCCTCGCGCTCGCCATCATCGAGACCATCGGCGCGCTCGCCCTGGTCGGCCTCGGCTACTACCTGGGCATGCTCGCCGCCTGACCCAGGACTTCCCCCAGACGTGTCAGACCCTCAGGTCACTCCGGTGCCTGAGGGTCTGACACTTTCGAGCGGGCAGAGCGGGTGAAATTTCGTTAAACGTCACATCGAGGTCATTTGGGTGTCACCGCCCACCTCGACGATGAACGCGCCCAGGTTCAGTCTCGAGGAAGGTCTGTCCCATGTCGCAGTTCGTCGTCCAGCGAGGCCACCGGCGAGGGCTTCGATCCCGCCACCTGATCGCGTCGGTAGCGGTGCTCGCGCTCGTGGCGCTCCTGCTGGTGGCGCGGCCCCAGGCAGCCGGCGCCTACCCGCCCGACCTTCCGTCCAAGGCGGTGGCGCAGTCGGAGCTCGACGCGCTCACGGTGCAGGCGGAGGGCGCGTCCGCCCCGTACGACCGGGAGCTGTTCCCGCACTGGATCACCGTGGACGGGTGCACCACCCGCGAGACCGTCCTGCAGCGCGACGGCGACGGCGTGGAGGTCGGCAGCGACTGCTATCCGACGTCGGGCAGCTGGTACAGCGAGTGGGACGGCGAGACGCGCACGGCGCCGGCGGACATCGACATCGACCATGTCGTGGCCCTGTCCGAGGCCTGGCACTCGGGTGCCAGCGAGTGGACGACGGACCGCCGGCAGGACTTCGCGAACGACCTCACCGGCCCACAGCTCATCGCCGTCACCTCCGAGGTGAACGTCTCGAAGAGCGACAACGACCCCGCCGAGTGGGTGCCGCCGCTCACCGACAAGCACTGCGCGTACGCGAAGATGTGGATCCACACCAAGGCCCGCTGGGACCTCAGCGTGGACTCCGCGGAAAAGGCCGCGCTGCAGCCGCTCCTGGACACCTGCTCGTTCTGATCCTTCGTTCCTGATCCCCGTCCGGGGTCAGGCACTCAGGTCGCTCGGGTGACCCGAGTGCCTGACCCGGACGTACGCCAGGGCCGCGTAGAGCGCCGCCTCCGCGTCCCGCACCTCCTCGTAGGCGTCCTGGCACGCGGCATACCCGGCGCAGGCGACGTCGAGCACGGCGACCGCTGCTCTGGACGCGGCCTCGGCCCGATCCGGGTCGACGCCGCCGCCGACCACCGGGAGCCCAGCCGCGTACTGCCGAGCGGATCGAAGATGCGCCACTCCGGACGCGTGCCTGGCCTGCCCCGACGCGAGAGCGGCCGCGTAGATGTCGAGGGCATCGGCCACGGTCCCGAAGGCCGGCGTACCGGTGCGGACCGTCCGCGCGCCGGCGCGCAGCGCGACGGGATCGCCGTCGGGCGGGCGGGTGTCCGCCTCGTCCCAGCCGGACGCCGCGGCGCGCAGGTCATCGATCAGGCCCTCGACGTGTTCCGGCGCACCGCTGTGCTCCAGCGCCTGACGCGTGCGGCTCAGGCCGTTGATCCGGCTCTCGCACAGGGCGATGAGGGCGCGGGTCGTCATGCCGCGTCGACCTTCAGCTCGTCAGCCATACCGCTCCCCCCTCCGCCCTCCAGGTCCCGGTGCACGTCACAGGAATGCCGAAAGCCTACGGAGGCAACGCTGCTGGCGACATGGGGAGCGGTCCCCGTGTCGGCGTCCGGGGCCGGCGCGTCCGCGGGCCCGGGAGCGCCGAGGTTCTTGACGTGCCGCTGGTTCCGGGTGAATCTGGTCGGGCCGCGGCTCGGGTCGGGCCGCGTTCGCGCTCCACCGCTCCACCACTCCAACGACGGAAGCCAGGCCGAGCACCAGGAGAATCGATGACACCGCTGTCAGCATTGTTCGACCACCCACGCCGACGCCCGGGCAGGCGCACCAGGTCCGGCGTCGGGGCACGGACCCAACCCGATGCCCAACCCGATACCCGGGGCAGGACCCGTACCGCACGCCGCGCCGTCGGCTCGGCGGTGGCCATCACCCTTGCCTGCCTGCTCGCCGCACCTCTCACGCCGGTCTCTTGGGCGGACGCCGCTCCGGCTGACGCCGCGTCGGCCGACGCCGTGATCTGTGACATCTACTGCGACGCGCGCGACCCCGCGACCGCCCGCGGCGACCGCGTTCCGGTGAGCGCCTCGGTCCACGGCCGCACGATCCGGCTCCACATCTCCGACCCCGACGTCATGGGCTGGGGCTCGATCGACGGCGGACGGCCGGGCGACGAGGTCTGGCTGGACCGGTCGTTCGACGGCGGCCGGACGTGGGCGTCGGGCAGCCGGCTCGGTCTCACGACGATCCCGGCGGGCTCCACCGGGTGGCGCACCCAGATGTACAACGTGGACGACTGGAACACGGCCGGCGTCGGTGCCCTGCGCGCGTGCGGCAAGGCGGGTGACCGGGCGGAGATCGCCTGCACCGGCTGGGCGCGCAACGACCGCAACACCGGAAGCCGCTCGACGGCGGCCGCCACCGCGCTGATGATGCTGTGGGACCGCGATACCGGCCTGTTCGAGACCAACGGCTGGTGGACGGCGGCCAACGCGCTGACCGCCGTCATCGACAACGCCCGGATCAGCGGGATGGGCAGCTACCGGTACGCGATCGCCCAGACCTACGACAAGAACGTGGGCGCGCGGCAGGGCCAGTTCCGCAACGAGTACCTGGACGACACCGGCTGGTGGGGCCTCGCCTGGATAGCCGCCTACGACCTGACCGGCGACAGCCGGTACCTGAGCACGGCGCGCGCCGACGCTGACCACATGCGCGCCTACTGGACCGACAGGTGCGGCGGGGGCGTCCAGTGGAACACCGACATCGCCTACAAGAACGCCATCACGAACGAGCTGTACATCCAGCTCAACGCGGCGCTGCACAACCGCATCGCCGGCGACACGACGTACCTCCAGCGAGCGCAGGAGGGCTGGGACTGGTTCCGGGCGAGCGGCATGATCAACTCGGGCAACCTGATCAACGACGGGCTGAACGACTCGTGCGTGAACAACGGCGAGCCCACGTGGACCTACAACCAGGGTGTCATCCTCGGCGCTCTGACCGAGCTGCACCGGGCCACCGGTGACGCCGGGCTCCTCAGCACCGCCCGGGCCCTGGCCGACGCCTCGACGAGCTCGACCTACCTCAACCCCGGCGGCGTGCTCCGCGAGGTGAACGAGGGCGACGACTGCAACAGCGACGGCGCCTCCTTCAAGGGCGCCTACGTCCGTGGCCTGGGCAAGCTGAACACCGCACTGGGCGACCGCCCGTACAGCGGCTACCTCGACCGGCAGGCCGACGCCGCGTACGGCAACGCCCGTGACTCCCTGGACATGTACGGCCCGCACTGGAGCGGCCCGCGGGTCCCGGTGACGGTGGGCCACGGCTGTCAGCAGGGCGCGGTGGACCTGCTGAACGCGGCGCAGGCGAGCTGACCCGCCGACGTGTCAGACCCACAGGTCACCCGAATGGCCTGTGGGTCTGACATGGCATGGCAAAACACCTTGCCGGTCCTGGGAGAATGGGGGGTTGTGAGTACCGAGCCCTCTTCCACCCCCGTGTCCGACGGCGATCGCGGCCGCCCGGGCGGAGGCCGGAACCGGCGTCGTGGGTCGGGCAGGCAACCGGACCGGCAGAACCGCCGTCCGCGGCGCACCGGGCCGCAGCGTGTGTCGACGGCGCAGCTCGAGGCGGCGGCCGCCAAGCGCGCCGCGGTCGAGGTGCCGCCCGTCACCTACCCGGCGCAGCTGCCCGTCTCCGCACGTCGAGCGGACATCTCGGCGGCGATCCGGGACAACCAGGTGGTGATCGTCGCGGGCGAGACCGGTTCGGGCAAGACCACCCAGATCCCGAAGATCGCACTGGAGCTGGGCCGCGGACGGCGGGGCCAGATCGGGCACACCCAGCCCCGGCGGCTGGCCGCGCGCACGGTCGCGGAGCGCATCGCCGAGGAGCTCGGCACGCAGCTCGGCGGCGTGGTGGGCTACCAGGTCCGGTTCACCGACCAGTCCAGCGACCAGACGCTGGTCAAGGTGATGACCGACGGCATCCTGCTCGCCCAGATCCAGCGCGACCCGCAGCTGCTCGCCTACGACACGATCATCATCGACGAGGCGCACGAGCGGTCCCTCAACATCGACTTCCTGCTGGGCTACCTGTCGCGGCTCCTCCCCCAGCGGCCCGACCTGAAGCTGATCATCACGTCGGCCACCATCGACTCGGAGCGGTTCGCGGCGCACTTCTCCCCCGCGGCCCTGGCGCAGCGGGGCGGCGCGCCCGAGTACGTCACCGACGCGCTCGCGGACCTGGCGCCGATCGTCGAGGTCTCGGGCCGCACGTACCCGGTCGAGATCCGCTACCGCCCGCTGTCGCCGGACGACGGCGAGGCGGCTACGGAGGGCGAGCGACCGGCGTCGGGCAGCCCGAAGAAGAAGGGCAAGGCGCGCGGCGCCGAGGAGAAGGACCTGGTCACGGGCATCATCGAGGCGTGCGACGAGCTGCTGCGCGAGGGCAACGGCGACATCCTCGTGTTCCTCTCGGGTGAGCGCGAGATCCACGACGCCGCCGACGGCCTCGCCGGGCACTTCAAGGAACGTGCGCGGGACCCGAAGCACCCCCAGCACATCGAGATCCTGCCGCTGTACGCGCGGCTGTCGAGCGCGGAGCAGCACCGGGTCTTCCAGCAGCACAGCTCGCGGCGCATCGTGCTCGCGACGAACGTCGCCGAGACGTCGCTGACCGTCCCGGGCATCCACTACGTCGTCGACCCGGGCACGGCACGCATCAGCCGCTACTCCAAGCAGACCAAGGTGCAGCGGCTGCCGATCGAGCCGGTGTCGCAGGCGTCCGCGAACCAGCGTTCCGGCCGCTCCGGCCGTGTCGCCGACGGCATAGCGATCCGCCTCTACTCCGAGGAGGACTTCGACGGCCGGCCCGAGTTCACCGAGCCCGAGATCCTGCGCACCTCCCTGGCGTCGGTGCTGCTGCAGATGATCTCGGTGGGCGTGGTCAGCACGCCCGACGACGTCGCCCGGTTCCCGTTCGTCGAGCCCCCGGACACGCGCGCGATCCGCGACGGCGTCCAGCTGCTGACGGAGCTCGGCGCACTGGAGGAGGTCGACAGCGTCACGCAGCTCACCGACATCGGCCGCACGCTCGCGCAGCTCCCGATGGACCCGCGCCTGGCACGCATGGTCATCGAGGGCTCACGGCACGGCGTCGCGCGCGAGGTGGCGATCGTCGCGGCCGCGCTGTCGATCCAGGACCCCCGCGAGCGCCCGGCCGAGCAGCGTGCCCAGGCCGACCAGCTGCACGCCCGGTTCGCCGACCCCCGCTCCGACTTCCTCACGTACCTGAATCTCTGGGAGTACGTGAAGGAGCAGCAGCACCTGCTGTCGGGCTCGGCGTTCCGCCGCCAGTGCAAGGCGGAGTACCTGAACTTCCTGCGCATCCGCGAGTGGCAGGACGTCGTCGCCCAGCTCCGCGAGATGTCGAAGCCGCTGGGCATCGAGATGGCCTTCCGCCCCAAGACCCGCCCCAACCCCCTTGCTGTGAGCGGGACCGTTGCGCCCAAAACGGACACGACGTCGCAACGATCGCGCCCACAACAAGAAGAGGCCGAGTCGACTTCGTATCGGCAGATGTGGGACGAGGACACCATTCACAAGTCCCTGCTCGCCGGGCTGCTGTCGCAGATCGGGATGCAGGACACCGGGGAGGTGAAGGCGTCCGCCGTCGCGCACCTGCGTGGAGCGCAGCGCGAGATCGCGCTCAAGCGGGCGAAGAAGCAGGCACGGAACGAGTACATCGGCGCGCGCGGTGCGCGGTTCGCGATCTTCCCCGGGTCGCCCCTGTCGAAGAAGCCGCCCGTGTGGATCATGGCGGGCGAGCTCGTCGAGACCAGCCGCCTGTGGGCGCGCGACGTCGCCCGTGTCCAGCCCGAGTGGGCAGAGGACCTCGCCGGGCCGCTGGCGAAGCGCACCTACTCCGAGCCGCACTGGTCCTCCAAGCAGGGCGCCGCGATGTGCACCGAGAAGGTGCTGCTGTACGGGGTGCCCATCGTGTCCGACCGCCGCGTGCTCTACGCGAAGGTCGACCCCGAGGCGGCGCGCGAGATGTTCGTGCGGCACGCGCTCGTGGAGGGCGAGTGGACCACGCACCACCGCTTCTTCCACGACAACCGCGCCCTCCTGGAGGAGGCCGGCGAGCTCGAGGCCCGCTCCCGGCAGCGCGGCCTCGTCGCGGACGAGGACGACCTCTTCGCCTTCTACGACGAACGCGTCCCCGACTCCGTGGTATCCGCCGCGCACTTCGACCGCTGGTGGTCGCGGGCGCGCAAGGAGACGCCCGACCTGCTCACGTTCACGATGGAGCAGCTCGTCGGCGACGCCTCGGTCGACACCTCCGAGTTCCCCGAGAAGTGGCCGCAGGGCGAGCTCTCCCTACCGCTCACCTACCAGTTCCAGCCCGGTTCCGACGCCGACGGCGTCACCGTGCACATCCCCATCGCCGTGCTCGCGCGCGTCGTGCCGGACGGGTTCGACTGGATGGTGCCCGGGCTCCTCGAGGAGCTGACCGTCGCCACCATCAAGTCGCTGCCCAAGGCGGTGCGGCGCGAGCTCGTACCAGCGCCGGACGTCGCGCGCGAGATCGTCGCCTGGATCCGCGAGGAGTGTCCGGCCTGGGAGGACATCGCCCGGGCCGGCGACATGGCGGAGCCGTACGTGTCCGTGTTCACCCGCGCCGTCCGCGCGCTGCGCGACGTCGTGGTGCCGCCCGAGGTCTGGGACGAGGAGCGGGTGTCGCGGCTCCCGGCGCACCTGCGGGTCACGTTCCGGGTCATCGAGGAGCGTGGGCGGGGGCGGTCCGCGTCGTCGGTCGTGCTGGACGAGTCGAAGGACCTGTTGCTGCTGCAGCGAAAGCTGGCTTCTCGGGCGGAGGCTGCTGTGCGGTCTGCTGTGCGTGGGGCTGTCGGGGCTGCTCTGGCTGAGGCTGCTGCTGCTTCCGGGTCTGGGGCGGGCGCGGAAGGGGAAGACCCCCGCGCGACACACTCACGCGCCCCAGGGGGCGCTCCGTTCGGGGATACGGTCGCGCGCGGGTCTTCCCCTTCCGCGCCCTCCGCTGTTGCGTCACCTTCCGAGGTGGGCGCACGCAGCTCCGGGGGTGGGGTTGGCGGAGGTGCTGGGGTTGGCGGTTTTGCCGGCGTCGGCGGTGCTGTTGTCGGGGAGCAGACGGGGCTGACGTCTTGGCCTTCCGGGTTGCCGGACGGAGGAGTGTTGCCAAATTCCGTGTCTACCGATGTGGGGGCCGGGGTCGTGGTGCGGGGATTCCCGGCGCTCGTGGAAGAAGTTGCTCCGAAGGTGAAGGGGCAGGCCCGGTCCGTCGGGGTGGCGCTGCGGATACTGGCGGACGAGAACGCTCAGGCCTCGGCGCATGCTGCCGGGGTGCGGCGGCTGCTGGTGGCCGAGGCTGGGCTTGGTGTCGGTCGGATCACGTCGCGGTGGACGGGGACGCAGTCACTGACCATGGCTGCCTCTCCGTATGCGAGCACCGATTCGCTGGTCGCGGATCTGCAGCTGGCCGCCGTTGTCTCCTTGACCTCTGCCGGGGACTCGGCGCGGTATGACACGCCGACGGGAGGGCCGGATGCGGCGTCTGTGCGATCTGCTGCCGCTTACGCCGACGCGCTGGCGTTCGTGCGGCGGCATCTGGAGGACGAGGTGTACCGCATCGTCGGGCACGTCGTGGCCGCACTGTCGGCGAGCCGGACGCTCGAGGCGGAGGTCCGCGCGTCGGGCAGCCTGGCGCTGCTGAACACGCTGCAGGACATCCGCGAGCACCGCGCGACCCTGATCCACGACGGGTTCGTGTCGGCGACGCCGCCGCGGCGGCTGCCGCACCTGGCGCGCTACCTGCGCGCGGACTCGCACCGCCTGACGAAGGCCACGGAGAACCCGGCACGGGACTCGGACCTGGCCTGGCGGATCGGCGACGTGACCTCGGCGTACGAGAAGGCGCAGGCCACGTACGCCGCCGGTGCCCCCGACGCCGCACGCGCGGCCGAGCTGGCCGACGTGCGCTGGATGCTTGAGGAGCTGCGCGTCTCGCTGTTCGCGCAGCAGCTCGGCACGGACGGTCCGGTCAGCGAGAAGCGGATCCGGAAGGTGCTGGCGCCGAACGGCTGGTGAGCCCACGCGGGCGCGGACCCCTTCCGACGACCACCGCCCCGCACCGCGGTGTCTACCCGCACCTGCCCTCAGGGGACTCTCGACGCTCACTCAGGGCAGAGTCCGGGTGAGCCCGGATACCGCCGGCGACGCGGTATGCGTAACGTCGATGGCATGAGCACACAGACAATCTTCCGCCCTCGTCAAGGCCGCATGATCGGCGGCGTCTGCGCCGGTATCGCCCGCCGCTTCGGCTGGAACCCCACGACCGTGCGGGTGGTCGCCGTCGCCTCGATCCTCATCCCGGGACCGCAGGTCCTCGCGTACCTCATCTGCTGGGCCGTCATCCCGAACGAGCCCCAGGCCGCCTGACCGGCCGCGGGTCAGTCAGGCGCCCGGACGCAGCCAGGCCCGCCCAAGCTGGGCCTGCCCGCAGCCGGCCCGATGTCACAGGGTCCGCAGACCCGCGCCCTCCGCCAGCTCCCTGAGCCGCCCCACGGCGGCGCAGGTCAGCGGCACCTGCGAGCCATCCGGCAGCAGCAGCCAATGCCGACGGCTCGCGAACACGTGCGGATCGCCGCTGACCAGTGCCGATCCCGCCGGCACCGGAACCGCGGAGCCACCTGCGTCCAGCACCATGCCGTCCGCGACGGCGCGCAGCACACCCTGCCCGGGGGCGACAGCGACGGGACCCAGCGGCGGGACGTCGTCGGCCGTGACGTGCACCCCGACGCCGTCCGGACCACCCTGCGAGCGCGCGGCGCGCGAGCGCACCAGGAACGACCCGGCAACGACCGCGACCGGCACCACGCAGATCGCGAGCCCGAAGACCACCGCCTGGCCCGTCATCTCGCCCGCCCCGATGCGGAACACCAAGATGGCCACCGCACCGAGCGCGACGGGCAGCATCGCCCAGTTCAGCCGCCGGTACCACGGCGTCATCGGTGTGGGTTCGTCGAGCCCGCGCACGACGCGCCAGGCCGTCCATCGACGGCGGTCGTCGGCCTGCAGGGCGACCAGCGCGGAGGAGTCCGCGACGCGCCGCCAGGCCCGGACCGTCGCGCACACCGTGGCCACGACGAGCGGCACGAGCGGGAGCGCCCGGCTGACCTGCCCGTCCACGCTGTCCGAACCGAGCGTCGCGAGGATCCCGACCAGACCGGCGAGGAAGAGGACCGGGTACAGCACGGCACGGACCGCGTCGAGGCCGCCCGACACCCCACCGACGCCGCGCAGCCCGGGGTAAGGCGCGAACGCCGCGCGCTCCCGCGCGCGGAAGTCGTGCTGCTCCTCCGGGTCCGGGGCCTGACCGCGGTGGGGCCTTGCCGGGAGCGCCAGCACGCGCGGGTCGCGGATCGAACGCGACCACGCATGCCGCAGTCGGCGCGCACGCACCCAGTCCCGCCGGTACCAGAACCACCACGCGAGGACGCCGACAGCCAGGACCGGCCCGACCACGAGGGACGCGACGTCAGCTCTCTCCCCCGGAGCCCCGTACCCGGACAGGACGGTCAGCGGCCCCCCGACGATCCCTGCCCCGGCGGAGACGCCCGCCACCATCACGGCGCCCGCCAGCATGCGCCGCGCGCCGCTGTCTCGCTTCTCCGCGACACCCAGGTTCGTCGCGGCGGCGTCGTACCAGTCGCCGAACGTGGCCGGCAGGGGCACGTCCTCGGGCATGGGCGGGAGCGATCGCGGGCGGCGCTTCGCCGGCGTCGTCCGTTCGGAGGTGGTGGCCATACCGCTCACCCGGCCGGATTCGCTTCGGGGGCATCGCCCGCGGCGCCGTCCAGCGGCGGCATGTCCGCGAGCGGCGGGGCGCCGCTGAAGACCGGTTTGCCGTCCTTGTCGACCGGCGTGATGGTCGCCGGACCGGCCATGGCGGCGAGCATCATCGCGACGCCCTGTACCTGGTCGGGGTCCGTCGAGAAGCCCATCAGGACCAGACCCGGGCCCCCGGTCTTCGGCGCCGCCACGACCGCCGCGAGCCCGACCGTGCCCCGTACCGGCTCGGCGTCCTGCGGAGCGCCCGGCTGCCGGTACGTGGCCTCGTAGCTCGTCGTCAGGCCGATGGCGGGGCCGATACCGGTCTCGAACGTCTCGGTGTACGCCTTGTCGAGGTCGATCCCTGCCTTCGCGGCGATCACCCGCCGCAACACCTCGAGGAGCGACAGCGGACCGTCGAACGCCGTGATCTCGGTGACGGTGCCGATGATGTTCCAGAAGATCTCCCGGCCGATCGCGGTCGGCCCCTCGTACTCGGCGCCCTGGTACACGAGGCCGTGGAGGAGCACCCGCTCCTTGCGCCACATGTCGCGCCAGGACTGCAGGCCCGCGAGGAGCTTGCCGGCGTCGGCCTCGGGCAGCGGCACGTCGACGTCGTCGAGCGCGGCCCGGATCGTGCCGAGCGCCTCCTCGGCCGTCAGCGTGCCGGCGAGCTCGATCCAGTCGTCGGGAACCCGGGTGCGCAGGCGCCAGCGCGTCGGGTTGTCCGCCTCGGTCGACGTCGTCACGGTCACCGCGTGACCCCCTTCTGGTTGTCGTACGTGCCGTTCTCGTCGTTCTTGGTGTCCCAGCCCATCATGCTGAGACCGATCGGCGTCGTACCGAACCACATGCCCTGGTCGAACATGACGTCCACCGCGCGCCAGCCCAGCTCGGCGGTCGACTCGATGGTGCCCCCCTTGGACGCGAGGGTGAAGATACCCGGAATCTGGTGACCTCGTCCAAGGACGAACTGTCCGAAGGTCGGCGCCGCCCGGCCCGCCGTCGTCGCCGCGGCGGTGGTCGCCTTGAACGTGGCGCCCAGGGCACCGACGCCGAGCGCCGTCGCGACGATCCCGACGATGACCGACGGGGTGAACCCACCCTTCCAGGATCCCGCCTGTCCCGCCGCCGACAGGTACGAGGCGAGAGTGCTTCCGGCGGTCGCCGCGAGGCTGATCAGGCCGAGAACCTGGACGCCGGGAATCGGCAGCAGGGCCAGGATGCCGGTCACCAGGGCGACCACGTTGAGGATGTTCGAGATCAGGTTCAGCAGGCCGGCGTTCTCCGCGGCCCACTCGAGGATCATGTCGCCGAGGTCGGCCACCAGGTCGCCCAGGTCCTCGAACTTGTCCCCGACCCAGTCGATCGCCTTCTCGTACCAGGCGGGGTCGTCCGGAGCCATCGCGGCGGCGGTGTCGAACTCGTCGAGGAGGTTCCGGGACGCGCCGTCGTACTCGCGGACCAGCTCCTCGATCTCCCGCCAGATGCCGTCGACGCTCTGCTGGGCCGCCTCCAGGGTCTCGCGCGCCTGACCCCGGTCGCGCTCGTTGTCCTCGTACTGCCGCTGCTCCGCGTCCGTGGCGTCGTCCGGTGGGCGCGGGCCGTCGGGGAGGTTGTAGTAGGCGCTCTGAGCCGCGTCCCGGGCGGCCTTGGCCTCGCCGAGACGCCGGTCCAGGGTGTCCGCGTCCCGGCGGAAGGACGCCAGCTTGGTAGCCCACGTCTCCAGAGCCGACGCCGCCTTTCGGAACGCGCCCTCGGCGTCGACCACCTTGGGCCGGAAGTCGTCGTGGAGCATCGACCGGAAGGCGATGGCCGTCTCGCCGAACCACTCGCCGTCGTTGACGCTCTCCAGCAGGAACTTGACCCGCTCCAGCGTCTCGTGACCGCTGGTCAGGCCGTCGGCGAGGCTCCCGGTCACGACATGGTCGCCGGGCGTCGGGTCGCTACCGATGTGCTCGTACTGGACCATCACTCGCCTCCGAGCGCTGCTGCGAGGTCCGCGTCCACCTTGGCGAAGCCTTCACGGATCTTCTGGAGCTGCTCCTGCGCGTTGCCCGTGGCCTCGCACATCTGGTCGATGCTGTGGTCCCACCTGTCCTTGAAGTGCTCGACCTTCTCGATGAGCTCCGGCTCGCCCACCGCCGTCGGGTCTGCTCGCTTGATCGCGTCCAACGGGTCATACAGACGGTCCTTCATCTGGCCCAGGTCACCCTCGACCGTGGCCAGGAACTCGTCGTTCATCACGAGATCGCCCATGCTGCTCTCCGCCCAGCTCGACATGACAACTCAACATGACAAGGCCATGGCCTGCGCCGCATCGCGGGCGGGTCATGGCCTGTGGATCGCTTGATCCTTCCGGCAGCCAGGATCCCAGGGTGTGTACGCGCCGACAAAGGGGAGAACTCCCCATCGCACACCCTGGCGACTCCCAGGGCCGGATCAGGGGACGACCGGGGCATCACCGGATACTCAGGCGTCGGCGATGAACATAGCGTCGAGGACATGAGCACAACGACACTCTCTCGTCCACGTCAGGGGCGCATGATCGCCGGCGTCTGCGCCGGGATCGCCCGCCGATTCGGCTGGGACCCGACTCTGGTCCGGGTCGTCGCCGTCGCCTCGGTCTTCATTCCCGGACCGCAGTTCCTCGCGTACATCGCGTTCTGGATCCTCATGCCCAACGAGGACTGACCCGCACCCCCGACACGCCAGGGCCCGGGGCTTTTTCACCCGCCCCTCTGGCGTGTCGCCGCACGGCTCTGCAACGCTTGCAGCAAGATCCGGAAATGGCGCTGCAATGCCGCACGCGCCCCAGCCCGGGACGACGCCGCAAGGAGCCGCCATGACGCGCCATCCGAACGTGCCCCGACGCCTGCTCGCCACTCTGACGACGTTCGCCACCGCGCTCGCCCTGGGCCTGGTCGCGACAACGGCCGCACCCACCGCCGAACCGGCCCGGGCCGCCACCCCTGAGCACGGCGACGGCGACGTCATTCTGAACATGTTCCAGTGGACCTGGGACTCCGTCGCCGCGGAGTGCGCCGACGTCGTCGGCCCGGCCGGGTTCGGCTACGTGCAGGTGTCACCGCCGATGGAGCACATCCGAGGCACCCAGTGGTGGACGTCGTACCAGCCGGTGAGCTATCGGATCGAGTCCAAGCTGGGCACCCGCGCCGAGTTCGCAAACATGGTCGCCACCTGCGACGCCGTGGGAGTGGGCGTGATCGCCGACGCCGTCGTGAACCACATGGCCGGGGCCGGCCAGTCGGGTACCGGGGTGGCCGGGACGGCGTACTCCGACGACAACTTCACCGGCACCTACGGCGCGCAGGACTTCAACGACTGCCGCACCGACATCGCGGACTACACGAACCGCTACGAGGTCCAGCACTGCCGCCTGGTCGCACTGCAGGACCTGCGCACCGGCTCGGACTACGTGCGCGGCAGGCTCGCCGCCTACTTCGACGACCTGGTCTCGCTCGGCGTCGACGGGTTCCGGATCGACGCGTCGAAGCACGTCCCGGCGTCGGACCTGGAGGCGATCAAGTCGCGGATGAGCAACCCGAACGTGTTCTGGGTGCACGAGGTGATCGGCGCCGCCGGCGAGCCGATCCAGCCGTCGGAATACCTGGGCAGCGGCGACTCGCACGAGTTCGACTACGCGCGGCAGCTCAAGCACGACTTCGACGGGCAGATCAAGAACCTGCGGTTCATCGGCGACGGAAAGCTGCCGTACAACCGAGCGGGCGTGTTCGTGGACAACCACGACACCGAGCGCAACGGCGAGTCCATGAACTACAAGTGGGGCGCCAAGTACGTGCTGGCCAACACGTTCCTGCTGTCGTGGCCGTACGGGTCGCCCACGGTGTACTCGGGCTACGAGTTCTCGAACAACGACGCCGGCGCGCCCGGCGCCACCTCGACCACGGTGCCGGACGCGACCTGCGGCGCCGGGCAGTGGACGTGCACCCAGCGCTGGACGGAGGTCCGCGGCATGGTCGGCTTCCACAACGCCGTCGTCGGCACCGAGGTCACGAACTGGTGGGACGACGGCGGCAACCTCGTCGCCTACGGCCGCGGCAGCCGGGGATACGTGGTGCTGAACAACACCGCGTCGGCGGTGCAGCGCTCGTTCCAGACGTCGCTCCCGGCGGGCACGTACTGCGACGTCGTCGCGGCGGCGGACTGCTCGGTGGCGCGCACCGTCAACGGTGACGGCTGGTTCACGGCGTCGATCCCGGCCTACGGGGCCCTGGCGCTCCACGCCAACGCCCGCACCTGAACACCTTTGTTGTGGGCGTGGTCGTTGCGCCTAAAACGGGCACGTAGTCGCAACGATCACGCCCACAACAAAGTGTTTGTCAGCGGGAGAGGGTGCGGGCGCTGCCCAGGTTCAGGAAGACCGTCTCGCCCGTCGCGTCCTGGACGCCGTCGTTGTCCGTCACCGCGTAGACCCGGCCGTCCCCGCCGATCGTCAGGCCCTCGAGCTTCTCCTGCGTCCACCCGTTCGTGGCGCGCAGCGCGGGCAGGACGTCGATCGCGAGGCGCTTGCTCAGCACCGGGACCGTCCCCGGACGCGGGTCACGCTTCGGCAGGTCCACCGTGTACACCGCCTTGAGCGCCGCCGCCGGGCCGTTGAGCTTGTCGCGCTCGATCACGGCGAGCGTGTCCTGGTCGACGACGGTCACCTCGGACAGGCCGATCCAGTCGCCGTCGGCGGTCGGGGCGGACAGCGGGTAGCCGAACCAGGTCCATGCGCCGGAAGCGACGTCGTACCGTCCGATACGGGCGTAACCACCCACGCCGTCGTCACTGGTCAGGCCGCGCTGCAGCGCGACGAACAGGTGCTCGCCGGACCGGTCCACGGTCCCGGCCACGCCCTCGATGCCCCATTTTCCGAGCCCCGCGGCGACGTCGTCGGGCAGGCTCACGCGCTCCTCCACGCGGCCCGACGCCGCCACGCGCACCAGAGCATTCTCCGCGCCGGTCTTGCCCTCGACGCCGAGCCAGAACCCGCCCGCCTTGCCCCGGACCGACGGCCGGGCCCAGATGCCCTCGGCGTCCAGGCCGACGGGCTCGCCGTCCTCGGTCACGAGGATCTCGCGGTCGATCACCGCGGGGCCGCTCTTGGCGCGCCGTCCGGCGGTCGAGACGGAGAGGATCGACGTCGGCGACTTGGCGGCGTCGGTCACCGTCCACAGGCGATCCCGCTTGCGCGGGTCGGCCGAGAGCGCGCCGAGCGCGGTCCAGCCGATCGGCTTCCTGGTTCCGGCGGTGGTGACAGCGTCGGCCGACACGATCGACGGGAAGGCCTGCACCGATGAGCGGCCGTGCGCGCCCCGCGGTGCCGTCGAACCGGACGGCGCCGCGTACTGCCGGCCCTTGCCGAACACCGAGACCGACGCGCGGACGCCGTCGTCGGCCGAGTCCTCCTCGGAGGACACGACGAGCAGGTTCCGGGACGGAACCGGCAGGAGCCCTTCCGGGCCGTTGGTCGTGGCCAGGACCTGCACGAACCGCGGGGAAGCCGGGTCGGACACGTCGTAGACGGCCACGAAGTTGGAGCGCTCGGAACCCACGAACGCGTAGCGGATGCCGTCGAGGGTCGCCACCGCGAGGCCCTCGATCTCCACGCCCTTCTTCCCGGCGCGGTCGTCGTTGTGCAGCCCGACGCGGACGGCGAGCTCCTCGAGGTCGGCGCCCGCGTCCCACACGACGTCGCCGGTCGCGGCCTCGAAGACCGACCAGCCGCGCGTGCCGCCCTTCCAGTCGCCCTCGTTCGCGGTGGCGACGTGCTCGTCGTCGACCCAGCCGATGGCGTCGGGCTCACGCGGGGCGGCCTCGACGGACCCGGTCTGGTCGATGGCGCCCTCGTCGTCTGCGTCCACACCCTCCAGCGCGACGTCGCCCGCCGAGAACACGTTCTCGAGCTCGCCGGACACGACGTCGAGCACGGCGACGCCGTTGTTCTCCTGCAGCGTGACCGCAACCTTGGTGTCGGACGGGTTGATCGACACGTACTCCGGCTCCGCGTCCTGCGGGGTGTCCAGGCCGGCGGCGGCGAGCGCCGCCACGTCGAGCGCGACGGGGCGGGTCTGCCAGGCCTCGGGGTTGCTGCCCGCCAGGTCGACGAACTGCAGGAACCCGGCGGGCGCCTGCGGGAGGTCGCCCTCCTCGCCCTCGCCGGTGTCGGACAGCACGTCCTCGTCGCGCTGGTTCTCCATGGCGATGACGGCGTGGGCGCCGTCGTGCGTGACGGCGATCGAGTCGGGCTGGCCGCCCAGGTCGATCGAGCGCACGCGGGTACGGGTCGCGAGATCGACGACGTCGAGGCGGCCCGACGGCGCGGTGAACGACGTCGAGCTGTCGACCACGACGAGCACGTAGTCGCCGACGACGGCGACCGACGTCGGCTCGTCGTGCTCGGAACCGAGCTCGGCGAGCGACAGGGAGCCGAGGCCCTGGGGCGCGGAGGGGTTGCTGATGTCGACGAACCCGATGCGGTGGGCTGCGGCGTCGGTGTGGATGAGGGTGTTGCCGTCCTCGCTGACGGCGGAGATCTCGGCGACCGTTTCCTCTGTCGGGTCGGTGCCCGCGGGAGCGTTCTGGAAGACCGGGTACGTGGCGAGGCGGTGGAAGGTCTCGCGGGGGCTGGTGCGGCCGATTCCGCTGACGTCATCGATCGAGCCGAAGGCGCTGGTCGAGATTGTCGAGACCTGCTGACCGACGGCGAACGCCGGGAACGCGCTCAGCCCCAGTGCGAGGGCGGCGCCGGAAGCGATGAATGCCGCGTGGCGGCGGTTGGGAGACACACGGGGCAGGTTGACCCCGACCTGTGGCAGCTGGGCTGCCCTCAGGTGGCGACGAAGTGGCCTTGGCATGAACTTCAGGAGTGCGTCCGCCGACCTTTCGAACTCGGATCGACGGCCGCACTCGAGGGCCATGTGGACGTCCAGGCTCAGAGAGCCAAACTACCCGCGCGCCCTGCGACGTCCTCCCATGATGCCTCCGCCAGGCCCGCCAGAGGGTCCGGCAAGGCCTCCGCGAGGGCGGAAAGGAGCGTCTGGTCACCGACGACCGCGTAGCCGCCCCAGGGATGACGGTCCAGTGGGATCACACTCGCATAACCGCTCGCGGGCCCCGCCGCCAGATAGGTGAGCGAGGCCGACCGATCCGCCTCCTCGCGATCGACGTCGCCGATCCCCCCGAGGGCGAGCAGGCCTCGCTGCATCATTGCGGTGGACGCCGCGTACCAGGCTCGGGGCGAGGCGTCCTGCGCCATGAGGGCGAGACACGATCCACTACCGCGGGCTTGCCGGATTGCCGAGAGGAATGCATGCAGGCTGCCCGAGCGCGGGTTCAGCGTGCTCCACTCCGAACGCACCTTGAGCCCGCGGGCCGTTGTCAGAGACCCTTCAGCGATGAGCTCATGCTGAAGATCGCTGTAGCGTCCCGCGAAACCCGCGGGTGGCTCCGGCGCGGTGCCTGGTGCGAACCACGTCCCCAGCCCGCACCATTGGTAGGACTCCCAGGATGTACCGAGCAGGGTGACCAGCGGTAGCTCATCATCCACATCAGCCGGAAGCCACAATGCAGACGGCAAACGCCTCACCATCTCGTCGGGCCAGTGGAGCAGCGCTCCCAGCTCAGAGCCGTCGATCGATGTGGCGGCTACCATATGCGCTCGCTTCCGTAGAAGTAGTGACCTTCCGGCCCGTGGTAATGGGGTAGTGCGTATTCATTCGTATCCGCGAAGTAGTGACCATTCGCGTGGTGGTCGATCTTCACAAGGTTGCCGCTGTCGTCGATGGCTTCGAGCTGCTCCCACGGCTGGCCCTGAGGGCCCCTGATGTTCGGGTTCGGGCCGTACATGACGTGGGTGTCCACCAGAGACTTGTCAGGGACTCCGTAGGCGTCGAGCACAGCGTTCCGGGCATCATCCTGAGTATCGAACCACTTGTCCGCCTTCTTTGAGACGATCTCGGTGGCATCGTCCGCGGCCCCGCCGTGGCTGTTGTGGACGAGGACGGGTGTGTCGCCGGCGTGGACGTAGTAGCTGAGGTTGTTCTCGACGTGGAAGTTGTAGACCGTGACGATGTCGGCCAGGTCGCGATCTTCGACGTCGACCGCTTCCAGGACGGTGGTGCCTCGGGGGGTGACCAGCACATCGCCCGGGCGGAGGTTGCCAGCCATCTGCCAGCCCTTGTCCTGGACCATGAACGGGTGCTCGGCCGTGGTGGAGACTACGGACCCGTTGATGGTCAGGTGGTACAGAGCCAGCGTCTGGTGCACGAACGTCTCGGCGACCAGCTGCAACTCGTCCAACCCGGTCTGCAGGTTGCGGGTCCAGACCTTGTCGCCGACCACGATGTCCTCGATCGGCTTGATGCCGTCCACGGTCAGCACCGGGGTGCCGGCGACGAAGCAGGCACCGAAGCCGAGCTTGCAGGTCTTGCCGGACTTCAAGGCGCCCTTGCTGATCCCCTTTGCCAGCCCAGTCGCTGCCTTGGCCGCGCCACCCAGACCGATCAACGACAACGCCGCACCCGCGATCGCGATGCCCGCCTCCGCCCAGGACCGCTCACCCGTGGCCGCCAGCGTGATGTTCGCGACCGCCGACACGATGGCGGCCACCGCCGCGATCACGATCAGCACCCCGGCCAGCGCGGTACCCACCACGGGAATGAACGCGACGATGATCGCGAGGATCCCTGCGATGGTGGAGATCATGTCGGCGATATCCGCGATGGCGGCCACCAGCTTGGAACCCCAGTCCTCCCACCAGCCATCGTTCAGGTCATCGGAGCTGGTGATCTCCTCGATCTGATCGATCGCATTCTCCGCGGCCCGGTCCCGGTCCGAGACGGCGGTCTCGATCGTCCCCTGTGCGCTCGAGATCGTCCCGGCCGCCTGATCGGCGTCATCACCGGCCTGGTCGGCCTTCTGCTGGTACTCCTGCTTCTCGCTCTCGTCGGTCGCGGAGTCGGCCATCTCCTGCCACCGGTCCTTCGATCCCGACGCCGCATCCGCCGCATCCCGCGCCGTCCGCGCCTGCTCCAACGCGGCCAGGGTCTCGGACTGCACCCGTTCCAGGGCGTCCGCGTACCCGACCAACGCGTCACCCGCGGCGACGTACCGGCCGTGCGCCTTACGGATCTCGCCGATGGTCTCTTCCTTCGTCTCCATCAACGCATCCACCGCCAACGAGATCGTGCCCTCGACATCCAGGCGCGACATCGCCGACGCCGCGTTGTCGATCGAGTCGGCGACCTCCAGGTACTCCTGCCCACCAGAGAGCACCAGCACCGGATCACCCGGCGTGGGGTCAGCGTCCAACCCCACCGGCGACCAATCAGACGGCCTCGACATCGCGCACCCTTCGCAAAACGGACAGGCTCCTGACCAGGGAGGATATCCAACGAGTTCCGAACCCGCGATGGATAGCACTCCCCATGACACCGGCCGCCGGACCAAGCCAACCCACGACCGCCGTCGGCCCGCGCCCATGGTTGGCAGGACAACTACTGTGAGCGAGTGACCGTCCTTGGCGAACTACGCGCCCTGTTGCGCCTTCCCGGGTTCCGCAAGCTGTTCACGGTGCGCCTCGTCTCCCAGGCGGGCGACGGCATGTTTCAGGTCGGCCTCGCGAACCTGTTGTTCTTCAGCCCGGAATCGCAGGGTTCGGCCGCCGCGATCGCGGGCGCATTCGCCATCATGTTGGCGCCATTCACGATCGTCGGCCCGTTCGCCGGCGTCTTCCTGGACCGGTGGCAGCGCCGCCAGGTACTGGTGTTCGGCAACGCGGTGCGCGTGCTCATCACCGGCACGATGGCGGTGCTCATGCTCGCCCAGGGCGTCACGCCCGCGATCTACGTGCTCGGGCTCGCCGCCCTGAGCGTCAACCGGTTCCTCCTCGCCGGCCTCTCGGCAGGGCTTCCCCGTGTGGTCCAGGGTGACCTGCTGCTCACCGCGAACGCGCTCACGCCGACGCTCGGCGCGGGCGCCGCGTTCCTGGGTGGCGGCATCAGCTTCGTGCTCGGGTTGGCCATGCCGACCGGCCGCATCCAGGACGCCACAGCCCTGACCTGCGCGTGCGTCGTCATGGGCTGCGCCTCGTTGCTGGGGCTCCGGATGTCCCGCACGCTGCTGGGACCGCTGCGCCCCGCCGTCGGCCCGATCCACAACGAGGTAGTGGTGGTGGTCCGCGGCCTGGTCGACGGCGCCCGCTACCTGGCCGCCCGCCGGACCCCCGGCCAAGCCCTGCTGGTGATGTCGCTGCACCGCTTCCTGTACGGGGTGGTGTTCATCGCGTCGATTCTCATGTCGCGCAATCTCCTGGCCGCACCCGGCGACCGCACTGCCGGCCTCGCCACCTTCGCGACGGTGATCGGCGCGACCGGCGTCGGCGGCGGGCTCGCGATCGTGCTCACAGCGGTGCTCGCCCGGCGGATGGCCCCGCAGTCCTGGATCGCCGTCATGCTCCTGGTGGCCGGCGTGTCACAGCTGATCCTGGTGCCCGAACCGGGATTCGTCACGGTCGTGACCGCCGCCGCACTGCTCGGGCTCGCGGCGCAGGGCGCGAAGATCGCCGTCGACACGATCGTGCAACGCGACTCCGAGGACGTATACCGGGGTCGCGCATTCGCCTTCTACGACGTCCTCTACAACGCGGCATTCGTGGGCGCCGCGGCTCTCGCCGCCTTCCTCGTGCCCGACGCCGGCTGGTCACCCGGGCTATTCGTCGCCCTCTCCGTGGGGTACATGGCGTCCGCGATTCTGTTCGGCACGATGGCTTCTCGCACGGCAACGCTCGCGAGGCAAACGCAGGAGGGGTGAATTTGTGGATGAGGTCCGGTCTCTGATACCTATCGTGCCCGTTTTGCAGGTAGAACGGTGCAAAGATTGATGCACTTACCTACACAGGGACTGGAGGTTTCCGTTCATGTCCGACGCACCCGCCGTCACCCCGACACCCACCTGGGGTGAGGTGTTCCCATGGTTCCGCGAGGTCATGGCCGAGGACGACGCCTGGTACGTCGGCCAAGTCGACAACAAGACCGATATCGGCACCGCCCGCCTTGCGGACGCCGCTGTGACGCGCCTCAAGTCATTGCCCGTCGGCCGTCTCTTTCCCGCCGTGCGGCGGGTCGAGCGCCTCGACGAGCTCCCCTGGCCGAAGCACCGGCTGCTCAACGCACTGCATCGCGGCGGCTGCTTCACCGGGGACGACCTGTCCTACATGGTGATCGCCGAGATGCTTTCCTGGGAGTCCGTCGGTCCGATCATCGTGAAGCAGATCCTCGAGGTCGTCGCGCTCGAGGAGATCCGAGCGAGCTCCGCGAAGTAGTGCCGACACGTCGGCCCCGGGCTCAGGCCTCTGCAGAGGGCTGTGCCTCCGCCTGGGGCTGAGTGTCTGAAGTGCTCGTGTCCTGCCGAGACGCCGCCAGCCTGCGGGCGGCGACCACAGCGAACGGCACGACGGCGAGCAGCAGCAAGCCCTGCACGATCTGCACCGCACCGTACGCACCGCCGTTGTCACCGATCACACCGACGGCCCCCGCGATCCCGAGCACGCCGACGACGCCGGCCAGGACCGCACCGATCCGACGCGTCACCGGCGATGCCCAGCCGCAGAGCACAGCCGCGGCGACGGCGAGCAGATTCAGCAGCATGATCGTCAGGTACGAACTGATCATCCCGGGCAGCGGTCCGCCGTAGGGCATCATCGCGATCACCGGCTGAAGCATGCTCGCCCACAGGATGTAGAGCAGGGCGCCCGCCAGGACGACCCAGAAGCCCGTCCGGCGCGCCGCCGCCGGCCCGTGCAGCAACCGTGCGAGCAGCGCCCCGGCCAGCACGAGCACCAGCTCGAGCATCGCCAGGAGCGTGCCGAGCAGGTATTCGGGCAGGGCGCCCTGGAGCAGCTGCACCGTAGCGGTACCGATCTGCAGCAGCAGGTGCGCTCCCACCACGACGATCGCCACGGTCAGGACTCGCCGGGCGCGGAGCACCGTGGCCCCGACTGCGAGCACGATCGTCCCCGCCATCGCCGCGTTCTCGACCACGTAGACGGCGTTGGCCGCCGTGAAGCCGAGATCGAGCTCGGTCCCCGGCACCAGCAGGCGCAGCGGCACCGACATCCACACGGCGACAGCGAGGAGCAGGACGCTCAGGGCGGCCGGGCGCCGTCCGGCGTCGGGCAGACTCTTCATGCGGACACTCTCCCAGAGGTCACCAGCTCCGTGGAATCGAAGGCGCACTGTGGACAACTCCACGGGCGTGTCGGTGGGGCGTGGAACCATGGGGTGGTGTCCTCGCCCATACCCGCTCCGCGCATCCACCCCGCGGCCATCAAGCTGCTGGTGGGCAGCGGCGCGTACCAGCGCGGCGAGGACTACCAGAAGCAGGGCCGGGTCATCTCGTGGGAGTGGTTGCCCGACGACCTCCTACTCGTCTCCTGGGTGCGCGGCAGCGGGCGCAGCACGTACTCGTGCTCCATCGGGTTCAGGACCAACGAGCCCGGCCCGCCGGTAGTCGCCGGCTCGGACTGCACGTGCCCGGTCGGGTCCGCCTGCAAGCACATCGCCGCGACGTTGCTCGAGTCCGGGTCGGACGGGCTGGCCTCGCTGGTCCGGCCGGCTTCGTCGCTGAAGCGCGCACCGCAGGTCCCGGCGTGGAAGGCCGCGGTGCAGCAGCTCGTGCCGACGGCGCCTGCCACCGCCCCGGCGGCGTCCGACACCGAGCCGGTACTCGCGCTGCAGTTCCGGGTCGACGGCGCCGCGTCGGCCAACAACCTGTCCCTGTCGGTCCGGCCGGTCCAGCGCAACGACCGGGGTGCGTGGGTCGGCGGCACGGCGTCGTGGAACTACATCCGCAACGGGTTCCTGCGCGGCGTGGACCCGAGCGTCCGGGAGTGGTTCACCACGCTCGACGCCCTGCGCGCCACCAGCCCGCACGGTTACGGGTACCTCAGCACGGGCGACTGGATCAGCCTCGACGACGTCCTCCCCCGCCCGTTCTGGCGCCATCTCGCCGACGCCGCGAGCCTCGGCATCGAGCTCGTCGGTAAGTCCAAGCGCGAGTCGCTCCGCCTGGCGAGCGAGGCGTCCATCGCCCTGGACCTCTCCCTGCCCGACGGCGGCGCGCGGCTCGAGCGGACCGTCGCCTTCGACGGCGTGGTCACCCTCGCGACGTCCGTGGGCACGCTGGGCCTGCACGGCCTGTTCGCGGTCGAGGAGTCTCCCTCTGGCCGCACCATCGTCCTGGGCCCGACGGCGGCGCCGCTCAGGGATCAGGAGCACGCAGCAGTCCAGCTGGCCGACGTCGCCATCCCGGCCGACGCCGTGGACGAGTTCATGGCGGACTACCTCCCGCTCCTGCGCCGTGAGGTGCAGGTGCACGCCGATGCCGGCGTCGAGCTGCCGGCCCTGCCTCGTCCCGAGCTCGTGGCTTCGGTCGAAGCGGTCTCGCCGGCGGAGATCAGCGTGGCGTGGCGGTGGGCGTACCCGCCGTCGGACAAGGAATACCCGCTGACCACGGCCCTGGAGCCGGGCAGCGACCTGCGCGACCTCGCAGCGGAGGCCGCGACCCTGGGCCGGGCGGTCGCCGCGGTGCGCGACGTGCCGGGATTCGGGCACTTCCGGGTGGCGCCCGAGGTGTTCCGCGGGCTGCAGGCGATGGACTTCGCCACCACCGTGCTGCCCGTGCTCAGGGAGCTGCCGGACGTGCGCGTCGAGAGCGAGGGGCTGCCGGAGTACCCCGGTCTCGAGGCCACGCCGGTGGTCAGCATGCGCGCGTCCGACAGCGGCGACCTGGACTGGTTCGACCTGGGCGTTCTGGTCACGGTCAACGGGCGGGAGATCCCGTTCGGGCCGCTGTTCGATGCCCTCGCCCGGGGCAAGAAGCGGTTCATGCTGACCGACGGCACGTGGCTGCGCACGGACCTGCCGGTGTTCGGGCAGCTCCGGACCCTGATCGAGGAGGCACAGCGGCTGTCGGACCGCCCGGGCAAGCTGCGGATCAGCCGGTTCAACGCCGGCCTTTGGGCGGAGCTGGAGCAGGTCGCCGACGTCGTCGAGCAGTCCGACCGCTGGCGGCGTTCGGTGAGCGACCTGGTCTCCCTGACCGCGGACGGTGTCGACGGCCCGGAGTCGCTGCCGCCGCCCGTAGGTCTGAAGGCCGAGCTGCGCCCGTACCAGCAGCACGGATTCGAGTGGCTCACCTTCCTGTGGCGGCACGGGCTGGGCGGGATCCTCGCCGACGACATGGGCCTCGGCAAGACCGTGCAGACCCTCGCGTTCGTGGCGCAGGCCCGGCAGGAGATGGCCGACGGTGCGGCCGGTCCGCACGGAGTGCCGCAGCACCGCGGAGGCACTTCGCCGGGTGAGGGCGGCAGCCGGCCGCCGTTCCTCGTCATCGCACCCGCCTCCGTGGTGAGCAACTGGGCGGCGGAAGCCGCGAAGTTCACGCCGGACCTGAAGGTCGCGACGCTGCCGACCACCGCGCGCAAGGCGGGTACGTCCGTCGCCAAGGTCGCGGCCGGTGCGGACATCATCGTCACGTCGTACGCGATCTTCCGGCTGGACTTCGACGCGTTCACCGACGTCGAGTGGAGCGGCCTGATCCTGGACGAGGCGCAGTTCGCGAAGAACCACCAGACCCGCGCCAACGAGTCCGCCCGCCGGCTGAAGGCGCCGTTCAAGCTGGCCATCACCGGCACGCCCATGGAGAACAACCTCATGGAGCTGTGGGCCATGCTCGCGATCGTGGCGCCGGGCCTGTACGGGTCGGCGAGCAAGTTCCGGGAGGACTACGTCAAGCCGGTCGCCGGCGAGGGCGACTCGACGCCGCTGCTGGCCCGGCTCCGCCGTCGGATCCGGCCGCTGCTGCTGCGCCGCACCAAGGAGCAGGTGGCGCCCGAGCTGCCCGAGCGGCAGGAGCAGGTGCTCCGGGTGACCCTGGGCGCCCAGCACCGCCGGATCTATGACACGCACCTGCAGCGCGAACGCTCCCGCCTGCTCGGGCTGCTGGAGAGCTTCGACGAGAACCGGGTGGCTGTCTTCCGGGCGCTGACCACGCTGCGCCGGATGGCGCTGGACGCCTCCCTGGTGGACCCGGAGTACGAGGGCGTGCCATCGGCGAAGCTGAGCCTGCTCGCCGAGCAGCTCGCCGAGGTCGCGGCCGAGGGGCACCGCGCGCTGGTGTTCTCCCAGTTCACGTCGTTCCTGGCGAAGGCGGCCGAGGTGTGCACGGAGCTGGGGATCCCGTACGAGTACCTGGACGGATCCACCACGAAGCGGGCCGAGGTGATCAGCCGGTTCAAGGACGGGTCTGCGCCGGTGTTCCTGATCAGCCTCAAGGCCGGCGGGTTCGGACTCAACCTCACCGAGGCCGACTACGTCTACCTGCTCGATCCCTGGTGGAACCCGGCGACGGAGGCCCAGGCGATCGACCGGACGCACCGCATCGGGCAGACGCGGAACGTGATGGTGTTCCGGATGGTCTCGGAGGACACCATCGAGGACAAGGTGATGGCGCTCAAGGCACGCAAAGCACGGCTCTTTGATGCGGTGCTGAGCGACGATGCGGGGGCGTTCGCTGGGGCGCTGGGGGCGGAGGAGATTCGGGGGCTGCTGGAGGGCTGACGCTTCCGCGGGTCGGTCCGGTCCGTCGCTGGTCGAGATCGGCGCAGTTCCGCGCATCGTCCCCTGACCGGTACGTTTACCTCCGTGGCCGACCTGATCAGCGCTATCGCCAGCCTTCTGTGGCCCCTGCTCGTGATCGTCGTGCTGCTGGTGTTTGGCCGGCAGCTTCTGTCGAAACTTCGTAGTTCTGACGACGTCACCCTGGAGATCGGTGGGCAGCGGCTCAACTTCAAGCAGGCGACGGACCAGCAGTCGGACATGATCACGGACCTGCAGCGCGAGGTGGCGTCGCTGAAGCGGCGGCTGGACTATGTGGACAGCGTGCCGTTTGGAGATTCCGCCGTTCGACGCTCGGAGCCTGACCAGGCCCAACATGGGACGCCCGGGGGCGTCTCGCAGGTGCCTGACGAGTCTGGGGGCGTTCCTCGTTCCGACGACACGTCCTGGATGCTGGAGGAACAAGAGCGGCGGATTTCGGTGCCCGCGCCCCGGTCGATCCTCTGGGTCGACGACCACCCCGAGAACAACGCGATGCTCGCGGAGTCGTGGCGACGCGACGGCGCGGAAGTCGAGATCGCGCGCTCGACCAGCGAGGCTCTGCGAATTCTCGGCGGGCGCGCGTTCGGGCTGATCATCTCGGACATGGGCCGGCGGGAATCCGACGTCGACGTTCCGGACGCGGGGCTGCAGCTGCTGGCTAAGGTCCGCGCGATGAATACGAGTGTGCCGTTCGTGCTGTATGGGAACGTCGGGCCGTATGCCAAGGATGCTCGGGCGGTTGGGGCGACGATGGTGACGGACTCTACGTTTGAGCTGGTGGAGTTCGCTAGCGGGCTGGGGATGCTCGACCAGGTGTGACCTGAGCGGTTACGCGTCTGATCGTCGAGCCCTCGGTCGGCCCCTTTCGCTGGTCGAGCCTTTCGAGATCTCCTACTTGCGCGTCGCGGCCAGGGCCCACGCGACGAGCGCCGGTTGACCCAGGAGCCGTAGTGCCCGCTTGCGATCAGTATCCAGGCCGAACGCGTTCCGGTGGTCAACGAGCTGCGCGATGTTCCCGGGGAAGACCGCGACGAAGAACGCTGCCGCGAGAGCACCCAACCGGCGTCGGGCGGGCTGCTTCCAGGTAGCGATGAGCGCGGTGCCGAGGCTGATCTCGACGACTCCTGAGCCGACCACGACCGTGTCGGGATCGACCGGAACCCAGTTGGGGACCTGGGCCTGGAACTCCTTACGTGCCTTGGTGAGGTGGCCGATGCCTGCGGTGAGGAGAACGGCGCCAAGGGCCACTTGGCCAATGCCGCGGATGATGCTTCCGGTGGTCGCCATGGGTTCCATCTTGCGCCCAGGGTGGCACCTAAGTGCCAACAAGATCCGCCCATCTCCTTACGGTCACGAACCTTGCGTCATCTGTGACGCTCCTGCGCCGAATACCCATGCCCGAGAGCCTTCATGGTGCGCTGATGACCGGTGCCCTCACCTCCGCCTTGAACAGACCCCGACCTCAACGCGCAGTTGGGTAAGGCTCTCGGCTATCAACCAGCAGCCTGCCTGATCCCCGCTCGATCGGACACGCAGATGCGGCAATCGATCTCAAACGAGCTCCCCGCCTGTTCATCGTCCGCGTCACCGGGTGACATTTTCACCAGCCTGCCCCGATCCGACCTCGTCGCCACGCTGTCACGTAGCATCTGACCTGGTTCGTTGCCTATACGCAACAGCGATTCGGGGGGATGGTACGCATGCTGGAGCCAACGGTCGGTCGCTTGTCACAGACCGCACAGCTGGCTGTCGACGAGCTCTACACGTCCGGCTTGGCGCAGTTTGCACGGCAGCATAAGCGTCAGAAGGCGGACGATCAGTTGATTCGCTTCGGACAGATGGCCGTTCCGTTAACATCAATGGCGGCAGCGATTATCCGCTTGAATACCGACATCACCGCAAATGCTCGCACGGACCTGACCGCACCGATCAATGCGGAGCGCTTACTTGGTGAGCACGGGCTGGATGCGCACACGGCAGGCGGATTTCAGTCGCCAGAAGTCGGCGATCAATTCCTCAGCCGAACCGACGTATGGCGCGCCTACGGAGGTGACAGAAACGCGGGGATAATTCGATTTCCAGGTGACGACGTCGTCAATTGCTTTTCTGACGATGATAGCGGGTCTTATGCTGACGATGAGCCCTCTGTGTTCGAGCCATTCGGATATCGAGGCGAAGGACTACACGGTGATCAGAAGTTCATACGCGGGAATCGCCGCCTCGAAGAGGCATTGCAGGGCGGGTCTGTAATTCGCTTCTGGCACCGGCCGCTCGGCGGCGCCTTCACATTCCTGTACTGGTGCGCCGTCGTGGGTCGCCGTTGGGACAGAGGTATTGATGCCGATGGCAGGAGCCGCAAGGAGATCGTCTGGATTCTCCACAAGGTGTCCGACCCGTTGAACGTTGAGGTGCCGGAACATGTAATGGAAGTGGGCCGTGCAGAGATTGCCAACATGAACGCCGGTCCCGGCCCGGAAGTTAAGGACAGCCCGTCCTACCTTGAGCTACGCCATCGCGCCATCGATAGAGATCCGAATCAGTCACGCCACGATTATCTTGTGCGTAGGCCAATACGCAGCCGAGCTGCTCGACGTGCCGTACTTCTCCGAGCACAGAACAAGTGCGAAGCGCCCTGGTGCGAGGGCATGCCCGTTGACCGGTTGGAGTCAGGGGAAGCAATTCTCGAAGTCGATCATGTTGACGGCCTGGCCGGAGGTGGAGATGACTCTCCCAGCAATATGGTTGCACTCTGCCCGAACTGTCACGCTTCCAAGACCAGGGGAAAATACGCCAAGAGCTGGCAGCGCAAACTGGTTGAAATTGCCAGAAGAAACGATTCGGCGATGATGCAGTCGGGAAAATAAAGGCGACCGCGGATAGCTTCTTTCCGTAACCAACAGAAGGTCTCGGATCGCAGTGCATTTGGCACCAAGTTTTACCGAAATCTACGTCGAACTAATGCGGGTTGCGCGGGTCCAGAACAACGCACGAATCACCGCACGAAGTAGATCGTCCTGACCTTCACGCTCTTGGTGCCAGTCACGGCCAACCGCACCTTAGCGACCGTTACCTTGCCGGACGACGTACTGAGGGTTGTCCACTTGGAGCCGCTCCTCGAGGCATACGCGTTGACTGTACCCAGGTACTCCGCTCCGGCATACACCTTCATGACTCCGTAGCTAGGTCCGGTCTGCACCTTGACTCGCACGGAGCGGACACCGACGACGCCCTTCGTCTCAGCACCAAATCGGCTCGTGACGGTCGCGCCGAAGTTGCCGGTGTCCGCGGCCGTCATATAGCGGTCACCAGTCATGAAGGGCGCATTGACACACTTCCAGGCCGACCATGAGCCGATGTTCCCGACTCCGTCCTTAGCGCGAACACGCCAGCACGACTGGTCGCCCGGGTCCATGCGGAATGTCATGTCCCTGCCGGGAATCTCGCCCCAGAGGTACCGACTAGCTTCCGTGGGCATCCGGGATCGACCCCCTGCATACCGGTTCTCAACTTGATAAGCCGCCACACCCTGGTCGTCCGACGCGGCGAAACTGAACTTGGGCCTCCAGGTCATCTCATCCGCGATGATCGGGACGAGCCACCGCGATGACATGGTCGCCTTCGTGACCTTCGGCGCCGTTCCGTCGACGTAGGTGCAACGCGACGATGTCCAGCCGGAGACATTGCCCGCCACGTCACGGGCGCGCGCGGAAAAGCACACTCGGTACGACTTCCCGGTGCCCACGGTGAACGAACGCGTAGTGATGCCCGTGCCCGATCGCGGGTAGATCCACGAGCCGATCTGCGTGCCACCCTTGTCCTTGTGGTATCGGACGTCGTAGGTGGCGACCTTGCCGTTGTCCCTCGCCGAGTACCTGAAAGTGACGGGCGTTGCGATCCCTGTGGCCTTAACCCGTGCAGGCAGGGCCGCCGTGGTCAGGGTCGGCCGGGTGCCGTCGATCGCCACACACTGCTCGGTACTCCAGATGCCTTGGTTGCCGGCGCGGTCCACCGCTCGAGCCGACCAACAGGTCGTCGACCCGGCGGGATGGGTAACCGAGACTGACGAAGCCGTGACGATGTACCCGCCGAACGTACTTTGTCCAGCAAGCTTCTGCCGGAACCTGAGCTCGCCGTTCGCCACGCCGGAAGCCTTGTATGGATACGTTCCCGCGTCGGTCGCCGACATGGATGCCGAGTAGTTGCGACTCGCCATCACCGACCCGTCCCCGCTCGACGTCCCGGTGATGCTCACGCTCGTCGAGGGTGCCGTTGTATCGACGATCTCAGTTGCAAGCTCCGATGACCACGCGCTGAGGTCAGCCGCCCGAACGTCACCACGGGCGTCGACAAACGCAACAGCAGTCGCACCGTCATCCAGGTCGAACGACGTGACCGGACCAAGCGTTCCGCTACCCGCAGCAGTGATCCCACTCAGGGCGGGCACTACGGTCAGGTCGCCGGATGCCGTCGACCTGCCAAGCGCGAAAGCCTCTCCCGTCACGAACCCCCGCTCCAATGACCCCGCGGACACGAGCCTCGTGTAAATGCCGCCCATGTCGGCCGCCCCGATGGCACCGTCCGATCCACATGATGCGAGCACCAGTCGGGAGCCGGCCCCGGAAAGGGCCGCATCTCGCCAGTCCTCCTCCGGGCACACAGCGTCCCAGGCGATACGACGGGTGGTCGGGATGTCGAACACCCGGACGTCGGTCCTCATCATGGTCACGACATCGTCGCCAACGACGACGAAGCCCTCTTCGCCGTTCCCCGGGGACTGGGCAGGAAGTTGCAAGTCCTGGTCGGACACCACCGACTGCACGGCGACATATCGCATGGAGTTGAGATATGCGATGTACTGCGCGCCGCGTCCCAGGCTCGTCCCGACCGGCACTGTGCGGCTCCCGCCGCCGTTTCGGGTCCAGGCGACAGTCTCGTTCTCGCCCTGCCGCAGGTGCACAACGTCGTTCTCCGCCGCGATCAGCTCGCCCGCAAGATCAGTGCCGCCCCAGGTCGAGGACCACTCTCCACCAGCACGGTCACGCCACAGCACCTGTGGCCCGGTGTCCCCCGCGATCTGGACGAATACCGTCGAGGCGGTGAGCGCGACGGTCTGCACCATGCCGGGCAGGTCGGCAGCGGCGGCCAACAGGGTGGACGGAACCTCGGTGGTGGACAGCGCGGATGTGGTGTCCAGTGCCACACTGCTCGACTCCGGACGTGCTGTCGCCTCGTGCACCGGGATCAGGCCGACCGTCAGCAGCGTCGTCGCGGCCACGGATGCCATCCACGCCATTCCGCGGGGCCCGAACGTCGGGCGTGCTGCAACCTCGCGAGAACCCATGAGTTGCCCTCCACTGTCGCCGCGAGCGGAGATCGCAGAGCGGCACGACGAGGACTGTATCGGCGGTGCGGGCCGCGTCAGGGGCCTTTGGCACAGCAGGCCGGGTGAAGTCTCTGAGCCGAATGTTGGATCGAGGATCAGACGCTGCGCCGAGGTAGCGGCGAGAGCCGGTCAGTCTTGCACGAGTGCCTGCAGCTCGCCGATACGGATTTGGGTGCTATTGGACGGTGACGTGAAGGGAATCTGGCCACCCAGACCGCCGCTGCTCTGCCACTCGACGACCCA
Source organism: Promicromonospora panici (assembly GCF_900608595.1). Classification (GTDB taxonomy): domain Bacteria; phylum Actinomycetota; class Actinomycetes; order Actinomycetales; family Cellulomonadaceae; genus Promicromonospora; species Promicromonospora panici. Next base: position 48,577 of record NZ_UWYY01000011.1, on the reverse strand, counting down.
GTAGGCCGTGCCCGTAAGAGTTAGGCTGCCCGGGCTGTTGTTCAGGTCGGCCCCAAATCCACAGGTTGGGGACGGCTCCGCGCTGTTGCGACCGTCGTACGGCGTGCCCGGAGCGTTGGGGCCATCGCACGTGATGGCACCGATCGTGGTGCCGCTTGCTGAAGTCAGGGTCCACTCGACGCGGTCGAGCGTTCCCGTCGCGCTGACTGAAAGTCCACCCTCGCTCGCAGATCGCGCGATCGGGCCGATCGTGTTCTCAGCACGGTTCGCAATCCACAGCCAAATCGGCAGGCCAATCGCGCCAACCGCGTTCGGGTTGCTTGTGGTTGCCGGTGGGGTGGAACCGATCTGACCCATCGTGAGGTTCATCGCCGCGACAGCGCGCTGAGCGAGTTCCTCGGCAGTAGGGCCAACTGGTGCAACTGGATCAGCGGACCAGTAGTACGAGTGGCCCTGGCAGGCCCTCACGTCACCGCCCGCTTCTGCGCAGTCTGGCGGGGTGCACTCAAGAACGATCCCATCCCCCGGTTCGTGACCTTCCCAGGCCGGGTCGCCCGCAGGTGGTTGCGGGCTGGCATTCCGCACATAGCAATCGCCGTCCCACCCGCCGTACTCAGTGCTGCATGGGACAACCTCACCAAGGTCGCGACACACTTGTGGTCCATTGCCACCACCGCCGGGATCGCCCCCGTCACCATCACCTCCGCCGCCAGCGTCGTCTTCGCACGGAATCATGACCCCGTCTGGCGTTGTCCCTGGGGTGCATTCGTCCGCAACGGCCATTGGTATGGGAACAAGCATGACTAGCAGGGTCGCCAATGTCGCCACTGACCCAGCCATGGCTCGCGCGACCGTCCGTGTCACCGGTGAGGTCAGCATGCTTGCTCCGGGTGTGGCGTCTGCTCGTTCAGTGTCCAGTAGCTCCCCGGCCCCTGGTGGCGCATCACGTAGTCGAACGTGTAACGAGTGGGCGCACCGGCCTTACGCGGAGTCTCCTCGCCGTTCTCTGCAAAAGTGCGCACGTCACCAAAGTCAACGCAGGCGTTGAGGTGGACCTCTTCGTTCCCGACGTCTGATGTCTTGTAGTTGGTCACGTTCATTGTCTCAACCGATGCTGCGCCGGTCGTATAGTCCCCGGTCTCCGCCGATTCGGTGTACACAGCTCGAAGCGAAGCTCGCAGCGCTGGGTGTCCCCAGAAGGGTCTGAGTTCCGTATCCCAGTCCTTGTACCCGTTGTTCGCCACGGTCGCCGTTGTCTCGTAGTACTCCACGAGGCGCGCCTTCGCGTCAGCGATGTTCTTCGCCTTGATCTGCTCCGGCGTCGTCGGCTTGGGCGACGCCTTCGGAGACGGCGACGCCGAAGGACTCACCGACTCCGAGATCGACGCCGAAGGTGATGACGAACCCGGACCGGGGATCGCTCCTTGGACCGTCTCCGGCTCGAACACTCCCGAACGCACGACCGCGAACCCGGCTACCGCAATGACTGCGACCCCGATGAGGACGGCGATGGTGCGCGTGGGCGTGATGGCGGACGAGACCATCCGGCGACTCCCTCAACTTCGGGCAGAACTCAGTGAACACGGCCGTAAGCAAGGGTGCGCTATATCCGTCTTCTCGGCAAGGTGCTTCCGTGATAATTCACAACATCCCGCCAACGTAGGACAACGACGGTCCAGGAACTCGTCATGACCTCGCCCAGATCCGGCTGAAGCTTGTGCGGTTTCGTTGCGTATACGCAACTCGGGTGGCGGATGCTGAGATCTCTCTACAGGCTTGGGCTATGAGCGATTCCACCAGCACAGAGGCCGAGCCAGCACCCGAACGCTACGACCAGTTCATCGCAGACCTGAAGGCGCGTGTTCGGGCCGCTCAGCGCGGGTTCGAGGCGGCGTTTCCAGGCGGCGTCGTTGCCTGGCCCGGTGCCGACGGCTTTCCAGGGCGCGAAATCGCGAGGATCAATTCATGAGCTTCTTCCTGCGCACCGAGGACTTCCAACCGGAGGGATTCGAGGACGTCGTCGGAGAGCTCGTCGACTCGATCCGGCGCTCCTTCACGGGCATCGTCGTGGACCATCTCGAGGATCTGCTCGCCGTGCCGCCTCGCCACATGTGCCTGGTCGACCGCCACGTGACCATCACCGAGGACGCCCGCGACTACACCGTCGACCTCTTGCTCTTCCACGTCACCCAGATGCGGTACATCGCCATCCAGGTCCGGGCCGGCCGCTTCGACCCCGCCCTCGTTGCCCGCGCTCGCTACACCCTTGACCTCGTTGACGACCTGGTCCGCGTGCCCACGGTCCACGCCCCCAGCGTGGGCGTGCTGCTCTGCACGGATGCCGCAGCCGACCAGGAACCGGGCCCCGTCGCCATCACACTCTACGACGGCGTCAGTCCCGCCGAGCAGGCTGAGCTCCCGCTCTCAGTGGAACTGACCGGGCTGATCGATCGCTGCATCGACACCAGTGCTATCAGGAGCCAGACAGCCTGATTGCGCGGCGCTGTGTGCGTGGCGAATCCGCCTCGGAATCAGCCGCCGTACAGGTCTTCCACCAGTCGCGCTCGCGCTTCCAGGATCTCCAGGCTGTCCGACGACGACACCGTGGTTCCCTCGCCTGCCACGTCATGCCAGGTCGGCTCGCCGGCCAACCGGAACTGGCCGTGCCATGTCGTGGTGAGCGAGATAGTTGCCGCACCCGGATTCGCGTAGGCGTGGGCAACCGTGTGGGCCGGGTACGGCGCGCCAGGATCCGTAGTGACCAACGGAGTCGATCCGTCGCCGAAGTCCCACGAGTAGTTGGTCGGCAGAGCCCGGATCTCTACGGGTATGCCGAACAGACTGGTACTCATTGTGCGGGGTTGGCTCTCAGTGAAGGCGATCGTGTCGACATTGACCAACGTCCAGCCGTCCGGCGGTTGCACATTCACCTCCGACGGCGCGATCTCCATCTCCTGGAACGCTCGTGCCGCGGCTACAGGGATATCGACTTGCTGCCGTTGCTCGGCCAGGCACGACTCCTCCTCGACCATTTCTGCGTCCGTCCATCCGCCTGCCTGTCGGCGCTGCTCGAACAGGGCACCGACAGCCCGCTCGTTTTCCTCGCACTCGATGCCGGCATAGGCGAGCTGGTGGCCCTCGTTGCAGGACTCGGCGAAAGAAGTAGCGCCGCCGAGGTCTCGGAGGAAACACATGGCCGGGGTCACGCGCCATTGGCGGACGGGCGGCGGCTGGCGCGCCGGCGAGACATTCGACCCGGAATCAGCGCTACCTCCTTGCACCGACCTAGGAGCGGCGCGTTCGGCACCGACGGATATCGTCTGCCCGCGCGCAGTTCCACCGAACTGCTCGTAGCCGTCGTCTGCGTGAGCCCACAGGGGTGAGCTGACCGCGATGAATATCCCAACGATCGCAATCGTCGTGCCGATACGGGCGCTGGCGCCGTTCACGGGGTCGGCCCAGACGCGATCTCCACAACGACCCAGTCGCCGCTCTTCCAACCGAGCTCCACACGGTATGTGGCCTGCTCATCTTCACCCTCAAAAACAGTGACACCATCGGCATCGGTGATCTGCGCTGCGGACTGCTCGACTTCGAAGTCGAGCGGGTATATGCCAGTGACCTCGTCTCTCGCGTAGGTTTCGAGCAGGACGCTGCGAATTTCACCGCCAGTCCACGTCTCATGGCGTGTTCGAATTCTCTTAGCCTGTTCAAGCGCGTCATCGCAGAACCCGCAAGCCCGATGCGACATCGCCTCGAACTCCTCGGTATCCCCCGTCGCCATCACATACGGGTAGAGCTCGATGAAGTACTCCGCCGCAGCCGCCGCCCCCTTCGCGTCGTCCCGCTTCATCGCCTCAGGCCGCTCCGGCTTCGCCGGCCCCGTCGGCGTCGGGCTCGCGGAATCAGACGCCACCGGCGTCGACTCACCAGTCGGGGACCCAGTCACGCCTGGATCAGGCGCCGACCCAGTACACCCAGACAGCGCGAAGCCGACCGCCACGATCAACCCCGCCACGCGCATCGTCGCGCCACTCATCCGCGTCCCCCTGCCGCTCACGCCCCACCGTTGCGTATCCGCAACAGCCGAGAATGACGCTAGCCCGGCCCAGGCGATCCGGAAAGTGGGTCCTGTGGATAACTGTCAACACCCGGGCAATCCCACCGAAACTCCCGCCCCATAGCGTCGGCGACGAGCCGACCGAAGGGGAAGAACCCATGCCCACAGTCATCGCCCTGACCAGGCGCACCATCGCGGCCGCCACGGCCGCCGTCGTCGGCACGGCGACGCTTGCCGGCGCCGTCGGCTGGAACATCGCCGCCGACCGGGCGCCCGCGCACGTCAGCATCCAGGCCGCCGGGACCAACCCGCTCGGCATTCGGTCCGCGGCGTACGAGCAGGCCACGGCGCCGAAGAGCCGCACGCCCAGGGTGGTCGTCATCGCGACGGGCGGCACGATCGCCGGGAAGGCGTCGGGCCGCGACACCTTCACCAACTACCGTGCCGGGACCTACCTCATGGAGGACATGCTCGACACCCTGCGCCCGGAGCTCGACTCCGTCGCCGACGTCTCGTCGATCCAGTTCGGCAACGCGGGCTCGTCCGGCTACACGATCGCCCAGTTCCACGAGCTCACGCTCACGGTCGAGAACGCACTCAAGAACGCGGACGCCGTCGTCGTCACCACCGGGACCGATACGCAGGAAGAGTTCGCGTACTGGCTCGACCTGACGGTCCAGTCCAAGAAGCCCGTGATCACGTCGGGCTCCATGCGCCCCTGGGGCGCGGGCGACGGACCCGACTCCGACCTCGTGTTCGGCACCGACGCGCCCGCCAACCTCTACAACGCGATCAAGATCGCGGCGTCCCAGCAGACCTACTGCTTCGGCACGGTCCTCATGCTGAACGACGAGATCCAGGCTGCCCGCGACGTCACCAAGACCAGCTCGTACCGCACGGACACCTTCCAGTCGCGCGAGTACGGGGTCCTCGGCTGGATCGACGGCGACACCATCATGCTCGGCCGGGCGCCCGCCCGCGTGCTCGACTGCGACAGCCGCCGCTGGTACACACCCTTCGACCTGTCCGACGTCGGACCCGGGGAACTGCCGAAGGTCGAGATCGCTATGTCCTACCAGGGCGCTGGCGGCGAGGCGATCGCCGGCTTCCACGAGGCCGGCGCGACCGGCATCGTCACCGCGGGCACCGGGGCGGGCGGCATCTCCCGCGCGATGGGCACCGCCCGCTCGGCCGCGGTAGCCGACGGCGTCTGGTTCGTCTCGACGACCCGCACCGGCTCCGGCGGCTCGTACGGAACCGGCGACGGCGTGATCGCCGGCGGAGACCTCACCCCCGTGAAGGCCCGGTTGATGCTGCTGCTGTCCCGCACCTTCACCGACGACATCGACGAGGCGCGCGACTGGTTCGAGGACTACGGCACGCCGACCTTCGCCCAGGACTGACAGGCCCTGCTGCCCGCTTCGCTGGTCGAGCTTGTCGGAGAGCGGGAATGCCCTCCGACAAGCTCGACCAGCGACGGCCTCAGCCCCGCGGCGTCCTCTCCGCATCCGCCGCGCGCCGGCGGTCCTGCTCGTCCACCTGCGCCAGCAGCTCCTCGGTGTCCGGCTCGGGCTCCATCGCGAGCTGCTCCAGGTGGTCGCGCAGCCGGTCGACGAGCCGCCCGACGGCGTCCCGGCGTCCGGAAGCGATCTCCGCGCGGATCCCGTTGCGCCACGACCGCTCGTCCACCGGGTCGGCAAGCCGCCCCACCTGGGAGGCGTGCCGCGCCATCGCGAAGTCGCCATCCAGCAACGCCCGGCGAGCCACCTCGTGGGACACGTCCACCACCCCGGACGAGATCGTGTGCATCAGCTGCTCCGCCCACGCGTACTTGCGCAGCGGCACTCCCTCGAACGGCCGGCCGCGCACCATGTCGAGCGCGGCGAGCAGGTCCGACGTCGGCGTCTGCGACAGGTCCGGGCCGACCAGATCGCAGAACGTGTGCCAGTCCGTGCGGACCCCGCGCAGGCGGTAGCCGGCGGACTCGAGGTCGGCCTGGCCGCCGTCGTCGGTGGACCAGTAGCGCGGCAGGTACTCGTAGCCGCCCGCATCGGTGCCGAGCCAGCGCCGCGCCCGCGAGACCGCGGAGCGCCGCGTCGCAAGGTTCGGCTCGCGCGACGGCCACAGTGCCTTCGAGATGTCCGACCCACGCGAGCCCGGGTTGAACGCCAGGAACGCGATCAGCTCGGTGGCCTGACGCTGGTGCGTGGACGGCAGCTCGACGCCGCTCGTCCCGGCGAGCTCCACGCTCCCCAGCACCCGCACGACCGGGGCCGCGAGGCGCTCGGGCTGCGGTTCGGGCTGGGCCGGCGGCGGGGTCTCGACGGGCTGAGCGGTCTCGACAGGCCCGACCAGCGAACCCGACCCCGGGACCACCGGCGTACCCAGCGGCGGCGTCGCCACGCTCACGGCCGCATTCGCCCACGGAGCGAAGCTCCCGGACCGCGTGCCCGATGTCGTCTGTCCGCCCGCCGTCCCCGTCGCGTAACCCGGCGACGGCGCGAGGCCCGCCCCTTCGCCGACCGCGACGTCGGAATCCGCGGCACCAGCGCGGACAACATCCATGGGGATCTCCTCCAGCGTCGGTTCGGCGCGGTTGATCGAGCGGCTCCAGGCGGGGCCGGGTGCGGTCTCGGGGTCGGCCAGCAGGGCCAGGGCTTGGGCGTAGGTGGCGGCGTCGAGCTGTTGCGGCCGCACGGCGATATAGGCCGGCATGAGGATGCCGCGGGCGGTGTCGCCGTTGGTGAGCTCGCCGGTGAGGTCGAGGACCCAGTCGCCGACCTCGGCGCTGGAGGTCACGGCGGCAATGCCGACGCCGGGCACCCGCTCGACCAGGCCCTCCAGCTTGGTGCGCTCGACCAGGCCTAACCGCTCCCCCACGAGGAGAATCTCGGGGGTCCAGGCATCGGTCGCCAGACCGCGGCCGCGCGCATCCGTGACGGACGTGGCGCCGACCTGGGCGAGCGTGCGGTCGACGTCGGCGGCGCGCGCCTCCAGCTCGCGGATGATCCCCGCCAGGCTGGGCACGTGCCGGACCCTGCCCGTGTCGACGACGCCCGGCAGCTCGCCGAGGGTGCCGACCACGGTCACCTGCAGGTCGTCCGCCCAGAGGCTGGTGGCCAGCTCGATCGCGAGCGCCGCGAGCGTGGCCTGCGCCGCGGCGTCCGAGCCGCGGATGTCGAGGCACGCGAGGTTCTCGAGGTCGAGCATGAGGTGCGTGTCCTCGTCGTCGTGGCCGACGGTGACGAGGGCCGGGTAGGGGGCCTCGCCATCGGTGTCGGCGGCCTCCCCGGAACCGACCCGCGACGCCGCATCGGCATCGGCCGCCGCGAGCTGCCAGACGAACCGGTCGGTGGTGCTGGCCCAGGGCTCGGGCAGGTCGGCGGGGCGGTCGAGGTAGAGCTCGACGAACTCGCCGCTCTTGAGCCGTGCGACGCGCACCCCGGGCAGCGGCAGGCCACGCTCGCGGTGCCACTGCGCGAGGGTGCGCAGGGCGCGGTCGACCTGGTCGCGCCCGAACGGGTCCTCGACGGTGTGCAGGTCACGCTCGAGTGCGCCTGCCGGGGTCTCGGGCCCGGGCACGACGACGGTCTCACCGGGCACCCGGCCCTTGCGCGCGCGGCGCCGCTTCACGGCCACCAGCGCGAGCAGCCCGGCGGCGAGCAGTCCGCCGACGCCGGCCGCGGTCCGGACGCCGACCGACTCGTCGAGGTCGTCGACCACGTCGGAGACGACGTCGGTCGCGGAGTCCAGCAACGACGCACCGCCAGCCGTCGTACCGGCCGCTGCGGTGGCAGCCGTGGTCGCGCCCGCCACGTCGACGGGCGCGGACCCCGCGCCGGACGCGGACTCGACCGGCGCCACCACGGGTGGGGACGACTCGACGGCGACCTCCGGCACCCGCTCTCCGGCGACCGGCTCGTCCCCGGACATCTCGTCGGGCAGGACCTCCTCGGTCACCGCTCCGCCGGACGTCGCGGTCACATCGGAGTCCGGCAGGATCTCCGCGGGGTCCCCGGTCAGTCCTTCCGCACCGTTCTCCACCACGCTGTCCGACGCCGGGTCGCCGCCCCACGTCGTGCCGCTGCCGGACGACGTCTCCTCGGCGGGCTGCTCCGGCTCGTCCTGCGGCATGAGCTCGTCGGCGATCAGCCCCTCGCCCGGAATCGTCTCCCTGGGCGAACCGTCCTGCCGCGCCGACTCGTTCGGCTCGAGGTTCGGGTCGTTCCGGAGGTCCTCGGGCGTGACCTCGTCGTACTGCGGCCCGGGAGTCTCCCGTGGTGCGGGCGGAGCCTGCGGGACGAGGTTGCCCTCCGCGGTCTCCTCGGGGGCGGGCTCCTTGTCGGCAGGATCCTCGGCGTCGCGCCCGCCGAGACCGGCACTCCCGCTCCCGACGTCGGCGGGGTCGGGCAGACCGGTCCCCTCCCGCTCGCCGCCGCCCTGTCCCGCGCCGTCCCGGTCGGAGAGCTCCTTGGGCTGTGCGTTCTGCGCCACCCGGTTCGGCTCCGGCGCCGCAGGCGCCTCCCCGGCCGGCTGCTCGCCGGAAGGCTGCTCACCCGACGGCGTGCGCTCCACGACGTCGTTGCCCGCGCCACCCGGCTCGTCGATGTCGTCCGGCTCGACCTCGACGGCGCCCTCGGGCGTCACCTCGGCCGACGGCGCCGTCTGCTCCGGCGCCTGCTCCTCGGGAGCCGAGTCCTCCGGCGCCGAGCGGTCTGGCTTTCCGGCCGCGCCCGCAGCCGCTGCCGCGGACTCCGAAGCGTCGGGCTGCCCGGCGTCGGCGTCCTCCGGCGTCGTCTCGGTCGACTCGTCCGAAGCGTCCGGCCCGGCCGACTGGGACGGCTCGTCCGCCGACTCGTCCGCACCCGGTGAGCGCTGCGCCGCATCATCGGTGCGCGAGCCCTCGCCCCCGCCGCCCGACGTCGGCTCCCCCGCCCCGGGGACCGTCACGGTCCAGCCCGGCAGGATGTAGTCGGGATCGGTGAGCCGGGCCCCGCCCGGCTGCTCCGTGGCGCGCGACGCCTCGAAGACCTCCGGATACTTGGTCCCGTCGCCGAGCTCCTCCTCGGCGATGCCCCACAAGGTGTCGCCCGACTCGACGATCACCTCGGCCGACTCCGGCGCCGCCCCACGGTTCCGCACGTCCACCGTGCCGTCCGAGTCGTCCGGGTCGGCCTCGTCGTCGGTCGGGGCCTTCGACGGCGCGATCCCTACGGGATCGTCCTCGTCCGCGCCTGTCGAGGTCGCCGCGACGTCGGTCTCCACCGAAGCGCCCGATGCCTCCACCGGCAGCCGTAGGACCCAGCCCGGCTCGATCCAGTGGCCGGCGTCGAGCGCATTGCCGTCCGCCTGGGGGACGCCGTAGTTGAGGTCGGCGATCTGCTTGAACCGCGCGCCGTCACCCAGCGTCTGCTCGGCGATCCGCCACAGGGAGTCGCCCGGCTGCACCGTATAGGTGGCCGACGGCGCCTCGTCCGCGCGGGCGTGGCCGCCCACCTTGTCGGTAGCGCCGGAGACACCGGACGGCGCGGCGGCATCCGAGGCGACCGGCGCGGTCGCCACCGTCCCGGTCCGGCCGGCCTCGACCGGCGACGGCGCCGCCATCGCGGGCGCCACCGACGGCGCCGCGACCAGCATCGTGATCACCGCTCCGACGAGCACCGCCGCGGCACGCTGCTGCGCCCCGAGCCCGCGCACGTGCGGCGAATGCCGGCCGCGCAGCGCCGCGACCACCTCGATCACCACGGCGATGGCGAACGTCAGCCACCCGATCCAGCCCACGATCTTGACCAGCCCGAGGAGCACGGATCCCGTCACGTCGGGACTGCTCAGCGTCGAGATGATCCGGTTCAGGCTGACGGGGCCGGTCCACACCGGCCCGCCGAGTATCCACAGGCCGACCGGGATCCCGACGACGAGCGCGACCAGCAACAACGCCGCGCCCAGTCCTCTCACCACGCGTGCGCCCGTGCCCCGCTGCGGTCCACCCGGCTCACCGGTCACCGCACGGCCCTGGACTGTCGAGGTGCTCATCAGGATTCCTCCTGTCCTATCCCGCGGACTGCTCGCGCCTCGGCGTCCGCCGTGACAGTGAGCGAGCTGATTCCGATCAACGTGAGGAACGTGGTCTCGTAGGTGACCTGTGTACCCACGTTGACGGTGGCGCCGTTGACGGCCGTCACGCCGCCCTGCACATCCAGCGCGCCGAGGGTGTCGGCGGCAGCCTGTGTCGCGCGCGCGGGATCCACCTCAGGGGGCAGTCCCAGCTGCGCGCGATCGATCCGGATCTGTTGCGCGGCGGCCCGCGCGGCCTGGTCGGCGGCGTACTCGGCCTCGTCCTCGGCGTGCAGCCGCCCGCCGCCGTCGACCACCAGGCCGATGGCGATGATGAGCGCGGGCACCATGCCCGCCGCGAGGATGTTGACCTCGCCCCGCTCCCGCACCTCCCGGACGCGCGACGGCGACCCCGCCGTCCGCCCACGCAGCACCCGCATCCGCCCAGCCCCCCTGGTCATGACCGCCCCCGATAGGCGTCGAGCACCGACGTCCCCGTCGCGCTGATCGTCCGCGAGCCGGGCGCGCCCGGCAAGCCGAGGTCGCTCAGCGACACCACGCAGTCCACCCGCACGGTGATGGTCCCGACGGTCCCGAGCGGCAGGGTGAACGCGTCGGTCGTCGGTATGACCGATGTCTGCGCACAGCGCACCCCGGAGTTCAGCAGCGTCGACGTAGCGGTCGACGTCGCCTGCGCGCCCGCGACAGTCGCCGTCCGGCTGATCGACGCCGCCCGCGCGGCCTCGTTCGCCGCCGACTGCACCACGCCCTCGGCCAGCACCAGCCGCCCCGCCATCACCAGCAGCAGCCCGATGAGCAACAGCATGGGGAACACGACGGCGGTGTTGATGGCGACGTTGCCGTTCTCGGAACGATCGTGGCCGCTGCTCATCAGCCCGCCCCCGACGTGAACCGCTCCACCGGCCCGGTGGCGGACTGCTCCACCCGCAACCCCCGGAACCCCGGCACGATCGACGGCGCCAGCCCGACCACCCGAGCGGTGGCCATCTCTTCCCCACGCGTCACCGACACGTCGACCGACGCGAACGCGTCGCCCCCGCGAGCGAGGCGCGAGGCCGCCTCCGCGTATCCCGAGTCCACGCTGCCGCCCTCGACACGCGCGGCCTGGACGGCGCCGTTGGCCACCGACTGGGCGGTGTTCTGCGCGTGGAAGTAGAGCACCCCCTGCACCATCCCGAAGATGAGCATCAGGACTATCGGGTACGTCAGGACGGTCTGGATGGAGGCGGCGCCGCGTTCGTCCATAGCTCTACCCGTTGCCCCCGCCGCCACCGCCGCCACCGAGCTGGCCCATGTACTGCTGGACGAGCGCGCGGATCGCGGCTCCGAGCGCGATGGCGATGCCGAGTCCCACCACGGAAAGCACGACCACCTCGATGGACTCCAGACCGGCGTCGTCTGGCTCGCCGTCGCGCCCTGCGGCCAGCCGACGTCGGAGCTCGGCCGAGCGTTCGGCGAAGCGGGTGTTCAGGGTGTCGACGTGACCGCGCGCCGCAGCCACGCGCAACGACGCTCGTGCGGCGGCGCGCGACGCCGCCGACCGGCCCTGGCTCAGGTGCTGGTTCATGTTGACTCCTGGGGTGCTGTCGACTTCAACAAATGGGTAAGAAGCGGCTCGTGTGACACCGGGGTGCCACTGGAGGTGGGCCGGTTCAGGGCGCAGTCTGAAACATTGTGACCCCGATGGGAAATATGAGCATCAAAAAGTACACAAAAACTGTCATAGTTCCCGGCACCGTCATGCGCACCGTCGCGTCGTGAGCCAGCTGCTGCTCGACGTCGAGCTGCGCGTCGCGCATCGCCGCCGCCTTGGACTGCAGCTGGTCGTGGATGGCCGAGCCCTGGGTGCCCGCGAGCTCCACGATGGAGGCGACCTCGCCGAGCGCGTCCACCTCGACCTCCTCGCCGAGCTCCCGCAGCGCCACCCAGGGCGCCTGCCCCTCCCACCTGCTGCGTTCGAGAGCCGCCGCGATCCGCCGGAACGGCCACGACCCGGCGACCTGCGCCGCGGCGAACGTCGCCTGTGTGGCGCCAGCTCCGGAGATGCGCTCGATCGCCAGCAGCTCCAGGTACGTCGACACGGCCCGGGAGAACTCCTGGCGGGCGCGTTTGGCCTTGGCCTTCGCGTCGAGGTCGGGCAGGAACCAGGCGCCCAGGGCGAACACGAGCGCCACCCCGAGCGGCACCGACACCGGCATGCCCAGGTTCAGCAGCCCCACGCACAGCCCGAGGAACGGCACCGCCACCAGCACGATCACCGTGCCAAGGGCCTTCTCTCCGTAGTGATCCGTGGCGGTCTTGCCGATGAGGTCGAGGTCCGCGCGGGTCGGTCCCCCTCGGCCCAGCACCGCGACGGGCAGCCGGCGCTGCGCCCACGCCCCGAACACCTGGGTGTACCGCTGCGTGGCGGTGAGCTCACCGCCGTCGGACACGGTGATGGGCTCTACCTTGTCGTCACCGCTCAGCCGGTCCAGCGCGGACTGGAGCCGCGGCGTCGACGGCAGCAGCTCGCGCACCACGAGGAACAGGCCGAGCCCGGCTACCAGGCCGCTGCCGACTGCCCAGGGCCACATGTCAGGCCTCCCGCTCGTCGGGCAGGAACCGGGGGATCGGCTGCCCGAGGCTGATCTTGCGCATCCACAGCAGGCAGACGACGTACGCGCAGAACAGGACCACCGCGACGACCTGGCCGAGCGGCGAGTCGTACCCGCTGAGGTACCCGGACATCGCCGTGGCGGCCAGCACCACGAGCGTCACGATCGTCACCCAGCGCACGGTCGCGCGGCCGGTCGCGCGCTCGGTCTCGATCTCGCGCCGCGCCTTGGCCTGCGCCGACAGGGACTCGGCGAGCTGCCGGAGCGCGGGAGCCACGGCGCCGGTGCGGTTGTCGGACTCGAGGATCATCGCCGAGGCGATCATGTCCGCGCTAGTGTCGTCCATCTCCTCCGCCCACCGGTACAGCGCTGGCTTGATCGGCTGGCGGGCCTCCAGGCGCGCCACGAGCCGGGCGAGCGACGGCCGTACGGACGGCGCCGCGCTGTGCAGGGTTGCCGCTATTCCCTGCTCCAAACCGACGGCTCCGCCGGACAGCACGCCGATCAGCGACCGCACCCAGGCGGTCAGGTCGGTCAGCTTCTCGACCTCGTTGGACTGCGTGGTCGTGCGGAACAGCGAGGGCAGCCCCACGATCAGCACCGGGACGATCAGGATGAGCGACCACCAGCCGGTCACGATCCCGATCACCAGACCCGCAGCCGCGCCGATCCCCAGCAGCTTGCGCTGGGCGTACAGCGGCCCGCCCTTGGTCAGCCCGAGCAGCCGGAGCAGCCCGTGGAACGGCGGGGTGGTCCGCGCGGGCTTCGGCGTCGGCTCGTGCTTCTGCGCGCCGACGACGACGAACCACACCCCGAGGCCCAGACCGAGCCCGGTCAGCACCGCGATCAGCATGGTCACGCGTGCCCCCAGAGCCCGTCCCGGTAGTTCAGCAGGCTCGCGTCGAAGCCCACCGCCTCCAGGTCGCCGAGGAAGGACGGTGTCGTCTTCGGTACCGCGCGGCCGTCCGGACCCGGCTCGAACACGTCGGTGATCGCCACCGGGTTGCCGGCCTCGCCACGCGTCACCTCGATCACCTCGGAGACGTACCGGTGGCGGCGGCCGTCGCCCTCGGCGTCGACCCGGAGGAAGACGATGAGGTCGACCGACTGCGCCACCTGCCGGTAGGCGTAGGTCTCGGAGAGCGTGGAGTCCTGCACGGCCATGCCGACCAGTCGTTCGACGACGTCGCGCGCGCCGTCGGCGTGCACCGTCGACAGCGAGCCGTTGCCCATCTGCATCGCCTGGAACATGGACACGATCTCGGGCCCGCGCACCTCGCCCACGATGACGCGGGAGATGTTGTGCCGCAGCGACTCGTACACGTTGACGTTCGTGTTGATCTCGCCCACTCGGCGGCCCGACGTGTTCATCTCGCCGGAGCCCTCGCGCGTGCGGAGCGCGACCACCCGCTTGTGCTTCTCGGGCTCGAGGTGCAGGTAGAGCTCGTAGTCGGTCTCGATGGTGGCGATGGATTCCCAGGCATCAAGGCTCGCGCAGAGTGCCCGCAATAGGGTGGTTTTTCCAGATCCTTGACCCTGCCCCGAAACGACTATCGACTTGCGCGCCCGGACCGCCGCCGTGAGGAACTCGGCCAGCACCGTGTCGACGGTGTGGTTGCGGCGCAGCAGCTCCAGGTCCACCGACTGCAGGCGCTGCAGCCGGATGGTCACGCGCGGCCACGGCACCACCCAGCCGACGGCGGCGAGCCGCACCCGGCCGGGCAGGTCCAGGTTGAGGAACGGGTTGGCGCGGGTGAACGACCGCTCGTTGGCGGGATCGCGCGCCGCGAGGAACTGCAGGAAGTCGATGAGCTCGGCGTCGGAGTCAGCGATCGGTTCCGCGTACGCCCGGCGGCCGTCGCCCATCAGCATGAGCACGGGTGCGGTGCCCGTGATCTCGATGTTCTCCACGTCCGGTGTGTCGATGAGCGGCTGCAGCCGGCCGAGCCGGAACAGCGCGTCGAACAGCGCGCGCGTGACCTCTACCTGGTACTCCGTGGTCCAGTTCCGTTGGCCGCCGGAGAGCAGGGCATCGTTGTGGTCGCGCACCACCTGCTGGATGAGCTCCTGGCCCAGCGCCTCGCGCTGCTCCTCGTCCAGCTCGCGCGTGGCGAGCGCCGTCGTCAGCCGCGAGGAGACCTCACCGCGCAGGCTGTTGACCTGACGCCAGAACTCGGAGTCGCGCAGCCGCGGGTTGCCGGGCTGCCCGTGGTACTCCCGCCCGGCCCGGGCCACGGCCCCCACCCACGGTGAGGTGCCGCTGCCCGACGACGCGCCGCCGCTCCTCCCGGGCCCGCCGGGACGGGCGGTGCGCGCCGCGCCGTTGCCCTGCTCGACCGGAGCGACCTGGCTGTGCTGCGCCGTTGCCGACCGCCGGTCCGGGCCGGTCCCGCCGCCGGGAGTGCGCTGCGGAGGTGCGGGTGCCTGGGCGTCCGACTCGTGGAAGATCGGTAGGGAGGACAGGTCGGGGAACTCCGGTGTGCTCATGCCTCTCCCCTGCCGTCGCCGCGCCATGGTCCGGCCTGCACGGTGCGCGCGCCGCCGTCGGCGCCCCACTGCTCGGGCGGACGCCGTGGGCCCGTGCCACGGCTGGGCTCGCGTGGGCCGGTCGAGAACCGGGCACGCCGCCTCTCGGTACGGTCCTGGAGGCGCGAGATCACCGGGCCGGCCGACCGCACCAGCGGTGACGTCGAGTACCGGCGCCCCGCGGGCGCCCCCACCGACAGAACCTCCGCGTTCACGGGGTCCCAGGCCAGCGAACCCAAGGTCCCGAGGCCGAGCGTGCGGGCGATCTCGTTGGCGTCGTACGGCCGTCCGGGCCCGACGGTCAAAGCGGTGAGGTTGGTGAGCTCGCGCGCAGCGGCGTCGACGACCGACGTCCGGGACTTGACGAGCTCGCGCGTCACGGCGATGTCGGGCAGGCGCGAACCGGTGGTGATCAGCACCTGGTCCGCCAGCCGGACTATCGGCTCGCGGTCCTCACGGACGGCGCCGCCCGTACCGAGCCGGCCGAGGTCGACGAGGACGTCGATGCCGCCGCGCTCGAGCGCCACGAGCTGGTTGGCGAGCGGCCCCCACAGGTTCGCGACCGCTGGGGCGGTGTGCGGGCTGACGATGCCGGGCAGCAGCTTCTTGTCCGGATCGTTTCGAACGAGCGGAATGGTCTGCTCCCAGAACGAGGCTTCGAGGTCGCCGTGCGAGTGCGCGATGGCGAGCGGCTGCAGGCCGCGGTCGTGCGGGAGCTGTCCGCGGAAGTACCCGGCGAGGATCGACGATCCCGCGAGGTCGGCCTCGACGAGGAGCACCGGCCGGGGCCACTGGAGCGCCAGCACGAGAGCCGCCGTCGTGGTTCCCGGCGAACCCTTCGCATTGGCGAGGGCAACGAGGGCCACGCGAATCACCCCGCCCCGACGGCGTCGATCACGATCGCGACGCGACCGGTCGCGGCGCGGGCCGCGAGCGCCGCGGCGTTGTTCGACGTGACCTGCACGTCGACGACCATCTGGTCGCCGAGTGGCGACGGCTCGGAGCGGATCACTGTGGCGGCGATGCTGAACGGTGCCTCGGTCGGCGGTTCCCCGCCGGTCGCCGGCGTCTCGACCACGCGTACCGCGTCACCGGGCCGCAGGGCGGTGATCGGCATCTGGCTGGGCGCGAGTGCCACGCCCACGATCGACTGACCGGTGGGCGGGCCGAGCTCGTCCACGGCGTTGGCTTCCGTCAGGAGCTGCCCCGGGCTGAGGTCGGTGGCGGCGATCTTGCCGACCATCAGATCGAGCTCGTCGGCGGAGATCGACTCCAGCGCGCTCGGGCCTGTGGGCAGCTCGGCGACCGTGAGGTCTCCCGCCTCGATCACGGTGCCGCGTGGAATCTCCTGGGCCACCGCGAGAACCCGGAAGGTCTGACCGAGCATGGTGGTCAGATAAACAACGGCGAGCACGCTCAGCGCCACGAGCGCGAGACCCAGGGCGATGAGCGCAGGACGGCGTCGGGCGCGCGTCGGTTTGAGCGGCCCGGGGGGCGCGGGTCGCTGGGGTCTCGTCGCGGACCGGGCGTGCTGATCCTGGTTCGCGACCTTCGTGCCACTGCTCACCGTGCCGTCTCCTCCGGGCCCGCCGGCGGAGTCCGCCTCGGGTTCTCCCGGTGCGGGACCCGTCGAGGTTCCCATGTGTGCGCCTGTCTCCACCGTGCTCCTGCCCGTGCGTGCGAGGTAGTCCCTGCGTGGTGTCACCGCAGGTAATCCTCGACCACACGGGCGGACCCGGCAGGTTGAACGCTAATCAGGGTTCAGGATGCCCGCTAGGTCAAGGAGACTTCAAAGTTGTGGAGATGACTTGAATATTGAGTGACCCTCAAACGATCTGACCCTTACACGCCAGAACCACAACCGTGGTGTTGACTTCGCAGGTCAGCCCGTGAGAAAAGCCTCCCGCACCACGGGGTGTCCGGACAAACCGTGGGGGCGGTCTTTACGTTTGCTGTGTGCGAGGGAGGCACGTCGGCGCGCAGCGGTGTGCGGACAGAACGAGAGGGCCCCGCTGGCGGTGGGGCCCTCTCGCGATGAGGCGGACTTCGGACAACTTCAGGGCTTCACGCACCCCCCAGTGCTCAGCCTGTCGGTCGTCGTCACCCCTCACCGTCCCGTTCGCCCGGCTGTCCCCCAGACAGACCACCGGACTGAACGGCTTCCGCCAGCCGTCGCACTGCGCGACTCGCCCGCTGGCGCAAGGCTGCGTGCGAGATGCCCAGCTCGTGGGCCACCCGCCGCTGATAGTTCCCGCGACCCGAGCCGAGCTCGGCGTACTCCGGGAGATCGGGGTCCGGCGCGTACAGCCGCGCCAGAAGAGCTGACTCGTCCTGCGTCAGGACGCCCTTGTCGAGTCCCCACGCGATGACGTCGAGGACCTCGCCAGTGGTGCCGAGCGACATGCTCGCGAGCGAGTAGACCGCGTCGGGTCCGGGCTCGGGCGTCGTCGGCCGCTCGAGGACGGCCAGTGTGTCCGTGTCGGTGGGGATCTCCGCCACCCGGGGTCCGCGGCTGGCCCGGCCACCTCGTGCATGCGGCGCCCGGTCGCCGACGACGCGCGTCAGGGTGTGCCCCTGCAGCCGCATCGCGACCCGGCTGCTGCGCTCGAGGTCGTAGTGGGTGATCGCGTCCCACATCGCCGCGGCGGCCTCCTGCTCGAGGTCCTGCACGTCGGGATAGTGGCGGCGTGACCGGCGGACGATGGTGCGCACCGCGGGGAGCATGCACTGCAGCACCGCACGGCCGGCGGCGAAGCTGCCGCTCGCGTGCTCGACGATGAGCGCGTACAGCACCCTGTCGGCGTCGTCGGGGGCGAGCTGCACGGTGCCACCCGTACGCAGTCCGGCGAGCTGCGGGAAACGTCCGACGAGACGAGCGATCTCCATCGCGAACGACCGCGTGCGGACCAGGTCGGCCCAGTCATGGTCAAGCTCTCGCATCAGCGTTCCTGATGCCGGTGCAGGCATACGTGCAGGCATGGCGGTTCCCCCCTCCGTTCAGCCCCGAGTCCACCGAGAGGGTGTTGCCCGCCACTGTTGCCCGCTCGGTTTGCTCTGGTGTGACCTGCGTCACAGTCAGCCAAAACCCGGGGACTACCGATGTCACACGAACTCGTCACCTGCCATTTGTGCTCAGCAGACGCAAGAGACGGAGAAACGGGAGAGGCGAGATGAGCAAGGACGAGCTCGACCAGGCGCCCGGCGCCGGACTCGGCAGCACCGACCTCGGCAGCGCGGGCGTCCGCAGTGCGGATCCCGAAGCCCCGGACTTCGACCACACGTGGTCCCTGCTCCGGGACACCGCCGAGGTGCACGCAGCCCGCGGCGAGGTGGCGCCCGTGGTCGCCGACCTCATCGCTTCCCTCTCCGAGGATCCCCTCGGCGAGGAGGACACGACGGCTCGCCTGACCGAGGCGCTCGACAGTCCCCGGGTGCGTAGCGCCCGTGAGGCCCGCGAGCGCATCCGGGCGGACCTGCAGAACGAGGTGCGTACGCGATGAGCTCGCTCCTCGTCCGCCGGCGCGGCAAGAAGGCGGCCAAGCCGGCCGAGCTGCCCGCCCCGGCCGACGGCGCTTCCAGTCCCGCCTCGCCCTGGGCCGGCGGACCCGACCAGCCCACGACGCCCCCATCGTCGTCGGGCGGCGGTGACGGCGAGAGCCAGCCCCCGCAGGTGGTGGAGTGGTCCAACGGACCTGCCCTGGTGACCAAGGCCTGGGGCGCCCTGCTCGCGCTGGCTCTGCTCGCCGGTCCCGCCGCCCTCGTGTGGACCGCGCTGCGGCCCGAGCCCGCCCCGGTCGCCACGGCCGGCGGCGCGGCGGTCTCGGCCGAGACCGCCGCCGCCAGCGAGCGGGCCGTCGAGCTCGTGGAGACCTGGCTGCGGGCGGATGCCGACGACCAGCAGCTGATCGCGTCCCTGACCAGCGCCCCGGTCGGCTCTCTCCCCCAGGAGGGTCTGACCATCCGCGACTCGTCGGTGGCCCAGGTCGAGCAGGCGGAGGACGGCGTGTGGTCGGTGACGGTCGGCGTGGACGTCGCGGAGCCGGCCCCCGGCTCGACGCCGCCGGCGTCGGGCGGTACCGGTAAGGCCGACAAGGAGGCGGAGGTGCCGCTCGTCTGGGTGCGCCGCTACTTCCAGGTGCCGGTGCTGGTGGACCGCACCGAGACCGAGTGGTCCGGGCCGAACCTGGCCGTGACCGCCCTCGCGCTGCCCTCCCCCGTGCCCGGGCCGGCGGCCGCCGCCGAGCCGCCGAACCTCGACTACCCCGAGACCATCTCTCCGACGTCGGGCGCCGGTCAGTCCGCCGCCGGGTTCCTCACGGCGATGATCGCCGGCGAGGGCGAGATCACGCGCTACCTGCGCCCCGGTACCTCCATCTCGGCGATCACCCCCGCCCCGTACGCAGCCGTGACCGTGACCGACATCAAGGGGACGCACGAGGTCACGGAGGACCCGGCCGACAACGACGGAACCCACGCCCTGATCACCGCCGAGCTCACCCGGCTCGACGGCGACAAGACCACCGCCCAGTACGTCCTCACGCTCCGTGGGCGTGACGGCCGCTGGGAGGTTGCCGGCCTCGAGCCGGCCGTCCGTATCGACACCACGCCATCCGGCACGATCGACCCCGGCACCGCCGGGGAGTAGCGAAGGAGAAAATCATGACCAACGAGATCGTTATGGCCGGCTTCCTCGACCTCATCACCGTGAAGTCCGAGGAGGTCAAGAGTGCTATCGAGTCGGTGACCTTCGTCGTCGTCATCCTCATGGTCGTCATCACCGCGGTGAAGACCAAGATGTCGATCGCGGCGATCCTGATGTCCGCGATCGTCGGCGGCATAGTCCTGTGGCTCGTGAACGGCGGCATCAACGTCACCTCCGACCTCGCCCGGGACGAGTTCAACTCGGCTCCGGCGATCGTGAACACGCAGACAGTCCTCTGACGGTCCAGGGGGCGACAGGGCACGACGTATGGGCACGACGCTGAGGGCACGGCGCAGGGTTGGTCAGGTGGGCGCGTTCGCGCGCCCGGCACGTGGTGAGGAGGGTGTCCGGTGACCGAGACCGCGAAGTTCTACACGAAGGCCCGACGCATCCCCATGCTGGTGGGGAAGCTACCCAGCGGCGGGCGCATCTGGGGTGGCCCGTACACGATCACCCAGGTCGGAGCGGGCGCCGTGGTGGCGTTCACGCTGTGGAAGACAGCTCCGCTGTGGGCGCAGCTGGGCGGTTTCATGAACATCGTGGTCGCCGTCGGGGTGGTCGTCGGCGTCGTCTGGGCCACGGGCAAGCTCCCGAGCAGCGGCCGCAACCCCATCGCGTTCGTCATGGACGCGATGAACCTGACCTCCAGCCCGGGGCGTCTGGTCGGCGGGCAGGTCGCACTGCCCAAGCCGCGCCTGATGACCCACCGGGTGATGGTCGTCCTTCCCCCGTCGCCCACCGTCGCCGCGCGGCCCACCGAGCCCGCGAGCGGACAGGTCCGGCAAGCGCCGCGACCGGCCGAGCCGGCGCGCGTGGTGGAGATCCGGCCCATCCCGACCGAGCTCCTGCCGGCGCTGACCGGGCGGGGTCCCGCGGACGCCACGTACGAGGGCAGGCAGCTCCAGCCGGCGCCCGAGTCGGCACCGGAGCCGCAACCCCGGACCCAACCGGACAGGCGCTCCCCGGCGGACTGGGCAGCGGCGGCCGCCACGGTGGCGGACGACCGCAGGAGCGCCGACCTGACCGGCGTCGGGAAGCTGCTCGCCGGGAAGCTCCAGAACACCGACGACTCCACCAGCAGCACAGCACCCACCACCCCGCGAGAGGACTGAGCCCCCATGCTGAGCCACATCTCGGCCCTGACCGACGGCCTCATGTGGACCCGCACCGGGACCGTGTGGGCGGTCTGGCGCGTGTCACCCGTGCCGTACGCATTCCAGCCCGACGACAAGAAGCACGCCGCCCGGCGGCACCACACCGCGCTGTACCGCGCGCTGCGGGGAGAGTCCCTGCACCTCGGCCTGACGGCGGCCACCGACCCGGCGTCGGTGGTGCTCTCGATGATCGAGGGTGTCGACCTGACCGAGCGCGAGGCGTGGGCCGCGGAGTGCGAGGCCACTCTCGACTTCCTGGAGCAGATCCCGATCGGCCGGCGGGTCCACTGGATCGCCGCGCCCCTGGCGAACCCGGGCGCGAAGGCGTTCATGGAGCCGCTGCACGCGAGCTGGACCACGCTGCAGGACACGTTGATGATGCCCCGTTCCGTGCCCGGCAGGCACGCGATCGGCGAACGGGCCGCACAGGCGGAGGCACTGCGCAAGGAGATGCCCTCCGCGTTCGACCCGCGGCCGGCGACGGTGGCCGAGATGGCGTGGATGTTCGGGCACGCGATGCAGCGTGGCCTCGGGCTCGACACCGCGGTGCCCGTCGACGGCTCGCTGGACGCGGAGATGCACCTGTCGGGGCCGTCGGTGCTGCCGTCCGCGCTGGTGGACCCGGCCGGGCAGACCGACTCCGAGAAGAAGCTGGGCCCGCTGCAGATCCTGAAGCGGCCCTACGTGAAGGTCCTGGACCCCACCAACCCCGACCTCGCCTCCTACCAGACGACGCTCGTGGTGAGCGATACGCCGTCGGGCGGGATCATCTACCCGGGGTGCGAGTGGATCGGGCGCGTCGACGAGTCCGGCGTGCCCTGCGACTGGGCGATCCGCATGACCGTGCGCTCGCGCGACGAGGTGACCAACCGCAACCGCCGCGCGGTGCGCACCCTGAACGACCAGTTCGACCAGCGCTCCGAGGAGGAGCGCGCCGGGTCGTCCCTGGACACGACGGCGCGGGCGCTGGGCGAGTACCAGGCGGTGATGGACGCCGACGAGCTCGAGGTGGAGGTCGACGCCACCACGATGTTCACGGTCTCGGGCAACACCCCCGAACAGGCGCTCGACGACGCCCGCGACCTCACCAAGTACTTCGCCGCCATGCAGTTCTCGCTGCGGACCGACCCCACCATCCAGCCGACGCTCTTCGAGGCCACCCTGCCCGGCATGCCGACGCCGCGCGCGGTGCGGGAGTACTCGCAGATCACGACGGCGCGGGCGTTCTCGGCCGCGGTGCCGTTCGCGACGACGGAGCTGGGCGACACCTCCGGCGCACTGTTCGCCCTGGAGATCTCGAACGGGGCCGCCCGGCCGAACCCGGTGTTCGTGAACCTGGCGGGTGCCACAGACAAGCTGGACGTCGCGCTCGCGATGGGGTTCGTCGGGGAGCTCGGATCGGGCAAATCGGTCAGCATGAAGACCGTGGCCATGGACAACGTCGACATGGGCGCCACGCTCATGGCGGTGGACCACACGGAGATGGGTGAGTGGGGCATCGCCGTGTCCGAGATCCCCGGCTCGCAGGTCGTGGAGATCTCCGAGGACGCGACGGTCTCCATGGACCCGCTGCGCATCCTGCCGCCCGCGCAGGCGCCGCGGGTCGCCCGGTCCTTCATCACCGTGCTGCTGTCTGTGCAGACCAAGTCCGAGCAGAACGTCCTGCTGTCCAAGGTGCTGCAGACCGAGTACATGTGGCGCCACAAGATCACGTCGCTCGGCTCGCTCGCGCGGCACCTCGAGACGGACTGCGAGTACCCGGGCGCCAAGCTGCTCGCCGACGAGATGCGGATCTTCTCCGAGCTCGACTTCGGGCGCGCCCTCTTCGACGACACCCTGCCACCGCTTGACCTGAGCTCGCCGGCGATCGTGCTGCACACGCACAAGATGCAGCTGCCCTCGCGGGCCGACATGGAGCACGGCCACCTGTTCGCCGAGCTCAAGGCCGAGAAGGTGTTCGGCCGCGCCACGTTCGCGCTCATCGCCGCCCTGGCCAGGTACCGCTGCTTCGCGGACCGCTCACGGCTCGACATCTTCGCCGCCGACGAGGCGTCCAAGACCATGTCGTCACCCGAGGCGGCCGAGGAGATCGGCACGTTCATCCGGGACGGCCGTAAGCACAAGGCCGCACTCCTGCTCGGCAGCCACGACGCCGAGGAGGACTTCGGCAACGAGGTCGTGCGCGGGCTGATCCCGTTCCGGGTGCTGCTGCGCCACCGCGACGCGAACCTGGCCCGCCGCGGCCTGCGCTGGCTGCACGGCCTGTCACACGACGCGCCCGTGGACGAGGGCTTGGTCAAGCTCATCACCGAGGGCACCGCCCCGGTGACGGACGCCGCCGTCGGCGTGGTCGAGGAGCGCCGCGGCGAGTGCCTGATCCGGGACTTCCAGGCCCGGTACGGCCGGGCCAAGGTCATGGCGCCGCTGGTGGAGACGCGCGCCGAGACCGTGAAGACGACGCCGACCAGCTCCACCGGTGCGGTGATCGGGGCATGATCGGGCTAGCGCCCCTCCCGATGGCCGATCCACAGGGTGGGCTGAATCTGGAGGACACCCAGGGCGTGGCCGTCGACCGGTTCACGCTCCAGTGGGACACGGGCTCGCCGTGGAACCCGCTGAACGTCGACTCCGAGATCTTCTCGACCCTCGCCGGCATGTTCTGGGTCTGGTACCGCGACATGGTCGCCGTGCAGGTCTGGGTGCTCGACTGGGTGCTCGGCATGGACTGGCTGGGCTACCTCCTGGCGCCGCTGGCCGGGCTGAGCATCATCGTGCAGGGCATGATCGCGCAGATCGGCCTGCTCAACCTGATGCTCATCATCCTGGCGTTCGTCGTGGGCTTCTGGCTGCTCAAGGGCCGGTACGCGGGCGGGTTCATGGAGCTGCTCATCGGCTGCCTCATCGCCGCCCTGGCCACCACCTTCCTCGCCAACCCGATGGCGACCATCGGCGGCGACCAGGGCGTCATCATCCAGTCGCGCGACGCCGGCATGGACATCGCCACCGGCTTCGCCACCGAGGGTGCCTCGTTCGAGCAGGACTCCACGGTCATCCGCGACGGGCTCAAGGGCCAGCTCGTGGACACGCTGCTCCGCGTCCCGCACCAGATCATCAACTACGGCTCGGTCATCGACGGCACGGGCTGCGAGGACACGTACACCGAGAACGTCGGCCGGGAGGACGCCGTCGATGCGATCGGCGGCTGCGACGACGCGTACCAGGAGGCGGCGTCCACCGTCGACGCCGGTACCGTCGTCTCCACGCTGAGCCTGCTCACCACGGGGTTCGTGTTCCTGCTGCTGTCCGTGGTGATCGTGGGCGGCACCATCTTCGCGGTGGTGCTTCTCGGCTGGTCGGCGATCAAGCTGCTCTGGCAGCTCCCCGTCGGTGTCATCTCCAGCGGCACCCGCGCCCAGCTGTTCCGCACCTTCGCGAGTGTGCTCTTCGGCTGCATCCTCGTCGCGATGGCCACGATGTTCCTGGTCGCGTGGATGAAGATCCTGCTCGGCTTCTACGACGCCACGAGCGGCCTGCCCTTCCTCGTGCGGCTGTACCTGTTCAACACGCTGGTCATCGCGGGCGCCGTCTTCTACGTGCTCATGGGTGCCAGCGTGCGGGCGGCCCTGCGCGGCCTCGCGGACAAGCTGGCCGCCGCCGGCGTCCCCTCGCAGGTGGGCGAGCCCGCCGCGATGCCGTGGGACGGCACCGCGAAGTGGCGCGACCGCTACAACAAGGCAAGGGAGTGGGCGGGCGTCGGGCTCGGCCCGGCACCCGTGCAGCCGCACGGCAACGCCGTCGACGTCGATCGCGACGACGTGCCCGCCGCGGGCCCCTCCACCATGGACGGGACACCGGGCGGCGGCTCGGTCGGCAGCACCACCGGCGGCGTGGCCGGCGACGACAACCGCACCGTGCCCATCCCGGTCGACGGCTCCGGCGCTCCCGCCGGGTCCAACGGCGTCCCGACCGACGGGAGTGGCGGCGGCAACGCCTGGACCACGGCGGCACGCGCGGTCCAGGACGGTTCGCCCGACGGACGCCCCGGCGCGGACCCACCGGCGGACGGGTCGAACGCCGGCGAGAAGGCGTCGAACGAACCCGGCCCGCACCTGCCGCCCACGGCCGGCGAACGCCTCAGCGACCGGCTGGGCAGCGCGCGCCGCGCGGGGACGTCGATAGCGCTGCAGGCGGGTGCCATGGTGACGAGCGGCGGCACGTCCGCAGCCGCGGCTGGCGCCTCCAAGGCGCTCAGCGTGGTGCGCAAGACCAAGCAGGCCAAGCAGATCCTCGGCGCGGCGCGTGGCCTCGGCCGGCGCGGCGAGCGGTCGCAGAGCGCGGCCCGGCTGGCGGAGTCGCTCAACGCCGCACGCCAGGGTGCTCCGCAGGCCGGTGCGCCGCAACCGTCGGCCATCGTGCACAATCCGGGCCGGCGCCAGATGCGAGGGCTGGGCCGCTGATGAAACGAGCAGTCGTCGTGACGATCACGGTGATCGCCCTCGCGATCGGGACCTGGATCGGCTGGCCCCGCGAGGGTGGCCCGATCGACCCCACCGCGCAGGAGAGCTCCGGCGTCGTCACTCCGAGAGGTCAGGACGACTTCGACGATCCCGTGGGCACACCGGACGACCAGGCGGGCGACGCGACCGCCACCGAGGAGGTCGAGGGTGAGCCGGAGGCCGGCGATCCCGCCGTCGAGGTGACGGCCGAACCGGAGTTCGACGAGACGGCGCCCAGCGAGCCGGTCGAGGCGACGTGGGACGACGCCGTCCGGACGGCCGCGCGCGAGGCCGCCCTCGCGACCATGACGGCGTTCGCCGCGACCGACCAGACGGCGACGGCCTGGTGGGACGGGCTCAAACCGCTGCTCACGCCGCAGGCGCAGCCGGTCTACCAGGACGTCGACCCGCGGCTCGTACCCGTCACCGAGGTGACCGGCGCGCCCGAGGTCACCGACGAGACGTCCACCCTGCTCGCCGAGGTCGCGGTGCCCACCGACATCGGCCCCTACACGGTCCTCCTGACCCGGGCCGACGGCGCGGCACCCTGGCTGGCCGAGCAGATCAGGCCTCCGGAGGGGTCGTGAGCGGGCGGAGCGCCGCCGGGCTCGCGACACGGGTCGCGACACAGGCCGTCCGGTCGCGCGGAGGACGTCCGGGCAGGAAGAAGGACGACGCGACCAGGCGCGCCGTGCTCGTGCTGGCCGTGCTGGCCGCCGCCGTCCTGGCGGTGCCCGCGGCGGTGATCGCCATGGTCGTGCTGGTCGGCGGCGCGGTCAGCGAGAACCAGTCGCAGAACAGCTGCAGCCTGTCGGCCTCCGTGGTGCCCGCGGGTGACCCGGCCACCTCGGCCGGCGGCTTCACGGGCGAGCAGCTGCAGAACGCCTCCGTGATCCTGCAGGTCGGCCAGGAGCGCGGCGTTCCGGGCCGGGCCCAGGCGATCGCGGTGATGACCGCCCTGGGCGAGTCCGGCATGCGCAACCTGTCCTACGGCGACGACCGCTTCGGCGTGCGCAACCCCGACGGCACGCTGACCTCCTCGATCGGCATGTTCCAGGAACAGAAGTGGTACGGCACGGTTGAGGAGCGGCTCGACCCGGTCCAGTCGTCCGGCCGGTTCTACGACCGCCTGCTCGCGGTGACCGGCTGGGAGACGCTCGAGCCGACCATCGCGGCACACAAGGCGCAGCGGAACGCAGACCCGTACCACTACCAGCAGTACTGGGACCAGGCCCTGACGGTGATGCAGCTCGTCAGCGGGGCGGACGAGGAGGACCTCGCTGCGCTGTCCCAGTCCATCCAGGGCGCCGCGGCGGGTGCGCCCTGCATGAGCGGTTCGATCGGCCAGGCGGCTGTCGGCGCCGGCGGGTGGGCCAACCCGGCGGTCGGGACCAAGGCGTCCGGGTTCGGCCCGCGCAGCACGGGCATCGCCGGGGCGTCGACGTACCACCTGGGGCAGGACATCGCGGCGGCGTGCGGCACCCCGGTGTACGCGGCGGCCGCGGGGCGCGTGGTGATCTCCGGCGCGACCGGCTGGGGCACGGGCAACACGATCCGCATCGAGCACGGCATGGGCCTCGACTCGACGTACGGCCACCTCCTCACCGGCACCAACGTGGTGCGGGTCGGCGACACCGTGCAGGCCGGGCAGCAGATCGCCTCGATGGGCGGTGACTCCCGCATCGACCCGGCGGGCGCCGGCACGTCGTCGGGCTGCCACCTGCACTACGAGGTGCGGATGAACGGGCAGGCGGTGGACCCGGAGCCGTTCATGGCGGGGCAGGGCGTGACCCTCGGCGTGGCCGCGCCGGTCATGGAGTCGGTCGCGCCCGGCGACGCGCAGGACGACGTGGAGCCCGCGGACGCGACAGGGAACTGACGCAGCACATTCCCTCGGACCGATGATTTCTGCTGACCGCAGACGTCGATAAAAACAGGTCGCGATCGTCGGCGGGAATACCCGACGATGGTCCGGCGTCGTTAGACGTAGGTCGTGTGCAGTGTCGCTCTCGATCTCGGCCCGCGCGCACCGTACCGAGAGGGCAAGGCTTATATGAGTACCGAAACGATCGACACGTCCGACCACCTGAGCGATCCACCTGGCAACCAGCCCTCCTCGGGCGACACCGCGATCGAAGCACCCGTCGAGTCCCGCAGCGACAAGCTGGCTCCCGGCCACTTCCGGGCCATCGCGCTCCTCATGGCGAGCGCGTTCACCGTCATCCTCAACGAGACCACGATGTCGGTAGCGCTGCCGCCGATCATGGCCGACCTCGGCGTCACCGCCACGACCGGCCAGTGGCTCACCACCGCGTTCATGCTGACGATGGCCGTGGTCATCCCGGCGACAGGGTTCCTCATCAACCGGCTGGGCACGCGCGGTGCCTACCTGCTGGCGATGTCCCTGTTCACGCTCGGCACCGCGCTCGCGATGATCGCACCGGGCTTCCTGATCCTCGTGACCGGGCGTGTCGTGCAGGCAACGGGCACGGCGATCATGATGCCGCTGCTCATGACGACCATCATGACGATCGTCCCACCGCACATGCGCGGCCGGATCATGGGCAACGTGACGCTGGTGATCGCACTCGCGCCGGCGCTCGGCCCGGCACTGTCGGGTGCCGTCCTGGAGCCGCTGGGCTGGCGCGGCGTGTTCGGCGTCGTGCTGCCGATCTCCGCGCTCGCCCTGGTCGCGGGCATCCTCTGGATCCGCGACGTGTCCGACAAGGACACGCACCACCTCGACCCGCTGTCCCTGCTGCTCGCGCTGGTCGCGTTCGGCGGAGTGGTCTGGGGCCTCTCGGGCCTCGGCGAGGCCGCGCAGCACGCCGCACCGGTCAACCCGTGGATCCCGCTCGCGGTGGGCCTCGCGGTGCTCGGTCTATTCATCTGGCGGCAGATCGCACGGCAGCGCACCGAATCCGCGCTGCTCGACCTGCGCACGTTCCTCGAGTCGAACTTCCGCGTGGCGGTCGCGATCATGGCGATCTCGATGATGGCGATGTTCGGCACGATGATCGTGCTGCCGCTCGTCCTGCAGGAAGCTCTGGGTATGGCGCCGCTGACCGTCGGCCTGCTCATGCTGCCGGGTGGTGTGGCGATGGGCGTGCTCGGCCCGGTGGTCGGGCGGTGGTACGACCGGTTCGGCCCGCGGCCGATCATGATCCCCGCCACGGCGGTCGTCACCGTGGCGATCGGCGCGTTCGCGTTCATCTCGCCCACGACGTCGATCTTGTACATCCTCGGCGCGCACATCCTGCTCATGATCGGTCTGGCCTCCGTGTTCACACCGCTGTTCAGCGCAGCGCTCGGGGTGCTCAAGCCGCACCAGTACTCGCACGGTTCGGCGACGATCAACACGGTGCAGCAGGTGGCGGGTGCCGCTGGTACCGCGCTGTTCATCGCGATCATGACGATCCGGTCGGCGTCCCTGACCGAGGGCGGGTCGTCCGCCGCGCAGGGCATGGCAGGCGGCGCGGGCCTGGCCTTCGGGATCGGCGCCGTCCTGATGGCGCTGACCATCGGGCTGGCGACGCTGATCAAGCGTCCTGAGACCGACGGCGAGTTCCAGGGCGGTCACTGATCTGACTGGCCACCGGCCGTAGGCATGACGAGGGCGGAAACCCAGACCAGGGTTCCCGCCCTCGCCGTATCTGGCTCACGCCTCCCGGCCCCCAACGTGCGGACGCCGCACGGTGGTGACCTCGATCGGCGCCAGCCCGCGCAGCTCGAGCAGCCGGTTCGCCACGGTGATCGTCTCGGTCAGGGCCGGCGGGTGCGCGCGGTCGGGTACGAAGCCGGCTGCCTTGAGCGTGTCCGGGACAGTTCCGGCGTCGAGCCGTTCGGTCCATTCAGCGGGCTCGAGGTTCATGAACTCTGCCTGCTCGTCGAGCTTGTCGGGACCCCGCTCCGTCCGGCTCGCCCCGTGCGACGGTTCCGCCGAGCCTGCCGTCCGCCCCGTCAGCAGCGCGGCCAGGCTCTCTGCGCGATACGCCGCCCCGGCGTGCAGCTCGTGGTCCAGGAACACGAGCTGCCCCAGGTGCCCGTTCTCCCCCGGCGCGAGGTCGACGGCATAGACGTTGCCGGCGCCGTCGGTCCCGACGGGGAACCAGAGCGGCGAGCCGATCGCCGTCTGCACCCGCCCCTCCGGATCCTGGGGCGCGGACGTCCCGGCGTCGGCGGTCCAGGTGCTGAAGCGAGCGGCAGGCAGGAACGCCTCCCGGAGGAAGCTGCCGCTCAGCGGCACGATCTCGAACCCGCTGAACTGACCGGCGTCGGCTCCGAGCTTCAGGTTGCCCGACCCGGCCGTGGCATACAGGGCGCGCACCTCTTCCGGCAGCCGGACGCCGTCGGGCAGAGCGGCCTCGGCGGCGGCGATCTCCTCGGGTGCCGCGCCGACGGCGCCAGGCATCCGGTCCGCGATCACCCGCCGCACGACGTCCGGATCGGCCGACAACGCCGGGGCGGCGTCCGGGGACGGCGCGATCGTCTCGCGGTACCGCGGCGGAAGCGCTCCGGGCTCCAGCACGACCTCGAGCACCGGAGCACCCGGCCCCGAGACGACGGCGGACGACAGAGCGATCAGCTCGACCACATCACCGTCGGGCCGCACGCCGGCGCGGACCCGCACGGGACGCTCGACGTCGGGCGAGAGCTCGGCGACTGCCCGGAGCGCGTCGTCGAGGTCGGCCTTGGGACCTCTGCCGCCGGTCTTCGCCGCTTCGCGTGCGAGCACTCGGAAGTTGTCCCGGCGCGCGTCGGGGTCGCCGTCGTCCAGGTAGGTACCCTGCCATGCGCCACGACCGACGGTGCCCACGAACTCGCTGATCTCCGTCCCGGGCGGCGCGGACCGACGTAGCGCCTCGACGAACGGTTCCCAGGACTGCCAGTCGGTGAGGCTCACGGGATCCATGATGCCGTCTGATGACCGGTCCGTGGCTCCGGGCGGCGCTTTACTAGTTTCCGGACTTTTGAATCATTGCTGTAGGCATGTGGGCTCGTCGTTCCGTAGACTCCAGCCATGGCCGAGGTGCGGGTCTTTGCTGGTACCGGAGGTCAGCGCTTCGCTTACGAGATGTGCGCTGATCTCGACGTACCGCTGAGCCCGATCTCCATCCAGCGCTTCGCGAACGACTGCCTGCAGGTCCAGCTCCTGGAGAACTGCCGCGAACGCGACGTCTACCTCGTGCAGTCCGTGGTGCGGCCCGCGCAGGAGAGCCTGATGGAGCTCCTGCTGATGATCGACGCCGCCAAGGGCGCGTCGGCGGCGCGGATTACCGCCGTCATGCCGCACTTCGCGTACGCGCGCTCGGACAAGAAGGACGCGCCGCGGATCTCGCTCGGCGGCCGGCTCGTCGCGGACCTGCTGGAGACGGCGGGCGTGAACCGCATCCTGACGATGACGCTGCACGCTCCGCAGGTGCACTCGTTCTTCCGGGTGCCGACCGATCAGCTCAATGCGCTGCGGGAGCTGGCCGCGCACTTCCTGCCGAGCGACCTCTCCAAGGCCACGGTGGTCTCCCCCGATCTCGGCAACGCGAAGAGCGCGTCGGCGTTCGCCAAGATGCTGGGTATCCCGGTCGCGGCGGCCGCGAAGGAGCGGTTCGACGGCGACCGGGTCGAGATCACGTCGCTGATCGGGGACGTGACGGGCCGCGACATCATCGTGCTCGACGACGAGATCGCCAACGGGTCCACGATCATCGCCATCCTCGACCTGCTCCGCGAGCACGGCGCGCGCACCGTGCGGATCGCCTGCACGCACGGCATCTTCGCCAACGACTCAGCGCACCGCATCGCGGCCGACCCGGACGTGGTCGAGATCGTCACGACCAACACGGTGCCGACGACCGGGCTGCTGTCGCACGACAAGCTGACGGTCATCAGCGTCGCGCCGGCGTTCGCGGAGGCGGTGCGCCGTATCCACAGCGGCGAGTCGGTCAGCGCGCTCTTCGACCCGACCCACGTCTGACTACCGGTCGGCCCACCACTTCCTCAGTTCTTCCGTGGCAGCTTCCTCGCCCAGCGGGCCCCGTTCCATGCGCAGGCTCAGCAGGTACTTGTAGGCCTCACCGACCTCGCGCGACGGCGAGATCCCGAGGATCGCCATGATCTGCGTGCCGTCGAGGTCCGGCCGGATCGCGTCGATCTCCTCCTGCTCGCGCAGTGTGGCGATCCGGTTCTCCAGGTCGGTGTACGCGTCGGACAGCCGCTTGGCCTTGCGCTTGTTGCGCGTCGTCGAGTCGGCGCGGGTGAGCCGGTGCAGCCGCTCGAGGAGCGGGCCGGCATCGGTGACGTACCGGCGGACGGCGGAGTCCGTCCACACACCGTCGCCGTAGCCGTGGAACCGCAGGTGCAGCTCCACCAGCCGGGACACGTCCTTGACCACCTGCTTCTCGAATTTGAGCGCCCTGAGCCGCTTGGCGGTGAGCTTGGCCCCGACGACCTCGTGGTGGTGGAAGCTCACGCCGCCACCGGGCTCGAAGCGGCGCGTGGCCGGCTTGCCGATGTCGTGCAGCAGCGAGGCGAGCCGTAGCACCAGGTCCGGGGCGGGCACGGCGCCGTCGGGCCCTGTCTCCTGGGCGATGGCCTGCTCCAGCACGGTGAGCGAGTGCTGGTAGACGTCCTTGTGCCGGTGGTGCTCGTCGATCTCGAGCTGCAGCGCGGGCAGCTCGGGCAGCACCTGCTCGGCTAGTCCGGTGTCGACCAGTACCTCGAGGCCGGCGCGAGGGTTGCCGCTCAGGAGCAACTTGGTGATCTCCGCCTGCACCCGTTCGGCCGACACGATCTGGATCCGCTCGGCCATGGCGACCAGCGCGGCGAGGGTCCCCGGTTCCACGTGAAACGACAGCTGGGCGGCGAACCGGGCGGCGCGCATCATGCGCAGCGGGTCGTCGTCGAACGAGCGCTCGGGCGCGATCGGCGTGCGCAACACCTTGGCCGCGAGGTCGCTCAGGCCGTTGAACGGGTCGACGAAGGTCAGGTCTGGCACCCGAACCGCCATCGCGTTCACGGTGAAGTCCCGGCGTGACAGGTCGCCGTCGAGCGTGTCCCCGAACTCGACGAGCGGCTTGCGGGACGCCGAGTCGTACTTGTCGGTCCGGTACGTCGTCACCTCGACGACGACGTCGCCCCGCCGCGCCCCGATGGTGCCGAACTCCTTGCCGATGTCCCAGTTCGCGTCGCCCCAGCGCGCGAGGATCTTCTGCGTCTGGCTCGGCGACGCCGATGTCGCGAAGTCGAGGTCGTTGCTCGTACGGCCGAGGAACGCGTCCCGGACCGGGCCGCCGACCAGCGACAGCTCGTGCCCCGCGGCACGAAACTGCTCGCCCAGCTCGAGCGCGCTGGGCGCCATCTCGGTCAGCACGCCCAGCGCGCGCCGCAACAGATCCTGCTCAGGGGTAGACACAGCCGCCCATTCTCCCAGACCGCTCACATGTTGACAGCACGTTGACCGCCACAGACGGCCCTCCGACGAATGAAACCGAACCCTGCCCGAAACCGCCCGACCCCCTGACCAGACCAACGGTGCTCAGTCGGTAGTGTTGGGGCATGTCCACCCCTGTTCCGGCGAGCGACCGTCCTGACGGTCGGCCGGAGGTGCCAACGCCACCCGGCGGAGCGCCTTTGCGGGTGAATCCTGCCCGGCGCGCCGCGACGACCGCCCCGGCCCACCTCCCCATCGTGGACGAGACGTCCGCCGGCGGCCTGGTGCTGCGGTCCGGGCCGGAGAGCCCCGAGGACTTCAGTGCTGCGGTGCTCCTGCGGCGAAACCGCACAGGTCGGCTGGAGTGGTGCCTGCCCAAGGGTCACCTCGAGGGGCGCGAGACGCCGCAGGAAGCGGCGATCCGCGAGATCCGCGAGGAGACCGGGATCCGTGGCTCCATCCAGGCGGAGCTGGGCGTGATCGACTACTGGTTCACCGGTGAGGACCGGCGAGTCCACAAGGTGGTGCACCATTACCTCTTGCGCGCGGAGGGCGGTCGCCTGACCGTGGAGAACGATCCGGACGGCGAAGCCGAGGACGCTCTCTGGGTCAGGATCGACGAGCTCGCCGAACGCCTGTCGTACCCGAACGAGCAGCGACTGGCCGCTGCCGCCCTGGACCTCCTCGAGTCCTCGAGGAACCTCCGGGACGCGCTGCGCGCCGACGCCTTCCCCACGGAGCGCCCCGACCTGCCATGACGCAGCACCCCGACTTCTCCCGCAGTCCCGCTCGCCACCGGGTGGCCCGCCGCACCGGCAAGATCAGCGCCGTGCTCCTGGCGGTCGTGGCGCTCGTCGGGTCGACAGTCCTCCCGGCGTCCGCCACCGGCCCGACGGCGGATCGCGCCACGGCCGGCACGACCGTCGCCGGCAGCCTCCCCGCGACGACGTCCGCACAGGGACCGGTGAAGGTCTCCGTCGTCGCCGTCTCCCACCCGATCGCGAAGCCCGGCGACGAGGTGACCATCAGGGCGAAGGTCACCAACACGACCGACGCCCCGGTGACCGACGCCGTGGCGCAGATGAGCGTCGACTACGAGGCGCTCACGTCGCGCTCGGAGATCGCCGAGTGGTCGACGGCCGACCTGCTCGAACCGGCCAGGGGGGTGCCGGAGCAGAAGTCGATCCCGGACCTGGCACCCGGCGCCTCCACGAACGTCACCTTCACCTACGACCCAGGGGCCCAGACGCTGCGGGGCTTCGGCGCACGCCGGCTCGCGATCGCCGTCGACGGCGCCACGGGCCGCCTCGGCGTCGCCCGCTCGTTCCTCATGTACGACGCCGACGGCCTGGAGCGTGAGCCCATGAAGCTCAGCGTCCTGGCCGCGGTGACCAGCCCGCCCACCGATCCCGCCGACCCGAGCACCGCGGAGATCGCGCTGGCACAGCGCACCGCCACGGGCCAGCGGCTGGACGGCGTCCTGCAGGTCGCGGAGCAGACCAACCTGTCGCTGGCGATCGACCCGGACGTCATGGGTATCGCCGCCACGTCGGACGACGCGTCCCTCAAGGAGTGGTCCGAGCGCATGCTGACCGCGGCCGAGAAGACCGCGACCTACGCGCTTCCCGACCATGACCCCGACCTCGCCGCCCTCGCGCACGCCAATGTGCGCACCACCGGGCCGCGCAGCTTCCTCCAGGCACCCCGCACGGCCAACTGGGAGGTGCCGGAGAGCTGGAGCTCGAACCTGGCCTGGCCTGCGGACGGCATAGTGCCCGACCTCCAGACCCTCGACCTCGCGGTCGACGCCGATCGCCCGAACATCGTGGTCGGCAGCGGCGGGCTGGGATACGAGGGTGCCGGCACGGTGACGGGCCGGGCGGACGTCAACACCCCGTCGGGGACCGCGCGCGCGGTCGTGACCGACACGATCCTCACCGGGGCCTTCCTCTCGGCGACCGACCTGTCGGGCGCCGAGACCGCCTCCTCCACCGAGAGCAGCACCGACACGTCGGTCACGACCAGCACCACGACGGCCGAGGGCACGCAGCGCCTCCTGGCCGAGACGGCCGCCGTCGTGAACCAGACGCCGTTCGACCCGCCGAGCCTGTCGATCGTTGCGCCGCGCACCTGGACGCCCGACGCCGAGGCAGCGTCCACGATCCTCAAGGAGCTCGACGACGCCGACTGGGTCGACACCACGACCCTGAACACGCTGCTCCTGCAGGACGCGCAGGAGGTGCCCCGCATTCCACTCCCGAACCATCGGGCGTCCAAGGCCGAGGTCGGCGCGGCTCAGGTGGCGGAGCTCGAGCGGGCGCGCGACGCCGTCGTCACGTTCTCGTCGGTCGCCACCGAGAACCCCGGCCGGATCTGGCGGCCGGGCGTCTCGCGCCTGGTCGCTCCGCTCGCCGTCGCGCACCGCAGCGATCCAGGCCTCCGGGAGGTGTTCGTGCGGCAAGCCCTGCGCTCGTCGAAGAACCTCACGCAGAAGTCCGTGACGGTCGTCCCGCGCCAGGACATCAACTTCATCACCGACGTCGGCAACATCCCGGTGCGCGTGCGCAACGGGCTCGACGTGGACGCGACCGTCACGGTGGTGCTGCGCCCCGATCATCCGCGGCTCACCGTCGACGACCGCAGCACGGAGACCATCCCCGCCGGGCAGGATATGGACGTGCAGGTACCGGTCCGCGCCATCGGCTCCGGCGACGTCGAGGTGACCGCGCAGGTCCTGACCCCGACCGGTGCCAAGATCAGCGACGACTCGTCGTTCCAGGTCCGCGTCCGCGCGGGCTGGGAAGAGGTCGGCACCTGGATCGCCGCGGGCCTCGTGGCGCTCCTGTTCCTGTCCGGCATCTGGCGCACCGTGCGTCGTGGGCGCTCGCCGTACCGCGCCACCCGCGAGGACGTCGAGGAGGCGACAGGGACGGCCGCCGAGCCCCCGGAGACCGCGCCCGCGGCGGCCGAGGAATCCGTGCCCGTCCGGGCAGAGTAGTGTTTCGGCCGCCGCACAATGTCGGCCGAACAACACCGGGCAAGGCCCAGACCACGGGAGTAGTCGCTTGACCCAGGAGAAGACCGTGACCGCAGCAGCCGACCCAGCGTCGGACCCCAGCCTCGAGGGCGCGAGCGGCACGGGCACGCCCGCCACACCGCCGTCGTCCCGGGGTCTCGGCCGCAACTCGATAGTGATGGCGGCCGGCACCGCGGCCTCCCGCCTCGGCGGCCTGGTCCGCAACATGATGCTGGTGGCCGCCATCGGCTCGTTCGGCAGCGTCGCGATCGCGTTCGACGTCGCGAACAAGCTGCCCAACGTGCTGTTCGCGATCCTCGCCGGCGGTGCGCTGAACGCCGTCCTGGTGCCGCAGATCGTGAAGGCGTTCCGCGCGCACAACGCGCAGGAGCGGATCGACAAGCTGCTCACGGTCTCCGCCGTCGGCATCCTCGCCATCACCGCGATCCTCACGGGCGCGTCGGCGTGGGTGGTGATGCTCTACACGGACGGCTGGAGCGCCGAGGAGCTCGCCCTCGGCACCATCTTCGCCTACTGGTGCATCCCCCAGCTGTTCTTCTACGGCCTGTACACGCTGTTGGGCCAGGTGCTGAACGCGCGCGAGCAGTTCGGGCCGTTCATGTGGGCGCCGGTGGCCAACAATGTGGTCTCGGTCATCGGGTTCGGCATCTTCCTCATCGTGTTCGGCACCGCGCCCGAGCTCGGCATCAACGACCTGTCCCAGTGGGACACGCCGCGCACCATCCTGCTGGCAGGCACGGCCACCCTCGGCATCGCCGCACAGGCCCTGGTGCTGCTGGTCCCGCTGCTGCGCTCGGGCTTCCGCTGGCGCTTCCGGCTCGGGTTGCGCGGCATCGGTCTGCGCGCTGCCGGGTCGGTGGCCCTGTGGACGTTCGCCGCGGTGGTCCTGGAACAGGCCGGCATCCTCTACCTGACCCGGGTGGCGTCCGAGGCGGGCGCGGCGAGCACTGAGCTTGAGGCAGTCGCCGGTAACGGCTCGTACACACAGGCACTCCTCATCTACCTGCTGCCGCACTCGCTGGTCACGGTCTCCATCGCGACGGCCCTGTTCACGGGCATCAGCAAGGCCGCCCAGGACGGCGACACCGACCGCGTCCGCGACGACCTCTCCCTGGGCCTGCGCACCATCGGGGTCTTCACGGTGTTCGCCACCGCCGCGCTCACCGTGCTGGCCGCACCGGCCACGGCTTTCATCGTCCCGACGGCGGGCGAGGAGGGCACCGCCCTGATCGCCCCCGTGCTGATCGCCCTCTCGTTCGGCCTGGTACCGCTCGGTGCGATGGCCCTCATGAAGTGGGTCTACTACGCGTATGAGGACGGCCGCTCGGTCTTCTGGATCACCGTTCCGTCCACGTCCATGCTGGTGATCGGGCTTGTCGCGGCGCAGATCTGGCTGCCGATCGGGATGTGGGTGGTCGCCGCGGGTGGCGCCTACGCCCTCTCGAACTGGGTCACGGTGCTCCTGCGCACGCGCGGCCTGCGCACCAAGCTCGGCGGGCGGCTCGACGGTGGCCGCGTCCTCCTCCTGCACGCCAAGGCGCTCCTCGCCGCCGTGCTCTCCGGTCTCGCCGGGTGGGGCGTCTACCAGCTCGTCGGCGGGTTCGACGTGCTGTCGTTCGGCCGCGGCTGGGTGCTCACCATGCTCAGCGGCCTGTGGGTGTCGGCGCTCTGCGGCCTGGTCATGCTCCTCGTCTACGTGGTGCTGCTTCGTCTGCTGCGGGTCAAGGAGCTCGACCGGCTGCTCAGCCCCGTGCTGTCGCGTTTCAAGCGCTGACCCCGCTCGATCGCCGCACCGAAGGTGTCGCCGTGACGAACGCGTCACCGTGACGAGAGCGCAGATCACTGATCTGCGCTTTCGTTGCGTTCAGGCGACATTTCGGCGGGTTGTCAGCGGTTCCGCGTAGCATGGCGACGGTGCCTGACCCCCGTGGTCACGCACCTGCTACTGTCCCCCGAGCGAGCGAGGAGGTCCGCGTGAGCACCGTCGAGCCAGGCACCGTGCTGGTCGAGAGATACAGGCTTGGCCAGCAGTCGTCGACCGACCTTGCCGCGGCAACCGCTTGGGAGGCGCACGACCTGATCCTGGACCGCGAGGTCCGCGTCACCCTCGTGACCGGCCCGTACGCGGGCGATGCCCTCGACTCCGCCCGCCGCGCGGCGCTCGTGACGGACCCCCGGCTCGTCCGCGTGCTCGACGCCGGGTCCGACTCCGACAACCGCAAGTACGTCGTCACCGAACCGCACACCGGCACTACGCTGACCGAGATCGTCTCGAGCGGCCTGGTGGACGAGCAGCAGGCCCGGGCGATCGTCGGCGAGGCGGCAGCCGCCCTCTCCGTCGCGCATGCCCGCGGTGTGCACCACACCGCGCTGCGCCCGGAGGCAGTGCGGGTCGACGGCCATCAGGTCCGCCTCACGGGCCTCGGTCTCGACGGCGGCCTCGCCTCAGGCGATACCCTCAACGGCAAGCCCGCGCAGCTCGACGCCCAGGGTCTGGTGGCTCTTCTCTACTACGCGATGACGGCGCGCTGGCCCGGCCAGGACCTCGAGGCCGACTGGATCGCGAAGGACACACTGATCCCGCTGCCCGCGCAGCTCGACGCTTCCGGCGCAGTAGCGCCGCTGTCCACGCTGGTTCCCCACGTGGACACCACCATCGATGCCCTGGTCGGCCGGACGTTCAACGCGTCCGGCGGCACCGACGGACCGATGAACCCCGACGACGTGACCACGGCCCTGGCGCCGTGGGGAGAGGTTTCCGTAGTGGCATCGCTGCCTGGATTTGTGCAGCCCGAGCCGGAGGGTCCGCGACGACAGTCGATCGCGGACGCTTTCAGCGGCGAGGGAGCACCGC
Source organism: Promicromonospora panici (assembly GCF_900608595.1). Classification (GTDB taxonomy): domain Bacteria; phylum Actinomycetota; class Actinomycetes; order Actinomycetales; family Cellulomonadaceae; genus Promicromonospora; species Promicromonospora panici. The sequence goes on along the minus strand of NZ_UWYY01000011.1, from coordinate 9,653 downwards.
CCGTGCGGCGCCCCGTCTCCGGCCGGATCGCACGCACTGACGAGACAATCGCGACGGGGGCGGGCGCCGTGCCCGCCGGCTACCCGGAGCCGCAGAACGAGTACACCTACGAGCCGCAGGCCTACGGACAGCATGCCCCGGTGCCGCCGCCTCCCCCGGAGGCCGCACCGCAGGGCTACGACCAGTTCGGCCAGCCCCTCGTTCCGGCCCAGCCGGGGTACGACCAGGCACAGTACGCCCCCGAGGGCGCGCCGCAGCAGTACCCACCGCAGTTCGCTCCCGGCGGTTACGACCCCAACGGCGGCTACTACGAGCAGGACGGCGGTTTCGCCACCCAGCCCGCACCCAAGCGAGGCGGCGTGAACCCGACGCCGATCGTGCTCGGCCTCGTCGGCGTCGCCGTCGTGGCCGGCCTGATCTGGGCGATCAACGCCGTGCTCTCGCCGCCCCCCGAGCTGATCGCCGACGCGAGCCCGACGCCTACGGTGTCCGCCTCCGCGACCGGCGCGGGCGAGGAGGGCGAGGGCAGCGCCGAGCCGTCCCCGCCCGCACAGACGGAAGCACGTCCGCTGATCGACTCGGCGGCCTTGCTGGGCACGCTCGAGTGGGAGGGTCAGACCATCGACCACCCCGAGGCGGTCGAGCGCGCTTTCGACGCCGATCCCCAGTCCTTCTACTTCACGACCACCTACCAGCAGGCGGCGTTCGGCGGGTTCAAGGACTCGCTGGGGATGGAGCTGAAGCTCCGCGAGCCGGCCTCGGTCACCAAGGTGGAGCTGCTCACCAACACGCCTGGTGGCAAGGTGCAGATCCTCAAGGGCGGCGCGGGCGGCGAGGTGCTCGCTGAAGGCACCTTCGCGGACACCACGACGTTCGACCTGACCGAGCCGGTGGAGAGCGACTCGTTCACCATCTGGATCACCGAGCTGCCGCAGGTCTCTGACGGTTTCCGCCTGGAACTGAACGAGGTAGTCCTCAGCTAACCCACCCTGGGGGTATGAGTAGGGCGCGAAGTCGCCCGAATGCTGCGCGGGAGCATCTGTCCCGGAGTGGAGGGCGCCCTGCCGCCCGTGAACGCTCCCGCGCAAGCGTTCGGGCGACTTCGCGCTCTACTCATGCCCCCGCCACTCCCCATGCATCGAAATCTGTCGATATTGTGTGGCGCGACTCACGCCCACGATGGGGCCATGGACGCCATCGGCTGGAACACTGGGACCCGCTCGCGTGTTGTTGCGTGTGCCCATGGAACTCGAGGAGACCGCCTTGACCGAACAGACCACCGCTCCGGCTGCCGGGAACACCGACACCCCCGTGCTCGACGTCGTGATCGTGGGGTCCGGCCCCGCGGGATATACCGCAGCCGTCTACGCGGCGCGGGCAGGCTTCGCCCCGGTCGTCATCGCTGGCTCGGTCACCGCTGGTGGCGCCCTGATGAACACCACCGAGGTGGAGAACTTCCCCGGTTTCCCCGCCGGAATCCAGGGACCGGACCTGATGGATGCCATGCGCGAGCAGGCGGAGAGGTTCGGCGCCCAGGTCATCTGGGACGACGCCGAGCAGGTCGAGCTCACGGGCGACATCAAGACCATCGTGACGGGCGGCGGCGACACCTACCGGGCCCGCTCGGTGATCCTGGCTACCGGCTCGGCCTACCGCGAGCTGGGGCTCCCCGACGAGAAGCGCCTCTCGGGGCGCGGTGTCTCGTGGTGCGCCACCTGCGACGGGTTCTTCTTCCGCGACCAGGACATCGCTGTCGTCGGCGGCGGCGACTCCGCGATGGAGGAGGCCACCTTCCTCACGCGGTTCGCGTCCAAGGTGACCGTGGTGCACCGCCGCGATGACCTGCGCGCCTCGAAGATCATGGCCGAGCGCGCCATCGCGGACCCGAAGATCGAGTTCGCGTGGAACAGCGAGGTCGCGGGTATCAACGGCGACAGCAAGGTCGCGGGCATCAGCCTGCGCGACACCGTCACGGGCGAGGTGCGGGACCTGGACGCGACCGGTCTGTTCGTCGCGATCGGCCACGAGCCCCGCACCGACCTGGTCAAGGGCCAGGTCGACCTGGACGAGAACGGCTACATCGTCGTCGAGGGCCGCAGCACTCGCACCAACCTTCCCGGCGTCTTTGCTTGCGGCGACGCCGTCGACCACACCTACCGCCAGGCGATCACGGCCGCCGGCTCGGGCTGCTCCGCGGCGCTCGACGCGCAGGCGTTCCTGGACTCGCTGAACGACTGATCTCTCGGCCGGCTCCAACCGGCCCCGCCCCATTCGGCCCCCACGGGACCACGAACAAGGAGATGCTGAATGAGCACCATCAAGGTCACCGACGACACCTTCAAGACCGAGGTCCTCGACTCTGACATCCCTGTCTTTGTCGATTTCTGGGCCACGTGGTGCGGGCCGTGCCGCATGGTGGCGCCGATCCTCGAAGAGCTGTCCGACGAGTACGAGGGCAAGATCAAGATCGTCAAGCTCGACACGGACGAGAACCGCCAGACGGCCATGGACTACGGCATCGTGTCGATCCCGACGCTCAACGTCTACAAGGGCGGCGAGGTCGTGAAGTCGATCATCGGTGCCCGCCCCAAGCGCGCGCTGACCGCCGAGATCGACGAGGTCCTCGAGAGCTGACCACAGCTCGCGCTGCTCGGCAGAGCGCGTGTCCCGTTCCACCTGGTTCCGGCCAGGCCCGGTGCGGGACACGCGCTCTTCTGCGTCGGGCGGGTTCTGCTGTGTCGTAGCCGGGTCGGTATCCGGGCTCGAACCGGGTCCCAGCCGCGTAATCTCACCGTTTCGCCACGAACGGACACTGGGCCGCACACCACCCACATGCGAGACTGGGGCGCGTGAACGAGCTTCCCGAGACTCCCGGTAACCGCCTCGACCCGTGGTTCGGTTCGTACGCGGCGCGAGCGCACGGCATGCGCGCCTCCGAGATCCGGGCACTCTTCGCCGTGGCGAACCGCCCCGAGGTTGTATCTCTCGCGGGCGGTATGCCGTACCTCGAGGGCCTCCCCCTGGACGTCATCGCCGAGACGATGCAACGACTCATCGCCACCAAGGGCACGACGGCTCTCCAGTACGGCTCGGGCCAGGGCGAGGAGGTTCTGCGCGAACACATCACGCAGGTCGTCGCCCTCGAAGGTGTCTCCGCCCATCCTGACGACGTGGTGGTCACCACCGGTTCACAGTCCGCGCTCGACCTCGTGACCCGCATCTTCGTCGACCCGGGCGACGTCGTGATCGCCGAGGCGCCGTCGTACGTCGGGGCGCTTGGCGTCTTCCGCTCCTACCAGGCCGACGTCGTCCAGGTTCCGCTCGACGCCGACGGCCTGGTGCCGGCCGAGCTCGATGCGACGCTCACCCGCCTCGCTGCCGAGGGACGCCGGGTAAAGTTCCTCTATACGGTCCCGAACTTCCAGAACCCCGCGGGCGTCTCGCTGTCCGCCGAGCGCCGCCCGCAGGTGCTGGAGATCTGCCGGCGGCACGGCGTCCTCGTCGTGGAGGACAACCCCTACGGCCTTCTCGGGTTCGACGGCGAGCCGATGCCCGCCCTGCGTTCCTACGACACGGACGGCGTGCTGTACCTGGGCTCGTTCTCCAAGACGTTCGCCCCCGGCTACCGCGTCGGGTTCGTGATCGCACCGCATGCCGTGCGCGACAAGCTCGTCCTCGCAAGTGAGTCGGCTGTCCTGTCGCCGTCGAACGCCTCGCAGCTCGCCGTGGCGACCTACCTCGACACGTGCGACTGGAAGGCGCAGATCAAGGACTACCGCGAGCTCTACCGGGAGCGTCGTGACGCTCTGGTAGGGGCGCTCGGCGAGCACCTTCCCAGCGCGTCGTGGAACGTGCCCAAAGGCGGGTTCTTCGTGTGGGTGCGGCTCCCTGATGGGCTCGACGCTCGCGCCATGCTCCCCCGCGCGGTCACCGCGCGCGTCGCGTACGTCCCAGGCACCGCCTTCTACTACGACGGCAGCGGCTCCGACCATATGCGGCTGTCCTTCTGCTTTCCCACGCCGGACCGGATCCGCGAGGGCGTACGCCGACTCGCCGGCGTCGTGAACGGCGAGTCCGAGCTGGTGCAGATCTTCGGCACGTCGGCGCAGCTGGACCCCGATGCGGACGACGTCGAGGGCCCCGCACCCGACCTGGCCTGATCCGCCATCCCCTGTCAGACGTACAGATCACGCGGGTGACCTGTACGTCTGACACGATGGCGGCTGACCCCTTGATCCCGACCGAGTGAGTCCCTCGATGACCAGTTCCGCCCCCGCCCCGTCCGCACCGGCGCCGTCCGGCGACCCCGCGGACTCTTCCTTCGGCCCCGCCGGGTCCGACGCCACGGACGGTGGTCCGCTGGTCGTCGTCCTCTCCGGTGGGCTCTCCCACGAACGGGACGTGTCGCTCCGGTCGGGGCGCCGAGTCGCCGAGGCCTTGCGGTCCACCGGTATCGAGGTGATCGTGCACGACGTCGACGCGGATCTCCTGACGTTCCTGCGCGACACGCGGCCCGACGTCGTCTGGCCGCTGCTGCACGGGGCCTCGGGCGAGGACGGTTCGGTGCGCGATGTGCTCGACATGGTCGGGCTGCCGTACGTAGGCACCGGTCCGCGTGCCAGCCGCGTCGTGTGGAACAAGCCGATCTCCAAGGCCGCCCTGCTCGAGGCGGGCCTCGCGACTCCCGACTATGTGACGCTCCCCCAGAGCCTCTTCAGGGACCTCGGCGCGCAGCCCGTGCTCGACACGATCGTGCGGCGCCTAGGACTCCCCCTGGTGGTCAAGCCGACCGAGGGCGGCTCCGCGCTCGGGGTCACGGTGGTGGCTCGTGCCGGAGACCTGCCCCGCGCGATGGTCGAATGCTTCGCCTACGGCGAGACCGCCCTCATCGAGCAGGCGATCGACGGTGTCGAGCTCGCGGTCAGCGTGATCGACGGGCCTGACGGACCCGAGGCGCTTCCCGCGGTCGAGATCGTGGCCGACGGCGGTTACGACTATGCGGCCCGCTACGTCGCCGGGGAGACCGAGTTCTTCGCGCCGGCTCGCCTCACCGCGGAGCAGGCCACCCTGGTGTCCGACGCCGCGATACGCGCCCACCAGGTTCTCCACCTGCGCCACCTGTCGCGCACCGACATGATCCTCGACCGGTCCGGCACGGCCCACATCCTCGAGGTCAATGTCGCGCCGGGCATGACGGAGATGTCGCTCCTGCCGCAGGCGGTGGCAGCGAGCGGCCACGATCTCGCGGCCCTGTACCGCACGATCATCGACATGGCGCTGGCTCCCGTGCGGTAACGCGGCACCGGAACACAGTGAACGGCTCCGGGCCGGCATCCCCCGCTGGGAGGTGCCGGCCCGGAGCCGTGTGTGCTTGTGTGTGTTCGCGAACGTCGCGCCCGGCCGTCGACGCCCGGGCGTCAGCCGTTGGTCGGCGGCTTGAGCAGGCCCCGCTCATCTGGCGCCATGACGTTGAGGATCCGATTGAGATCCTCCACGGAGGCGAACTCGACGGTCATGCGGCCCTTGGTCTTGCCGAGCGCCACCTTGACCCGAGTCTCGAACCGGTCGGAGAGGCGTGTGGCCAGCTCGTCCACCGCCTCGCTGCGCGTTCCGGCCCGCGGGGCCTTGCGGGCCTTTCCGGCGCTGCCGTCCGACTCCGTGAGCATCACGATCTCTTCGGTCGCGCGGACCGAGAGCCCTTCCGACACGATGCGTTGCGCGAGCCGTTCGATCTCCGCGCCGTCGCTCAACCCGAGAAGTGCGCGCGCATGGCCGGCCGACAGCACGCCGGCGGCAACCCGTCGCTGCACCAGCGGAGGCAGACGGAGCAGGCGCAGCGTGTTCGAGATCTGCGGGCGGCTGCGCGCGATCCGGGTGGCGAGCTCCTCGTGCGTGCAGTCGAAATCGTCGAGGAGCTGGCGATATGCCGCGGCTTCCTCGAGCGGGTTCAGGTCTGACCGGTGCAGGTTCTCGAGAAGCGCGTCCCGAAGCATGTCGCCGTCTTCGGTGTCGCGGACGATCGCCGGAATGGTCTCGAGCTCGGCGGCCTGCGTCGCACGCCAGCGCCGCTCACCCATGATGAGCTCGTACTCGCCCGGATGGTCCTTGTCAGGCCGGACGACGATCGGCTGAAGGACGCCGATCTCCTTGATCGAGTCGATCAGCTCATCGAGATCGCCCTCGTCGAAGACGGTGCGCGGCTGCCACGTGTTCGGTCGGATCGAGGTGACCGGCAGCTCGGCGAACCGTGCCCCCGGCACAGGGAGGAGTTCCGGTGTTTCACGTGAAACAGTGTTGGCGTCCGCCTGCTCGCGGCTGAAGAACGTATTGTCCAGCGCCGATGCGCTGCCCCCTTCCGCGGCATCGTTGGCGACCGAGAGTCGCCCGCTCGCGATGGCAGAGTCCCACTTCACGGTGCTGGGACGAGGGCCGTTGTTCTTGACCGTCTTCTTCTCGGCCGGCGACTCGGTGGAGACCGTTCCTACCGGGACGGTGCTTGCCGGCATCCCGTCCGTCTCATCGAGGGCTGGCTCCGGCCGCTCCTCGACCACCGTCGCGACCGAGCCGCCCAGCGCGCCGTCGGCGCCGTCGGACTCGCCGAGTCCTGCCCCCGCCGCCTGCTCCTCCAGCTCAGGACCCGTCGGGATCAGGGCGCCCAGGCCCCGCCCGAGCCCGCGTCGCTTCGCACTCATCGTGTCTCCTCGTCGGTTCCGGTCCGACGCCGAGCGCGGACGGGCTTCGTCTCCATCATCACGGTGCGCACCGCGCGCCGTTCGTCACTGCGGACCATCAGTCCTGCGCTCCGACCGTTTCTGCCTTCATCGCACGCCGTGGGCTTGAACCGCCCTGGCCACGCTCGGCGAGTTCACGGGATGCCTGAAGGTACGCCAGTGCACCTGTCGATGTCGCGTCGTACGTCATCACTGTCTGGCCGTAGCTCGGCGCCTCGGAGATGCGCACCGAACGCGGGATCGTCGTCTTGAACGTCTCGGCCGGGAAGTGCGAGCGCACTTCGCCCGCGACCTGCTGCGCAAGGTTGGTGCGACCGTCATACATGGTCAGCAGAATCGACGAGACGCGCAGTTCCGGGTTGAGGTGCGAGCGAATCAGGTCGATGGTCTTGAGCAGCTGGCTCAGACCCTCGAGTGCGTAGTACTCGCACTGGATAGGGATGAAGACCTCACGGCCCGCGACGAACGCGTTCACCGTCAGGAGCCCGAGGCTCGGCGGGCAATCGATGAGAACGTAATCGATCCGCTCCTCCCCGGCCGCGACACGGTCGGCGAGGTACTTGTCGATCGCCTTACGGAGTCTCGTTTCACGTGAAACGAGCGAGACCAGCTCGATCTCGGATCCCGACAGGTCGATTGTCGCCGGCACTCCCCAGAGGTTCGGGACGTCGGGGCACGGCTGGACGGTGCTCGCCAGCGACTCGCCCTCGACGAGGACCTCGTAGACGGAGGGCGTCCCTGCGCGGTGCTCGATGCCGAGCGCCGTGGATGCGTTCCCCTGCGGGTCGTTGTCGATGACGAGCACGTTGAGGCCGGACTGCGCCAGGCCGGCGGCGACGTTCACGGTCGTCGTCGTCTTGCCGACGCCGCCCTTCTGGTTGGCCACCGTGATGATGCGGGTCTTGGGTGGGCGCGGGAACCGTCGCCCCTGGAGCTCGATACGTCGGCGAGCGTCCATTGCGAGCTCGGCGGCGACTGGAGTCGTATCGTCAACGGCCGGGACGGTTGCGATGAGGGCTGACCGGCGCTCGTCATCGCCACCGTGCGGGCCGCCCGTGGGCTGCTGCGTGCCATTGGGCATCTGCACGGACCCGGACGTTTCACGTGAAACACCGGGAGCGGAGAGGCTCTGCACAGGAATCGGATCCGTCACGCGGACACTGTAATCGCTGGCCACCGCTTCTGGCTCGGACTCCAACCCACTTTCTCCGTCGAAATGTGTGAATTCCGCGTCGACGAACGCCACAGCCTCGTCATCGATGGCCATCGAGGACTGTCCGATGACCGCGGGCGCGGCGTTGACCGCCGCGTCCAGCGCCTCGCTCGCACGCTTGATCGCATCCGCGGGAACCGGGCGGTCTGACGGCAGCTCCTCCATCGAATCGGGATCCTCGCCCGTCGGCGCCGCGGCATCGGTTTCGGCGGCCGGCTCCAACGTCGCTGCTCGAGCGGGTGAGCCCGCCGTCTTGTTAGCGGGAACCGGCTCGACCGGAGCGGAGGCTGGTTCGCCGGCCTCTGACACGGACATGGTCACGGCCTCGATCAGCTGGTTCAACGCGGCGACGTCCTTACCCTGTTGGCCGAGGCGGTCCTGCCCCCAGACCTGGTCGCGAGGGGGGCCGTCAACGATCACTGGCTGTGGAAGGGCCATCTCCTCGGACGAGGGGACGGAGCCTGCCGGCGTCTCTGAGTCGACGGGCGGACCTGCCTCAGCTGATTCCGTCGATCCTGGCGCTGCCAGCGGTCCGGACGTCGGGACCGCACTTCGGAAGGACTCGTCGGTTCGCCCACCGTCGACGTCAGGCTCCTCGGATCGTTCCCCTCGGGGTGCTTCTCGATCCGGATGATTTGCGGGGACCCGTCCGTCCCCCGAGGCATTGGAAGTCTTGGCGGGAACGCCCGAGCTCGACACCGCCAGGTCGGCCTCGGCAGCCGGCTCAGCACCCGAGGTCGAGTTCGCTGCGTCGGTCGCGTCGGCCGACTCGACGTCGTCCCGTTCGATCGCCGTCGCTCCGCTGCTCGAGCTCGCCTCCGACGACGACAGTGCGTCGTAGGGATTGCCATTCTCGTCCGTCCGGATCGGTTCCTCGGTCGGCGCTTCCCCGGACCGATCGGCCGGCTGCCTCGCCGGTGTCGCATCAGTCGCAGGGATCGCGCGATCCGTGAGTACTGCGACGGGCGAACTCGACGTCGCGGTGTCGCCCGTCTCAGTCGCGGCCTCCCCGACGGCGGAGGGCGATTCCGAAGCGGACGAGTCGGGCACTGTTGTGGGGGCAGCCGGTGCTGCAACAGGCGCGGCTGCCGCTACTCGCTTGGACTTTCGTCTGAAGAAGCACACCTGTGTAACGCTACGGTCGAGGGCCTGCTCAGGCGTGCCGAAACGCCGACCCTCGGGCGATCAGATCCGCTCTGGGAGCCCGGGTTGACCAACCCCTCCGATTCGATGATCTCAAGCACCCTTCTACCCGGATCCTTGAGAATCACGACTCCACCGCGCGAGCGCGTTTCACGTGAAACGTGCCGTGCGTCGAGTCTCGTTCCGTAACCGCGGCATCTCCCGCGAACAAGCGGACCCGGGGACGCCCAGTCCGATCGGCGGACGCCGCGCTGAGCGTTGGCCAGGTTCGGCCGACGCCCACCTCCGTCATCCCCAAGGGCGCCTCCAACGTCAGTGCGGAGATCCGTCGTCAGCACCCTTCCCGGGACTTGGCCTCTGGCCTCCGCCGCCGCCTCGGAGGGTGCGCGTGTTCCCGTCGCGCGGTCTCCATAAGCCCTGCCGCCTTCGCTCGGGCGTTTCACGTGAAACGCAGGCACGGATTCTACTTCCGGACGCCGTTCCCGCTGGCACGTCTCCGTCCCCTCCCGGCGCAGGAGAGCATGGCTAGGATCCCGGCGCATCGAGCTGCCGGCATCCCGGCCGGC
>NZ_UWYY01000010.1 GCF_900608595.1 Promicromonospora panici | reverse complement strand
CCGACGGCGAGCGCATGCCGGACGCGCACGCGGCGCACGACCAGAACATCTCCCCCGCCCTGGCCTGGAGCGGCTTCCCCGAGGGCACCAAGTCGTTCGTGGTGACCTGCTACGACCCCGACGCGCCGACACCGATGGGGTACCACCACTGGACCGTCGTGGACATCCCGGCCGACGTCACCTCGCTCGACACCGGCGCAGGCGCGCCCGACGGCTCGGGCCTGCCCGCCGGCGCGTTCCACACACGCAGCGACGGCCACACCCCGGGCTTCGAGGGCGCCGGCCCGCCGCCCGGCGACCACCCGCACCGGTACATCTTCGCCGTGCACGCGCTCGACGTGGAGCCCGGCGAGCTCGGCCTCGGCCCGGACAACACCAACGCGCAGGTGGCGATCAACGTGTTCTTCCACCTGCTGGGGCGTGCCCAGCTCACGGCGACGTACAGCCGGTGAGGTGCGGCCGATGAGCGAGAACGCCACCCTGCCCACCCTGGGCGACCTCGCCTGGGCGCCCGCGCTCGACCATCCGGAACTCCTCGCGGAGCCGGTGCTCGCCGCACTGACCACCTGGGCCGACGCCGACCCCCGGGTCGCGGGCCTGGTCGCCGTCACCGAGATCGACCCGGACCACGCCGAGACGGCGACGCTCAACGAGCTGCACGACCTGCCGCCGGAGGCGTCGGCCAACTGCGTGCTCGTGGCGGGCAAGCGGGGTGACGACGAGCGCGTCGCGGCGTGCGTCGTCCCCGCCAGCACGTTCGCCGACGTCAACAAGCGTGTGCGCAAGCTGCTGGACGCGCGCAAGGCATCGTTCCTGCCGATGGACCGCGCCGTCGCCGACTCCGGCATGGAGTACGGCGGCATCACGCCCGTCGGGCTACCCGAGGGTTACCGCGTGCTGGTCGACTCCCGGTTCACCGAGGAGGGCACGATGGCGCTGATGGGCTCGGGCGTGCGCCGCTCCAAGCTGCTCATGCCCGGCCCGCTGCTGTGCGAGATGCCGGGCGTCGAGGTGATCGAAGACCTGGGCGTTACCCGCTGACCTTGCCGTCCATCGCCGCGTCCATGCGCTCGGCGAACTCGGCACCGTCGAACCGCACGGCGCCGCCCGAGGTCCCGGCCGGGGACAGGGCGCTCCGCACGTACCTGCGGAACTCCTCGCTGAGCTCCACGTAGTGCTGCAGCCGCGGGCGGGGCGACGCCCCGTCCAGCGCCTGCCGCAGCGCGTCGTTGGCCTTGCGCAGCGGGTCGTTGGTGCCCTCGACACCCTTCCCGGTCGCGTAGTCGACCAGGGACGCCGCCAGGCCGTCCGTCGCCGGCTCACGCGCCCAGGGCGTCTCGAGGTCGCGGTACGGTGCCTCGCGGCTCGCGGCGAAGCCTCCGCGCTCGAAGATCACCTGGTGGCTACGCTCGTCCGTGAGGAACTCGATGAGCCGCCGCGCCGCGACCGGGTATTTCGAGGCCGCCGCCACGGCGAGGCTCTGCCCGCCGAGCACGCCCCCGCCGGGCACCGGCATGAAGCCGACCCGGAACGGCGCCGCGTCCTCCCCGCGCAGCAGGCGCAGCGCTCGCGGCCAGTGCCGCAGGAACACCGCGCGCCCCGCGGCGAACGCGGCGAGCGACCCCTGCTCGTCGAACGCGAGCGACGCGGCGGTCCCGCTCGGGCCGTCCGACGACGCGCGCAGCCGCGCGGCAAGGGTCTCGAGGGTCTCCCCGATCCCGTCGACGTCCTCGAACACCGGGCGCCCCTCACCGTCGACCGAGACGGCGTCAGAACCCAGCAGGATCTCCCACAGGTTGACCGTGCACCCCTCGTAGTCGGCGAGCTGCAGCGCGATCGCGGTGTCCACGGGCGGCCGGCTCAGGCCGGCGCGTTCGCCGCCCACCGCGGCGAAGACCTCGTGCGCGAACCGGTCGAGGCCGGCCCAGCCGTCCCCCACCGGGATCGGGTCCGTCGTGGGCACGGCGCCGTCGTAGTACTCGGTGATCAGGTCCAGGTTGCAGTACAGCAGCCCGACGTCGGAGTTGAACGGCAGCGCGTACACGCCGCCGTCCCAGGTGCCGGCCGCCCACGGCTCGCTCAGAAATCCGTCGCCCGAGGCCTCGTCGAGCACCCGCAGGTAGCCGCTCTGCGCGAACTGCGGCACCCACGGGATGTCCAGGTTGTAGACGTCGTAACCCTCCGCGCCGGCCTGCGCGGCCGTCAGCATGGTGCTGTAGGCGAGGTCGGCGTTGCTGGAGACCTCCACGATCCGCGCGGGGTGCGCCTCGTGCACCCGGTTCCACAGGTCCACGAGCAGACGGCGCTGCCCGCCGTCGGTCTCGTCACGCCCGCTGAGGATCGTGAGCTGGTCCTCCGCGGCGAACGTCTCCATGTCGTCGGCGCCGCCGAAGATCTGGTCGAGCCCCAGCCGAAGGGCGGCGACCCCCACGAACCCGGTCGCCGCACCCACCAGGAAGCCTCTGCGGGTGGCCCAGCCATGCCCGTTCGAGTGGTCGTGCGAGCCGCTGTCTGTCGCTCCGTCGGTCATGTCACCGGCCTCCCAGCTGCCCGAACAGGCTGCCCAGGGTGCTCTCCAGCTCGCCGAAGGAGCTGTCCCAGCACTCGCCGTCCCACTCCGCCGCGATCTGCTGCAGGTCGCTCACCTGGCACGACGCCTCCCCCACCGCCACGACGTACACCCGGACACCCGAATCAGCCGCGGCACGCGCGGAGCCGATCAGGTCCGACGCCGACAGGTCGGCCCCCGCACCACGTCCCGGGCGGTTCTCGCCGTCGGTCAGCACGACCAGCGCGGTCAGGGGCCTGCGGGCGGCGGCGCCGGTGTCGAGCTCGATCAGGTGGGACGTCCCGGCGTCGATCGCGTCGTAGAGGGGTGTGTACCCGCTCGGCCGCAGCCGGCCCAGGTGTTCGGGAGCCTCGCCCTGCGCCGTCTGGCTCGACGTCAGGCCGAGCAGCTCCTGAGGGCTCGACGTGGCCGCCCCGGAGAACCGCCACACCCCCACCTGGTCGGACCCGCTCAGGTGCCCGAGCGCCCCGAGGACCCCGCGCCGCGCCACGTCGATGCGTTTCCGGTCGCCGTCGGCGGGCCGGCCCATGGAGGCCGACGAGTCCACCAGCACCAGCACCCGAGCCGGGCGCCGCGCCGTGCGGTACCGCTCCTCGGTGGACAGCACGCGCGTGTACGCGACGACGCTCGCACCCGGTTCGACCACCGGTGCGCCCTGCAGACCGGGCAGCGGCCCGTCATCGCCCGATGGCGGGCGCCCGGCCAGGCCGCGCACCTTCGCCTCCCGGTCGAGGACGGTCTGCCCCTCGGTCGTACCGAGCCACTCCACGAAGGCCTCCGCGGCCTCGGCCCGGCGTCCGGCGGACTCCTCCTCCGCCCAGTCCAGCCGCACCGCCGTGTAGTCGAGGCCGAGCGGCGAGCCGGGATAGAACGGGACGAGCGTGCCGGCATCGTCGGCGCCGCTCGAGGCGGGGCAGGCCGCGCCGCCGTCGAGCATCGCGCGTTCGGTCGTCAGCACCGCCACCCGCGGCGGCTCCGCCGTGGACAGCTCACGCAGGCGGCACAGCAGGGCGCCGTCGGTCCCGAGCGGCAGGCCGGCCTGCTCGAGCGCGTGCCCCAGGTCGAGCTCCAGCGACTCCGCGTCGGAGCCTCCGGAGGGGATCCCGTCCGAGTCGCCGTAGAGGCCCACGGTGTGCAGCGCCGCGGCGAACGACGTGTCCGGGTTGGCCCGGACGACGGAGAGGCCGGCCGTCCCGGCCGCCGCGATCAGCTCCTTGGCCGTGTCGTCCGACCGGATCGTCGCGCGCAGGGTCTTCGCGTGCGCCTCGGGCACCGCCAGCACCAGCGGTGAGCCCGCCACGAGCGTGCGGCCGGAGATCGTGACGTCCTGGGTCAGCGCCTCCGAGGCCACGATGTCGGCCTGGGCCCGCGACTCGGCGATCCACACTGCCGGCCGGGGCCCGAGGACCGGCGCGGCCTCGTCGTCCTCGGCCGAGGCGTCTCCCCAGCCGGACGCGAACGCCGCGCGGAGCGCCGGCCATCCCACGCCGAACGTGGTCACGTGGTACCGGGGGCAGGCGAACGGCGTGGTCGAGTCCTGCTCGAACGCGTCGGCTGCCGCCGCGAAGCCGGGGGCGCCGTACTCCGGGACCATGACGGCCACCTCGGTCGCGTCCTCACAGGACTGACCGGACGCCACCATCACCGCCCCGCCCACACCGAGGGACAGCGCGAGCGCCCCTGCCCCGATGACGAGGATCCGGTGGCCGCGCACCCACGCCCACACCGCCGCCGCCAGGCGCGCGTAGGTCCGCGCCCGGAAGATCGAGGACAGGCCCGCCAGCGCCAGTACGACGAGGGCCGCCAGCAAGGGGATCTGGATCGAACGGTCGACGACCTCCATGAAGCCGGCGCAGATGACCGCACCGGTGCCGAACACCGCGAACACGGCGTTGCGGCTGGTGTCCCACCAGCGCCCGAACCTGCTGCCCGAACCTCCCGTACCGGCCGAACGCCCCGCGCTCCCTGCAGGCTGCCCCGTTGCACCCATCCGTCCTCCCGGAACGTCAGGGTCCGATATCTACCACATTGGCCTCAGTGTTCGCAGGTCAACGGCGATTTCGGGGCAATGTCCGCGGTTCAGTTCTCCGCGCGGCCCTTGCGCCAGTAGCCCATGAACGCCACGGACTTGCGGTCCACCTGGCACTCGTTCACGAGGTAACGGCGCAGCGTCTTGATGACACCCGCCTCGCCCGCGAGCCACGCGTACAGCACGGTGTCCTGCGCGAGGGGCCGGCCCGACTCGTCGATCGGCACCTCCCAGAGCATCTCGGTGTCGACGTCGACGTCGTGCGCCTCGCCCGACAGGTCCAGCCCGGCGGCGGTGAGGGCCGGCGAGGTGTCCGACGACGGCCGCACACCCATCGCGAGCAGCCGGTCCGCCGCGTCCTGCACAGCCGGGACCAGCACGTCGCCGTGCTCCCGCCCGTCGCGCGCCAGCCAGTGCACGCGCACGCCCGCGGGGGCGGCGAGCTCCCAGCCGTCCTCCGGGTGGGGCACCTCGAGGAAGACCTCGCCCACCGCGTCGTCGGGCAGGGACTCGCAGATGGCGGCGATGGCGGGAACGGCGGTCTCGTCGCCCGCCAGCAGCAGCGCGTGGCTGGACGACGGCGGAGCGAACTCGACACCGCCGTGGACGCCGTCGTACTCGGCGTTCGGGCCCATGATGACCAGCGGGTCGCCGGCGGCCGCGGTCAGCGCCCAGCGCGACGCAGGTCCGGTGTCACCGTGCATCACGACGTCGACGTCGACCTCGCGCAGGTTCTGACGGACCGTGCGGACGGTGTAGGTGCGCATCGGGTTGCGCTCGTCGTCCGGGAGGGAGCGCCATGCGGCGTACCAGTCGGGGTCGTCGCGGCGCAGGCCGTCCCAGCCGCCGCGGGGTGACGGGAGGAGGAGCTTGATGCGCTGGTCACGGCCGTTGTCCGCGAACTTGTCCAGGTCCGGGCCCCGGAAGGTGAACCGGACGAAGGACGGGCACAGGCGCGTCACGCGCGCTACCTCGACATCGAACATGCGCGAGGGCTTGACGTCGAGCCCCTCGGTCTTGGTGGTCACGACGGTGAGCCTAACCTAACTTTGGGGGCCCTGCGCCACCTCTTCCGGGCATCGGACGCGGCATCGTGACGGGACCCACAGCGGACCGGAAAACGAACGGGAAACCGCACGCTCGGGCGAGGAAAGATCACCCCATCAATTTCAAAGTTAACCCGGACAAAAGGTGCATCTCGGCACATGAGCCCGCTTTACTCTCCAGTGGACCATGCCCTGGTAGCGGTCCCACCGTCAGGACGATGCATGTCCGGCGGATTTCCCCACGCGTCCGTCCCGCACTCGCTGGAGAGCCTCACCATGATCGACCACTTCGCGTTGGGCTGGGTCACGCCCATCCTCTCGTTCCTGCTCTCGTGCGCCGGGTGCGCCGTCGGCCTGACCTGTACGGCTCGCGCGCGCGTCTCCCACGGCTTGGCGAGCACCGCCTGGCTCGGTCTCGGCGCTGTCTCCATCGGCGGCACCGGCATCTGGGTGATGCATTTCGTGGCGATGCTCGGGTTCCACGTCCGCGGCACCGAGACCCGGTTCGACGTCGCCCTCACGATCGCCAGCGGCCTGCTCGCCATCGCCGTCGTGGGGCTCGGCCTCTTCATCGTCCGCGCGGCCGGCGTCGGGGCCTTCGCGCTCCTCGCGGGCGGCACCGTCACCGGTCTGGGCATCGCTGCCATGCACTACCTCGGCATGCGCGCCCTGAAAGTAGGCGTCGCGATCACCTACGACCCCGTCACCGTCGTCATGTCGGTGCTCGTCGGCATCGTCGCGGCGACCGCCGGCCTCTGGCTCTCCGCCAAGGTGCGGAACTTCGCCGCCGGCACCGCCGCGACGCTCATCATGGGCCTGGCCGTCTCCGGCATGCACTACACGGGCATGTCGGCCATGCGGGCAGAGGTCGTCACCGGCGCAGTCGTCGTGCCGGACGGCGGCGTCTCCGTCGGCGCGCTGCTCGGCCCGCTGATCATCGGCGTCACCATCAGCACGATCCTGCTGCTCCTGGTCGTCGGGCTGGCGCCGAGCGCCGCGGAGCTGGAGGCCCAGGAGAAGTTCAAGGGCTGGCAGGGCCGGCAGGAGCAGATCCGGCGCGATGCGGCCGACCCCCGCCGGCGGTCCCAGCTCCTCTGACGGGCCTACGGGGTCGCCCGGTGCCGAGCGACCCCGCTAGCTACTCCTTGACGGACCCGGCCGTGAGGCCCTCGACGATCCAGCGGCTCGCCAGGGCGAACAGCACCATGGTCGGCAGGATCGTGAGCACCGCTGCGGCCGACATCGGGCCCCAGGCGATGTTGAATGTCGAGATGAAGCCGTTCAGGGCGGCCGGGATCGTCTTGTTGGCGTCGGAGTTCATCAGCACGACGGACAGGAACAGCTCGTTCCAGCAGTTCACGAAGTTGAAGATGAACGCGGCGACGATCCCCGGCGCCATGACCGGCACGAGCACGCGGAACAGCGCACCCAGGCGCGAGCACCCGTCGATCATCGCCGCCTCTTCCAGCGCGTCGGGCATGTTCTCGAAGAACCCGCGCAGCATCACGGTGGAGAACGGGATGCACATCGCGACGTAGACGAGGGCGAGCCCCGGCTTCGTGTCGACCAGACCGAGATCGGAGAGCATCGCGTACAGCGGCCCGAGCGCGATGAACGCCGGGATCATCTGCGTCAGCAGGAACGCCCCGAGCACTGCGCCCTTGCCCCGGAACTCGAACCGGGCCAGGACGTAGGCGCTGAGCAGCGCGATGAGCGTCGCGGTGGCCCCGGCGGTCAGGGCGACCACGAGCGAGTTGCCGATGAACGTGCCGAAGCTGGAGGTGGCGAACAGCTCCGTGTAGTTGCCGGTCGAGGGCTCGGAGGGCCAGTACTCCAGCGGCCACCGGTTGATCGAGCCCGGTGACTTGAACGACGTCACGACCACCCAGTAGAGCGGGAACAGGGTGATGACCAGCCACAGCGCGAGTCCCGTGACCCTGGCGACACGCATCGTCATCGCTGGTTCACCCGCCTCATCGCCATCAGGTAGAAGGCGCAGAAGACGAACAGGACGACCATCACGACGAGCCCGATGGCGCTGGCCAGGCCGTAGCTGCCCTGCTGCGTGAACTCGATCATCCACGTCGTGACGATGTGCGTCCGGCCCGCGGGCCCGCCGGCGGTCATCGCGTAGATGATCTCGGGCGAGTTGAACGTCCAGATCGCGCGGAGCAGCACGGTCAGCGCCAGCGTCGTCCAGATGTACGGGACGACGATGGAGAAGAGCCGGCGCACCGTGCCCGCGCCGTCGATGGCGGCGGCCTCCAGCACCTCGTCGGGCACCGACTGGAGAGCCGCGAGGATCATGATCGCGAAGAACGTCACGCCGTACCAGACGTTGGCGACGATCACCGCGACCATCGCGAGCCGCGGCTCGGCGAGCCACGGCAGGGGCGCCTCGATGGCGCCCGCCTTCATCAGCAGGTCGTTGACCACGCCGAACTCGGCGTTGAACATCCAGCGGAACAGCATGCCGACGAGGAAGCCGGACACCGCCCACGGATAGAACACGAGCGCCTGGTAGAGCGCGCGGAAGCGGAACCGGCGCCACAGCCCCAGCGCGACGAGGAACCCGATCACGAGCTGGGGCACTATCGAGCCGACGACCCACACCACGGTGTTGCCGGCGACCACGGGGAAGACCGGGTCGCTCAGGATCGTGGCGAAGTTCGCCAGGCCCACCCAGGGCGTCGCGGTGAGGTCCCAGAGGTTCCAGTCCCGGAACGCCATGTGGACGCCCTGCAGCATCGGGAAGTACGTGAACCAGCACACGAAGACGATGGCGGGCGCCAGGAACCCGAGGATCGTCAGCGCGTGCCGGCGGCCGAAGGCCGTCCGGCGGCGGGTAGCGCGTGGAGACCCGGCCCGCGCCGGAGGGAGGGTGGTGGCCGTCACGTCACTGCTCCGCGGCGTACTTCTCGGTCCAGAACGTGTCCCACTCCTCGAGCAGCTCGGTCGTCGTCATGTCGCCGAGCAGGACCGCCTGCACGTCCTGGTCCGCCTTCTGCTCCCACTCCGTCCACCAGCTCTCGCCGCGCGGCTGCACCACGTTGACGTAGGTGTCGGGGTCCTCGGTCATGGTGACGTAGCTCGTCCACGGGCCCTCGGAGTAGAACGGGTCCTCTCCCGCGCCGTCGATGATCGGCACGAGGCTGTTCTCCTGGGCGAACCGGGTCGCGGGCTCCTCGCCCGAGAGGAACTCGACGAGCGCGACCGCCTCCTTTTTGTGCTCGCCGGCCTCGGCCACGCCCCAGCCCGCGGTCGCGAGCGGCTGCGCCGCCTTGCCCGTGGGGCCGGTCAGCAGCGGGGCGGTGGACCACTGGTCCTGCGTGATCGTCGTCGACTCCGACACCGTGGCGATAACCTCCGGGTCCTGCAGCAGGAACGCCGTCGACCCGTTGGTGAAGCCCTCCACCATCTCGGGGTAGCCCCACGACACGGCCGACGGCGGTGCCGCCTCCTCGAACAGGGAGAAGTAGGTGTCGACGGCGTCCTGCGCCTCGGGCGCCGCGAAGATCGTCGACCCGTCCTGCAGCAGGTACGCGTTCTCCACGTCGAGGTCGTCGATCGTGTACGCCTCCACGGCCGCGACGACGTTGCTGAACCCGTTCTGACCGCCGCGGAACGCATAGCCGTAGGTGTTCTGCGGCGGGTCCTGGATCGCGGAGGCCTGTTCGAGCAGCTCCTCCCACGACGCCGGCGGGCCGTCGAAGCCCGCCTCCTCGACGAGGTCCGTGCGGTAGAACAGCGACAGCCCGTAGAAGCCGTACGGCACGAAGTAGCGGGCGCCGTCCTGCGCGGTCACCGCCTGCGCGTTGTCGGTGAGGGCGTCCCAGCCCGCCCAGCCGGTGACGTCGTCCGACAGGTCGTACAGCCAGCCGTTGTTGCTGAACGCCCCCACGGTGCTGTCGCGCACCTCGAGGACGTCGACGCCCCGGCCCGACTGCAGCATCTGCTGCAGCTTCTGGTCGGCCTGGTCGGTGGGCGGGGAGACGAGGTCGACGGTGACACCGGGGTGCTCCGCCTCGAACTCGTCCAGGAGCTCGCGGATCAGCTCGGTCCGGGCCGGGTTGGTGAGGCTCTCGACCATCTGCAGGCGGACGGTCCCGTCGTCGGCGGATCCGGCTCCGGTACAAGCGGTGAGCGCGAGCAGGCCGATCGTGGCCAGGCCCGCGGTGACGACAGTCCGGGTGCGGTTCATGTGCGCACCTCTCCTTCTTCTTGTTCGGGTGGTGCCGCTGACGCGCCGGTGGGAGCGGGTCAGCGGCCTCGGCGTTCGTCGGCGAACGCCAGGATCTGGGGAACCGCCCGCTCGACGAACGCGTCGAAGTCGCGCGGCTCCGTGTACAGGTGCGCCGAGAGGCGCAGGTAGCCGACGCCCGCGACGCTCGTGAAGGCCGACGCGACGCCGGCGAGGTCCAGCAGGCGTAGGCGCAGCTCGTCGGCGTCCCTGCGGTCGCGGCCGAGCCCGTCGGGCAGGCGGAGCAGGCGCATCGACACCACGGGCAGACCGACGTCGGTGGCCACCGGGGCGTCCACGAAGGGCTGGAGGGCCGCGCCGATGACGGCGGCGCCGTGGTCCGCGAGCGCCGTCATGGTCTCGCGGGCGCGGGCCCAGCCGTACTCGCGCTCGACGAAGTCGATGGCCCGCGGCGCGGCGATGTAGCCGGTCGTGTCCATGGTGCCCTGGGAGTCGAACCGCTCGGGGTAGCGCTCCTCGGCGCCCCAGGAGTCGATGAGGGGCCACAGGTCGTCGCGGTCTTCGGCGTCGGTGACGAGGAGTGCGGAACCGCGGGGCGCGCAGGCCCACTTGTGCAGGTTGCCGAACCACCAGTCCCCTCCCCCGACGGCGGCGGCGTCCGCGACGAGGCCGGGCGCGTGGGCGCCGTCGACGAGGACCCGGGCGCCGCGCTCGTGGGCGAGCTCGGTGATCCGCGCGGTGGGGAGCAGGCGCGCGGTGGGTGAGGTGATCTGGTCGACGACGACCAGGCGCACGGCGTCGGTGAGCTCGGTGCGGAACCGTTCGACGACGTCGTCCGCCGTGGCGGCGAGCGGGAGGTCGACCGTTCGCACCCGGGCGCCGAAGCGGCGGGCGAGGCGGCGGGCGCCCATGGTGATCGCGCCGTACCCGTGGTCGGTGACGAGGATCTCGTCGCCGGGCTCCAGCCGCAGGGCGTTGAGGACCACGGTCGCGGCCGCGGAGGCGTTCGGCACGAAGGCGGTGTCCTCGGCCCGGGCGCCGACGAAGGGCGCGACCGCACCGCGGGCCGCGGCGATGAGCTCGGGGGCGCGGGGAAACCAGGCGACGGGGCTCAGGTCGGCCTGGCGGCGCAGCTCGTCCTGATACCGCACCACCTCGGTGGGCACCGCGCCGTAGGAGCCGTGGTTGAGGTGCACGACCGACCTGTCCAGCGGCCACGCTTCCCGCGCCGGTCTCCCGGACGCGAGACGGACGGGCGCCGGAGCTGTGCGTATCTGGTCCATCAACACCTTCCTCGCGATTTGTCGGACAACCATGGCAGGTCGGCCCGATCAGCACCAGTGTCTCCGGGGAAGTGACACAGACTTGTAGGACAGGTTTTACCGGCGCGAAATGTCCGCCGCGCTGCCGGGGACCTGACATGCTGGTGGGATGCACGAGGTGAGCGCAGTCGAGACGGCCCTGCACGGGCTGCGTACCCTGATCGCCGACGGTTCGCTCCACCCGGGCGACCGGATGCCCAGCGAGGGCGAGCTGAGCGAGCGGCTCGGCGTCTCGCGCGGCTCGATCCGCGAGGCGATCCGCACGCTCTCGGCCCTCGGCGTCGTCGAGACGCGACGGGGCGCGGGCACCTACGTCGGCGAGCTGCGCGCCGCCGACATGATCGGGACGCTGTCCCTCACGGTCGGGCTGCTCCCGCTGGAGTCGATCCTCGAGCTCTACGAGCTGCGCCGCGTGCTGGAGGCGCACGCCGTGTCCCTCTCCGCCGCACGCTGCGACGACGCGACGCTCGCCGGGCTGGGCGATCTCCTCGACCGGCTGGAGGCGAGCGAGGACGTGGACGAGCAGTCGGCGCTCGACCACGAGTTCCACATGGGCATCGTGCGGCTGTGCGGCAACGAGTCGCTCGGCGCGATGGTGGCGGTGCTCCGGTCGCGCTCGCGCGCCTACCCGGTCCTCACGCCGGAGACCAAGCGGGTCTCCGACGCCGGCCACCGGGCGATCCTGCGGGCGCTCGTGTCCCGTGATCCCGTGGCGGCGTCGGTCGCGGCGGCGGCACACGTCGCCCAGAGCGAGGTGTGGCTGCGCGAGCGGCGTCCCGCACCGGAGGCGATGGTGGGCCCGGAGGCGTGAGACGCCCGACCTCCGGGCCCGGGCTCCCTCCGCGGGACCAACGCCGCTACAGCAGCCCGATCACCAGCGCCATGGCGAGGAACAGCACCAGCTGATAGCTGCTGTTGAGGAGGGTCAGCCGCCAAGGCTTCAGCTCGAAGGCGTTGTGCTGGAGCAGGGTGGACGCCGAGAACGCCAGCCACGCCACGAAGCCGACCAGCAGCGCCAGCCCGACCGAATCATCGTCGAAGGCCGCCGACGCGATCCCGATGCCGAACGCCAGCCCGACCGCCGTCACGCCGTTCGCGACGAGGAGCTGGACCAGGTTCCTTCTGCTGGCCGCCTTGGACTGCTCCGGGGTGATGCCCGTCAGCCTCCACCAGAGGGCCACGAAGGCCTTGCCATACCAGACTCCCGCCACGGCCATGCCGGCCACGAGTGCGAGCGCGGTGGCCAGCCAGTTGATCTCTATCACGCGGCTCCTTGATCGTCGGCGCTGGTCGCGACGCAGGCTACCGAGGGCCGACGCCGCTGTCATTTCACCCCGCGGGCCGGCCCGACGCCGTCAGACGCGGGTCGCTCAGAAGTCCACCGCTGATGCCGCCGCCCTCAGTGCTGGCCGAACTGGACACCGGTCGGCTGGACGACGTCTGCCCGCACGGGGAGCGCGTTGATCGTCAGCCGCTCGCCGTAGATGTCGGTGATCCTGATCGCGCCGCCGCACCCGCTGCCGTCCTCGGCGAGGAAGTAGTTGTACTCGGCACGGGGCAACGTCCGCCAGCCGCTCCCGGTGTCGACCTCCAGCTTCGCGACGGGGTTCCGGTGGTCGATTACCTGGATGCCGCACCACCACTGGCTCGACCCGTCCTTGTACCGGATCGAGATCGTGTCGGCGGCACCAGGGCTCAGCAGGCTCCAGGTGATCGGGATCCGGCCGAGCACCGGATCTGCGAGCTCGGCGAATGCTTGCTTGCTGAGGTCGAGCTGCCCGGGTGCGCAGGGCAGGGGGCACACGTTGGTGATGCGCACCGTGACAGAGGCGCCGTTCGCCGCACGGACGAGCACGTAGGCGCCGCACGCCTTGGAGGTCTCGTAGTCGGTCTCGTTCATCGCCGCGATCATCATGTCGTCGCTCGGGCCGAAGAGGCAGGCGCCGTTGCCGTCCGCGGCCTCGTAGTGGGTGGCGTCTCCCTCGTACGTGGTCCCAGGGGCAATCCGTCCCGCGGCCGCGGCAGTGGTCGACGTCGGCGGGGTCGTCGTGGGCGACGGCGATGCCTCCGGGACGGATGCACTGGGTGTCGGTGTCGGGGTAGGCGTGGGGGTCGGGGTGCCTGTGGGAGCCGGGGTGCTCACCTGCGGGGCGCTGGCGGGGGCCGCGGCTGCTGCTGCGGTCCGCGCGATGTTGGCCGCGCCGTCGGAGAGCGACGCCATGACCAGGTACGACAGAACACCCACGGCGGCCAGCGCGACCGCCGCACCCCACATGAGCCAGTACCTGCGCCCTCTTTGCCCCGCGACATGCCTCGCTGTCTTCATGATTGTCCGTTCGGAGGATCGAGTCGCCGGTGCGCAGTCAGGACCACGGGCCGCGCAAAGGCTACCAACGCTTCAACGAGATCCGGCGCGATGCCGGAACCCGAGGCGCGAGCCCGACTCCTTGGCCGGGGCCGCAGAGATCACCCTCCTTATGCCCGAATTAACCCGCCATAAACGGTGCATCTCACTCCGTCAGCCCCTTCTAATAGGTATCGATCGGCCCTGGCAACGGCCTGACTGTGCGACGACGGCGTCCACGGCAGACCGCACGCGTCCCTCGTAACGCTTCCCTCGTAACGCTTCCCTCGTAACGCTTCACTCGTACTCGCTGGAGAGCTCCCATGATCGACCACTTCGCGCTCGGCTGGGTCACGCCCATCCTCTCGTTCCTGCTCTCGTGCGCCGGGTGCGCCGTCGGCCTGACCTGTACCGCCCGCGCGCGCGTAGCGCGCGGGCGGGCAAGCAGCGCCTGGCTCGTCCTCGGCGCCATCTCCATCGGCGGCACTGGCATCTGGGTCATGCACTTCGTCGCCATGCTCGGGTTCCACGTCCGCGGCGCAGAGACGCGCTTCGACGTGACCCTGACGATCGCAAGCGGCCTGCTTGCAGTCCTCGTCGTGGGCCTCGGCCTGTTCATCGTCCGCGCGGCGGGCGTCGGAGCCCTCGCGCTGCTCGGGGGCGGCACGGTCACCGGGCTGGGCGTCGCCGCCATGCACTACCTCGGCATGCGCGCCATGCACGTGGGTGTCACGATCACCTATGACGCCGTCACCGTCGTCATGTCGGTGCTCATCGCCGTCGTCGCCGCGACCGCCGGCCTCTGGCTGTCTGCGAAGGTGCACAACTTCGCCGCCGGCACCGCCGCGACGCTCATCATGGGCCTGGCCGTCTCCGGCATGCACTACACGGGCATGTCGGCCATGCGGGCGGAGGAGGTCACGAGCGGAATCGTCACGTCCGACGTCGGCATCGGCATGGGGGAGCTCCTGGGCCCGCTCATCATCGGCATCACCATCAACACGATCCTGCTGCTCCTGGTGGTGGGCCTGGCGCCCAGCGCCGCGGAGATGGAGGCGCAGGCCAAGTTCGCGGTCTGGCAGGACCGGCAGAACGAGACCCTGCGCGGAGACGCGTCCCCGCGCAGCCGCTCCCAGCTCCTCTGACCCGGCCGCGCCGCGACGTCAGACGCGGGTGGCCCAGAAGGCGACAGCCGAAGCCGCCGCAACGTTGAGCGAGTCCACCTCGCCGGCCATCGGGATGCGCACCACCAGGTCAGCGGCCTCAACCGCGCCACGGCTCAGGCCGTCGCCCTCTGTGCCGAGCACGAGCGCGAGCTTCTCCGGCGGGTTGGCGACGAGCTCGTCCAGCGTGATCGAGTCGTGGGACAAGGCGAGTGCCGCGACCATGAAGCCCTCCTCCTGCAGGGTGTGCAAGCCGTCGGGCCACGCCTCGATCCGCGTCCACGGCCCGTCGCGCCTCCTTTGCGGCGCTGGCCTGCGGTTCCGGCGCCGGTGTTTTGGAACCACCGACGTTGAGAAGGGTCATAATTCGCTCAGAGCGCCCGCGAGCGCGACAGCCGCTTTGACGCACGCATGCGGGCCTGTAACGATCCACCTTTCCCTGCGCGACCAGGGGCAACGGCGTCCACGGTTACATGTGCGCTGGGCCTGCTGCGTTCAACAAACCTCCGCCGTCCGGGGCCTCACGGCCCGCAGCGGGGACCTACAGGTTCCATCCCCCTCATGGATGAAGCCGCCCAGGCGATCCGGACCGTGGTGAAGTCGGACTCGGACTCCATTTTGTGGCGGGTGACCTCGGATTCATTGACGCATCGCGACTACTGGGTTCAGCGGCACCGTTGGGGCCGTCCGCAGCCGAAGCCAGTGGCTCGAACAGACGCCGACCCGATGGGGACGGGTCCCGCCCCCTCGCGGTCGACGTGGAGGCAGCGTCGACCGCCTAGCGAATCCGTACCCTGGCGGGCGCGTGGACGCGCTAGCCGTCGAGCAGCACCACGTGCTTGCCGGGAGTAGTGCCCGACTCGACATCGGCATGAGCGTCACGGACGTGCTCAAGGCCCTTGTAGGTCTTCGCGATCGGTGCCTTGAGCCGTCCGTCGGCGATGGCTTGGAGCTGTTGCTGGAACACGTGAGGGGGCAGGTCTGCCGCTTCTCCCGCGTAGCTGGTCAGCCTGACCCCGCCAGGGATCATGAACGGGCTGAAGTCGGGGATGGTCCATCCGCCGGCCAGAGCGCCGGTGAAGCACACGGTGCCGTGCCTGCGCACACAACCGAAGGTGTCCGGCAGCACGGTGCTGCCGACGAGCTCGAGCCCGGCGTCGACGCCGTCCGGCGCGAGGTCGCGGACCTGCTGGGCGATGGTCCCGTCGTCCACGATGGGGTGGTCCACGCCGATGGCTCGTAGCTCATCGGTGCGGTCGGCATGGCGGGTGGTCGAGATGACGGTGGCGCCTATGTCCTTCGCGATCGCCGCGGCGCTCAGCCCCACCGTGGAGGTGCCGGCTCACGCGCGGGGACCGGGATGTCCGTGACTTCGAGCGCGTCCAGTCCCCCGGGCCTAGTGACGACCACGGCTCGCATTGTGACGGGTGCGGGACGCGCGGTTGCTTCGGTGTGACTCATTGCGAGCTCCTTGCCGTTGCGGTTGCTCGACGCCCGTCAGGGGCGGTCGATGCCCTCCCACAGGTCGAGGGCCTCCTGGTAGTGGGCGGTGGCATCGAAGGGCGGGTTTCCGACGCTCTCCGCGGTGGGGCGGTCGGTGACGGCGGGCCACAGAGAGCTCTGCTCGCCGGTCACGAAGTCGAGCACGATGTCGCGTATACGGGTGTCGCGGTGGGCTTGCTCGGGGCTGCGGCCGGGCCGTTCCTGGCCGACCAGCGCGTACATCTCGCTGCCGTGCACCGCGGGAGCCCCCTCGGCGGGACCGACCAGGAGGAGATGGGCGTTGCCGCCGGCGGCGGCATGCGTCAGGGCGCCGCGGGCCGCGGGGAGCCCGAAGATGTAGTCCGTCAGGAGCGCGGCCCGCACCTCGGCGGGCGTGCGCCCCTCCTGGTGGTAGGCGCTGACGATCTGCTTCGCGCGGGAGCGGGGAATGCGCCACCTGGCGAGCTGGTCGACGAGCGCGTCGAGGGTGCCCGGGTCGAACCGGTCGAGGTCGTTCGCCACCCACCAGCCCATGTCGTCGCTGGCCATGCTCAGCAGCACATCGACCTCACGGTGCGTGCCCGAGGCGAGGACGTCCATGGGGTGAGCCCGCAGGACTGCGCCGGGCTGGTCGGTGTCCAGGACGACGCCGAGGCTGGTGCTGTCCATTCCGCCGCGGGCGCCGAGGTCGGTCGGTGTGACCTTGTGCAGTGCGGCCACCAGAGACGCTGTGTCGAGGTCGATCAGCTTCTCAGGGTCGTCCGCGACGCCGAGCTCGGTGACGAACCGGTGCGCGAGCTCTTCGGCCCACCACGCCGGCTGGAGACGAGTAGGCCCGGCGGAGAACCCGGCCAGGCGCCGGTACAGGCCGTCCGCAGAAGGCGCACCGAGCAGCCCGAACGTGGAGTAGGCGCCACCGCTGTGGCCGTAGACGGTGACGTTGTCGGGGTCGCCGCCGAAGCGGGCGATGTTGCGCTGGATCCAGGTCAGGGCTGCGATGACGTCCTGCAGGCAGAGGTTGCTTGCCTCGGCGAGCCGTCCGCCGTACTGCGAGATCGATACCGCCCCGAGCGCTCCGAGCCGGTAGTTGATCGATACTCCTACTACGCGCCCCGATGCGGCGAGGCCCGCGGCGTTCGAGGTGAGCTGCGTGTTCGCACCGACCTCGAACCCGCCGCCGTGGATGTACACGGCGACCGGCAGCGCGCTCCCGTGCGGTTGCTCCGGAGCCCACACGTTCAGGTTCAGGCAGTCCTCGCCCGTCCCGCTGTCTGCTTCGAGCCAGTCACCGCTGTCGGGCTGCACGGCGGCGACACCCTTGCGGTCGTAGGGCCGGTCCGGATCGAACTCCAAGACGACCGGGCGACGGTATCGCTCGGCGGTGGCGTACGGGATACCCCACCAGGACCGCACGCCAGGTGTCGTCGGGGCGGCGGGAGCTGTCGCAGTCATGGTGTGTCCTTCCGACGCTGTCCGCGTCTTGTGTGCTGTGTCGTGGTGGCCGCGGGCGCGGCGTGAGGGGCTCACGTCGGGGTTGAGATCGACAGGTCACCCGGCGGCGGTGGGGGTCGTCAGCTGGCGAACTCGTCGACGATGGACCGGTACGCACGGCGGACCACGTCCTCGTCCAGGGGTGTGTCATGGAAGGAGCGGTAGGTCCACCAGCCCCACATGAGCGCGTCGACGGCCCGGGCCGCGCCGTCCGGAAACTGCTCGCGCAGGACGACGAGTGCCGCCTCCTGGAAGTCCCGCAGGAGCCCGGCGACCCGAGGGCTGCGAGCCCCGTAGTGGTAGATCTCCGTGTACAGCCTGATGTCCTCGCGGCTCGGGCTGGTCGCACCGCAGGTGGCGGCCACCAGCACCTCGACCGCTTCGGCGGTGTCACGCGCGGCGCGCAGCGGGGCCGTGTACCTCGGTTCCAGCTCATCCCCGAGCGTCTCGAACGCACTCACGATCAGGGTCTCGAGGTCCGGGAAGTAGTACGTCATCGAGCCGAGCGGCACACCCGCTCGTGCCGCGACACCGCGATAGGAGGTCGCGTGCACACCCTGCGTCCCGATGACCTCCAGCGCCGCACTCAGGATGCGTTCCCTCCGTAGCGGATCGTTCGGCTTTCCCTTGCGCACCCGTCCTCCTCACGGTCCAAGTGCGTACCATGGTACGCACTTGCCGGATGAACGCGAACCCGAGGAGAACCGATGCAGGACGAGACCGTGCAGAAGTACGCGCGTGAGCGTGCCGATGAGCTGCCGGGCTCCGGGTTGGAGCACCCGTTCGGACCGGACTGGGAAGTCTACAAGGTCCGGGACAGGGTCTTCATGCTGATGACCGAGGTGACCGGCGAACCGGTCGTGATCCTCAAGGCCGACCCGCAGGACGCGAGGGCACTCCGCGAGGCTCACGACGACATCACGCCGGGCTACCACATGAACAAGAAGCACTGGATCACGCTGCACCCCGGCGGTTCCATGCAGAAAGACCTCGTGGAAGACCTCGTCACCGAGTCCTACCTGCTCGTCGTGGAGAAGCTCCCCCGGGCGAGACGGCCCGTCGACCCCGCCATCTTCGGAAGGGGAGACCAATGAGCCTGTCAGGAGAGCAGCTCCAGCAGACGGCGCGCGACACCGCCGGCTCGCTTGCCGGCGTCAGCCACGGGCGCCCGTTCACGCCACACCTGGACGTCTGGAAAGTCGGCGACAAGGTCTTCCTCGTCGTCACCGACGACGATCCCGACGCGCAGATCATCACGGTGAAAGTAGACCCCGACCACGGCGAAGCGCTGCGTCACGGCCACGAGACGATCACCGTGGGCCGATACTTCGACAAGCGGCACTGGGTCTCCGTCGGACCCGGGCGTGGGATCACCAAGCGCCTCGTCGAGGACCTGGTGCACGGGTCCTACGAACTCGTCGCCGACCACCTGCCGTAGCGCGGGTTCAGGACCGGTGCGACAGCGGCTGAGCATGAGGGCGGCGGCGTCCAAGATCGTGGTGTCGGCGGGGTCGGGCGGGACGAAGTCGGTCCGTACGATCTGGGGCACCAGGAGGTCGCCCCCCGCCACGTAGAACGTCGCCGTTCAGCTGTCGCTGGCCGGCACCCGCGTGGCCCACGCAGCGACCGCCACGGCCGATGCCACGTTGAGCGAGTCCACTCCACCGGACATCGGAATCCGGACAGTCATGTCGCACTCCGCGATCGTGCGGGGCTTCAGACCATCGCCCTCCGTCCCGAGAACCAGCGCGAGCTTCTCCGGCGGGTCGTCCACCAGCTCGTCCAGCGTGATCGAGTCATCCTCCAGCGCGAGCGCTGCGACCTTGAAGCCGTGCTCGTGCAAGGTCTGGATACCGGCCGGCCAGGGGTCGATCCGCGTCCACGGGATCTGGAAGACGGTCCCCATCGAGACCCTGACAGCCCGTCGATACAGCGGATCCGCGCAGCTCGGGGTGAACAGCACGGCATCCACCCCGAGGGCCGCGCACGCACGCATCCCAGCACCGACGTTCGTGTGGTCGACGATGTCCTCGAAGATGACGACCCGGCGGGCCCCCGCTCCCCCGCGAGCGCCGGTGAGCAGCTCGTGCACGCCGGGCAGCGGCGGCCGGTGCATCGCCGCCATGGCGCCGCGGTGCAGGTTGAAGCCGGTGATCTCCTTGAGCAGCGGCTCCTCGGCGACGTAGACGGGCGCACCGGTCTCGGCGATCAGGTCGGTCATCGAGTCCAGCCACTTGGGTGCCATGAGGAACGACCGCGGCCGGTGCCCCGCGGCGAGCGCCCGCCGGATCACCGTCGAGCTCTCGGCGATGTAGAGACCTTTGGCCGGCTCGTGCTTGGAGCGCAGCACGACGTCCGTGAGGCTGTTGTAGTCGGCAAGGCGCTCGTCGGCGGGGTCGTCCACGCGGACGACGTCGAGGGTGGTCACCCCGACATTCTCCCTGACCTGTCTGACCGGTCCGGTGAGCCGCTGCCGGGCTTGTCGGATCCGCCCGTCAGATCCGCCCCCGGACGGGCGTGCGCTCGACGGGGTCACCGCCGTCGGGCATGACCATCTCGGCGCGTACGCCGAGCAGGCGCACCTCTCGGCCCGACTCCATGCCCGCCGCGAGGGCGAGGACGGCGCTGGTCAGCTCGTCGAGCGACCGCGTCGGCGCCGGGAGCTTCTTCGAGTAGCTCTGGGTGAAGAAGGGCGCGTAGCGCACCTTGAGGCCCATCCGGAAGACCGGCCGGTCCTCCGCCTCGGTGTCAGCGTGCACCTGCGTGACCAGGTCCCGCAGCGCCGCCTCCACCTGGTCGGGCGTGGTGAGGTTCTGCTGGTAGGTGGTCTCGCGGCTGTGCCCGCGCGCCACCCAGGGCGCGTCGTCGACGACGGCGGAGCCGCTGCCGCGGCCCAGGTCGCCGTACCAGGCGCCCATGCGTGGCCCGAACTCGCCGACCAGCACGTCGCCGTCGGCCGCTGCGAGGTCCGCGACGGTGCTGATGCCATGCGCGGCGAGGCGTTTGGACACCTTGGCGCCGACACCCCAGAGGTCGATCGTGGGCCGCTCCCCCATCACCGCGAACCAGTTCTCCTCGGTGAGGCGGTAGACGCCGGCGGGCTTGCCGAACCCGGTGGCGATCTTCGCGCGGATCTTGTTGTCGCCGATGCCGACCGAGCAGTGCAGCTCCGTGGCGGCGTGCACCGTCTCCTGCACGCGACGGGCGACCGCCTCCGGGTCGTCGGCGTCGCAGCCCAGGAACGCCTCGTCCCAGCCGAGCACCTCCACGACCATGCCGAGCCCGCGGAGGGTGTCCATCACGTGGCCGGAGGCCTCGAGGTAGGCCTCGTGGTCGACGGGCAGGATGATCGCGTCCGGGACCTTGCGGGCCGCGATGCGCAGTGGCATGCCCGACCCGACGCCGAACTCCCGCGCCTCGTACGACGCGGTCGAGACCACCGTCCGCTCGCTCGGGTCGCCGCGACCGCCCACGATCACCGGCTTTCCGGCGAGCTCCGGGCGCCGCAGCAGCTCGACCGCGACCAGGAACTGGTCGAGGTCGACGTGCAACACCCAGGGGAAGGCGCGCGGAGCCATGGCACGAGTCTCCCGGGGACGAGCCCGATCTGTCATGTGGTCGGCGCGACATCGCAGGTGGCTGCCGGCGTCTGGAACCCGGGTTCCGCGCCGAGCCGCACTGGGACGCCGTTATCGTCCCGTTATCTCTGAGAGCGAAATCCCTCCCCCTTCCCTCAGGGCACCAAGACTCCATATTCTCCGGGGCAAGGAAAGTTCGTCCCGCTCGTGAGGAGAGTTGTGATGAGAACTACCCGAAATCCCCGGTCGGCCCGCGCGCGACGCAGCAAGGAACCCGCCCCGCATCCGGCGTTGCCCCAGTCCTACGCGGCAATGATCGAGCGCACCCCGTCGCTGGACGAGGCGCAGCTCGAGTCTCTCCTCGAGCGGGCGGTCGCCGGCGCGGACGCCGCACGCACCCTCGACTCCACCGCGGTCTCTCCCAGCTTCCGCGTACAGCTCGAAGCGCGGGTCAAGGACGGGCAATACGCAAAGGAGCGTCTTGTCCTCGCCCACCTCCGCCTCGTACCGGCGGTCGCGAGCTCCTACTCCGGCCGGCTGCCGTTCATGGACCTCGTGCAGGAGGGCAACGTCGGCCTGGTACGCGCCGCCGACTCGTACGACCCCGCGCACGGCACGTTCGCGGCCTACGCCCACCGCTGGGTGCGCCGCTCCATCGTCCGCGCGGTCGCCGCCGCCGAGCACGCCGAGCAGGCGGGCCAGAACGGCCCCACCCCCGAGCAGACCATGCTGCGCCGCCGCGTCCGGCAGGCCCTGCGGCACCTCGACGCCGTGGAGGCCCGCGTCCTGGAGATGCGCTTCGGGCTCCTGGACGGCACCACGCGCACCCTCGACGAGATCGGCCGCCGCCTCGGCGTGACCAAGGAGCGAGTGGCTCAGATCCTCGAGAGCGCGCTGGCCCGGCTGCGCGACGTCGTCAGCCCGGCTCCCCTCGCCGCGTGACCGCCGGCTGGGCACCCGACGGCCCAGCCGGCGTCAGCCGAGCGACCACCTCGTCCAGCGCCGCGTGGTACGCCCACGACGACTGGTACCCCGCGTGGGCCGCCACGGCGAAGAGATAGGCCGCACGGTCCATCTCCTCCGCACCGCGATCGATCTCGTTCAAGCCGTAACCCACCACCGGGAAGCCCAGGAAGTCGGTGCGCCGCCACAGGTTCACCCACGCGGGCTTCGCACCGCGGGTCACCAGTGACATCAGCGTGACCTGTTCCCCCGAGCCGGGCTCGGGGCGCTCCGGCGTCAATGGCGCCGTCGGGGCAGCCCCGGGCCCGGAACCACCAGCCTCCCGCGCGGACGTCGCTGCAGTACCCCGCACCTGGCCGCCCCACGGGTCAGCCGACCAGGCCGGACCGGTGCACGGCGGCGTGCCGGTCGTCGTCGGGCCGAGGAGGTCCGGGAAGAACCGTCCGAAGAACGGGCGCAGCTGCACGCCGTAGGTCAGGAGGCCGACGCGACCGTCCGTGGTGTCGGGCAGCGGGTTGCCCGCCCGGATAAGGATCACCGCCGCCGCCAGCACTCCGCCCATCGAGTGCGCGGACAGCACCACGCGCCGTGCGGGGGCCACCCGCTCGCGCTCGGCGTCGTCGGCGATGTCAGCGCCGGTGAGCCAGGCGTCGACGCGGGAGCGCACCTCGGGCACCGCCCGCTCGGCGTAGCTCGGCGGGCCGAACGGGTGGGCGCTGCGGGGCAGGAAGCACAGGAGGTCCCACAGCAGGCCCCACGGGCGCGCCGGGCCGCCGGGTGCGCCGGCCGCCATGGCGCTCACCACCAGGGTCGTCGCGAGCACCCCGAGGGCCGGCACCGCCAGCCCGGACAGCCACGTGGGCACCTGGAAGGTGCCGGTGTCGTCGTGCTGGGCGATCAGCGGGATGTGGGCCACCAGGGCAGCCGCGTAGGCGGCCGCGGCCAGGGCGCCCGCGGCGAGCTCGGCCCGGTGCGACATCGCCGCGACCTGCCGGCCGCGCAGCACGCGCTCCAGCACGGGGTTCGGGCCGCCGTCGGGGTCCGGGGCGTCCGCCACCGCGCGCCAGGCGGGCACGGCCGGGCCGTACGGCGGCCCGAAGGTGCGCGGCGCGCGCGGGATCCACAGCGCCCGGGAGCGGACCGCGTCCATGACGTAGGGCCCGGCCAGCGCCACGGCCACCAGTGCCAGGAACGTCAGCGCGATCACCACGGACGCCGTCCCGAACTCGGTGTAGATGGGCGGCACCCGCACGAGCTCGGCGTCGGCCACGCCGCGGGGGATGCCGACCAGGCCGTCCCCGAGGGGTTCCGGCGCCGCATGCTCGCCCTCCCGCAGGAACCACTGCACGCCGAGCACGAGCAGGCTCGAGTACACGGCAGCCGACGCCGCCGCCACCAGCAGGAACACGCCCGGTCCCGCACCGTTCCAGCCCTCGTGGGCACGACGCCGCAGCAGGATCGCCGCGAGCACCACCGCGACCGGGCTCAGGACGGCGAGCACCGCGACGGCGACCAGCAGGTAGCGCAGCGGTGCGCCCGGCTCGGTCACCAGCACCACCGCCACGCAGGCGGTGGCGACCACCGGTACGACGGTCCAGGCGGCGACGGCCTCGGTGCTCCGCGCGGTGCGCCAGGCCAGACCGGTCGCCGCGATGCCGAACAGGCCGACGCCGAGCAGCGCGGGCACGAGGTCCAGGCCGATCAGGGCGGGCAGGGCCTTCGGCTGCGGCCCCGCGACACAGGCGATGAAGGCCACGAGCCAGACGATCAGCCCGGCCGCGAACACGCCGAGACCGGCCCTGCCCTTCCAGCGGGAGGTGCGGGCCTGGACGCCGTCGTCGTCCGTGCGCAGGGCGACGAACGCGCACGCCCCGAGGATCACCGCTAAGCCCACGAGGGGCAGTCCCGGCATCGGCAGGCCGGCGTCGGCGTACCGGGTCCAGGTGAGGAACTGTCCCGTCAGCGCGAGCCCCGCGCCGAGGTGTGCCCACAGCAGGCCCGAGCCCGAGCGCTGCGTCCAGAAGCCGGCCCGGAACAGCGGCGGGCCCGACGGCGGCACCGTGCCTCCGGCGCGCATCACCGAGAACTTCGACTCGAACCGGACCTGGCCGCTGTGCGCTACCGCCACCAGCACCGCGACCAGCAGCACCGGCGCGAGCGACAGCAGCGCCAGACGGTCGCCGACATCCATCCGGGCCAGCCCGTACAGCATCGTGGGGAGGCGCGCGCAGACGGGGACCACGGAGTCGGCCCCCGTCGTCGCCAGGCCCATGCAGCGGGTGCCGAGCACGGACAGCGAGACCGTGGCCACGGCCGAGACGAACAGGAGCGTCAGCCCGAGCGCGAACACCCGGGTCAGCGCGGCGGTCGCCTCGGGGCGCAGGCTGCCCGAGCGGCCGGGCGCCCCGTGCGCGCCGGGGTCGGGCTCGGGGATCCGGCGTGCCCAGTACGCGGCGTTCACCAGGCCGAACGGGACCATCGCCGCCCACAGGAGACGCACCGCGAGCTTGCCCACCACGCCCAGCAGACCGCCGAACGGGATGCCGCCGAGCCGCGCCATCGCGCCCCACGAGTAGGCCTCGCGGCGCACGTCGGGCCGGATCGCGTGGACGTGCCCCGGCGGGAGGGCCTTGTCCCGTGCCTCGGCGGCCGGCGTCGGGATCCAGAAGCTGCCCAGGCCGTCGCCGTCGGACTGGGTCACCTCACCGCGTGGCAGGTCGAGCGCGCCGTACGGCAGCTCGTTCGCGATGCCGTGGATCCGCAGCTCGAGGACTGTGGGCTCCGGTCCGGCCTGCGGCGGGCCGGGTCGCTGTGGGCTGGTCGGTGTGCCGGACGGCGCGCTTTCCATAGCGCACAAAAGTAGGGCCAGCGGGCGTCCCTGCGCACCCCGCCACGCGCGGGTCCAACCCATTCGTTGTGGGCGCGATCGTTGCGACCACCTGACTGTTTTTGGAAACGATCACGCCCACAGCGATGGGCGCTCACACCCTTGACCCCACGCGGGCAGAACGCCAGAATTGCGCCGATGTTGACGTTAATAGTCTGATGTCGCCATCGTCCGCAGTTCAGGTCCCGCTACGTGCAACGACGCACGAGATAGGTCGACACCATGAACGCAAGTCATCGCTCCGCTCCGCCCACCCGCCAGCCGCTCCGCCGGATCGTGGTCAGCATGCTGGCCGCCCTGGTCCTGCTACCGATCACCGCCGTGTCCCTCGCCGCCCCGGCCACCGCCGCCACCAGCCAGTTCCGCGGCATGAACTGGGCGGTGCTGGGCGACAACTTCAGCACCGGGCCGCTCGTCCTCGACGGCCTGAGCAGCTCCGACAGCTACGCCACCGTGCAGGCCAAGGCCAACGCCGTGTACGACGACATGGCGGACACCCTCGGCGTCAACACCGTGCGCCTGCCGATCAACACGCACACCGTCGGCACCGCCTGGTGGAACAACTACCGCGGCGCGATCGACGCCGCGACGGCGCGCGGGTTCAAGGTCATCCTGGCCTACTGGGAGGACGGCGCGGCGTCCGGCGGCCGGATCACCAACATGGCCGCCTTCAACACGATGTGGTCCACCGTGACCAGCCAGTACGGGTCGAACAACCTCGTCTACTTCGAGCCCATGAACGAGCCGCACGGCTACAGCTCGGCGGAGTGGCGCGACGTCGCCGCGAACTGGCTCAGCTACCACTACTCGGCGGTTCCGGCCCGGACCCTGATCGGCGGCACCGGCTACAGCCAGGACCTGCGGGACGTGTGCAACGACAGCCGCTTCAACGGGACACTGCTGTCCTTCCACCACTACGCGTTCTTCTACGGCGAGAACACCTACGACGGCTGGCGCAGCCACATCAGCACCCGCCTCGGGAATTGCGCCTCGCGTGCCGTCGTCACGGAGTTCGGCGGCGCGATGAACGAGGGCCTGAACTACGGCGACCCCAACAGCACCAACAACTTCGTGCGCCACATCCGCGCCGTCACGCAGGTCATGCGCGACACGGGGATGGGCGGCACCTACTGGCCGGGGA
Source organism: Promicromonospora panici (assembly GCF_900608595.1). Classification (GTDB taxonomy): domain Bacteria; phylum Actinomycetota; class Actinomycetes; order Actinomycetales; family Cellulomonadaceae; genus Promicromonospora; species Promicromonospora panici. The sequence continues at coordinate 220,014 of NZ_UWYY01000010.1, read as the reverse complement.
TCGGCGGCAAGACCGGCAACATCGGGTACGACGGCTACTCGATGTACATCAAGAGCGGCAGCGGAACCAACCTCTCGCTCGCCATCCGCAGCGTTTCCGGCGCGAACCGGCTGCGCTGGGCCTGGGGCGACAACGTCGACCCCAACGCGGGCAACGGCAGCGGCGGCGCCACGGTCACCAACATCGTGAACCAGAGCTCCGGCAAGTGCGCCGACGTCGTCAGCGCCTCGACGGCGAACGCGGCCGAGGTGTCCCAGTACACCTGCGGCACCGGGGCCAACCAGCAGTGGGCCCTCCAGGACCTCGGCAACGGCTATCACAACCTCGTCGCGCAGCACTCCGGCAAGTGCCTGGACGTCAACAACGCCTCGACGGCCGACGGCGCGGCGATCATCCAGTACACCTGCGGCAGCGGCACCAACCAGCAGTGGCAGCTGCGCAGCGTGAGCGGCGGTTACGTCGAGATCGTGGCGCGCCACTCGGGCAAGTGCCTCGACGTGCCGGCCTCGTCGACGGCGGACGGCACCCGGCTGAAGCAGTACCCGTGCAACGGGGGCGCCAACCAGCGCTGGACGCTCTAACCAGCCCCACCGACGTCTCAGACGTACAGGTCACCAGAGTGACCTGTACGTCTGACACGTCGCCGGGGCCCGGGGATCAGGAGCCCACCGTCGTCACCAGCACCGCTGCTGCCAGCAGCAGGTCGTAGACGATGCACGTCTCGGCGTACCAGCGCCACACCACCGCGTTCGCCCGGTGGTGGAACACGTCCCAGATTCCGTGCCCCACGAGGCCCGCCGCGAGCACGTAGGCCCCGGTGTCCTGCCCCACCAGGACGGTGGCCAGCAGGCTGATGCCGGCGAACACTGCGAGCCCCGCCACCTGGAGCAGCACCATCGACCGGCCGCGGATGGTGCGGCGGACGAGCCCCACCACCGGATACACCAGGGCCATCGCCAGGATCAGCCAGGCCGGCAGGTCGGCCCCACCGCCCGCGATCGTGCCGGCGAGCAGCACCAGGCCGACCAGCACGGGCCACCGGCGCCCCAGCCAGGCCAGGTCGAACCCGTGGGCGTGCTCCGTGTACTCGGCCGGCCGCAGGAGCATCGCTCCCGCCATCGCCGGAACCATCAGCACGTGCCCCCAGAGCATCATGTCGCCCGCCGAGGCGGCGCCGAGCCAGAACAGCACGAGCAACACCGCGAACGGCGCCGCCATCGCCGCGTTCATCTCCCAGATCGGCGCCCAGCCGTGCCGCCGGACCCGCATCCACACCGTCATCGCGGCCACCATGTCCAGGACCATCACCACCGCGCCGGCGTCGGGCCGGGCCAGCACGGCCTCGATCCCGAGGACCGCGCCCGCCCAGTCCCGCGCCGGTGCCAGCAGCATCATGCCGAGCATCATGACCACGACCATCTCGGCCAGGTGCGCGAGGAACCTGCCGACCCTCCGCCCCCGCGTCACGGGCTTGGTGCCGTGGCCGACCCCGTGCACCATGTCGTGCTCGGTCGTGTGCGCCACGTGCGTCCGTGCCGCCGTCACCCGAGCCATCGTCTCCGTCATCGTCGTCTCCTCGCAGTCCGGGCGGCGTCCCTCGCCGCGCTGGTCTCCACGCTGTCCGACGGCGACCGCGGCCAGTAGTGCCTGACCGCACCTGAGCGCGAGCACATGTCACGAGCCCGTATGACAGATGTCATCAAGCCCCGCGCCGCGCCCCGGACCAGCGACGGCGCTGGCAGGATGGCGTCATGAGTACCGCCCGGGCCGTCGTGGACGACGCCGCCGTGGACGACGGCAGCGGCCTCGCGAGCTTCCGCCGCAACATCTGGTGGGGCCTCGCGGGGACCGTGGCGTGCGTGCTGGGCTTCGCCGTCGGCGACTGGGTGCTCGACCCGGACGTCCACGGCGGTCTCCGCGCCCTGACGGGACTGTCGACGGCGGCGACCATCGTGGCCTGCGCCGTCCTGCTGGGGCAGCGCGTCCGGGACCAGGCGCCGTCCGCCGGCTGGCTCGTGACCGCCGGCTGCGCCACGGCGGTCGCCGCCGCGGTGCCGCTCGCCCTCGGCGAGTTCGGGATCTGGTCGATCGCGCCCGCAGCCACGATCTCGGTGCTGGTCATGTTCCTGCCCGCGCGCCGGGCCTGGCCGGTCCTCGGCATCGCGCTCGCCGTGCTGCCGGCGATCGGCCTGGTCACGGCGCTGGGCATGGACGAGCCGCACCTGGGCCACGCCGCGTGGATGCCCGCCCTGATGGTCGTCGCGTTCGGCCCGGCGATGCTGGGCATGCTCCGCGGCTGGCAGGTCGCGGCCCGCCTCGACCACGCCCGGCGCCTCGCCGGCGAGCTCGCCGTGGCGGACGAGCGCCTCCGGTTCGCCGCCGACCTGCACGACATCCAGGGGCATCACCTCCAGGTGATCGCCCTGAAGAGCGAGCTTGCGGCGCGGCTCGCGGAGGCCGACCCCGCCCGGGCCGCCGAGCAGATGCGCGAGGTGCAGCAGCTCGCCGGGGACGCGCTGCGCGAGACCCGGGCCCTCGTCCAGGGCTACCGGCGCACCACCCTGGACGCGGAGATCGCCAACGCGTCCAAGGTCCTGACCGCCGCGGGGGTGGCGGTCCGGGCCGACGTCGATGCCGACCTCGCGGCGTCCCTCCCCCAGGGCCCGCGCAGCCTCCTCGGCCTGGTCGTGCGCGAGGCCACCACCAACCTGCTGCGGCACAGCCGCGCCACGCGCGCCGCAATCGTCCTGACGCCCGACGACGCCGGCGCCCGCCTCGTGATCGACAACGACGGCGCGCGGCCCGACGCCGGCGCGACCTCCGATGCGGGTGCGGCCGGGGCCGGGGACGGCACGGGCCTCGTGTCCCTCGCCGAGCGGCTCGACGCCGTCGGCGGGCACCTGTCATGGGTCAGTACCGACGACCGGTTCGTGGTCACCGCGACGGTGACCGGATGAGCGACCGCATGATCCGCCTGTTGCTCGCCGACGACGAGGAGCTGCTGCGCGGCGCGCTCTCCTCCCTCCTCGACCTCGAGGACGACCTGCGGATCGTCGCCGAGGCCGCCACCACCACGGACGCCGTGCGGCTCGCCGACCAGCACCGGCCCGACGTCGCCGTGCTCGACCTGGAGATGCCGCCCACCGACGGGCTGCATGCCGCCGGGCAGATCCTGGCCCGGGCCGACGGCACGCCGCCCCGGATCATCCTCGTCACGCGGCACGCCCGCCCCGCCGTCCTGCGCCGGGCCCTCGCCGCGGGGGTGAGCGGGTTCGTGCCCAAGTCGACGCCGGCGGCGCGGCTCGCGCAGATAGTGCGCGACGTCGCCGTCGGGCACCGGTACGTGGACCCGGAGATCGCGGCGTCGGCCCTCACGGAGAACGACTGCCCGCTCACGGACCGCGAGCTGGAGGTCCTCCGGGAGGCGCGCACCGGCTCCCCCGTCTCCGACATCGCGGCCGCCGTGCACCTCGCGCCCGGGACGGTGCGCAACTACCTGTCGTCTGCGATGGCGAAGCTCGGGGTCGCGACCCGCCACGCGGCGGCCCACAAGGCCTGGGAGGAAGGCTGGATCTAGACCCTTGGTTGTGGGCGGGATCGTTGCGCCTAAAACGGGCGCACAGTCGCAACGATCCCGCTCACAACCAAGGCGGGCCGCCTCAGCCGGCGGTCAGCTGGTCGAACCGGTGACCGTGGTTCCGTTCTAGGTGACGTAGTACGTGGCGCGGGCGCCGCTCCAGAAGTGGAACGTGAGGGTGACCCGGGCACCGGCGATCACCTTGCCGCTGTGGCGGGCACGGAACTGGAAGTAGGCCTCCACCGGTGTCGACGAACTGGAACTGCTGTTTCGCGCTGTCGGAGCGAGTCCACTGAACGACGGCCGCACCGTCCGACGTCGACCCGCCATTGACATCGATCGCCTTACCGCTGTGCCGGGAGACCAGCACGTAGGAGGCGGCCGGGTCGATCGTGGCGGCCTCGGCCTCGCCTCCTGGCAGGTGGCGGGCGTCGTTGACCTGGGCGCCGAATCCTGCACGGCGGCCCACCGGCGGTCAAGCGCTTCGACGATCTTCGATCGTCTGTCACCATTCAGGCGACGTGACGGCCTCGAAGGATCATCGAAGCGCTTGACCGATGCGAGGCTTCGGTGCAGGATTCGGCGGGCAGGTCAAAGACGCCCGCCAATGCCAGGGAGCCACCATGAGAGCTCTGCCCGCAGAAGACAACGAGCGCACCACCGCGAGACGAATGAGAGTGCGGTTCGCGCAGAGGTGGCGTGCTGTCGCCGGGGCGTTGATCGCCCTCGCCGTCACTCTCACCACGGTCCCGGTCGTCGACGACGCCCACGCCGCCGCCATCAGCACATCCAGCGGTACCAACCAGCAGCCGCAATTCATCAAGCCCGGTGCCGGCGCCCGCGACGTGCTGTCCCAGGTGCACACGGCTGGCCGCGTCAAGGTCAGTGGCGACACCGTCCAGTACAGCTGGCCCGGCGTCTACTTCGAGGGCCGGTTCCGGGGCACCGGGGTGGGCATCGTGCTGAACGACTCGGCTGCCGACTACACCGTCCAGATCGACGGCGCGACCGTCGCCACCCTCGTGACGCCCGGTCGGACCACCCGGTGGGTCAACGGCCTCAGCGACGCCGAGCACACCGTACGCCTCGTCAAGCGTAACGAGAGCCCGTGGAGCACGAGCGAGTTCGGCGGGTTCGTCGCCGCCCCGGGAGGCGCGATCCTCGGCAAGCCAGCGGGCCGCACCCGGCAGATCGAGTTCATCGGCGACTCGTTGACCGTCGGCTACGGCAACACGTCCACCACCCGGGAGTGCCCCGGCGATCAGGTCAGCCGCACCACGAACACCGACCTCAGCTATGGCGCCTTGACCGCCCGCGACCTGTCCGCCGACTATCAGGTCAACGCGTTCTCCGGCAGAGGCATGGTGCGCAACTACAACGGCGGCGAGCCGGGCACCAGCTATCGCACCTACTACGACCGGGCGCTGCTGAACGTGACCGGCGACGTCTGGGATCCCGGTACCTGGCGGCCGCAGCTCGTCGTGGTCTACCTCGGCACCAACGACTTCTCGACCGCCCTCAACCCCGGCGAGCCGTGGGCTTCCCCGGAGAGCCTCGCCGCCGACTACCGCACCGCCTACGGCGACTTCGTGCAGAAGCTGCGGACCCGGTACGGCTCCAGCACGACCATCGTGGCTGTCGGCGCCGGCTCCTTCGCGGACGACGTCCAGCAGGTGGTGCAGGAGCGTACCGGCGCGGGCGACAGCCGGGTCCGGTACTGGTTCCTCGACAACACCGGCCTGGACTTCCTCGGCTGCGACTGGCACTACTCCACCCGCGACCACCAGATCGTCGCCGACCGGTTCAGCACGTTCGTCAACGGCCTCGGGCTGGACTGGTAGCGGAGAGGCCCGCGGCCTAACGGCCGCGGGCCTCCCGGTCGCCGTCGACGTAGTACCAGCGCCCGTCCTCGCGGACGAACCGGCTGGTCTCGTGCAGGCTGCCCCGCTCGCCGGTAGCCGGGTAGCGGTAGAAGGCGGTGAACTCGACGACGCCGGTAGTGTCGAACGGGCCGCCCCGCTCCGTGTGGTGGATGTCCAGGCGGCGCCACTGCTCGTCACCCAGCCCGGCGGTGTCGGGCCGGGTCTGCGGCGCCCAGGTGGCCAGCACATAGGCGTCGTCCCCCACCGCGAACGCGGAGTACCGCGAGCGCATCAGCGCCTCGGCGGTCGGAGCCGTAGCGGCGCCGGAATGGTAGCGCCCGCAGCAGGCGCCGTAGGTGTCGCCGGACAGACAGGGGCAGCGGTCGTCGTCATGCACCCGACGATCCTCGCACTACGCGAACGTCTCGTGCCCCAGCACTGCCAGCAGGCGGATCTTCTCCTCTGCCTCGGTGCCCGGCGCCGGCGTCAGCACCAGGAGCGCCTGCGACTGGTCCTCGGTGAACAGCGCCTGGCAGTCGACGTCGATCCGGCCGAGCTCGGGGTGCAACAGCGTCTTGTGGTCCTCGAACCGGCGCGCCACCTCGTGCAGCTCCCAGACGCGGACGAATTCGTCGCTCTCCCGCAGCAGAGCCTGCAGCACCTCGTCGGCGAGCGAGCCCGGGCCCGCGGCGGCGTGCGCCGCGCGCAGGGAGGAGACCTGGCTGCGGCCCTGCCGGTCGTGGTGCTCGGGCGCGTACACGTTCCGGGACTCCGGGTCCATGAACCACCGGTAGGCGGAGGCGCGGGCCAGGCCGGTCGTCACCGGCTCGCCGAAGACCGCCTCGGCGAGCCGGTTCTGCACGAGCGTCTCGCCCAGGCCGGACAGGATCAGGGCCGGCGAGTCCTCGAGCCGGTCCAGCACGCGTAGCAGGGGTGGCGCCACGTGGGACTCGAGCGGCAGGCGCCGGGGCACGCCGTGGCCAGCGAGCCGGAAGACGTAGTCGCGCTCCTCGGCGGTCAGCCGCAGGGCGCGGGCCAGCGCGGCGAGCATCTGCTCCGACGGCTGCGGCCCGCGCTGCTGCTCCAGCCGCGCGTAGTAGTCCACGGACATCCCGGTGAGGGCCGCGACCTCCTCGCGGCGCAGCCCGGTTGCCCGACGGCGCGGCCCGGGCACCAGACCGACGTCGGCCGGGCGCAGGGCTTCGCGGCGTCGGCGGAGGAAGTCGGCGAGGGCTGCACGGTTCATGTGCCTATCGTGCGCCGCACCCGCGACCGGAGCCAGGGATCGGCGATCCCTGGTTCACCGGGTCTCTCCCGCCGTCGGCGCGGGCGCTGCACGGTGGAACCATGAACATCACCGGTAACACCATCTTCATCCCGGGCGGGACGCGCGGCATCGGACTCGCCCTCGCCACCCGCCTGCAGGCCAAGGGCAACACGGTGATCATCGGCGGGCGCAGCGCCGCCGCGCTGGACGCCCTGGCCGCCGAGCACGGCTTCGCGACCGTGCGGATCGACACCATGGATCCGGACTCGATCACGGCAGCGTCCGCCGAGGTGATCCAGCGGTTCCCCGAGGTGAACGTGCTGGTCCCGATGGCCGGGATCATGCGTGCCGAGGACTGGCGCTCCCCCGGCTTCCTGCAGGACGCCGAGGAGACCGTCATCACGAACGTGCTCGGCCCGATCCGCCTGATCGCCGCGTTCACCGAGCACCTGCAGTCCCTGCCGGGCGCGACGATCGTCACGGTGGCCTCGGGCCTCGCACACGTCCCGCTGCGCGTCACGCCGACGTACAACGCGACCAAGGCCGCCGTCCACAGGCTGTCCGAGACCATCCGGCTGCAGTTCGCGGGCACGAGCGTGTCCGTCCTCGAGCTGGTGCCGCCGTCCGTGCAGACCGAGCTCATGCCGGGCCACGACACGGACCCGCACGCGATGCCGCTCGACGAGTACGCCGACGAGGCCATGGCGCTCCTGGAATCCCAGCCGGACGCGCACGAGATCCAGGTCGAGCGGGTCAAGTTCCTGCGCTACGCCGAGGTCCGGGGCGACTACGACCAGGTACTGGCGATCCTCAACGCGACCGACCCGATCGCGGCAACCCCCGTCCCCGCGAGGTAGGACCAGGGCGAGGTAGGGCTCTGGCGAGGTAGAACCAGGGCAAGGTAGAACTGCAGCGCCACTGCGGTCCTACCTCGCCAGAGCCCTACCTCGCCAGAGTCCTACCTCGGCGGGAGGGTGGTGGTCAGGGATGTGGCGCCCGGACCGTCCAGCGTGATCTTCGCGGCGCCGCCTCCGCCGCCGGCCGGCTCCAGGCGGTAGTCGCCCAGGAAGCCAGAGAACCGCACCCGGCCCTCGGCGTCGGCGCACAGCGTGGTGGGCGGCAGCCACCACTCGTCCTTGACCAGCCCGCGCAGCCGGTCGGACGCCGGCTTGCGCGACCCGTCGGCCCGCAGCAGACCGCCCGGGGCGCCCAGCCACATACCCCGGTCGGACAGGCCCCAGTACGTCATGGCCTCCACGCTCGGGTGGGACAGCAGTGTCCGGTAGTGCCGCTCGACCTCGTCCGCCTGCCGCTCCTCGCCCTCCGGCGTGGACGGCCACGACTCGACCTGCCAGTCGTTGAGGTCCACGACGTGGCCCGGCATCACGTCGCCCGACAGCAGCGTCGTCTCCGTGAAGTGGATCGGGATGTTGTAGCGCGAGAACCGGTCCAGGATCGCGAGGGTCTTCTCCTCACCCCAGTAGCCCTGGTGCATGTGGCTCTGCAGGCCGAGCCGGTCGATGGGGATCCCAGCCTCCAGCACCGCCTCGATGAGGCACTCGTACGCCGTCGACATGTCGAAGTCGTTGAGCAGCAGCGTCGCGGCCGGGTTCTCCGCGCGGGCCTCCTCGAACGCCATCCGGATCATCTCGACCCGGCCCTTGACCCGCGCCAGGGGCGTGATGGCGTTCTCCTCGGCGGTGAACACGGGCATGATCACCACCTCGTTGATCGCGTCCCACGTGTTGATGACGCCGCGGAACGCCGCGACGTCGCGCCGGATACGCTCCCGCTGCAGCCGCTCCACCTCGGCGTCGGGCAGCCCGAGGAGCCAGCCTGGCTGCACCGTGTGCCACACGAGCGGGTGCCCCTTGACGACGACGCCGCGCTCGGCGAACCAGCGCGCCGCGCCGAGCAGCGGCTCGGTCCGCGGCGCCCCGCGCTCGGGCTCGAACGTACCCCAGTAGAACGGGAGCGTGGTCTGGTTGAAGACGTCGAACCACGCGGCGGCGAGCCGGCCGTCGTACTCCGGGTCCTGCGAGGTGTCGTTCGCGAGGTCCATGAGGTCGAACCCGATGCAGCCGAACAGGAACGCGTGCCGGGTCTGCCGCACGACGACGTCGTGGCCGGCCAGCGGCGCACCGTCCGGTCCGCGCAGGGTCACGGTGGCATCGGCGCGCCGGTGCGCCAGGCTCGGGTCGGGTGTGCGTCCGTCGTCGGGCGCGGTGAAGAGAGAGGTCACGCGCCGACCCTAGCGGCGGGGCTCATCGCCCCGGAGTCACCACGAGGAGGTCGCCCACCTCGCACTGGAGCACGTCGCAGACCGCCGTCAGCGTGGAGAACCGGATCGCGCGGGCCCGATCGTTCTTGAGCACCGACAGGTTCACCACCGTGACCCCGACCAGCTCCGCGAGCCTCGCGAGCGTCATGCCGCGCTCCTCGAGCAGCTCGTCGAGCCGGCAGTGCACGCGCCCGTCGCCGTCCTCCACGGGCATCAGACGAGGCCCTCAGTGTCGCGCTGCAGGCGAGCGCCACGCCGGAACGCGTACCAGACGGTGCCGAGCATCACGCCCGCCGCGAACAGGACCCAGTCGGTCTCCATCCTCTGGCCGACGTCGACACCGACGCTCCCCAGGGCGCTCCTCGCGGCCATCACCTGCAGTGCCGGAATCGCCACGGAGCCCAGCAGGAGCGTGAGCGCCGTGACCTTCATCGCCCGCAGGCTCCCCTGGGCGAAGACGTCGCCCCTCCCGAACGACGTGCCGAGCACGGCGAAGCACACGGCCACCATCATCAGCACGAGCGTCGGCAGCAGCGCGGCGGTCAGCACGACCGCGAACCGCACCGGACTGAGATCGGAGACCCGGATCACCGCCTCGGTCGCCTGGGCCGTGGCGGTGCCGCCCAGCAGCACGTCGTGCGGCGTGCTCGCGAGATCGACCGGGACCGGGACGTCGCGGTTGGGCAGGATCCGCACCAGGTCACGGACGATGAGCCCCAGCCCGACAAGGACGCCCAGGCCGCCCGCGAGCGCCATCACCTCGAAGTTTCGTCGCTGATCGTTGAGCCGATCGATCATCGTCACCGCCCCCTTGCCATATCGTTTATCGATACTATCGAAACACGATATGGCGGGGCGGTCAACAAGGACGACAGAAATGACCATGCACCTGCTGCCGGTCCGGCGAGGATCCTGGCAGCAGGCGCATGGTCATTTCTGTCGTCTCGACAGGCTCGACCACCGGGGTGGCGGGCCGGCAGCGGCGCCCGTTACGTCGCCGCCGGCTCCTCCACGACCGGCGCCGCGAACTGGCTCGCGTACAGCCGCGCGTACGCGCCGTCGGCCGCGAGCAGGTCGTCGTGCGAACCCTGCTCCACGATGTCGCCGTGCTCCATCACGAGGATCACGTCGGCGTCGCGGATGGTGGACAAGCGGTGCGCGATGACGAACGACGTCCGGTCCTTGCGCAGCCGGTTCATGGCCTCCTGCACCAGCACCTCGGTGCGGGTGTCCACGGACGACGTCGCCTCGTCGAGCACGAGGATCGCCGGGTCGGCGAGGAACGCCCGCGCGAGCGTGAGCAGCTGCTTCTCGCCCGCGCTGACGCTGGAGCCCTCCTCGTCCACGACGGTGTCGTACCCGTCGGGCAGCGTCCGCACGAACGGGTCCACGTGCGTGGCCCGGGTGGCGGCGAGGAACTCGTCCTCGTCGACCGCCGCGCCGTCGGGCACGCCGTACCGCAGGTTCTCCTCGATGGTGCCCTTGAAGAGCCAGGTGTCCTGCAGCACCATCCCGATCGACGAGCGCAGGTCGTCGCGCGACATGTCGCGTGTGTCGACGCCGTCGAGCGTGATGCGCCCGCCGTCCACCTCGTAGAACCGCATGAGGAGGTTGACCAGGGTCGTCTTGCCGGCGCCCGTGGGGCCGACGATGGCGATGGTCTGGCCCGGCTCGGCGACCAGGTTCAGCCCGGTGATGAGCGGCTGGTCGGGCGTGTACGAGAACTGGACATCCTCGAACGCGACCCGGCCGCGCACCGGCTCCACCTTCTGCGACTCGGCCGGATCGGCCGACTGCTCGGGCGCGTCCAGGAGATCGAACACCCGCTCCGCGGAGGCGACGCCGGACTGCAGCAGGTTCATCATCGAGGCGACCTGCGTGAGCGGCTGCGTGAACTGGCGCGAGTACTGGATGAACGCCTGCACGTCACCCAGCGACAGCGTGCCGGACGCCACGCGGAGCCCGCCGATCACCGCGACGATCACGTAGTTCAGGTTCGCGAGGAAGCCCATCGCGGGCTGGATGGTGCCCGAGATGAACTGCGCCTTGAAGCTCGACGAGTACAGCGCGCCGTTCTCCTTGGCGAACACCTCGGCGGTGGCCTCCTGGTGCCCGTAGACCTTCACGAGCGCGTGGCCCGTGAACGACTCCTCGATGTGCGCGTTCAGGCGCCCTGTCGCCGCCCACTGCTCGACGAACTGCGGCTGGCTGCGCTTGGCGATCTGCGCCGTCAGGATCACCGACAGCGGCACCGTCACCAGCGCCACGAGTGCCAGGATCGGCGAGATCCAGAACATCATGCCGAGGACGCCCACCACGGTGAGCGCCGCCGTGACGAGCTGCGCGAGGGTCTGCGTCGTCGTCTGGGCCACGTTGTCGATGTCGTTGGTGACGCGCGAGAGGATCTCGCCGCGCTGCTTGGCGTCCACGTACGACAGCGGGATGCGGTGCAGCTTGGCCTCCACCTCGTCGCGCAGGTTCCGCATGGTCCGCTGCACGACGCCGGTGGTGATGCGCGCCTGCAGCCAGCCGAACAGGAACGCCCCGAGGTACGCCGCCACGACCCAGCCGAGGGTCTGCATCAGCAGCGTGAAGTCGATGCCCTGACCGGGCACGACGCCGGGGACGCCGGACAGCAGGTCGGCCATCTGGTCCTCACCCTGCGCGCGCAGCCCGTCGATGGCCTGCTCCTTGCTCACGCCCGCGGGAAGCTGCGCCCCCACGAAGCCCGCGAAGATCACGTTCGTCGCGTTCCCGAGCAGCTTGGGGCCGAGCACGGTGAGCGCCACCGAGCCGATGCCGAGAATCATGAGGACCACGACGTTCAGCCGCTCGGGCCGCAGCGCGCCCGCGAACCGGCGCAGCGATCCCTTGAAGTCCATGGGCTTCTGCACCGGCATACCCATGCCCATACCCATCGGTCCGCCTCCACCAGGGCCGCGCCCTGGCGGCGGCCCGCCCGCGGGGGCCGACGGCGCGGCCTTGGTGTCCGCTCCCTTTGCCTCGCCCTGAGGCTTGTCCTCCGCGCTCACGCCGCCTCCTCCAGGCTCATCTGGGACGTCACGATCTCCTGGTACGTCGGGTTGTCAGCCAGCAGCTCCGCGTGCGTGCCCCGGCCGACGATGCGGCCGTGGTCGAGCACCAGGATCTGCTCGGCGTCGCGGATGGTCGCCACCCGCTGCGCGACGACGATCACCGTCGCGTCGCGGGTCTGCGGCCGCAGGGCCGCCCTCAGCCGCGAGTCGGTGGCGTAGTCGAGGGCGGAGAAGCTGTCGTCGAACAGGTAGATCCGCGGCTTGCGGATCACGGCCCGCGCGATCGCCAGCCGCTGCCGCTGCCCGCCGGAGAACGTCGCACCGCCCTGCGCCACCACCGCCTCGAGCCCGTCCGGCATGGCCTCGACGAAGTCGCGGGCCTGCGCCACCTCGAGCGCCGCCCACATCTCCTCCTCGGAGGCGTCGGGCTTGCCGTACCGGAGGTTGTCCGCGACGGTCCCGGTGAACAGGAACGCCTTCTGCGGCACCAGCCCCATGAGCGAGCCGAGGTCGCGCTGCGTCACGTCGCGCACGTCGATGCCGTCGACACGCACCGTGCCGCCCGTCGCGTCGAACAGGCGCGGCACCAGGTTCAGCAGCGTCGACTTGCCGGAACCCGTCGAGCCGATGATCGCCGTGATCTGGCCCGGCTCGGCCGCGAAGGTCAGGTCGTGCAGCACCGGCGCCTCGGCGCCCGGGTAACGGAACTCGACGTCCTCGAAGGTGACCCGGCCGCGGGGGGCGGGGACGCCGTCGTAGTCGGCCCCGGTGGTCGAGCCGGTCGAGACCAACGCGACCGGCGACTCCGGGTCGACGACGGACGACTCGGTCTCCAGGACCTCCCCGATCCGCTCCGCCGCGACCGAGGCGCGCGGGATCATCATGAAGATCATCGTCGACATCATCACGGCCATGAGGATGTACATGATGTAGCTGAGGAACGCCGTCAGGGAGCCGATCTGCATGTCGCCCGCCTGGATCTCGCGCGCGCCGAACCACAGCACGAGCACGGACGCCATGTTCATGATGAGCATGACCACGGGGAACGTGAGGGCCATGAGGCGGCCGGCGCGCAGCGAGGTGTCGAACAGCTCCTCGTTCACGACGCCGAAGCGCTCCTTCTCGCGGCGCTCCCGCACGAACGCGCGGACCACGCGCAGACCGGTGATCTGCTCGCGCAGCACGCTGTTGATGGCGTCGATGCGCTTCTGCATGCGCCGGAAGTGCGGCACCATGCGCCACACGATGACGCCGGCCGTGGCGGCCAGCACCGGCACGATGATCAGCAGCAGCCCCGACATCGTGACGTCCTCGGCCAGTGCCAGGATCACGCCGCCGACCAGCATGATCGGCGCCATCACCATGATGGTGAACGTCATCAGCACGGTCATCTGGACCTGCTGGACGTCGTTGGTGCCGCGCGTGATCAGGGTCGGCGCGCCGAACTGGGCCATCTCCCGCGCCGAGTAGGTCTGCACGGTGTGGAACAGGTCGCGCCGCAGGTCCCGGCCGAAGGCCGTGGCGACCTGCGCGCCGAAGTAGACGGCGACCACGGAGGCGACGACCTGGCCCAGCGACACGACGAGCATCCAGCCGCCGGTCCGCCAGATATGACCGATGTCGCCGACCACCACGCCGTCGTCGATGATGTCCGCGTTCAGGCTGGGCAGATACAGGGCCGCGAGCGTCTGCACCAGCTGCAGGACGAGCACCGCCACCACCGCCCAGCGGTACGGGCCCAAGTACTTTCGGGCGAGCGTGACAAGCATTAAAAACAGTTCCCTTCGAGGCTGGGGGCTGGAGAACCAGGGGTGGGGACGCCCGGTGCCGCAGTACTGGAGGCTGCAGTGTCGGGACGGTGAGGGCCAGGCTTTTTGCCGGGACGCTTTTCCTCGGGGCCGGCGAGCCCGTTCACGAGGGCGTCGGCCAGGACGTCGGCGGGGACCGCCGGCAGCAGGTTGTCGAACCGCGTGTGCGCGCCAGCGATGGCGGACTCGATGAGCGAGATCGCCACGTCGACGGGGACGCGCAGGCGGTGGAGGTCGGGCGCCAGGACCGCGGTGATGCCCTCGACGGTAGCCTCGTGCTGGCTCAAGCGCTGAGCCATGAACTTGTCGCGGAACGCGGTCATCCGCTGGCGCGAGGTGTCGTCGTCGACCGGGGGCAGGGCCGCCTGCAGGTGGCGCAGCACGGACATCCACCGCATGGCCTCGGCCGTGCGGTCGCGGCCTGTCTCGATCACGAGCTCCAGCCGGCGTTCGAGCGGCAGGGCGGTGTCGATGGCGGTGAGCTCGGCGAGCGCCTGCTCCGGCCCGGCCGCGCGGTGCAGCCCTTCGACCGCTACCGCTCCGACCAGCGCGGTCTTGTCGCCGAACGCCCGGAACAGGGTGCCCTCCGCGACGCCGGCGGCCTGCGCCAGCTCGCGGGAGGTGACGTCGTTGCCCCGCTCCGCGACCAGCGGGAGCACCGAGTCGATGATGGCCGCCTTGCGGTCCTCCGGCGCCATGCGTGGCGCCCGAGGTCGTACGTTGTCCATGCCGCGACGCTAAATGAGTGAGCACTCACTCCGCAACTTCTTTTGCTGTGAGCGTGATCGTTGCGCCTAGAACGGGCGCGCGGTAGCAACGGTCACGCCCACAACAAGAGGGGGCATGGGGGAAGCCCCCGGTGCGAGCACCGGGGGCTTCCGTGAACTGCTGGCGTCTGCCGGCTCTGGTCAGCCGGCCGGCGGTGCCGGGGGCACCGGCGGGGGCGGCGTCGACTCGCCGCCCGGGCGCTGGCCGCGCTCGGTGCGCGGGTCGAACGGCTCGCCCGACCGGGTGCCGGCGCTCGTCGCGTCCGCCACGGCGGCCTCGGCCTGGCGCTGGGCCTCGGCCAGGGCCTCGCCCGGGTCCTGCAGCAGCGGCTTGTCGAGGACCGACGTCGTCGGCTGCCCCGGCTTCGGCCCGCCCGACGGGTCGTCGTCGGGCGGGGTCGGGATGCCCGGCGTACCGCCGAAGCCCTTGGCGATGTTGCCCAGCGCCGCCGTGAACTCCGTGGGGATGACCCAGGTGGTGTTGGACGTGCCGTTCGCGATCTGCGGCAGCATCTGCAGGTACTGGTAGGCCAGCAGCTTCGGGTCGGCGTCACCGCGGTGGATCGCCTCGAAGACCTGGATGATCGCGCGCGACTCACCCTCGGCCCGGAGGATCTGCGACTGCGCATCACCCTCGGCCCGCAGGATCTGGGACTGCTTCTCACCCTCGGCCGTGAGGATCGCGGACTGCTTGACACCCTCGGCCGTCAGGATCGCGGCACGACGGTCGCGCTCGGCGCGCATCTGCTGCTCCATCGCGCCCTGGATCGAGGGCGGCGGCTCGATCGACTTGAGCTCGACGCGGTTGACGCGGATGCCCCAGCGCCCGGTCGCCTCGTCGAGCACGCCGCGGAGCTGACCGTTGATCTGGTCACGGCTGGTGAGCGTCTGCTCCAGGTCCATCGCACCGATGACGTTACGCAGCGTCGTGACGGTCAGCTGCTCGATCGCCGTGATGTAGTTCGCGATCTCGTAGACGGCGGACTTGGCGTCCGTCACCTGGAAATAGATGACGGTGTCGATCTCGACCACCAGGTTGTCGCTGGTGATCACCGGCTGGGGCGGGAACGACACGACCTGCTCACGCAGGTCCACGCCGGCGCGGACCCGGTCGACGAACGGCACCAGCACGTGCAGGCCGGGGTCGAGCGTCTTCGAGTACCGGCCCAGGCGCTCGACCACGAGCGCCACCGACTGCGGAACGATCCGCACCGCGCGGATCACCGCGACGATGCCGACGATCACGACCAGGGCAATGATCAGATAGAGCAGGACTTGCCCGAATTCTGCCACGACGTCTCCTTACGCGGGCGCCTTGGCCCGCACGGACGGTTTTCACGCTTCTGACTTGAACAGCAAGCTTCTGACTTGTCTGGGACTACTTCATGCAGGGACTACCTCAAGAGGCGCGTCCAGGCGCCAGCCGCCTACGCCGGCTCGACGGCAGGCTCGACCACAGCGGTCGCGCCATCGATCTGGACGACACGAACGCTAGTGCCGGCGGGCAGCAGAGGCGAGCCGGGTACGGCCCGTGCGCTCCACACCTCGCCGCTGAGCTTGATCAGCCCCGACGCGGTGCTGACCTCCTGGACTACCGACGCCGTGCGGCCCACGTTCGCCTCGGCATTCGTGGGCGCCTTCGGCGTGTTGTTGCGCAGGTGCCGGATCAGCGTGGGCCGAAGCGTCACGAGCAGCACCACCGATGCCACCACGAAGACGACGGCCTGCACCCACAGCGGGGTTCCGGCCCCGTTCGCGACGGCCGCGGCCAGCGCGCCGCCCGCGAACATGATGAAGACGAAGTCCAACGACAAGAGCTCGATCAGCGCGAATACCAGCGCGGCGCCTACCCACCACAACCAGTCCATGGGTGCTCCCTCCGAGCGTCCACTCCGGCCGGTGACCGGTCGCCGACGGAACCTCTCCGCCGACGGGTCCTCGCGGTGAATCTACCGCCACCTCGGACCTTTGCCCGGACTTTACCAAGGTCCACTGACACAGTGGTAGCGAAATCAGTGTTTCAACTTGGTTTCTTTAATGCGCTGAGCATTTCAGGTCCGGCGTCGGCCCGCGGGGCGGAAAAGAAGGTCAGCGAGCGGCGCGCGCGAGCCAGCGACCGCCGCCGTGCGCCACGATGAGCGGCAGCCCGAACGCGGCCGAGAGGTTGTCCGCGGTGAGGACCTCTTCGATCGGCCCGGCCGCCTGGATGCCGCTCTTCTTCATCAGCAGCAGGTGCGTGAAGCCCGGCGGGATCTCCTCGACGTGGTGCGTCACGTGCACCAGCACCGGCGAGGCGGGATCGCCCGCGAGCTCGGACAGCGCGCCGACCAGCTCCTCGCGGCCGCCCAGGTCGAGGCCGGCACCGGGCTCGTCGAGCAGCAGCAGCTCCGGGTCGGTCATCAGCGCGCGGGCGATCTGCACGCGCTTCCGCTCACCCTCCGAGAGGGTGCCGTACGTGCGGTCGATGAGGTGGTCGACGTCGAACGCCGCCAGCAGGTCCTTGGCACGCTGCTCGTCGAGCTCGTCGTAGCTCTCGTGCCAGCGCCCCGTCACGCCGTAGGCGGCCGTCAGCACGACGTCGCGCACGGACTCCGCCGTCGGCAGGCGTTCGGCGAGCGCGGCGCTCGAGAGCCCGATACGCGGGCGGAGCTCGAACACGTCGACCTTGCCGAGCGTCGCGTCGAGGATCGTGGCGGTGCCCGACGTCGGGTGGAGGCGCGCTGCGACAATCTGGAGGAGAGTTGTCTTGCCCGCACCGTTGGGGCCGAGCACGATCCATCGTTCCCCCTCGTTCACCTGCCAGTCCACGGAATCCAGGATGGTCGAGGTGCCGCGACGGACGGTGACGCCCGCAAGGTGGAGAACCGAACTCATGGGACCCGACACTACCTGACAGAGCGGCTCTGAACTGTGGTGTTCATGGCCGCCACCCAAGCCCCGAGGAGGAGTCATTTACAGTTCTGCGGTGGACACCGATCAGGACCTCCCCCGGAGCGTGCTGCTCGCCCTGTGGCTACAGGGCGTGGGCGACACCTCGGACGCCGTGAAGTCCGTGGTGGGCGACGACGAGCCGCACACCGTGGAAGGGCTACCCGGCTTTGCCGACGGCACCGACCTCGACACGCTCTTCACCGCCTGGACGACGGGGCCGCGCGAGGCCTGCGCGCTGCTGCCCGCGCCCGGCGACCCGGCGGGCGTGCCGGCGGTCGCCAACCTGGAGGCCACCGAGGCCGGCGAGTGCGTGGTGGTCACGACGCCCGCCGGGAGCTGGGCGGCGGTGCCGCGGGTGCAGGCGTTCGGCAGCCACATCGAGCCCGGGCACATGGTGACGTGGCACGTGCTGGAAGTGCCCGCGTGGACGACGCTGCTGCACGGCGCCATCGGCTCGATCGCCGACGCCGAGCGGGAGCTGCGCACGAGCCTGATGACCGCGACGGACGCCCTGGACCAGCTCGACGTCGCCCGCTGGCGCGACGACGCGGCCGACGCGATCGAACGGATCCGGGCCGCGAGCACGTCGTCGTGGCCGGTGCCGCACCTGGACGGCCGGCGCGCCCGCGTGCTCGATCTCGCCAGCCGCCTGCGCGCCATCGTCGCCCTGGGCACGGTGGACGACGGCGGCGCGGTGAACGTCTTCCAGGTCGACCAGCGGTCGACGGCCCTGCGCGAGGTGGACCGCACGGCCCGCCACGCGATGAGCGCGGCAACCTACGGCCGGGTCGCCTGACCCCTTGGCTGTGGGCGTGATCGTTGCGCCTAGAACGGACGGTTAGTCGCAACGGTCGCGCCCACAACCAAGTCAGGTCTGGTCGAGCACCTGGCGGTAGACGTCCATCGTGCGGTCGCCGATCGCCGTCCACGCGAAGTGCTCCTCAGCCCGACGGCGGCCGTCGGCCCCCATCATCGCCGCGCGCTCGCGGTCGGTGGCCACGCTGGTGAGCGCCGCCGCGAGGTCGGCGACGAAGCGGTCGGGGTCCAGCGGCGTGCCCGTGCCGTCGTCGGCCTGCTCGACGGGGACCAGCAGGCCGGTGACGCCGTCGTCGACCACCTCGGGGATGCCGCCCGTGGCGGTGCCCACCACGGGCAGGCCGACGGCCATGGCCTCGAGGTTCACGATGCCGAGCGGCTCGTAGACGCTCGGGCAGACGAAGACCGTGCACGCGGCCAGGACGGCGATGAGGTCGGGCCGCGGGAGCATCTCCTCGATCCAGACGACGCCGGTGCGCGACACGCGCAGGCGTTCGACCAGGCCTACGACCTCGGCCATGATCGCCGGCGTGTCGGGCGCGCCCGCGCACAGCACGAGCTGCACCTCCGGTGGCAGCTCGGCGGCGGCCCGCAGCAGGTACGGCAGGCCCTTCTGCCGGGTGATCCGGCCGACGAACACGACAGCGGGCCGGTTCGGGTCGATCCCGTAGCGGCGGGCGGTCGTCTCGGCGGCGGCCCGCGCCGCGGCGTCGTCCGCGGCGGGACGGCGCCAGCCCGACAGGTCGATGCCGTTGTGCACCACGTGCACCCGCTGCGGGTCGAGCTCGGGGTAGACGCGCAGGATGTCGGCGCGCATCCCCGCGGAGACGGCGATGACGCCGGCGGCGCCCAGGTAGGCGGTGCGCTCCGCCCAGGACGACAGGGCATAGCCGCCGCCGAGCTGCTCGGCCTTCCAGGGCCGGAGCGGCTCCAGGGAGTGCGCGGTGACGACGTGCGGCACCCCGTGCAGCAGGCCGCCCAGGTGGCCGGCCATGTTGGCGTACCAGGTGTGCGAGTGGACCAGGTCGGCGCCCGCGACGTCGTCCGCCATGACGAGGTCCGTGCCCAGGGTGGCGAGAGCCGCGTTCGCGCCCGAGAGCGCCGCCGGGGTCACGTAGCCGGTCACGCCGGACGCCTCCGTCGCGGCGTCGCGCGGGCCGTCGAAGCAGCGCACCCGCACCTCGGCGTGCTGCGCCAGGACGGCGGCCAGCTCGGCCACGTGCACGCCCGCACCGCCGTACACGTGCGGCGGGAACTCGCGGGTCAGCAGGTCCACGCGGAGGCCGCCGTCGGGCCGGGGCGCGGGCCCGGGGACGGGTACGGGATGGGGGGCAAAGCCGGAGGCGGCATCGACGTCGGACACGTGGCCAAACCTAGCGCGCGCGAACTCACAGCGCGCCACCTGACGGACCAGGCCATAAGGGCTTAATGTCACCGTATGGCTTCCGCCCCCCGCGTCCTCGCGATCGTTCTCGCCGGTGGCGAGGGAAAGCGGCTGATGCCGCTGACCGCCGCCCGCGCCAAACCCGCAGTCCCCTTCGGCGGCATCTACCGTCTGGTCGATTTCGCCCTGTCCAACATCGTCAACTCGCGTTACCTGCACGTCGTCGTGCTGACGCAGTACAAGTCCCACTCGCTGGACCGCCACATCTCGAAGACCTGGCGTATGTCGCCGCTGCTGGGCAACTTCGTGGCCCCTGTCCCGGCGCAGCAGCGCGTCGGCAAGCACTGGTATCTCGGCAGCGCCGACGCGATCTACCAGTGCCTCAACATCATCGACGACGAGCGGCCCGACATCGTGGTCGTGGTCGGTGCCGACCACGTCTACCGCATGGACTTCTCGCAGATGGTGGACGCGCACATCGAGTCGGGGGCGCGCGCGAGCGTCGCCGCGATCCGGCAGCCGATCGGCATGGCCGACCAGTTCGGCGTCATCGACGTCGACCCCGCGGATCCCACGAAGATCCGGGAGTTCCTGGAGAAGCCCACCGACGTGGCGGGCCTGCCCGACTCCCCCGGCGAGATCCTCGCCTCGATGGGCAACTACGTGTTCGACGCCGACGCGCTGGTCGAGGCCGTCACCAAGGACGCCGCCAACCCCGACTCCCGGCACGACATGGGCGGCGACATCATCCCCGCGTTCGTCGCCGACGGCGAGGCCGGCGTCTACGACTTCATCCGCAACGACGTGCCCGGCTCCACCGAGCGCGACCGCGGCTACTGGCGCGACGTCGGGACCATCGACTCGTTCTACGACGCGCACACCGACCTCATCGCCGTGCACCCGATCTTCAACCTCTACAACTACGACTGGCCGCTGTACACGGGCTACACGGGACTGCCGCCGGCCAAGTTCGTGCACGCCGGGCCGGGGCGGATGGGGCACGCGGCGGAGTCCATCGTCTCGCCGGGCGTGCTCATCTCGGGCGCGCAGGCCGCGGGGTCGGTGCTCTCCCCCGGGGTGCACCTGCACTCCTGGTCGAACGTGTCCAACTCGGTGCTGATGGACGACGTCCAGGTGCACCGGTACGCGCACGTGCACAGGGCGATCGTGGACAAGAACGTGGTGGTCAACGAGCGGGCCCGCATCGGCGTGGACCACGACGAGGACCGGGCCCGCGGCTTCACGGTCACGGAGAGCGGCCTGGTAGTAGTCCCGAAGGGCACGGTAGTCGACTGACCCTTGGTTGTGGGCGGGATCGTTGCGCCTAAAACGGGCAGACAGTCGAAACGATCACGCTCACAACCAAGGTCGGAGCGAGACGGTTGCTCGTAGGGGCTGAGCGGTCCGGCACACTTGTGCCCGTGAAGCGACTCATCGTGACCGACGTGGACTCGACCTTCTTCCGCCAGGAGGTCATCGAGCTCATCGCCGAACATGCGGGCACCCGCGAGGAGGTTGCCGCCGTGACCGAGCGGGCGATGCGCGGCGAGCTCGACTTCGCGGCGTCCCTGCGCGAACGGGTGGCAACGCTGGCCGGGGTGCCCGTCGAGGCCCTCGACAAGGTGCGTGCCGCCGTCGAGCTGACGCCGGGTGCCAAGGAGCTGGTTGCCGAGTGCCAGGCCCGCGGCTGGGCGTTCGGGCTGGTATCGGGCGGTTTCGCGGAGATCGTCGAGCCGATCGCCGCCGAGCTCGGGATCGAGCTCCTGCGGGCCAACCGGCTGGAGGTCGCGGACGGCGTCCTGACCGGGCGGACCGTGGGCCCCGTCATCGACCGCGAGGCCAAGGCCGCGACCCTGCGCGAGTGGGCCGCCGCCCTGGACATCCCGCTCGCGCACACGGTCGCCGTCGGCGACGGCGCGAACGACCTGGGCATGATCGAGATCGCCGGCGTAGGCGTGGCGTTCAACGCCAAGCCGGTGGTCCGCGCCCAGGCCCCCCACTCGATCGAGACCCGTCTGGACGCCGTCCTGGACCTCCTCTGACCGGTCGTCCGCCCTGGCCAAGGGCGCCACACGCTACGAGCTGCGCGCCGGGTGGGACGCGCCGTTCACCGGCGTCCGGGTCGCGGCCGGTGCGCCGGACGACCTGCTGACCCGTTGCCGCTCCCTCGCCACAGTCCTCGACGAGGGTGTCGCGTTCTCCCACGTCACCGCACTTCGGCTGCTCGGCGTCGAGGAGCCGTGGACCATGGCGGACGACGAGCACCTGCACGTCACGACCCGGAACGCGGAGGACCGGCCGGCGCGGCCCGGCGTCGTCGGGCACTGGACGAGGCAACCGTTCCTGGAGGTCACCGACCTCGACGGCTTACCCGTGACCACGCCGCGCCAGACCTGGACGCACGTCGCCGTCGATCTCCTGCCCGACGAGATCGTGGTGCTCGGCGACGCGTTCATGCGCCGGGACCTACGTCTGACGACGCCCGCCGAGCTGCGCGACATCGCGTTCCGCACCAAGAAGGTCAAGGGGGTCGCGCGCGCAAGAGAGCAGATAGCCCGCATCCAGCCCGGCACGGACTCGTCGATGGAGACGCGCACCCGGCTGTTGATTGTCGGGTCGGGGCTGCCGCACCCCGAGATCAACGAGGTGGTGCGCGACGCCCAGGGCGGCTATGTCGCTCGCGTCGACATGCTGTACCGGCGATGGAAGATCGCCATCGAGTACGACGGCGACCTGCACCGGACCGACCGGCAGACCTGGCAGAACGACATCCGCAAGCGCCGAACGCTCCGGGACCTGGGATGGATCGTCATCGTGGTGGTCAGAGCGGACCACGACAATCCGGCCCCGTTCCTGGACGAGTTGCGAACAGCGATCCGCTCCCGCCGCTGAGCCGCTTGTTGTGGGCGTGACCGTTGCGACAACCTGCCCGCTTTAGGCGCAACGATCACGCTCACAACAAAGGCGGTCAGGTTGGGCGGGTTACTTCTATCAGGCGGGCCATCTTGCGGTCCCAGTCCGCCCAGTCGGCGTCGGCCTCCAGGACGGAGTACGTCGCCGTCGGGACGCCGACGCGGACCTGCGCGAGCGCGCCGTCCTCGGACCCCGGGCCGGCCAGGAGCTCGGCCGTGCCGGCCATCGCGGGCTCGTGACCGATCACCAGGACGGTCCGGGTGGCCGGGTCGAGCTCGCGCACCAGCGCGAGGACCCCGCGCGGCATCGCTCCCAGCAGGTCGTCGGTGAAGACCACCGGCGGCTCGCCCAGATGCTTACGCGCCAGATCCCAGGTCTGACGCGAGCGGACCGCCCCGGAGACGAGGACGGCGTCGGGCACGAGGCCGGCCGCGACCAAGGCCGCGCCGACCTTCATTGCCTGGTCCCGGCCACGCAGGGCGAGGGGCCGCTTCTCGTCGGGAAGTTCCGACGGCGGCTCCGCCTTCGCGTGCCGGAGCAACACCAGTCGCCGCACCGGCGATGTGGTGGGCTCCGTGCCCGACGCTCTGCCCATCAGTGCCTCCTGCCCATCTATTGACCCATGGCGTGCACGCCGCCGTCGACGTGCACGATCTCGCCGGTCGTCGCCGGGAACCAGTCAGACAGGAGCGCGCACACGGCACGCGCCGCAGGCTCCGCGGTGGTCTGGTCCCAGCCGAGCGGGGCTCGGGTCGGCCAGGCGTCCTCCATCGTCGCGAAGCCCGGGATGGACTTGGCGGCGGTGGTCCGGATCGGTCCGGCCGAAACGAGGTTGCAGCGGATTCCTTCGGGGCCGAGGTCGCGCGCCAGGTAGCGGTTCGCGGACTCGAGACCTGCCTTGGCCACGCCCATCCAGTCGTACACGGGCCAGGCGAACTGTGCGTCGAACGTCAGGCCGACGACGGCGCCGCCGTCGGTCATCAGCGGCTGGGCCGCCACGGCGATCGACTTGTACGAGAACGTGGAGACGTGCAGCGCGGTGGCGACGTCCTCCCAGGTGCCCTTGAGGAAGTTGCCGCCCATGACGGACTGCGGCGCGAACCCGATCGAGTGCACGACACCGTCGAGCCGGTCGAAGCCCTCCGCGCGCACGGCGTCAGCGAGAGCGTCGAGGTTCTCCTGGCTGGTCGCGTCCAGCTCGACCACCGGTGCCTCGACCGGCAGCCGCTTGGCGAAGGCCTGCGTCAGCTTCATCTGCCGCCCGAAGGACGAGAGAACGACCTCGGCGCCCTCCTCCTGAGCGAGCCGGGCGGCGTGGAATGCGATCGACGAGTCCGTCAGCACGCCCGTGACGAGCAGCTTCTTACCTTCGAGGAGACCCATGTTGTCCTTCCGATCGGGCGCAGGCGTGCCAAGGCAACCCCTGCGCTGGGTGCGAGCGTAATGCGGATGACGGCGTTGGACGAAACTCCGCGCCGTACGGGATGTCGAGAATGTTGGATATATTCGGGCAAATCCGCAGGTCGCGGCGCCAGAGTACGGCTCAGTGCCCCATTCCGAGGCCACCGTCGACCGGGATGACCGCACCGGTGACGTAGCCGGCGGAGTCGGACGCGACGAACGAGACGACCGCCGCGATCTCGTCCGGCGTGGCGAACCGCGCGGCCGGGATCGTCTTCAGGTAGCCGTTGCGCACGTCCTCGGACAGCGCGGCGGTCATGTCGGTCTCGACGTATCCGGGCGCGACGACGTTCGCCGTGATGCCGCGTGCGCCGAGCTCACGGGTGATCGAGCGGGCCATGCCCACCAGGGCGGCCTTCGACGAGGAGTAGTTGACCTGGCCCGGGCCGCCGGACAGGCCGACGATCGAGCCGATCAGCACGATGCGGCCCTTGCGGGCCCGGATCATGCTCTTGGACGCGCGGCGGACGCAGCGGAACGTGCCGGTGAGGTTCACGTTCACGACCGACTCGAACTCCTCGTCGCGCATGCGCATGAGGAGCTGGTCCTTGGTCACGCCGGCGTTGGCCACGAGCACCTCGACGGGACCCATGTCCTTCTCGATGGCGGCGAACGCGGCGTCCACGGCCTCGGAGTCCGTGACGTCAGCCACATAGGCCTCGACGCCCTTGGGCAGGTCGCCGCCGCGGTAGATCGTGGCGACGCGGTCGCCGTCGGCCACGAAACGCTCGGCGATGGCGCGGCCGATGCCGCGGGCGGCACCCGTCACGACGACTACACGGCCGGTGGGACCTGCGGCGATGCTCTGAGTGGCGGACATGATGGTCACCTGAACTCCTCGATGCTGGGATAGTGCTGTTTCGCATGAGCCGCGCAAGGCTGGGGGGAGCGGCCGGTACCTGGGTCGATCCGGGTCCGCTGCGACGCTACCCCGCGCGTCGG
This sequence comes from Promicromonospora panici, assembly GCF_900608595.1. Classification (GTDB taxonomy): domain Bacteria; phylum Actinomycetota; class Actinomycetes; order Actinomycetales; family Cellulomonadaceae; genus Promicromonospora; species Promicromonospora panici. The sequence goes on along the minus strand of NZ_UWYY01000010.1, from coordinate 194,970 downwards.
GTGCGCGCCGCGCGCGCCGGGCCACAGGGATCTACCGGTCCTTGTCGGTTTTCTACAACAACCTCGCACGGCCCACGACCGCGGGCCGACGCCGGAGGGCGTGCCCGGCGGGTTCCGCGCGGACGTAGACTGGCCAGATGAGCGAGCCGGTCCCGTCCATCACCTCGGCCCCCGAGCCGTTGGCGGTGGACCAGGCACGCCGCACGCGCAGCTATCTGATCCAGATGTCCATCCGCGTGGTCTGCATCGTCGGCGCGGTGCTGGTCGACGGCTGGATCCGCTGGGCGCTCGTGGCCGCCGCGGTGGTGCTGCCGTACTCGGCGGTGCTGATCGCCAACGCCGGGCGGGACCGTGCCGAGCACGACACCTCACCGATGACGCCGGCGGCCGCGCCCGAGCTCACCGAGCTGCCCGACCCCGCCTCCCCCGAGGTGGTGGACGAGGTCCCGGACGCCCCGACCGCTCCCGGGTACCCCGGAGCGGGGAACTCTGGCGCGCCCGGTGCCCCCGGCGCAGGCCGCGTCATCGACCACGTGGACGACTGAGGGAACGACAGATGGACCTCCTCGGCCTCTCCGGCCCCGCACCCGACCCCGTGCCCGACGGCGAGCTGATCTGCAGCTCGAAGGGCTGCCGCGCCCAGGCGGCGTGGGGACTGCTCTGGAACAACCCGAAGCTGCACACGCCCGAACGGCGCAAGGTGTGGCTCGCGTGCGACGACCACCGCGAGCACCTCGAGCAGTTCCTGGCGTCGCGCGCGTTCTGGAAGCAGACAGTGGCGGTGGCGGAACTGGACCGGGTGTCGTGAGCGACGGCACCACGGGCGACGAGTCCCGCGGTCCGCGCACGACGCGGCAGTGGGTGACCCTCGCGGTGGCCGCGGTGGTCCTCGCCGCACTGTGCCTGGTGGCGGGGCGCTGGCAGTGGAACCGGGCCGAGTCGCGCGACGCCGAGATCGACCTCGTCAACGCCAACTGGTCGGCGCCGGCCGTGCCCGTGGACGAGATCCTGGACGGACCGGACGCCGTCGTGCCCGGCAGTGAGATCTGGCAGCGCGTGGAGATCGAGGGCGAGTACGTCACCGACGCCACGGTGCTGCTGCGCAACCGGCCCGTCGGCGGACGCGGCGGGTACCACGTGCTGGTCCCCTTCGAGGCGCGGCTGCCCGGGCAGGACATCGTGATCGTCATCGACCGCGGGTTCGTGCCCCTCGGCACGGACGGGTCGCGGCCCGACGCCGTCCCCGCGCCGCCGTCGGGCACTGTGACCGTCGTGGCGTCCCTGCGGGCCGACGAGCCCGCCGCGGACCGCGACGCGCCCCCCGGGCAGGTGCAGGCCATCTCGACCGAGCAGGTGCTCGCGGCCGGGCCGGACGGCGGCGCCTGGGCAGAGGGTCGCACCGTCGGCGCGTACGGCGCGTTGCGCACCGAGCAGCCGGCGCCCGAGACGGCGCTCGCCGCCCTGCCCAAGCCCGACACCGACCCGGGGTCGCACCTCTCCTATGCGTTCCAGTGGGTCATCTTCGCGATCGGCGCGATCGGCGGGTACATCCTGCTGTGGCGCCGTGAGCGCGGAGCCCTGCGCGGCGAGACCGTCTCCGCGGGCGACCTGCTGCTCGCTTCGGGCGACCAGGCGGACGCCGACGGCGTGCGGGCGCGCCGGCCGGCCCGCGACCGCCGTCCGACGCCGGAGGACGAGGAAGACGCGCTGATCGAGGCCCAGCTCCGCTGACAACTTTGGTTGTGAGGGCGTCAGGCGAGCGAGACCAGTTCCTGGTAGCTGTCGTTCCAGAGGTCCTCGTCGCCGTCGGGCAGCAGCAGGACCCGCTCGGGCTCGAGCGCGTCGACGGCGCCGTCGTCGTGCGTCACCATCACCACGGCGCCCTCGTACGTCTTGAGCGCCCCGAGGATCTCGGCACGCGACGCGGGGTCGAGGTTGTTGGTGGGCTCGTCGAGCAGCAGCACGTTCGCGCCCGAGACGACGATCGTCGCCAGCGCCAGGCGCGTCTTCTCACCGCCGGAGAGCACGTTGGCGGGCTTCTCGGCGTCGTCCCCGCTGAACAGGAACGAGCCGAGCACCGAGCGGACCTGCGTGTCCGTGAGGTCGGGCGCGGCGTGCCGCAGGTTCTCCACGACGGTCGCGTCCATGTCGAGGGTGTCGTGCTCCTGGGCGTAGTAGCCGAGCTTGAGGCCGTGCCCGGGCTCGACCTCGCCGGTGTCGGGCGCCTCGACACCCGCGAGGATGCGCAGCAGCGTCGTCTTGCCTGCGCCGTTGAAGCCGAGCACCACGACGCGCGACCCGCGATCGATCGCCAGGTCGACCCCGGCGAACACCTCCTGGGACCCGTACGCCTTCGACAGCCCGCTCGCGGTCAGCGGCGTGCGCCCGCAGGGCGCCGGCGTCGGGAAGCGCAGCTTGGCCACGCGGTCGGCGGCGCGCTCGCTCTCCAGCCCGCCGAGCATCTTCTCGGCGCGCTTGATCATGTTCTGGGCAGCGGTCGCCTTGGTCGCCTTGGCGCGCATCTTCTCGGCCTGGGCGAGCAGCGTGCCCGCCTTCTTCTCGGCGTTCGCCCGCTCCCGCCGACGACGCCGCTCGTCCGTCTCGCGCTGCTCCAGATACCCGTCCCAGCCCAGGTTGTACTGGTCGAGCTCGCCCCGGTTCGCGTCCAGGTGGAACACCTTGTTCACGGTGGCGCGCAGCAGGTCGACGTCGTGGCTGATCACGATGAACCCGCCGTTGTACGCCCGCAGGTAGTCGCGCAGCCACATGATGGAGTCGGCGTCCAGGTGGTTGGTGGGCTCGTCCAGGAGCAGCGTCTCGACGCCGCTGAACAGGATGCGCGCCAGCTCGATCCGGCGGCGCTGGCCGCCGGAGAGCGTGCCGAGCGGCTGCGCCAGGACCCGCTCGTCCAGGCCCAGGTTCGCCGTGATGATCTGCGCCTCCGACTCGGCGGCGTACCCGCCGGCCGCCAGGAAGCGGGTCTCGAGCTTGGGGTAGCGCTCCATCGCGGCTTCGTGCGTGGTGGGGTCCGCCGACGCCATCTCGGCCTCGGCCTGGCGCATCTTCGAGATGATCCTGTCCAGGCCGCGCGCCGACAGCACGCGGTCCATGGCGAGGACCTCCAGGTCGCCCGTGCGCGGGTCCTGCGGCAGGTAGCCGATGTCGGTGCCGCGCACGATCTGCCCGCCCGTCGGCTGGGTCTCGCCGGCGAGGGTCTTGGTCAGCGTGGTCTTGCCGGCGCCGTTACGTCCCACCAGGCCGATCCGGTCGCCCGAGGCGACGCGGAAGTTCGCCTCGCTCAGCAGCACGCGCGCGCCGACGCGCAGCTCGACGCCATGGGCAGTGATCACGCAGGTGTTCCTCACGGTCAGGGGTGGGGTTCTCGGTCGTCCGGCCCACGGCGGCGGGGGCCGGACCAGTCTACGGGGTCGAGGCCAGGGATTACGGTGCGTTGCCTCACGCCGTCCCGGACGGTACCTTCGCCGCTGGTACTACGTTGTACCAGTAGGTCGTCGTCAACGAAGCGGCGGCCACGTCGCCGACGACGTGGCGCGACCGCCCGAAGGGATGAGACACATGGAGATACGGTTCGTCGCCGTGCTCGCCTCGCTCGCACTGGTCCTCGGCGCCTCGGCTCTGCCCGACGGCGGGAGCGCGCCCCGCGCCGCGGCAGCGCCGCCGCCGCCGGGCAGCGCACCGCCTGACCCTGGCGCGACGCCGTCCGGCACCACCTTCACCAACCCGATCACCGAACCGTTCGCCGACACCTACGCCGACCCCGCCGTGATCCGCGGCAAGGACGGCTGGTGGTACCTGTACGCGACGAGCGACCCGCTCGTCTCGGGCGGGCCGTTCGGGAACATGCACGTGTCCAGGTCCAGGGACCTGGAGTCGTGGGAGTACGTGGGCACGATCTTCGACGAGGAGAACCGGCCGTCCTGGGCCGCGAGCGCCTCGTACTTCTGGGCGCCGGACATCCGCTACGTCGACGGCCAGTACGTCATGTACTACACGGTCACGGACACGGAGGCGAACCCCGATCCGTGGGACTACACGATCGGGGTGGCGACGGCGCCCACGCCCACCGGGCCGTGGACGGACTCCGGCGGGCCGGTCCTCCAGCCGCGCCCGGCGTCCGGCGACGGGTACCTCAACACGATCGACCCGGCGCTGTTCGCCGACGAGGACGGTTCGCGGTACCTCTACTTCGGCGGCTTCAACGGGGGTATCTGGGTCACCGAGCTGGACGAGACGGGGACCCGGGCGGTGGGTGAGCCGACCCGGGTGACGGTCGCGGACCGGTACGAGGGCGCGTTCGTGGTCAAGCGGGACGGCTGGTACTACCTGATGGGGTCGTCGGCCAACTGCTGCTCCGGCCCGGTGACGGGGTACAGCGTGTACACGGGGCGGTCGCGGTCGCCGCTGGGCCCGTTCGTCGACCACGAGGGCGTGAGCCTGAACGAGTCCCGGGTGGGCGGCACACAGGTCGTGGCGCAGAACGGGAACCGGTGGATCGGGGTGGGGCACCACGCGGTGCTCACCGACGCCTCGGGGCAGGACTGGATGTTCTACCACGCCATCGACAAGGACGACGCGTGGCTGAACGAGCCGGGCGGCGTGAACCGGCGGCCGACCCTGATCGACCGGATGGACTGGATCGACGGGTGGCCGGTGGTCAACGCGGGCGCGGGTCCGAGCGAGGGTCCGCAGCCGGGGCCGGTGTCGGCGAGCGGGCTCGGGATCGTGAGCGGCGACCCGGCGTCGGGGTCGGGGCTCCGCCGAGTCTCGGGCACGCTCGCCCGGGGCACCGACGGTTCGGGGGACGCAGGCGCCATCGCCCGGCTGGTGCCGAGCCGGCGGGACGCCGCGATCGCGCGGACGGCGCCCGCGCCGCGGGAGGTGCGCCTCGAGGCCGACGTACGGCTGCCCGACGCCGGCGGGTCGTTCGCGGTGACGCTCGGCGGGCCGGGCTCGTCCACCGTGTCGGTGCGGCTGGACGCGAAGGCGCGCGAGCTCGTCGTCGGGCAGGGGCGTCAGCAGCGGCGGACGGCGCTGCCCGCGAACGCCGACCTGACCACCTGGCACGTGCTGACCGTCGAGGCGCGGGACGGTGCGGTGGCGGCGCGGTTGTCGTCGAGCGGCCTGGGGGATGTGGACGCCGAGGCGCGGCTGGAGCCGCGCGTCCCGCTCCCCTGGCAGGCGCCGGTGAGCCTCGTGGCCGACGGCGGCGAGGCGCAGCTCGACAACCTGACCGTCGTGCCGGCGCACGAGCCGGTGACCCGGCGGGTCGCGGAGCCGCGGGCCGGCGCCGTGACGTTCGCCGAGGAGTTCGACGGCGAGCTCGACCCGGGCTGGCGCTGGCTGCACGGGCCGGCGAACGTCGAGGTCGCGGACGGTGGGCTGTCCTGGCCCTTGACGAACCACGACCTGGTCGGGGCGGCCAACGATGCCCCGGCGCTGCTCCGGGACGCGCCCGACGGCGACTTCGTGCTGGAGGCCACGGTCACCCTGCCGCTGGGCGAGAACACGGTGCGCAACTACCAGCAGGCGGGCCTGCTGGTGCACGCGGGCGACGACGACTTCCTGCGGCTCGCGCCCGTGTCGATCTGGCAGACCCGCCAGGTCGAGTTCAGCAAGGAGCTCACGGCCGACGGGCGCACGTGGTTCGGCGGGCATGTCTCAGGACCGGTCGCCGACACGATGCACCTGCGCCTGTTCTACACCACCGACCCGGCCACGGGCGAGCACCGGTACCGGGCGGCCACCTCGCGCGACGGCCGGAGCTGGCGCTTCGGCGCCACCTGGGCCCTCCCGGCGGGCACGGACCCGTCGGTAGGCATCTACGCAGGCGGCGGCGCCACCCCGGCGACAACCGCGACGTTCGAAGGCGTCCGCCTCCGCAAGGTCGGCTAGCCCCTCGCCAGACCGTTGAGTGCGGGCTATTTGCGCCGTCGGAACGCTTCGACGGCGCAAATAGCCAGCACTCAACGGGGCGGGGCGGGTGTCAGGATGGGGGGCATGTGTGCAGCGCGGGTGCGTTCGAACTGGCAGGTCGGCGACGTGCGCGACGCGGGCGGCGGGCTGTTCGCGCTGGCCCTCGCCACGTTCGTCGCGATCACCACCGAGCTCGTCCCGGTCGGGCTGCTCCCCCTGATCAGCGCGGACCTCTCCGTCTCCGAGGGCGTCGCGGGGCTGCTCGTCACGGCGTACGCGTTCATGGTCGCGGCGCTCGCCCTGCCGCTGACGTCGGCCACCCGGCGGCTGCCGCGCAAGACGGTCCTGCTCGCCGCCCTCGCGATCTACACCCTGAGCAACGTGATCGTCGCGCTCGCGCCCACGTTCGCCCTCGTCGCGACGGCCCGGGCGCTGGGCGGGGCGTCCCACGCCGTCTTCTTCTCCGTGAGCATCGGGTACGCGTCGCGCCTGGTGCGCCCCCACCTCGCCGGGCGCGCCCTGGCGCTGGTCACGCTGGGCGCGTCGGCCGGGTTCGTCCTCGGGGTCCCGCTGTCGACGTCGCTCGGCACCGCCGTCGGCTGGCGGACGGCGTTCCTGGTGCTGGCCGGCGCGTGCGCACTCGCCGGGGTGCTCACGGCGCTGCTCCTGCCGTCCGTACCGGGCGGCGGCGCTCCCCCGGACGACGCCGCCCGCGGCGCCCGCCGCACCGCCCTCGCCAGCGTGACGACGGCGAACGCGCTCGCCTACCTCGGCCACTACACCGTCTACACCTATGTGTCCGTGCTGCTCCTGGCGGCCGGGCTCGCCACCGCCGCGCTCGGCCCGGCGCTGCTGCTGATCGGCGCGCTCGGCCTGATCGGGGCCTGGTACGCCGCCGCCCGGCTCGACGTCCGGCCCCGGCAGACCACGATCGTGACCCTCGCCGTCGTCGCCGGCGGCATCCTCGCGCTCGGCCTCGCCTTTCCCGGCACGGTCGGCACGCTCGCCGCCGCGGCGGTCTGGAGCATCGGCTTCGGCGCGGTTGCCGCCGTCTTCCAGACAGCGGCCATCCGCACGCGCGGTGCCTCGCCCGACCTCGTCGGGGCGCTCGTCAACTCCACCGCCAACATCGGGATCGGCGGCGGCGCGGCGCTCGGGGCCCTCGTGCTCGACGGCGCCGGTCTCGCCGCCGTGCCGTACACCGGCGCGGCGCTCGTCGTGGCGGCGCTGGTCGTGGTGCTGGTGGCCCGCCGGGCGTTCCCGGCGACACAGAACCTCGGATGATGGGCACGATATCCGGCACTAAATCCGACAAACCGCTCCCTTCGCCCTGCTTTACCGCCAGAACGCGCGGGTCTTGGTCGTCCGACGTACGGTCCGCTCATGGGCACTGACTCACCGAGCGTTCCCGTCACCGTCGCCGACGCACTGCCGAATCTCCGCACCGGCCGACTGGCCCGCGGTGATGACCTGACCAACAACCGACCCGCCATGCACCTGCTCGCCCAGCGACGCGCGTACCGGCGCAAGCACTTCGCGTCCCTGGTGCGTGGCCGGCTGCGCGGGCAGTACGACCCGCAGCATCGCGCGCTCAGCCGCCGCATCGCCGGGGCGCGCGCCTCCGCCAGGGAGCTGTGGGACCTCGTGGCCCAGCGCCCCGTGTGGCGCGTCATCCAGTCGGTCCGGTCCGCCCCCGCGACCCGCGCGGGACAGCGCCCCACGGCAGGCTCGGGGCCGCCGGTCGGCGCCCTCGAGCTCGACCAGGTCGTGATCGGGCCGGCCGGGGTCTTCGTCGTCCAGACCGTGTACCGGCCCACGCAGGACGTGACCGCCGACGCCGCCCGGGACGCCGCCCGCCGCACCCAGGAGATCCTGGGCCGGGCCACCCGGGTGCCGATCACCGTGCAGGCGCTGATCGTGTTCGTCCGGTCCGACCAGCCGCGGGTCGTCGGGCCGCGCGACGACGTCGAGGTGCTGACCACCGACGAGCTCGTACCGTGGCTCGAGAGCCGCCGGCCGATGCTCACCGAGCGCGAGCTCGAGATCGTGCACCTGGCGGCGCGCGACCGCCGCACCTGGGTCAGCTGACCCCACCGCCCACGCCCTACAACTGGCCGACCCGCCCCACCGCTGGTCGAGCCTGTCGAGACCCGCTCAGAACTCGACCCGCCGCGCCCTGCTCCGCGCCGCCGCCGCGAGCCGGTCGCCCAGCTCCGCGAGCGGCACCGAGGCCTTCGCGCCCGACGCCGGGTCGGTCACGGCGAGCACCCCCGCCTCGACCTCGCGCGGGCCCAGCACCCCGAGCAAGGCGTCCCGCCGCTGCCGGGACAGCCTGATCCGGTTGCCCAGCGACCCGTCCCGCTCCACGCGCACCCGCAGGCCACGGCCGCGCAGGTCGGCGGCCAGCTCGTCGATCTCTTGGACGCCCGGCTCGTCGCGCCCTCCTGAGCCGGTCGAAGGGCCCGACACCGGCAGGAGGCACACCTGCACCGGCGCGAGCCAGAACGGCAGACGTCCGCCGTGCCGCTCCAGGAGGAACGCGACCATCCGCTCCATCGCCCCGAGGGTGCCGCGGTGGATCATGACCACCCGCTCCCGCTCGCCCGAGGCGGCCACGTAGGCCAGGTCGAACCGCTCCGGCTGGTTGAAGTCGATCTGCACGGTCGCCACGCTCTCCTCATGGCCGCGTGCGTCGAGCACCTGGACGTCGATCTTGGGCCCGTAGAACGCCGCCTCACCCGGCTCCGCGTGCCAGTCCAGCCCGGCGGCGACGTCGTCGAGCGCCGCGCGCAAAGCCTCCTCCGCCGCGGCCCACTGCTCAGGCGCGCCCAGCCACTTGTCCGAGTCGTCCCGGCCCGACAGGCGCAGGTACGACACCTCGATGCCCAGGGTCTCGAGCACCTCCAGGATCGCGACCAGGGCGGTGCGCACCTCCGCCTCGACCTGGTCCGGGCGGCAGAAGACGTGCACGTCGTCGAGGCTGATCTGCCGCACGCGGCTCAGGCCCGACAGAACGCCGGACCGCTCTGCGCGGAACATCGACCCGATCTCCGAGTAGCGCACGGGCAGGTCGCGGTACGAGCGCGGCTCGGACGCGTAGATCTGCGCGTGGTGGGGGCAGTTGGCGGGGCGCAGCACGAGCGGGTCGGCGTCGGGCTCGCCGTCCGGGCCGGAGCCGAGCGACATGGGCGGGAACATGTCGTCCGCGAACTTGGCCCAGTGGCCCGACCGCTCGAAGAGCGAGCGCTTGCCGAGCACCGGCGAGTACACGGGCTCGCAGCCGGTGCGCAGCGCGACCTCGCGCGCGTACTGCTCCAGCTCGTATCGGACGGCGGCGCCCGCCGGCAGCCACAGCGGCAGACCGGGGCCGACCAGCGGGCTCGAGTCGAAGATCCGCATCTCGCGGCCGAGCTCGCGATGGTCGAGGGCCGACCCTTCGACAGGCTCGGGACGGCGCCCGTCGGCCGGCTCGGGACGGTGCCCCTCGACGGGCTCAGCATGGTGCGGCGCTTCAGCCGGGCGGTGGTGCGGTGCGGGGACGTTCATCGGTTACTCCTTCGAGAGAGGAGCTGCCCCGGCGCCGAACACGGCAAAGGCCCCGGAGCGAGCTCCGGGGCCTGGTTGCTGAAGTGCAGGGTCAGCGCGCGCCGGAGGGGTCCGGCGTCGTCGTGCGTGCGCTGAGGTGCATGCCAGCACCGTAGCCTCAGAGGCGGGACGCGTCCAGCGCATTGCAGTCCTGGATGGTGCCGCCCTCGTAGCCGATGGTGAACCACCGGACGCGCTGCTCGCTGGAGCCGTGGGAGAACGCCTCGGGGTTCACATCGCCGCCGGAGCGCCGCTGGATGTTGTCGTCGCCGACGGCGGCCGCGGCCGAGAGCGCCTGCTCCAGCTCATCCCGCGTGATCGGTTCGAGGAACGGGACGCCCGTGTCCGGGTCCTCGGTGGTCGCGGCGGTGCCCGCCCACATCCCGGCGAGGCAGTCGGCCATCAGCTCGATCCGCACCGAGTCGGACTCCGGCCCGGTGCCCGACCGGTCCGCCCGCTCGAACAGCCCCAGCTGGTTCTCGATGTGGTGCCCGAACTCGTGCGCCGTCACGTACATCTCGGCCAGCGGCCCGCCCTCGGCCCCGAACTGGCTGGACAGCTGGTCGTAGAACGCGAGGTCCTCGTACACGGTGGCGTCGGCGGGGCAGTAGAACGGCCCCGTGGCCGACGTCGCCGAGCCGCAGCCGGTGTCCACGGCTTCGGTGAAGCTCACGACCCCGGGTTCCTGGTACTCGACCCCGCCCTGCTCCGGGAGGGTCGTCACCCAGTACGCGTCGAGCGACTGGACCGCGGCGTTCAGGCGGCACTCGGGGTCCGTGTTGGCCTCCTCGGCCGTGCAGTCTCCGATGTAGCCCGTCTCGCCCTGGCTGCCGCCGTCGGACGTGGCGCCGCCGAGGATGTCCTGCGGGCTGTTGCCGGTCAGCAGCATGTACACCAGCGCGATGACGAGCACGACGCCGCCTCCGCCACCCACGGCGACGGCGCCGCGGCGTCCGCCGCCCTTGCGGACCCGGCCGCCCTCGAACTGCCCGCCCTCGTTGAAAGTCACGCTGCAACGTTACCGGGGCCGGGGTGTCTCGGCGGCTCAGCGCGGCCTCAGCACGCAGGCAAGATTTTCGCCCGCCTCCGGCGCTCTTTCGCCCCTCGGCCCTTCGAGATCTGGAAAGATCTAGCTCTGTTCGTCGTGTGCCCAGCTCCTGTCGACTGTCCCGCTGACACAGCAGAGGAATAAGCCCTTGAACAACATCTCGGAAAACAGCTTCACCGCTGGTTCCGGCAATGCCATCAACATCGGCGGCTCCGGCAACACCGCGCGCGTGACGAACTACTCGAGCGGCGTCGCACCCAGCGAGCTGATCGCCGCCGTCGAGGCGATACGTGCCCTGGCGACGCAGGTCCCGGAGAGCGACCGTGCGGTGCTCGACGAGGTGGCCGAAGAGATCGCGCAGGTTCCGGCGCACGACTCGGCGCGCCTCGGTCGCAAGCTGACGCTGGCGCGTTCGTTCATCGACGGGCTGAGCGGCACGACAACCCTGGCCGCAGGCGCCGCCAAGGCCGTCGGCGATGCGATGAAGGCGCTCGGCCTGTGAGCCAGGACAGCAAGCCGCCCGTGAACCTCACCGTGCAGGTTGCGGACGGTCTGCTCTGGGTGGGCGGCAGCTCGTACTCCGTCCAGCACATCGAGGGTATGGAGAGCTGGTGGAAGCGGCCGCCCCGCTCCACCCACGGGTTCGCGAAGTTCCTGGCCAGGCTGTCCATCCTGGCCGGCCTCGTGCTCGTGTTCGGGGGGAACGTGGTCATCGCCGTGGTGCCCGACCTGACGCCGGCCGGGGTCGTGACGGTCGGGTGCGTGCTCATCGCTGCGGGCGTCCTCGTCTACATCCTCGCGCGCCGCGGATCACGCAAGATCTGGTACGAGCTCCACATCCGGATGGGTGGCCGCGTCGCGGTGGTGCTGAGCAGCTGGACGCGGGATCCCCTGGACCGGGTCCAGAACGATGCCAACCGCGCGCAGCAGGACGCGACGTATCGCGGACCCCAGATCCATCTCGGGTCCAACAACGCGATCAACATCGGCGGCGAGGGCAACGCGGCCTCGATCAACGGCGGCTAGCGAGACAACACGTGCGAGGGCCTGCGGGGAAGGGCCACGCGTCCGGGCCATTTTCGCTCCGGGAACCAAGTACCCGGGACGGGGTAACGGACAGGTAGCAGTGCTACCTGCCCGTTACCCACCCCGGGCAGTAACCACTTCCCCGGACCTACATCGCTCGCCGGCTCAGCACGGCTTCGGCAGCCCGCGCCCGGAACTCTTCTACCGGCCACGACGTCAAGGCCCCGATCCGAGCGGAGACGACGGCGCCGTCGGCGTCCCGCTCGACCTGGACCGGCTCGCCGACCGTGCCGAACCCGGGGACAGACTCGTGCACCAGCCGGCCGTCGGACACGACGAACCGCTGCGCGACCTCCGCCGGCTCCGCCGCGCGCGGGTTGATCACGTGCACGATCCCGCCGAGGTCCACGACGTCGGACACGCCCCACAGGTTGGCGAAGCGCCCGAAGGGCGCGTCCGCAGGGATGGGCGGCACCGGATCGCCGTCCGCCCCCTTCCCGGCGTCGACGCCGGAGCCGGAACCAGAGGCCGCTACTTCCTCCGCGGCCGCGAGCGCCAGGTCGATCAGCTGAAGCACACCGACGGCGATCTGCTCGGCCTTGCCGTCGACGGAGTTGGTCAGGGAGGAGACGACGAGCCCGTCGACGGGGTCGATGTAGGTGCGGGTGATGTGCCCGGGGTAACCGCCCGAGTGCCCGACGACCTCGCGGTCCCCGATCTTGCCGATCCCCATGCCGACGCCGTACCGGCCGAGCTCCTTGCCGCGCACCACGACGCGGGACTCCTCGCGCTGCATGATGCGCTTGCTGGCGTCGCTGATCAGCGTGGTGTCGCCGAACACGTGCGTGGCACCGTAGCGGAGCATCTCGAGCGCGGTCGAGTACCAGCCGGTGGCGGCGGCCATGGCGCGGGTGTCGACGTGCGGGACGACGTGGCGGGCGTCCTCGTGCGTGATGCGGCCGGTGTGGCCGGCCGCGTACTCGGCGGCGCGGGCGGGGTCCAGCTCGGTCCCGGTCCGGGTCAGGCCCAGGGGCTCGATCACGGCGGTGCGCGCGACCTCGTCGTACGTCTTGCCGGTGACCTGCTCGATGATGACGCCGAGCAGGCTGTAACCGATGTTCGTGTACTTGAAGTGCTCGTTGGGCTCGAACACGATGCCCTCGGTGCGCACGCACTCCAGGATCTCGTCGCGGTCGAGGAAGGGCTTGTGGTGCTGCCAGAAGTCGCCGTCGGACGAGTCGCGGATGATGCCGGCCTGGTGCCCGAGCAGCTCCCGGACGGTGACGTCGGCGGCGACCGAGCCGTCGAGCTCGGGGACGTGGTCGCCGACGGCGTCGTCCAGGCGCAGCTCGCCGCGCTCGACGAGCTGCATGATGAGGACGCCGGTGAACGTCTTGGAGTGCGACGCGATGCGGAACAGGTGGTCGCTGGTGAGGTCCTCCCCCGTCTCGAGGTTGGCCTTGCCCCAGGCGAGGTCGACGAAGACCTCGCCGCGGCGTCCGACGGCGAGCTGCAGGCCGGGGATGCCGTGGTAGGCGGCCTGGAACGAGGCCCAGTCGGCCAGGTAGGGAGCGATCGAGCGAAGGGTCTGTGCGGTGCGGTCGTCAGTCACGGGGACGACTCTGCCAGGTCGGGCGCGAAGTAGATCGGATGGTGGAGGGCGCATCGCGGGTTGAACGCGGCCGCGCACGCCGGGCAGCGCGCGGCACCTCGGTACTCCGCGACGGTCAGCTCCGTCCAGCACACGCCGCACAGCACCGCCCGCTGGTCACCTGCGCCGGACGGCCACGGCCGCGACGGATGGTCGGCGGTCTGGTCATGGCACAGATGGCACGGGTAGTACCGGCCGCAGCACGCGAACCGGATCGCGATGACGTCCAGCGGCGTCCGATAGTGGACGCACCTGGTCTGCTCGTCGACCGTCGGGCCCAGCACGACCGGCCTCATCGCACGCCTCGCTTCATCGAACACCGCGTGCGGCCAGGGCGTCGCCGAGCTCGTCCGCGTGCTTGAGCGCCATGACCAGGAACGGCATCGCGAAGTGCCGCAGGCTTCGTCCGCCGCCACGGGCGCGCTGGGCCTCGCGCACGTCGCGGGCGAGGGTGGCGAGCACCGGCAGCGTGCTCAGCGTCACGGACAGCGTCAGCGCGGCGCGCCGCGGGTCGATACGCAGCCACGCCAACGGCGCCATCGCCCGCTCGATCGTCTCCAGCAGCTCGGTCGCCGGGGTGGTCAGTGCGAGCAGCGCGGCGAGCGCGCAGGCCACGGCGACCCGCACGGTGTTCGCGGCCGCACTCTCCGGGCCGAGGAAGATCAGCTGTCCGGCGAGGGTCACGCCGAGGATCCAGCGGGCCGTGAACAGCTGACGGCCGAGCTCGCGCATCCCCACGTCCGGTACGGCATAGCAGACGAGGCAGACGCCGGTCATGACCCCGGCGGCCCACCAGGTCACCGGGAGCAGGCAGACGCCGAGCACGATCAGCAGGAGCAGGGCCATCTTCGGCCCTGGCCGCAGCCGGTGCCACGGGCTGTCTCCGGGGCGGTACAGCGTCACCATCGGATCCCCGCCTCGTACGTGGCGATCACGCGCTCGGGCGCCCCGACCGCGGTGACCGTCCCGTCCTCGACGAGCACTGCCGTGTCGCAGCGCCGGGCCAGCCCCAGGTCGTGGGTGACCAGGACGAGGCGATGAGCCGCGTCGGCGAGCAGGTGGTCGGCGATCCGGCGGGCGTTGCGCGCGTCCAGGTAGGCGGTCGGCTCGTCGGCGACCACCAGGTCCGGACGCCGGACGAACGCCCCGCACAGCGCGAGCAGCTGCTTCTCGCCGCCAGACAGCTCGTGCGACGACCGGGTGGCGAGCTCGGCGAGGCCGAACCGGTCGAGGGCGGCGGCGACCCGCTCGGCTTTCTCGTGGCGCGGCGCCTTCTCGGTGCGCAGGGAGAACGCGACGTCCTCGGTCACGGTGGGCATGATGATCTGCGCGTCGGGGTTGCTGAAGACCACCGCGACCCGACGGCGCAGCTCCGCGGCCTGGCGCACCGGGTCCAGGCCGAGGACACGCACGGTGCCGTCGCTCGCGACGACCAGGCCGCTGAGCAGGCGCGCCAGCGTCGACTTGCCCGAGCCGTTCTCGCCGATGATCGCGATCGTCCGCACGTCCAGCGAGAGCGTCACGTCGCGCAGCACGTCCGTGTCGCCCAGGCGCACGCTCACACCCTGGAGGTCGAGGCCGCTCATCGGATCACCTCCACGACCGCCGCGACGCCCATCCCGCCGCCCACGGACGCCGCCGCGACCCCGAGCGTCCCGGCGGGGGCACCCGCGCGGACGAGCCGGCCGAACAGCCGCACCACGCTGACCGCGCCGCTCGCGCCCCACGGATGGCCCAGCGCCAGTGCTCCGCCGTCGGCGCACACGCGCGGGTCGTCGTCGTCGAGGCCGAGGCGGCCGAGCACGGCCAGCGACTGGGCCGCGAACGCCTCGACGATCTCGAACGCCGCGACATCGCCGACGTCGGCCCCGGCGGAGCCGAGCGCTGCCCGGACGGCCGGCGCAGCCCCGGCTCCGGGCAGCGCCGGATCACAGCCGACCACCGCGTGCGCCCGGATCGCGAGGCCGGGCGCGTGCCCCGCGAGCCGGCGGGGCACGATCGCGACCGCCGCCGCTCCGTCGCTGATGCGCGTGGCCGTCCCGGCGGTGAGGGTGCCGCCGTCGAACAGGGCCGGCAGCCGGGGCAGCAACCGCTCGGCGACCCCGATGGAGTCGTCGGCGGCCAGTCCTGCCACGGGTACGAGCTCGGCCGCGAACCGCCCCGCATCACGGGCGGCCCGCGCCCGGTGATGGCTGCGCGCGGCGTGCGCGTCCTGCCGGTCCCGGCTGATGCCGTCGGCGGCAGCCAGGTCCTGGGCGGCCTGCACCATGTCCGGGTCGGGCCACCCCTGCGGGGCGAACGGGGCGCGGTCGTAGCGCACGCCGTCGACCGACCGGGCCGGAGCCGTCGACGCGCTCTCGACGCCGCCGGCGATCCGCGGGCGATCGTCCCCGGCGCGGATCGCCGTCGCGGCTTCGAGCACCGCGGCGAGGCCGCTGCCGCACTGCCGGTCGACGGTCGCCCCGGTGACCTCGATACCAAGCCCGGCCGCCAGGGCGGAGACCCGGGCCGGGTTGCCGCCCGGGCCCATGCAGTTGCCGAGCACGACGTCGGCCACATCGAGCTGGTGCCCGACGGCCTCCTCGGCGTCGGCCCGCGCGGCACGGATGACGGGGGCGGCGAGCTGCTCGACGTTCAGGGACGCCAGGGCCCGCCCGCGGGTGCCGATCGGCGTCCGGCGGGCGGCGACGATGACCGCGTCATCCGGCAACCCTGCTCACCTCCCCGGCGAGCGCGCGGCGGACGATCTCGGCCCGGACGGGCTTTCCCGAGGCGTTGCGCGGCAGCTCGCCCGTGAACCAGATCCGGGGCCGGTGTGCCGGGCCCAGCCGGCCGGACACGATGCCGCGCAGCGTGCCCGTGCCGATCTCGGGGGCGCCGGGAGCCGGTTCCAGCATTGCGGCGACGAGGGCTCCGACACCGGGCGCGGGGTAGCCGAAGACGACGGCGTCCCCGACCGCGGGGATCTGCCGGAGCTCGGCCTCGACCTCCTCGGGGATCACGGTCGCCGAGGCAGTAAGGATGGCGCCGTCCGCCCGGCCGCGCAGGCGGAGCGTCGCGGTGCCGGTGCCGGTGCCGGCGTCGGTAACGGTCCCAGCGTCGGTTTCGACGTCGGTTTCGGTTTCGGCGTCGGCCCCGGCGTCGGCCCCGGCGTCGAGCTCAGCGAGGTCGCCGACCGTCGCCCAGTCCCCGTCGGTGCGCAGCGGCCCGCCGTCGCCGAGGTAGCCGAGGGCCGCGAACGGGGATCGCACCCACAGCTCGCGATCGCGCACCTCGACGTCCACCCCGGGGAAGGGGCGCAGGCCGGTGCCGTCGTCGACGGCCACGAACGAGAGCTCCGCCGCGCCGTAGTAGGCGATCACGCGGATGCCCCGGGACTCGGCGAGCGCACGCACCTCGTCGTCCAGGTGGGAGCCGCCGACGAGCGCGGTCCGCACGCGCGGGAGCTGTCCGCCGTCGAGCAGGGCGCCCAGCGCGTGCGGTGTGCCGTGGAACGAGGTGGCCTCCGCGAGGCTCCCGTCGGTCCCCGGGAACACCGGCCGCGGACCGCCGCCCAGTGCGTGCGCCACAGAGAACAGGGTCAGCGAGGACGACGGCGGCGCGGGCAGGGCGACCACCCGTTCGGCGTCGGGCACGGCGGGGTGGCCCAGGAGCGCGGAGACCGCGGGAAACGACCGCTCCCAGGATGCGGCCGTGCGCAGCACGACGCGTGGTGTGCCGCTGCTCCCGGAGGTGAGCGACGCCCAGGCCGCGCCGAGCGGCGGGCGCGCGTCGCGCACCAGGTCGTGCACGGCGCTACGTTGCGCCTCGGGCCAGCGCCCGTCGCCGACGAGCGGGATGTCGCCCGCGGCGCGCACCGCGCGAACCCGGTCGACCACCTCGTGCGCGGCGCCGTACAGCACGACGATGCGCGGCGTCATGGGGCCGGCGACGTCGGGGCGTCGGCCTCCTGGCGTCCGCTGGGAAGCCAGGTTCGCCGGAACGCGCGGGGATACGCGCGCAGGAGCGTGCCGACGGTGAGCGTCGCCAGCGCGGCCTTCACCAGGTCGCCGGGGATGAACACGAGGCTGGTCAACGCCGTCTCCGCGAGCGGCAGCCGGGTGACCAGGCTCTGGACGGGGATGCCGAAGGCATAAACAACAAGGATCCCGCCGACGAGCATGGCGAGCGCCGTCCGCCACACGGCCGGCTTGCGGGCCGACGAGTGCACGATCAGCCCGATGACGAACGCCCCCGCGATCCAGCCGATCAGATAGCCGGCGGACGGTCCGACGAAGACGCTGATGCCGCCGCGCCCGCCGGCCAGCAGCGGAAGCCCCGCGGCGACCAGGGCGAGCAGCGCGGTCATGGAGAGCGCACCGAGCCGCGGCCCGAGGATCGCGCCGGCGAGCATGACCCCGAAGGTCTGCGCCGTGATCGGCACGCCGCCGAAGACGCTGAAGGCGCCCGGCAGGCCGAGGGCGGCGACCAGAGCCGCGAATACGGCCACGCGCGCCAGATCGGTCGCATCCAACGCCCATCGGCGTGGTGCTTGATCGTCTCGCAACTGCTTCTCCTTAACGGTGTTCACTTGAACAGCGTTCAGGACCATACTGTGGTGATGAGCGGATCACAAGACGGACGCCGGCACAGTCGCGACGACGTGTCCGAGATGGCCCTCCGCCTCCTAGACGAGTACGGGCTGCCCGACCTGACGATGCGGCACATCGCCAACGCTCTCGAGGTGCGGGCCAGCGCCCTGTACTGGCACTTCCCGAACAAGCAGGCGCTGCTCGCCGCGGTCAGCGCGCGGATCCTGCGGCCCATGGAGGACGTGCGCGTCGAGGAGATGACGGTGTCCGAGGCCGTCCGCCGGCTGGGCGCACGCCTGCGCGAGTGCCTCCTCGCCTACCGCGACGCCGCCGAGCTGGTGTCGAGCTCGCTGGCGCTCGGCCTGGTCGACTCGCCGATCCGGCCGCAGCTGCTGGCGGTCACCCGCCGCGACGAGGTGCCGGACCCGCTGGCGCGGGTCGCCGCGGAGGCCGTCATGCACTTCGTCGTCGGTTACACGTTCCACGAGCAGCAGCGCCTGACGGCGGACTCGTTCGGGCTGCTCCCCGAGGACGCCTCCCTGAACCCGGACGACGTGAGCGCGTCGCCGTCGGACGCCGGGGAGTTCGAGGAGGCGCTGACGATGATCGCCGACGGCCTCGAGGTCGTCAGCGCTTCCGCCCGTGCCGGGGCACGTCCTGGTCCTGACGGGCGCGCAGAATCATCCTGACGAGCCACCACACCACCAGCAGGGCCACCACCACGATGACGACCTTCTGGAACACGCCGACGTACTCCTCGACGATGTGCCACTGGTCCCCCAGCAGGTATCCGGCGCCGACCAGGAGCGTGTTCCACACGCCGGAGCCGAGCGTCGTGAACGCGAGGAAGCGCCAGACCGGCATGCGCTCCACGCCGGCGGGGATGGAGATGAGGCTGCGCACGATCGGGATGACCCGGCCGATGAGCACCGCCCAGTACCCGTACCGGTTGAACCAGATCTCGGCCTTGTCGACGTCCTCCAGCTGCACCAGCGGCATGCGGTCGACGATGGCGCGCAGGCGGTCGCGGCCCAGCCAGGCGCCCAGCCCGTAGAGGAGGATCGCGCCGACCACGGACCCCGCCGTCGTCCAGACCAGGACCTGCCACAGGACCAGGGAGCCCTGGGCGGCCGTGAACCCGGCCAGGGGCAGGATCACCTCGCTGGGCAGGGGCGGGAACAGGTTCTCCAGGGCGATCGCAACGCCTGCGCCGGGCGCGCCGAGCGTCTCCATGAGCCCGATGGCCCAGTCGGCGACGGTCGTGGCGAGGCTTTGTGTCGTCATGGCTCTACGCTATTCGGCTCCCTGGGGGTCGGCGGACTGCGGTCCGCCGTCGGGTCGTGCGGGTATGCCGCAGGTCGGGTGTGGTTTTCCGCAGTCCGCGGGGGTGGCGGCTTCCTTATTCTGGCCGGGTGGACCCCTCCCCGACCGTCTCGCGCCGCAGCCCTGCACGTTTGCTGTGGGGCGCTGGTCTCGGGGCGGTTATGTGGCCGGTGGATCTGGTGGTTGCCGTGGTGGCGGTTTTGACGTTCCGGCGCGCGACGCCGCTCGGGGCCGTTTCCGCCCTGGTCGGGTGGCACCGCCGTCGTACCGTGCGCTTTCTCGGGTGGGCCGACGACGGCGCCGCGCTCACCTCCTCGCGAGCCGCTGGGTATCTGGTGATGCGCGTCGGCGTGGGGCTGGTGGGCGTGCTGGTGCTCGCGCTGCTGGCCTACGGGCTGTTCGCGGTGGTGGCCGCGGTGGCGTCGTGGCTGTTCGACGTGCGGCTCACGGTCCTGGACCCGGACCAGGGTGACGGGCTAACGACGCCCGAGGTGCTCGCGATGGTGCCCCTCGGCGCCGTCCTGCTGTACCTGGACCTGATGGGGCTGGTCGGCGTGGGTGTGCTGGACCGGGCGGCCGCTGCGCGGTGGCTGTCGCCGAGCCGGAGCGAGCGGCTTGAGGCGCAGGTCGAGTCGCTGACGGTGAGCCGGGCGGAGCTACTCGCGGCCCTGGACGCCGAGCGGGGGCGGATCGAGCGGGACCTCCACGACGGCGTGCAGCAGCGGGCCGTCGCGCTGGGGCTGCTAGTGAACCGGGCGCGGCGGGGTGTTGGTCCTGACTCTTCTGGGGCTTTGCTGCTGGAGCAGGCAGCTCGCGAGGCGGAGCTGCTGGTGACGGACCTGCGGGACGTCGCGTGGCGGGTGCGGCCGACAACGCTGGACACGCATGGGCTGGCGCCGGTGCTGGCGGAGCTGGTGTCTCGTTCGGGGGTGCCGGCGAGTTTGGAGTGGGACTCCCCTGAGCGGCTGCCGGCAGCGGTGGAGACGACGGTGTACTACGTGGTGGCGGAGGCGCTGACCAATGTCGCGAAGCACTCGGGTGCGCAAAAGACGAAGGTGCGCATCCACGTTGGTCGAGCTTGTCGAGACCTCTCCGACCCCACAGTCCACGTCACGATCACCGACGACGGCGTCGGCGGAGCAGTGCAGCGACCCGGCCACGGGCTGGCCGGCCTGTCCGGCCGGGTGGCCGCCGCGGGTGGCACGTTGGCAGTCGAGAGCCCGGCCGGCGGGCCGACTCGGATCGAGGTGACGTTGCCGTGCGAGTGATGCTGGCGGAGGACTCCGCGCTGTTACGGGAGGGTGTGCGCAGCCTGCTGACAGACGAGGGTCACGACGTCTTCGCGGCGTACGGCTCCGCTGGGCCTTTGCTGGCGCGGCTGGCGGCCGAGCGGCCCGACGTCGTCGTGCTGGATGTACGGATGCCACCCACCCACACCGACGAGGGCGTGCGGGCCGCCGTGGAGATCCGTGAGCGCTGGCCGGAAGTGGGGATCCTCGTGCTGTCGCAGTACGTGGAGCGCGAGTTCACGCAGGTGCTGCTCGGGGACGACGCGCGCGCCGTCGGTTATCTGCTCAAGGACCGGGTGATGGGCGTGGACGACTTCCTGGACGCGCTGGACCGGGTGCACGCCGGCGGGCTGGTGCTGGATCCGGATGTGGTGCGGCAGCTGTTTCGGGACACTTCTCATCCACTCGGGATGCTGAGCGAGCGGGAGAGGGAGGTGCTGGGGCTGATGGCCGAGGGGCGGACGAATGCGGGGATCGCGTCGACGTTGTTTGTTTCCACGTCGGCGGTGGAGAAGCACTCGAACGCGATCTTCGACAAGCTCGGGCTGTTGGCCGAGGACGGGTACAACCGAAGGGTGCTGGCGATCCTGCGCTATCTGGAATCGTAGTGCCGTCAAGCGTCAGTTCAGGGTTTCTGAATAGATCACCCGGATGAAATGGTGCGGCCGCCCGGTGATGAGAAAAGACCACCCGTCGCACCTCGAAAATCACCCCGCAGGTGGCCCGTCGGGCATTGGCCGTGAGTTTCGATTGGGGAGGCGCAAACGGCGCCAAACCGCGAGACGACACGGGAGAATCAGTGACGCAACCGAATCCCAGCGGCCCGGCCGCTCCGGGCTGGTATCCGGATCCGACCGAGCCCGGTGCACAGCGCTGGTGGGACGGATCATCATGGGGGCCGCAGGCTCCAAGGAGTCCCCAGGCACCCCCTCCCCAGGGGCATCCGACCGGCCCTGCCACAGCACTGTCGACGCAGCCGCTTCCCTCGGCGGGCGCCAGCGGCGGCATCAGCCGACCCGGTTGGGCACTCGGTCTCGCCATCGCAGCCGTAGCCCTGTCCTGCGCCCCTGTAGTCGGCCTGCTGATCGCGGTAGCGGGGCTCGTGCTCGCCATCCTTGAGCTCCGGTCCGGCAACCGACAGAACAAGGTGGTCTGGGCCACCATTCTGAGCGGGATTGCGCTTCTCATCGGACTCATCTTTACCGTGGCGACCTTGACCTCGGACGACGAGCCCGTAGACGCGAACCCGGCCGCTGTGGCGGACGCAACGCCGAGCAACAGCCCGGCGGTCACGCAGAGCCCAACGGCGAAGCCGGAACCCGTCACGACGACGAAGAAGGTCACCAAGAAGGAGATGATTCCCTTCCAGAAGGTCACCAGGGAGGACTCGAACCTCGACAAGGGAACGAAGAAGATCACGACGGAGGGCGTCAAGGGAGTTCGCACCAAGACGTATCGCGTCACCTATATCGATGGCGAGGAGACCGACCGCAAGGTCGTCAAGGACGTCGTCACCAGGAAGCCGGTCGATCAGGTCACGTCGATCGGCACTCGCACACCACCGCCGCCCCCGGAGCCGGAGCCCTCGAACTGCGACCCGAACTACTCGGGCTGCGTGCCGATTGCCTCGGACGTCGACTGTGAGGGCGGGAGCGGCAACGGACCCGCGTACGCCAGCGGTCCCGTCCGCGTGACCGGGACGGACATCTACGACCTGGACTCCAACGGGGATGGAGTCGGCTGCGAGTAGGTCGGACACCGGCGATCGACGGCGGCCAATCTTGCGGTACTTGGAGTCGGGAGCTCGCTGGGCGGCTGACCTGCCCGAGCTTTGCGCCCTCGCTTTGCCCGTTCGTAGGGTGTTCCGGCGCGCATCTTCCTCGCCGGAGCGACCGGAGTGATCGGGTCCCGGTTGCTGCCGCTGCTCGTTGCCGCCGGCCATGACGTCACGGGGACCACGCGCTCCCCCGAGCGCGCGGGCCTGATCGAGAAGGCCGGCGGCAGTCCGGTCGTCGTGGACGTGTACGACGTCGACGCGCTGACCACCGCCGTCGTCGCATCTCGGCCGGGACTGGTGATGCACCAGCTCACCGATCTGCCCGACGACCCCACCGCGATCCCGGAGCGGGCTGCCGCGAACGCGCGGATCCGGACCGAGGGGACGGCCAATCTGCTTGCGGCGGCGCGGGCTGCGGGTGCAACTCGTGTGCTCGCACAGTCGATTGCCTGGACCCCGCCCGGGCGAGGCGACGCCGTCAAGTGGCACGAAGACGCTGTACTGGATGCGGGTGGAGTCGTGGTTCGTTACGGGCAGCTCTACGGTCGGGGGACGTACTACGAGACGGAGGCGCCCGCGCATCCGCGGATCCAGGTGGACGACGCTGCTCGCCGGACGGTTCCGCTCCTGGAGGCGGCTTCGGGGGTTGTCGTACTGGCTGATCCGCAGGGCTGACTGGAATATCCGAGCCGTGCCCCTACGAGGTCACCTGCGCCATAGACGTGTGGAAAACCACTCGCGTTCGTGGCCGGTCTGCAACGTCGCCCATACGCTCAGGTCATGTCCACGACCCGAGTGTTCGACTTCTCCGTGCCCGCCGCCCCGGTAGTTGCCCTCGACGATGTCCGGCCACTGATCATGACCATGCCGGCCTACTGGGCCGATGGGTCTGAGCTCCGCTGGGCCGAGCATGCCTGGGGCGTCCTTGAGTCGGAAGACCTGACCACGTTCCAGGACCCTGTCGAAGAGGTCCAGGTGCTCTGCCGGGTGCTCACCCTCACCGCGGTCGTCCGAGCCTTCTCGGATCTCACGACCGGCACGAACATCGACTGGAAAGGCGCGTTGGGCACAGGACCGAAGTCGATCGCCGCTTCCCTGGACCAGATCGCCCTGGGCCGCCTGGCCGAACGGCTCGGCGTCTACAGCAGACTCGACGGGAGGGAGACCCAAGCGGGTCTGGCTGCGGTTGTCGCCCGTAAGGAGTGGGAGGAAGTGACGGCGGCTCTTCGCGGCGCATTGGGCGACACAGCACTCTTCGGGAGCCTCTGGGCGACCAGGTGGTCCAGCACCAGATATCCGCTCGACGACGGTGCTCTCGAAAACGTCGCGGGCGGAGGTCGCCCCGACAAGGCGAAGGCCTTCGAATGGATCACCGAGGGCATGCCTCTGAGGCCCTGAGCCGAGTTCTCGATCTCGCGCCGTTTGTCTCGCATACTTGTCGCGCACCAGAGGAACGTCCCGCCGTACAACCAGCTCTTTGGAGGCTCCTAACTGTGTCGCGTCCGGACCTGCGTGCGTTGTTCCGGTCGAACGATCGGAGTCTCAGAGCGGTTGACGTGTTCGCCAACCGTGAGAACGAGTGGGCGGCCGGCGTTCGCAGCCTCGCGAACCTCATCAAGGCGAACCGGTCCTCGACGTTCGATGTCGAAGACATGGAGGCACCGCGCCGCAATGTCCTGGCGTTCTACGGTGTCGGTGGCATCGGGAAGACGACGCTTTCACAGCAGATCCTCGAGCGGTTGTCGGGCGAGGGTCGCGGTCCGCAGCATTGGCCCCCGATAGAATCGGCGCTCGGCCGGGTCGTGGCTGCCCGTGTCGATCTGTCCATCCAGGCGAACGCCGACCTGGAGTCGATCTTGCTCGCTCTACGGGTTGCGGTTGCCGAGCTGGGGCAGCCGATGCCAGCGTTCGACCTAGCCTTCCACCGGTACTGGGAGCACAACCATCCCGGGGAATCGCTTGCGGACTACTTGCGGCGGAACTCATTCTTCAGCCGCATCTCCTCGGCGATGTCCGTTCCGGACCAGATCCAAGAAGTCATCACCGACGTTGCTCAGGCCCTCTTGCTGCCGGGAAGTGTCGGATCCCTCGTCGGACAGACACTGAAGCTTGTCGTCAGTGGTCTGCGCGACAGGAACCGACGCGCGAAGATCCTGGCTTCTTGTACCAGGCTGCCCGACCTTCTTGAGGCTGATCCCGACACGGAGGCACTCAGCTACTACGCGCACCTTCTTGCGTGGGATCTTGCGCAGCTGCCGGAGGATCGATCGGCGACCCTCGTCGTCCTGCTCGACACGTTCGAGGACGTGGGGGACCGTACACATCGCGACGTCGAACGGCTCATCCAGCGCATGATGTGGCTGATGCCAAACGTGCTGTTTGTCGTCACCGGGCGCAACAGGCTCCAGTGGGACGATGAGCGGCTCGAAGGCCAGCTGGACTGGGCGGGATCACGAGCCTGGCCGCTTCTGGCGTCGAATGCGGGCGACGATCCACGGCAGCATCGGGTCGGGTACCTGTCAGTGGAGGACAGCGAGCTGTACCTGGCGCGGCGGCTGAGGCGGGACGAGCAGCCACTCATGACCAAGGCTGTCCGGGACGCCGTCATCTCACGTTCACAAGGGCTGCCGCTCTACCTCGACCTGTCGGTCATGCGGTTCCTCGACCTGCATGACGACGAGCACAGCCCTAAGCCCGAAGACTTCGACCACGACTTTCCGGCGCTGGTTGCCCGCACGTTCCGCGACTTGACCCTCGCGGAGCGTCAAGTTATTCGGGCCGTCAGCCTGCTGGATGCCTTCTCGATCGAGCTTGCCACGGCGACTACCGGTGGCATCGCTCCGGAATCGGCAACGCGAGCTTTGCTGGAGCGGCCGTTCATCGAGTACGACCCGAGCAGGCGGTGGCCGTACTCCCTGCATTCTCTGGTCCGTTCCGCGATCCAGGACGCCGACTCGACGGCTGAGGACCGGTGGAGCCCTGCCGAGTGGCAGCGAGCAGCCGGCCGAGCACTTGCCGCGCTGGGCGATGAGTTCGGAGAAGCAGAACGCGTTGGCGACCGCGGGGCAGCCGTAGCCTGCTTGCGGCAAGGTTTCCGACTTGCTCGTGACTTCCAGGCCGACCTTGGCTGGCTGATTGATGCGGCGTACTGGTACGTCGAGGAGTCTGTGTGGGAGCCGATCGACGTCCCGAGTGCCACCATTGCAGTGGAACCGTCGACCGTGTCTTCGGATCGCAGCCGAGCGGCGCAAGCTCTGGCATCGGTACTCGACGCCGTCGCCCGGCGCCAGCGGGAACATCGTCGGCTGACGATCGAGACGCTCGAGGAGATCATCGCAGCTGACGCGTTACCTGATGGGCTCCTTGAGCTGCCGCTGTACTACGCCGCGAAGTCTCACCGAGACATCGGCAACCTGGGTCAGGCACTTGAGGGCATGCGTGAAGTCGCCTCCCGCGAAGGACGCCTCGCGCCCGACGCCAGCCGGGGTCTGCTCAGCCTGGCGCGCAGGCTCGGCCGATTCCGCGAGGCGCTCCGTGGGGCCGAGGCGTTGGGGCGACGGGGCCACCGGGATCGGGCGCTCGGAAATATCTGGTGGGCACAGGGCGAGATCGCGCGCGCATGTTCCTCGTACACGGTTGAGAGGGATGCGGCGCTGGGCGACGGCCACCCCGAAGAAGCCGCGCTTTCCCAGGCAGCGCTGGCATTCGCTGCAGCGTTCCATGATCGTGGCCGAGCACTGGAACAGGTCGAGCGGGCACAAGCGTTGCTGGCCGGGAGCAATCGGAGATCGTCCCATGGGCACCTGGTCAACGCGGAACTCCTGTGCGATGCCGGCTTCGACGCGTTGCTGCCGGAACGCATAGCCGAAGCGGTCGCTCGCGCTAGCGAACCAGGACTGACCGTGATCGCCGCGTACGCCAGGTTCGTGCTGTGCTTCCACGCTGCGGTACTCGACGACGCCGTGCTGCTGGCAACGGCTCGCGACGAGCTCCGGCTCAGTGTCCACGGCGGAGAATTCGCCTACTTGCTCGAAGCGTCGTACTTCCTCGCTGCAGAGACAGTCCCGACAGCAGTGCCGCGAGCTGACTGGATCGATGGGGCCGAGACAACCGGCGCGCGCTGGCGGCGCCTGGTGGTTGACCGCAGGAGAGATGCCGCCAGTACGAGGGACTGATGACGTGGGCAGCTCAACCCTGCCACGCCCCAAGGCCGGCAGCTGCGGTATGTTCCGCCGACGGTCGTGGCGCGCCGGCCCACTCACGACAGGCAGTACGCGGCTCCCGTGGCGGACGCGAAGGAGACAAAGCCGTCACCTTCACCTGAGGCGAGCAGCATCGTGAGGCTCCGACCGTCGTCGCGCCGGTAGGCGTAGGTGACGTAGCCGAGCAGCTGCCCGCCGTGTCCCCAGAGTGGGCCGCCGCAGGGCAGGTCGAAGCGTTCGAGGCCGAGGCCGTAGTGGAAGCCCATGCCCATCGGGACGGTGGTGCGCATCTGGGCGAGGGACTCCTCGCTGATCAGGTTGCCGCCGAGGAGTGCTTCGAAGAAGGCTTGGAGATCGTAGGTCGTCGAGATCATTTCGCCTGCGGCCCAGTCCAGGGAGACGTTCTGCTCGGTGACGTCGACAGTTTGGCCGTTTTCGAGTTTGGCGGTCGCGTGGACGGCGGGCTCCGGAAGCGATGGGGTCGCGCCGGGGAACGAGGTGCCGGCCAGGTTCAGTGGTCCCAAGATTCGGTGCTCGATCACGGTGCTGTACGGCTGGCCCGTGACGGCCTCGATGAGCTTGCCCGCGACGATGTAGTTGGTGTTCGAGTAGCGGAAGTCGGTTCCCGGCGCGAAGTACGGCTCGTGTCGGAATGCCTCGGCCAGCAGCTGGTCAGGCGAGTAGGTGGTGAAGCGGGCGTCGCCGCGCCAGCGGTTGGTGGACCACGCTTCGCCCTTCATGTAGTCGTAGAGGCCGCTGGTGTGGTTGAGGACCTGGCGGACGGTGACATTGGCGCCATTGGGGACGACGGTGGGCAGGTAGGTCTCGATGGGTTCGTCGAGCTCGATGCTGCCTTCGTCGACGAGCTGCAAGATCGCCGTAGCCACGAAGGTCTTGGTGATGCTGCCGATCCGGAAGTGCTCTGTGCCCAGCGGCTTCGCGGTGCCGCCTGGGTACGGGGAGCCAGAAGTCCAGGTGCCGGCTGGCCCTGGCTCGGTCACGGCGAGGAGGGTCGCCGAGGTCGATGTCCCGGTGCTCGCCGTCACTGCGGCGAGCACCTGCCTGCGTGCGAGAGTCAGGGCGAGGGTTGCCGCTGCGGTCGCAGCAATAGCAATGATCAGGAGGACCGCGGTGGCACGCCAGGCGCGGCGAGATCTGGGAGTCGTGGACATGCCACTGAACCTAGAAACTCTGGGTCGGGAGGAGGCTGCGGAAAGCCACACGGGGTGATGGGGAGACCCGTCGTTGTGCTGGAGCTAACGGCCGAGGGGCGGACCAGTGCGGGGAACCTGGGCACCTTCATCGAGCGAGTCCGGTCCTCGCAGCCGCTTGAACGGCGACTTCGTCGACCTGGCGGATCAGCGCCTCCGGCGCCACAGCAACATCGAGCGGCCATTGCACGACCTCGATCTCCGTGTTCAGCACGCGATGGGCCACGGGTACTGCGCCTTCGGCTCGCGATCCCGCGTACACCAGGTAGCCCCGTCGCAGACCGAGGACAGTGCAGTACGCATGGATCTGGTAGAGGTCGGCCGACGGGTAACCGCCGTCGTCGGTGCCGATCTTGTACTTGGCATCGAACACGAGCCGCACGCGCCCGTCGACGATGTGCGCGACATCAGGCCGGATGCCGACCCGGGCGCTTTCGTCCATCCAGGTTGCGTACGGGCGCCGGGTGGTGCCGAACGGGCTCGGCCCGCGTAGGGCCTCGCCGAGCGCGACACCGACGAATTCCTCGAACACCGCGGCCATGTCGACCACGAAAGACGCCACGGGCACGCCACCGTGCGAGGTCGACAGGCCGACGTGGTCCAGGATCATCTCTGCCAGCCGCAGTACCGGGACGTAGCGCGCGTTGAGCCGTGAGGGCGCCCACGCCGGCAGTGGAGCGCCAGGTACGAGTAGCGTCACGGCGTCCATACGCGCGGCCAGGTGCCCGAGCCGGGCCTGCAGCGAGTCGGGTAGACGGGGAACACGCATCATCCGGTGCAGGGCCGAGCGGAGAATCTGGTTCTCGGAGATATCAGACTCGTACTCGTCGTAGGTGACCTCGAGCGGCAGGAGTCGCCCGGGGCGCAGCGCGATCTGGTCACCGACCCGCAACCGCCCGCGCAACACCGCGAGGGAGTCGTCGCGCGTGGTGTAGCCCTGCAGTACGCCACGCAGCAGCGCGCGCTCGGACAGCCTGGCCAAGGTCTCCGCGACAGCAGGCCACAGGGCATCATCGGTCAGACCGGAAACTTCCTCGGCAGCGAAGCCGGGGTCGCGCGCGTACCCGAGCATGAACAGCACCGACGCGAACCGCGCCTTCGGGTGCACCACCAGGTCGAGCTGCCCGACCCGCACTGCCCCGACGCGGTTGCGGATCGGGACCAGCAGCCAGGTATCGGGTCCAGTGCGCAGAACATCGACGAGCCGGGCCGCGGCGAGGGCCGTCGCCTCGTCGTCGGACAGGACGACGGGCGTACCCCCGGGCACGTTCTCCGTCAGGTCCAGGCGCATCAGCTGCCCGACGACGGTGGCCCGCCCTGGCCATCCACGTCACCCCAGGCATCAACTGCCGCAGCTGCCATGCGACGTCGGAGGACCTCGAGCCCGAAGCGCCCCTCGATCTGGTCGCGGGTGAACCGGCCGTAGTAGTGCTCCTCGAGCAGCGGCAGGATGTCGTGCCGCCAGATCCGCTCCAGCCCGGCTTCCGTGGCGGCCTCGGGGAGCATCAGGTACGAAGGCCCGATCTTGAAGTCGCGGTCCTCGATCTGACCGTTCAGCGCGTCCAGCAGCGCAGCGCGGTCGTCATCCACATCCGCGTCCTCCGCGTCCAGCCAGCGCTCCAGCAGGCCTGCGACGGGTTCGATATCGGGATGCATCTCGACGAACGCGAACCGACGGCGGATCGCAGCGTCGACCATGGCGATGGACCGGTCAGCCGTATTCATGGTGCCGATGATGAACAGGTTAGGCGGCAAGCTGAACGTCTTGTCCGAGGAGTACTGAGTGCGGATCGCCTTGTCGCGGTACTCCAGCAGGAAGTACAACTCGCCGAACACCTTGGCCAGGTTCGCGCGGTTGATCTCGTCGATGATCAGCACGTACGGCCGGGTCAAGTCCCGCTCCGCCGACGACGCGATCCAGCCGAGCGGACCCGGGCGTAGCTCGAACCCGAGCTGGCCGTCCTCGCGGGGTGTCGGGCGGTAACCCTGGAAGAAGTCCTCGTAGGAGTAGGACGGGTGGAACTGCACCAGGACCGTGCCGTCGTCGCCGGCGATGTGCTCGGCGATGGCGCGCGCTACGTATGTCTTGCCCGTCCCGGGCGGGCCGTGCACGATCACCTGCCGGCGGGCCTCCAGCAAGTCGATGAACCCGTCGAGCCAGCTCGCGTCCGTGTGCAGCGCGGCGGCCAGGGCGTCGTCGGCTCGGCGCAGCAGGAGCGGAACGTCTTCCTCGTCGACGGTTTCTCCCAGCCCGAGCTCCGCGTCCGGCGTCAGCGGCTCGACGTCAGGCACCGCACTGCCCGCTTCCGCGGGCATGAATGCTTCGAGGTCCTCGCGCACCGGGGTCAGGTCCACGACGTTCTGCACCGGGTCGCTGAGGAGGCGGATCGCCTTGCGCGGCAGCTCTGCCTCGGGGATCGGGTCCTGCAACCAGGCAACGTCGCGCCGCATGCGCGGCTCCTCGTCGTGCAGGGCGACCCCCGCTCCGAGGCGACCGAGCCACGCGCGGCCTTCGTGACGCACGACGACGACATCGTTCTCCCGCATTCGCGAGCAGAACTCGAACACGTCCGTTGCCCGAGACAGTTGCTGCGCGACCGGCTCGTGCGAGTACGCGCCGCTTACCAGGTCGCGGACCTCCGGCCGGGTGGCGCCGACAGGGACCGACTCCAGAAGCGATGCGTTCAGGGAGATGAAGCCCTCCCCTACCCACCGGTCCAGGAGCGCCTGACCGCCCTGCTTGAGACGGACCGCCCAGGCGCGGTCGCCGATGGTCGGCAGCTGGGACCACTGCCGGCTCCACGGCGGATCGTAGAAGTGGATCGGCTCACCGTGTTCGTGCTCGAGCGTGTCTCGGATCCGGGCGAGGTCCCGGTCGATCGACTCTCCGTCTGTGCCGGTGGGGCCATCGATCGCGGCGGCGAACGCATCGCGGATGCGCATCTTGTCGCCGTCGGTAACCACCGGCAGGAAGACGTCCGGGAAGCGCAGGCACAGCAGCAGGTTCCGGATCGCAGGATCACCCGAGCCAACTGAGAACACGAACTCGCGGAACGCCCACGGATCGGCCCTGACCTGCTGGCGCTCGGAATCCGGCAACGTGCCAGCGGCCTTGACGATCTGGCACAGGAGCGCCAGGTGAGCCCAGACGCGCGTGTTGAAACTCGCTCCGCCGTGGATGTATCCCGCCATCGCCAGGCCGTCGAGGATCTCCGCGGGTAGCACGTAGTCCGTCTCCGCCCACGACAGGACATGCTCGACCTTCGACTGCTTGAAGCTCGGCCAGAGATTCTCCAGCGCGATCTGCTGCAGGTGCACCAGCTCGGTCGCCAGCAGGACCACATCGTCCGACGCGCCGTCGAGCTGGCGGTGGAGCTTGTCCATGAACGGTTCGGACCCAAGGAGCGGCGTGTCCTGGATCCGCGCGCGGAGGTTCTCGGCGGCCCCTGTCGTCCAGATCGAACGGGTGGGGTCGATCACGGAGCTCTGATCGCCGAACAGGCGGTCGAGCAGCACATTCGCTGCCGCGCTGACTGCCCGGGTCAGGTCACGCCGCGTCGGAGCGACCGGCAGCTTGATGCAGTCCGGGCACCATTGCATCCCGTCCGGTGCCGGTGTCGATCCGTCCCACCACTGAGCGACTGTCGCGTCATCGACGGGCGTGGGTTCCTTGATCTCACTGTTGCGGCACTCACCCACGTGCGCCCGCCCAAGCGAGTCGACGATGTGGCCCTTCTCGGTACTCGCGCGCTCGAACTCCCACACCGTGAACTTGCGTGCTGTGCCGGGCAACGGCGGGCGCACGCGGTAGATGCGTTCGCGATGGCCGGCCTTGGTCATCAGATCCTGTGTCGCCTTGCCCGTGCGAGTGCCGGTTGGCCAATCGACCCAACCCGGCTGGGCACGCAGGTCCGCCTCGGTGATCCTGGCAGGGCGCGCTGCGAGGAGTTCCCGGCCAGCCTGGCTGATCTGGTGCCACCCTCGCCGCGGTCGGTCAACCGCACCCGCGCGGTGGAGATACGTCAGACACCAACCAGCCCGGTCGTGCGCCCGCGACTCCCCAGAGCGGACCTTCTCAGCGAGCACCTCATCGCTCAGATTAAGGAGTTCGACCGCGCGGTCCTTAATGTCCTTACGGCTGGCAGGTGCTCCGTCTGCAAGCGACTCGAGGACAGGCACCATGAACTCGTCCCATATCGGCATCGTCGACCGCTTTGGCTCGGGTGTGGTCGTCACAGTCCGACGTTAAGCACCGTCGGACCGATGCGCCCGTCAACCCATGTGGGACTGGGCTGGACATTGACGCACCGGCGAATCGCACAACGGCGTCGCACAAGCACCTTCATCCCGAACGATCGGACGCCCCGAGGCGCAGGACTCCCGCATCAGCGAGCGCCGGCCGCTGGCTGCTCGGCGAAGCTCGACGCGCTGCAGGAGAAACTCACCACCGTCTTCGAGGCGCTAATCACCTAGTGCGGAACGGGATCGCCGAGCAATGCGAGCCACACGCTGTCAAGAAGGGTCGTCGCCATTCCAACGAGCACCAGACTCCCTCACTGGAATATCGTCCGCCGGGACCGCCTTATCGAGAACCTCGACGGTGGGCAGATGCATCCACAACTGACCTCCGTCGCGAGAGACCCTACCTCGCACACGCACCAGACGGCCTTCTCGATAGGCTAGAACACTTGACCGGTACGCGTCGGAACTCAGACCGAGATATGCCCGTCGAAATTCTCCATTGAGCACGTCAATAAGAACAACATAATCATGATCGGATCTAGCGTAGTCAGGTTGCACAGGGATGACTTCTCCGACCAGGATCACGTCCCGCCGTCCCGCCGCTGGGAAGAATCGCTCACCTGCTTCGTCAACAAAAAGCGCAATCCGTTCATCGAGCAAAAGTTCAAACTGCTTCTGTCCTGATTGTGAGCCAGGCCGCACCCGTTCAAACGTGATGACGCCCCTTCCTGCCCTCAAGAACCTGGCCAGTACGCCGAACAGTTCATATGCGATTCGCGGGTCCACCGAACCGACGATTTGGTCCAGCCCTTCCAGATCGCTCCGTTCACGCGCCAATTGGGCGGCAGCGCTCAAATTGGCTTCCAATGCGTCCATCACTCGCGTCGCAGACATTCCCTCAGCGGGCTCGCCCGTGATCAGCCTGGAATCTTGGGCTCCGAAACGCGCGTTTGACGGCAATTGAACGGCCATGGATCCGGCCCAGGAGTCGCCACGTTCGATTCGTGCCATTCCAAGCACTTGTCGCGCGACAAGTTCACCAATCCCCGCATCGAACCCACCGCGCACCCAGGAGAGCTTTCCTGCTGTCGCTAGCAGTTCAAGAACCGGCACCTCCATCCGCACAATGTCGGGTGGCGGAAGAGCGGACGCCGAATCTGCTCCGCTGCGAATTATCAATTGGTCTAACGCGTCTTCCCGATGATTTGCAACCAAGTCGATAGGGGCGCCTGGAATGCGTCGGACTTGGTCCAATGCTCGCTTCGCGAGAACATCGAAGTCGGATTTAGAATCATCGAGCGGGACAATTATTTCGTCTTGGCCTTCAGGATCCAGCCAGACTTGGTACAGGCCAGGAATACCGCCCGCAAGACGCCAATCGAGATGCTCCAACGCACGAGCGAGCAGACTGACTGCGACAGACCCTGTCATGGTGCACCCCCTTGCCCGATCCGTTCCATGATCTCGCAGAGAGCTAAGTCATCGAAGACATTTGCCCGCGGCACGCTGATCGTGACCTGTTCAGAGTCGCTCGCAGGACGTCCCGCCAGGGACACCCAGTGGAGCGGGCCACGGAGGAGATTCCCTGCGGGCCGTGCCTGAAGCCAGTCCGCGGGATTCTCAGGCTGCCACTGCGCGACCACGATCCGGTGAATCGTCACGTCCGCAGATCGGAACAGGTCGTAACGATCCCGGCTCATTCGAACGGTGACGTGGTCGTCATGCAGGTTGGCGAGTTGGTGCGTGGCCTTCAACTGAAGTTCCAGCCTGGCCTCGCCGTACTGGTGCGACGACGAGCGGTGCGTGAGCATCATGTCAATGCCCTCGTCAATGCTCGGCACAGACCAAGTGCAGCCAGCAGCAGCAGCCACAGCCTGGACGTTGGCGATCTGGAACTGCTCCATGAAGTCAGTTGCGCGAGACGCTGATCCGCGCACGACATCGCCACCCGAGGAGGTGGCGACGGAAGTCATGGCAGGAGCGTAGGGCAAAGATGTCCGTGTTGCCTGATCAGCTCGTCGTACGCCAGAACTCCCATGCAGTACGTGATTCAGCGGTTCGGACGAGCCAACGGGGCCCGCGAGTTCGGCTCTGCTCCAACTCAAGCACGACGTAGGACGCACGACCGCACCGGAGATGCACAACTGCAGGGGCCACGTGGCCGGGGACCGGATACTCGAGCGCCACCTCAATGTCTCCGAGCCCCCGCGCTCACCATGTCACGGGCCAGTGCCAGGTGGGACTTTCGCCAGGATCTGCGTCCCGACTTTAGTCACCGACACCGAGAGGCGCAGGGCCCGGCCCGCATCTTTCGACGTACGACGGATCGGACTCGAGTAGCGACGACAATGACACCCTGGTGAAGCGGCACGAAGTCCCTCTGAGCAGCACGAGTAAACGTGCGGGCGGAGGCGTGTCCATCAGAACTCAGGAAAGTCCGTCGGTGCGGCGATCGCAGGTGGGTTCTACGCAGGGTCAGGCATCATTTTCTAGGCGGCGTGCGTGCACCAGCGACCTGAGAAAGTCCCGAGTCTCCCCGTCCGTGGAGTAGATCAGCGTTCCCACCATCCCGCGGGTAAGCAGCACCTTGTAGGTGTTCCGAGTGAGCCGGTCGAACTGAGCCTCGGTAACGCTCTTCTTCGTCAGCTCTCCATCGCGGCTCTCGGCACGCCGCACCAGCCACGCACCCCGACCGCCGTCGGCCGCCTGGCGCCAGACCAGATCCGGGCCCAGGATCACGCCGTTCCAGTCGTACTCGAAACCCTGTGCCGTGTAGACGCATCCGACCTGGCTGAACCCAGCCGGATCGGTCGCCCACAGAGCTGACGGTGGTGCCCCACCTACCGAACGTTCGCCTCGGAGATTCCACGGACGCTTCCAGGACCCGATCGTGACGTCCGGGACCAAAGAGCCATCGTCACGCGGATCAGACCAGGGCCAGCAGAAGCCCGCTGTCATCCGCGCTCCCTTGCCCGCGTTGCGATAGGCCTGCAGACGCGCCTCAAGTTCCTCGGGCGAGTCCACGACGTCCACGTCGAAGTTCTCGTCGGCGCCGTCCCACGGCTGAGGACCGGCGTCGGCGTCGCGCAAACCGAGGAGCCGCTCAACCCATTCGATGTACGCAAGGCTTCCACCGGAACGGAACTGGTCGGCGAGGTCGATCTGGTGCACACCGAGGCCCTTGGCCTCGGCCGCCAGACGGATGTCGTCGGGCGTTCCCATCTCACCGGGACGCACCACCTGGTTCTGGTCCAGCAAGAACACCGGCACGCGGGCGGCGTCGAGCAGCTCGTCCACCTGTGCGCGTGCCTTTTCCCGAAGTTCCTTCCGGGTGTACCGGTCAACCGACTTCTCTCGGATGCGGTGCGCCTCATCCAAGATCAGTACCTCGAGACCGTTGCGCTCAGCCTCCATGAAGTTGTTGAAGTACTTGAACAGTCCTTGCGTCCGCGACGAACCCTTGCCGGCGACCTTCCGCAGGGTCTGGGTGAAGCTGCGCGATCCGGTCGCATGAACCGCTGCGCGTCCCTCGCGAGCAAGCTCTCCCATCAACGACAGTGCAATCACGGACTTCCCCGAGCCTGGCCCGCCCGTCACGAGAACGACCGACTTCGAGTCGGCGGAAGCCGCCTTCTTCACCTGGTGCAGCACCATGTCGCGCACGGTTCGCTGCTCGTCCAGCAGGACGAACTGCTCCTGCTCGCGAATCTCCTTGGCCACGACGGCCATCAGCTGCTTGGACGGTGCGGTCTTGGAGCGTACGAGCCGGTCGGCAGCATCAGCACCGGAGGCGTCCTTGGCGAGAAGCGATTGCAGGTACTCAATGAACTGGCCGCGCCGCTCCCCCGTGAACATCGGAGCCTGTGCAAGTTCCTCGCTTGTCAGCAGATCGCTGACGCCGAAGTCGGTCGCGTTGTGCAGGTAGGCGACGCCCTGAAGTTCCTCGGGCGTGTGCTCGAACGCTCGGGAGAAGTCGCGCAGGTACTGAACGTAACCCGCCACCTGGGTGCTGGGGTGCGACGACAGATAGCGGGCACCGTCGATCTCGACGAGCGCGTCGTTGTCCTCCCAGAGGTTCGCCTGGCTCCACTGCTTGAGCTCGACGACCACGTAGGAGTGCTTTCCCGTCCGCGGGTGGACTCCGGCAAGGATCGCGTCAGTTCGCTTCGAGGTCAGCGGGAGGCGGTGCTCCAGGAGCACCTCGACCTCGTCCAGGCCAGCGTCGCTGAGGTCTCGAGCGAGTGCCGGAAGCGAGTTGCGCCACGAGCGACGCTCCCCCACACCGACGTGCACACCCTGGTGGGAGAGCTGGTCAGCAAGGTGGTTCTCCACTGATGACATGTCTGAAGCGAGCGACGACGCCAACGACGCCGCGGAATAGCGGATGACCGACAAGAACGTCCCCTGAGCAGCACGAATGAACGTGCGGCGGGGACATATCCGCTTGTCGGAACGGAAGTCCGTCGGTGCCGCGTGGGCAGTGCGAGTCTATGCAGGCCAGGTGCTGAGGACCGAGCAGCGCGCGGGTGAATCCCGCAATCAGGACACCGGCTGCGGCGGCGGGAACCGTTCGTCGTTCCTGGTGATCTTCGCGTGCGCCGCCTGGATCAAGTCGACACCGCAGACGTCGGCGAGCTGGACCAGGTAGAGGAAGACGTCAGCGAACTCCTCCTCAACCTCGTTCCGCGTGTCAGGGTCAGCAAGCCTCTCGTGAACCTCGTCGTCCGTGAGCCATTGCATCTCCGCGAGGAGCTCACCAACCTCTCCCGCGAGCGCCATCGCGAGGTTCTTGGGCTTGTGGAACTGGCCCCAGTCCCGCGCCACCGCGAAGTCTCGGAGGCGGTCGCGTACTGACTCGATCGTGGCGTCGTCGTTCATAGGGTTGATTGTGCCCGGGCTATGCACGGTCGCGTACGTGGCTGAACCGCGCGGCGCCGCCGACGTCGTTCCGAACGGCCCGGCCCGAACGCCTAGCGCCAGCGAGGAGCGAACCCTCCGTTGACCCGTTGGAGCGAGACCAAGGAGCCGTCGGTGATCCGTCGGTGGGTCTCCTGCCACTCGCGAATCACACGCCGCCGCCCTTCGGGATGCTCGGGCCAGTTGTCCCGCGTGATGGGAACGCCCGAGTAGACCGGCTCGTAACTCAGCCCGTGCAATGGCGCGGCTTTTGGGTGCACAGTGGCCAGAATCTGGATCGCACGACGGTGGTACCACTTGGACACGGCCGTGACTGGTAACCCGAGCCGGACCGCCTCATCGAGGAACGCAGCTGAGTTCTGCACGTTCTGCCAGGTGTCTGCCGACTCGGCCTCGACGCGAATCACGTCGTCGGGGACACCACGCTCGATGAGCAGGTCGCGCAGCACGTGCCCTTCGACGATGCCGTTGTGCCGGTTGATCCCACCGGTCACGATGATCAGCGGAGCCAGGCCCCGCTGGTGTCGATCAGCAACTAGGTCTGCGGGCAGCGTCTGATTGGTGCCGAACACGAAGTAGGCCGCTGGGCCGACCGGTGGACCCTCGATGTCCACGAAAGCCGTGATCTGCGGGACCTGTTCGGGGCTGATGTCGGCGACGCTGAAGTCGATCCCGGCGTACGCCGAAACCGCGGCACCGGGCTCCGGTACTTTCTCTTGGTCGGTCACGTCCCACTCCCCGCTGCTGCGAGATCCCGTGCGGCGTCACGGTACAGGCCGGCAAACTCCGATACCTCGGCAGCCTCACTGCTGCCAGCACCAGCGAGGGCATGGTCGAGCTTGCCTGCCAGGACGACAGTGGGCCACACAATGCCCGGCACACCCAGCGCGGTCGCTCCGGTCGCGGCTGCCTCGTCCAGCTTTCCAAGTCCAGCCTGTGCCAGCGCCAACACGAGGAGAGTTCGGGCGTAGCTTGACGTCTCGCGAGCCCGGCCTGGCAGGTAAGCCGCAATGATCAGATCCTCAGTGATCGCCAAAGCCTCCGCATATTCGCCGACAAGCAGCAACGACGCGGCCGTGTACGGCGGTTCAGCCGCACGCGCAATCGAGTGCACGCCGGCATTGCCGTCATCCTCGAGAGCGGAAATCGCCGCCTGCGCCTGGCGGCGCGCGGCCTGCATGCCCTGCCTGTCACCGAGCGAGGCGTGCGAGCGCATCTGCTGACAGGTCAGCTTCGCAAACGCCACCGTGCCGACAGGTGCCACGGCCGCACCTTCACGAGCCAAGTCCAGTGAGCGGGCTCCGCGTCCTTGGTAGTGCGAGACCGTGGCACGGGTCAGCAGCGCCCAGCCCGAGATCACCGGATGGCCCGCCGCTTGGCCACGATTCTGCGCGTCGAGCGCCCAGACCAGTGCCGAGGTGTGGTCGCCCCTGTAAGAGGACGCGATGGCCAAGAGACTGGACAGCCATGCAGCGGCCGCTTGGACGTCAGCTGCCCGAGCTCCGACAGGCTGGTACTTGTCAAACAGCGATCGCGCGAACTGCCGGGCCGCCAGAAGGTCGGCCAGGACCGGTGCCGGGCCGACGGTCGCGAGCTTGTCGGAGCTGAATGCGATGACCTCTTCCAGAGCGTCGATCGCTGTGCCAAGACCGTCGGGCTGTCCGGACTCCACCATGCCCAAGGCGTACGTCAGGCTGGATGGACTGTTCTCGGGTACGGGGCTGACTCGCGCTGCTTCCTGCGCCGACCCGGGAAACGACGTCGACAGTGCCGGCTTGATGTCGATCTTTCTCGTCGCTACAAGTCGACGTTCGGCGTCCGACATCTGCTGGAGGTCGGCCTCGTCGAGAAGGTCAGCAACCACGCAGCCGTGGCCGAATGCAGCAGCCAGCGCGGCAAGGACCTCCAAGGACGGGCGGGTTCCGCCGAACGGCCAGGACTCCCACTCGGAGACGCGACTCTCACGAACGGCCAGATGCGGGTTGGCGTACCGGAACTCCTGAACGAGCTTCCACTGCGGCCAGCCCATCGCGTACCGCCAGGCGACCCGGGGCCGCACATGCAGCCGGGCGGCCAGTTCGAGCGCGACGTCCTTCGCAGGCATGCCGCTGCGGAACAGCTCCTGGCGGATCTCCTCGCGTACCGCCTTCGCGCTCTTGGCCACTCTCTATCGCCTCCCCGTCGCGGCAATCCCCTTACGCCGTCCGCTCTAGCAGCGTAGTGACGGCAACGGGCACGGGCCCCTCCCACAGCGGAAGTTTCCAGGTTCTGGAAGTTGTCGACGCTGGGGACCGTGTTCCTGCTGCACCTAATTCGAATCGCGTTCTTCCTCGGACAGGCGGATTATCGACCTGTAGGCCACGGCAGGGTGGTTCTGCTCACGACGCCGGCTCGCGCCGACGTCGGGCACACCGACCTTGACCAATGGAGATCACCGTGACCACACACGAGAACGTCGACATTGCCTCGCCAATGCTGATCGCCCTTGACATCGACGGCACGTTGCTGCACCCCAATGGCCACATCAGCGACGTCGTCCGCGAGGCGATCGACCGGGCCCAAGCTGCCGGGCACCACCTGGTACTGGCCACCGGTCGAGGCCTGGACGGGCTCCTGTCCATCGCCGAGCGGCTCGGGCTGACCACCGGATTTGCGGTCGCCGCCAACGGCGGCCTGACGATCCGACTGGATCGCACCGCGCCAGACGGCTACCGCTTCGCGAACGCGCGGACGTTCGAACCGGCAACGGTGATCCAGGCTGCGCTCTCACTCGCCCCGGACGTCCTCGTCGGCGTCGAGGAACTCGTCCGGGGCTGGAAGGTGAACCGCCCGTTCCGCCCGGGCCTGCTCAACGGCGAGCAGACACAGGCCGCCGTGGTGGACCTGTGCGCGGGGCCTGCCTGCCGCCTCGCACTGTCCGCTCCCGAGATCCGCCAGCACCTGGAAGCACTTCGCACGACGGGCGTAACCGTTACGCCGGCCGGTCTGGACTGGCTCGACGTGACCGGCCCGGGCGTCTCGAAGGCCACGACGCTCGAACGGCTCCGGACCAAGCTCGGAGTCTCGATCGAGCACACCGTCGCGATCGGCGACGGCCCCAACGACATCGAGGCCCTGACCTGGGCCGGCCGAGGTGTGGCGATGGGGCACGCCGCCGCAGCCGTACGGGAGGCGGCCGACGAGGTCACCGGCACGATCGATGAGGACGGCGCCGCGACGGTACTGACGTCGCTGCTGCGGCCGGCGGCCGAACCGGCGGCCGCCCAACCTGTCGAGCAGCCGACCAAACGGTCAGCCTGACAGGGCCTCAACCCCCGGTGACGCCTACCAGAGGCCGCCCTTGTGGCGCTTGCTGCTCCCCCACAACCTCTTGGCCAGGTTCTTGCTACGACCCTTCGTCGTACTTCCCCACAGGCCTCGCTTCCAGCTCTTCGCCCGAGACTTTCGACCCCACAGACCAGCCATCAGCGACCCCCTCGCGTGCGGACAGGCCTCAAGGCTACGCACGCATCCCGACCACGTGAATCACACCGCCGGTCCCGGCGCCGCGTGAACACCTGTCACATCTGTGCCCGCATGTAGGAAGTTCCCCAATTTCTCCGTTGGGAGCGAGCTCAGTCCGGCGTCAGGCCCGCAGAGCCAGGACGACTGCAGCACGGTCACACAGATCGGGCCGGATAGTAGGGCGCGTTCGGGGCTATCCGGGCGAGCCCCTGCGGTCGGAAGCCGAGCCGGCGCATCGGCGGCCACGCTGCGACCTCCATGGCCGTCTCGAAGGAGTTGAAGAATCCGTAATGGCGCAGGGGCAGCATGACCGGCGTCCAGTCCTTCGCGAACACGATCAGCCCCTGCGTCGTGGACGAGAAGCCACGTCGCTCGTAGGGGTAGGCGAAGCCAAGGCCAGAGGCGAACGGATACGGCGGCAGCTCGAACCCGAAGACCGACGGACCGAGCGCCCTGTAACGCAGGTACTCGTCGATCTTCCAGGGCACCACGAGGATCAGCCGCTCGGGCGGCAGCTCCTTCATCGCGGTCCGGAGCTCCCAGAGCGTTCCCTCGGTGGTGCCGAGAACGAGAACGACGTGGCTCGCCTCCTTCATCAGCTTGCGGACCTGTGGTTTCCAGTCGCCTTCCGCCAGATACAGCCGGTAGGCCCCATGGAAGTCGGCTTGTTCGCCGGGCGGCGCTACTCCGACCGGGCAGATCCGCTCGTCGCCGACGAGGGACAGGACGACCTGCGCCTCCTCCGGCATCGGCTCGACGAAGACGCAGGAAGCGGCGAGCCGGGCGGGATGGAGCGGCAGGAACCTGTTGAGGGGTCCGTCGTCGCGGAACGACCTGAGGTAGAGCATGTGGTTCATCCCGCTCAGATCGCCGGGGTCCGCGATCGTCCCCGTGTTCCACCGACGGGCGCGGTTCATTGCGATGTTCGCGGTCGCCAAGCCGACGAAGCTGGTGACGAGACCCGCGATCGTCCGGGCAAGTGATCCGGGATCAGTGATGATCGGGACGATCCCACCGATCGAGAGCGAGGTCCGTATCGCCTCGGGGACAAGCCAGACAAGAAGACCGGTCCCGGCACCCATCATCCAGAACCCAAAGGTGCGCTGAACGGCCAGGACTTTGTTGCCCCGCCCGACAAGATAAGCCGCCGGCATGACCCCGAAGAGCTGCATGGTCAGCTCCGCCTCGGGCGACCGGAACTGCTCGCGTACGCGGTCCAGGTCGAAACCGCGGTACTCCAGCGACGTCTCGTAGTCGAACCCGAGAAATATCAAGACCGTCAGGACCAGGATGACTCGGCTCAGCACGACGAGGAACCAGCTGATCCGCCCGAGCGCTTGGGCCCTACCGCGTCGAGGGTTGGGCACCATCCGTCGGCGGATCGACGCGCCCGAGTGCTCGTCCACCACTTCGCCCCCCACATGGTCCCGGCTGGCTCGACGTCGTACCCACGCTAGCCGAACCAGGCATCTCATGACATAGGTGGCTTTCTCCCCTCGGGCCCTTACAGCCCATGTAGCGATGCCGTCCCGACACGACTGTTCCGCACACGAGTTGCCACACGCCGTATCGCCGTATT
Source organism: Promicromonospora panici (assembly GCF_900608595.1). Classification (GTDB taxonomy): domain Bacteria; phylum Actinomycetota; class Actinomycetes; order Actinomycetales; family Cellulomonadaceae; genus Promicromonospora; species Promicromonospora panici. Next base: position 153,111 of record NZ_UWYY01000010.1, on the reverse strand, counting down.
GCTCCTCACTTGGTGGTCACGGACGTGGCTGGGGACCCCGTGTTTCGCATGTCTCCAAATCCCGGCCGATGCTTCGGGGGTCGCCGAAATGCCACGACCAAGCGCTTTGGTCGGTGTGAGCATCGGCCTGTCGGCGAATCCGATGTCGCCGAACGACCAGTCCCCCTCAGAGATTGGAAACGACATGTCCACACTGCGTCACACCGCCCGAGCAGCTGTCGTTGCTCTGGCCGCTGCCGCCCTGGCCGTCGGGATGGCCGCACCATCCCAGGCCGTCACGCAGGGCCAGGAGCTGAGCCCACAGGACGAGCCGCAGGTCACGCGGCTCGCTGACGGAGCGCTCCAGGTCAGCCTGCCCGAGCCGGCCACCGCTCCTGCGTCCGCGGCGTCCCTCGCAGCGCCTCCGGACACCAGCCCGGCGACCGACGGCCGGTACTGGACCTCGGAGCATGCCTACCTGTGCGACGTCGGTCAGGTGTGCTTCGCCGTTCCCTACAACGGCGGGTACTACATCTTCAAGGAGGCGAGCGCAGGTACCTACGGCATGAGCAACTGGTTCGGCACCGGGTCCTGGATCGACAACCAGACCGGCTCGTGGTCCAGCAGCATCCACAACGCGGACGGTAGCCGGAGGCAGTGCCTTCAGCGGGCCGTGGACCCCTCCGTCTATTGGACACCTGTCTGGTCCTTCCAGATCCGCACCTTCGGCTGCTGACGCCGGAGTAGTACCGACGTACGCGGCCACTGGTCCCATGGCAGTGGCCGCGTACGTGTCAGCTGCCTCGCACCATCCGGATCTCGACGATGTCGAGCCCGTCGACGAAGCGGGCGCCGTCCGCGGCGAACCCGTGCTTCTCGTCGAACCGCCGTGCCCGCGGATTAGCCTCGGCGCAACGGTGTCGCTCTCCCCGTGATCATGCGCAACCACGGCCTGCCCGGCAATCACGCCGGACAGGCCGCAGCCCCAAGGAAGCCTCAGCGCTTGAGCGTAAAAGTGAAGTCCCCGGAAATCCGGCCACTCAGCCGAACCCCCGAAACGAGCTTCCCCTCCACGATCAGCCTCTCGACCTCGCCCCGCGAAAGACCGCAACCGTCAGCGATCAGTCGCACCGTCCGGACAGGAATCCGGGCCGCGAAGCGGACCGAGACGTCGACAACCTCGTCATCGACGCCATCCGATCCGCCGGTATCGAGGCGCCAGGCACCCTCCCAGTCGAGAGAGACGCGATTGCGGCGCTGCACAGCCCGATTCTGGAGCAGCTCAGCGATCAGGCCAGGGTCGTTGTTGTGCAGCCGGTCCAGCAGCTCGGGCCGTATGGAACGCACGTTGACCCGTTCCAGGACCGTGAGCTTTGCCGTTTCCTCGCAGGTAATACAGAGCGCGAGGAGCCAGGCGTCGAGGAGCTTGTGGTGTGCATTGACGCGGAATTTTCCGCTTGCCCGGAAGCGCTCGGACTCGCACGCGTGACAACGACGGCGAACGAGCGGCAGGCAGGTGGGCACCACTGCCCAGTTTTTGAGCATAGAAGTACACCGGTCTCAGTGAGAGGTCCGCAGCAAAAGAGCGCGCGCCGCATACGGGCGACGCGCGAAAAATCAGCGCTCGGGAAATCTCACAGGGTGTACAACGGCACGTCCTCGGCTCGACGTCGTGGTTCGGCAGCACGCTAACGGCGCACAGCAGCGCCGATCCACTGCTTTTCGAACGCTCCAACCGCTCATGAGGTCCTTGCATCAGCCACGCGGCGTCCGGCCCCGACCAGCAGGCGACCTCGTCGGCGCCCGTCAGGCGGTCGGAGCGCCGATCGAACCGTTTAGTCCCGCCCAGGGGCTTGACCTGGAAGCACCGCACGCTATCGTAAACGTTGTAAATCGGACATGTATCGATTCACACCAGATCGGGGCGGCCACCCCGATCGCCGGCACCAAGATCAGCTCTCGCTGATCCGGACCACCCTCCATCGGTCAGCGACGAAGCGACCGACCTACCGCGAGGCCCCGGGCCGGGGACTACGGCCCACTCCGATCCGGCATCCGATCGCTCGCAGCCGATGCGCGCCGAGCATCCCCATCGAAGGAGCCTGCCTTGCACTCTCCCTCCTCCCGCCCGAGAAACCGCCTTCGCTGGATCGCCGCCACCCTCGGCGCGATCCTCGTCGCGACGCTTCTCCCCGGATTCACCTCCACGGCCACCGCGGCCCCCAGCCCCGGCACCTGGTACGCGATCGTCAACGGGCACTCCGGGCTCGCAGTCGATATCGAGGCTCGTTCGACGGCGAACGGGGCCCTGGCGGTGCTGTGGAACCGCACCGGTGCGACCAACCAGCAGTTCCGGTTCGTCGACGCCGGAGGCGGGTACCACCGCATCGAGGCCCGGCACAGCGGCCAGGTGGTCGAGGTCAGCGCGAAGAGCACCGCGAACGGCGCCGACGTCGTCCAGTGGCCGAGCAACGGCGGCACCAACCAGCAGTGGCAGCTCAACGAGCAGGCCGACGGCTCCTACGAGATCGTCAACCGCAACTCCGGCAAGGCCCTGGACAACTGGGAAGGGGCGACCGCGCCCGGCAGCCGCGTCTCGCAGTACGACCGCAACGGCGCGGCCGTGCAGCGCTGGCGGCTGGTCCCCGTCGGCAGCGCCCAGGCCGGCGACGGCTCGGTCACGGACCCGAACCTCCAGTACTACGGCCGCTGGGCCGCCGACGGCTCGTGGCGCACCATGGGCTGGGCCGGCGGCTACGTCGAGGCGGCCTTCACCGGCTCCTCGATCGGCGTCCGCCTGCGGAACTCGATCGACATGTACTACTCGGTCGACGGCGCCCCCGAGCAGTGGCGACGAAACGTCTCGGGCAACGTCACCATCGCCTCGGGCCTGAGCGGCGGCACGCACACCGTCCGCATCGGATTCCGCGAGCGCGCCGGGTCCTACACCGGCGACCCGGCGTTCGGCGGGTTCGTCCTCGCCTCAGGCGGTTCGACGACGTCGATCGCGCGGCCGGCGAACTTCGTCGAGTTCATCGGCGACTCGATCACCGTCGGGCAGCCCAACGGGAACCGGCCCTTCACGGCCTACCCGTACCTGGTCGGCGAGGCCCTCGGCGCAGGCCACACCCAGGTCGCCCAGGGTGGCGCGTGCCTGGTCAGCACCGCGGACGGCTGCTACGGAATGATGGACTGGTTCCGCCGCTCGTCGGCCTGGGTGGACCGCGACGACTGGAACTTCTCGACCTACCGGGCCACCGCCGTCGTCATCAACCTGGGCACCAACGACGTCGGACACGGCGTCTCCACCGTCGAGTTCAACCGGAACTACGTGGTGCTGCTGGAGCGGGTGCGCCAGGCGTATCCGAACGCCGAGATCTTCGCGATGGGCGTCTTCCGGAACCGGTACGTGACCGAGACGCGGAACGCCGTCCAGACCCGAGTGGACGCCGGGGACAGCCGCGTCCACTTCGTCGACACGAGCGGCTGGGTCGACCCGGCCACCGACACCAGCGACAACGTGCACCCGACCGACGCCGGGCACCAGAAGATCGCGGGCCTGCTGACCCCGATCATCGACCGCTACCTCTGATCCAGCGCCATTCCTCCCGGTGGGCCTCGGCGACGGCGCCGAGGCCCACCCCCCACTCACCTTGGAGCACAGATGCGCACACCCGAATCCTCTGGCCTGCCCGGAAGCGGAATCTCCCGCCGTGCCCTGTTCGGTCTCGCGGCCGGGGCCGCCGCGGCGACCGGCGGCCTCCTCACCGCGGCCCCTGCGCACGCGGCGTTCGTGCCCGGCACCTGGTACGTCCTCCAGTCGCGGCACTCGGGCCTGGTCCTCGACATCGCGGGGCGGTCGACGTCGGCCGGCGCGCTGCTGGTGCAGAACAGCCGCACCGACGCGACCAACCAGCAGTTCCGCTTCGTCGACGCCGGCGGCGGCTACTACGAGGTCCAGGCCCGCCACTCGAGCCTCCTGCTCGACGTCTACGGCAAGAGCACGGCGAACGGCGCCGACGTCGTCCAGTGGAGCGACAGCGGCACCACCAACCAGCAGTGGCAGATCATCGACGACGGGACCTATTTGCGCTTCGTCAACCGCAACTCCGGCAAGGCCCTCGACGTGTGGGAACGGTCCACCGCTCCCGGGAGCCGCATCTCGCAGTACGACTCCAACGGCGCCGCCAACCAGCAGTGGCGGCCGCTGCCCGTGGGCGCGTCGTCGGACGGGACGCCGACCATCTACATCGCCTCGGACTCGACCGCCCAGACCTACAACTCAGGGTCCTACCCGCAGATGGGCTGGGGCCAGAAGCTCGCGAACTACTTCGACGCCGACACGACGGTGGCCAACCACGCCATCGGCGGCCGCTCGTCGCGCTCGTTCATCGAGCAGGGGCGCCTGGACACGATCCTGGGCGCCATCCAGCCGGGCGACTACCTGTTCGTCCAGTTCGGGCACAACGACGCCAGCTCGGGCAACCCCGAGCGGTACACCTCGCCCGATGACTACAAGCGGTACCTGCGCGACAACTACATGGCCGGCGCGACCGCGCGCGGCGCCACGCCGGTCCTGCTCACCCCGGTCTCCCGGCGCGACTACGACTCCAACGGCCAGTTCCGGGTCTCGTTCCCCGACTACGTCAACAAGGTGCACGAGCTGGTCCGCGAGACCGGCGTCGCCCTGATCGACCTGTCGGCACGCTCGCGGGCCTACCTGAACTCGATCGGCCCCGAGGCCGCCAGGGGTGTGTTCCTCCACACCAGCCCGGGCCAGTACCCGGCGTTCCCCGACGGGGTCACGGACAACACGCACTTCCAGGAGTACGGAGCCGACCAGATGGCGCGCATCGTGTCCGAGGGCGCGGCCGCCCTGTCCCTGCCAATCGCGGATCATGTCCGGTAGCGGCCGAGCCTCGGTCCAGCTCAGAACGACGCCGCGGCCTCGAACACGACGGAGCGCGCTTTCTCGCGAGCCGTGTCGACGTCGGCCGCGGCGAGGTTCGGCTGGAACCGGATGCTGGTGATGTCGCTGATCCCTGCCCAGCGCAGCCAGTCCTCGAAGTACGGCTTCTGGAAGTCGCTGCCGAACTCCGGGCCGCGGTCCTCGCCCCAGACCGCGCCGGTGTAGATCACCGCGGCCTTCTTGCCCGTCAGCAGGCCCTCGTAGCCCGTCACCGGATCGAAGCCGAACACCATGCCCGGCTGGGAGACGACGTCGATGAACTGCTTGAGGATGTACGGCACGCCGGCGTTCCACATCGGGACGCTGAACAGGTAGCGGTCGGCGGCGTCGAACCGGGCGAAGGTCGCCTTCGCCGCCGCCCACGCAGCGACACCCTCGCCGCTCGGCTCCGCACCGGCGAAGACGTCCATCTTCGCCTTCGCCGCCGCGGGGCCGAACTCGGGCAGGGTGCCGTCCCACAGGTCGAAGTGCTCTACGTCGGCCCCGGGGTTGGTCTCGCGGTACACGTCGAGGAAGGCGGCGGCGAGCCCCAGGGACTCGGACGCCTCGCCGCGTGGGGAAGCGCTGATGTGCAACAGTCGGGTCATGGTCAGCTCCGGTGTGTCGGGTGGACGGCAGCACGAAAACGGAATAGGTTCCGCTTCATGAAGGAAGTTAGCGGAACCGATTCCGCTTTGTCAACGGGGGTGTCCCTGCCTGTGCACGGCCAGGGCGAGGCCGGCGCGGAGCGTTCCCGGCGGGTGGACGCCGTCCGCAACCAGGGCAAGGTCCTCGACGCGGCGGAACGGCTGTTCGCTCGCGACGGCGTGGAGCGAGTGACCATGCAGGCCGTGGCCAAGGAGGCCGGCGTCGGCGTGGGGACCCTGTATCGAGGCTTCGGCAACAAGGCCGGGCTGGCGATGGCCCTGCTCGGCGAGCGCGAGCGACAGTTCCAGGAGCTGATGATCTCGGGCCCGCCCCCGCTCGGCCCGGGCGCCGAGCCGACCGACCGGCTGACGGCGTTCGTCGCCGGCTACGCCGAGCTCGTCGCCGACCAGCTGGAGCTGGTGCTGCTGTCGCAGACGGCGGCTCCGGGCGCCCGCTTCCGCAGCGGAGCGCACGCCCTGTGGCGCACGCACTGCCGCCACCTGCTGAGCCTCGCCGGCGCGCCCTCCCCCGAGCTGCGCGCGGACGCACTCCTGGCGGCACTCTCGGGCGAGATGATCGCGCACTGGCTGACCGAGCAGGACCGGAACCTCGCGGAGATCACCGACGCGCTGGCGGGGATGGCTCGGGCTCTCTCAACCAAGTGAACCGCCCCGAGCCTTGACAGGACGGCCGCAGACGAGGTTCCATCACCACATGGTTATGAAACCGGTTGGTTATGAGAACTGTCACCGCTGAGCGGCTCGATGCGACGTTCGCCGCCCTCGCCGACCCGACGCGACGCGCCATCGTGGCCCGGCTCGCTGCAGGTGACGCGACGATCACCGAGCTGGCAGTGCCTTTCAACATCAGCCAGCCCGCGATCTCGAAGCACGTGAAGGTGCTCGAGCGAGCGGGACTGGTCACACGAACCCAGCAGGCCCAACGCCGACCGTGTCGGCTCCAGGCAGGGCCGCTGCGGGACGTCACCGCTTGGCTGGCGAACTACCGCGACTACTGGGACGAGAGCTATCAACGGCTTGACGCACTGCTCGCCGACCTCACGGCGGACGAAGGGCCCAGCACTCCCCCGCAGGACGGCCGGCCGTGAGTGCCGACCAGCACCTGCACGTCACCGCGCCCGGTGACCGCGAGATCGTGCTGTCGCGGACGTTCGACGCTCCCGCCGGTCTCGTCTTCGACGCGTTGACCCAGCCGGAGCTGCTGACGCGCTGGTACGGCGCCCGCGGCTGGAACCTCGTTTCCTGCACGGTCGACCTGCGTGTCGGCGGGCGCTACCGGTTCGTCTCCCGCGGCCCGGAGGACGCCGAGCTCGCCCAGTCCGGAACGTACCGCGAGATCGAGCGACCATCCCGGCTCGTCTACACCGAGGTGTTCGACGACCAGTCCTACCCCGGCGAGACCCTGATCGCGCACGACCTCGCCGAGCTGGCCGCCACCACGACTCTGACCAGCACCCTGCGCTACCCGTCTCCGGAGGCGCGCGAGATCGTGCTCCGCTACCCCATGACCCGAGGAGTCGGCGAGTCCTACGGCCGGCTCGATGCTGTCCTCACGGAACTCACCAACAGAGAGCTTGCCAACAGACAGGAGAAGCAACCATGAAGTGGACACTTGAAGTCGTCGTCGTGCCGGTTTCCGACGTCGACCGCGCCAAGGCTTTCTACAGCGACCAGCTCGGCTTCCACGTCGACCACGACACGAAGATCGGCGAGGGCCAGCGCATCGTCCAGCTGACCCCGCCCGGATCGGGGTGCTCGGTAGTCATCGGCGAAGGAGTTGTCGCGGCGATGCCGCCGGGGTCGCTCAAGGGTCTGCAGCTCGTCGTCAACGACGTCACGAAGGCTCGGGCGGAGCTGGCCGAACGCGGCGTGGACGTGACCGAGGTCCAGGTTCTCGGCGAGAACCCGACGCCGATGCCGGACCCGCTCGACAACGTGGGGTTCTGCTTCTTCTCCGACCCCGACGGGAACAGCTGGGGGGTCCAGCAGATCTCGACTCGCCCGTGACCGGGCGGGCAATGGTCAGCGCCTCAGCGCCCGCAGCCATCGCTCGATCACGGCCAGATCATCGGTCGTGATCCCCACGTCCGAGCCGACCTTGTGCAGCAGCGCTGCCCCAGGATGCTCCAGCTCGACGAACCACCGGTCCGCCTCTCCGATCACGTCGTCGACCCACACGAACGGCCGCCCCTCCGCGATCCGCACCAGCGCCTTGGTCTTCCACTGCAGACGGTCGTCGGCGATGTCGCCGTCGTAAGCGGGGAGGTCGGCCACCGGCAACCGCGGCAGTCCGAGCAGCGGCGCGATCACCTCGTTGGCGTCGTCCATCCACGCCGTCGCCCACACCAGATCGCATCCCAGCCCGGTCAGCAGCGGGCCGAGCGACCGGTCGATCCGCGCCAGATAGGGATTGGACGACGCCGTCCACACCCCCGGCGCATCCGGAACCACCGGCATACCGGGACCGCCGAACGGCAGGAGCGTCCCGTCGACGTCGAGGAACAGGATGGGGCGCGGGGCAGCGAGCATTCCCGCACGCTATCGACAGCGCAAGAGAGTGCGACGGGTCTCCCCGCCCCCTCCATGCGCGTCAGCCGTAGCCGTCGCGGAGCACACCAATGGCATGTCTTTCCTGGTCCTGGGCGTAACCGGTAGGTACTGTCGGCGGCGTCGTTGTCGTGGTTCGCGGGGGGCGCACATGTCAAGACCGTCTGATTGGTCGCCGGTGGGGTTGGACGCCGACCCGACGCCGGGGGATCCGGTGCTGGTGCTGTCCGGTGGGCAGGAGTATCTGGAGGTTGCGGACTCGATCGACAACGCGGCGTCGGCGATGTCCCGTCTGGATGTCGAGGGCACGATCTCGTTGGCGGTGGATGCGTTGATGGAGACGAAGGAAGAGACCATCGGCGAGATCCGTCGAGCTCACGGCCGGTATGTCGCCGCGGGTGACGCGTTGGTCGGGTACGCGGACGCCCTGGAGCGCGTGCAGTCCGAGACGCTGGTGGCGTTGGAGCGGGCGCGGACGGCGCGGGATGCGGCGGATGCGGCGTCGGGGTCGAAGGACCGGTGGCAGGAGATGGCCGACTCCGCGACCGACGAGTCGGAGAAGCAGGAGTACCAGCAGAAGGCCGACCAGGCCGGTGACGACGCCGATCAGGCGGCCGGGACGATCAGCTCGGCACAGGGCACGATCGAGACCGCGGTCTCGGACCGGGACCGGGCCGCCGAGAATGCGATCGACCAGATCGAGGAGATCACCAGCTCGGATGACCTGAATGACGGGTGGTGGGAGGACTGGGGATCCAAGCTGGTGGCCGCGATCGCGGATATCGCCGACATGATCTCCACCATCGCCGGGATCCTGGCGATCATCGTCGCGTTCATTCCCGTGGTGGGTACCGCGCTGGCCGGGGTGTTGATCGTCATCGCGGCGGTGGCCGCCATCGTGTCCGCGCTGGCGAACATCACCCTGGCGGCCACGGGTGAGCGGTCCTGGGCGGAGGCGGGCATCGCGATCGCGGGTGCGGCGTTGTCGTTGATCGGTCTGGGCGGTGCGGCGAAGGCCGCGACCGGGCTGGCGAAGGGGATCGCGAAGTCAGGTGGCTTCAAGCAGGCCATGAGCAAGGGGTGGTGCAAGTTCGGGTTCGGCAAGTGCTTCGTGGCCGGAACCCTGATCCATACCCCGGACGGGCAGCGCCCGATCGAGGAGATCCGCGTCGGCGACAAGGTCTGGGCGCACGACCTGGCCACAGGCCGGGACGAACTGCAGCTGGTCACGGACACCTTCGTGCGGACCACCACCGAGCTGATCCACCTCACCATCGCAGGCTCGGTCGTCTCGACCACGGCGGAGCACCCGTTCATGGTGCACAGGCGAGGCTGGGTCGACGCCGCGTTCCTGAACGTCGGGGACCTGCTAGTCACTCCGGAGGGCACCAACGTTCCGGTCCAGGCCATCGAGACCGAACAGCGGACCGATGCCGATGCGGAGACGGTCTACAACTTCCACGTCGAGACCCACTCCAACTACTACGTCCATGCCGGCGACACACCCGTCCTCGTCCACAACGCCAATCACGGGGACGGCTCATGGTTCCCGAAGCGGTCGTTGCCAAGGGACAATCACGGTAGGAACATTCCAGATTCGGAGTTCCCTCATACTCAGCTCGGACAGGGCCGAAAGGGCACGTATCCTGCCGCACGTGAGTTCGGCAACGACGGCGAAGTGATCCGTGATATCCATTGGACCGATCATGGTCGCGCGGCGCAGCACACCAACCCGCACCAGCACCGGTACTCCGACAACCCGACCGGCGGAGACAAAAAGCGCGGCCCAGCGGAGCCCTTGGAGGAATAATGCCCTTGGAATGGAATGATCTGGACCTGCAGGAAAACTACGTTGAACAGCTCTTCAAGGTGGTCGACCGGCATCGGGCCAACGCGCTCGTCTGGTATCTCCGAGATCTCGAGATCGTAGGTAACGGTCTTCGAGGCCTATCAGTTCCTGACCTCGAGAGTCAGGTCGATAACTCTCCCCACGGCTTTAGCATTACCTGGGAAGAGCTTGTGCAACTCATGGAAGATGCGGCAGATATTCACGACCTCATAGCGACGGCTCATTCCTTCGAAGTCGCGGTAGATCTACCTAGCCTTGAGACATCTGGCTATTCCGGATGCGCCGTCGTCATTGAGATTTTTGATAGCGGGACATATAAGGTTGGCGCTGCAGCAGAGCTGATCCACGACCCATCGGGGACGTGATACTTGGCCGAAGCAAGGGCGTCGACATGTTTGCCCGTTCCGCATAAGTACCACCAGTGCTTCAGCAAGCGGCAAGAGGGCTCAAGTTCAACCCGGAATCCTGACGGCAGAGTCAACCGCTGAAGCAATCGCGAACGTCGAGTCGGCGGTGTCAGGTGAGCTCGCCGACGACAGCCTCGAACTGTGATCGCCGTTTCGGTACGCCCACCGCGCGTTGCCTACGGCCGCCGCCGGCGAAGTCATGGAGGTCGTCGAGCAGGTCCTCCAGAATCTGATCGACGGCGGGGTCCGAGTCGGTGAGATCGGTGACATCACCGGGTCAAGGATCACCGTTATATTCCAGTCTATTGCAAACCATGATCTCGAATACGGATGGGACGAGCGGTTTGAGTTTCACCTGGAGTAGTCCAGGTACGCCAGATCACTGCTCAGCTGAGGCGCATCCGCACGAAAGAGAGTGGATCCACCGACATTGGATTTCCGCAACCCAGGCACCGGTGGACGCGAAGCGCTACATGCGGCGATCCAGAAGGGAAATCGTCCACCGCAACAGGGTCACATAACGCCCACGTCGGACACCGCATCGCGGCACCGGACCACACGTGGTCGGGATGACCATGCGGTTGCTGCCAAGATGAGCTTCATCCTGGCAGCGTCCGCATGGTCATCCCGCCGCCGGCCGGCCGCGAGAAACCCGCAGGTCCAGCACCTCAGATGGTGCGGCTCCCCACCCCGCCGTCGGGCGCGATCTCCGCGATGAGCGCCAGGTCCTCCTCGCTCAGCGTGATCCCGGCCGCCGCGACATTCTGGGCCACTCGCTCCTGGTTACGAGACCCCGGGATCGGCACGATGTAGTCCTTCTGGGCCAGCAGCCACGCGAGAGCGAGCTGCGAGAGCGTCACTCCCTTGCTGGCGGCAAGTTCCCCCAGCCGCCGCGAGATCTCGACGTTCGCCTCGAAGTTCCCGGGCGCCCACCAGCCGATCCTGTTGCGCAGGTCGGTCGCGTCGAGCCCGTCCCGGGACTGGACTGCACCGCTGAGGAAGCCACGCGCCAGCGGCGAGTAGGCGACGAACCCGATGCCGAGCTCCTCCAGGACCGGCAGCAGCGGCTCCGAGTCGCGGGCGAAGATCGAGTGCTCGTCCTGGAGCACGGAGATCGGGTGCACCGCGTGCGCCCGGCGGATCGACTCCTCGTCGGTGTTCGACAGGCCGAGGTACTTGACCTTGCCGGCGTCCACGTACTCCTTCATCACGCCCACGACCTCCTCGATCGGGACGTTCGGGTCGGGGATGTGCTGGTAGAGCAGGTCGATGGTGTCGGTGTTCAGGTTCCGGAGGCTGTTGTCGACCACCTCGCGGATGTACTCGGGCCGCGAGTCGGGGCCCCAGCTCTCGCTGACGCCGAACTTCGTCGCGATCACCACCTCGTCGCGGATCGGCGCGAGCGCGTGGCCGAGCAGCCTCTCCCCCGCTCCCCCGCCGTACATCTGGGCGGTGTCGAAGAACGTCACGCCCTCGTCGTGGGCGCGGCGGATCGCGGCGGTCGACTCCGTGTCGTCGGTGGGCCCGTAGGCCATCGCCGTCCCCATCGCACCGTAGCCCAGTGCCGAGACGGTCAGGCCCTGTCGGCCCAGCTTGCGTGTCTGCATGTGAAAACCCTTCTTGAGTGGATGCGTGTCAGTGTACGCCTCTTCTGTCAGTCACTGACACATCTGGCGGCGCCTGTACTCTGGGAGGCATGTCGAGCACGCCCAGCAGCGGGCCCAGCCTGCGAGAGATCGGCCGGGACGCCGTCCGCGCGCGCATCACCGAGGTCGCCCTCGACCTGTTCGCGGAACGCGGGTTCGATGAGGTGACGGTCGAGCAGATCGCCGCCGCCGCGGGTATGTCCGGGCGCACCTTTCACCGCTACTTCCCGGCCAAGGAAGACGTAGTCGTCGGCGAGCCGGCACCCTTGGGCGAGTTCGTGCGCGACGCCCTCACGGCCCGCCCCCGCGACGAGCCGGTGTGGGAGTCGCTCCGGATCTCCTTCGAGTCCGTCGTCGCCTCACACTCGGCCCACAGCTTCGTGGCCGACGACCGCGGCAAGCTCGCCAGGCGCGTGCTCGACAGCACCGCCTCCCTGCGCGCGCGGAACCTCGAGAAGCACATGCTCTGGGCGAGCATGCTCACACCGCTGGTCACGGAGCGGCTCGACGGCGAGGACACGGCGCTACGCGCCGAGATCATCGTCCAGTCGGCGCTCGCCTGCTTCGACGTCGCCCTCACCACCTGGGCGGACGCCGACGACGACACCACGGTCGCCGAACTGCTCGAACGAAGCTTCGCGGCCTTGCGGCCCGAGGTCTAGGGCGCGTCGTCGGAGGACAGCCCCACCCGATCACGGCGGCGGGCACCATTCCGGTCCCCAGCGCCCGTTGCCTAATTTCGGGGCCATGGAGATCACCTCACCCCGGCCCCTCCTGAGATGGTCGCTCTACCTGGCCGCGGCAGCCCTCGTGACCCTGATCGGCGTCCACCTGCTACCCGGATCCGGCGGCGTGGACCCGGTCCGCGACCTCATGTCCGAGTACCCGGTGCGCACCGCGGAACCCGGAGTCGCCTACACGCTGGCGCTGCTGGGAGCGAATCTCGCCGTCGTCCTGCTGGGCGCTCACTGGGTGCGCGACGGGCTCCTGCGGTCCCGGCCGGTGGCGACGGCGCTCCTCGCGCTGTGGTGTCTCAGCCTGCTCGGGCTGACGATCGTCCTCAAGGACCCCGTCGGTAGCCCGGGCACCTGGTTCGGCACGGTGCACATGCTCTGCACCGTGGTGAACTTCGTCAGCCTGCCCGCGCTCTGCGCCCTGCTGTGGTGGCGGCATCGGGGTGACTCGCGCTGGCGTTCGCACGCGCGGACCGTCGGCGTCATCGCCGGCCTGACCATGGCCTGCGTAGTGCCGTTCGCGGCGGTGCTCCTGGCGGACAGCGGCCCGGGATCGCTCAGCGAGTCGGCGCTCGGTCTGGTCGAGCGATGCGTGGTGGTCCTCGACGTCGTGGCGATCGCAGCGCTCGCCCGCTGGTCCCGGGCAAGCGCGATCATGACTCCGGGTCGTGGATGAGCTCCTTTCCGGTGACCCGGAAGCGCACGAAGTCGACGACGTCGTCATCGAGGATCTCTGGGTAGTAGTGGGTCCGCAGTGCCGTGCGCAGCTCGTCGGCCGTGCAGCCTTCCAGGGCGGCCTGGGCGTCGGTGATGTCGGCGAACCGGACGTGCTCGACCGACTCGACCACCCCCGGGAGGGACCGGAACCGGTCGTCGAACTCGAACAGGAATGTGGCCGGCCCCGGCACGGCGGGGTCGTTGAAGCGGGTGGTGGCGGTCTTGACGCCGCCGACGACGTTCGCCCAGTGCCCCGGGCTGAACCGCAGCAGACGCGGCGGGTTCGCGTCCGGGTGCTGGGACGGGTACGGAAGGAGCTCGCGGGCCGGGACGCTGATCGGGCTATCACTGCCGGGAACGACGACGCGACAGTCGGGCTGCTGGTCGAGCAGGACCTGGCGGCATCGTCCGCACGGAGGCATGACGCCGCGGTTCTCGTCACCGACCGCGACGATGTGCGAGATCGGTCCCGCTGCGGCGCCCGCCGCAACCCCAAGCGCCACCAGCTCCGCGCACGGGCCGCCCGTGAAGTGGGCGACGTTCGCGCCGGTGTAGATGTCGCCGTGGATGTCCATCACGGCGGACGCGACGGTGTTCAGGTAGGTGCCGTCGGCGGGAAGACGCGAAACGGTGTCGAGCGCCGCATCAATGAGGCGCTGCTCAGGAGCGGTCAGCATGGGACGACCCTGGCATGGCCGATGAACTCAGATCGAGGTGATTTCCTCGTCCGCCCCGATGCGAGCCGCAATCTCCGCGGGCAGCGCGTACGGCACCTCGTCAGGCAGCGCGGGCGAACCCCCACCGTGCAGGTCCGCACGCCAGGTCAGGACCCGGTCGGTGATGTCCGCCAGCCCGACCACCCACTCGTCCACGTACGCATTCACGGCCGCCCCGCCGATCCCGACCTGCAGCGATCTGTGCTTCAGCGCGGCACCTGTGGGCGAGCGCTCCGGATCCCACTGGACCCGTACCGGACTAGCCGCCTTCTGCGCGGCCCACGCCGCGGCGTCGTCGTAGAGCCTGCGGTCGAAGTGGCTGAGTGAGGCCATGCCGAGCGCCTGCTCGAAGCCCTCGCGCGACATGCGCACCGCCAGGACGCGTTCCTGGCCGGGCTTGGTGGCCCAGCCGCAGCGGTACATCATCCAGCAGAACGAGGGCTTGACCCACGTCATCCGCTCACGCTTGAACGGTGGCACGAACCGGCCGGCGCGGACGGCGGCATCGGCGATCTCGGGCGGGTAGGCCTGGTAGACGGTGATGGTGTCGGCGTCGTAGACGGCGCGCACCTGTCGCTTCGGAATGTTCATCGACCGCGACCGTACGCACCCGGCCGACGTCCGCCCAAGCGAATTGCCCGACGCTACCGTCGAACGATGGACCTGCTCAGCACTCGCTCCCTCGACGAGCCCTACCTGATCGAGCGCAATCCCGGCTACTTCGAGTACCAGCTCCCCGTCTCGCTCAAGGCGGTCATCAGCTGGCAGAGCCGGCTTCCGCTCCTGCGTAACGAGCGGGACGAGTGGGAGCTCCCGGGCGGCAAGCTCGAGCCCGGCGAGGAGCCCGCGGCGTGCCTCGCCCGCGAAATCCAGGAGGAGCTGGCCTGGGACGCCACGGTGGGTGACCCCTTCCACACGTGGGTGTACCGCGTCTTCCCGAACCGTCACGTATTCGTCCTGACCTTCCTCGCGACGTACGACGGCGACGCCGCGCCCGCCTTCAGCCACGAGCACAAGGAACTGGTGCTCGTCACCCCGGACGAGGCGGACGCCGTCAACATGCCCGAGGACTACAAGTCGGCGATCCGCCAGGCCGTCGAGCGAGGCCACTTCCGGTAGGACGAGTCCAGTAGGAGGTGCCGACCGCACAAGAGTGCGGCCCCCGACTCACGCCGGGGCCACGCCGTGCAGACCGATCAGTACGCGCCGCGCGTCTCGACCGTGCGGACAGCCCCGGCAAGATCGCCGACGCCGCCGTGGGACGTCACTGCCTGGGCGGGTGGGCTGACGGAACGATCAGGCATCCCACGGCATTGTGGTGATCGGTTGCCGCCTCGACACCCTCAAAGTTGAATCGCCCGATAGCTGAGTGCACGTTCGACGATCTCCTCGGCCGTCGGTTCCGAGTCGAAGTGTTCGTCAGGGAAGAAGATCAAGTCGCGCGCCGCGGGATGTGGGACGGCGTTCTCGAACTCCGCGACTGTCCGGCTACCTTCTTCTTCGGAAAGGCCAGGCATGCCGTCCATGATGAACCTGACCATGCGCACCAGTTCTGCCCTGCGCTCTTCCGTGACTCCGCTCATGTATTTCTGCCTCCGTAGTGGTATGCACTGTCGAGGACCTCCCGGTGGAAGCGCGGGGTGGCCACGATCAGATTATCGAAGTCGTAGAGAGCTCCACCTTGAGCGCGCGGCGTGATGTGATGGAGCACGTAGCGGTCCTGCCCACCGAAGGTCTGACTACTGTGAACGAACGGCGCGTTACCGTTCTTCATGATGGTCTGGTTGCTCGAGCTGAAGTGCTTCGCCAGGTCGCCGTCATCTCCGACGGTCTTCCAGAAGGTCTCCCGAAAATCGGCCCAGTCCTTGAACGTCTTGCCACTCATCGCCTGGCGAACCGAAGACGGGATCCTGCCGGCATTGGCCTGAGTTCCCTTGAGCCAATGCTTGGCCGCCCCTGCCTTGTGGGTGTTGTGGACCAGGACGGGTGTGTCGCCGGCGTGCACGTAGTAGTTGAGGTTGTTCTCGACGTGGAAGTTGTAGACGTTCTCGATGTCTTCGAGATCACGTTCCTCGACGTCGACCGCTTCCAGGGTCGTGGTGCCTTCGGGGGTGATCAGCACGTCTCCGGGGCGGAGGTTGCCGGCCATCTGCCAGCCCTTGTCCTGGACCATGAACGGGTGCTCGGCCGTGGTGGAGACGATCGCGCCGTTGATGGTCAGGTGGTACAGGGCCAGGGCCTGGTGCACAAACGTCTCGGCCACCAGCTGCAGCTCGTCCAACCCGGTCTGCAGGTTGCGGGTCCAGACCTTGTCGCCGACCACGATGTCCTCGATCGGCTTGGTGCCATCCGCGGTCAGCACCGGGGTGCCGGCCACGAAGCACGCACCGAACCCGAGCTTGCACCATCCGTTCTTCAACGCTTGCCTGAAGCCGCCTGCCTTCGCGATGCCCTTCGCCAGCCCGGTCGCGGCCTTGGCCGCACCGCCCAGACCGATCACCGACAGGGCGGCTCCGGCGATGGCGATGCCCGCCTCAGCCCAGGAGCGCTCCCCGGTCGCGGCCAGGGTGATGTTCGCCAGCGCGGACACGATGGCGGCTACCGCTGCGATCACGATCAACACCCCGGCCAGCGCGGTACCGACCACGGGGATGAACGCCACGATGATCGCCAGGATCCCGGCGATGGTGGAGATCATGTCGGCGATATCCGCGATCGCGGCCACCAGCTTGGAGCCCCAGTCCTCCCACCACCCGTCATTCAGGTCATCCGAGCTGGTGATCTCCTCGATCTGATCGATCGCACTCTCCGCGGCCCGGTCCCGGTCCGAGACGGCGGTCTCAATCGTGCCCTGCGCGGTAGAGATCGTCCCGGCCGCCTGATCGGCGTCGTCACTGGCCTGGTCGGCCTTCTGCTGGTACTCCTGCTTCTCGCTCTCGTCGGTGGCGGAGTCGGCCATCTCCTGCCACCGGTCCTTCGACCCCGACGCGGAGTCCGCCGCGTCCCGTGCAGTGCGTGCCTGCTCCAACGCGGCCAGCGTCTCGGACTGCACGCGTTCCAACGCATCCGCGTACCCGACCAGCGCGTCGCCGGCGGCGACGTACCGGCCATGGGCGCGCCGGATCTCGCCGATGGTCTCTTCCTTGGTCTCCATCAACGCATCCACCGCCTGCGAGATCGTGCCCTCGACATCCAGACGCGACATCGCCGACGCCGCGTTGTCGATCGAGTCCGCGACCTCCAGATACTCCTGCCCACCCGACAGCACAAGCACCGGATCCCCCGGCGTAGGGTCAGCGTCCAGCCCCACCGGCGACCAATCAGACGGCCTCATCACACGCTCCCCTGCGCAGCCCGACATAAGAGTCATTCCCGAGCAATCACGGTAGGTGAAATTGCCCATGTCGGACAACGAAAAACCACCCTCGCGCAAGGCCTACGCACCCCGGCGCCGTCGACCGTCAATAGCTCCAGCCGTCGGATACCTTGTGCCCGTGCCCGACCTGATGATCGCCCCGCGCTACGCGGCCCACCTCGACCGGGTCGTCGCGGCGCTGCGGCTGGTCCACGAGTGCGACGGCTACCCCATGGCCTGGCCGGATAACCCGACGGCCTGGCTCACACCCCCCGGCGCGCTCGACGCGTGGGTGGCCCTGTCCGACGGCGAGGTCGTCGGGCACGTGATGCTCGTCGAAGGCGGCAAGGTCGAGTACGCCGCCGAGCTCGCGGAGGCGGCCGGCGTACCCGTGACCGGGCTGGCGGGTGTGAGCCGCCTGTTCGTCACACCTGCGGCACGCGGTACCGGCGTCGCCGCCGCCCTGCTGGAGCGGGTCGAGGACACGCCCGCGCGGCGCGGACGCCGGCTCGTCCTCGACGTCGTGGACGACGGCAGCTCCGCCGTCCGCCTGTACGAACGCCTCGGCTGGACCCGCGTTGCCTCGGGCGAGGCCACTTGGACCACCCCCACCGGCGTCCGCCCAAGAACTGCCGCCTACCTCTCCCCCCGCTAACCCCTGCAGGCCGTTGAGTGCTGGCTATTTGCGCTGTCGAAACGTTCTGATTGCGCAGATATCCAGCACTCAACGGAGGGTCAGGCCGAGCGCGCCCCCAGCCACGGCGCCAGGTGGTCCTCGCGCCACAGCCACTCGACGCCGGCGGCCACCTCTTCCGGGGTGCACAGCGCCGCGTGGAACGCCTCGCGCAGGCGCTGACGGTCGTCGACGACGCCGGCGCCCGGGCCGCGGTCGTCCGCCACGCCGACCACCACGATCCGCGTGTGCGGCGCCGTCCCCGCGCACACCTCCGACCACGGCCCCAGGTCGGCGACGGCGAGCTGACCGCCCGCACCGTCCCACAGGCACGCGAGACCGGGCCGGTCGGCGACGTGGAACACGCCACGCGCCCGCAGGCCGCCGGAGCTCAGGTCCTCGATCCGGTCGAGCAGCCGCTCGGGATGGAACGGCAGTGCCGAGCGCAGTTCGAGCGTCCAGCTCCGGTCCTCCGGCACGGCGCCCGAGCCGGTGGTCGCCACGGCACCGAGCGGGTGAGCCCGGCGCTCGGCGCGGGACGGCGAGTGCGTCGCGGCGCCGAGGTCGACCGCCGACAGCGCGTGCAGGCCGTCCACGCGGCGCGTCCCCGCGCCACGCAGCCGGTCCAGCAGGCCCGACGTCGTCGGAGAGGGCGACGCGCTCGTCACCACCAGGTCCGCCTGCTCGATCTGCGCCGCGAGCGCCTCCCCGACCGAGCGTTCGTCGTCGACGGTGAGCTCCAGGCCGCGTTCGACGAGGGTGTCGTCGCCGAACAGGTCCTGCTGGAGCGTCTCGGCGTCGATGACGGTGAACGAGGTGGCGACGCGGGTGTGGGCGAGTGCGCCTCCGGGCCTGGTCTCCGCGGCGAGGGCGCGGGCGGCGGGCAGGGGTTCGGCGCTGACCGGCAGGGCGAGCAGCACGTGGGTCCACCGGCCGTCACGGGCGAGGCGCGCGATGGTCGGTACGGCGTCCTCGCGGACGGCGCAGGACAGGCAGGCGTGCTCGAGCGGCACGAGCACGTCCTCGACGACGCCGCCGGCGTCCTGGACCACGCGCCGGAGGTGATCCTCATAGATGTCGTGCCGTACCGCGACGACTCCTGGGGCGTCCATGAGGAGGCCGAACAGCGCGGAGTCGCGCAGTACGGGGTCGGTGGTGGCCAGGACGCTCACCGGGATGATTCCGCGGTTCTTGCCGGTTCCGTACACGCTGCCTCCTCGCCCGGGATCGGCCTGGCCCAGCCCGGAATAATTGATAACCGTTCTCAGTTCTGGTTCACTGTAGCGCGTTGTGAGAACGGTTCTCACCAGCGACGGCCTCGCCGCCGCAACAGCAGGAGGTCATGTGTCAGCCAGATGCCAGGTGCTGGGCACCGTGCCGGGGTTCGGCCACTCGGTCTCGCACTCCCACGTGCGAACCAAGCGGCGGTTCAACCCGAACATCCAGAAGAAGCGCTACTGGGTTCCGTCGCTCGGCCGCAACGTCACGCTGCGCGTGAGTGCCAAGGGCATCAAGACCATCGATCGCAAGGGCATCGACGTGGTCGTCGCCCAGATCCTGGCCCGAGGGGAGAAGGTCTGATGGCGAAGAAGTCGAAGATCGCCGCCGACGCCCGGCGCCGCGAGGTCGTCGCCCGGTACGCCGAGCGACGCGCCGAGCTGCGGCGCGCCCTGCGGAACCTGGACCTGCCCGAGACCGAGCGGCTCGCCGCCGTCCGCGAGCTGGCCAAGCAGCCGCGCGACGCCAGCCCCACGAGGCTGCGCAACCGCGACGTCGTGGACGGCCGGCCCCGCGCCTACTCGCGCAAGTTCGGCCTGTCCCGCATCCGCCTGCGCGAGATGGCGCACCGCGGCGAGCTGCCCGGGGTGACCAAGTCCAGCTGGTGAAAGCCCGCTGGCGACCCGCTCGGCCCCAGGCCCACCATCGAAGGAGTGACACATGAAGGTTCGCGCATCCCTGCGTTCCCTGAAGGACAAGCCCGGCGCCAAGGTAGTGCGCCGCCGCGGCAAGACGTTCGTCATCAACAAGCTCAACCCGCGCTGGAAGGCGCGCCAGGGCTGAGCGGAAGGAGCCAAGTCATGAAGAACATCCACCCCACCTACGGCCCCGTCGTGTTCCGGGACCGGAGCGCCGACTTCGCGTTCCTCACCCGCTCCACGCTCGCGGGCAACACGGACGCCGGCCCCGGCGTACCGACTGCCACCATCGAATGGTCCGACGGCAACACCTACCCCGTGGTCGACGTCGAGATCAGCAGCGCGAGCCACCCGTTCTGGACCGGCTCGGCCCGCGTGGTCGACACCGCCGGACGCGTCGAGAAGTTCCGGCAGCGCTACGCCAACCGTGGCAAGAACACCAGCACCAAGGACAGCAAGGGCGGTAACTGATGGCCTCGCGCGTAGACCTCCGACCGATCATCAAGCTGCGCTCGACGGCGGGCACCGGGTTCACCTACGTGACCCGCAAGAACCGGCGCAACGACCCCGACCGGCTCGTCCTGCGCAAGTTCGACCCCGTCGTCCGCCAGCACGTGGACTTCCGCGAGGAGCGCTGACCCCATGGCGGTCCCCAAGAGAAAGATGTCCCGGTCGAACACGCGGTCCCGGCGCTCGCAGTGGAAGGCCCAGGTGCCCGAGCTCGTCCCCGTGACCACGGTGGACGGGCGGCAGGTGAAGGTCCCAGCCCGCCTGGTCCCCGCCGTCCGCCGCGGCCTGATCGTCCCGGACTGACACCACCCGCACCACGAGACAACGCCCCGGCGCACCAGCGCCGGGGCGTTCGTTGTGGGCTTCGGTCAGGGGGTGGGGATTCTGGCGTCGATCGTGATGTTTAGGCCGGATGCCAGGTCGTCGGCCCAGGTCTTCGCCTCGTGGCCCGTCCGGTCCACGACCAGGACATGGCCGATCCGCTCGTTGTTGTCGCCGGGCCGCACCTCCCGGCCGGCCGACGGCGTCTCGTGGCCGAGCACGCGGCCGTCCTCGGCCAGGCGCTGAGCGCCCCGGACCTCCCGCACGACGCCGTCGGCGTCGGCCAGGAGGAAGGCGACCGCCGCGCTCGTGGCAACCGACGGACCCGGCACCGGCTCCCGGCCCAGTGCCAGGTCGACCAGCACCTGCAGCGGGTTGAACCCCGTCACCAGGCGCACCAGCTCGAAGATGTAGCCGCCGCCCTGTCGGGGGTTCAGCTCGATCAGTCGCGGCCCGACGGCGGTGACCCGCACCTCGGTGTGGCTGATCCCGTGGGTGAGGCCGACGGCGTCGAGCACGGCTACGACATGCCGCTCGATCGCCGCACGCTCGGCGGGCGCGAGCGGGGCGGGGAACAGGTGCCCCGACTCGACGAACCCGGAACCGGCCTCGACGCCCGGCTCCGCCACAGACTTCGCGGTGATGCCCAGCACCCTCGTGACGCCGTCGCGCGTCACCGACTCGACGCTGTACTCCGGCCCCTGCAGGACGCGCTCGAGCAGAGCGAGCCGCTCCAGCGGCTGGTCACGCGTGTTGCGCTCGGGGGCGACCGCCTCGGCGAAGGCGACCGCGAGGCCGGCCTCGTCGACCACCTTGCGCACGCCGGTCCCGGAGTTCATGTCGACCGGTTTGACCACCAGCGGGTAGCCGAGGTCCGCCGCAGCCTTGTGCGCCTGGTCCCTGGTGGCGGCGACAGCGAACGGCACGTCCGGTACTCCCCTGGCCGCGAGCGCCTGGCGCACCCGGTGCTTGCGGGTCGCGGTGCGCAGGACGTCCGCCGGCGCACCCGGCAGCCCGAGCTCCTCGGCGACCAGGGCTACCGCGGGGAGGTAGTAGTCGCAGGTCGTCAGCACGCCGTCGATCGTCCGGGCCGCCGCGATCCGCCGGGTGGCCGCGACGAGCGCGGCGTCGTCGTTGGTCTCGGCGACGACCACCCCGTCGGCGAGGGCGAGGACGGGGTGCGGCGTGCCGTCGGGCAGGCGGTACAGGTCGGGGTCGCGGGTGACCAGCACGTAGGTGTGGCCGCCGTCGCGCAG
Source organism: Promicromonospora panici (assembly GCF_900608595.1). Lineage (GTDB taxonomy): Bacteria > Actinomycetota > Actinomycetes > Actinomycetales > Cellulomonadaceae > Promicromonospora > Promicromonospora panici. The sequence continues at coordinate 130,869 of NZ_UWYY01000010.1, read as the reverse complement.
CAGGGGCGGGAGCATCAGGCCGGTGGACTGCAACCAGCTCTCGATCATGAGCAGGTTCGCCACGTCAGCACGCTCCGTCGATACGAGCGCGGCCGATCCGAGCGCGAACGAGAGTCGTTCTCAACATGGCGCACAGCCTGCCACGGATCGCCGGGTCGTTCTCATCCACCGTGCGAAGCCTGTGGAAAACGACCGACAGACCTGGCGGCTGGTGCGCCTCGGTCCCGGCCTGCCATCGTTCCGGGGAAAGGCCTACCCGGCCGACGGCGCCCGCACCCGCGCCGTCGAGGCCCGCACCATCAGCTTCTGCTCCGCCGTCCGACGCCGGGCCCGCGCAGCCCGCGGCAGCAGCGCGAGCTCGAGCGCCTGGCGCCCCATCTCCTTCATGGGCAGACGCACCGTCGTCAGGGCGGGCGACAGGTGCCCGGCCACGGTGACGTCGTCGAACCCGGTCACCGACACGTCACCCGGCACCGCGATCCCCCGCTCCCCCAGCACCGACAGCACACCGACGGCCATGTCGTCGTTGAGCGCGAGGATCGCCGTCACGTCCGGGTGCTCGTCGAGGATGCGCCGGGCGGCCTCCTTGCCGCCCTCGAGCGTGAACTCCGCCTCGACCAGGGGCAGGTCGCCCAGCGTCAGGCCGTACGCCTCCAGTGACCGCGAGACGCCGGCGAGCCGGTCGGCCATCGTGGCGAGCCGGCGCGATCCGGCCGCCACCCCGATGCGCCGGTGCCCGAGCTCGAGCAGGTGCCCCGCGATCGCTTGTCCGCCCTCGACGTTGGCGGGCACCACCGCGTCGACGCCGAGCCCGGGGTGCCGGCCGATGACGGCGACCCGGCCGCCCGCCTCCTCGAAGGCGTGCACCTCGGCCTTCATGCGCGCCTGGACGTCTCCATCGAGGTGCCCGGATCCTGCCACGAGGATAATCCCGACGCGGGCGTTGACGAGCGCCCGCAGCTGCGCGACCTCGGCGTACGGGTCCCGGCCGGTGTGGCAGATCTGCGCCATGCGCCCGTGCCGGCCCGCGACCTCCAGCACGCCGCTCGCGATCTCGGCGAAGTATGGGTCGCCGATCTCGTGCACCACGAGCCCGACCCCCGGGCGGGCGCCGCTCGCGAGCGACCGCGCGTGCACGTTCGCCACGTAGCCCAGCTCAGCGGCTACGGCGCGCACCCGCTCCGCGAGGGACTCGGACACCCCGGACGCGCCGGACAGCGCGCGCGAGGCGGTGGCGATGGACACGCCGGCGTGCTCGGCGACGTCGACCAGGCGCAGCCCGGCGGTGTGCTTCCGCATGAGATCTCCTCGCCACGGGTAATGGATCGCACCAAGACCTTGTCACCAAGGGTCCCAGGTTCCTAGAGTGCCGTAAGCGGTTACGGAAGCGCTTGCCACAAGGGAGTGGACCATGAGAGCAACCCGACGGCTGACGGTAGCGGCTATCGCCGCGACGACGGCTCTGACCCTGTCCGCCTGCCTGGCGAACCCCAACGAGGGCGGCAACCAGGGCGAGGGGACCGACGGCCCCGACGACCCGATAGTCATCGGCGTCTCGCTCCCGCTGACCGGCGACTTCGCCGAGCCCGGCAAGGGCGTGCAGCGCGGCTACGAGGCCTGGGCGAAGCACGTGAACGAGAACGGCGGGCTCCTGGGCCGCCAGGTGGAGCTGATCATCGTCGACGACCAGTCCAACGCGGACCGGGTCGCCTCCGACTACGAACGACTGATCAACCAGGACGGCGTCGACCTCGTCTTCGGACCGTTCTCGACCCGGCTCGTCGTCCCCGCCGCGCAGGTGGCCCAGGACTACGGCTTCCTCTTCGTGGAGCCGGCCGGTGCCGCCGCCGAGGTGTTCGAGCAGGGCTTCGGCAACCTCTTCTACGCCGCGCCGGCCATCGCCGACGACCACTACAACCACCTCACGGAGTACATCCTCGCCCTGCCCGAGGACGAGCTTCCCGAGTCGATAGCCGTCGCCTCCATGGACGACCCGTTCGCCCAGGGCACCGCGTACGGCCTGCGCGACGCGCTGGCCGACGAGGGCATCGAGGTGGTGGTCGACGAGGTCTACCCGCCGAACACCACGGACTTCAGCGGGATCGCGGCGAAGATCGCGGACTCGGATGCCGACCTGCTCATCGTCGGCTCGCAGTACCAGGACGGCGTCAACCTCATCGTCGCCCTGCAGCAGCAGGGCTACCAGCCCCAGATGGCGGCGGTCTCCGGCGCGCCGACGAACGCCGAGTTCCCCGCCGCCATCGGCGACAAGACCGAGGGCATCATCGCGCCCACCGGGTACACGCCGTCGGCCCCGTACCCGTCCAACCAGGAGTTCGTGGACTTCTACACGGCCGAGCACGACGCCCCGCCGGCCGAGGACGAGGCGAACGCCTGGACCACGGGACAGGTCGTAGCCGCCGCGGTCGAGGCCGTGGGCTGCGCCGACCCGTCGCCGGAGTGCCAGGAGCAGCTCGTCGACTGGCTGCACGAGAACGAGGTCGAGACCGTCGTCGGCCCGCTGAGCTGGGACGCCGACGGACGGCCGCAGAGCGCCCACCTGATCCAGCAGTACGTGGACGGCGAGATCAAGATCGTGCTGCCCGACGACGTCAAGGAAGCCGACATCATCCACCCGAAGCCCGAGTGGTGATCGCATGACCGGTGCCCTGTTCGCGCAGAGCCTGGTGCTGGGCGTCCTGCTGGGCGGGCTGTACGCCCTCCTGGCCGCCGGACTGACGCTCTACTTCGGCGTCATGCGGGTGGTCATGATCGCGCACTCCGCATTCCTGATCCTCGCGGCATACCTCGCCTGGTACTTCCACGAGACCTCCGGGCTGGACCCGCTGCTGTCGCTGGTCATCACGGTGCCGCTGTTCTTCGTGGTCGGGTACGGGATGCAGCGGTTCCTGGTCTCGCGGCTGCGGCCGATCAGCCTGACGACCATGTCGGTGCTGCTGACGTTCGCCATCGCTCTGACCATCGAGGGCCTGCTCGGCTTCGTGTGGACCGGCACGCAGCGGCGCGTCCAGCTCGGCTACTCCGGGACGAGCATCGAGGTGGCCGGCGTCAGCATCGCCGTCGTGAAGCTGATCGCGTTCGCCCTGGCGGCGATCTCACTCGGCGCGCTGTTCGTGATCCTGCGCAAGACGTCGTTCGGCCGGGCGCTGCGGGCGACCACCCAGCATCCCGAGGCGGCCCGGCTGGTCGGCATCGACACCGACCGCGTGGCCGGGCTCGGCTTCGGCCTGGGCCTGGCCACGGCCGCGATCGGCGGCACGGCGCTCGCGCTCGACTACACGATCTATCCGTCGCTGCACTGGCACTGGATCGGGCCGCTGATGGCGATCATCGTCGTCGGCGGGCTGGGCAGCATCCCCGGGGCCGCGATCGCGGCCCTCCTGCTCGGCGTGGCCGCGAGCCTGCTCCAGGTGCCGCTCGGCACCACGTGGGCGCAGACCGTGTTCTACCTGGCCCTGTTCGTGACCCTCATGATCCGCCCGCAGGGATTCTTCGGAGGTCGCCTTGCCCAACGCTTCTAGCCCGACGGCGGCCCCCGCACCGACCCGCTCCGGCCGCCCGACGGCGGCGCGCGTGGCCCGGATCGCCGGCCTCCTCGCCCTCGTGGCGGTCGTGCTCCTGTTCCCGTCCCTGGCACCCGATCCGTTCATCCTGTCCGTCGGCGTCGTGATCCTGAGCTACGCGGTGCTCGCCACGTCATGGAACCTGGTGGGCGGGTTCACCGGGTACATCTCCCTGGGCCACGCCGCCTACTCGGGGCTCGGCGGCTACGCGACGGCGCTGCTCATCCTCCGCACCGGGCTGGACCCCTGGCTCGCGCTGATCGCGGGCGGCCTGATCGTGGCGCTGATCGCGATCCCGGTCGGCATCGCGTCGCTGCGGGTGCGCGGCGCCTCGTTCGTGATCGTGTCGATAGCGCTCGTCCTGATCCTGCAGCTCACCTTCCAGAGCTGGCACGACTTCACCGGGGGCTCGGGCGGGCTGCGCGTGCCGCGGCCGTTCGGCACCGAGGTGCTGCGGCCCGAGCAGCACGAACGGTTCTTCTACCTGCACGCCGTGCTGCTCGCCCTCGCGCTGCTCACGTGGTGGGCCATCGAGCGGTCCCGGCTGGGCGCGGGCCTCAAGGCGATCCGCGAGGACGAGGACAAGGCCCAGGCGCTGGGCGTGCCCACCTTCGCCTACAAGCTCACCGCCCTGGTGACCAGCGCGTTCTTCACCGCACTGGGCGGCGGCCTGTACGCGCTGTGGTTCGGCTACCTCGACCCGATCTTCCAGTTCTCGATCCTGGTCGGCACCTACATGGTGCTGATGTCCCTGCTCGGCGGCGTGCGGAGCCTGTTCGGGCCGCTGCTCGGGGCGGTTGTCGTGGGGTACGCGGTCGAGGTGTTCAAGTCGCAGTACGGCGACACGCAGCTGCACCTGGTCGCCACCGGCGTCCTGCTCGGCCTGGTCGTCCTGTTCATGCCCGACGGCGTCATCCCCGCCCTGACCTCGTTCGTGAACCGGCGGCGCCGCGCGGCGTCGATCCGCGAGGTGAGCGCCGAGGAGCTGGCGAACCAGCGCGAGGAGGCGGCCCGATGACCGGTTCGCAAGGCTCGGTGGCCACGCAGGACCTGACCAAGTCGTTCGGCGGCGTCCGCGCGATCGACGGCGCCTCGGTCGCCTTCAAGGAGGGCGAGATCAACGCCCTGATCGGGCCCAACGGCTCGGGCAAGACGACGTTCTTCAACTGCGTCACCGGCATGATCCGGCCCGACGCCGGCACCGTGACCTACCAGGACCGCGACGTGACCGGGCTGCCGCCGCACCGGATCGCCCGATCGGGCATCGGCCGCAGCTTCCAGCTCTGCCGGGTCTTTCCCCGGCTCACGGTGCTGGAGAACGTGCTGGTCGCGGTGCAGCCGCACGGCCTGCTACAGCGGCTGCGCGGCTCGCGCAACGCGGCCGACGTCGGACGGGCGCGCGAGCTGCTGGCGCGCGTCGGTATCGACCACCTGGAGCACGCCGAGGCCCGGGACATCTCCTACGGTCAGCAGAAGCTCCTGGAGCTGGCCGGGGTGCTCATGGGCGACCCGCACACGATCATGCTCGACGAGCCGGCAGGCGGGGTGAACCCTGCGCTCGTGGAGCGGATCGCCGACCTGGTGCGCGAGCTCAACGCCGAGGGCCGCACCTTCATCATCGTGGAGCACAACATGGAGCTGGTCATGGGCCTGAGCGACCACGTGGTCGTGTTCGACCGGGGCCGGCCGATCGCGCAGGGCACCCCCGCCGTCGTGCAGGACGACCCGCTGGTCCTGGAGGCATACCTTGGCGTCTGAACCGACCCCGGAGCTGTCGCCCGAGCCGTCCGCCGCGGAGGGGCCGGCGGCCGAACCGCTCCTGCGCCTGACCAACATCCAGGCCGGCTACGGCCGCGCCGCGCTCGTGCTGCGCGGGCTGTCCGTGACGGTCGCGCCCTCCAGCGTGGTCTGTCTCGTCGGGCCGAACGGCGCCGGCAAGTCGACGGTGCTCAAGGTGGCCAGCGGCATGCTCAAGCCACGCTCCGGGCAGGTGATGGTCGACGGCGAAGACGTCACCGGCCGGACGCCGCAGCAGCTCCTGGCCTCCGGGCTGTCCCACGTGCCGCAGGGGCACAGCGTGTTCCCCGAGATGACCGTCGCGGAGAACGTGCTGCTCGGCGCCTACACGGTGCGCGACCGGTCGCTGATCGCCGAGCGCACCGAGTTCGTCACCACGCTGTTCCCGCTGGTCGGCGAGCGGTGGTCCGCGCTGGCCGGTGCGCTGTCGGGCGGGCAGCAGAAGCAGGTCGAGTTCGCCCGCTCGCTCATGGTGCGGCCCAAGGTGGTGCTCCTGGACGAGCCGTCGATGGGGCTGGACCCGAAGGCGACAGCGATCGTGTTCGAGCAGGTACAGCGGATGCGCGACGCCGGCACAGCGGTGCTCCTCGTGGAGCAGAACGCGCGGCGTGCGCTGGAGGCGGCCGACGTCGGCTGCGTCCTGGACCTCGGCAAGGTCCACATCACGGGCCCGGCCCCGGACCTCCTCGCCGACCCGCGCCTGGCCCAGCTCTACCTGGGCGGCCGCCCAAAGGAGGTCCCCTAACCCCTTTGTTGTGGGCGTGATCGTTGCGCCTGAATCGGGCACGTAGGCGCAACCATCGCGCCCACAACCAAAGAACCGGTGGCTGTTCAAAGGAGAACCGTCATGTCGCTCAGGACCATGCTCGGGAAATCGCTCGGCGGCACGGGGCAGTTCGTGCTCGGCCTCGCCATCCTCGCCGCGCTGCTGGCCGGCCTGCACCTCGCGGCCCCGACGCCGACAGCGCTGACACCTGCCGACGGCGACGCGCCCGCGTCGTCGGGCCAGGCCGCCGCCTCCACCGGCGGCACCTCTCCCTACCGGGACAAGCTGGCCGACTACGGCGTCTGCCGCGGCACCGACCCGGCCTGCTACAACGACTGGGACCTGCCCCGCGACGACGACGGCGTCGTCCGCGTGCTGGTGTTCACCGCGACGGGCAGCTCCCGGCACGCCCACCTCGGACCCCTGCTGCCCGCCGGGATGAACCCGCCGCTCACCTCGGCGCACGTGGCGCAGAACGCCGTCGTCCGCTGGGGGCAGGAGAACGGGTTCGAGGTCGACTGGACCGAGGACGTGCGCCAGCTCGACGCCCCGGCCAAGCTCGCCCCGTACGACGCCGTGGTGTTCCTCAGCAACTCCCGCACCATGCTCGACGACGCGTCCCAGACGGCGCTGCTGCAGTACGTCCGGTCCGGCGGAGGCTTCGTCGCGATCCACAACACCCTCGGCGCGATGTACCACTGGCCGTGGTTCCAGGGGCTGCTCGGCGGGGCGAACTTCTACGACCACGGGCCGCACCGCGACGGGCAGATCGTCACGACCGACCGGCGCGACGCCTCCACGCGCGATCTGCCGCCGCGGTGGGACTTCCGCGACGAGTGGTACAACCTCGAGCCGTTCCCCACGGGCGTACGGTTCGTGGCCGAGGTGGACACCGCCACGATCGGGAACCACACCGGCTTCAACGGCCACCCGGGCCACGCGGGCGACCACCCAGTCTCGTGGTGCCAGTACTACGACGGCGGACGCGCGTGGGTCACCACGCTCGGCCACGACTCGGCGGCCTGGACCGAGGACTCGGCGCTCCCGGGCGCCGGGTCGTTCGAGAAGCACGTGGTGGGCGGGATCCTCAGCGCGGCCGGCGCGCGGCCCTTCTGCCGGTAGCACTCGTCCGGTGCGCCCCGACGGGGCGCGCCGGCGCACGCACTCCGCAATGACGACGACGACATTCCAGGAGGCACCATGCGCACCAGACGACGATGGCGACCGGCGGTGGCCGCGATGGCGGTCACCGCGGCCGCCCTGACCGGGCTGACGACGGCGTCGGCCGAACCCGGTCCGATCACTGACCCCGCCCCGGAGGAGATCCAGTCCACGCTGGGCCTCGTCCTCGAGGAGTACGCCCAGTTCCCCAAGACGGAGCCCATCCCGGCGCCGACCGATCGCCGCCTCATGCGGCACGCGCGCATCAACGGGCTCGGCGAGCTGCCGGACGGCTCGGGCCGCAAGTACGTGCCGGACCTCAACGGGCCGCTCTACTTCGTCGAGGACGGCGAGCCGCGGGTCTACCTGGACGTGGCCGCCGAGTTCGCGCCCGAGTTCTTCTCGGGCCGCGGCCTGGGCAGCGGGTTCGGGTTCGCGGCGTTCCACCCGGACTTCGCGGACAACGGCACGTTCTACACGGTGCACACCGAGCGCCCCGGCAACGCCGGTCCCCCGCCGGACCCGACGACCTACCCGCCGCAGACGCCGACGTTCCTGCACTCGGTGGTGACGGAGTGGGTGGCCGACGACCCGGCGGCCGACGTCTTCTCGGGGACGAGCCGCGAGGTGCTGCGTCTCGGCTTCGGCGGCCAGATCCACGCGATCCAGCAGATCGACTTCAACCCGACGGCGCGGCCCGGCAGCGCGGACTACGGCCTGCTCTACCTCGCGGTCGGCGACGGCGGGCGGGGCGTCGGCACCGGCATCCCGCAGGACATGGGGACCCCGGCCGGCAAGATCCTGCGCATCGACCCGGCGGGGACCGACGGGCCGGGTGGCGCGTACGGGATACCGCCCTCGAACCCGTTCGTGGGGACGCCGGGCGCGCTGGGCGAGATCTACGCCGTCGGCATGCGCGACCCGCACCGGTTCAGCTGGGACAAGAAGGACCGGCGCAGCGACGCCCGCATGTTCCTCGGGCACATCGGCGAGCACGCGATCGAGGCGGTCTACGACGTGCGGTCCGGCGACAACTTCGGCTGGGGCGACCGGGAGGGAAAGTACGTCTTCGACCCGGCCGACCGCTGCAACCTGTTCCCGCTCCCTGAGAACGACGCCGATCTCGGCTTCACCTATCCCGTCGCGGCGTACGACCACGACCCGCCGCCCGGCTGGTCGTGCACGTCGGACAGCGGGTACGCGATCAGCGGCGGGTTCGTCTACCGCGGCGACGACCTGCCGGCCCTGGACGGCAAGTACCTGTTCACGGACCTGGTCCAGGGGCAAGTGCTCTTCACCAAGGAGTCGCAGATGCGCCGCGGCGGCCCGGAGGCGCAGATCTACGAGGCCGCGCTCTTCGACACCGACGGCACCCGCAAGCGGATGCCCGACTTCACCGGCGACGAGCGGGCCGACCTGCGGATGGGCCGAGACCGCTCGGGCGACCTGTACCTGATCGCCAAGGCGAACGGGAAGATCTGGAAGATCGTCGACACGGTGTACGCGCCGGTGCCGCAGGAGGTTCCCCGCTCCCTGGAGGGGAACGTGGTGAGCTTCTACGACTTCGAGCACCCGTTCCAGCAGGACGGGGCCGTCGAGATCGACCGGGGCGCGTCACGCACCTACCTCAACCTGATCAACGGCGGGGAGGACATGCGCGTCGCGGACGGCGCGTACCCGGCCAGCAACAACTCCATCCAGCTCAAGCAGGTGGACCCGCTGGCCGCGGGCAACGACGACTGGAAGGCGGGCGTGTTCAACGCCGCGGGGGTGAGCACCCTGTCCGCCTTCAACGGGGTCGACGGGATCACGGTGATGGGCTGGGTCAGGATGACCGGCCAGAACCCGAGCCCGAACACCACGACCCCGGACCCGGACGACCTCTACAACGCCGTCGGCCTGGTGGGCGTGCTGAGCGGCGACTCCGACGGGCACGGCGTCCGCGCACTCCTGGAGATCATCCAGGTGGACGGCGAGCTGCGGCTCGTCGCGCTCGGCCGGCGGATCGACGGCGGCGCGTCGCAGACCTTCGCCGCACACGAGGACTGGCGCACCCTGCTGCCGCAGGACGAGTGGGTGCACCTGGCCGCGACGTTCGACTACACCACCGGGAAGATGGCGCTCTACCGCAACGGCGAGCGGGTACCTGGCTTCTACGTGGCGGACGGCGACCCGTGGCAGGTGGACGGCACGGGCGCCTCGGCGACAACGCCGCGCGGGATCAAGATCGGCGGCAGCTTCCCGCAGGACACGCAGGAGCGGAACCCCTGCAACTGCTCGATGGACACGATCGAGCTGCTGGACCGCGTCGCGACCCCGAAGGAGGTGGCGGCGCAGTACCACCTCATGACCCGATAGTCCCGATGGTTGTGGGCGTGACCGTTGCGCCTATGACGGGCGGGTAGCCGCAACGGTTACGCCCACAACCATCAGCTCAGCCAGCCGGGACCCGGCACTGTCGTGACCTGCTCGGGCGCGAGCTCCTGCCCGTCGTCGCTCAGGAAGGCGACGCGCACCGGCTTCTCCGTGGTCTCCTCGACGTAGACGACGGACGGTCCGAACCCCGAGGGGCGATGGACGTCCCCCCACGCGACGAACGCCGCAAGGACGGTCTTGAGCGCGGCCCCTGCCTCGGTGAGCACGTACTCGTCGCGCTGCCGCTGGCCCTGGTCGCGGTACGGCCGGCGTTCGAGCACACCGCCGTCGACCAGCTTCTCCAGCCGCGCCGTGAGCACGTCGGGCGCGACGCCCAGGTGCGCGCGGAAGTCGGCGAACCTCGTGACGCCGAAGAAGGCCTCGCGGACGATGAGGAGCGCCCACTTCTCGCCGAGTATCTCCAGGCTCCGGGCCACCGAGCAGCGGGCGTTGGCTTCACGAGGCGTTGTGCTCATGCCCACATCCTATCCAACCTGTGTTGTGATTCCATATCCAGGCCTGCTAGGTTGGCGTCACCTACTCAGCCTGCACGACGCACCCGAAAGCGAGCTCCTCCTGATGACTGCCCTCCGAAACGCCGTAGTCCTGGTCACCGGCGCGAACGGCGGCCTCGGCCGCGCGTTCGTCGCCGACGCCCTCCAGCGGGGCGCCGCCAAGGTGTATGCCAGCGCCCGCACGCCGCGCGACGACTGGAACGACCCGCGCATCGTGCCGCTGACGCTCGACATCAACTCCCCCGAGTCGGTAGCCGCGGCGGCCGAGCAGGCTGCGGACACCACGGTCCTGATCAACAACGCGGGCATCCTCGACGGCGGGCTCCCGACGCTGAGCACGCCGCTCGACGCGATGCGCTCGGTGTTCGAGACCAACGTGTTCGCACAGCTCTCGGTCATCCAGACGTTCGCGCCGGTCCTGGCCCGGAACGACGGCAGCGCCGTGATCAACGTGCACTCCGCGCTGAGCTGGCTCGGCGTCGGCCCCTACTCGGCCAGCAAGGCAGCCTTCTGGTCGTTCAGCAACGTGCTGCGCGTGGAGCTGCTCGAACAGAAGACGCACCTGCTCGGCGCGCACCTCGGGTACACGGACACACCCATGATCGCGGCCCTCGACGTGCCGAAGGAGGACCCGCGCGACATCGTGGCGGCGATCTTCGACGGGCTCGAAGCGGGTGAGCACGAGGTCCTCGCGGACGACACGAGCCGTCAGGTCAAGCAGGGCCTCTCCGGGCCGCTGTCGGCGCTGTACCCGCAGCTCCAGACGGCGAGCTGAGGCCGGCCGGTCTCGCTCCGCCCCTTGGGTCGGCGGTGCAACGGACCGAAGTCAGCGAGATCGGTCGGTTGCTCTGAGATCGGTCGGTTGATTGACCGATCTCAGAGCAAGGGACCGAAGTCGCTGACTTCGGTCCCTTGCACGAACCGACCCCGCCGCGCGCCGCATATCGCCGGTATATCGAGAATCGGAGACATCCCGGCAACGTCACCCCCGGTGGGCTGGGGGTATGACTCAACAGGACCTCGCCCAGCCCCTGGCACACAACGCGTACAGCGGTCCCCCGCGGCACACGGGCCGGCGCACCGGTCGCCGGGCCGGCCGCCTCGCCGGCCGGCGCACCGACCGCCGTCCGATGGCCTATGCCGTCGTGGCGGCGGTCGCACTGGTCGCCGTCTTCGGCGTCTACCCGCTGCTCGACAACGGTGGCGACTCGCCGGTCGTGCAGGCCGTCGACAAAGCGGTGGGCCGGGCTTCGGCCGGGTCCGAGTCCGGGTCCACGGGCGTGGCCGGAGGCGACGTCCCCGGCGGGCAGGCGACGCTCGACGACGACATCCCGGCGATCACCGGTCTAGACCCGGCGCTCGCCGCCGCCGTCCGGCAGGCCGCCGACGACGCCGCGGCCGACGGCATCGACCTCTGGATCACGAGCGGCTGGCGCAGCCCAGCCTTCCAGCAGTACCTGCTCGACGAGGCGGTCAAGGAGTACGGCAGCCTGGAAGAAGCCCGGCGCTGGGTGAATACACCGGAGAAGTCCACGCATGTCGGCGGGAACGCCGTCGACATCGGGCCGGCCACGGCCGACTACTGGATGATCCAGCACGGCGCCGAGTACGGGCTGTGCCAGGTGTACGCGAACGAGATCTGGCACTTCGAGCTGCTGACGGAACCCGGCGGCACCTGCCCGCCACTGGTCGAGGACAGCTCCGCGGGCTAAGACCCGCGTCGGCCGGCAGAGGCATCCCGGGCCTCAGGCTCAGGGCCTCGGCCTCGGGCTCAAGACATCGGGCTCAGGCTCGGGACCTCAAGCTCACGCCCGGACCAGGTCCAGCAGGGCCGCCCGGGCGTCCTCGCCCGGGATGCGCTCCTGCTCGATCCGGCGGAACGGTGCCGGACCCGCCGTCGCGACGGCGTGGTAGGCCACCCTCTCGTCCGCGTTCAGGCCTGCGAGGTGCCCGGACGACGGCGGGATCGGCCGCCCGTCCTGGTCCGTGCTGACGCCGAGCGGCTCGTACCGCCGCAGGGCGCTCGCATCCATCAGGATCGACGAGACGTCCCGGCCGGGCGAACCGTCGTCTGCCGGCGCCGCCATCACCCGGCGGAAGTGATCGAGGATCGCGAACCCGTCCGAGTCGATGTCTCCCCAGTAGACGATGTTCTCCGCGCGACGGACCCAGGGAATGCCCGCCAGGAGCACGGCCGCGGCCCGGCCTCCGCCCTCCACGACGAGCGCGTCCTCCAGCGGAGGGAACCACAACCGGCTGTCCCGGTTCTCGACGACCAGGACGGTGCGGGGTGTGTAGGCGATGTCGTGCACGTCCCCCGTGGTCCACGCGTCGTGCCGCCGTCCGCCCGTCGCCAGGTACGCGGGATCGACATAGGTCAGGTGCACGACGGCGAGCCGGGGCCGCACCTCGTCGCGCACGTCGCGCCCGGAGACGTCCCGCAGAAGCGAACCGTTCGCCTCGAGCCATTTCGAGTGCACCCCGGGGACGGGCAGCTGCCGGGCCGTCCAGCCCCCGACGTCGGGATGGTTGGCCAGCCACTCGACGGCACGGACCAGCATCCCGGCGTCGACGTCGGACAGCTTGCATGCCTTCTTGAGCGTGGGCGGGGTCAGCACGCCACCCGCTGCACGCAGCCTGCCCGCCACAGCCCGGGCGAGGCCCAGATCGACCGCCGGCGGCGTCCCGCCCAGGTGCTGAACGAGGACGACGGCGGCGTCCAGCCCCGTGACCCTGAGCTCGACGGGAATGGCGGCCCGGACCCCCTCGACCGTCAGCCCGCCGGTCGCGATCTCGACGCCCGGCAGCCGCGCGGCGTCGACGTCGCGCCAGGACTCGACCCACTCGTGCCACAGGTCGAAGCCGAACCGCGCCGCGGCGGCGCCCGCGGTGACGCCCGGCCGGAGCCGGACCGTCGCGCGGAACGGCTCGGTGCCGTCCACCTCGGCGCAGACCCCTGCGGCCCAGCCGGTACGAACCTTCTCCGCGACCTGCGCGCCGGCGTCTCCCGGCGAGACCAACTGCTCGGTCACGACGGCGCTGCCCCAGGATCGACCCCCGCCACCGCCTTGGTCCGAGACCGGCCTGAGGCGTCCTTCAGGACCACGTACTTCATGTCGACGTGGGGCTCCAGCGCGCTGTACTTGTCGTTCGGCGCGCCGATGATGAGCTGGAAGCCGAGCCCCCGCCAGGCGCCGACAGCCCGGCCCGTGAACCGCGCGTCTGCCTTGATCAGGGCCTCGTCCAGGAACACCGGCGCGTACCGCGGCCGCTGGGCGCCGGCGTCGCCGAGCTGGTACCGCAGCGCCGCGCCGACGATGAACGCCACGAGCTCCTGCGACTCGCCGCCGGACTTCTCCCCGATGCCGTCGTAGTGCGCCACGTGGTTGCCGTCCAGGTCGACCTTCTCGGCGCTGAGCCGCACGTGTCGCCGCACGTCCACGAGGTCGGCGAAGTCCGGCGCGGTCCGGCGGATGCGGTCGATCACCTTGGCCATCCGCAGGTAGCGCCGCTCCCGCTCGGCGTCGGTGGCCTCCCGGGACAGCACCTCGCGCAGGGTGCGCAGCTCCTTGCGAAACGCGCCGACGACGGCGGACTGGTTGTCGCGCGCGTCGATCCGGAGCCGGTGCTCGTCGTCGGCGAACGGCAGGTCCGCCAGGATGTCGTTGACCGGGCCGATCCGCTCCTTGATCTCGCGGACCGCACCGGCCAGCGCGCTGTGCAGGTCGGTGAGGTCGTTCCCCGACAGGCGCAGGAGGCTGTTGCGCCACTGCGCCTCGAGCTCGTGGATGCCGTTGGACTCAAGGTCCGTCAGGATCCGCTCGTAGTCGGCGAAGGAGGCGTCCGGGTCGGTGCCCAGGTTCGGGTCCTGCCAGCGCTCCTTGAAGTTCTCGAACGTCCTGCGCAGCGCCTCCCGCGCGGTGCCGAGGGCGGTCTGCGCCGCCTCCCGGTCCGCCCGCAGCCGCTCGGTGGCCTGCCGCAGTGCCCCGTCGAACGCCGCGAGCGCCGCGGCCGCGGCGTCACCGCCGTGCGCCGGGTCGGGGCCGGCGGCCCGGAACAGTGCGTCGAGATAGTCGCGCTGGTCGGGTCCGACGGCGATCCCGGCCGTGTCGGCGTCGTCCAAGGCCTGCTGGGCGGCGTCGACCTCGTCGGTGATCGCGGTCCAGCCCGCCTCGAGCGTCTCGGCCTGGGCCTTGGTCTTGCCGAGGTCCTGGTTGAGGCTGTCGATCAGCTTGCCGAGTGTGTCGGCCTGCTCGCGCAGGCGGGTGATCTCGGGGTTGCCCGCGGTGACCTCCTCGATGACCTTCGCCCAGCGGCCCTGTTCTGCCTCGACGGAGACGACGTCGACCTGGTCCCAGGTCAGGCCGCTGACGGTGCGGTAGGCGTCGAGCTCGTCGTCGTGCCGGTTCAGGAGGGTGTCGGCGTCCTCGACGCGTTGTTCGTGGTCGGCGAGCCGGAGTCGGGCGCGGTCGATCCGTTCGTCGAGCTCGGCCAGGGCGCGGCCGTTGGTGAAGCCGAGGACGTTGGAGCGGAGGTTGCCGCCGTGGGCGCCGCGGTGCCCCTCGGACTGCTGCCCGGACCGGGTGAGCGCCATCTTGTGCTGTCCGAGCTGTCCGGGGGTGTCCACGCAGACGTAGGCGAAGCGCTGCGCGAGCTCGTGCTTGAGCCAGCCCGCGAACGGACCGCTGCGCACGTCGAGGCGGCCGGGCAGGGTGCGCGTGTCGAGCCCGATGTTGTCGCGCATGCCGGTGGGGACGCCCTCGAACCGGATGCGGGTGGCGGTCGGGACGCTGTCGATGGCCTTGCGGAACGCCTGGATGCGGGCGGTGTCGATCAGCATCTTGGTGGCGAAGCCGCCGAGCGCGAGGTTGAACGCCCCGCGCCAGGGCTCGAACTCGGTGCGGACCTCCAGGAGCTCCCCGACGAAGGGCAGGTCCTCGGGCGTCAGCCCGGCCGCCTCGGCGAGCGCGGCACGGGCCCGGTGCAGGTGTTCGGGGATGTTGCCGCGCCGCTCGGCGGCCGCCGACCGTTCGGCCTCCAGCTCCGTCAGCTCGGTGCGCGCGGCGTTCCGCGCGGACATCGCCTCGCCGAACGCGTCGCGCGCCGCCTTCTTGGCGCCGACGTCGTCCAGCGCGGCCCGGGCGCGGGCGGCGACCGCGGAGAACTCGGCCTCCGTGGTGGCCGATGCGTCCAGCACGCCGAGGGCGGCGTCCAGGCGCTGGCGGGCACGGGCGACGTCGGCCAGCCGGGCGTCGACGCTCTTCAGCTCGCGCTGTGCGGTAACCAGCCGGTCGCCGCCGGACGCGCGCAGGGTCTCGGCCACGCCGTCCAGCTCGGACTTCGCTCCGGTGATCCGCGCCGCGGTCTCGTCGGCGCGCGCCAGCGCGTCGCGGTGGCCGGTCTGCAGGTCGTGCTCGACGGCACGCAGCAGGTCGAGCCGCCGTTCGTGCCGCCACAGCGCGGCGGGCGACGCGGCGTCGGCGAAGGAGCCGATCTCGTCGATGACGCGCAGCCGCTCGCCCGCGGAGCCGATGGCCGCGTGGTGCTCGCGGATGGCGGACAGCGCGTTGACCTGCTGGCGGGCGGTGATCATCTGCTCCCGGGTGCCGGCGAGCTCGTCGAAGTGCTCGACCACCTCGTCGGCCTTGGCCAGGGTCTCCGGCTCCTCGAGGACCATCGCCTTGTACAGGGCGTCCACGGTGGTGATCTGCTGGCCTGCCTGGATGCGGCCGAGCAGCGCCACGGCCTTGTTGCCGTCGCCGGAGGCACCGATGCCGAGCGTGGAGTGCAGGCGTGCCGTGAACTCGCGGTCGGTGTCGAAGGACGCCAGCCCCGCGTCGGTGACCGCGGGCCGGGCGAAGCGCTGGGCGGCCGCCTCCTCCAGGTCACGCAGGTTGACGGGGCCGTCGCAGGTGGCCCGCAGTGCGACCACCTCTTCCAGGGTGCGGGCGGCGGCGGGGACGTACCAGGCGCGGACGGCGGTGAAGTGCGTGCCGGACTGGTCCGCCCAGGTCATCGCGATCGCCGACCAGGTGTCGCGCCCGTCGCCGCGCAGCACGCGCTGGCGCGTGCCGTCATCGGTCCGGGACTCGTCGATCTTGCCGCGCGCGTACGACAGGATGTTGCGCTGGTCCTTGCCGCGCGGCCGCCCGACGACGCTGCCGTTGGACGCGCCGTTGAACGGCGTGGTGTGCGGCATGAGCAGCGCGATGTAGGCGTCCATCAGGGTCGACTTGCCCGACCCGGAGCCGCCGGAGAGCAGGGTCGCGGTGGACGCCAGGCGCACCCGGTGGTGGCCGTCGTAACCGCCCCAGTTGACCAGCTGCAGGTCGCGCGCGACCCACTGCTGCCCCGTGGACGCCGCGGGGATCATCCCGAACAGGGTGTCGATCATCGTCATCGCGGGTCCTCCGGGTCGGGGGCGTCGAGGTCGGTCTGCCGTCCGGCGTCGGCGGGCGGGTCTGTCGATTCGTCGCGCAGACCGTTCTGCTCGCGGAGCCAGGCCCGCAGCTCCACGAGGCGCTCGTTGCTGAGCACGATCTCGACCAGCGGCGTGACGCGGAACCGGCCCTCCGACTCCTCCTCGATGAGCCCTTCCTTCTCCAGCCGCCGCACGGCGTTGCGGATCTCGGTCTGCCGAGCGGCGAGGTTCTTGTCGTCGGGGTCGAAGAACGTCAGCACGGTCTGCTCGACCTCCTCGACGTCGACCCGCGCCGAGGACTCCCCCGCGCCCTGCTCCCGCTGGAAGACGGTGCGCAGATGGACCAGGACCAGCGTCTCGGCCCGGCTGTACGGATCGTCCTTCAGCATGATCGGGACGTCGAGCTCGGCCGAGCGCACCTGCTTCTTGTAGGCGATGCCCCGGTCGTGGTCGACGACGAGATGGATGAACAGGTCGTGCAGCCGCGACTCGATCACCTGCTGGTTCTCCAGCAGGGTGCGCCATTGCGCCCGGTTCTGCTCCGCAGTCAGGAACCGGCGCCGCAGCAGGCGGACGAGCACCCGGCGCACGGCGGCGTCGAGCGTCCCGGAGTCGCCGGCGAACAGCTGCTCCGGGTCCTCCTCCATGGGGACCGGGTCGATGAAGCCGTCGGCCGGCTCAGCCCCGCCTTCCGGCGCCTGGTCCTCGGCCGGCGCCTGGTCCTCGGCCGGCGTCTGCTCCTCGGCCGGGACCTGCTCCTCGACGGCGGTCTCACTCATTCGTCTCTTCCTTCGTCTGTACCGTGACGCCGCCGAACGCGAACCGCCTGCGGGACCCGTCGGGGCGGACCGCCTCGACGAGCGATACCTGGTCGGTCTCGGTCATGCCGTCCTGGTGTGCGATCTCCAGCAGCCCGAGCAGATCGACCGGCCTGCGGATCCGCTCGGGCGCGGCGCTGAACGCCGAGGCGAGGTCCGCGCCGCCGTCGGGCGCCGCGCCGTCGGCCGCGAACGACACCAGGTGCTCCCGCAGCTCGGCGTAGTGCGGCCCGCCCCACTCGCGGGCGCCGTCCTCCAGGTCGGTGTCCGCGCCGTCGTCCCACGCCGACAGCGGCACGGGCGGCTGCGGCGGGCTGAGGTCGCTCGTCGACTGGCGCAGGTGCGCGACGTCGGCGACGGGGAGCCGCCGCAGCGGGTCCACGTACTGGCTGCGCCGGGTCGTCGGCATCCAGGTCTGGAACCCGATCATGACCTCGCGCAGCAGCTCGTCGACCTGGCGGTCGCGCAGCGGGTCGTGGTTGCGGACCTGGGTGGTGATGACGTGGGAGGCCTGGCGCTGGGCCTTGATGACCTCGGCGACGCCCTGCTCGATGCGCCGCCCGATGTCGCGCAGCTCGGCGCGCTGCTGCCCCGGCAGCCGCCCCGTGAAGCGGTGCCGCAGCACCGTGTCGAGCTGGAGCGACAGCTCGTCGATCCGCTCCGGGTCGCCGATCAGGCGCAGCGCGCCGGCGAAGGCGCGGCCCTCGGGCGTGGCGGTCATCACCTGCTCACCGCGCTCCAGGTACTCGCGCAGCACGTCGCCCGACGGGCGCTCGTCCTGGCGCAGCGCCGTCACCACGTCCCGCTGCATGGCCCGGATCGACTCCGCCACGCGCGCGAAGTCGGCGGGCAGCTCGCGCACCAGGTGCAGGACGTTCTCCGCCTCCTCGAGCAGCTCCTCCTCGTCCACCTCGTCGACCTCGCCCGTCCGCTGGATCCGCGTCAGCTCGGCCTGCAGCCGCTTGATTTGGCCGTCCAGCCGCGCCATGCGGACCAGCACGTCGGGGTCGGCGTCCTGGGCCAGCCGCTCCACGGCCTCCAGGAGCGTCCGGACTCGCGACTCCGAGACCCGCGCGCGCGCCCCACCGGCGCGCCCTGCGACCTCCAGCGCCCCGACGGCGTGCGCCGAGAGCTGGTAGACCTCGACGTCGCCCTCGACGATCTGGCGTTTCAGCCAGCCGACGTCGGCCCATTGCCGGCACAGCTCGCGGGCGCTGCCCAGCGGGATCGCCCGGGTGCCGTCCGCGTTCAGCTCGTAGCCCTGCGCGCGCAGCTGGTCGAGCGCGTCGCCGATCTCGGTGTGCGCCTCCGCCACGGGCACCGTCGGGCGCTCCGGTGTGAACACGAGCGACAGCAGCGACACCACCAATGGGGCATACCTCCGGTGGAGCAGGTCCAGCATCGGCTCCTGGAAGGCCCGGAGCGCGCCCAGGTACGCACTCTCTGCACGAGTAATCATCGCCGGTCAGAGTACGTCGGACCGCCGACATTCACCGCGCCGTCGTCCACAGGGCGCCGTGCCGGATCGTCACTCGCAGGCCGCGAGGCGGGGCCGCACGCCCGCGTCGGTGAGGGTGCCGACGTCGTCCACCCACTGCTCGACGCCACCGCGGTGCGACAGTGAGCGCACCGCCGGGTCGGTGACCGCGGCTCTCAGCACCTGCGGTATACCGCGCAACCCCGTGAACGGGCGGTCGTAGAACGGCTCGCACGCCGGCCCGTCGAGCGCCGGCAGCCCGACGGCGCGCTGCCGCTCGTGCAGCGCCTCGCACGCCGCGCGCAGGGCCGCGTCCCGCTCCTCCCAGGTCGCGGCCGCGAGCGCGCCCACCAGGTGCCCGCCGGCCGACGGCGCCACCGGCAGCCGTGCGAACAGGGTCCCCGCCCACTTGGGGTACGGCGGCCAGCTCCGCTCCAGCAGGAAGCCCAGCCGGACCAGCGCCGTGATCAGGCGCGCGGCGATCAGCCGGGACCCGAGGTCGTCGCCGCGCTGCCCGGTGCGGCCCACGAACGGCAGCTCCTGCTCGACGCGGGTCCAGTCCGCGGCCAGGACGTGCAGCCACACGTCGTGCGGGTACCAGGACAGGCGCTCGCGCAGCGCGGTGATCTCGCCGGACGTGTCCTCGAACACCGGCCCAGCGGTGACCTCCAGTACGGACTGCCCGGTCAGCGAGAGCCAGTCGGTGGGCGTGAGGCCGTCGCCGACGTCGAGCCCCGTGCGCGACCGCACGAGATCCGCGGGTGACGCCACCTCGACGCGGTACCGGACGGTCGGGTCCCAGGTAACGGGGAACGCCGTCGGCCGGCCCCGGTACGACGCCGGGAGGGACGCGGCCAGGACCCGATCCACGTCGTGGACGTGCTCGGCCGGGACGAGGAGGGTCAGCCGCAGCCCCCAGTCGTGGTCACGAGAGGTGTCGTCGTCCAGCCCCAGCACGTCCGACCCACCGCCGAGCCGCCCTACCGCGCGCGGCACGCCGGGCAGCTCCCGGTCCAGGATCGGACGGACGATGTCGGCCCAGTACGCGCGGGCGAGCTCGATACCGGACATGGCGCCAAGGTAGAAGCCTGGCCTGGCGCGGTCCAGCGGATTCCGGCGAGACACCATGAACGCCGAGAACAGGTCAGCGCACGTTCGCGGTGACCGCCCGCGTCGTCAGGCAGGTCCAGCCGCCGACGTAGATGCGGTCGCCGTCGGACAGCCAGCGGCGCTCCCCCGGCCGCAGCGGCTCGGTGGGCAGCGCGTCGCCGCGGGCGGCGACGTACGTGCCGTTGGCCGACCCGAGGTCGACGACGCTCCAGCCACCCTCCACCCAGGCGATCTCGCAGTGCCTGCGCGAGACCCCCGTGTCCTCGCACACGATGTCGGGCACGACGCCGCGGCTGCGCGAGGCGCGTCCGACCACGAGGCGCTCGCCGGTCAGTGGCACGACGGCGTCCGCGGACACGGACGAGACCATGTCGCCCTCCGGGACCTGGTCGGCCGACCACTCGAAGTCGGACCGGATCTCCACCGCCCACGCCCTCGGTGTGTTCTCGAGCCGCTCCATCGGCCGGACGGCCGGGAGCACCACCTTCGGCATCGTGATCGAGTCGTCCAGCCGGGGTCCAGCGCCGATCCGGACCGCGAGCAGGGGGACGTGCTCCTGGACGACGTCGGGGTGCGCGGTCAGCATCCGCGCGAGGGCCAGCGCGCCGTCGATCGGGAGCCCCGCACTGGGCTGCACGCGCACGTCGGCGCGCTTCTCCAGGAGGTGCTGGAGCACCATCGACCGGAACACCGGCGCATGCATCAGGAGCTTTCCGGTGGTGACCGCCACCGGCTCGACACCGGGATGGCTCAGCACGGCGCACAGCCCGTCGGCCAGGGACTGGGCCGCCTCGTCGAGGATCTGGCGGCACGCCAGGTCACCGTTGCCCGCCTCAGCGATGACCTGCGGCGCGAACGCGGCGAACAGCGACACGTTGTTGACGGATGTCCACTGCTCCCGCCGTCCGAAGTGCTCCTCGGCGGCCCGGACCAGCCCCGGCGACGCGCCCATCCGGCGGCCGTCCATCGAGCGCGCCGCGGCGTCCAGGCCGCGCCGTCCGATCCAGGCGCCGCCGCCGTTGTCGCCCACGTGCGGCCCCATCCCGTCGGCGAGGTGCCACCTGCCGACGTCGTCGCAGGCGACCGCCACCGCACCCGTGCCGACCGCGAGCGTGGCGCCCGGTCCAGCGCCGAGGGCACCCAGGTGGGCCGTGACCGCATCGCTCGACACGGCGGTCGAGCTGGTGCGCAGCTCCTCCGCGAGGATGTCGTGCACGCGGTTCGGGTCGAGCTTCCCCGCCTGCGTCAGGGACCGGAAGCCCCGCATCCCGACGGCGGCGGCCGCCACCCGAGGCCGCCCGCCGAACTCGGCCGCGAAGCCGCGGCACAGGTTCCGCACCACGTCAGGCACGGTCGAGCGGCCGCCGACGACGGCGGCCGGCGGCCCGGCGATCTCATAGGACTTTCCGCCCGGTCCCGTACTGACGCGCAGGCGCGACCCCGTGCCGCCGATGTCGACCCCCGCCACCCGCGTGTCCGTTTCGAGGCCACTTGCCCCACCCTGCTGACCAGTCGCTATCGGCACCGGGACATACTCCCCCGGGACGTCGCGGCCCGCGACGCGACGGGTGATATATGCGTCTGGCGCCGGAGCCGTCAGCGCCGACGACGTCGCACGGCGCCCGCAGCCGACAGGGGCAGATCTACGTGCCCGCGAGCGCACCGCTACGCGCCCGCCCGGCCGGACCCGGTACCCGCCGACACGGAAGTGCGGGCCCGCGCGGGTACTGTCGGCCTATGGAGGAGAACCCCGTCGAGGGCGTCTTCGCCCGACTGATCGACCAGATCGAAGCATTCGTGCACGACGGCGTGAGCGTGCACCTCGTGGGCCCGCACAGCTCCGGGCGCAGCGCGCTGCTCGGTCTGGTCGCCGACCGCCTGGACGACGCCGGTGCGACGGTGCTCCGGCTGGGCGGCAACGCCGCCTGGCGCGGAGAGCCGTACGGAGCGCTCCTGGCGTCGGGCATCGGCGCCGCGGCCCCTCCAGGTCCCCGCAAGCCTGCCGACGAGGTCACCCGCGCCCTGGCCCAGCAGCTCCGGGGCTCGGCGGTGGTCGTCGCCGACGACGCCGACGAGCTCGACCTGCCGTCGGCCGGCGCCTTGCTCACGGCCCACCGGCAACGGCCGCTCGTCGCCGTCACCAGCAGCCTTCCCCACCAGCCGGCGCGGCCGGACTCGCTGATGCTCGGCCTCGCGCCGGCGGTCCGGATCCGGGTTCCGATGCTCGACTTCGACGAGGTCCACCAGGTCTGCCAGGACGTGCTCGGCGACCGGGTCGAGGCCGGCGCGCTCGCGCGGATCGCGATGAAGTCCGGCGGGCTGCACGGGCTGGTCCGGACGATCGCGACGGTCGGCCGGCACACCGGGCGGCTGGTCCGGCGCCGCGGCGTCTGGACCCTGCCGGGTGACCTGTGGTCCGAACACCTGGCCGCGGTCGTCGAGCCTTTCCTGGCCGGCGTCGAACCCGAGGTGTGGGACGGAGCGACCACGCTGGCCGTCACGGGCCCGGTGTCGCTCGACAAGGCCGAGACGCTAGTGGGCCGAACGGTCCTGGACCGGCTGATGTCGGCCCGGCTGGTGCACCACATCGACGACGGCGGCGTGGGCGTGGTCGGGCTCTACCCGCCCCTGCTCGCGGAGTTCCTGCGTCGCGAGGGCTCGGCGTTCGGGCTGGCGCACGGGCGTGACCTCGGCGGCCCTTCGGCGTTCCTGCCGACCGCGCGGGCCTACGAGGCCGGGCTCACCTCACCGTTCGACACCACGCAGGCGGTCGGCGCTGACGCCGCCGTCCTCAACCAGCAGATGGTCGGCCGGGCCGCCGCCGCCGTGGCCGATGCCCGGCGCGCCTGGGAGCAGGAGCCGGTCCCCGAGACGGCGCTGCCCCTGCTGATCGCGCTCCGCGCCGCCGGAGCTCCCGCGACGCAGGTCGAGTACGTCATCGCCGAGACGCCGCTCACCGAGGAGAGCGAAGCGACAGCGATGACCGTCTCCTGGATCGCCGGCTGGCGCGCCGTCTACCAGGCCGACCTGCCGGCAGGACTTCGGCTGCTGGAGAAGCACGAAGCACGTATGCCACGGTTCGCCGGCCTGCTGCGCGCCAGGCGGGCGAACCTGACCTTCCTCCGCGACCGGGTGCCGGAGCCGGCACTGCTCGACGAGCCCGCCGGCTCCGGCAGCTCCACCGGCGACCGGGAACCGCTGGGCGCCGACCTGCGGGCGTGCGTTCGCGCGGACCTGCTCGTCGCCGGCGGCCAGGTCGATGCCGCGCGCAAGCTCCTGGCGGGCCTCCGCCCGCACGACCCGGTGCTCGCCGACCAGGCCACGGCGGCCCGGGCGCTGGCCGACGTCCTCGCCGGCGACATCGATGCGGGCGTCGATCGGGCCGACGACCAGCTGCATGCCGCCTACCAGCGCGGACACCTGCGTCAGATCCAGGCCTTCTCCTACGTGACGATCCTCGGCCTTGCCCTCGCCGGCCGCCTCGGGGACGCGTCCCAGCTCCTCTTCCGCACGTTGTCGGCCACTACCGTCGATGGGTTCCGGGAGATCTATCACACCGGCGTGCTGGTGCTGGGCGCCGAGATCGCGCTCGGTCAGGGCAGGCCGGCGTACGCCAGGAACCTCGCGGCGCAGGCCATCGCCACCGAACGGGGCACCGGGCCGTGGCCCGGCATGGTGCCGTCGGTGGTGACCGCGATGGCTGCCGGGGACGACGCCGCTGCTCCCGACCTGTGGGAGCTGGTCGCCGACCGCACCGGCCGCGGTTACGTCGCCAGCGCGATCCTCCTGGCGGTCGAGGCGAACGGCCAAAGGCCCGACGCCCCCCGGGCCCGTGCCGTCCGCGACACGGCGGCCGGCACGCAGAGCCCGCTGCTGCGCGCCCTCGGCGAGTACGTGGTCGCCGACGCCGAGCACGACCTGGCCGGGCTGGCCCGCGCGATCAAGTCGTTCGTGACGACCGGCGCGCGCCTGTACGCGGTGCGTGCCGCCGTCAGCCGCGCGCTCGCCCTGCGCGCGGCCGGCCGGGCACAGGAGGGTGTCGAGCAGGCTGACGCCGCCTGGCAGCTCTCCTCGGTCGCCGGCATAGAACGCTCAGGTCTCTTCGCCCCGCTCGTGAACGACGTCGGCCTGTCGGCCCGCGAGCTGGAGATCGTGCAGCTCATCGCCACGCCGATGCCGGCCGCCACCGTCGCCGCGACCCTGCAGATGAGCGTCCGCACCGTGGAGACGCACCTGCACAACACTGCCCACAAGCTAGGCACGACGGGACGCCAGGCGCTGGTCCGGGCCACGACGACCTGGCTGCGACCCGCGCGGCACCGAGCGGACGGCGGGCCAGGCGCGCCCGCGTAGCGAGCGAGCCGGTGCCGGGACAGGGTGGTGGCAAGGACTTGAGGAGGTGCAGCCGTGCCGCACGCTCGAACTGCCGAATCCAAACCCGCCCGACCCGGCGCCGAGGAGTGGGTACCCGCGAGCGCCGACGTCGCTCAGCTCGCCCAGGCGGTGCACGACTGCCGCGGCTGCGAGCTGTGGGGCCCGGCGACGCAGGCGGTCTTCTCGTCCGGGCCGGACGACGCCACGGTCATGCTGGTCGGCGAGCAGCCGGGCGACCGTGAGGACCGGGAGGGTGAGCCGTTCGTCGGCCCCGCGGGGCGGGTCCTGGCCGACGCCCTGCACGCCGCCGGCCTGGACGCCGAGCAGGTGTACGTGACCAACGCGGTCAAGCACTTCCGGTTCACGGAGCGGGGCAAGCAGCGGCTGCACAAGAAGCCGGACGTCGCGCACATCCGTGCGTGCGGGCCGTGGCTGGAGGCGGAGCTGACCGCGGTGCGGCCGCGGGTGGTGGTCGCGCTCGGGGCCACGGCGGCGCGGGCGCTGCTGGGGCGCGAGGTCCGGATCGGCGCGGAGCGCGGGCAGCTGCTCGACGGCGAGACGCATGACGTGGTGGTCACCACGCACCCGTCGTCGCTGCTGCGGCTGCGGGACCGCTCGGAGTTCGGCGAGAAGTTCGGTGCGCTGGTCGCGGACCTCCGGACGGCCGCGGAGGCCGCGGGCTGACGGCGCCGGCGCGCACCACCCGCCGGCCAGACGCCTCAGGCCGCCGGGTCGAGCACCACCTTGACGCAGCCGTCGTCCTTGCGCTGGAACATCGCGTAGGCCTCGGCGGCGCGGCTCAGCGGCCAGCGGTGGGTCCTCAGGTCGAGCACACCGAGCGGGTCGGCGGGGTCGGCGACGAGCCGCAGCAGGTCGTCGGTCCAGCGTCGCACGTTGGCCTGCCCCTGCCGGATCGTCACCTGCTTGTCGAACAGGCGCAGCATCGGCAGCGGGTCCCGCACGCCTCCGTAGACGCCCGAGAGGGAGATGGTGCCGCCGCGACGCACCAGGTCGATGGCCATGTACAGGGCGGCGAGCCGGTCGACACCGGCCCGCTCGGTCAGCGGCCGCCCCACGGCGTCGGGCAGCACGCCCACTGCCTTCTGCATGGTCTCGGCGACCGGCGAGCCGTGGGCCTCCATGCCGACGGCGTCGATCACCGCGTCCGGGCCGCGCCCCTCGGTGAGGTCCCGGACGGCGCCGACGACGTCCTGCTCCCTGGAGTCGAGGACGGTCGCGCCGTGCCTCGCGGCCATCGCGAGCCGCTCCGGCACCAGGTCGACGCCGATCACGAGACCTGCCCCGCGGTGGGTGGCCACCCGGGCCGCCAGCTGGCCGATCGGGCCGAGGCCGAGCACGACGACGGACCCGCCGTCGGGCACCTGCGCGTACTCGACCGCCTGCCATGCGGTGGGCAGCACGTCCGAGAGGTACAAATACCGTTCGTCGGGCTCACCGTCGTCCGGCACGACGACAGGGCCGTACTGTGCCTGCGGAACCCGCAGGTACTCCGCCTGGCCGCCCGGCACCTGCCCGTACAGCTTGGTGTAGCCGAACAGCGCCGCCCCGCTGCCCTCGCCGGTGACCTGGGTGGTCTCGCACTGCGACTGCAGCCCGCGCGTACACATCCAGCACCGGCCGCACGCGATCCCGAACGGGACCACCACACGGTCGCCGACGCGCAGGTCGCCCGCCTGGGGGCCGACCTCCTCGACCACGCCCATGGCCTCGTGCCCGAGCACGTCCCCGGCGTCGAGGAATGCCCCCAGCACACCGTAGAGGTGCAGGTCGGAGCCGCAGATCGCCGTCGAGGTCACGCGGACTATCGCGTCGTTCGGCTCCTCGATCCGCGGGTCGGGAACCGTCTCGACGCTGACGTTCTCCCGGCCCTGCCACGTGAGTGCTCTCATCGTCCGCTCCTCGTACCGTCGTGGGACGCCGTGTCGTCGGCCCCTCCACGCTGGCACCGCCCGGCCCCACTTGCATCCTTGCCGGTCACGCCCGGTCCCGTCAGAGCACGGAGACCCCGTCCCCGAGCATCTTCGTGCCGAGGACCAGCAGCAGGACGGCCATGATCGCCGTGTTGTTGCGGACCATCCACGACCTCAGCTCGTCGAGGATGGCCGCCGCCCGCGCGCCCATCACGAAGTAGATGACGACAGGGGCGACGACGCCCGCGCTGGCCACCACCGCGAACACGAGCGCGGCGACGGTCGCCGCGCTGGTGTCCCCGGGGGCCGCCGCGGCGATCGCCGCACCCCCGGACACAACCAGGAGCAGGTTCTTCGGGTTGACCGCGCCGAGCAGCACGGCGAGCCCGGCGGACCGCGCCGGCGTGAACCCCTCGATGGCCGCCATCCACTTGGGCGCAGGCGGCTCGGCGTCGCCCCGCGGCCGGTCGCGCCACTGGCGGACGCCGAGGAGCAGGAGCAGGGCACCGAGGATGATCTTCAGCCAGCCCGTCCAGGCGGCCGGCTCGTCGTCGGGCGAGGCGGAGCCTGCGAGCAGCGCGACGACGGTGACGAGGGCGAGGACCGCCAGGAACCAGCCGGCGACGAACGCCAGCGCGTTGGCGCGTGCCCGCCCGCTGACGAGCATCAGCACCACCGCGACGATCGGCAAGGGGCTGACGAGCACGCCCACCGCCACGGGCAGGGACTGACCGATCGCTGCGCCCATGGCGACGACCTCCATCCGGGACGAGTTCGACCAGGCGTGCGCCAGACGTACCGGTCCGACCAGCCGTGGAGCCGAACCTAGGCGCGGAAGACGGAGGCGGCGTCACCCGAACAGGGTGACCCGCCCGGGCGGACGGCTGCCGACGATGAGGGCGTGGGCCGGGACGCCTCGCGGACCGGTCACCGGCCCGTCGCCAACCAGACCGAGCAGATGAGGTGGAGAACATGGCGGAGCAGTTCAACGGCCGTATCGAGCTGGACGTGCGGGACTCGGTCCCCGACCGGGCGCACCAACAGGGTGGGCGACGGCGCTCGGCGGCGCGGCGCTGGTGCTCTCCGGCGTCGGCCGGTTCTGGGCCGACGCCGCCGGGGAGCTGTGGCGCCCCGAGTCCCCGACGGGCGTCGCCCTGGTCCTCACGCTTTGGCTGGTCCTCGGGATCGTAGGCCGCACCGTCCAGAAGCGAGGCCAGAACCCGGCCCCCACCTCCGCCTAGCAGGGCAGGCGAGTACCTGGATGACGCCGTGCGTCGTGGACGCCAGCCGGTGCGCCCACCCCGGCGTCTGGTCGCCCGCTCCCTCCGGCCGCGGGGCCGGCCGCGTCACCCCTTCCGGGTGACCTGCGCGACCGGCCCCGCGCCTACGGACGGCGCTGATCAGCCGTGCACCTCGGAGAGGAACCGCCCGTGGCCAGATTCCTCGCCCCGTCCTTCTCGGGGTTCCAACGCTCCTGGGTACGCCCCGACATCGTCGCGGGCCTCGCCGTCTGGGCGGTCCTGGTCCCCGAGTCCCTCGCCTACGCCACCATCGCCGGCGTCCCGCCCGTCGTCGGCCTGTACGCGGCGGTGCCCGCCCTCGCGCTCTACGCGATCGCGGGCACGTCCCGCCAGCTCGTCGTCTCGCCCATGTCGGCGACGGCAGCGCTCTCGGCGGGCATCGTCGCGAGCGTCGCGGGCGCCGACGGCGACCCCGTGGCCCTGACCACGGCACTCGCGCTGGCGACCGGGATCGTCGCGATCCTCGCGGGCCTGCTGCGCCTCGGCTTCCTCGCCGCGTTCATCTCCGAGCCGGTCCTCAAGGGCTTCATCATCGGGCTGGCCCTGACCATCATGATCGGCCAGGTCCCCGACCTCATCGGGGTCGAGGGTGGCCACGGCAGCTTCTTCGAGAAGACGTGGGCCCTGCTGGGCCAGCTCGGCGACATCGACCCGCTCACCATCACGGTCGGCCTGGCGAGCCTGGCCGCGCTCGTCCTCGTGCGCCGCACCATGCCGTTCCTGCCCGGGTCGCTGGTCGTGGTGCTCCTGGCGATCGGCGCCACCATCCTGCTCGGCCTGGGCGACCGCGGGCTCGCCGTCGTCGGCCACATCGACGCCGGGCTCCCGCAGGTCGGGGTCCCCGACGTGACCGCCCCGCAGTTCGCGGAGCTCCTGGGCGGCGCCGTGGGCCTGATGCTCATCGGCTTCGCCGAGGGCCTCGGCGCCGCCAAGACCTACGCCGCGCGCTGGGGGTACGGCGTCGACCCGAACCGCGAGCTCATCGGCCTCGGGGTGTCGAACCTCGGCTCCGGGTTCCTCTCCGGGATGGTCGTCAACGGCAGCCTGTCGAAGACCGCGGTGAACGCGAGCGCCGGCGCCCGCTCCGAGATCTCGGCCCTGACCGCGGCCGCCCTGACGGTGCTCACGCTGCTCTTCCTGACCGGCGTCTTCGACCAGCTCCCGCTGGCGACGCTGGCCGCCGTGGTCGTGGCCGCCGTCGTCGAGCTGATCGACGTCCGTGCGCTCCGCCGCCTGTGGCACGTCCGGACGGGGCGCCTGGCGCACGTCTACCAGGTCACCGCCCGGGCCGACTTCATGGCCGCGGGCGCCGCCCTGCTGGGGGTGCTGATCTTCGACACCCTGCCCGGGCTCGTCATCGGCATCGCCGTATCGCTGATCCTGCTGCTCGCCCGGACCTCGCGCCCCCGGATCACCGTCCTGGCGCCCGTCGGCGACGAGCCGGGCCGGCCCTGGGTCGACGCCGAGCGCAACCCGGGCTACCAGGCCGTGCCCGGCGTGCTTGCGGTCCGCGTCGAGGGCCCGCTCATGTTCGCGAACGCCGAGTACGTGCGGGCCGGCGTCCGGGAGCTCGCGGAGCACGCCCCCGGCCTGCGGCTCGTCGTCCTGGACGGTCGCGCGACGCCGTCGATCGACGTGACGGCCGCCGCGATGCTCGTCCAGCTGCGCTCCGACCTGCAGCGGGACGGCTCCGACCTGGCGCTCGCCGAGGGCATCGGCCAGGTGCGCGACGTCCTGGCGCGGGTCGGGGCGCAGGGCGAGCCTCCGCTGTTCACGACGCTCGACGACGCCGTCCAGAGCTGAGCAGGTTCACCGGGAACGGGTGAGGCCCGCGGGCCGCCCGGACGCTGAGGTAGCAGGGTCAGGCCATTCCATCCTGAAGGGAGCCTCCCATGGCTCAGTCAACCCTGACCGTCTGGAAGTTCAGGAGCGCGGACGGCGCGGAGACCGCATCGACGACCATCCAGCAGCTCGCCCGGGAGAACCTCATCACGATCCACGACGTGGCGACTGTGCGGTGGGACGAGGGCGCGAAGAAGCCCAAGACCCGCCAGCTCACCTCGACGACCGGCGCCGGGGCCCTCGGCGGCTCCTTCTGGGGGATGCTCTTCGGGCTCCTGTTCTTCGTCCCGCTGCTCGGCGCGGCCATCGGCGCCGCCACCGGCGCGCTGAGCGGCGCGCTCACGGACGTCGGGATCGACGACGGCTTCATCAATCGCGTCCGGGACGAGATCACGCCCGGGACCTCGGCACTGTTCGTCATGTCGTCGGACGCGGTGGTGGACAAGATCCACGACGCCTTCGCCGGCCAGGAGCCGCCCGAGCTGATCTTCACCAACCTCAACGCCGAGCAGGAGGCCGCGCTCCGCGAGGTCTTCAGCGAGGACGAGCCGCTTCAGGCGGAACGGTCATGAGCGGCACGCACTCGTCCGGGTCCGATCCCTACCCGGGCATGACCCCCGTCGCCAACTACGGCCCGCCGTCCTCACTGGCTCTGACCACCTCGGGGTTCGCGGGGACCATGCTCATCATGGTGGCGCTGTTCCAGATCCTCCAGGGGATCGCCGCCGTCGCGCAGGACACGGTGTACCTGACCGGCGTCGAGTACGTCTATCAGCTCGACGTGACGAGCTGGGGGTGGATCCACGTCGCCGTCGGCGCGATCGCGCTCGCCACGGGAATCGGTGTCCTTGCCGCCCAGTCCTGGGCCTATATGGTCGGAATTGTTCTCGCCGTCATCGCGAGCATCACGAACTTTGCATTTCTGCCCTACTACCCCATATGGAGCACGATAGTTCTTGCCTTCAACGTCGCCGTGATCTGGGCGCTGTGCACTCTCCTCGCACAAGACGATCCGCGCTCATCGTAAGGGCTGGGTGAAACCCCGTTGTGCCCAGGCGGCAACGCGAATATGCATGCATCATTGCCCTGTAAGCGCGTTACCGGACCATTGATGCAAAGTATTGCAGTCCGGAAAGGCGCGATATCAGGTCTGCGACGTTCTTTCGTCGCCGGCCCGGCGGTTGGGGGGGCGGCCGCCACTTCACCTTTCGAGTGGAGGACGCCGCCCGTATGCACACCAGACAGAGCACCGTCGCCATCAGCCCCGGAACCAGTGCGCCACGCGTCCCCCGACAAGCATTCGCACCCGGCACGCCGCACCGCCGTCGTACGTCTGTCGGCGACGTTCCCCCGCCGCCGCTCCCGCGGATCTACGTCCCGCGCCCGCGCCTGTGGCAGCGGCTCGACGAGGCGGTCGAGGGCTCCGTCACCCTCGTGGTCGCCCCAACGGGGGCCGGCAAGACGATGGGGGTCGACGGATGGCTGCGGCACACCGCGTCGCAGCGTGCCGAGGACGCCGTCTGGATCCAGGGCGACGGCACGTGGACGCCGGACGGCCTCCGCGCCGTCCTCGACCTCCGCGCGCCCGGCGCACCGCCACCCCTGGTCGTGGTCGACGACGCCCACCTGCTCCCGGCCGCCACCCTGCGCCACATCGACGAGCGGCTCAACACGGCGCCGGACTCCATGCGGATCCTCCTGCTGAGCCGCTGGGCCCTGCCGCTGACCCGGCTGATCCCGGAGCTCCTGGGCAACTTCACGTTCCTGCGGGGCGACCTGCTGCGACTGGACGACGCCGAGTGCGCGTCACTCGTCTCCCGGCACGCCAGGACCGACGACCCCCAGGTGATCGACGCGGTGACCAGGCACGCCGCCGGCTGGTGTGCCGCGGCGGTCCTCGCCGCACGGGCACTGAGCGCGGCGCCCGACCCAGCGGCCGCCGCCCGCCTGCTCGCCCAGGACACCGCGCCGATCGCGGCACGGGTGGCGGGCGAGGTCTTCACCACGCTCACCCCACGCCAGCGCCACCTCCTGCTGTGCATCGCCGGCGAGCTCCTGGTCGGCGTCTCGACCGCGGCCCACCTGTCCCACGACCAGCATGCGGGAGAGATCCTCGGGGAGCTGGAGGACACCGGCCTGCTCGTGCTGCGCGAGGACCTGCAGGAGTACGCGGCGAACGACGTGGCGCGTCCCCGCACCCACACGAGCGACGCCCCGGAAGCCGAGCGCACGTCGGGCCCAGCGGACCCGGACTCGCCGGCCACCGGCGGCTTCCGGGTCCACCCGCTGCTGGTCGAGGTGGTCCGGCAGCGGCTCGCCGAGGGCGGCGTCGACGCGGCTCGCGCCCGCTCCACGGTCATCCGGGCGGTCGGCCTCGACGTGGCGCGCGGCAACCTGTCGGACGCGTTCGCCCGGCTCGTCCGGGTCGGCGCGCCCGCCGAGGCCGCCGACGTCCTGGCCCGCGACGGCGTGCGCCTGGTGCTCAACCAGTGCGAGCGCGACGAGGTGGGCGAGTTCGTCCGGGCCGAGCCCGAGGTCGTCGACAACCGTCCGGACATCTGGTTCGCGATCGCCCTCGACTGCTGGATGCGCGACGACGTCGAAGGGGCACGCCACTGGGGCGACCGGCTGCTGGACGCGCGGCGACGGTGGTCGCAATCGTGGCTCCCCGGCGGCATGGACGGGCTCGACGCGACGATCGCCTGCGTCCGGCTGTGGCGCGTGGCGCTGGGGCTCGAGCCGGCGTACGCCGCCGTCGGCCACGCCAAGCGCGTGGTGGTGGCCTCGCAGACGCGACCTGCCGTGCGGGAGGCGAACGCCGAGGTCCTGCCCGTGCTGGTGAACGAGCTGGGCGTCGCGCAGAACTGGCTCGGGGAGCTCACCGAGGCCGAGACCAGCCTGACCCTCGCCGTGAGCCTGTCGCACAGCCAGGGGCTGCCGACCCTCGGCATGTGCGCCCTGAGCCACCTCGCCTTCACCCAGTACATGCGCGGGCGCGAGAGCGCGTGCATCGAGCTCGCCACCGAGGTCCTCGTCGCCGCCGGCGCCCCCGGCGCGCGGCAGCTGCGCTTCGTCGCGGCGCGGGCGAGCCTCGCGCAGCTGCTCGCCCGCCTGCTCGACGTCCCCGCGCCGTCGGACACCACGATGGGGCACATCTCGGCGCAGCGATACCACAGCGGCGACCTCTGCACGCGCTTCTGGTTCCGCATCTGGGATGCCCGCCAGGAGGTGATCGCCGGCAACGTGGGCGGAGCTCAGCGCATCCTCTCCGGCCCGGGCGAGTGCCTGCGGCTCACGGACAACCAGCTCCCGGAGCACCTGCGGGTCGTCCTGCTGGTCGAGCGCGCGTTCGTCGCCGCGCTGGCGAGCGACCGCGAGACGCTCAAGTCGCTGCACGACACGCTCGAGCTGCTCGGCGCCGTGGGCGAGTCGGCGCTCGTGCTGGGGCTGCGCGCCGACCGGGACGGCGACCGGCGGGTGGCAGTTGCAGCATTCGAAGCCGCCTCGGCCGACGCCACCTACTCGCAGCCGCCCACCCGCGCGCTCGCGCTGGCCTGCGAGGCCCAGCTGCTCGACGCCATGGGCGACCCGTCGGGCTCGCAGCAGCGCCTGGCGGAGGCCATTGCCGTGACCGAGGCTCGCCGGAACTCCGGGCCCTTCCTCGGCTGGGCGCGCCAGGGCACCCCCATCGAGACGCTGCTCCGACGGCTCGCCAACAGTCCCGCCACCGCGTGGCTGCACGACCTCGCGACGACGGCCGCCGGCCGTCCGGACGTCACGGCCCTCTACGCGTCGATGACCGCGACCCCGCGCGAGCTCGACGAGGTCAGCCGCGCCCTGGTCCCGCCGGCCCTGAGCCCGCGCGAGCGCGAGGTCCTCAACGAGCTGGCCCGCGGCGCCACCTACGCCGACATCGCCGCCGCGCTGTTCGTCTCCGAGAACACCGTCAAGACGCACGTGTCGAGCCTGTACACGAAGCTGGCGGCGTCGCGCCGGAGCGAGGCGCTGAAGATCGCGCGGAGCTTCCACCTGCTCTGACGCCGGGCACAAACCGGCCATCCCTACACACTGCACGCGACACGCCGAACATGGCGTGCAGTGTGTAGGGGTCATTCCCTTCTGGGCTGTTCTCCTGCTTGGCTGACCGGTGTGGATGCGACCTCAGCACTTCCTCGCGGTGCGCAAGCGGAGCCGGCAACCCCGTACGGCTTCACCAGCTCCGACGACGGAAACGAGATCCTCGACGACAGCGGTGAGGTCGTCGCCGTCGTAGGCCAGGAGTACCAGTTCGGTGGCGGCGAGTACGCGCTCGACGACGAGGTGTGGTCGGACGGACCGCGCGTCAGTTCCTTGTGGCTGACCGGAGCGATCAGCGAGCGGCGCTGATCAGAGCGCAGCCGGGTCGTCGACCTTGGCCGCGATGGCCTCCACCTCGATCAGCCAATGCGGCTCCAGGAGCTGCTGGACCACTACCGTCCTGCACGCTCGATGGTCGCCGAGGTGCTCCCTGAGGATGTCCACGTTCTCCGGGTCGTGCGCGGCGGACGTGAGGAAGAACCGAAGCGAGACGAGGTCGTCGTAGTCCATGCCGGCCCCGGACAGCACGGTGCCGAGGTGCCGAGGTGCCGCCAGATCAGCCTGGCCTGCCCGCCGAAGTCCGATGGCATGGTCGTCCCATCGGGCTCGTACCCGTTGAGGCCGCTGATATACAGGGTTCGAGCATTGGCCGGAACCTCGACGGAGTGGGCGTAGCCGGCGTACGGCGGAAACACGCCCGAGGGATTACGTGCCACGATCTCGGTCATCGTTGAGCCTTTCACGTCGTATCCGTCATGGGGGCCGTGCGGCATCAGGCAACGTACGCCCCGGTGACCGACTCTGTCCGTTCGTTTTTCTCCTCGGCGACCAGCCAGCTGACTCGCGCGAGACGGAGCATCAGATGATCTTCGGGAACGCGATCAGGAATCCCACCCCCACCACCAGCAGCACGCCCGCGCCCGCCAGGATCGTCCAGGACTTGCGCTCCGACCCGAACCGGTTGGAGAGCGCGCCGAAGAACAGCACCAGCGCAAAGAGAACCGTGAGCAGCGTGTAGTTGTCACCACGCCGGTTGTCGGCCAGCGCGTCAGCGAAGTAGCCGTCGGCGCGGGCGTCCGCCTCCTGAGCCTCGACCTCGCCCGGCGGCACGTAGCTGTTCATCGCGAACGGGCTGCGCGGCGCGTCCGGGTTCTTGAGCGGACGCGTCGCGATCCACTCCTCGAAGGCAGGTGCGAAGTGGTCCGTGAACCGCTCGCGGGCGAACTCCTCCAGCACGCGGTTGTTCTCCGACGTCGCCTCGCTTCTCTTCCGTCATCACCATCCACCGGCCTCACTGGAGTCATCGATCGGAGTCACCGATCGGAGTCACCGATCACGCCGCGGTCCGGCCCTCAGCAGCCGAGATCGTCCGCCAGCGCGTCGCGCGCCTCCTGGACCTCCGCGGCCTCGTCCCGGAGCGAGTCGACGGCGTCGGAGACCGACGTGTCCCCGCTGATGTCGTCGATGGAGTCCTGGAGGCCGTCCCACGCGTCGTCGAGCGCCTGGCCACGGTCCTGCGCGACGTCGTCCGCCGCGGCGTCGAGCTCTCGCCAGGCCGCGCGGACCTCGTCGCGCGCCGCCATGACCTCGTCGACCGTGGCGTCGAGCGTCAGTGTCGAGTCGAAGTCGTCCAGCGCGACGGTGAGCTGCTCGGCCGCGCCGCACGCCTGCTCGGTGTTCTGCTCCGGCGTCCCGCTGGAGCACGCGGCCGTCGACAGGACCATCAGCCCGACCAGCACACCTGTTGTCCGCCTCATGTGCACACCCTTCCGTCCGTGATGCGGGCCGCCCCGAGGGCCCGTGCCTGCACGGTCCCTCGGGAACCCCAGCTCGTGATCACCCGCCTCGGGTGATTCCGGTGCCCGACGGCGCCCGCGGGTCCAGTCAGCCCAACAGCTTGGCCTTGGCCGCCGCGAACTCGGCGTCGGTGAGCACGCCCTTGCCGCGCAGCTCGCCGAGCTGGGCGAGCTGCGAGAGCAGCGCGTCGTTCGCACCGACCGCGGGTGCGGGGGCCGCCGGTGCGGCCGGCTGCGGCGGAACAGACGGCGGGGACGGCGCCTGCTGCGCCGCTTCGTACTGCTGAGCCTCGTACTGCTGCCGGGCGCGGTTCGCCTGGCGCCGGCTGACCGCCCCGGCGGTCGCCTGGGCCGTGCCGGCGATCACCGCCGTGCGTGCGGCGGTGCCCAGCAGGCCAGGCCTGCCCATGCGTCGTAAGGGGGCCATGTTCTTGCTCCGTTCGGTGAAATGGGTGCGGACGGGGTGACGATCAGCCCGGAGTACCCGCGGCGGTCCCGGCCAGATCGGCGATCTCGTTGACGGTCGCGGCGGGGACCCGCTCGTGCAGGATCACGTCGGCGTCCGCGTCGGCGACCGCCGACACGAACTGACGAGACCAGGTGTGCTCGATCGCCAGGACGAGCACCGAGGTGCCCGGGTTCACCGCCGCGGCGATCTCGCGCAGGTCCTCGTCGCCGGTGAGCCCGGACGCCGGGAGCTCGATGGTGACGAGGTCCACCTCGTCCCCGAGCTCGTGCGCCTCCAGGACGGCGATCTCGCCGTCGTCCCCGCGCCGGACGACGGCGAGATCCAGCAGGGTGACCGCGTCTCCTCCCGCGACGTCGAGCACTGCGCGGGCGACGGCGGGCGGGATGCGGGGAGCGTCGAAGGCGAGGGCGACGAGCTCGACGGGGCCGAACATCGATGACATGGGATCCTCCTGGGGCTATGTAGTTGGAAGAGGCCGCGGGGTCAGTCGGACCGGCCCCGGAGGCGTGCGGCGCCGCGGGAGAGCAGTCCTCCGGCGAGCGTCAGGAAGAGTGCGGCGGCAAGGATCGTGCCGATCGAACCGGCACCGGTGACCGGCAGGGCGCCCGAGTCCGGCGGCGGAGCTTCCCCGTACGGCGGGGCGCCCGGATCGGGCGGAACCTCGAACTCCCGCACCGGGGTGATCCCTCGCAGCCCTCGGGCATCTCAGGGACCGCGGCGAGGGCGCGCGTGGGCGTGACCGCGTCGCAGTTCGACGCCGGAGGCCCGGTGACCACGTTGGCCAGCTCGCCGTCGTCGGCCGCCGCGTCCTCGGCGGACGTCGCGACGTTCCCCTCGATGTTCGAGATCGTGCAGGTCGTGGCGAGCTCGTGCGGGCCGATGCTGCGCGTGTTCGTCCGGGTCGCCGTGATCCCGATGTCGTCACGCCAGATGACGAAGGATTGTTCGGCGTGTCGGCCACGGTGTCTCCTTCGAGTTGGTGGTTCTCGTACGGGCCGGCTCAGGACGGGTCGTCCCGGGCGGCGGACATGGGCCGGGCCAGCAGCTCGACCAGCGCGATGAGCAGGCCCGCGCCGATCGCGACGCCGACGACGAGGCCGGGTGTCGGCGTCGCCGCGAGCAGCAGGACCAGGGCCGCGAGCGCGACGACCGCCGCGCGGACGAAGCCGCGGTACCGGGCGAGCCACACACCGACCGGGCCGGTGGTCACGCCACGCCCCTCGGCCCACGCCCGTGCGGTGCCGAAACCCCTGCCGATACCAGCCCGCAGGCCGCGCGCCGACGCGCTGGACCCGCCGAGGTAGGCCGCGAGCGCCACGACCAGGCCGAGCACGCCGACAGTGCGCAGCGTGGCGCGCAGGAACGTGACCACCTGATCGAAGACTGCCTGGGCGGCATCCAGCCGCATGACGGTCCCGCTGAGCGCGTCGAGGTACAGGCCGCGGGCGATCGCGAGACCGAGGGCCAGCACGAGCATCGCCGCCGCCAGCGCGAGGCCGGCCACGACCAGGGCGCGCAGGTGGTGCGTCGCGGCAATGACGCCGGCGCCCAGCAGGATCAGCACGATCCACGGGAGCCAGGTCCCCAGCGCGACGACCTGGGCGTACCTGTTGCGGATCTCGAGGAGCTGGGAGGTCTCCATGACCATGAACGTCGCGTCGATGGTGGGCAGGTTGGCCGCGAGCCCGAAACCGCGCTCGTCGAGGCGGTCCTTGAGCAGCTCGATCATGCCCGCGAGCTGGATGGTGAGCTGCCCGTCCTGGCCCACCTGGACGACGTCGCCCTCGTCCCCGCGCATGACGTCGACGAGCTGCTCGTGCGCGACCCGGTTGGCCTGTTGCCAGGCG
The DNA here is from genome assembly GCF_900608595.1 of Promicromonospora panici. GTDB lineage: Bacteria > Actinomycetota > Actinomycetes > Actinomycetales > Cellulomonadaceae > Promicromonospora > Promicromonospora panici. The sequence continues at coordinate 93,168 of NZ_UWYY01000010.1, read as the reverse complement.
GAGGCGAACTCGTCGCTGGTCACGACGCGGTCGGCCGTCCGGCGGATGAAGGACTCGACCCCGCTGGTCAGGGGTGCCTCCAGCGCAGGCAGCGCGGCCGCGACCCGCGGCGCGACGTCCCGCTCGTCGAGCCCGCCGGCAACGGCGTCGAGCAGCGACCCGACGTCGATCTGCGCCATGACGGCCTGCGTCAGGCCGCCGGACAGCGCGGACCGCACCGTCGGGTCCTCCGCGAGCGGGCCCACCGTCGCGACGTAGCGGTCGGTGTCGGTGAGGGTGCGCTCGGCCCAGGCCGCGACGACGGCGACGGGCGCGAGCAGGGCACCGAGGAGGATCAGGATCACGGCGGCCGCGGTCCGCGAGCGGTGCCGTGCGGGCCGGCCGGGCCGCCCGCCGGCGGCCGCACCCGGCGCGGGACCCGCCTCGTCGAGCCGGCGGCGCAGCTCCGCGTTCTCCCGCTCCAGGGCGGCGAGCCGAACGGCGGCGTCGGGCGGACCGACGTCGTGCCCCGCCCCGGCCGCCTCGCTCATAGCGTCCCTGCCCCTCCGTGCCCGCCGGGCGCGTGGCCTGGCTGTCCGTCCTCCATGCTCGGCCGGCCGGTCCGGACGGGGCTTCCCCCGGAACGGGTGAGTTGGCCCGGCCGGTCAGACCAGCGCCTTCGCCTTGAGCCGTTCGAACTCCGCCGGTGCGATCGTGCCGGCGTCGAGGAGCGCCTTCGCGCTCGCGATCTGGTCGGCCGGCGATGCGCCGGCGACCTCGCGGATGTAGCTCTCGGTGTCGCGACGCGCTTCGACCACCGCCTCACCCTGTCGCTGCGCCATCCCCCGGCCCTGCGCGATGAGGTAGACGAGAGCGGTGAGCACCGGCAGGAAGATGAGGAGGAAGATCCACAGCGCCTTCCACCATCCGGAGAGCTGCTTGTCGCGGAAGAGGTCCGCGACCACCTGGAACAGCACCATGAGGTAAGCCACGAAGAAGAAGCTGTAGACCATCAGCCAGAAGAAGTCCCAGAAGTCCATGATTCGTCCTGTTCTCGAATTCCTCCATGAGGCTCGACCCTCGATGTGCCGGTGAGCACGGACCGAGATCCCGAAAGTAAGCGCGCCCCGCGCGCGCTGCCTCGTAGGAATCGGGTGAACCGGACGCGCCGAACCGCAACTTACGTGTCGGCTTCGGCGTCGAGCCGAAAGACGGACGTCCGGCTCAGGCCCGATCGACACGTAAGTTGCGGTTCGGCGGGCGGTGTTCGGATGAACGCCCAGCCCGAACCGGCTACTCGTAGCGGAGGGACGAGATCGGGTCCTGGCGCGCCGCGCGCAGTGCGGGCAGCGTGCCGGCGACGAACGCGATGGCCATCACGCTCAGCACCACCGTCGCGACGCTCACCGGATCGAATGCGATGAGCGTCAGCCCCGGCAGGTCGGCCAGGAGGTCCCCGGACACACCGTTCACGAGCTGCCCGACGCCGATCGCGCCGAGCACGCCCACCGCGCTCCCGACCAGACCGATGACCACCGCCTCGATGCTGAACAGGGAGAAGACGCGTCCGCTCGACAGGCCCATGGCCTTCATCAGCCCGACCTCGCGCGTGCGTTCCTGGACCGCCATGAAGAGCGTGTTGACGATCCCGATGCCCGCGGCGATCAGCGCGATCACCGCGAACCCGTTCAGCACGAGCACTATGCCGTCGATGACCGCGGTGAGCGTGCCGAGCTGGTCCTCCAGGGTGCTGGCGGTGTAGCCGGCGTCCTCCAGCCGGTCCTTCAGGGCCTGGGCCGCGTCCTCGCCACCGGCGGGGTCGAACGAGACGGACGCCTGCGCGTAGCGGGTGGTCTCCGCCTCGGGCGCCCCCGAGGTCTGCAGGTCGTAGAGCGTGGTGGTGAGGACGTCGTTCGGGATCGCGCCGCCCATCGTGATCACCGCGGGCTCGGCGACGCCGACGATCGTCGCGTCGGTGGTCACCTGCTCCCCGGTGGCGTCCGTGACGGCCAGCGCGACGGTCTGCCCGACGGCGTCGGCGGCGGAACCCAGCTCCAGCGGCTCGAGGTAGGTCTCGGGCAGCACCAGCTCGGGGTCGGCGGCGTCGAGGTCCACCTGGCTGCCGGACGCCAGCTCGACCCGCATCCCGGGGACGAACTCGGCGACGGACAGCTGGTACTTCGTCCCGTCGTCGTGCTGGACGTAGTCGACCATGACGCTCTTGGCGGGATCGACGCTCAGCACGCCGTCGACGTCGGCGATGGTGTCGATGTCGTCGTCGGTCAGGGCGGTGGTCGTGGACCCGGGCGGGCCGTCGGCCTCGATCTGGTTGGGGTCGTACTCGGCCGGGCCGTCGTCGGTGGGCGCCTCCTCGTTCGTCTTGGTGACGGTCAGGACGTCGTCGACCCCGACGGAGGCCACCGTGTCGTCGAGGTACTGGTTGACGCCGGTACCCAGGCCGTTCGTCAGGGACAGCGTGAAGGCGCCGATGAAGATGGCCAGGACCGTCAGGCTGGTGCGCAGCCGGGACCGGAAGGCGTTGCGGAAGGCGGTGCCTACGACGTCGACGATCTTCATGCCGCCACCTCCTCGCGCACGGCGAGGAGGCCGTCGCGGATGTACACGCTGCGGTCGCACCGGGACGCCAGGTCCTCGTCATGCGTGACGACCACCAGGTTGATGCCCTGGCGGCGGTTCAGGTCGAAGAGGATGTCCTCCACGACGGCGCCCGTGGCCGTGTCCAGGTTGCCGGTCGGCTCGTCGGCGAAGATCACGCGCGGCTGGTTGATCAGCGCCCGCGCGATCACGACGCGCTGCTTCTGCCCGCCGGACAGGTCGTTGGCCTTGTTGCCGGCCTTGTCGTCCAGCTCGAGCTGCGTCAGCGCCGCCATCCCGCGGGCGTGGCGCTCGCGGCGCGAGACCCCGGCGATCTTCAGTGGGAGCGTGACGTTGTCGAGCACGCTCGCCTGGGCATTGAGGAAGAACTGCTGGAAGACGAACCCGAAGGTGCTGTTGCGGGTCTGGTTGAGCTGCTTGGCCGAGAGCCGGGAGGTGTCCTTCCCGTCCAGGGTGATGGTCCCCGAGGTGGGCCGGTCGAGCAGGGCGAGCAGGTGCATCAGGGTCGACTTGCCCGAGCCGCTCTTGCCGATGATCGCTATGGACTCGCCCTCGGCGATGTCCAGGTCCAGGCCCTTGAGCGCCTCGAAGGCGTTCGAGCCGGACCCGTAGGTCTTGTGCAGGTTGCTGACGGAGAGCAGTGGGGAAGCCACGTCGGCCGCCTCTCTCATGGTGCCGGAGATGTTGACGTGACCAACCCTCCGCCGCGGACGCCCTTCACGAATCGCCCTGACGATGACTCTTGTGTACCGCCGTGGTAGTACTCCCCGATACCCCCTGGGCGGGACGCGCGTACCCGCCGGGTACGGGATGCTTGGCACGGCGCGGCCGCCGGACGGCGCAACCGGCGGACGGCGGAACCGGCCGACGGCGGACAGGGGGGACGAGATGCGACGGAGCAACGAGATGCAGCTCGGCCACACCCACCGGATTCCCGCGTGGGCCGGTCACGCCGCGGCATCCGTCGCGGTGCTGCTGACGAGCCCGCTCCCGACCGAGGAATCCACGCTGCCGGAGTGGCGGGCCGACGTCTTCGCCATCGCGCTGGTGGCGGCCGCGCTGCTCCTGCTGCGCCGCCGGCGCCCCGTCCTGACCGTCGCGGCCACGGTGGCCGTGGTCTGGCTCAGCGTGCCGATCGGCCTGTTCAACCCCGGTGTGGTGCTCGCTGCGGCGATCGCGACGTTCACGGCGAGCGGCGCGCTGCCCCGCCGGCGCGCGCTGTGGCTGGTGCTCGGCGCCGGCGTCCTCGTGAGCTCCGCGGGCGCCGTCGCGATCGGCCGCGGGTCCATGCAGTTCCTGCTCCTCGTCCTGCTCTTCGGCGCGCTCGGCGACCTGATCCGGGTGCAGCGCGAGCAGTTCCAGGCGATCACCGAACGCGCCGAGCGCGCCGAGGCGACACGGGAGGCCGTGGCCAACCAGCGCGTCGCGGAGGACCGGCTGACCATCGCCCGCGACCTGCACGACGCCGTCGCCCACCAGATAGCCGTCATCAATCTGCATGCCGGCGTCGCCGGTTCGGCGCTGCGCGATCGGCCGGACGACGCCGAGCACTCGCTGGCCGTCATCCGCCAGGCCTCGCGGACCGTGCTCACCCAGATCGGCGACCTGCTCGCCACGCTGCGCGACCGCAGCTCGCCGGGCACCGGGCCGCTCGGTCTGGCCCAGCTCGACGACATCCTGCGGCAGTTCCGCGGGCACGGGCTCGACGTCACGGTGCGCCGGCTCGGCGACGCGCGCGAGCTGCCGCCCGCGGTCGACGTCGTCGCGCTGCGGGTCATCCAGGAGGCGCTGACCAACGCCCACAAGCACGGCGTCGACCACCGGGCGCACGTGGTGATCGAGTACCTGCCGGACCGGCTGCACCTCACGGTGGTCAATCCGGTCCCCGCGCAGTCCGTCCCCGCGCAGTCCGTTCCAGCCCATCCCGGCCCCGCCCGTCCCGGCCCGACGGCGGACGGCGCCGACGTCGCCCCCACCGGAGCCGGCAACGGCCTGATCGGAGTACGCGAGCGCGTCGAGTCCGTGCGGGGCACGCTTCGCCACGGCCGGGCGGGGGTGAGCTCCTGGGAGCTCGACGTCGACCTGCCCGCACCGGCAACGGCACCCCCCACCGCAAGCGCAACCCCGACCGCACCAGGAAGCCGCTCATGATCTCCGTCCTCATCGCGGACGACCAGGCCCTCATCCGCTCGGCGATCGCCGACCTCATCACGCACAGCGAGGGCCTGACCATCGCCGGCGAGGCGGCCGATGGGCACCAGGCGATAGCGCTCGCCCGCGAGCGCCGTCCGGACCTCGTCCTGATGGACATCCGCATGCCGGGCATGGACGGCATCGCGGCGACCCGGGAGATCTGTGCCGACCCGGACCTGGCGGCGGTCCGGGTCCTGGTGCTGACGACGTTCGAGGAGGACGAGTACATCGTCGGCGCGCTGCGGGCCGGCGCGAGCGGGTTCATCGGCAAGGGGGCGGAGCGGGACGACATCGCCGCGGCGATCCGGGCGGTCCACCGGGGCGACGCGCTCCTGTCCCCCGTCGCCACCCGGACCCTCATCGACCGGTACGTGCACTCGACCCGCCTGCACACGACGGAGCCGCCGCGAGCGCTGCACGACCTGACCGAGCGCGAGTCGGAGGTGCTGGCACTCGTCGGCACGGGCCGCTCCAACGGCGACATCGCGGAGCTGCTGGCCATCTCGCCGCACACCGCCAAGACCCACGTCAACCGCGTCATGACCAAGCTGAACGCCCACGACCGCGCGCAGCTCGTCATCGCCGCGTACGAGAACGGGCTGGTCGAGCCGAGCGGTCGCTGACGACGGCGACCGACCGGCAGGCCGCTGACCTGCGCAGGCACTTCTGCGACACCATGTGACGTCAAACTGGTGCCATTAATGACGTCACAGGGGTTGCGGTGACACCATCAATGGTGTCATAGTCTTCGCATGGACCTCACGAGATACGTCGACGAGCTGCAGCGCCAGCTCTCCACCGCGGCCGCCGCGGGCGGGGACGAGGCGCATGAGCTCGCCGGCCGCCTGACCGCCCCGCTCGACGCCGCAGCCCGCCTCGTCCTGCTCGAGGCACTCTCGGCCGCGGCCGGCGAGATCTCCGCCGAGCTCGCACCGGGCTCCGTCGACGTGCGGCTGCGCGGCGGCGAGCCCGAGTTCGTCGTCGCCGCACCCGCCGCGGCACCGGCTCCGACCTCGGCACCCGCCGTGGCCTCGGCACCCACGCCGTCGCCGTCCGCACCGGCGAACGCAGACGCCGACGGCGGTGCCACCACACGCACCACCCTGCGCCTGCCCGACCACCTCAAGACCCAGGCCGAGGCCGCCGCCGCCCGCGACGGCGTCTCCGTCAACACCTGGCTCGTGCGGGCGGTAGCCGCGGCACTCGACCAGCCCACCGGCCGGCCCGAACAGCAGACCGGACCCGGGCAGCCCTCGACGAAGCGCCTCACCGGCTGGGTGCGCTGACCACCCGCCGCGACACCACCTAGACACCACCCAGACACCACAGCACCGCCACCCGTCGTTCTTCGCCCTCACCTGGAGCCGTCATGCCCACTTTCCCTGCCCCCACCCCCGTCCCGGTCGTCGTGGACGTGCCGTTCGGCAACCTGCACGTCGTCGCCGGGGAGCGGGACGACGTCGTCGTCACCGTCCTGCCCGCCGACCCGGCCAAGTCCGGCTCGGTGCGCGCCGCCGAGGAGACCCGCGTCCAGCGGGACGGCGACGCCGTCACGATCATCTATCCGGCTGCCTGGAAGCAGTACGTCCTCCCCTTTGCCGCCGGCGGCGCGATCGTCAACATCGAGGTGCCCGCCGGGTCCGACCTGAGCGGCAAGGCCGGCTCGCTGTTCTCCGAGGGCCGGCTCGGCGCCGTCGACCTCACCCTCAACGGCGGCGACGCCCGGGTCGACGAGGCCGCCCGCCTGGACCTCAAGGTCTCGGCCGGGAACGTCATCGTCGGCAGCGCGCCGGGTGCCACGACCGTGAAGGCGAGCGCCGGCTCCGTGCGGATCACCGAGTTCGCCGGCGAAGGCACCGTCCGCGCCAGCAACGGCACCACGTCCATCGGCTCCGTGACGGGCACGCTGGACGTCGTCGGAGCGCACGGCGAAGTCGCCGTCGGCCGCGTGCACGGGACGCTCAGCGTCAAGTCCGCGCACGCCGGAATCCGCGTCGACCGCGTCGAGTCGGGCAGCGTCACGCTCACCACGTCCTACGGCTCGATCGAGGCCGACGTGCCCGAGGGCACGGCCGCCTGGCTCGACGTCACCTCCGAGCACGGCACCGTCCGCAACCAGCTCACCCCCACGGAGGGCCCCGTGGAGAACGAGGCCACCGCCGAGATCCACGCCAGCACCGGCTGGGGCGACATCATCATCCGCCGCCCCTGAGGGCAACCGCCTGACCTGAGCCGGGCCTGACCGCCCGGGCCGGCGACGCCGGACCGATAACCCGCTGATCCACCGTCCTGGCTACCCCCTACCCAAAAACCGTTCCGAACCACCCCAGAGAGGTAAGAGAACATGACGATGCCAACCGACCGGGGTCGCGAGCCCGCGATCCGGGTGCAGAACATCGAGAAGTCGTACAGGGACCTGCACGTCCTGAAGGGCGTGGACTTCGAGGTCGCGAGCGGCAGCATCTTCGCGCTGCTCGGCTCCAACGGCGCAGGCAAGACCACCGCCATCAAGATCCTGTCCACCCTGCTCAAGGCCGACGCCGGCACCGCGAGCGTCAACGGGTACGACGTCGCCACCCAGGCCGCCGACGTACGCGAGTCGATCAGCCTGACCGGGCAGTTCGCCGCCGTCGACGAAGTCCTGACCGGACGCGAGAACCTGATCCTGGTCGCGAAGCTGCGCCACCTGACCAACCCCGGCAAGATCGCCGACGACCTCCTGGCCCGCTTCTCCCTGACCGACGCCGGCGGCCGCAAGGCCGCCACCTACTCCGGCGGCATGCGGCGCCGCCTCGACATCGCCATGAGCCTGATCGGCAACCCGCCGGTCATCTTCCTCGACGAGCCGACGACGGGGCTCGACCCCGAGGCCCGCATCGAGGTCTGGGACGAGGTCAAGAAGCTCGCCCAGGGCGGCACCACGGTGCTGCTGACCACCCAGTACCTGGACGAGGCGGAGCAGCTCGCCGACCGGATCGCGATCCTGCACCAGGGCCGGATCATCGTCAACGGCACCCTGGCCGAGCTCAAGGCCCTCCTGCCGCCGGCGAAGGTCGAGTACGTCGAGAAGCAGCCTTCCCTGGAGGACGTCTTCTTCGCCGTCGTCGGGAACAACGGCGACGCCGGCAAGAACGGTGACGCCGGAACGAGCGGCAACGAACCCAGCAACAAGACCAGCAACCCTGCCGGCACGGACGCGTGAGGAGCGAACGATGACCAAGCACTTCTTCGGTGACACCGCCGTACTGACCGGGCGGTCCCTGAGCCACATCATGCGCAGCCCCGACACCATCATCACCACCGCGCTCATGCCGATCGCGTTCATGCTGATGTTCGTCTACGTCTTCGGCGGCGCCATCGACACGGGCACGGACAGCTACGTGAGCTACCTGCTGCCCGGCATCCTCCTCATCACTGTCGCCTCCGGCATCGCGTACACGGCCTACCGGCTGTTCCTGGACCTCCAGGGCGGCATCTTCGAGCGGTTCCAGTCCATGCCGATCGCCCGGTCGTCGGTCCTGTGGGGGCACGTGCTGACGTCGCTGGTCGCCAACCTGATCTCGATCGCGGTAGTCGTGCTCGTCGCGCTCGTGATGGGCTTCCGCTCCGGGGCCGGGGTGCTGGCCTGGCTCGGTGTAGCGGGCATCCTGGTTCTGTTCACCCTGGCGCTGACCTGGCTCGCGGTCATCGCGGGCCTGTCCGCCAAGACGGTCGACGGCGCGAGCGCGTTCTCCTACCCGCTCATCTTCCTGCCGTTCCTCAGCTCGGCCTTCGTGCCCACGGAGACCATGCCCGGCCCGGTGCGCTGGTTCGCCGAGAACCAGCCCGTCACGTCCATCATCGACACGATCCGCAACCTGCTGGCCGAGCAGCCGGTCGGCACCGACATCTGGGTCGCCCTCGCGTGGTGCGTCGGCATCCTCGCCGTCGCGTACTTCTTCGCGATGAGCGCCTACCGCCGCCGCATCGCCTAACAACCCACCCCCTTGGTTGTGAGCGTGATCGTTGCGCCTAGAACGGGCGCGTAGTCACAACGATCACGCTCACAACCAAGGGGTTTTCGCGTGCCTACTCCCAGACGGCGACGCTGCGGCGGACCGGGACCGAGCCGTCGTCCGCCGCGAAAAGCTCGGGCGAGCGCTGCCGCGTCTTCTCGATGTCGTCGAACACGGCGCGCAGGTGCGCCCGCAGGTTGTTCCGCGCGCTGGAGATGTCGCCGGCCACCACCGCGTCGAGGATGGCGTGGTGCTCGTCGACGAACCGGCCGATGCCGTTGGTCTCGTGCAGGCCGAGGCGGCGCGCCCGGTCCAGGTGCCCCTTGGCCGCGACCACCGTCGACCAGGCGTTGCCGTGCCCGCTCAGCCGCAGCAGCCCATGGTGAAACGCCTCGTCGAGCCCGAAGAACGTCTCGAGGTCGAGCCCCGGTTCCCGCTGCTGCTCCAGGTTGGCCCGGAGCTCGGCGACCAGGTCAGGGTCGAGGGTCTCCGGGATGTCGTCGAACGCGGCAAGCTCGACGGCCTCGCGGAGGAACTGCGCGTCTGCGACGCGTCCGGCGTCGACCCGGGAGACGAAGGACCCGACCTTGGGGAACACCCGGACCAGGCCCTCCTCGCCGAGCAGGATCAGGCTCTCGCGCACCGGCGTACGGCTGACGCCGAGCGACGCGGCGAGCTCGTTCTCCGACAGGGAGGCGCCCGGCGGCAGCTCGAGCGTGAGCACCTTGCGGCGCAGCGTCTCGTAGACGACGCTCCGGTTGGATCGGATCGAGGCTTGCCCCATGCGAGGCAGTCTAGGCGAGGCGACGCCCGCCTCCGCACTACACGCCGGTTGACACCAACTTGTGGACGCTGCTTACATACTAGTCCTGCCACACATGAATCGACGAGCACCTCCCGACAACGGCGTCTGTCCAGAACGCAAGGAGCACCCTTCCAATGGCGGAAACAGCAATGACCCCACCCGGCAACGCGGTCACCCGGTCGACCAAGGACCTGACCAAGGCGGCCGTGTCGGGCTGGCTCGGTACGGCCATGGAGTTCATGGACTTCCAGCTGTACTCGCTGGCCGCGGCGATCGTGTTCAACCAGATATTCTTCCCCGACGTCAGCCCCGCGATCGCCCTGATCGCCGCGATGGCCACCTACGGCGTCGGCTACGTGGCGCGGCTCGCGGGCGCCATCTACTTCGGCCGCATGGGCGACCGGCTCGGCCGCCGCAAGGTCCTGTTCATCACCGTCGCGCTCATGGGCGTCTCCACGACCCTGATCGGCGCGCTGCCGACCTACCAGATGATCGGCATCACCGCGCCGATCCTGCTCGTCGTGCTGCGCCTGGTCCAGGGCTTCGGCGCGGGCGCCGAGATCGCCGGCGCCACGGTGATGCTCGCGGAGTACGCGCCCGTCCGGCGCCGCGGCCTCGTCGCCTCGCTGGTCTCGCTCGGCACCAACTCCGGCACGCTGGCGGCGTCGGCCCTGTGGGCGCTGCTGCTTGCCGTGCTCAGCGAGGAGCAGCTCCTGAGCTGGGGCTGGCGGCTGCCGTTCCTGCTCAGCTTCGTGCTGATGATCTTCGCGGTCTGGATCCGCACCAACGTCAAGGAGAGCCCGGTCTTCGAGGCCCGGCCCGACGTCGTAGACGGCGTCGCCCTCACGCGCGACGAGCTCTCCCGCGACGAGCTCTCCCGCGACGAGGTCACGACCACCACCGAGGAGCCGGTGCTCCAGGCCGCGCTCAAGCAGCGCAAGGGCAAGGCGTTCTTCCTGGCGCTAGCCCTGCGGTTCGGCCAGGCCGGCAACTCCGGCCTGGTGCAGACCTTCCTGGTCGGGTACGTCGCGACCACCCTCGCGATGGACCGCGCGCTGGCCACCGAGGCCATCATGTGGGGCTCGATCCTCGGCTTCGCCACCGTGCCCGTGATCGGCATGCTCGGCGACCGGTTCGGCCGCCGCTCGATGTACACGGTGCTCTCGCTGCTGACCATCGCGTTCGCGTTCCCGATGATGCTGCTGATCACCGACGGCACCACCACCGGCCTCATGCTCGGCATGATCGCCGGCCTGAACCTCGGCGTCCTGGGCCTGTTCGCCCTCGAGAGCGTCACCATGGCGGAGCTCTTCGGCGCCCGCACCCGGTTCACGCAGCTGGCCCTGTCCAAGGAGATCGGCGGCATCCTCGCCACCGCGATCGGCCCGGTCGTCGCAGCGGCGCTGACCGCGGCCACCGGCAGCTGGTGGCCGATCGCAGCGATGCTCATCGCCTACTCCCTCATCACCCTCGTAGCCGCCCGCCTCTCCCCCGAGACCCGGGGCCGCGACCTGGTCGCGCTGGAGGACGCCGTATGAGGGCGGTAGTCGTGCACGGCGCCGGCGACCTGCGGGTCGAGGAGCGCCCCGACCCCGTGGCCCGGTCCGGCGAGGTGGTCGTGGCCATGGAGTGGGGCGGCGTCTGCGGGTCGGACGTGTCCTACTGGAAGCACGGCGCCTCCGGCACCGCCGTCCTGCGCGACCCGCTCGTCCTGGGCCACGAAGTGGCCGGCCGGGTGGTCACGAACAGTCCCGGCGTCACGGGCTGGGAGCCCGGGACGCCGGTCACCGTGCACCCCGCGCAGCCGGCGGACGGGTCGGTCCTGCCGGCGCGGCTGGCTGGGCGGACCAACCTCCACTCGCGGGTCCGGTACTTCGGGTCGGCAGCCTTCCACCCCCACACCGACGGCGGATTCAGCGAGCTGCGGGCCGTCCCGGCCCACCAGCTCCGGCGGCTGCCCGACGGCGTCAGCACCGAGCGTGGCGCCCTCGCGGAGCCCTTGGCCGTGGCGATGCACGCGGTCCACCGCGCGGGCGACGTCCGCGGCCGCGACGTGGTCGTCAACGGCGCCGGGCCGATCGGCTGCCTCGTGGTGGCGGCCGCGAAGTTCGCCGGCGCCGCCTCGGTCACCGCCGCTGACCTCTCCGCGGGCTCGCTGGCCGTGGCCAAGGAGCTGGGCGCCGACCGGATCCTCGACCTCGGCGCCGGCGACAGCCTGCCCGACGACAACGAGCTCGTCTTCGAGGCGTCCGGCGCCCCCGCGGCCCTGGGCGGCGTGCTGCGGGCCACGGCCCGCGGCGGGACCCTCGTCCAGGTCGGCAACCTCCCCGGGACGCCCGCACCGGCCGCCCTCGGCGATCTCGTCACCCGCGAGATCACCTGGGTCGGCGCCTACCGGTTCGTCGACGAGATCGGCGACGCCCTCGACGCCCTGGCCGGCGGGCTGGACGTGTCCGGCGTGATCACCCACCGGTTCGGCATCGACCAGGCCGGCGAGGCGCTCGCCGCGGCGGCGGGGCCGGACAGCAGCAAGGTGCTCATCCGGCTTTCCGACGGCTGACGCCGGGGCGGACCGTCCTTTCGCCGTCGTTCACGTTCGTGCCAGGATCCGGCCATCTCGGCTCCCTACCGTGACACGCGTCCCGACCGCATCGCGGTCCGCGCCCCCAAGGTTGGAGCCCTCCGTGAACGCCGACACGCCCCGTCCGCCGTCGATGTCCGAGCTCGCCGAGCTGCGCTTGTCCCGCCGGACCGCCATCGCGGGCGGTCTGGCCACCGCCGCGGCGGCCTTCTTCGGGGTCCCGGCACCCGCGGCGGCCGGCGCCGGCGTCGGCACCGCTGCCGATGCCGTGGCGAGCGCGGGTCACGGCGCCGGACGGCCGCTGCTCGGCTTCCCCGCCGTCGCGCCCAGCACGGCCGACGCGGTGAAGCTGCCGCCGGGCTACCGGTACCAGGTGCTCTACCCGTGGGGGCACCCGATCGTCCCCTCCGGCCCTGCGTTCCGCGAGGACGCGAGCAACAGCGCGGCCGACCAGGCGCGGCAGGCCGGCGACCACCACGACGGCATGTGGTTCTTCCCGCTCCGGGACCGCCGCTCCGGCCTGCTCTGCGTCAACCACGAGGCCACTACCGAGAACCTGCTGCACACGGGCGGACGGGCCGCCTGGTCGCCCGAGAAGACCGCGAAGTCGATGGCGGCGCACGGCGTCTCGGTCATCCAGGTCGAGCAGGACCGGGACGGCGGCTGGCAGGTGGCCGAGTCGCGGTTCGCCCGCCGGGTGACCATGACGACACCGGTCGAGATCACCGGCCCCGCGGCCAAGCACTCTCTGATGCGCACGAGCGCGGACCCCGAGGGCATGCGGGTGCTGGGGACGCTGAACAACTGCGCCAGCGGCCCCACGCCGTGGGACACGTATCTGACCTGCGAAGAGACGATCAACAAGTACTTCTACTACGGCGAGCAGCCGCCGCCTGCAGGCTCGGTCGAGGAGCGCTACGGCATCGGCTCGGAGAGCCCGTACCCCTGGTACACCACCGACAGCCGGTTCGACATGCGGACCGAGCCGAACGAGTACAACCGGTTCGGCTGGGTCGTCGAGGTCGACCCCTTCGACCCGACGTCGACGCCGAAGAAGCGGACCGCGCTGGGCCGGATGGAGCACGAGAACGCCGTCGTCGTGCGGGGGCGCCGCGGCGAAGCCGTGGTGTACATGGGCGACGACACGCAGTTCGACTACTTCTACAAGTTCGTCGGCGCCGAGCCGATCGCCAAGGCGCGCCGGGCCGGGCGGAGCCCGCTCGACGAGGGCACGCTGTACGTGGCCAGGTTCGACGAGGACGGCTCCGGCCGGTGGCTGCCACTCGTGCACGGCGAGCCGGGCCTGACCGCGGCGGACGGGTTCGCGGACCAGGCCGAGGTGCTGATCCACACCCGCCTCGCCGCGGACGCCGTCGGCGCGACGCCGATGGACCGGCCCGAGTGGTGCACCGTGCAGCCACACACCGGCGCGGTGTACTTCACCTGCACCAACAACACGGCCCGCACCGAGTCGGCGGACGCCGCCAACCCGAGGCTGAACAACCGGTTCGGGCACATCATGAAGATCGACGAGAACGGCAACCCGAGCGCGGTGCGGTTCGACTGGGACATCTTTCTGCTCGCCGGGGACGAGGCCAGCGGCGCCACCGTCCCGCCGGACCAGGCGTTCGGCTCGCCCGACGGGCTGTGGTTCGACGCCGTGGGACGGCTCTGGATCCTGACCGACGGCACCCAGCCGCAGGTCGACGGCGCCGACCAGAACAACCAGATGCTGGTGGCCGACACCCGCCGGGGCGACATCCGCCGGTTCCTGGTCGGTCCCCCGCGCTGCGAGATCACCGGCATCACCGCCACCCCGGACGGCCGGTCGCTGTTCGTCAACATCCAGCACCCCGGCGACACGGGCACGCCCGAGAACCCGCGCGCCAGCTCCAGCTGGCCCGACTACAGCCCCACCGGCCGCCCCCGGTCCGCCACCATCGTGATCACCCGGGAGGACGGCGGCGTGGTCGGCGCATAGCGCCGGGCCGGGTGGCGCCACGGTGCCACCCGGCCCGCCGTCCTGGGCGAACGCGCGGCCGTCATGGCATCGTGGCTGGTAGACGCCACGGCACGAAAGGGGACGGCGGCATGCGGAGTACTGATCTGCTCGTGGACGCGTTCAACAGGATCCAGCAGACCGTGCGCCACGCGGTCAAGGGGCTGACCGCAGAGGAGCTCGCGTTCCGCGTCGACGAGGACGCGAACTCGGTGGCGTGGCTCATCTGGCACCTGTCCCGGGTCCAGGACGATCACATCGCCGACGCCGCCGGCACCAGCCAGGTCTGGTCGGACGACGCGTGGGACCGCCGGTTCGGGCTGCCGTTCCCGGCCGAGGACACCGGCTACGGGCACGACGCCGACGAGGTCTCGGCGGTCCGGGTGCCGTCCGGCGAGCTGCTCACCGCGTACCACGACGCCGTGCACGACCGGACCATCCGGTACCTGGGCACCCTGTCCGACGCCGACCTCGACCAGGTGATCGACGAGTCCTGGAACCCGCCGGTCACGCTCGGCGTCCGGCTGGTCAGCGTCGTCAACGACGACATCCAGCACGCCGGCCAGGCGGCCTTCGTCCGCGGCGTCGCGCTGCGGCGGCGCAGCCACTGACCCGGCCCCTCAGCCGCCCGGGGTGTCGTCTGCCACGGGCTCGGCGGCCGGGTCCAGCTTGGCCCAGATGCCGGCCAGCCGGCGCAGGTCGTCATCGTCGAGAAGGTCGAAGAACTGGCTGCGCAGGTCGCTGTGGTGCTGGCGCCACGCCTTGCGCATCAGTGTTCGCCCCGCCGGGGTGAGGACCGCGTCGGAGCTGCGGCGGTCCGTCGTCGAACGGCGGCGCTCGATCAGCCCCCGGTTCTCGAGCCGGTCGGCGAGCCGCGTGAACCCGCCGCTGGTCATCAGCCGACGCTGCGCGAGGTCGGACATCCGCATGCCCTTCGGGCCGGCCTCGCCGAGCAGGGCCAGCACGCTGTACTCGGCCATGCTCACGCCGTGCCGTGCCAGCCCGGCCTCGAGCGTGCT
This sequence comes from Promicromonospora panici, assembly GCF_900608595.1. GTDB lineage: Bacteria > Actinomycetota > Actinomycetes > Actinomycetales > Cellulomonadaceae > Promicromonospora > Promicromonospora panici. The sequence goes on along the minus strand of NZ_UWYY01000010.1, from coordinate 77,981 downwards.
CCAGAGCCGGTCGTGGGTATACAGGAACCCTTGCCATGCTTCGGCCTCGATGTCGCGCAGCCGGTCGGTCGCCATCCCCGCACGCTAACGGCCCTGGTCCCCGGACACCACTCACCTGCCTGCGCAGACACCCTCTCCGCCGTCAGACGCACAGGTCACCCGGGTCACCGGTGCATCTGACAGCCCCCGGCGGAATATCTGTCTGCGCAGACAAGTTATCCAGTGCAGACCGGAACGTCGGCGGTCATCGGAGGCGCTCGCCACCGCCGTCGGCAGGGAGGAACTCACGATGGCATTCGAGATCGGGATCATGACGTTCGGCGAGATCACGAAGGATCCCGTCACCGGAGTCCTGCCGTCCCCGCGGCAGCGCGTCCGCGAGACGATCGAACAGGCACGGGTCGCCGACGAGGTGGGCCTCGACGTCTTCGGCGTCGGCGAGCACCACCGCAGCGACTTCGTCGGGTCCGCGCCGACGATCCTGCTGGCGGCGGCCGCCGAGCACACCGAGAACATCCGGCTGACGAGCTCCGTCACCGTGCTCGGCTCGGAGGACCCGGTACGGGTCTGGGAGCAGTTCGCCACCATCGACCTGCTGTCCGCCGGACGCGCGGAGATCATCGCGGGCCGCGGCTCGTACACCGAGTCGTTCCCCCTGTTCGGGTACGACCTCAAGGACTACGCCGACCTGTTCCGCGAGAACCTGGACCTGCTGCTCAAGATCCGCGACCGGAACCCCTTGACGTGGCAGGGCAGGTTCCGCGCCCCCTTGGCCGACGCCGACATCGCGCCCCGCGCCGACGGCGACACCATCCCGGTCTGGGTGGGCGTCGGCGGGTCTCCGGCGTCTGCCGTCAGCACCGGGCGGCTCGGCCTGCCCATGGCGCTGGCACTGCTGCTGGGCCCGATCGCGTCCCACCTGCAGACCGTCGAGCTCTACCGGGAGGCGGCCGAGCAGGCGGGGCACGACGTCGGCGCGTTGCCGGTCAGCATCAACGCGCACGGGTTCGTCGGGCGCACCAGCCAGCACGCGCGGGACGTCATGTACCCGTACTTCGCGCGCGGCATGATGGACAACAACCACCAGCGCGGCGAGGGGTTCCTGCTGCCCCGGTCGGCGTTCGACGCGCAGTCCTCGCCGCAGGCAGGACTCCTGGTCGGCAGCCCGCAGGAGATGATCGACAAGCTCCTCGCCTACCACGAGCTGTACGGCCTGAACCGCGCCCTGATCCAGATGGGCTTCGGCGGGATGCCGCAGCAGGAGCACCTTGCGGCCATCGAACGGCTCGGAACCGAGGTCGCACCGGTTGTGCGCCGCGAGGTCGCCGCGCGTGAGAAGAGCGCGGCATGAGCGCCCCGACCGCCGTCGGCCTGGAGCGGGCTGAGCATCCGGCGGAGCGTCCAGCCGAGCGTCCGGCCGAGCATCCGGCGGACGGCGGTGCGGCGCTCCGCGTCGTCGTCGTCAACGGCAGCCCGAACGAACGCTCCAAGACGATGGGCCTGGTCGGCGTCATCCTGGACACGCTGGGCGGCATGCTTCCCATCGAGACGTCCCAGATCGACGTCTACCGCCTCGGCCCGGGCTTCACCGAGGCGGCCGAGCGCGACGAGGTCTCGCCCGACGTCGAGGCCACGATCCGGCTCGCCGAGCAGGCCGATCTGCTGATCTCCGCGACACCGGTGTTCCGGGGTTCCTACCCCGGGATGTTCAAGCACTTCTTCGATCTCGTGGACCAGTACGCGCTCGCCAACAAGCCGGTCCTCCTTGCCGCGACGGGCGGCACGGACCGGCACGCGCTCGTCCTGGAGCACGCCCTACGGCCCCTGTTCGGGTTCTTCCAGGCGTTGACCGTGCCGGTCGCGTTCTTCGCGTCCGCCGGTGACTTCGACGGCACGACGCTGCTCAACCCCCGCGTCTACGGACGCGTCGAGATGGGCCTGAACGACGTCATGGACCTGCTCAGGACCCGTGCCACCGGCACACATGCCCCGAACGCCTGACCGTTTCCCGGCGCCCTGCCGGGGGCGGCGGTGACCGACTTATGGTGCGTTAACGCACATCATGGGATTCGTCGCGCGCCCTTCCGACCGCGGTGGAATCATCGCCGATCGGGAGGGGGCACCCGGTATGACGGCGGCACGCGCACTGCAGATCGACGACTGGGTCGTGCATCGCCCCAACGTCGTGCACTCGGTCGCCGCACGCGTGCCCGGCATCGACGCCGAGGAAGCCACCAGCCGCGCCCTGGAGAAGATGGTCCGCATCGTCTCCACCGGCGGCACCATCAACGACCCCGCCCCCTACTGGCGACGCGCCGCGGTCAACGAAGCCATCTCCATGACCCGCGAAGCCGGCCGCGCCCACCCGGTCGAGGACGACACGCTCGACGGCCTGACTCCCCCAGCCGCAGGCGCCGAGCTGGACGCCGAACGCCTCGCCGACGTCACCATGCTCCGCACCGCCCTGTCCGACCTGGCCGACGACGACCGCCAGATCCTCCTCGAACGACACGTGCACGACAAGGCCGTCACCGACATCGCCACCGGCCTCGGCGTACGACCCCACGCCGTGACCATGCGGCTACGCCGCGCCGAGGAACGCCTCGCCGGAGCATTCGCCGCCGCCCACGCCCAAGCCGTCAACGAACCCGAGTGCCGCACCACCCGCGCCGCCATGCACGACTACCTCAAGGACCGGCTCCTCCCCCGCCGCCGCAACCGGGTGGAGGCGCACATGGACACCTGCGCCGAGTGCACCCGCGCCTTCATCGACGTCCGCGAGGTCTCCTGGATGCTCCGCGACTACGGCCAGCACGTCGTGGCGGCGGCCGTGGCCACCGGCGCGCTCGGCGCCGCCGTGGGTGCGGGCGCCGCGGGGGCGGCGGGCGGTGGGTGCGGCCGGTGCGGCGGGTGCCGGGGCGCCGCGCTTCGGCAAGAAGGAGGCGGCCATCGTCGCGGGTGTGCTCGCCGCGCTCGCGGCAGGCGGCGGCGCCATGGCACTGGTAGCGAACCAGCCCGACGATCCGCCCGCCGCCCAGTCCGTCCCGAAGCCCGGTGCGGGCGATGGAAGCGGGGGTGCGGGTGGCGGCGGTGCGGGCGGCGGAGCCGGCGAAGGTGCCGGTGCGGGCGGAGCTGGCAACGGCCCGGGCGGGGGCGCTGGCGGCGGAGCTGGCAGTGGCGGAGCTGGCAGTGGCGGAGGCGACCGCGGCACCGGAACTGGTAGCAGCGCGGGCGGAGGCGGCGAAGGCTCGAGAACCGGAGGTAGCGCAGGAGAAGGTGGCGACGATGCGGGTGCGGGCGGAGGAGGCACCGACACCGAAGGTACGGGCGGGGACGACACCGACAGCAGCGGCTCCGTAGGCGATTCGGACAGCGAGTCCGGAGAGGGTGCCGGGCCGGGTGCGGCACCCGGAGCCAGCTCCGGCGAGGGTAGTCGCGGGCGTGGCGACAGTGGCAGTGACGACGGCGCAGACGCAGACGAGCCTGACAGCGACGGTCAGCCGGACGCCGAGGGCGACAATGGCGGCGCCAACGGTGACGACACCTCCGATGGCACAAGTTCCGACATCGGCGCCGAGATCTCGGACTGGTTCTCCTCACTCGGTATGGGAGAGGGGAGCTCCGAGAAGGGCTCTGGAACGGACACCCCGCCCGAAACCAGTACGGCCGACGACAGCGACGCGGGCAACGAGTCCGACGGCGACAATCAGCTCGACGACGGCGCCAACACCAACTCCGGCGTCGGCGCCGAGATCAAGGACTGGCTCACCACACTTGGTATCGGAGACGGAACGGCGAGCGATGCCGAGGGCGAGGCCGAAAGCGACGCCGGAACGAGCGGCGGAACCGAACCCGGGGGCGGCACCGACGGCGCGAGTCCCGGGAACGACGGCCCGACAACCGCCGACGGCACAGGCACCGGCGTCGGCGCCGATATGACGAGCTGGCTGGGCAGGCTCAGTGTCATCGGGATACCCGGTTTCCTGCTGATCGTCATCATCCTGTGGCTCTGGGAGCGCTGGTCCCGCACAGAGGACGGTTAGGGCTTTGAGGGGCTCAACGTGGCACCGCCGGGCGTGCCACGTCGTCATTCGCGAGGACCCGTCCCGGCAATCAGGCGTCGAGCACCTGCTCCAGGTCAGGCTGCCTGACCAGCTACCCTGCCCGTCAGGCGGCTTCTGCTGGTGGGGGTAGGGCGTCGATGGGGTCGGGGAGGCGGATGCGGTGGCCGCGGGCGTCGGTGAACACCCACCCGGTCTCCACCAGGGTGCTGGCCGTGCCGGTGGCCGTCGCGGGCTTGCCGGCCCAGTGCATGCTGATCCCACGCGCGTCGACCAGCGCATGGTGATGCCAGCACAACAGCGCGCTGTTGGTCACGGAGGTGTTCCCGCCGTCGGCCCAGTGGCGGACGGCGTGGTGGACCTCGCACCGTGACGGCGGCTGATCACACCCGGGATAGACGCAGTGCTGGTCTCGTGCGATGACGGCGCGGCGCATCTGTCCGGTCACGGTGCGTTGGGCGCGTCCGACGTCCAGGACGGCGCCGTCGGGGCCGAACACGATCCGGGTGATCCTGCTGTCACATGCCAGACGGCGTAGCAAGGCCCGTGGTATCCGGCCGCCGGTCTCGGTGAACACCGGACCGGGCGTGGACAGCAGCCCGGACAGGGTCGTGGTGCCGACCGCGGCCCAGCCGGCGGCATCCCAGCCCGGTGCGCCCGCCGAGCCACCGTCAGCGATGCCAGCGGCGCCGGCCGCGCCCGCCACGCCAGTCGTGCCGGTCGCACCCGCCAGGCCCGCCCCGCGGCCGGGCGTGGCCTGCCCGCAGGTCAGGCACAGGCCGTCCCGTGTCCGGGTGACCTGGGTGACCAGCTCGTTCCAGGACACGGTCACGTTCAGGTGCGGCGGGACCGCGGCGCCGGGGGAGGCCTGGTTGGTGTCCAGCACCACCCTCGCCACGTCGGCCAGGCCCTGCGCCCTGCGCTGGGAGGTCGTCCTGGTGTCGTCCACTGCGGGTGCGCCCATGACGGCGGTGATCGCGGTCTGCACCAGCAGGCCGTGCTCGTCGGTCAGGAACCCCTCCAGGTGGTAGCCGCCGAACGTCTTGGCCAGGTCCAGGAACTCACCGGCCGCGGCCTTGTCATCATCCACCTCGTCGGTGTCCGGGTCGGTCACCGACGCGAACGCCTTAGCCACCCTCCGGAACCGGTCCGCGTCCAACAACCGGGCCTCGCGTAGTACCACGCCTTCTCCGGTGACCAGGGTGCCGTCCGCGACCGCCTTCTCCAGGACACCGGTGATCAGCCCACGGGTCTCGGTGCCGTCCGGGTCGTCCGCGGGGTCGGGGAAGTCCACGGCGACGGTCTGCACGAACAACTCCGGCGTCGTCGTCTCCCCGGTGCGGGTATCGATCAACCACCCCAGGGCGTCGGTGCGGGTCTCGCTGGTCGGCGCGACCTCCGTCATCACCCTCGCGTGGTCCGCGCCCAGCACACCGGCGACCAGCCGCTCACGGGTCACCGGCAGCGCGGTGTCCAGGCGGCGGGCGATCGTCAGGTCCTTGCCCGCCGTACGCGCCGAGACCCCCTCACGCAGCCGCAGCCAGGTCTTGAACGTGCGGGCCATGCCACCGGAACGCCAGGAACCCTCGGCCTCGATCCGCGGCAACAACGTGTACCGCACCCCGTCCAACCGGCCCGTCAACCGACGGATACGGGTGTGCGCGTCAGCCAGCCGGGACACGGCCGGCGCGTCCCACCCATCCAGCACCTCCGCACTGGTCAGGCCGGCCAGGTCACCCACGGCGGCCTCGATCCGGGCCAGCGCTTCCTCCACCGATGCCGCGGGAGGCAGGCCACCACGCGTCGCGTTGTTCGTCGACTCCACCGGCCCCCACCCCCCAACCCGTCCGCTAGCCCGCCGTTGTTCACTGCCTCCATTGTCTCGAACATTCGTACGCCCTGCAGGGCGTATTTGAAATCTGTGGATAACTCTTCTGCGGCACCACCAAGATGCCCTCCGGTCCGTTCATAAGGTCCAGCCGACAGGGCATGCCGTGCTACGGGCATGGCGAGGATCGACTCGGTCTGATGGCTGCACCCGTCCACGACGGAGCCACCGAGGCCAACAACCCACGTTGACCTTCTCCAAGCGCTCAGGCTCGCGTCAGTCGAGGCAGAACTCGTTGCCCTCGATGTCCTGCAGCGTGATGCAGGACTCGTTCTCCTCGTCGGCGTACTGCGTCAGCACGTGGGTCGCGCCGAGCGCGATCAGTCGGGCGCTTTCCGCCTCGAGGACGGCGAGGCGCTCCTCGCCCACGAGCCCGGCGCCTGCCCGCACGTCCAGATGCACCCGGTTCTTGACGACCTTGCCCTCCGGAACGCGCTGGAAGTACAGGCGCGGACCCACACCCGTGGGATCGACGCAGGCGAACCACGCACCCTGCTCCTCGGCCGGCAGCGTGCGATCGTAGTCAGCCCACGTGGCGAACCCCTCTGGCGGCGGCGGTACGACATAGCCCAGTACCTCGCACCAGAACCGAGCCACCCGCTCTGGTTCCGCACAGTCGAACGTGACCTGAAACTGCCTCACTGACGCCATCCGCCCACCCTAATGGCGGACACGCAGCGAATGGCCGTCCCGGCAGGTCACCGCTCCTGGAAGCTGCCGGGTGGGCCGAACTATGTTCGGCTGGAGACCGCGCCTGCTGGCTGTCCGGAACAGCTCACCCTGGCCGAACCACACGACTATCGTGCGAGACAGGGCACGACATGCGCATCGACCTGACCGGCAAGACGGCGCTGGTGACCGGTTCGACCCAGGGCATCGGCCGAGCGTTCGCCACGACGCTCGCCGACGCGGGCGCCCGGGTGGCGATCAACGGCAGGCGAGCCGAGGGCGTGGCAGCGACGGTCGAGGAGCTCCGGGCGGATTCGGCGGACCGCGACCTGGTCCCGGCGACCGGCGACGTCACTACCGCCCCCGGCGCCGCAGAGGTACTCGCCACGACCGGCGACGTCGACATCCTGGTCAACAACCTGGGCATCTTCACCAGCACGCCACCGCTCGAGATCGACGACGACGAGTGGCGCCGGTACTTCGAGGTCAACGTGCTCGCCGCCGTCCGACTGATCCGGTCCACGATGCCCGGCATGACGGCGCAGGGCTGGGGCCGCGTGCTGAACATCGCCAGCGACTCCGCGATCGTCATCCCCGCCGAGATGATCCACTACGGCGTCTCGAAGACGGCGCTGCTCGGCGTCTCCCGTGGTTTCGCGAAGGAGGCGGCGGGCACCGGCGTCACGGTCAACTCGGTCATCGCCGGCCCCACGCACACCGGCGGCGTCGAGAAGTTCGTCTATGAGCTGGTCGACCCGGCCCTGCCCTGGGATGAGGCGCAGCGCCAGTTCATGCGGCTCCACCGCCCGCAGTCACTGCTCCAGCGCCTCATCGAGCCCGAGGAGATCGCGAACCTGGTCACCTACCTCGGCTCTCCCCTCGCGTCGGCGACGACGGGCGCAGCCGTCCGGGTGGACGGCGGCTACGTGGACTCGATCGTTCCCTGACCTCCCCGACGCCTCGCGACTCCCTGACGCAGGCCGGCCCCGGTCCGAGTCCCTCAACGAGCCGTTCCCGCAGCCAGCGATGCGCCCGGTCGAGGGTATGCCGTCGACACCTCGGCGTCCGCACTGAGCGGCTCGAAGGCGTGCGACCCCACGACGGGCACGGGGGCCGGCCGACCCGGAGCGAGTCGACCCGGCTGGCGACTCTCGAGGCAGCGACGGACCTCACCACGGAGCTGGGGTACGACGGCGTGACAATCGACGCGATAGCGTCGCGCGCCGGGCGTCAGAACCAGCCGGCAGAGCCACCGGACTGACCGCCCGCCGACGGTCCGCCGAAATATTTCGAAGGAATCGCCGCTCGCGCTTACCAGCCACTTGCCAACGTTGTCGCAATAGAAAACGTTGCCCACTCCCCCGTGACTGGGCTAGATTCGATGATGTGCCAGCGAAATATTTCGAAAGGACGACGGGCAAGCGTCCCACGCTTGCGGACGTCGCCGGGTCGGCCGCCGTCTCGATGCCGACGGTGTCCAAGGTGCTCAACGGGCACCCCGACGTCGCCATGGAGACCCGCGCGCGGGTCAAGGCGGCGATCGAGGAGCTCGGCTACGTGCGCCGGGGAACGCGTGGACCGCTGGCGCAGCGCAGCATCGAGGTGATGGCGGACCAGCTCACCACCCCGTACGCGATGGAGGTGCTGCGCGGTGTGACCGACGCCGCCGAGACGGCCGACGCCGACATCGTCGTCAGCCGCTTCCACCGGGCGGCGCCCGACACCGGCTGGCTGGCGCCGGGCGACTGGGCACGCCGCCTGTCGAGCGCCGGCCGTACCGGCGCGATCATCCTGACCGCGGAGCTCAGCCCGGAGCACGTCTCCGGGCTGAGCCAGGAGCACCTGCCCGTCGTGGTCATCGACCCGCTCGACCTGACCAACCCGGACGTCCCGAGCGTCGGCTCGACCAACTTCACCGGCGGCATGTCGGCCACGGAGCACCTGCTCGGGCTCGGCCACCGGCGGATCGCCGCGCTCGGCGGGCGCCCGCAGTCGGTCGCCGCGGCGGCCCGCGTGCACGGGTTCCGGGCCGCTCTCGCCTCGGCCGGCGTCCCCGTCGACGAGGAGCTCGTGGAGTTCACGGGCTTCGACTACGACTCCGGCTTCGCGGTCGCCGACCGCTGGTTCCGGTCCGGCCTGCGGCCGACCGCCATCTTCGCGGCCAGCGACACCCAGGCCATGGGGGTGCTCGAGGCGGCCCGGCAGCACGGGCTCGACGTGCCGGGCGACCTGAGCGTCGTCGGTTACGACGACACCTACCTCGCGGCGTGGTCCACGCCGCCGCTCACCGCCGTTCGGCAGCCGCTGTGGGAGATGGGACGCGTGGCGCTGGACAGCGTCCTGGCCCTGGCCGCCGGCAAGGAGCCGGTCTCACGACACATCGAGCTCGCGACCGAGCTCGTCGTCCGCGGGTCCACCAGCCCGCCCACGGAGCACTAACCACTTCACCATCGGAGGGCACGACCCGGCTCAACGGAGACCGGCGTGCCCAGGACGGAGGTCAGAGTTGACCACGGAACAGACCATCGGGGCCGCCACGCCCGACCGGACGCCGTCCGGCGGCGCTGCACGCCCGGACGGCGCCCCGAGCCCGGGCGCCACGGAGGACGCCCGCCTCCTGGCGGCCGACTGGCCGATCGCGGCCAGCACCCTGCCGTTCCCCGCGGTGACACCGGACGGCCGGACCGCGCAGGACGACCCGACGGTGTGGCACGAAGTGCTCACCGACATCGCCGACGCCGGGTTCGACCACGTCGACCTCACGGACTCCTGGCTGCGCCCCGGCGACCTGGACGGGCCCGCGCTGGACCGGCTCGCCGCCACGGCGCGCGACCTCGGCCTCGGCCTGGCGTCGGTGTCGGCGATCCGGCGCAGCGTCATCGACGCGAAGGACGGCGCGGCCAACCTGGCCTACAGCCACCGCACGATCGACGCGGCCGCCGCTCTCGGGATCGGCGTCGTCTCGGTCGGCCTGCACCAGGCGCTGACGGCGGAGCAGAAGGAGCGCCTCTGGTTCTGGACCGCCCCCGGGCACCACGACGACCCGGCCGACCGGCCGCTCGCCGTGTCCCGCTTCCAGGAGCTGGGCCGGCACGCCGCCGAGGTGGGCGTGCTGCTGTCCCTGGAGATGTACGAGGACACGTTCCTCGGCACCGCCGACTCCGCCGTCCGGCTGGTCGAGGAGATCGGCCTGCCCGAGGTCGGCCTCAACCCCGACATCGCGAACCTGGTCCGCCTGCACCGGCCCGTCGAACCCTGGCAGGAGCTGGTCGAGAAGACCCTTCCGTACACGAACTTCTGGCACGTCAAGAACTACGCGCGCGACGAGGATCCCGAACGCGACGCCTACTTGTCCGTCCCCGCCCCGATGCAGTTCGGCCTGATCGACTACCGGGCCGCGTTCCGCACGGCCCTCGGATGCGGGTTCCAGGGCGTGATCTGCACGGAGAACTACGGCGGCGACGGGCTCAGCGTGTGCGCCGCCAACCGCGACTACCTGCGCCGGCACGTGCTGCCGAAGCGGCACGGCTACACGCTCGGCACCAGCCGGGTGCGCCAGCACGCGCTGGCCGGAGCAGTCCGATGACGCGGTTGCTCGACACCAGCGAAGGCTTCGTCCAGGACGCCCTTGCCGGGTTCGCCGCGGTGCACGGCGACCTGGTCCGCAGGGTCGACGGCGGCGTGGTGCGCACCGACCCGCTACCGCCCGGCCGGGTAGCGGTCGTCGTGGGCGGCGGCTCGGGGCACTACCCGGCGTTCGCGGGCGTGGTCGGCAGCGGGCTGGCCGCCGGCGCCGTCTGCGGCAACGTCTTCACGTCGCCGTCGGCGGGCCAGGCCTACCGGGTGGCGAGCGCGGCCGACGCCGGTGGCGGCGTGCTGTTCAGCTACGGCAACTACGCGGGCGACGTCCTGCACTTCGGCGCGGCGCAGGAGCGGCTGCGCGCCGAGGGGATCGACGCGCGCACCCTGCTGGTCACCGACGACATCGCGAGCGCCCCGCCGGACCGGATCGCCGACCGGCGTGGGATCGCCGGCGACTTCGTGGTGTTCAAGGTGGCCGGCGCGGCCGCGGAGCGGGGCGACTCGCTCGACGAGGTGGAGCGGCTCGCCATCGCGGCGAACGACCGCACGCGGACCCTGGGCGTGGCGTTCGGCGGGTGCACCTTCCCCGGGGCCGACGGCCCGCTGTTCACCGTCCCGGACGGCATGATGTCGGTGGGCCTGGGCATCCACGGCGAGCCGGGGATCCGCGACGTACCCATGGGCTCGGCCGCCGAGATCGCGGAGATTTTGGTCTCCGAGCTCCTGCGAGACGTGCCGGCGGACCGCGGCGACCGGGTCGCCGTCCTGGTCAACGGGCTGGGCACGGTCAAGTACGAGGAGCTCTTCGTCCTCTACGGCCAGGTCGCCGCGCGGCTCCGTGACGCGGGCCTGACCGTCGTCGAACCGGAGTGCGGCGAGCTGGTGACGAGCCTGGACATGGCCGGCGTCTCGGTCACGCTGTTCTGGCTCACGGAGGAGCTGGAGGAGCTCTGGCGGGCGCCCGCGTACACCCCGGCCTACCGCAAGGGCTGGGTCGAGCGGGCCGCCTTCACCGCTGGGGCCGGCGGTGTGCGTGCCGCGGACCAGAGCTCGCCGTCGGCGCACGCGACCCGGCCGGCCGAGACCGCCACGCCCGGGTCCGTCGAACGGGCCGACCTGGCGCTCGTCCTGCTGGCCGCGATGCAGGCGACGCTCCATGAGCACGAGGACGAGCTGGGCCGCATCGACGCGATAGCGGGCGACGGCGACCACGGCGTCGGCATGCGTCGTGGGATCGACGCAGCGCTCGCCGCGGCGGCCGCTTCCCGGGACGCCGGCCTGAGCGCGGCGCTGCGGGCGGCCGGTGATGGCTGGAGCGAGATCGCCGGCGGTACGTCGGGCGCGCTGTGGGGCGCCGCGCTGGCTTCCCTCGCACCCACGCTCGACCGCGACGACGTGACGACGACGCACGTGGCGGCCGCCGCGGGCACCGCGCTCGAGACTCTGGTGCGCCTGGGCCGGGCGAAGGTCGGGGACAAGACCATGGTCGACGCGCTCGTGCCTTACGTCGAGCGGCTGGAAACCGCTGCCGTCGCCGGGCAGCCGCTGGCCGAGTCGCTCGCGGCCGCCGCCCAGGACGCCACGGCGGCCGCCCGGGCGACGTCGGCGCTGCGGCCGGCGCTCGGCCGGGCCCGGCCGCTGGCAGAGCGCAGCCTCGGCCACCCCGACGCCGGCGCGACCTCGTTGGCGCTGGTACTGACCACCATCGCCCGGACAGCAGGAGGGACCCCGAGATGACCGACCGGTTGCGCCTGGTCGTCGGCAGCGACGACGCGGGTTTTCAGTACAAGGACGCGCTCAAGGCACAGCTCCTCGCCGACCCGCGGGTGGAGTCGGTGACCGACGTCGGGGTGAGCGGTGAGGAGCACACCGACTACCCGCATGTCGCGGTCGACGCCGCCCGCCGGGTCGCGGCGGGCGAGGCCGACCGGGCCCTGCTGTTCTGCGGCACGGGTCTCGGCGTCGCCATCGCGGCGAACAAGGTGCCGGGCATCCGCGCCGTGACCGCGCACGACAGCTACTCGGTGGAGCGAGCCGTCCTGAGCAACAACGCCCAGGTGCTGACCATGGGGCAGCGCGTGATCGGGCTGGAGCTCGCCAAGCGGCTCGTCGCCGAGTGGCTCGGCTACCGCTTCGACGAGACGTCGCCGTCGGCCCAGAAGGTGGCGTCCATCGGCACGTACGAGGAGGAGAACGCATGAGCGAGCACATCGCGATCGTCGGGTCGGGGTACATGGGGGGCGGGATCGGGCAGGTGCTCGCCCTGGCGGGTAACGAGGTGCGGCTCGCCGACGTGTCGGCGGAGGTGGCGGCCGACAACCTGGAGCGGATCCTGCGCGAGACCGCGGAGTTCGAGGCGGCGGAGCTGTTCCCGGAGGGCGCCACCGATACCGTCCGGGCCCGGCTCAGCGCGGCCGCGTCCATCGAGGAGGCGGTGGAGGGCGCCCGGTTCGTCGAGGAGGCGGTGCCCGAGATCCTGGACCTCAAGCACGCGACTCTCGCCCGGATCAGCGCGGCCAACCCGACGGCGATCATCGGCAGCAACACCTCGACCATCTCGATCACGCAGCTCGCCGAGCAGGTCAGCGCGCCCGAGCGGTTCCTCGGTGTGCACTTCAGCAACCCTGCGCCGTTCATCCCCGGCGTCGAGCTGATCCCGCACGCCGGGACCTCCGATGCGGTGCTCGAACCGGTCGAGGCCCTGCTGGCGCAGGTCGGCAAGCGCAGCGCGCGGCTGACGGACGCCACCGGCTTCGTGCTCAACCGCCTGCAGTACGCCCTGTTCCACGAGGCGACCAAGCTCGTGGACGAGGGGGTCGCCTCGGTGGAGGACATCGACATGATCGCCCGGACCACCTTCGGGTTCCGACTCCCGTTCTTCGGGCCGTTCGCGATCGCCGACATGGCCGGGCTCGACGTGTACGCGTTCTGCTACCGCTCGCTGCAGACGACGTTCCCGGAGCGGTTCGCGACGCCGTCGATCCTCCAGGAACGGATCGACGGCGGGCAGCTGGGCACCAAGAGCGGCGGCGGCTTCCGGGAGATCGACCCCGACAGGACGGCGGACCTGGTCGCCTACCGCAACAAGGCCTACGTCCGCATGCAGCAGCTGTTGAACGACCTGGGCCCGTCCCCCCTGGACGACTGACCCCCGTCGTCGAGTGCTGGATATTCGCCCCTTTCTGGCGCGGCGGAAGGGCGAATATCCAGCACTCAACGGGGTATTACAGGTAGCGGGCGTGCAGCTGGCCGCACGCCGCATCAATGGTCGTGCCGAGCTGACGACGCCTCGTCGCGTGGATCCCCCGGGCCCGCAGGCCGTGCACGAAGCCGTCCACCTGCCTGGTGTTGGGTGCCCGGTATGTCGGGTCGGCCCCGGCCGCTTCGTTGTAGCGGATCACACTGACGTGGAACAGCTCCGGCCGGGACCGCCGCCGCACCAGACCGGCCAGCGCCGCCAGGTCCGCATCACCGTCGTTGACGCCGGCGATGAGCAGGTACGCGAGGTAGACCTTGCGCCGGGTCATGACCACGTGCCGGTCGAGGACGTCGAGGTTCTCCGCCAGCGGGTATCGCCGCTCCAGCGGAATGATCTCGGCCCGCTGCTCGGGAAATGGCGAGTGCACCGACAGTGTGACCGTCACCTGCGGGTGCTCGGCGACCAGGCGAGCGAGGTTCGGAGCGAACCCGACGGTCGACACGGTGATCCGCCGCGCCGCCAGCCCGGCGTAGCCCGCGTCCGTGAGCAGGGTCAGCGCGTCGAACACGTGCGGGTTCGCGAGCGCCTCACCCATCCCCATGAACGCGACACTCGCCGGGCGAGGAAGCCCTTCGCGCGTCCAGCGCGGGTGCATCACCTGAGCGGTGATCTCGTCGGCGGTGAGGTTGCGGACCAGCCCGACCGCACCGGTGGCGCAGAACGTGCAGCCCAGGCCGCACCCGGCCTGCGACGACACGCACATCGAGTCCCAGCCGGCCCGGTAGTGCGACACGACGGTCTCGATGCGCGCCCCCGACTCGGCCGCGAAGAGCACCTTCTCGACCTGCCCGTCGTGCTGGACCTCGACCGCCGTGAGCGGATGGAGGCGCGGTCCGAACCGTTCGGACAGGTCGGAGCGAAGGGCCGGTGGGAGGGCCTGGATGTCGGCGAACGTCTCCGCGGCCGAGCCCTTCCAGGCGCTGATGACCTGCCGGAACCGGAAGTCCGGGACGCCAGTCGCGGACAGGTGGTCGCGTATGCGCATCCACCGGCTCCTGGGGGTCAGATCGACGGCGTTCACGTATCACCATCCGTCGCCGGCAGTACTTCGCGGCCCCGGTAGAGGCCGCAGTGCGGGCATGCCCGGTGCGGTGGCACGAACTCGCCGCACCGAGGGTTCCGGCAACGGACGAGGAGGGGTGCGGTCGCCTTCCAGTGCGCGCGACGGTGGCGGGTGCGCGAGCGAGAGGTGCGATGTTGCATGAGACGGCCTTTCGTAGTGGTTGCGGATCAGCGAGGCTGAGGGGTGCAACCGACCACGGGCAGGCCCGGGACACGGGGCGTCGACGTCGGCGGAGCGGATGTAGCCCCAGGGATGCCGAGGGCAAGTGGCCGACTTGAACGGGACCACGACGAGGGCCGTCGACAGGGTGCGTGCACGGAACCATGACCGATGGTCGGTGCGTCGCGAACATGCCGGGGCTCAGCCGGGGTGAGCGCCTACGTGTCGCACGGAAGGTGCGGAACGGGCTCCCGAAGAAGGACTAGATCAGTCACCAGGGCGGGTACGGGCCCACGCCCTCCGGGTGAAGGCCACCGGCAGTTCGGTGGCTAGATTCTGTCGACCTCGATCATGATGCTCGGCAACGTACCAGCGGCCCCCGGGCAGGCCACAGGCTTTTTCGCTCGGCGGTTCGACGGGCTGTCGCCGACGGCGCGACGCACGCGATACTGGCCGCATCGCTGCTGATACCACCACCCATCCCGGGACCGCGGGCGAGATGCTGACCCTCGCGGTCGGAGACCTGGTGCGCCAGATCCAGGAGCACGTCCCGGCCGCGCTCGCCGACGAGCCCGACGCCGTGCACCGGCTACGCACCTCGGTGCGCCGCCTGCGCAACGTGCTGGCCGCGTTCCGCAGGTACCTCGACAAGGAGGCGACGGCGGAGCTCCGGGCCCGCCTCAAGGAGTGGGGCGACGTGCTGGGGCGGGCCCGCGACCTCGAGGTCCGCACGCTGCAGGCCGACGCCGCCGCCGAAGCGGCCGGCCTCGGCACGACGGAACGCTCCGCCCTGCTCGACCCGCTGCGGACGGCCCAGGAGCAGGCCCACTCCGAGGCCGCGCGCTGGACCAGGTCGGACCGTGGCCGCGACCTCGTCCGGCTGCTGGAGGCGTGGGCCGCCGAACCCCGGTTGCGCGAACGAGCGTCGCGACCGGCGAAGAAGGCTGCTCGCCGCGCGGTCCGGCGCCAGGTCGACCGCACCCTCGACGCGGCCTGCGACCTCACCGACCTCGAGAGCACCCACGAGCTGCGGAAGGCCGCACGCCGGCTGCGGCACACCTGCGACGCGATCACCCGCGCACCCGTCGGCCTGCTCGGCCGCCGGACCAAGCGCCTCGGCTCCGCCGGCCACCGGCTCCAGTCCCTGCTCGGCGACCACCGCGACGCCCTGCTCCTCGCCGAGCACGTCCGCGCCCACGCGGACGGCTCCCCGCGGTACGACGCCGTCGTCGGCGTATGCCAGGAGCGGGCCCTCACCGCCCTCGCTGACCTGCCGGTCGCGCTCGGCGAGCTCGAGGCCCGCGCTAGCCGGAGTCGCTGACCGGTTCAGGTCACCGGCCGCGCGACGTCCGGGCGTCGTCGATCTCGGCCATGTGTTCCTCGGCCCACTCGCGCAGCAGCGCGAGCTGTGCCGACAGCAAGCGCTCGCGTGACCATCCGCGACGCTCCGAAAGAAAGGTGAAAGCGGCGGTGAACGTCTCGCGGCAAATCCGAGGATCGGGTGATGGAGGAGGGTCGGATGTCACGGCACCCAGGTTCAGCCCTTACGGTCATGTCATCTCGCTAGACGCTGTCCGCCGCCCACGAAGGAGCCTCCGTGCAGCTTTTCGACCTGGTGCTTCTCGTGGTGCTGTTCATCGCCCTCATGGCCGGCCTGAGCCGGGGCCTCCTGGCCACGCTCGGCGGCCTGGTCGGGCTCATCATCGGTGGCGTCGCGGCCTTCTGGGCCGTCCCAGCGGTGAACGACATGCTGCCCAGCTCCGAGTGGCGCGGCCCGGTATCGATAGCGGTGGCGGTGCTCCTGCCGTTGTTCGGCGCGTCCCTCGGCGCCGGCCTGGGCCGGAATTTGCGGCAGGGCGTGGACCGCACGTCGCTGCGCCCGCTGGAGCGCCTGCTCGGCGGGGTCGCCAACGTCGGGGTGGTCGCCCTCGCGCTCTCGTTCGTCGGCAACGCGGTCAGCGCCACCGGCGCACCTGGCGTCGCCTCGGCGGTCTCCTCGTCCGCCGTCCTGCGCACCATCGACGAGCTGACTCCGCCCGCCGTGGGCCGGCCGCTCGCCGAGATGCGCGCGATCGTGCTCGACGACGGCCTGCCCCGCCTGAACATCCTGATGGTGCCGAGAGCGGACCCGGTCGTGCCCGACGTCGACCTCGACAACGCCGAGCTGGAGGCCTCCGCGCGGTCGGTGGCCCGGATCTCGGGTGTCGCGTACGCGTGCGGGACGAGCTCGACCGGCTCGGGGTTCGTCGTCGCCCCGGACCGGCTGGTGACCAACGCGCACGTCGTGGCGGGCGTCGACCGGCCGGTCGTCGAGCTCCCCGGCGGCGCGGTCCGGGAGGGCCGGGTGGTCTACTACGACCCCGTCGACGACCTCGCGGTGATCGCCGTCGACGACCTGGACGCGGACCCGCTCGGCATCGCGCCCACCCTGTCGGTGGGCGACCGCGCCGTCGTGCAGGGCTACCCGTACGGGGGCCCGTTCACCTCCGGCAGCGCCGGTGTGATCAGCGTCAACACCGCCCGCGTGCCGGACTCGTACGGCCGCGGCGGCGCGGAGCGCGAGGTGTACTCGCTGGCCGCCGTCGTGCGACCCGGCAACTCGGGCGGGCCGCTGCTGACCACGGGCGGCGACGTGGCCGGCGTGATCTTCGCGCGTGACGACTCCGCGGAGGACGTCGGCTACGCGATGACGAGCGCCGAGCTGCGGCCGGTCGCGGCCGAGGCGGCCGGTCTGGGCGCCGCGGTGTCGACCGGGCAGTGCGCCGGCTGACCTGCGAAAACCCTGGCCGGCAACGCACCGGCCGACAACCTGCTTGCCGACAACAGAAGAGGCGCGGGTCCGCGGACCCGCGCCTCCTCGTCGGTTCCCTGCCGATCAACCGGCGACCAGCTCCGGCTCAGGCTCGGCGGCCTCGGCACCGCGCCGCGTGCGCAGCGCCGCAAGGGTGACGACGCCGCCGGCCGCGGCGACCACCCCGGCGCCGATGAACGCCGCCGAGTAGCCGCTGGTCAGCGCCGCCGGATCGATCGCGCCGGCGGCCACCGTCGAGCTCAGCACGGTCAGCGCCGCCAGGCCCACCGCCGAGCCGATCTGATAGCTGGTGTTGACCAGCCCGGAGGCGACCCCGGTCTCCTCCGGGCGCGCGGCGCCGATCGCGGTGCCGAGCGACGGCACGAACGCCAGCGCCATCCCGAACGCCGCGACCAGCGAGGCGGGCAGGACGTCGACGACGTAGCTGCCGTCCGGGCGGGCGAAGGCGAGCCACCCGAGACCCGCCGCGAGGAATCCGAACCCGCCGACGATCAGCGCACGCGCCCCGAACCTCGCGAGCAGCCGCGGCGCGACGAGCGTCATGCCCAGCACGATCAGGACCGTCATCGGCAGCAAGGCCGCCCCCGCCGCGAACGCGCCCGCACCGAGCACCTGCTGCAGGTACAGGTTCAGGAAGAACCACATCGGCACCCAGGCCGCGCCGAGGAGGAGCTGGGCGAGGTTCGCCGCCCCGAGCTGCGGGGTGCGGAAGATCCCGAGCCGCAGCAGCGGCTGCCGCGAGCGGGCCTGGATCACGAAGAACGCGGCCAGCAGGACGACGCCGGCGCCGAGCGCGACGAGCGTCTCCACCGCGGCCCAGCCCGCCTCCGGGGCACGGACCACGCCGTAGACGAGGGCGGCGAGGCCGACGGTGCCGGTGATGGCGCCGCCGACGTCGACCGACCCGCGACCGCCCGCGACGGCCGGCAGCGCGCCGGGCGTGAGCACGACGACGAGCGCCGCGATCGGGACGGTGATGTAGAAGACCCACGGCCAGCTCGCCCACTCGGTGAGCACGCCACCGAGGAAGACCCCCGCGGTGCCGCCGATCGGCGCCGCCGCGCCGTACACGGCGAAGGCCCGAGGCAGCTCGGCCGTGCCGCCGAAGAGCGCCATCAGCAGGCTGAGCGCGGCCGGCGCGATGAGCGCGGCGCCGGCACCCTGGACCGCGCGTCCGGCGATCTCGAGGCCGACGTTTCCGGCCGCCCCGGCGAGCACCGATCCGACGGCGAGGATCAGCCAGCCGCTGACGAACACCTTCCGGGCGCCGAGGAGGTCGGAGAGCCGGCCGCCCAGGAGCAGCAGGCCGCCGAAGGCGACGACGTAGGCGTTGAACACCCAGGACAGCGACTCGGGTGTGAACCCGAGCGCGGCCTGCATGTCCGGAAGGGCGACGCCGATGATCGACGTGTCCATGATGACGACGAACTGGGCCGTGGCGATGAGCGCGAGCCCGAGCCACCGGCGTCCTGCCGGGGCTGCGGTTGGTGCTGACATGACGTTCCCTCTCTCCTCCTTGGATACCGGCTGGGGGTATCCACTTGGAGGCATGCTTATACCCCCGTAGGGTATATAGTCAAGAGGGCAGCACAGGCCAGCCGGCGGCGACCGCGCCGTCGGCAGAGAGCACGCGCACGGAGGTCACGCCGGCTCTGGTCCCGGCGGTCAGCGCATAACCGTCCGGGGCGCGCACGTCCGAGGGGCGTAGCTCGGTGGCCATGAAAAAGCTCGTGGGTCCGGCCGTCCAGCCGGGCGGGAACCAGGGTGCGATGATCTCCGTGCCAGCCCGATGCTATCGAGCAGGTGAGCGCCGGTTTCGCTCGTAGTGGCGTCGCTGGCGGGCGCGGTTGCCGCAGTCCGCGGGATCACACCACTGCCGACGGCGGTTGCGGCTGGTGTCGAGGAAGAGCCATCGGCACTCCTCACAGGCACTGAGCCTGGTGAGTGCCGCGGCGTCGGTGAGCAGGGACGCCGCGTCGAGGGCTACTTCGGCGAGGAGCGTGGGTGACGTGGCTGTCCAGGTGGCGGCGGTGGCGCCGGCCTCGAGCACCAGTTTCCGGTCACCCCACGCACTCGCGGCCAGCTCGCCGATGCGCGAGACGTCCGCCGACGACGGCGTCGTGCGGTCCACGAGGTCGAGGAACACCTGCGCGAGCACCTCGCGGAACTCCCGGAGCTCGGCGATGTCGTCGCCCGCCGGCGCGGCTAACCCGGCAGCGTGTGCCCAGGTCACGGCGTTGGCATCCGGGGCGAGCCAGTCGTGCCCACGATCCGTGCCGCGATAGCTGACCAGGTTCGCGAAGTCGAGCGCGGGCGCACCGCCGATCAGCTTGTACGTGCCCCGGTAGCCGCGCGGATCGAGCGGCAGCGCCTCCGCCATCGGACCCCCTAATGCCTGTGATTTGTTTGACACGTTAGCAGCACGGTGTTTGAGTTGCTAACACCCGAACTCGTCCACATGCGTGAGGTGCTGGTTCGTGCCACCTCCACGAGCACCCCGTCAGACCGCCGCGCCGCCGTTGAGCGCGCGAGTACGTCCTGAGCTGCACTTCGTCGGGTCCGCGATCTTCCACTACCTCGGGCCGGCGTTCGCCGTCCTGCTGTTCGCCCGGATCGAGCCGCTCGGCGTGGCCTGGCTGCGGATCCTGTCCGCCGGACTCGTCTTCGCGGTGTGGCGGCGTCCCTGGCGGGCATGGGCGTCGGCCGGGCCCGTCGAGCGGCGCACGGTCGTCGCCTGGGGCGGACTCCTCGCGCTGATGAACGCCAGCTTCTACCTCGCCATCGACCGGCTGCCGCTCGGGACCGTGGCCGCTGTCGAGTTCGCCGGGCCGATCCTGATCGCCGCGATCGCGGTCCGCAGCCTGCGCAACCTCGCGGCCCTCGTGGTCGCGGTCGCCGGCGTCGCGTTCCTGGCTGAGGTCAGTCTCAGCGGATCGCCGCTCGGCTTCGCCTTCGCGATCGTCAACATGGCGCTGTTCGCCGGCTACATCGTCCTCGCCCACCGCGTGTCCCGGCACCGGCACCTGGTCGGCATCGACGGGCTCGCCATGGCCATGCTGATCGCGGCCGTGTTCGCGCTCCCGTTCGGCGTCATCGACGCTGCGCCCGCCTTCACCGACCCGCTCGCCCTGGGCGCCGCGATCGGCGTCGGCGTGACGTCGTCGGTCATCCCCTACGTGTTCGACCAGCTCGCCATGCGGCGCATCGCACGAGCGACCTACGCCCTGATGGTCGCGCTGCTCCCGGCAACGGCCACCGTCATCGGCGTCCTCGTCCTCACCCAGGTGCCCACTCCCGCCGAGGTCCTCGGCGTGGCCCTGGTGATCGTCGCCGTCGCACTGCACCGCGACGGCGCACCCGAGACCGACTTCGAGAAGGGGAACTGAGGAGATACCGCCGTCGCACGTCGTTGTGGGCGTGATCGTTGCGCCCATGACGGGCAGACAACCGCAACGATCACGCCCACAACGAGCTACTTGGCCTCCGCGAGCTCGGCCGCCAGCTCCTCCAGCAGGTCGTAGGCCTCCTGCATGCCGCCCTCCATGCCCGTGGCGATGATGCCGTCCCGGACCTCCTTGCTGGAGACGACGGTACGGACCGTGAGCGTGGTCCGACCGTCCCGCTCCGCGAGCGTGTAGTCGTTCAGGCTCGGCTCGGAGTCGCCGTCGGGCATCCCCTCGAAGACCTCGGTCTGCACCATGCCCGCGGGGGCGTCGAGCTCGCGGTACTCGCCGTGGAACCCGACCTCGAACCCGCCGTCCGCCGTCATGACGTACCGCCACGTCCCGCCGACGCGAAGGTCGACGGTCACGTCCGTCACGGTCCCGCGCTGCCCGGCCCACCAGCGCTTGATCAGGTCGGGTTCGGTGAGCACCTTCCACACCAGGTGGCGCGGTGCGTTGAAGTCCCGGGTGACCAGGATCTCGGTATCGCTCGGCAGCGCCAGGACGGCACTGCCCTTGGTCGTGGTGACCATGTCAATCTCCTCCTCTGGTTTCGGTTTCCGCTTCGGTTTCGGTGAGCTCGTCGAGCACGTCGTCCATCAGGTCGAACCGCTCGTTCCAGAGCCGCTCGTACCGGCCGACCCAGGCGTGGACCTCACGCAGCGGCGCGGCGTTCACCCGGTACAGGCGGCGCCGTCCGTCGTCGCGCACGTCCACCAGCCCCACCTCTCGCAGGACCCGCAGGTGCTTGGACACCTGCGGCTGGGCGAGCCCGAGCAGCTCCGTCAGATCGCCCACCGCGAGCTCGCCGCCGGCCAGAGCGTCGAGGATCTCGCGGCGGCGCGGCTCGGCCACCGCGTTGAACGCGTCGGTGGTGGTCGCTGCTCGTGCCATGGTTCAAACATATACCCATATGGGAATGTGTCAAGCGAAAGCACGGCCCCCGCCGCGAGTGCGACGAGGGCCGGGTTCAGTTCGGGGCGGACGGCGCCTGGACCGGGCGGGTATGCGGCGTCCAGTTCGCGCCGTCGTGCCAGCGGTAGTGGCGCTGGTCCTCGGTCAGGTACCACCCGGCGATCGTGGGCTCGGACGGCGCGACGACGGGTCCGGGCTGCTGCTGCGGTTGCCCGTACGGCTGGGGCTGCGGCGACTGGCCGTACGGCTGGGGCTGCCGCGGCCCTCCGTGCGGTGCGGGCTCCCACCGCTCCCCCGGCGTCGGCTGCTCCCCCGGCGCCCGCTGCCCTGCCCCGCCCTGAGCGGCACCGAGGATCTCCTGGGTCAGCGCGCCCTTGGCGGTCAGCAGCCGGGTGATCGCCTGGCGGGCCTGCTCGACCAGGCCGGCGTCGTCCGCCGTCCTGGGGTTCTCCCGGATCATCTTCGAGCCGGACCGCCACAGCGTGACGCCGAAGACGATCGACGCGGCCCGGATGGCCGTCGTGACCAGGCCACCGACCGCGACCAGCACCCCGACGCCCCCGAACACCCACGCGAAGACGTTCAGCATCGGCTCCTCGGTGGTGCTGCGAGCCGGATTCGCGGAGTCGTACAGCACGGTGACCGTGTCCCCGGGGGCGTGGTCGCAGTTCGTCGACGACTGCCCGGTGGAGCGCGCGGTGTAGGTGGTCCCGTCCACGACGAACTCGGCGCGCATCGAGCACGTCTCGCTGCCGTTCACCGCGACCACCTGGCCGGTGGTCTCGGTGTCGGTGTCGGGGCCGAGCGTGGTCATGAAGTAGGCGACGGCGACGAAGACCAGGCCGAGCACCACGCTGACCATGGCGCCGACGATGCCCGGCCGGGTCTTTTTGCCGTCGAACGGGTTCTCCAGGCCGACGAAACCGTCGGCGATGAGGACGCCCCCGACCGCACGGCGGATCTGCCCCGCGGTGTGCGGGTTGTCGGACTCGTAGCGGGACAGCGTCTGCTTCGCCTTGCTCGTCGTGTTCTTCGCCGTGGTGAGGATGCTCACTCGGAGGTTCCCTTCGCAGGTCGGCCGGCGTGTGCCCCGACACCCTAGCGGCCGGGGCAGAACGTCCGGTTGCGAGCGGTGCCGGGCGGGAATTCGCTGGGGAGATGGCGCAGGAACCCGTGGCGAACTACCTCATCCCCGTGACGTTCCCCGACCTGGACACGGCCAAGAATGGCGCCGGGCCGCTCGTGGACGCCTTGCGCACAGCCGGCCTGCAGGCCGGCATCGTCGCAGAGCCCGGCCTGGACTCGGAGGACGACGCCGGCCGCCCCGACCCAGGCCCGACGACGCGGGAGCTGCACGTCCACGCCAGCAGCGCCGCCGAGGCGCGGCGCCGCGTCCAGGAGGTGACCGACGGGCGGTTCCCGGCCGGGATGGTGCTGCTGGGCGAGCCGACGCGCATCTGACCCCGGTAGCGTTGGCCGCATGACGACGACCTCCGAGAACTCGCTGTACCTGCGGCTGCTGGGCGAGCAGGTGGGCCATGAGTTCGCGGCGCACCTGCAGTACGTGGCGATCGCTGTGTGGTTCGACAGCCACGACCTCCCGCAGCTGGCGGCGCACTTCTACCGGCAGGCGCTCGAGGAGCGCAACCACGGCCTGATGATCGTCCAGTACCACCTGGACCGGTCGCTGCCTGTGCGGATCCCCGGCACCCCCGACGTGCGCAACGACTTCGAGAACGTGCTGGAGCCGCTGCAGCTCGCGCTCGACCAGGAGCAGCAGGTCACGGCGCAGATCGAGGCGATCTTCCGCGCGGCGCGTGACGAGGGCGACGCGCTGGGCGAGCAGTTCCTCATGTGGTTCCTGGAGGAGCAGGTCGAGGAGGTCGCCGCCGCCACCACGCTCGTCACGGTCGCCAAGCGCGCCGGCAACAACCTGTTCGACCTGGAGAACTACGTAGCGCGCGAGACGATCGGCGACGCCGGCGAGTCCGCCGCCGCCCCGCGGGTAGCGGGTGGCTCGCTCTAACCACCCGCCTCGTTGAGTGCTGGCTATTCCCCCTTGCTCGGCTCAGGAGGGCGAATGCCCAGCACTCAACGATTGGGGTGGGTGGGGTTCACCATCGCGACAGGAGCCTTCGCAGGGCCAGCACCTCGTCCGGGAGTGGGCGGCGGCGCCGGAAGGCCGCCGGCGCTTCCAGCAGTCCGCGGGCGACGCCGGACCGGTGGCTCGGGCTCTGCGCCGCCACCCAACGCAGCTCGCCGACGGCATCGCGCCACGGCAGGCGCATCAGTGCCGTGAGCGTCGCGGCGCGGGCGATGCCGTACTGGCGCCTGCTCGGCGACTGCCGGCTCGGTGAGGGGTGATGATGCACCACGACGTCCTTGACGTAGGACATCGCCCAGCCGCCGGTCGCGAGGTCGAGCGCCAGCCGTTCCTCCTCGCCGGGGAACCGCACCACGGTGTCGAATCCACCCGCAGCGAGGAAAGCACTCCGGCGGACCATCGTGGCGCACGCCACGAAACCGAGCAGCGGCACCCCGGGAGCCGACACGTCGCGCGGGAGGGGTGACGCCGCCATCAGCTCGCTCACCGAGTCGATGCGCTGCTCGGGCCCCACGAGGATCTTGGCGCACACGAGGCCGAGCGAGGAGTGGTCGGCGAACATGTCCGCCGCCCTGGTCAGCGAGCCCGGCGCCCACCACGAGTCGTCGTCGGCGAAGGCAGCGAACGGTGTGGTCGCGGCCCGCACCCCGATCGTCCGGGCCACCGCGCCGACGTTCCGCGGCAGCCGGATCACCGACACCTCGGGGTGGGCCGACGCGACGGCGTCGGCGCTGCCGTCAGTGGAGCCGTTGTCGACCAGGATCACCGGCGCGCGATGGCGGGGCAGGGAGGCGAGCAGGTCGTTGCGCCGGTTCCGGCTCGCGATCACGACGGTGACGCGGTTGTCCTCGGCCTCCACCTGATCCCCTCGGTGCTTCGACGTCGTCGGGCCCTTCCAGCGTGGGCGTGGGGCTGTCCAGCCGCATCCGGGCGCCGGCGCCCGGACATATCATTGCCCCGCGCCACGGACCCCGTCGCGTATCACATGCGCATTCCACGACTCCTGGCTCGCAGTGCCACTGTTGCCCCGCGAGTCGAGGCACCGTCCGTAGAAAGGGGCAGGTTCGCGTGAGCACGACGGACCTTCCGCGCGCCGGCGGCGTCCGCGTCCACGACCGCCGCGCCGACACGGACACCGCGCGCGGGGCCGACGTCGCCGCCCTCCGCTCCGTGCTCTCCACCCTGACCGACGACGCCGTCGCGCACCCCCGAACCGTGCACCAGCCCGAGTGCCGCGCCACCCGCGCCGCCATGCATGACTACATCAAGGGCCGCCTCGTACCGAGCCGGCAGCGCCGCGTCGGGGCCCACCTGGACCGGTGCGGCCCCTGCACCCGCGTGTTCATCGACGTCCGTGAGGTGTCCTGGGCGCTGCGGGGTCTCGGACGGCGTCTCGCCGCGGACGGCAACCCCGGCGGACGGCACCGTGCGCCCAAGAGAGCCGATACGACCGGGCGCGCCTGAACCCGGGGCGACGCCGGCCTCATGCGGCCTGGACGACCTCGACGGCTCACCGGGTCGAAGGAAGTCACCCGTCGACGAGGACGCGGAGACACTTGTGCAACCCGGCATCGGCGTGCAATGTTTACGCCACCATCGGCATCAGGCCGGCACCGAGCGCAGTGACGCCTCGGACGGCGGCGCAGCGACGCGCCCCTAGATCGGAGTCCCCATGACACGAACAATCCGGGCCGGCGGCGCCCTCGCGGCCGTCGGAATCCTCGCAGCGGCGGTGGCCGTGGTCCCCGGTCCCGCCGTCGCCGCCCCGTCGGTCGGGCCGGCCGGCACCACCGAGTTCCGCGGGGTCAACTGGGCAGACCCGCGCGACAACTACGCGGACGACGAGGTCGTGCCCTCCGGTCTGAGCACGGAGGACGACTACCCCACGACGTACGCCAAGGCGACCGACATCATCCTCGAGTTCCGACACGAGGTGCGCGCCAACACCGTGCGGCTGCCGATCAACACCTCGAGCGTCGGCACCGAGTGGTGGGACTCGTACCAGGGTGCCATCGACGCCGCCACGGACCACGGGTTCAAGGTCATCCTCAGCTACTGGGAGGCGGACAACGCCAAGGACGGCCGGGCCGACGACCCCGCCGCCTTCGACGCGATGTGGGACACGGTCGTGGCGGAGTACGGGCGGAACCCGAAGGTGTACTTCGAGCCCATGAACGAGCCGTTCGGCTACTCCCTCGACTCGTGGGTCGACCTGACCGCCGGATGGCTCGACGACCACGACGACGTGCCGCGCGGTCGCGTAATCATCTCCGGGACCGGCTACAACGACGACGTCACGGGCGTCGGCGCGGCCGAGGAGCTCAAGGGGACGCTGCTCTCGCTGCACTTCTACGGATTCTGGGCCAACCACACGACCGAGGACGAGTGGAAGGCGAACCTGCTCCCGCGCCTCGGCGAGTACGGCTGGCGCACGGTCGTCAGCGAGGCGGGCTCGCCGATGACCACGGGCCTGAACTACGGCAACCACGAGGGCGACGTCTACACCTCGTACCTCGGCGCCCTGACGGAGGTCGCGAGGGCGCAGGGCATCGGGCTCGTCTACTGGCCCGGCCTGCGCACTGGCGACGCCTACACGCTGACCGAGGTCGTCGGCGACGGCGACCTCGAGGTCACCAATGCCTCGGGGCTGGCCCAGATCCAGTGGGGCTGGGGACTGCTCAAGCGCGAGGCCCTGAACGACCTGCCCCCCGCGCCGCCAGGTGCGCCGATCGTCAGCGTCCAGCACAACGTGTGCGTCGACGTGCCGGGCTTCTCGACGACGGCCGGCACGCAGCTCGGCCTGTGGCACTGCAACGGGGGTGGCAACCAGTCGTTCAACTGGACCGCGGACCGGCAGCTCACGGTCTACGGCGACATGTGCGTCGCGCCGAGCGGCGCACTCACCGTCGGTGGCACGCTCGCCATCGCCGACTGCACGGGCACGCCAGAGCAGCAGTGGGAGCTCAATGCCGACGCGACGATCAGCAGCGTCGCCGACCCGACCCTGTGCCTGTCGACCCCGGCGGACTCCTGGGGACTCCTGCTCGCGACGTGTGACGCGGTGGCCACGACCCAGCAATGGACGCGCTCGGCGTAACGGGCCCGACGCGGGCGGCTGCTCCGGACCTCCGGAGTGGCCGTCCGCCCGGCTGGCTCACGGCGCGGTGTCTCCCGCCGCTCCGTCCTCGCCGATCCATCGGTCGGCCAGGGCCTCCGAACCCCGGGCGAGCATCGCGACGTCGGCCCCGACCAGCACGAACGACGCCCCGGCGTCGAGGTAGGCCTGGGCTGCCGCCGGGTCGAAGGCGTTGACACCGACGGGTTTGCCGGCGGCGCGCACGGCTTTGAAGGCGGTATGCACCGCGGCGACGACGTCGGAGTGCGTCTGCTGCCCGAGCACGCCCATGGAGGCCGCGAGGTCGGACGGGCCGACGAACACGCCGTCGACCCCGTCGACCGCCGCGATGGCCCCCGCGTTCTCGACGCCGGTCGCGGACTCGACCTGCACGAACAGCGAGACGTGCCGGTCGGCGTCGGGCATGTAGCTCTCGACACGGTTCCAGCGCGCACCGCGGGACAGCGCGCTGCCCACCCCGCGTATGCCGCGCGGCGGGTAGCGCACCGCCCGGACGACGGCGTGCGCCTGCTCGGCCGTGTCGATCATGGGCACCAGCACGTTCTGCGCGCCCAGGTCGAGCAGCTGCTTGAGCACCACGGCGTCGCCCGACGGCGCCCGCACCACCGGGGTGACCGGGTACGGCGCCACGGCCTGCAGCAGTGCCGAGATGGTCTCCAGGCCGATCGGCGAGTGCTCGCCGTCGATCAGCAGCCAGTCCAGGCCGGCGCCCGCACAGATCTCCGCGACGAGCGGGCTGCCGCTGCACACCCACATGCCGACCTGCGGCCGGTCCGAACCAGCGATGCGGTCGCGGAACGTGGGCGGGAGGGTCAGACGAATCGGCACGAGACGGTCCCCAGCTCTCGGTAGTCGGCCAGCACGGTGTCGCCGGGCTCCACCCACACGGGCCGAGTGAAGGAACCCGCCAGGATGATCTCGCCGGGTTCCAGCGTGTCGCCGTGCTGAGCGAGCTTGTTCGCGAGCCAGGCGACGCCTGTGGCAGGGTGGTTGAGCACGGCGGCGGCGACGCCGGACTCCTCGATGGTCTCGTTGCGGTACAGGAGCGCCGAGACCCAGCGCAGGTCGGTCTCGCCGACCCGCACCGGGTTGCCGCCGTAGACCATGCCGCCCATGGCCGCGTTGTCGCTGATCGTGTCGACGATGGTGCGCCCGGCCATCTCGATGCGCGACGAGAGGATCTCCAGGGCCGGCACGACGTAGTCGGTGGCGCGCAGCACGTCGAACACCGTGACGTCCGGGCCCTTGAGGGCCTCGCGCAGCACGAAGGCCAGCTCAACCTCGATCCGCACGTTCGAGAACCGCCCGTGCTCGATCACCGAACCGTTGTCGAAGACCATGTCCGCGAAGATCGCGCCGTAGTCCGGCTCGGTGATGCCCGTCGCGGCCTGCATGACCTTCGAGGTGAGCCCGATCTTGCGGCCCACCGGACGCCGTCCGGCCGCGATGCCGCGGCGGCGCCACGTGTTCTGCACGGCATACGAGTCCTCGACCGTCATGTCCGGGTAACGCGCGGTCAGGAGCGGCACCGTGGTGTGCTCCGCCTCGGCGCGGGCCAGATCGTCGGCGATGGTGGTGATCGTCGCGTCGTCCAGCATGCGTGCTCCCATCAGAGCTGGTGCCCGAGCTTGTACTCGCCCTGCTTCCACGACGGCAGCGCCTCGGCTTCGTCCTCCGGGCGGGTGTAGGAGAAGCCGTCCGCCCCGATGGTCACCGCCATCTCCGACGTGTCCGTGCGGGCGACGACGGGCTGCGGGTTGCCGTCCAGGTCCAGGACGAGCGAGGCCTCGGTGTACCAGGACGGGACCACCGGGTTGCCCCACCAGTCGCGCCGCTGGTTGTCGTGCACGTCCCAGGTCACCACGGGGTTGTCCGGGTCGCCCGTCCAGTAGTCCTGCGTGTAGATCTCCACCCGGTGCCCGTCCGGGTCGCGCAGGTACAGGTAGAAGGCGTTGGAGACGCCGTGCCGGCCCGGGCCGCGCTCGATGCGGTCCGACAGGCGCAGCGCCCCGAGCTTGTCGCAGATGGCGATGATGTTGTGCTTCTCGTGCGTGGCGAACGCGACGTGGTGCATGCGCGGTCCGTCGCCGCCCGTCATCGCCGTGTCGTGCACGGTCGGCTTGCGCCGCATCCACGCGGCGTAAGTGGTGCCTTCGTCGTCCTGGATGTCTTCGGTGACGCGGAAGCCGAGGTCCTCCATGAACTTCACGGCGCGCGGCACGTCGGGGGTGACCTGGTTGAAGTGGTCCAGGCGCACCAGTGCGCCGGGGCTGTGCAGGTCGTAGCGCCACGCCAGGCGCTCGACGTGCTCGACGTCGTAGAAGAACTCGTACGGGAAGCCGAGCGGGTCGGTCACCCGCACCGAGTCGCCGATGCCCCGGGTGAAGCCCTCCTTGCGACGCTCCACGCGGCAGCCGAGCTCGGTGTAGAACTCGACGGCCCGGTCGAGCTCCTGCGGGCTGCGCACCCGGTAGGAGAACGCGGCGGCGGCGGCCACCGGCCCCTTGCGCAGTACGAGGTTGTGGTGGATGAACTCCTCGAGGCTGCGCAGGTAGACCGTCTGGTCGTCCTCCTCGGTGACCACGAGGCCCAGCACGTCGACGTAGAAGTTCCGCGAGGCGGCCAGGTCGGTCACGACCAGCTCCATGTACGCGCACCGCAGGATGTCCGGCGGCGGCGCCAGGGGCGTGGGGATCGGGTCGCTCGCGACGATCGGTGCGTCGCTGGTCACGACGCGCCCGGTGGTGTCGGTCATCTTCAGGCTCCCTTGCCAAAAGTGGGGTTGTGCACCTTGCCGAGCGTGATGTGCACGGCCTGCTGGTCGGTGTAGAAGTCGATCGAGCGGTAGCCGCCCTCGTGCCCCAGGCCGGATGCCTTGACCCCGCCGAAGGGCGTCCGCAGGTCGCGCACGTTGTTCGAGTTGAGCCAGACCATGCCCGCCTCGATCGCCTGCGAGAAGTTGTGCGCGCGCTTGAGGTCGTTGGTCCACACGTAGGCGGCCAGCCCGTACCGGACCCCGTTGGCCAGGGCCAGCGCCTCCGCGTCCGTGTCGAACGGGGTGATCGCGACGACCGGGCCGAAGATCTCCTCCTGGAAGATCCGGGCCGACGGCGGCACGTCCGCGAAGACCGTCGGCGCGACGTAGTTCCCGGTCGGCAGGCCGTCCGGCCGCCCGCCGCCGGCGACGAGCCGACCCTCGCTCTTGCCGAGCTCGATGTAGGAGACGACCTTCTCGTAGTGCTCGGGGTGCACGAGCGCCCCGACCTCGGTCGCCGGGTCGTGCGGGTCGCCGACGACCACACGCTTCGCCTGTGCGGCGTACCGCTCGACGAACTCGTCGTAGACGGCGCGCTCGACGAGGATGCGGCTGCCCGCGGTGCACCGCTCGCCGTTGAGCGAGAAGACGCCAAAGATCGTCGCGTCGATGGCGGCGTCCAGGTCTGCGTCGGCGAAGACGATCGCCGGGGACTTGCCGCCCAGCTCCATGGAGAGGCCCTTGAGGTGCGGGGCGGCGTTGGCGAAGATGAGCTGTCCGGTGCTGCTCTCCCCCGTGAACGAGATGAGCGGGACGTCCGGGTGCTTGACCAGCGCGTCCCCCGCTTGTTCGCCGAGCCCGTTGACGAGGTTGAACACGCCCTCGGGCAGCCCGGCCTCCTCGAAGATCCCGGCCCACAGCGACGCCGAGAGCGGCGTGAACTCGGCGGGCTTGAGCACCACCGTGTTGCCGGTCGCCAGCGCGGGGCCGAGCTTCCAGGACTCGAGCATGAACGGCGTGTTCCAGGGCGTGATGAGGCCGGCGACGCCGATCGGCTTGCGGTTGACGTAGTTGATCTGGCGGCCGGGGACCTTGTAGGTGTCGTCCGACTGCGCCACGACCAGGTCGGCGAAGAACCGGAAGTTCTCCGCGGCCCGGCGCGCCTGGCCCAGCGCCTGCGTGATCGGCAGGCCGGAGTCGAAGCTCTCCAGCTCGGCGAGCCGCGCGTCGCGGGACTCGACGATGTCCGCGATCCGGTGCAGCACCCGGGACCGCTCGCGCGGCAGCAGGCGGGGCCACGGCCCCTTCACGAACGCGTCGCGCGCCGCGGCGACGGCGCGGTCGACGTCGGCGCTCTTGCCCGCGGCGGCCTGCGCGTAGACCTGGTTGGTCACGGGGTCGAGCACGCCGAACGTGTCGCCGTCGGCCGAGTCGACGAACGTGCCGCCGATGTAGTGCTGGATCCGGCCGGGCAGGTCGGCGGGCACATGAGGGTTCGGCCGGTCGGCCGCCTGGTCGGTCATCTGGTCGGTCACAGTGTCTCCGTAGGTCGGGTCGGACGGGACCCCGCGGCAGTCGCGGCGCGGGTGTCCAGGAAGGCCTGCATGGTCGCCCACCGGTGGTCGCGCGCGGCGATCTCGATCTCGAGCGGGTCGGCACGGCGGGCGATCAGGTCGAGGATGTGGGCGTGCTCGGCCACGGAGTCGTGGGCCCGGCCGGGCACGAACGCGAACGTGGAGTCGCGCAGCCCGGACAGCTGGGACCAGCCGCGGTGGACCATGTCGAGCAGCAGCTTGTTGGGGCA
This sequence comes from Promicromonospora panici, assembly GCF_900608595.1. Classification (GTDB taxonomy): domain Bacteria; phylum Actinomycetota; class Actinomycetes; order Actinomycetales; family Cellulomonadaceae; genus Promicromonospora; species Promicromonospora panici. The sequence continues at coordinate 46,331 of NZ_UWYY01000010.1, read as the reverse complement.
CGACTCGAACAGCACCGAGTGGAACTGCCGGTTCAGCGCGGTGAACGCGTGCGCGTCGAAGTGGTCGAGCAGCGAGCGCAGGTGCTCGTTCACCTCGGTCGCCCGCCGGAGGTCCGCCGCTGAGATGGCGGGCGCGGACAGGCCGGTCGCCGCCCCCTCGACGACGCCCAGCGCCTGCATGGCGTCGACGTAGCCGCGCTCGTCGATCATCGCCACCCGCGCACCGACGTTGCGCTCGTAGGTCACCAGGCCCTCGGCCTCGAGCCGCCGGATCGCCTCACGCACGGGCACCACGCTCATCGCGAGCTCGTCGGCGATGTTCTGCAGCACGAGACGGTAGCCCGGGCTCAGCTCGTGGCGCGCTATCCGGTCACGCAGGTAGTCGTACGCGAGCTGGGACTTGCTCAGCGCGCCGGCGAACGCGGTCTCAACGGCCGACGTCGTCACGTCCTCGGCCGTCATCGCGACTCCCCGTGTGCCTGGCCGGTCCGCGCCTGGGACTTCCACGTCTCGTACCGGGCCCGCCACTCGGCGTTCGGCGGGAACAGCCCGTCGACGGGCTGGCCGGCGGCCACCTGTTGCGCCACCCAGGCGTCCTGCTCCTCCTGGGCGAGGGTCGCGTCGGCGACCTCTTCGGCCAGGTGCGGCGGGACGACGACCACGCCGTCCCCGTCCCCCACGACGACGTCGCCGGGCAGCACCGTCGCGCCGCCGCAGGCGACCGCGACGTCGGTGTCCCACGGCACGTGCCGGCGGCCGAGCACCGCGGGGTGTGGCCCACCCGAGAAGACCGGCAGGCCGGTCGCGGCCACGGCGTCGAAGTCGCGCACGCCGCCGTCGGTGACGACGCCCGCGGCCCCGCGGACCTTGGCGCGCAGCGCGAGGACGTCGCCCAGGGTGGCCGAGCCCGTCTCGCCCCGCGCCTCGATGACTATCACCTCGCCGGCGCCGACGGCGTCGAACGTGCGCTTCTGCGCGTTGTAGCCGCCACCGTGCGCGGCGAACAGGTCCTCGCGGTTCGGCACGAAGCGCAGTGTCCGCGCCCGCCCCACGAGCGTCGCACCCGGCGTGTTCGGCCGCACGCCCTCGATGATCACGTTGTTCAGGCCACGCTTGCGCAGCTGCGCCGAGAGCCCCGCGACGGGTGCGCGGCGCAGCTTGCCGGCGAGCTCCTCGGTGAGCTCGAACGGTTCGGGCCGGGACTTCTCGGGCGCCAGGCCCGCGGCCTCGCGGCTCCCCCACGCCTCGGCACGCTGCGTGTCGTCGATCCGCGGCCCCGCGCCGACGTCGCCGAAGGGCGCCTCGCCCTGCACCACGGTGGTCACCAGGCGGCCCGACGTCGGCGCGCCGGGCGCCGTCGGGGCGTCGACCTCGACCTCGACGACGTCGCCGGGCACCACCACGCTCGACCCGGCGGGCGTGCCCGTCAGGATGACGTCGCCCCGCTCCAGCGTGAGGTGCTGGGAAAGGTCGGCCACGATCTGCGCGAACGGGAACAGCAGCGCGTCGTCGCCGGTGGTGTCCTCCTGCGCGAGCTCACCATTGACCCAGGTGCGCACCCGCAGCCCGGCCGGGTCGACCACGCGGGCGTCCAGCAGCACGGGGCCGATCGGCGTGTAGCCGTCGCGGCCCTTGGAGCGCACGTTCGAGCCCTTGTCAGCCCACCTCAGGTCATAGACGCCCAGGTCGTTCGCGGCCGTCACGGCAGCGACGTGCGCCCATGCCTTCTCGACGGGGACGTGCCGAGCCGGCTCGCCGATGACGAGCGCCACCTCGCCCTCGAACGCGAGCAGCTCCGTGCCGGCCGGCCGCTCGACCACGCCGCCCGTCGCGGCCAGCGAGCTGGCCGGCTTGAGGAAGTACGACGGCGCCTCGGGCCGCCGTCCGCGCTGTGCGGCGCGCGAGGCGTACGCGATGTGGACGGCGACGATCTTGCCCGGCCGCTCCGCGAGCGGCCCGCCCGCCGGTGGCGCCCCCGTCACGGAGGCCTGCGCTTCGGTACCCATGAGCTCCCTTGCCCGTCATCTGCCGGTCATTCGGCCGCCGGTCTTCCACGACCCCTGGCGCTTCGTATCACAGATCGTATATGGTCGACGGGAACCCGGCAAGGCCGCCCTCCGGCCGAGCCCTCTACGACGGGCCCGCCGACGACGGCGGGCCCGGATGACAAAGGAGTCATGCGATGTCACGCCTAGCCCCGGACGGACCCACCGCGGCCCGCTCCCCCTCGGCCCGCGAGCGCCGTCGTGTCGTCCTGGCGACCGTCGTCGGCACGACCGTCGAGTGGTACGACTTCTTCATCTACGCCTCGGCGGCCGGACTCGTCTTCGGCCAGCTGTTCTTCGAGCCGGCGGGGTCGAGCCTCGGCACCCTGCTGGCCTTCGGGTCGGTGGGCGTGAGCTTCCTGTTCCGCCCGCTCGGGGCGTTCATCGCCGGGCATCTCGGTGACAAGTACGGGCGGCGGCTGGTGCTCGTGGTCACCCTGGTGCTCATGGGCGTGGCGACCGCGCTCATCGGCCTCCTGCCGACGTACGCGCAGATCGGCGTCACGGCTCCCGTCCTGCTGGTGCTGCTCCGGATCCTCCAGGGCATCTCGGCGGGCGGCGAGTGGGGCGGGGCGGTGCTCATGTCGTGCGAGCACGCGCCGGTCAAGCGGCGCGGCCTGTTCGGCGCCTCGCCGCAGATCGGCGTCCCGCTCGGCCTGCTGCTCGCGTCGGCCGTGCTGGGGATCATGACCGCCGTCGCCCCGGGCGACGCCTTCCTCGCCTGGGGCTGGCGCGTCCCGTTCCTGCTGAGCGTCGTGCTGATCGGGATCGGGTACTGGGTGCGGCGCAGCGTCGAGGAGAGCCCGGTGTTCGTCGAGATCGCGCAGCGCGCGGAGACGACCCGGCAGCCGCTGCTGCGCCTCTTCCGCAGGCACACACCGCTGGTGATCGTGGCCGCGCTGGTCTTCGCGGGTAACAACGCCGTCGGCTACATGACCACCGGCGGATACATCCAGCGTTACGCGTCCGATCCGGAGGGGCCCGTCGGGATGGGCCAGGGGCCGGTCCTGTGGGCCGTGACGATCTCCGCCGTCGTCTGGCTCGTGGCGACGTGGCTGGGGGGCGCCGTGTCCGACCGTCTCGGGCGCCGCACCACCTACGTCATCGGCTTCACGCTGCAGCTCGCCGGAGTACTGGCTCTGTTCCCCTTGGTCAACAGCGCAACGTTCGGCTCGCTGGTGCTCGCCCTGGCCTTTCTCTCGGTCGGTCTCGGCGTCACCTACGGCCCGCAGGCGGCGCTCTACGCCGAGCTGTTCCCGGCGTCGATCCGGTTCTCCGGCGTCTCGATCTCGTACGCGATCGGGTCGATCCTGGGCGGGGCGTTCGCCCCCACCATCGCGACGGCGCTGGTGCAGTCGACGGGCACGACGACGTCGGTGACGCTGTATCTCGCCGGCATGACGGTGATCGGGCTCGCCGCGACGCTGCTCCTGCGGGACCGCACGGGTATCCCGCTCGGCCCGGACCACGAGGAGCAGCAGGCCGCCAGCCCGATCTACGGCCTCGCCCGGGCCTGAAGCGGCCACGCCCCACGAGCAGGCCCACGAACAGAACGGAAGAACGATGCAGTTCCACCATCACGGCTACGTATCCGGCAACCCGCGGGTGCAGCCCGCGGCGGGCTACGGTCTCGAGCGGCCCGCCGAGCTGCCGGACGAGGTCGACGTGCTCATCGTCGGCAGCGGCCCGGCGGGCATGATCGCCGCCGCCCAGCTCGCGCAGTTCCCCGGCATCCGTACGCACATCGTCGAGCGGCGGGCCGGGCGCCTCGAGATGGGCCAGGCCGACGGCATCCAGGCGCGCAGCGTCGAGACGTTCCAGGCGTTCGGGTTCGCCGAGCGGATCACCGCCGAGGCCTACCGGATCACCGAGATGGCGTTCTGGAAGCCCGACCCGGAGCGGCCGACCCACATCGTCCGTGGCGCCGTCCCGCCGGACGACGCCACGGGGATCAGCGAGTTCCCGCACCTGATCGTCAACCAGGCGCGGGTGCTCGACTACTTCGCCGAGGTGGCGGCCCGGGCGCCTGCGCGGGTGACCCCGGACTACGGCCTGGAGGTCGTGGGACTCACGGTGGCGGACGCGGCAGAGGCGGCGGACGGCCCGGACGAGGGCCGCGCGCACCCGGTCACCGTGACGCTCCGGCACACCGCCGGGCCGCGCGAGGGCACGCAGCGCACGGTGCGCGCCCGCTACGTCATCGGCTCGGACGGGGCGCACAGCGCCGTCCGGGAGGCGATCGGGCGCAAACCGGTGGGCGACAAGGCCAACCACGCCTGGGGCGTGATGGACGTGCTGGCCGTGTCCGACTTCCCGGACGTGCGCACCAAGTGCGCCATCCAGTCGCACGACGGCGGGTCCATCCTCCTCATCCCGCGCGAGGGCGGCTACCTGGCCCGCTGGTACGTCGACCTCGGCGAGGTGCCGCCGGGCGAGGGCGCCCGGATCCGCGCGACGAGCCTCGACGAGGTCATCGCCCGGGCGAACCGGATCCTGCACCCGTACACGCTGGACGTGAAGGACGTGCCGTGGCACAGCGTCTACGAGGTCGGCCACCGCGTCACCGACGGGTTCGACGACGTACCCGCCGAGCTCACCGGCGTCCGCACGCCGCGGGTGTTCCTCACCGGCGACGCCTGCCACACGCACAGCGCGAAGGCCGGACAGGGCATGAACGTGTCGATGCAGGACGGCTGGAACATCGCCTGGAAGCTGGCGCACGTGCTGACGGGCCGGGCGCCGGAGGCCCTGCTGGCCACCTACTCGGCGGAACGGCAGGTCGTCGCGCAGAACCTCATCGACTTCGACCGCGAGTGGTCGCGCCTCATGGCCACGCCCCCCGAGGACCTGCCCGACCCGACGTACCTGGAGGATTTCTACGTCAAGACCCAGGAGTTCCCGTGCGGGTTCATGACCCAGTACCAACCGTCCATGATCGTGGCCGAGCCGGTCCATCAGGAGCTCGCCACGGGCTTCCCGGTCGGCAAGCGGTTCAAGTCCGCCCCCGTCGAGCGCGTGGCCGAGGGCAATCCCGCCCACCTGGGCCACCACGCCCGCGCCGACGGGCGGTGGCGGATCTACGCGTTCGCCGACGCCGCCGCCCCGGGCGAGCCCTCGGCCCTGCGGGACTGGGCCGAGTGGCTGGGCAGCGCGCCCGACTCACCGCTGCTGCGGTCTACCCCGGCCGGGACCGACCCGGACTCCGTGCTCGACGTCAAGGTCGTCTACCAGCAGGACCACTTCGGTGTGGAGTTCGCCGACGTGCCCGAGGTCTTCAAGCCCCGGGTGGGCCCGTTCGGGCTGATCGACTACGAGAAGGTGTACGCCACCGACCCGGCCCAGGACATCTTCGAGCGGCGCGGTATCAGCCGCGGCGGTGCCGTCGTCGTCGTGCGGCCCGACCAGTACGTGGCCGCCGTCCTGCCGCTGAGCGCGCGGGACGAGCTCAGCTCCTTCTTCGCCGGGGCACTGCTCCCGCAGCACACCACGACTACCCAGGAGAACGCATGACCAGCACCCGCGAGGCCGACCTGCTCGCCACCGTCCCCGACGGCCTGCTCATCGGCGGCCGGTGGCGGCCCGCCGCCGCGAGCGCCACCCTCACGGTCGAGGACCCGTCGACGGGCGAGACCATCCGGACCATCGCCGACGCCGACGCGGACGACGGCATGGCCGCGCTCGACGCCGCGGCCGCCGCGGCGGCCGACTGGGCGGCCACGCCCGCCCGGACCCGCGGCGAGATCCTGCGCCGCGCGTTCGACCTCCTGCAGGACCGCAAGGAGGACTTCGCCCTCCTGATGACGCTCGAGATGGGCAAGCCGCTCGCGGAGGCGCGCGGCGAGGTGGCGTACGGCGGCGAGTTCCTGCGCTGGTTCTCCGAGGAGGCCGTGCGGGTGACCGGCCGCTACGGGCCCAACCCCGAGGGCACCGGGCGCATGATCGTCAGCCAGCACCCCGTGGGACCCTGCTACCTCATCACCCCGTGGAACTTCCCCCTGGCCATGGCCACGCGCAAGATCGCTCCCGCCCTCGCGGCAGGCTGCACGGTGGTCATCAAGCCCGCAGCACTGACGCCGCTGACCACCCTGTACCTCGCGAAGCTGCTGCAGGACGCCGGCCTGCCCGACGGCGTGGTCAACGTGATCACGACGTCCAGCTCGGGCGCCGTCTCGGGCCCGATCATCGCCGACCCGCGGCTGCGCAAGCTGTCCTTCACGGGGTCGACGCCGGTGGGCCGCAAGCTCCTGGTCCAGGCGGCGGACGGCGTCCTGCGCACCTCGATGGAGCTGGGCGGCAACGCGCCCTTCGTGGTCTTCGAGGACGCCGACCTGGACCAGGCGATCACCGGCGCCCTCGCCGCGAAGTTCCGCAACATCGGGCAGGCGTGCACGGCGGCGAACCGCTTCATCGTGCACTCCTCGGTCGCCGACGAGTTCGCCCGCCGGGTCACCGCCGCGGTGAACGACTTCGTGATCGGCCGCGGCACCGAGTCCGGCGCGACCATCGGCCCGCTCGTGGACGGCAACGCCGTCGCCAAGGCCGAGGCCCTGGTCAAGGACGCCGTGGCCCGCGGCGCCGAGCTCACCACCGGCGGCTCCCGCGTCGACCGGCCGGGCACCTTCTTCGAGCCGACGGTGCTCACCGGCGTCGCGCCCGGCAGCGACATCCTGCGCGAGGAGATCTTCGGCCCGGTGCTCGCGATCACCACGTTCGACACCGAGGACGAGGCGGTGGCGCTGGCCAACAGCACCGAGTACGGGCTCGTGTCGTACGTCTACACCGAGAGCCTGTCCCGCGGCCAGCGCATGATCGAGCGGCTGGAGACCGGGATGATGGGCCTCAACGTCGGCGTCGTGTCCAACGCCGCGGCGCCGTTCGGCGGCTGGAAGATGTCCGGCCTCGGCCGCGAGGGCGGCACCGAGGGCATCCACGAGTACCTCCAGACCAAGTACACGCTCACCCCGGCCTGACGGCGGCCGGCAGTTCGTCATCCTTGAAAGGCGCCGGCCGGGAGACTACCGTCAACTGCGCGGACGCCGACAACGAAGTCGCTCCAGAGAGGGGAGACGCCGATGACCGGCAGGCTCGCCACCCACGTCACGCCGAGCTTCGAGGCCTACCGGGCCGTGGTCGGGGACGTCTTCCTGCCGCTGCACCTGTCGAGCGGCGCGCCGGACTCCTTCCGGGGGGTCGTGCGGGCAGTGACGGTCGATGACGTGCACGTCAGCGACCTCCACGGCGGCCAGCACGTCGTCGAGCGGACGTCGCAGCACGCGGCGCGCGACAACCTCGCCTCGTTCAAGGTGAGCCTCATGCTGACCGGTACCGGCCTGCTCGTCCAGGACGGCCGGGAAACGGTGCTGCGCCCCGGTGACCTCGCCGTGTACGACACGCAGCGGCCGTACACGCTCGAGTTCGACCGCGACTTCCGCTCGCTCGTGGTGATGTTCCCCCACAACCGCATCGAGCTGCCCGCCGGCCTGGTCGGGCAGCTCACCGCCGTCCGGCTCGGCGGGAGTACCGGCGTGGGGGCGATCGTCGCCCCGTTCCTCACCCACCTGTGCGACCACATCGAACAGCTCGAGCAGGCACCCGGGCTCCGGCTGGCCCACAGCACGCTGGACCTCGTCTCGACGCTGTTCGCCGCCGAGCTCGGGCGCTCGCCGTCCCGCGACCCCCACGAAGAGCTCCTCGACCGCATCCGGACGTACATCGAGCAGCGGCTCGGGTCCGCCGATCTCACGCCGACGTCGATCGCCGCGGCGCACTTCATCTCGACCCGGCACCTGCACGCGCTGTTCCACGAGACGGGGACGACCGTCGCCGCGTGGGTCCGGCAGCGCCGGCTCGAACACTGCCGGCGCGATCTCGTCGCTCCCCAGCTCGCCGACGCCCCCGTCTCCGCGATCGCGGCCCGCTGGGGATTCGTCGACGCCGCGCACTTCAGCCGGGCGTTCAAGACGGAGTTCGGCGTGCCCCCGCGGGAGTACCGGACCGCGCGCTGACGCTGTTCTCCCTGCGTCAACCCTCGAGCGCCCATCGTCATGACCGGCGGTCTGCGGGGTCCCGATACTGGGCGGACCGCCCGCTCGACCGAGGACCTCGATGACGCACCTCCCCGACATCACGCACACGCACGGCTCACGCGTGACGATGCCGTCGCGCGTCGTCCACCCGCTCGACCCCCTCACGGACGGCGAGATCGCCACGGCGCGCGACGTGCTCGTCGCCGAAGGGCTGCTCGGCGCGGACACGCGCGTCCCGCAGCTGCTCCCGGTCGAGCCGGCCAAGGAGGAGGTCACGGCGTGGCGTCCCGGCGCGCCGATCGACCGACGCGTCGTGGTCACGCTTCTGGACCGCGGCACCGGCCGGGCGAGCGAGGCGGTGGTGTCGGTGACACACCGGCGTGTCGAGGCGCACACGGTCCTCGAGAACGACCGCCCGCCCTACGGGCAGCCGCAGTACCTGTTCGAGGAGTACGACGCGGCGGCGGAGATCGCGCGGGCCACACCCGAGTGGCAGGAGGCGATGCGCCGGCGTGGCCTCGAGGAGTACATCGAGGACGCGTTCTGCGCACCGCTCGCGCCCGGGTTCTTCGGGCGCGCGGACGAGGTGGGACGCCGGGTGATCCGGTCGCTGACGTTCCTGCGCACCCATCCCGACGACAGCCCGTGGGCGCACCCGGTCGAGGGCCTCGTCGTGCACATCGACCTCACGGAGGGCCGCGCGATCCGGGTCGAGGACGACGGCGACACGCCCGTGCCGATGGCGTCGGGCGACTACTCGCTCGCGGCGCACGGACCCGCGCGCGAGACCCTCAAACCCATCGAGATCACCCAGCCGGAAGGGCCGAGCTTCTCCGTCGAGGGTTCCGAGGTGCGCTGGGAGAACTGGCGCTTCCGGGTCGGGTTCAACGCCCGCGAAGGGCTGGTGCTCAACACCGTGACGTTCCGCGACGGTACCGGCGAGGAGGCCGAGCAGCGCTCGGTGCTCCATCGCGGGAGCGTCCCCGAGATGGTGGTGCCCTACGGCGACACGTCGAGCACCCGGCACTGGATCAGCTACTTCGACGCAGGCGAGTATCTGCTGGGCAAGAACGCCAACTCGCTCGCGCTCGGCTGTGACTGCCTCGGCGTCATCCACTACTTCGACGGGTTCGTCGCCGACGACCGCGGCAACCCGGTGCGGATCCCGCAGGTCGTGTGCCTGCACGAGGAGGACCACGGCATCCTCTGGAAGCACACCGACCTGGCCGGCAATCCGGAGGTCCGGCGTGGCCGGCGCCTCGTCATCAGCTACTTCGCGACCATCGGCAACTACGACTACGGGTTCTTCTGGTACTTCTACCTCGACGGCACGATCCAGGTCGAGGCCAAGGCGACCGGCATCGTGTTCGCCGGCGCGGGGGTTCCCGGCAGTGCGAACCCGCACGCCCCGGAGATCGCGCCGGGCATCTTCGCGCCCGTCCACCAGCACCTGTTCTGCGCGCGCCTAGACCTCGCCGTCGACGGCGAGGACAACACCCTGCACGAGGTGGACGTCGTCGGGATCCCCACGGGGGAGGACAACCCGTACGGCAACGCGTTCACGTGGCGCAGCCGGCAGCTCGCCCGGGAGTCGGAGGCGGCCCGCCTGGCCGACCCGGCGTCCGGGCGGGTGTGGGAGGTCGCCAGCGCGCACCGCCGCAACCACGTCGGCCGGCCGACCGCGTACCACCTGGTGCCGCAGGGCGGCCCGGTGCTGATGGCCCAGCCGGAGGCCACGGTGCACGACCGGGCGACGTTCGCGACCAAGCACCTGTGGGCCACCGTGTTCGACGCCGACGAGCGGTTCCCCGCCGGCCCGTACCCGAACGCGCACGCCGGGGGCGCGGGGCTGCCCGCCTGGACGAGCGCGGACCGCGACCTCGACGGGACGGACCTCGTGCTGTGGCACGTCTTCGGTCCCACCCACGTCCCGCGGCCCGAGGACTGGCCGGTCATGCCCGTCGACTACTCCGGCTTCGTCCTCAAGCCGTACGGCTTCCTGGACCGCAACCCGGCGTTGGACCTGCCCGACGGCGCGCCCGGCCACTGCTCCCCCGCGACGACGCCCGCGACCGCGGCGACGTCTGACAACGGATGCTGCGGCGGCGGGGACAACTGCCGCTGCCAGCACTGATCCAGCCCGGCACCAGCCCGGCACCAGCCCGGCACCAGCCCGGCACTGAACCATCCCTCCGAGAGCAAGGTGAGCACTCCATGTCCGAATCCTTCATCCCCGTCGGCGCCCTCGGTGACGGGTTCGCGCCCGACGCGAACACCCTCGAACCGGTCTCCGACCTCGACGGCGCGTCGTTCGAGCTCGACCTCGGGGAGCGCCTGACACTCACCCTCGCCGACGGCGTCGCCCGGTGGGGCGAGGACGCCGAGGCGCCGGTCCGCGTGACGTCGCTCCGCAGCGGCCTCTACCTCGTGGACGGCATCGCCGGCGCGACCTCGACGACCTTCGTGCTCGACGCCGACGCCGGGCTCGTGACCCTCGTCGAGGGCGAGCTCCCGACGGACGTGGTCCGCGCCGAGTCCGCCTACACGCGCGTCCAGCGGGGCGACGACCCGACCGGCGTCACGGCGCGGATCCGGCACGGTCGGGTCGCCGGGACGACGGCGCCGCCGCACGCCCCGACCACGGAGCTTGTCGGGTTCCGCAACCGGTACACGTACTCGCCGAACGAGGAGTACGAGCACATCTACCTCACGCCCGACCTCTACACGTGGCACTGCCTGCGCGGCGTCGAACAAGGGCTGGCGGATACCGACCGGTGCCACCACGTCGGTCTGCGGGACGGGCTCACGCTGTTCGTCTGGCGGGAGAAGATCGTGCCCACCCTCGGGCTCCTCCTGGTCGACCTGACGGCGATGCGGACCGACGGCAAGATCTTCGGCAACAACGGCTTCGACACCACGTCGACGGTGAACTTCCCGGTCGGCGCACGAGCCGAGATCCTGGACACCACAGGCGCGCCCTGAACCGCGCCACATCGTGGTTGTGGGCGTGATCGTTGCGCCTAAAACGGACGTGAAGTCGCAAGGATCGCGCCCACAACCAAGGTCACTCCCGCAGGTGCGGGGAGCCTCAGCGGTTACGTGTGACAGCAGCCGCGCGACATGTACCCGGCCAGGCCCACCGTCGCCCCGGTGGACGACGTGGCCGCCGCATCGGACGACGTCCCGGAGCTCGCGTCGTGCACGAGCTCGCCGCCGACGAACGTCATGCCGATCGGCAGGTCGACGATCTCCTCGGGCGTCGTCTCCACGAGGTTCCCGTCGAGGACCACGAGATCTGCCGCCATGCCCTCGGTGAGCTTGCCCTTCCAGCGCTCGGCGTGGTCCTGCCAGGCGCCCGCGGTCGTGTACGTCGCGACGGCTTCGTCCAGGCCGATGCGTTCGGCGGCGCCGAAGACCTCCCCGGTCGCCAGGCTCCGGCGCGTGAGCATCGCCGTGACCCCCTCACGGAAGTCCGGGAACCCGACCACCGGGGCGTCGGAGGCGCTGCCGACGTGGACCCCCAGGTCGAGCGCTGTGCGGTACGGCCACTGGTAGTCCGTACGCTCGCGGCCGATGACGTCGACGAGCTGGTGCGACAGCGAACGCTTGATCTGCGGGTTGAAGCTCAGCCCGAAGCCCGACGCCGCCATCCGGCGCAGGACGGTCTCGTGGGGAAGATCGCCGTGGATCACGTAGTGCCGCAGCCCGGTGTCACCGAGCTCCGCGACTGCTGCCTGGTAGGCATCGACCGCGGCCTCGATCGTCCGGTCCCCGGTCGCGTGGGTGCCCACCTGGAAGCCCATCTCGTGCGCCGTGCGCACCCACTCGCCGAGGACGGCGAGCTGCTCCTCCTGCGAGCCGCCGGGGAGTGTCAGGCCTCCGGTGCCGCCCCCGACGTAGGGCTCGGAGACCCATGCGGTGCGAGCCTGGGTCGGCACGCCGTCGGCGTAGATCTTCACCTGGCTGACGTTCAGCCAGGCCTTGTCCGTCCTGAGCCGGCGCGCTCTCGCCAGGGTCTCCCGCAGGTTCCCGGCCGCGGATGCCGCGAGCATGACCGTGAACCGCTGGCGGATCTCCCCTGAGCGAAGCATGTCGCGGTAGAGCGCGACCGAGCCCAGATCGGTACCGGGCTCGGTGCACGACGTGATCCCGTACCGGTGCATCAGGTCCACGGCCAACCGCAGGCCCTGCCGCTTCTCGTCCTCGGTGAAGTCGGGAAGCACCTCCCCGACGAGCCCTGCCGCCCCCTCCAGCAGGAGCCCGGTCGGCTCTCCCGCTCCGTCCTTGACGATCTCGCCGCCGGGTGGCGCGGCGGTGTCCCGGGTGATCCCCGCGAGCTCGAGCGCCTTCGAGTTCACCCACACGGCGTGGTGCGACCACTCCGTGAGGTGGACCGGGTGGTCGGGCGAGACCTCGTCGATGTCGTGGCGGGTCGGGTAGCGCCCCTCGGCCAGGTAGCCCTGGTCCCACCCGCGCCCGCGAACCCACTGACCGGGCTCCTTGGCGGCCACCGCTTCAGCGACGACGTCTCGGATGGCCGCGATCGAGTCGACGGCGTCCCTGCCGACGTCGAGCGTGAGGGGCGGCTGGCTCGTCCCGAAGCCCATCGCGTGCAGGTGGGCGTCGTTGACGCCGGGGATCACGGTGCGGCCGGCGAGGTCGACGACCTCCGTGCGTGCGTTGACCAGCCGGCGCAGGTCGCGCCCCCAGCCGACCGCCTGGACCACGCCGTTCCTGATGGCGATGGCCTCCGCCGGAGGCCTGGACGTCCCGTCCAGCGTCAGGATGCTCCCGTTGTAGAGGAGCAGGTCGGCCTTCCGGTACCCGCGCCCGGGGCCGTGCCCCGGGGCCGCAGCGGCGCTGTCGGCGCCCAGCACGCCCAGAGCGACGCCTGCTCCCGCACCCTGGAGGAACTGCCGGCGGGGAACGTTCTTCTGTCGTTCGGTCATCGGTCTTCTCCCGTGTCACGTCGGAGACCGCGGTGCCGTCGGCTCGCTCCGTCGCGAGGGGCACCACCGGTACGTGCACTGCGATCCTCGAAGCACGGCCCCCGTCGCGTCTTGCGTCTGGGCGCCGTCCGCTTGACGCTCTGCGCACCCGGCACGGTCCATGCACCCGGAACTGCCCGTGCGCCCGGCACTGCCCGTGCGGACCGCCGCATGGACCGCTGACCGTGACTACGCGCTCCCCTCCTGGAACGCGATGGTGGGGACGTCGACGACGTGCGCCCCGCCGTCGACGACGAGCACGGCGCCGGTGACGTACGACGACTCCCCCGACCCCAGGAACCGGACGACCGAAGCGATCTCGGCAGGCTCGGCGGGCCGCCCCAACGGCACGTCGCACGTCACCTTCGCGTATCCCTCTGCCCGCGACGCGAGCCCGGCCCGGTCCGCGAGCTCGTCCATCTCGGCGTCCGCCATCGGGGTCCGTACCCAGCCGGGGCAGACGGCGTTGACGCGCACACCCTGTGCCCCGTAGTCGCGAGCCAGGGTGCGGGTGAGCCCGACGAGGGCGTGCTTGCCGACGGTGTAGCCGGCGACACCCGGTCCCGCGAACAGACCCGCGAGCGACGAGACGATCACGATGCTCCCCCGGGCCTCGACGAGCGCGGGCAGGCACTCACGGGCCGTGGTGAACGCGGTCGTGAGGTTGGCGCGCAGCGCAGCCTCCCAGGCAACGTCGTCCGTGTCGAGCACCGACGAGTACCCGTGCCCGCCGGCATTGGCGACCAGCACGTCGATCCGGCCGAACCGCTCCAGCACCGTTCCCACGGCGGCCCGCGCCGACGCCGTGTCGGCCGCGTCGGCCACGACCGGGAGGGCGCCTGTCGCGTCCGCGACCTGCTGCAAGGGCTCGCGGCGGCGACCGAGCACGGCGACGTGCGCGCCCTCCGCGGCGAACCGCTCGGCGACCGCCGCGCCGATCCCCGTGCCGCCGCCGGTGACGACGACGACCTTCCCGTCGATGTCCGCTCCTGCGAATCCCATCCTTGCTCCCTCTGTCGTGTGCCGGCAGCCGCCGACGCCTCAGGCCGGGAAACCCGACCTCGCGCTGTACCCGAAGTCGCTGACGAGCCCGGTACCGCTGATCGCCCTGGCCCAGGGCGAGCACAGGAACGCGATGCTCGCCGCCACCTCGTCGGGGGTCTGCACCGGGTACGGCATGTCGTCGAACCCGCCGGCGAGGCCGAGCTCGATGCCGAGGTCCGCCCTGCTCATCGGGGTGTCGACGATCGACGGGCACACCGCCGTCACGCGGATCGGCGCCAGATCGACGGACGCGGCGCGCGCGAGCTGGAGTACCGCCGCCTTGGACGCGCAGTACGGAGCCATCCCGGGCGACACGACCAGGGCCGAGTCGCTGGCGACGAGCACGGCCACCGGGTGCGGTGACCGGCGCAGCAGGGGCGCTGTCGCACGCAGGAGCAGGAAGCTCCCGGTCACGTTGACGTCCATCACCTCGCGCCACTGCCGGGGCGTCACCTCGTCGAGAGGGGTGCCCACCGGGCCCGAGACCCCGGCACAGCCGACCACGACGTCCAGGCCGCCGAACCGGCGCTCGACCTCCGCGACGGTCCGGGCGAGAGCGGTCTCGTCGGTCACGTCCGCGGACGCCGCAACAACCCGGTCGGGCTCGAACCCGGCGGCGTCCGGCAGGTGCCGATCCACCAGCGCGAGCCGGCACCCCTCGGCGGCGAGCCGTACGGCGGCCGCACGGCCGATACCGCCGGCTGCCCCTGTGACCAGTGCGACGCGACCGTCCAGCCCGACGTCCATCTGCTCGTCCCCTCGTTCGTCGGCGGCGGTCGGCATGGTGCCGCCGCCGCACGACCATCCTGCGAGCAGCACCACCCGGTCGGTACCGCTCCGGCCGTGGTCTGCACGCGCGCAACAGCACTGTGCACTGTTCGGCAAGCACTGCTCCGGACGTGCCGCGCAGAATCCGACGCAGAGCAGTCGTTCGGCCACAGGCATTCCCATCACAGGCAAAGGAGCCGACGTGAGCACCGCCGCTCAGTCCCCCACAGAGTCCAGCGCAGAGTCCACCGCCCTCCGGCACAACGCCCTCGGCGTGGCCGGCATCGTGTTCCTGGTGCTCGCCGCAGTAGCGCCGCTGACCGGCATCGTCGTCGTGGCGTCGCTGGCGATCGCGCTCGGCAACGGCGGAGGAACGCCGGTGTCGTTCTTCCTCGTCGCCGTCGTTCTGCTGCTGTTCGCGATCGGCTATGCCCAGATGTCGAAGCAGCTCGTCAACACCGGCGGCTTCTACGCCTTCGTGGTCAGAGGACTCGGCCGCACCGGCGGCCTCGTCGCAGGATTCATCGCGACCCTCGGCTACAACTTCTTCGTCGTCGGCACGATCGGCACCAGCGGCTTCTTCATGCAGATGATCATCGCCGACCTCACCGGGTTCGACCTGCACTGGTACGTCTGGGGGCTGGCGTCGATCGTCGTCTGCTTCGTGCTGGCCCGCGCCGGCATCGACTTCAGCTCGAAGGTGCTCGGCGTAGCGCTGGTGCTCGAGGTGCTGATCCTCGTGGTGTTCGACATCTCGGTCCTCGTGCAGACCGGGTACGACGCCGGCGCGTTCAGCGCCGAGTCCGTGCTGTCCGGGTCGCTGCCGATCGGCCTGCTGCTCGCCGCGACCGGCTTCCTCGGGTTCGAGGCCACCTCGCTGTTCAGCGAGGAGGCTCGTGACCCCCTGCGGACCATCCCCCGCGCCACGTACACCGCGATCACGGCGATCGGCGTGATCCTCGGCGTCACGACGTGGGCCGTGGTGAGCGCGGCCGGCGTCGCACAGGCACAACAGACCGCGCTCGACCACCTGGAGTCCGGCGACCTGATCTTCGCCCTCGCCCAGACCTACCTCGGCGGAACCCTCACCGTGGTGATGATGGTCCTGCTGCTGGTGAGCCTCTTCGCGGCGATGCTCGCGTTCCACAACTCCGCGACGCGGTACCTCTACTCCCTCGGTCGTGCCAGGGTGCTGCCGCGAGCCCTCGCTCGGACGCGACCGGGCGGGGCGCCACAGGTCGCCGGACTCGTGCAGGCGGGGTTCTCCGCCGTCGTCGCCGGATTGTTCGTGGTCGCGGGCGCCGACCCGATCGGAACGCTCGTGCCCGCCATGCTGGGCTTCGGCACGCTCAGCGTGCTCGTCCTGCAGGGGCTGGCCGCGCTGTCGATCGTCGTGCACTTCCGCCGCAGCCACGACCGGCGCCTGTGGAGCACGCTCGTGGCGCCGGGCATCGGGTTCCTGGGGCTGCTCGCGATCGTCGTCATGGCCGTCGTGAACTTCGACATCGTCGCGGGCTCGGACGCCCTGGTCATCCGGCTCATGCCACTCCTGCTCGCGCTCGCCCTCGCCTGCGGGATCGGGTACGGCGCCTACCTGAGGAGGAACCGGCCGGAGACCTACCGCGCCCTGGACGACGACCTCGAACGGTTCAACGCGCACGCTCCCGCAGCACCGACCGCAGGGGCGTGAGCGACAGTCCCGAGGCGGGCCGGCAACACCGGGATCGAGTCGTTCAACGACCATCCTGAAGACGAGACGCAGCGAACGAGAAAGCAGTGGGCGGTCATCCACGATGACCGCCCACTGCCTCGCTCAGGACGAACAGGCTTACTGGACGTCGACCCAGTAGCTCTCGGTGTCCAGCCGCCCGCTGCCGATGAAGACCTCGGTACCCGCCTGGACGCTGGTGAGGTACTTGCTGTTGCTCAGCCACCCTCGGTTCACGAGGTTGTTGGTGAAGTCGCGCAGGTTGAAGTTCACCGAGGTGGTGTTCGACGTGCGGACGAACGAGAACACGTTCCATCCGACGCCGTTGCCCGCGTCGATCCAGCCGCGGTACAGGTCCCAGCTCCCGCCGCCGAGGTTGACCGTGGTCTGGTAGGTGCCGGCCGGCCCCGCCCCGCCCGACTTGTAGGGCCAGATCATGATCTCGTCGCTCGGGTTGTTCGACCCGCTGGGATTCGACTGGGTGTGCAGCCACAGGTCATAGGCGGCGTTCATCGTGCCCGACCCGGTCACGCTGTAGTTCCAGGTGGTCGGGACGCTGCGGTTGTCGCCGACCCGCACCGGGAGCTCCGTGCCGGGCCGCTGCCAGCCCCAGTGCCAGCCGAGGACGGCGCTGGAGTAGCTCTTCACCGAGTTGGACTGCCCGCTCCACTCCCAGCTGGTGCCCCAGCCGATGGTGTCGCCGGACTGCCAGTTGTCCCAGACGCACTGCCATCCGGAGCCGGATCCGCTGCCCCAGAGATTGTTGACCACGTAGTACTTGCCCATCGCGATGTTGCCGCCGCTGGCACAGGTGCTTGCGGCCTGGGCCGGCGCGGCCGTGACCACGGCCGGCACCAGGGCGATGCACACCGCGGCGACGGTGCCGGTGATCAGACGTCTGAGGGTTGCCGTGCGTCTTCCTCGAGGCATGCGGTTCCCTTTCGATGAAGGCTCGGTCGGGCCACGTCGCCCAGCGAGCCATTTGTCGGGTTAAATCTCGCAAAAACGATGATGACGTCAACATGGAGAAATGTCCATAGTCTGCGGGTGAAGTCGCCTAGCAACGGAGGAAAACGTCCATTTCGGCTTTCGCCATGGGTCGGGTTCCGGTAGGCATGAAGCCGCCGCCACATCCCGCGGCCTTCTGCCGTCAACGTTGACGACCTGACCTGGGAGAAAGAATGAGAACACCCACCCGACGTGCGCTACGGAGCACGGTGGCCGCGATTCCTGTCGTCGCGCTCACCGTCGCCGGACTCGCGGCGACCGGAGGAGCGACGACGGTGTCGGCCACCGGCAATGGTGCGTCTGCCATCAAGAGCTCCGAGCACTACATCAACTACGCCGACGTCGCCGCCCAGCCCGAGGTCGGCGACGACGTCGAGATCACGGCCGATGGCCGCAGCATCGTCCACAAGGCCGAGGGCGAGACCGGCGTCCGCGTCGACGCCTCGGTACAGGCCGCCTCGGACGAGCTCGCGAAGAAGTTCTCCAGCGGCAACCCGGCGGCCGCGGAACAGCTGGCCAAGCTTGAGCGTGAGGCCGTCCGCACGGGCAAGAGCCCACAGGCGATCAAGCAGGCTCGCTACAAGAGCGCGCCCCGCACCCAGGAGGCCAGGCTCCTGACGATCCTGGTCGAGTTCGACGAGAACGCGAACGACGACTTCACCGACCAGATGGTGCCGACCTTCTGGGGCTCGTCGGAGTGCATGCCGGGTAACGTCCAGAACGGCCCGCTGCACAACAACATCCCGAACCCCGCCGAGGCCTCGCAGCCCGACAACAACACGATGTGGGTCGAGGACTTCTCGCCGGAGCACTTCGACAAGATGCTCTTCACGGAGGAGGGCATCACCGAGCGTGTCCGACCCGACCTCACCGGGCCGGACGGCCGGCCGGGCATCGACATCTCCGGCTACACCATGAAGAACATGTACGAGGAGATGTCGCGCGGCGCGTACACCGTGAGCGGCTCGGCGACCCCCTGGGTGAAGGTGCCGCACTCCGAAGCCTGGTACGGCGCGCAGCGCTGCTTCCTCAACGACGAGGGAGAGTGGGAGGCCGGCGCCTTCCAGACCATGAACGGGCACCCGGACAACCCGGCCGGTCCCGGGCAGCTCCCGATCGACGCCGTGGCGAAGCTCGCCGAGATGCAGCCCGACTTCCCGTGGGCGGACTACGACATCGAGGACCAGGCCGACCGGGACGGTGACGGCAACGTCAACGAGCCGGACGGTGTGATCGACCACGTGGTCCTCGTCCACGCGGGTGAGGACAAGTCCGGTGGCGGCGGCGCGCAGGGCACGTACGCCATCTGGGCCCACTCCTCGACGGTCCCCGGTGGCGCGCCCATCCCGGGCACCGACCTGAGGCTCTCCAACTACATCGTCCAGCCGGAGGACTCCGGCGTCGGCGTGTTCGCCCACGAGTACGGCCACGACCTCGGCCTGCCCGACCTGTACGACACGGCCAGCGGCGGCGACTCCGACGTGGACTTCTGGGACCTGATGAGCTCCGGATCGCACTCCGGTCCCATCTTCCAGTCGATGCCCACGCACATGGGCATCTGGGACAAGTGGGTGCTCGGCTGGGTGGACCCGGTCGAGGTGGACCCGGGTGACGACGAGCTCGCGATCAAGGTGGGCCAGGCCTCCCGCCCCCTGAAGGGCACCCAGGACGGCGTCAAGATCAACCTGCCGGACAAGCACATCGAGCTCGGCGAGCCGCACAGCGGCGAGGCCATGTGGTACACCGGATCGGACCAGAGCTGGGCCGATGTCCGCCTGAGCCGCACCCTCGACGTCCCCGCGGCCGCCACGTTCTCGTTCTGGGCCGACTACTCGATCGAGGCCGACTGGGACTTCGGCTTCGTCGAGATCTCCACCGACGGTGGCGCCACCTGGGAGGAGCAGAAGGTCTTCGACGACGCCGGAGCCGAGGTCACCACCCCGGACGGGTATGCCGACCCGAACGGCCGCATGGCCGACTACGGCGGCAAGAAGTACGGCCTCACCGGCACCACCGAGGGCTGGGCTCACCTGAACGTGGACCTGTCTGCGTTCGCCGGGCAGACCGTCCAGCTGCGCCTGCGCTATGCCACCGACGAGGCGTTCGAGGACCGCGGCTGGTTCTCCGACGACTTCGAGCTCACCAGCGGTAGCGAGGTCGTGTGGAGCGACGACGTGGAGTCGGGCGAGGCGGGCTGGACCCCCGAGGTCTCGACCTTCACGGAGACCACGGGCAACGGCTGGCACATCTTCTCCGGCTCGTCCGTCCAGGAGCACTTCTACCTGGTCGAGTGGCGCAACCTGGACGGGTTCGACGAGGGTCTGCGGTACGCGTACGACTCGACGTACGCGGCTCCGCAGACCGACGCGTGGAAGGTGGAGAAGATCGCCTACAACGCGCCAGGCATGCTCGTCTGGTACCGGGACACGACCTACGGCGACCAGAACCATGTCCTGAACAACCTCTCCGACCTGCCGAGTACCGGGGCGAAGGGTGGCCTGCTGCTGGTGGACAGCCACTTCGACCCGCTGCGGCGCGACGACTCGGCCACGCCGGACACGTCGGCGCTGAAGAACCTTCCGTCCCGCCCGCAGTCCTCGAACGTGGCGTTCGGCCTCCGGCCGACGTACCCGTTCACCGAGTGCATCACGGGCGAGGACACCACCGTGGAGTTCTGCACGGACTTCGAGGCACAGGCGCCGGTGCGCACGTTCACCGACGACACCGGCTGGTACCCCGGGATCGAGCTCAACAACGGCGGCCTGTTCTACCGCGACAGCGACGCGTCGACCGTCGTGCCGTCCGTCGACAACTCGCCCTACACGGTGCGGATGGTCGACGAGCAGGGCGAGTACGTGCCGGAGCTGTTCGGCGAGGACTTCGGCATCGGTGCCATCACCGGCACCGGAAACCCGGCGGACGACGGCGTCGGGTACGGCACCGTGATCCACCTCAAGAAGGCGTTCAAGGGCAACCAGTCCGCCCTGATCCAGATCACGCCACCGCTCTCGGGGCAGTGATCCACACCGCCGGGCAGCTGCCCGGACGGCAGTAGTCGCAGTACAGAGGGCGGGACCACCAGCCAGGTGGTCCCGCCTTCTTCCATGTTCCGGTGGCGGCCCGTCGCCTTAGCCGTGGATGACCTGGGGGACTGCGACGGACTTGAGCCCTTCGACGCCGAACTCGAGGCCATAGCCGGAGCCCTTGATCCCGCCGAACGGCGCCATCGGGTGCAGGCCGCCATGGGAGTTGATCCACACCGTGCCCGCCTGGAGGCGGTCGGCGACAGCGCGCGCCCGGTCCCGGTCGCCCGACCACACCGAGGCGCCGAGACCGACGTCGAGCCGGTTCGCGCTCCCGATCGCGTCCTCGACGTCGTGGTACCCGATCACGGGCAGCACGGGCCCGAACTGCTCCTCGTCGACCAGCGGCACCCCGTCCGCGACGTCCGCGACGATCGTGGCCCGGTAGAACAGCTCACCCAGCTCCGGCGCCGGCCCGCCACCAGTCACGATGCGGGCGCCGCGCGCCCGGGCGTCGTCCACCAGGCGGGTCACGATCGCGAGCTGCTGCGGATTCTGCACCGGACCCAGCACGTTGCCCTCGTCCAGGCCCGGACCCATCGGCGTCTGCTCCGCGACGGCCGCGAGCTCGGCGACCACGTCCTCGTAGATCGAGTCGTGCACGTACAACCGCTTCAGCGCGGCACAGGTCTGGCCCGTGTTGACGAACGCACCCCAGAACAGGTCCTGCGCGATCACCGTCGGGTCCGCGTCCGGCAGCACGATCCCCGCGTCGTTGCCACCCAGCTCCAGCGTGAGGCGCGCAAGATTGCCGGCCGAGGCCTCGATGACCTTGCGCCCGGTCGCCGTGGACCCGGTGAACATGACCTTGCCGACGCCCGGGTGCGCGGCAAGGCGAGCCCCGACCTCACGGTCCCCCGACACGGCGGCCAGGACGCCGTCCGGCAGCACATCGTTCAGCACCGAGACCATCGCCAGCACGCTCAGCGGCGTGTACTCGCTCGGCTTGACCACCACGGTGTTGCCCATCCGCAGGGACGGCGCGATCTGCCAGACGCCGATCATCAACGGCCAGTTCCACGGCCCGATCGCCCCGACGACACCGACCGGCTTGTAGACCAGCTCCGCGTGCCCGGACTCGTCATCGACCAGCACCTCCGGGTCCAGCACCGTGCCGGCCGTGGCCCGCAGCCACGCCGCGCACGCACCCAGCTCGAACCGGGCGTTCGGGCCGTTCAGCGGCTTGCCCTGCTCCCGCGACAGGAGGCGCGCCAACGGCTCCGCGTGCGCCTCGACCGCGTCGGCGGCCGCGAGCAACAGCTCGCTGCGACGCTCGTGCCCGAGTGCCGCCCACCCGGGCTGGGCGGCCGAGGCGCGGTCCACCGCCGCGTCGAGGTCCGCCACCGTGTGCACCGGAGCGCGACCGATCACCTCGCGAGTGGCAGCATCGAGAATCTCGCGCCCGTCGGGCGCCTGGACGCGATCGAGCAGCGCGCCCTCGTCGAGCATCTGGACAGGTTCGGACATCAGTGTCTCCCTCAGCAGTCGTGCAGGGCCGCGCTCACCCGACCGCTGCTCCCGACATTGTTCGGCGGCAAGAGCGGTCGCGGCTTGTCGCTCAGCGCACCGTCGATGTCACAGCGGGAACATCATCGGGGGCTGTCATCGGGAGACGTCGCAGTCGTGGCGGAACCCGGAACGTGTCGCCCGCGCGGATATACTTCAGAGCGTCAAGGCGGACAGCATCAAGAACACCGCCTGCGCTCGAAAAAGGGGCGCGCGACGGGCCCGACCAGGGCCCGCACGGGACACATACGGACCGCAGCACTCATCCGTCACTGTTCCCCTGGAGGCTCCGTGCCCACAGTTTCCGCACACGTCGCCCGTACCGTCGCCCGCCACATCGACCACGTCTTCGGGGTCATGGGCAACGGCAACGCCTGGTTCCTCGACGACCTCACGCGCGCGACGGCCGCGCGGTTCACCGCCGTCCGGCACGAGGCCGGCGGCGTGGTCGCCGCCGACGCCTACTTCCGCGCTTCGGGCCGGATCGCCGCGGCCACCGCCACCTACGGCGCCGGCTTCACCAACGCGCTCACCGCGCTCGCCGAGGCCGCGCAGGCCCGCGTGCCGCTGGTGCTCCTGGCGGGCGACGAGCCGACGTCGGGCCCGCGGCCATGGGACGTGGACCAGATCGCGCTGGCGGCCGCCGTCGGCGCGCGCACCTATACCGTCGGCCGCGCGGACGCCGCGGCCACCAGCGTCATCGCGATCGAGCACTCCCTGACGTATCGCGTGCCCGTGGTGCTGGCGATCCCCTACGACGTCGCCGCGCTGGAGGCCGGGCCGATTCCGGACGCCCCGCAGCCCGCGCTGCCGGGGCCGCTGGCACCGTCGGGCCCGTTCGACGCCGCGGCGATCACCGACCTCGCCCAGCACCTCGCCGACGCCGAGCGGCCGCTGCTGCTCGCCGGCCGCGGCGCGTGGCTCGCCGGCGCGGGCGCCGCGCTCGGCGAGCTCGCCGAGGCGACCGGCGCCCTGACCACGACGACGGCGCTGGGCCGCGGAGTCTTCCCCGACGGCCGGTACGACCTCGGCGTCGCCGGCGGCTTCGGCGCCGCGGGCGCGATGGACCTGGTGCGCGAGGCCGACGTCGCGGTCGTGCTGGGCGCGTCGCTCAACCAGTTCACGATGCGCTTCGGCGACCTGTTCGCGCCCCGTACCCGCGTCGTCCAGGTGGACATCGCGCCCGCCGCGACGCACCGGCACGTCGGCGGCTTCGTCCGGGGCGACGCCGCGCTCGTGGCCCGCGCCCTCGTGGACGAGCTGCACACCCTCAACGCGAAACCGTCCGGGTGGCGCGAGACCGTGGACGTCGCCGCGGCCCGCCGCTACGAGACGGGCCCGGCGGACGGGATCGCCCCGGACGGGCGCCTCGACCCCCGCAGCGTCGCCCACCGGCTGGCCGGCCTCCTGCCCGCCGACCGCGTGGTCGTGTCCGACGGCGGGCACTTCATCGGCTGGGCGAACATGTACTGGCCCGTCGCCGAGCCCGACCGGATGGTGATGGTCGGCACCGCGTTCCAGTCGATCGGGCTCGGCTTCCCGAGCGTGGCCGGGGCCGCCGCGGCCCGCCCTGACGACGCCGTCGTGCTCACCACCGGCGACGGCGGCGGGCTGATGGCGCTGGCCGACCTCGAGACCGCCGTCCGCACAGCCGCTGGGCGCGGCATGGCCGTCGTGTGGAACGACGCCGCCTACGGCGCAGAGGTCCACGTGTACGGGCGGCAGGGCATCGCCGAGGAGCCGATGCTCATCCCGGAGGCGAACTTCGCCGCGCTCGCCACGGCGGTCGGGGCCGAGGGCGTGGTCGTGCGCTCGCTCGCCGACCTGGACCGGGTGGCGGCCTGGACCGCCGAGCCTGTCGCCGAACGGCGGTTCCTGCTGCTCGACTGCCGGGTCTCGGCCGACGTCGTCGCGCCCTACCAGGAGGAGATCCTGCGGGTGAACCGCACCCGCCGACCCTGAGCCACCCAACGCATCGCCCGGTCCCGGCGTAGTCTGAAAAGTCAAGCAGTCGTACGGCTGTCGGCCCGGGAAACCGGCGGCCCTGCAGCGTTCCGGAGCACAGGAGCACCGGAGTTCACCAGATCGGAACGACGCCATGCACATCTCGGCCTTCCCGCACGAGCTGGCCCACCGCGCCGCCACAGTGCTGGGCACCAGGCTCGAGGCCAGCATCATCCTGGGCGAGCGCGGGTTCGCGGTGCGCGCGGGCAGCAGCACAGACGCCGCCGGACGCTGCGACCGCGCCGAGTCCCTCGCCGACGATGGACCGTGCGTCGACGCCATCGAAAAACGAACGGTCCAGGTCGTGCCGGTGATCGCCGAGACCGCAGGGTGGGAAGCCTGGCGCGAACAGTCGCTCCGTGAGGGCTTCGTCTCCGCGCTGGCGGTCCCTGCCTCCGTCAACGCGGACATCGCCGTCGCCATCAACCTGTACTCCCGTACGCCGGACCCGTGGACCAACGAGCTCGTCACAGCGGCTGACGGCTACGCGCAGCTCGCGGCCTCGATGGTGAAGCTGCACCTGAAGCTCGCTGACTTCGAGGACGCTACGGCGGGCCTGTACCACCAGATGTCCGACCTGAGCGCGACCGAGCGTGCGGTCGGAGCCATCATGCACGCCAACGACTGCACCGCTCTCGAGGCGAGACGAATCCTCGAGTCCGCCTCCCGTAACCGCAACGTGTCGCAACGCGAAGTGGCCGAAACCATCCTGCGTACCCTGGTCATGAGCGAGCCCTCGCCTGGAGACGACTCCAGCATCTGATCGGGTGCCGTGCCCGGCGACCAGTCCGCACGTGCCAGCGGTTCCAGAGCCCACCCCGTCAGCCGAACGTCAGCAGCACCTTCGCCGAGGACGACGCGTCGGCGGCCGCCTCGAACGCCTCCAGCGTGCGGCCGACGGGGTACTCATGACTCACGACGGCCCCGACGTCCAGCGACCCGTCGGCCATGGCGGCCAGCACGGCGTCGATCTCGTCGTTGAAGCGGAACGAGCCGACCAGGCTCAGCTCCCGCGTGACGACGAGGGACAGCAGCGCGGGCTGCGGGCCGCTCGGCATCAGCCCGACGAGCACCACGACGCCGCCGCGCACCGCCCCGCGGACCGCCGACTCCAGCCCCGGCGACGATCCCGAGCACTCCAGCACCACGTCCGCCTCGACGGCCGCGATGGCCTCGGCGTCCGTGGCGGCCAGCGTCTCGTCCGCGCCGAGGGCGCGCGCCGTGGCGCGGGCGTGCTCGTGGAGGTCGATCGCGACCACCCGGCGGGCGCCGTGGTGCTTGAGCACCGCGACAGCGAGCGCCCCGATCGGCCCGGAGCCGATCACGAGCGCCGTCCGGCCCGTGACGTCGCCGGCCCGCTCGACGGCGTGCCAGGCGACGCTCGCCGGTTCGGCCAGGGCCCCGGTCCGCAGGCCGAGGCCCGGGGGCAGCGGCCGGAGCAGGCGGGTGGGGATCGCGACGTGGGACGCGAACGCGCCGTCGGTGTGCGGCACATGGGCGGCGCTGCCCAGGTAGGAGGCGCCGGGCGAGATGCTCGGCCGCTCAGGTGGATAACGTCCCGGCGCGGTGCCCCGGGTCGCGGGGTGCACCGCTACATCGATGCCGGCCGCGGGCCCGCCGCCGTCGGCCGAGGGCACGACGACCGTGCCGGAGACCTCGTGCCCGAGACGCATCGGCGCGCGCAGCACCGACTCGCCCGCCGCCCCGTGTCGCCAGTAGTGCAGGTCGGACCCGCAGATCCCGCCGTAGGCGATGCGCACCAGCGCCTCGTCGGGCGCGGGTTGCGGCGCGGGCTGCGTCTCGACACGCAGGTCTCCCGCGCCGTGTGCGACGACGGCGGTGACGGCGTCCGGCAGGCTGCTCATCGGTCTCCTCGGGCGGACACCACGACCGGGCGACCGAGCAGGCGGTGGGTGGCGTTCTCGGGAACGGTGAGCTCACGGTTGCGGGTCTCGGGCGCCAGCAGTGCCGCGATGAAGGCCAGCAGCATCGCAAAGGACATGTACACGGCGACCGGGACCCACGAGCCCGAGAACGCGGTGATGAGCGACGCCGCGATCAGCGGGGCGAACCCGCCGCCGAGCACCGCCGCGAACTCGCGGCCGAGTGTGACGCCCGCGTAGCGGTAGCGGCTGCCGAACAGCTCGGGGAAGTAGCTCATGGTGATCGCCACGCCGCCCTGGCAGGCGAGCATGAAGCCCACGATCATCGCCACGTAGATCCAGCCGAGGCTGCCCGTGTTCAGCGCCAGGAAGGTCGGGTACGGCAGCACGAGCAGGATCCCGGCGACGACGAGGAACACGCTCCGGCGTCCGAACCGGTCCGACAGGGCGCCCAGCAGCCAGGCGGCTATACCGCCGAAGACGGCGCCCACGAGCAGGATCTGCGGCACGGTGCCGGCGTCGATCCGCACGGTGTCCTTGAGGTAGGACGCCATGAAGACCTGGTAGGTGTACGACTGGACGCTGAGCCCGACGGTCATGAACGTGACGATCGCCAGCAGGCGCTTGCCGTTGCGGAAGACCTCGCGCACCGGGGCCGAGGCCGTGGCCTTCTTCTCCTTGGCCTCGGTGAACACCGTGGTCTCGGAGAGCTTGCGCCGGAAGAAGTAGGCCGCGAGCGTCACGAGGATGCTGGACATGAAGACGGCGCGCCAGCCCCAGCTCATGAGCTGGTCCTCCGGCAGGAGCTGCACGAGCGCCCACGCCCCGGCGCCGAGCACCGTGCCGGCGGCCGCGCCGACCATGACCAGGGAGGCGAGCCGCCCGCGCTTGCCGCGCGGAGCCGCCTCGGTGAGCAGTGTCGCGCCGCCGGACTGCTCGGCACCCGCGCCGAAGCCCTGGCCGAACCGGCACAGCACGAGCAGGGCCGGCGCGACGATCCCGGCCTGGTCGTAGGTCGGCAGCAGGCCGATGGCCAGCGTGGACAGCCCCATGAGCAGCAGCGTGGAGACGAGCACCCACTTGCGGCCGAGCCGGTCGCCGTAGCGCGAGAAGAACAGCCCGCCCAGCGGCCGGGCGCAGAAGCCGACGGCGTAGGCGCCGAAGCTCGCGAGGATGCCGGCGGCCGGCGAGACGTTCGGGAAGAACAGGGTGCTGAACACGAGCGCCGACGCCGTGCCGTAGAGCACGAAGTCGTAGTTCTCCAGGGCCGTGCCGACGAGGCCGGCCATGGCGGCCCGGCGCACCTCGGCGGGCGGGGTCGCGCGGTGGGTGGCCTCGCCGGTCGCGGGCAGATCATGCGGCGGCGTCGCCGCGGTGGTGTGGTCCATCGTTGGTACCTCCGGTCGTCGCTCCCGGCGGGAGCAGCACGTCGTTGTGTCTGCAGATTGGTTGTGAGCGGGATCGTTGCGACTACGTGCCGGTTTTAGGCGCAACGATCACGCCCACAGCGTTCGACCTCCCTTGTGGCGGTGGCCGGGCCGTGGGTCGTCAGGGTGCGGGCCAGGTCCGCAACCCGGGCGGCGAACTCGGAGTGCGCGGCGAGCTCGTCGCCGAGCAGCCGGTCGTGCGCCAGGACGGCGGTCACGAACGCCTCGATCCCCGGTGCGGTACGGGCGAGCTCGGCGAGGCGCTCGCGCGCCGGGTCCGTCATGGCCGCCGCGTGCGGCCCCGGGTCGAAACCGTCGACGGGCGCGACGCAGCACAGCCACGCGGCGACGGTCAGCGCCAGGTGGTGCGGCATCTCGCCGTCCGCCAGCATGCGCAGCGCGGGCGCGGGGACCCGCTGGGGCAGCTTCATCGAGCCGTCGGACCCGACCTGGCTGGTCCGGTGCCCGAGCGCCGAGTTCGACCAGCGTCCGAAGAGCTGCTCGACGTACGCCTCGGCGTCGAACCCGCGCGGGAGCGCGATGCTCGGCAGGTACTCGTCGGCGATCACGGAACGGGCGGCCCGCTCGACGAACCCCTGCGCGCGGGCCTCGGGAATCGTTGCCCGGCCGTCGAGGGCGCCCAGGTACGCGATGAGCGAGTGCGTGCCGTTGAGCAGGCGCAGCTTGACCAGCTCGTACGCCTCGACCTCGGCGGAGAACACCGCTCCCCCGTGCTGCCAGGCGGGCCGGCCGGCCGCGAACCGGTCCTCCAGCACCCACATGCTGAACGGCTCCGCGGCCACGGGTGCGGCGTCGACCAGGCCGGTCGTCCGGCGCACCTCGTCGGCGTACCGGCCGGTGGTGGCCGGCACTATGCGGTCCACCATCGAGTTCGGGAACGTCACCGACGTCGAGGCCCAGTCGAGCACGTCCTGCCCCGCCCCCGAGGCGGCGAGGAACTCGAGCACCAGGTCGCGCGTCGTCGTGCCGTTGGACTGCAGGTTGTCGCAGGACAGGACCGTCACCGGGGCGCCGTGCCCGAGCGCGCGCCGTTCGAGCGCCCGGGCGACCTGGCCGATCGTGGTGACCGGGGCCCGCGCGCCGCGAGCGCTCAGGTCGTGCGCGATGTCGTCGGCGTCGAGGTCCAGGCGCCCCGTGCGCCGGGAGATGCGGTACCCGTGCTCGGTGACCGTGAGGGTGACGACCCTGGTGGCAGGCTCGGCGAGCGCCGCGACGACGGCGGCCGGGTCCTCGCCCGCGACGAGGGTGCCGGTGTGCACGCCCGGCACGGAGACGCCGCTGCCCTCGGGCGCGATCCGCAGGACCGAGTACAGGTGGTCCTGCGCCCGGAGCGCGTCGACGACGCGGCGCGAGCGGCTCGCGACGCCCAGGATTCCCCAGTCCCCCGGCTCCGCGCTCTGCGCGAGCGCCGTGTAGACGGCCTGGTGCGCGCGGTGGAAGTTGCCGAGCCCGAGGTGCACGATGCCGGTGCCGCCGGGTGCCTCGGGGGTGACCAGGAGGCCTGCGACAGGCGCGCTGCGGCTGAGCGTGGTCCCCGCGGGGACGCCCGTACCGGAGATGGGCGTAGGGGCAGGAACGGAGGTCGGCACAGGGGTCATGGGCGTCACCAGTCCGTGAGGGTGCCGTCGAGCGTGCGCGCGACGGGGAGGTAGGCGGGCTCGTAGGGGAACTTCGCGGCGAGCTTCTCGTCGAGCTCGACCCCGATGCCGGGCGCGTCGCCGGGGTGCAGGTACCCGTCGGCGTAGCTCCACGAGTGCGGGAAGACGTCGTGCACCGGCTCGGGGTAGCCCATGTACTCCTGGATCGCGAAGTTGTGGGTCGCGAGGCCGACGTGGACGCTCGCGCCGAACGACACGGGCGAGACGTCCGACGGCCCGTGCGGCGCCCCGCGCACCTGGTAGACCTCGGCCAGGGCGAGGATCTTGCGCAGGTGGCTGATCCCCCCGGCGTGCACGACGGCGCAGCGCACGAAGTCGACGAGCTGCTCGGTGATCAGGTGGTGCACGTCGAAGACGGTGGTGAACACCTCGCCGATGGCCAGCGGCGTCGTCGTGTGCTGCCGCACGAGCCGCAGCACGTCCTGGTTCTCAGCGGGGGTGACGTCCTCGAGCCAGAACAGGTCGACGGGTTCGAGCGCCTTGCCGAGCCGCGCGGCCTGCTGCGGCGTGAGCCGGTGGTGGGCGTCGTGCAGCAGGTGGACGCCTGGGCCGACGTGCTCGCGGACGGCGGCGAGCACGTCCGGCGCGTGCCGCAGGTAGGCGCTCGTGTCCCACCTCTCCTCGACCAGCCCGGAGCCGCGCGCCGCGGGCTCGTAGGACGCGACGTCGCGGTGCAAGCCGTACACGGTCGCCAGGCCGGGCACGCCGGACTGCGCCCGCACGGCGCGGAAGCCCTGCGCGAGGCGCGCGTCGACGGCGTCGAGCAGCGCCGGGACCTCCCACGCCGAGGCGTGGGTGTAGGTCAGGACCCGGGCGCGCACCGCCCCGCCGAGCAGCTGGTAGACGGGCTGGCCGAGCGTCTTGCCCTTGACGTCCCACAGGGCGACGTCGACGGCGCCGATCGCGGCCATGGTGACCGGGCCGCGGCGCCAGTAGGCCCCGCGGTACAGGAGCTGCCACGTGTCCTCGATCCGCGCGGGGTCGCGGCCCACGAGCAGCGGGGCGAGGTGGTCGCGCAGGTAGGACGCGACGGCGAGCTCGCGGCCGTTGAGGGTCGCGTCGCCGTAGCCCACGACGCCGTCCGCGGTGGTGACCTTGAGGGTGACGTAGTTGCGGCCCGGGCTGGTGATGACGACGTCGGCGGCGACTATGCGGTCGCTCATCCGGCGGTCTCCGCGCCGCGGGGAGCGACGACCCGCTCCAGCGGGCGCCCCTCGGCCAGCGCGGTGACGTTGTCGGCGACGTCGGCCAGCCGGCCCAGGAACGTCTGCCGGGTGACGCCGGACAGGTGCGGCGTCATGAGCACGTTGTCGAGCGTCTCGAACGGGTGGGCGGAGGGACGGGCGGTGCCGTCCGGGCCCGGGTAGGAGTACCAGACGTCCAGCGCGGCGCCGCGGATCCGGCCCTCCGCGAGCGCCTCGTACAGGGCCTGCTCCTGGACCACGGGTCCGCGGGCGACGTTGACCAGCACGCCGTCGGCGCCGAGCAGCGCGAGCTCGGGCGCACCGATGAGGCCGCGCGTCGCCTCGCTCAGCGGTACGCACACCACGACGACGTCGGACTCCGCCAGGAGCCGAGGCAGGTCGGCGCTGCCCCCAGCCCAGGCGAGTCCCGCGGAGTCGGCGTCGAGGCGGCCGCTGCCGGTGACGGCGCACCCGGTCGCGCCGAAGGCGGACAGCATCCGCCAGGCCGCGAGGCCGATGTGGCCGAACCCGACGAACCCGATCCGGGCCGCCTCGAGGGTCTCGGTCTGCGGCAGGGTGCGGTCGTGCACGGAGGACCGCCAACGCCCGTCCCGGAGGGCGGCGTCGGCCCGGTGCAGCTCGCGGCGCAGGTCGATGGCGGCCCAGACCACGTACTCGGCGATGGAGCGCTCGTGGTGGAAGGTGTTGGCGACAACGGCGCCGGGGCGCAACGCGTCGAGGTCGACCCGGTCGGTGCCGGCCCCGGCGACCTGGACGAGCCGCAGGTGCGGCGCCGCCTGGGCCATCGCGGGCGTCAGCACGGAGCCGACGAGCACGTGCGCGTCGGCCAGCGCGGCGTCGAGCCCGGCGCCGGACGCGCCGACCGCCCACGACAGGCGGGTGCCGTGCGGCAGCCGGGCCGCGAGCTCGGAGCGCAGCGGGAGCAGGTTCGCGTCGGTGACGACGACGTTCAGCGGGCCGGTCATCGCCGTGCCTCGCGCGGGTTCCAGCCGGAGGCGGGCGCCGTCGACTGCCGGACGACGAGCTGGGTGGGCAGGTGCACGGTGCGCGGCGCCTCGGCGTCGGCGGGCTCCGCGGCGAGCAGGCCGTGCAGCAGGTCGACGCTGATCACGCCGGCCCGGGACATCGGCACCTGGATGCTGGTGAGCTGCGGCTTGGCGACCTGCGCCATCGTGGTGTCGTCGATGCCGACGACGCTGAGGTCGTCGGGCACGGCGAGCCCGAGCTGGGCGGCGCCCTCGATGATCCCCATGGCGACCAGGTCGTTGTGCGCGATCACGGCGGTGGCCCCGGTCGCGACGACGCTCGCCGCGGCGGCGTTCCCGCCGGCGATCGTCTCGGCGTGCCAGCCGAGCACCTCCAGGTCGACGTCGTTCTCCTGCGCCAGCCGGCGCACGGCGGCCACTCGGTGCTCGTTCGACCAGGACAGGCGGTTGCCCTGCACGTACGCGATGCGCTCGTGGCCCAGCACGCGCAGGTACTCCACCGCCTGGCTCAGGCCGTGCTCCGCGTCGGCGAGCACGCTGGGCACCTCGTCGGAGTCGCGGTTGACGAGCACGAGGGGCGCGTCGCCGCACAGCTCGACGATGTCGTGGGCGGGCAGCCGCGGGGAGCAGGCGATGAAGCCGTCGACGCGGCCGTGCAGCTCACCGAGGATCTCCCGCTCCCGGTCGGGGCTGTTGTCGGCGTCGGTCAGGACGAGGATCTGCCGCCGGTACCAGCCGTGCGCCTGGGCCGCCTTGACGAAGCTGGCGATGACCGGGTTGGCGAGGTCGGGGACGACCATCGCGACGGTCGTCGCCCGGGTGGGCCGGGCACCGGAGCGCTGGCGGCGGGGCGACGACGCCACGTAGCCGATCTCGGCCGCGGCGCGCACCACCCGGTCCAGGGTGTCCTGCGCGATGCGGTCGGGTTCGCTGAACGCGCGCGACGCTGTCGACAGCGACACTCCGGCGCGCTGCGCGACCTCGGTGAGGGTGGGAGCCACGGTGGTCCGTCCTTCGGTTGGCGACGACGACGAACCACACCTTGCGGCAAGTTGTGCAAACGTGTCAAGTCTTGCGCAAGAGGCACTCAGCCCTTCGAGCCCGTGGTCGCGATGCCCTGCACGAAGTACCGCTGCCCGGCGAAGAACAGCAGGATCATCGGCACGGTGGTGATGACCGACGCCGTCACCACGACCTCCCACTGCGACTCGCCACCCGGACCGAACTGGTCGATCACCGCCTTGAGACCGCGCGGCACGGTGAACGTCGCGGTGTCCTGGAGGTAGACCAGCGGGCGCATCAGGTCCGTCCAGGAGGCCTGCGCCTCGAAGAGGAACGTGATCACCAGCGCCGGCCGGCACAGGGGCACGGCGATGCGCCAGAACAGCGTCCACTCGCTCGCGCCGTCGAGCCGGGCCGCCTCGAACGGCTCGCGGGGCAGGCTCAGGAAGAACTGCCGCAGCAGGAACACGTAGAACGCGCTCGCGAACAGGTTGCCCGCCCACAGCGGCACGTTCGTGCCCACGAACCCGAGTCGGTGCCAGATCAGGTAGGTCGGGATGAGCGTGACGGCGCCCGGCAGCATCATCGTCGCGAGCACCACCCCGAACAGCGGTCCGCGGCCACGGAACCGGTAGTGGGCGAAGCCCCACGCGACCAGCGCACTGGACACCGTCACGGTGGTGGCCGCGAGCGCCGTGACGACGAGCGTGTTGCCCAGCCACAGCGCGAGCGGCGCGGAGTCCCACACGGTGAGGTAGTTCTCGAGCGTCGGGTGCTGGGGCACGAGACGGTTGTCGAAGATCTCGGCCCGGGGCTTGAACGACGCGGACACCAGCCAGATCAGCGGGTAGACGAACACGAGGGCGAGAACGGTCAGCGCCGTCACCACGAGCACGCGTACCCAGCGCCGCCGCCGGTACGCCTGGCGGCGGTCGGCGGGCGGCCGTGGCTCGCCCGCCCCACCGGTCCCGCCGGCCGGGGCGGCGTCCGCGGGGACCGCGTCCACCGCTGTCATCGCTGCTCCCCCTCGTAGTAGACCAGTCGCCGTGAGACGAGCAGCTGCACCGCGGTGACCAGCATGATCACGACGAACAGGAGCCACGCCAGCGCGGAGGCGTACCCCATGTGCAGCTCGGCGAAGCC
This sequence comes from Promicromonospora panici, assembly GCF_900608595.1. Classification (GTDB taxonomy): domain Bacteria; phylum Actinomycetota; class Actinomycetes; order Actinomycetales; family Cellulomonadaceae; genus Promicromonospora; species Promicromonospora panici. Next base: position 12,826 of record NZ_UWYY01000010.1, on the reverse strand, counting down.
CTCACGGAACAGGTAGATCACGTAGAACAGGGCCGCGTCGTTCGCGTAGGTCGAGTTGCCCGCGCCGAAGTAGGCCGAGTAGGCCTCGGTGAACATCTGGAACGCGGCGATGGTGTTGACGACGGTGACGAAGAACAGGGCGCCGCTGATCATCGGCAGCGTCACGGTGCGCGTGCGGCGCCACCAGCCGGCGCCGTCGACGCGAGCGGCGTCGTACAGCTCGACGGGCACGTCCTGCAGCGCAGCCAGGAGGATCACGACGGCGGCGCCCACCGACCAGAGACTCACCAGCGCGAGGCCGGGCTTGACCCAGTCCGGGTCGGTGGTCCAGCTCGGCCCGTTGATGCCAATGGCCCCGAGCGCCTCGTTCACCAGGCCGTACTCGCCGTTGAACAGCAGGAGCAGCAGCACGCCGACGGCGACCGGCGGCGTCATCTTGGGCACGAAGAACGCGGTGCGGAAGAAGCCGGAGGCCCGGCCCGCCTGGTGCAGCAGCAGGGCGAGCGCGAGCGCGACCACCACGTACAGCGGCACCTGGAGCACCGTGTACTGCAGCGTGTTCCAGAGCGCGAGGCGCACTTGCGGGTCGGCGGCCATGCGCTCGTAGTTCTCCAGGCCGACGAACGACGGGTCGGTGAGCACGTCGTAGTCGGTCAGGGAGAGGTATCCGCTGTAGAAGATCGGCCAGGCCGTGAAGACCAGGAAACCGACGATCCACGGGCTGATGAAGGCCAGGCCGGCAGTGCGCTCGCGCCGGGCGCGGGCGCTGGGACGTACCGTGGTCACTGCTTCTCGTCCCATGTCGCCCACGCCTCGTCGAGGGCGGACTGCGCCTCCTCCTGCGCCTGCGCCATCGCCTCGGCCGGCTCCTGCTGGCCGTTGAGCACCCGGTTGACGGCGTCCTGCCACGCGGTCTCGAACTCGGCGCCGGCGGGGTTGGCGGGCATCGCGAAGGTGTGGTCGTTGCCCTCGTACATGGCGTCGATGGCACCGCCCCACGGCTCGGGCGCGTCGGTGGGCACGAGCGTGTCGCGGATCGCGGCGTCCGCCTCCTCGTTGCCGGTCAGGACGCCGGTGAAGACCAGGCCGTCGGCCTCGCGGGCGTCGGCCCGGGCCTGCGCGGCATCCGTCCAGGCGTCCGTCTCGGTCATGCGGGCGGCGTACGCGCAGGCGGCGGCCGGGTCGCCGGCTCCGACGGGGATCGCCCAGGCCGACCCGGTCGCGAAGGCGTGCACCTCGCCGTCGGGCCCCTTGACCGGGCCGAACACCAGCGGCGCGTCCGGGGAGCTCTCGTTCAGGACGTTGACGTACCACTGCTCCATCGCCATGGCGCCGAGCTGGCCGGTGGCGAACTGGTTGCCGGCGCCGAAGAAGTCAGCCGAGTCGCGGTACGTCTTCACCGCGGGGAAGCCGCCCTGCGCGTCGTAGACGGCGACGGCCTGCTCGAGCGCCTCCACCACCGCGGGGTCGTCGAGCTGCGCGGTGCGGCCGTCGTCGGACAGGAGGTCGGCGCCCCGGCCCTTGGCCCACAGCGGCAGGAACTCCGGCAGCTTGGAGTCGACGCCGATGACGGACAGCTTGCCGCCCTCACGACGGGTCATGGCCTCGGTCGCGGCCAGGATCGCCTCCGGGTCGGACCCGTCGACGTCGGCGAGGGTCAGGCCGGCCTCGGCGAGCAGGTCCGCGTTGGCCATGGTGACCTGCACCATGTTGAACTCCGGGATGCCGTACAGCTCATCGCCGAAGGTCACCTCGTCGAGAGCCGTGTCGACGAACGCGTCGGTGTCGATCCCCTGCTCCTCGACGCAGGCCGACAGCGGCAGGACGGCGCCGCGCGACGCGAACGTGCCGATCTGGTCGCGCTCGGCGTAGACGAGGTCGGGCGGGTTGCCCGCCGCCGCGGCGGACAGGAACGCCTGCGGGTCGAGCGCGCCCTCGGACAGCTTGACGTCGATCCCGAGCGCCTCGGCCGCCCGCTCGTGCCGCACCTCGCCGATCTCGTCACCCGTGCCGAAGCCCATCACGTCGAGCGTGCCGCCGGGCGACGGGGACGCTCCGAAGTCGACGTCCGCCCCGGCCCCGTCCTCCGCGCCGATCCCGGTGGCGCAGCCGGTCGTCCCGAGCGCCACGAGCAGCAGTCCGGCAGCGAACCTGCCGGTCACGCGGGACGAGTACGAGGGGTGCTGGCGCGGCACGAGCATGGCGGTCCTCCTGGGTGCGAGCCACCGGCGTCACGCGACGGGCCGGTCTGAGGTCATGGTGTGCCCGGGCCGACGCACTCGCACGAGAAGCGCTTCTCGCGCCCGCACGCGCCGTCAGAAGGTGGGGAGCACCCGCGCGAGGAACTGCCGCGACAGCACGGCCACCTCCTCGAGGTTGGTCTCCAGCGCCCAGTGGCCGCCGTCCAGCAGGTGGAGCTCGGCGCCCGGCAGGTCGCGCAGGTAGGCCCCCGCCGACCCCTCGGGCATGTAGCCGTCCTGCGGCCCCCAGACGATGAGCGTGGGCGGACTGTGCTCCCGGAGGTAGGCCTGGTACCGGGGGAACCACTCGAGGTTCTCGCGCAGCCCTTCCATCAGGCCCACCATGACGCGGCGGCGCTCGGGGGTCCCGAGCTGCGCCCACGCCAGGGTCCACAGCTCGGGCGAGATCCGCTCGGCGACGTCGCCACGCACGTCGTTGAGGAACTCCTCGCGGAACCCCTCCTCGGTCACCGCGTTCTCCAGCGCGGCACGCCCCTCCGGCGTGGGCTCGCCCCAGTACTCCTGGAGGCCCGCGTACTTCGGCCCGAGCTCGTCCTCGTAGATGTCGCCGTTCTGGATGATCAGCGCGGTCACCCGCTCGGGCGCGGTGATGGCCAGACGTAGGCCGATCTGGGAGCCGTAGTCGTGCAGGTAGAGCGCGTACCGGTCCAGGCCCAGCTCGCTGGTGAACCGGTCCAGGAAGCGCGCGTACCCGTCGAAGGTGTACTCGAAGCGGTCCGGACCGGGGGTGTCGCTGTATCCGAATCCCGGGAAGTCCGGCGCGACCGTGCGCCAGCGGTCGGCCAGCGCGGGCATCAGGTTCCGGAACTCGTACGACGAGCACGGGTACCCGTGCGGGAGGAGCACGACCGGCCCGTCCCGGGGCCCGGCCTCGCGGTAGAAGACTCGCAAGCCGTCCAGCTCGATCGTCCGGTGCCGGACGGCGCGGGTGGCGGGCGACGGGGAAGCGGCCATGCTCCTCACCATGACCAGGGTCCCCGGAGCTCGCAAACGGCGGGACGACGTGTCAGACGCTCAGGTCACTCGGGTGACGTGAGCGTCTGACACGTCGCGGCGGGCGTCACGGCGCAGGCGCCGCCGCGGGCCGGATGTTCTGGTTCAGGTGGAAGACGTTGTCCGGGTCGTAGGCGGCCTTGACCGCGGCCAGCCGGGCCAGCTTGTCGGGCGGGTAGGCCCGCCGCACCCCGGCCGCGCCGTCGTCGCCCAGCACGTTGACGTAGACGCCGCTCGCGAAGGGCTCCAGCAGGGCCGCACTCGTGCGCGCCGCCACCATCCGGTCGACGTCCTCGTCCGGGTCCGTCCAGCCGGTGGCCACCACGTACTCGAAGCGCGTGTCGCGCTGGCTGAACGCCGCGTCCTCGTCCGGCACGTCCGCGATGGCGCCGCCGTAGGCCTGGAGGCCGGCCCTGGTGCCGGGCTCGGTGGCGAGCAGCGCCTCGATCGCGGCGAGCGACAGCTCGCGGAAGTAGTGCCCCTTCCAGTAGCGGCGCACGGCGTGGCCGCGCTCGGTGTCCTCGCGGGTCTGGAGATCCAGGTAGGACAGCTCCTCGATCCGGCGGTCGGCCGGTGTGCCCAGCGCCTCCAGCTCCCGCGCGTGCGCCCGCCCCTCCCCCGGGTCGCCGACCCACACGAAGCCCAGGGTCGCGACGCCGTCGTGCACACCAGCGGTGTAGGTCGCCGCCCTGGGCGCCCGGGCGCTGAGGTCCCGCCACCGGACGAGGGCCTGCGTGGCGACACCGACGGGGAAGTCGAGCTCGACGCTGAGCGCGCGGGTACCGGCGTCGTGCAGCCGGAGCTCGAACTCGGTCACCACACCGAAGTTCCCGCCCCCGCCCCGCAGCGCCCAGTACAGCTCGGGCCGCTCGTCGGCCGACGCACGGATCACGTCGCCGGCCGCGGTCACCACCTCGTAGGAGACGACGTTGTCGCAGGCCAGGCCGTACTGGCGGGCCAGCCAGCCCATGCCGCCGCCCAGGGTGAGGCCGCCGACGCCGGTGTGCGAGACGTTGCCCGCCGTCGTGGCCAGGCCGTGGGGCTGCGTGGCCGCGTCGAGCGCGCCGAGCAGGGCGCCACCCTGCACCCACGCCCGCTTCCGCTCGGGATCGACGCGGACAGCGCCCATCGGCGTCAGGTCGATCATCAGGCCGCCCTCGGGGACGCCGTGCCCGACCACACTGTGGCCGCCGCACCGGACGCCGACCTCCAGGCCGTCGCGCCGGGCGAGCGCCAGCGCCGCAACGACGTCGGCCGCCGTCCGGCAGCGCACCACCACGGCCGGGCGGTGGTCCACCATCGCGTTCCATACCGTGCGTGCCTCGTCGAACCCGGCGTCGCCCGGGTGCCGCACGTCGAGCCCTGACACCGCTGAGCCTTCGATCATGTCCATGCAGAACAGACCACCCGCCACCCGCAAACTCATCTCTTTGTTGTGGGCGCGATCGTTGCGCCTAGATCGGGCGCCTCGTCGCAACGATCGCGCTCACAACATGGGGGTACTTTCGCACGGCCCGAAACGCGTTGCTGCCCGCCTCGCCACTTGGGACCATGGTGCGGTGACCGCGCCGACGATCGACGACAGTCCGAGCCCTCCCCTGCGCCTGCGCCCGCCACGGCATGCCGTGGACCCGCGCGCCGTCGGCTGGTGGTCGCTCCAGCTCGTGCTCCTGGCCGCGGTTCCCGTGGTGATCCTGGGTGTGCTGGGCCTGCTCATCGCACCCGCCCGCCTGTGGCTGTTCGCGCCCGCCGGGATCCTGGCGGCCCTCGGGGCGCTCGCCGCCGTCGCCCTGCCGCGGCTGTGGTTCCGTCACCACCGCTGGGAGGTCACCGACGAGGCCGTCTACACGCGCACCGGATGGTTCTTCCAGGAGTGGCGGGTCGCGCCACTGTCCCGGATCCAGACCGTCGACACGGTCCGGGGACCGCTGGAGCAGCGCTTCGGGCTGGCGACGCTCACGGTGACGACGGCGTCCGCCAAGGGGGCCGTGAAGATCGAGGGGCTCGACGCCGAGACGGCCGCGGACCTCGCCGCCGACCTGACCCTCGCCACACAGGCCACCCCCGAGGACGCGACCTGAGCACCGACGACGTGAGCACCAGCGACGTAAGCGCCGACGGCCCGGCGTGGGAGCGGCTGGACCGCAAGGCCTTCCTGGCCGGCGCGACCTACACCGCGATCCCCGCCGCGGGTGCGGCGGTCATCACCGGCTACTGGCTGGCCGTGGGCAGCTCGCTCGGGACGGCGCTGGCCTGGGTGCTGCCGGCGTTCGTGGTCGCCGTCGTCGCAGGTGGCGCGTCCGGCGAGTGGATGTGGCGCGTCACCCGCTACCGCGTCGACGCGGAACGGCTCCACGTGCACACCGGCGTCGTGTTCCGCAAGCGCCTCGCCCTGCGCCGGGAGCGCATCCGTTCGGTGGACCTCACCGCCGACCCGGTGCTGCGCGTGCTCGGCACGGCGACGGTGCGGGTGGGCACCGGCGAGCATGCCGGGGCCGAGGGCACCGTCACCCTCTGGCCGGTGCCCCGCGCGTCCGCGGACGCGCTCCGCGCCACCCTGCTCGCACACGCCGCGCGGCCCGACGGCGTCGACGACCCCGACGCGGACGACGGCGCGCTGGCCCGGTTCGACCGCCGGTGGATCCGGTTCGCCCCGCTGTCCTTCCTCACCCCGACGCTCGCCGCCGCGGCGGGCGGCGGCACGCTCCAGGTGGCCGAATGGTTCGGCATGCAGGAGCGCGTGATCAACACCGTCGGGTCATGGTTCGGCCTCGCGCCGGCGCTGCTCGTAGGCCTCGCGCTGGTCGTGGGGCTGTTAATGGTCGGCGGCGTTGCGACGCTCGCGCTCTGGGTCGAGTCCTGGTGGAACCACACCCTGGACCGCCAGGCGGACGGCACGCTGCACGTGCGCCGCGGCCTGCTCACCACCCGGTCCATCTCCCTCGAGGAGTCCCGGCTCCGCGGGGTGGAGGTCGTCGAGCCGCTCGGCGCCCGGCTCGCGGGCGGAGCCCGCGTGGACGCCGTCGCCACCGGGCTCGCCACGGGTGAGGAGGACAAGACCGAGAGCCGGACCCTCCTGCCCACCGCACCCAAGGAGCTGGCCGACCGGGTCGCCGCAGACGTGCTCCGCGAGCCCGGCGCCCCGCCGACGGCGGCTCCGCTCACCCCGCATCCTCCGGCAGCACGTGGACGCCGGTTGCGCTGGGCGCTCGGCACGGTGCTCGGCGGCGAGGCGGTCCTGGTGCTGCTCGGCGCGCTGCTCACGCCCGTGCTGCTGCACGCGGCCTGGATCAGCATGCTGGTCCTCGTCCCGGTCGCCGTGCTGCTGGCGCTGGACGCCTACCGTGCGCTCGGGCACACGATCGCCGGCGCCTACCTCGTCGCGCGCAGCGGCACGGTCCGGCGCGCGACGGTGGCGCTCCAGCGGCGCGGCATCGTCGGCTGGACGGTGCGACAGTCGCTGCTGCAGCGCCGGGCCGGGCTGGTCACGGTCATGGCGACGACGGCCGCGGGCCCGGGCGCCTACGCCGTCCGCGACGCGGCCGAGGCGGACGGCCTCGCCCTGGCCGACGCCGCCGTCCCCGGCCTGCTGCGGCCGTTCCTGGTCGGCGCGCACGACGACCAGGAGCGGGTAGCTCAGCCGCGCTGAACGGCCTGACGGGTCAGACGCCGGCCTTCTCGCGCACCATCGCCACGACCTTGCCCATGTTCACGGTCCACCCCACGCCGAACACTCGCGGCCCGACGACGTGCTCCGCCTCGGGGTCCCACAGCCGTTCGCGGACGCGCTGCAGGGTCGGGATGCGGAACTCGTACGGGACGACCGAGGCGATCTTGCCGTGCCACGTGCGCTCTGCCTCGGGCGTGCGCAGCTCCTTCACGACCGCCGCGGCCGTCAGGGCGAGCGTGACGAGCGTGATCAGCTTCTTCAGGCCACCGCCGCCGCGCTTCGAACCCTCGTGCTTCGAGCTGCCGTGCTTCGACTTCCCGGCGTGGGCGGTGTGCTTCTTGCGTGTCATCTCGGCGCCTCCAGCGCTCTCGGTGTCAGCCCCCTGCGACCATCTTGGGCCATCCGCCGCCTCGTGGCCCGGGCAACCGTCGTCCACCGCTCAGCGGACCCGTAGCGCGCCAGGCTGGACGGCGATCTCGACCCTCGTCGTCTCCCCCAGGTCCTCGCCGTCGATCTCGAACACGCGCGGCTCCAGCAGCTCGACCCGCAAGCCGCGCAGGCGCAGGTGCGTCGCGCTCTCGCTGCTCTCGGCGGCGTCGCCGCCAGTGGCGAGGCGCTTGATGCCGTTGTCCCAGACCATGTTCCGCAGCGTGTCGGCCCAGCCGGCCGCGTCGTTCGCGCTCAGGACGAGCAGGTCCAGCTCGCCGTCGCCGGGGTCCGCGTCGGGCAGGAGGTCGAAGCCGCCCTGGAGGGTGCCGCAGTTGCCGACCAGGAGCGTGTGCACGCTCGACTGGTTCAGCGGCTGGTCGTCGGCGGTGATCCGGACCTCGAGGGTGTCGCTGGCGGTCAGGGCGCGGCCCATGGACTCCACGTAGGCGAGCCAGCCGACCTTGTCCTTGAGGTCGTCGTCGGTCTCCGTGATCATGTGCGCGTCGAGCCCGAACCCGGCCATGACCGCGAACGCATGGCGTTCGGTCGCGCCGCCGAGGTCGATCTCCAGCCACCCCACGTCGATGGCCTGTGCCTCCCCGGTGAGCGCCCGGGTCAGAGCGGCAGGAACGTCGTCCAGCGGCACGCCGAGGTTCCGGGCCAGAAGATTCCCGGTGCCGAGCGGGACGATCCCCAGCTCGACGCCGCCTTCCGTGCCCGCGAGATGCTCGACGACCGCCCGGACGGTCCCGTCACCGCCCGCCACGACCAGCACGTCGGCGCCGGCCTCGATCGCCCGCGCGGCTGCGCCCTGGCCGGCGTCGTCCTCGCTCGTCTCGAACCAGTGGACCTCCGGCGCCGCCGCGGAGGCGGTCGCCTCGTCCAGCCCGGACTCGAGGTCCTGCCTGGTCGTCTTGGACGGGTTCCAAATGATACCGACGCGTGCCGTCATGACATCAGGCTTCCACAACGGCGGAAAGCACTCGACCGGAGGCCGCTCGGGACGGCGGGCCCGCTGGTCAGGGCTCGGCCACCGCAGCCGCCAGCCGCTCGGCGAGAACCCCGACCGCCGCCCGGAGCTCGGGCCCGCCCTCGACCCGGAACCCGAACGGCACGCTCGCCAGCCACTCCTGCGCGTACATCTGCGGGTTCCGGGTGCTGCCGACGAGCACGCACCGGTCGCCCGCCTCCTCGAGGCGCCCCATCTGCGCGCCGACCCAGGGGGCGACGTCGGCCAGCGGGGCGTCGAAGACGACGCGGGTGGTGAACTGCCAGCCGGTACCCAGGTGCTCCTCGAGCGCCGTCACCGGGTCGAGGCCGTCGGGCGGCTCGAACCTGCGGTCGCTCTGCTCGACCGCGAGCATCCGGTCGACGCGGTAGGTCCGGACCGCGCCGGCACGGTGCGAGTGGCACAGGAGGTACCAGCGCCCGTACCGCACCACGACTGCCCAGGGGTCCACCTCGGCGACCCACTCGCTGCCGGACTCGCCCCGGTAGGTGACCAGCACACGCCGTCGGGCGGCGATCGCCGCGACCAGGTCACTGGTGATGGCGGTGTCCGGGCGGGCCGCGAACCGGTCCGGCGCGGCGGACGCGTGCTCGCGCAGCGCCGCCGCCTGCCGGCCGACGTCCTCGGGCAGCGCCCGGATCACCTTGCCGAGCGCGGTGTCGACGAGGTCGTCACCTTCGGCGTCGGGGTGGCCGTCGAGCACCGCCATGACCAGGCCGAGCGCCTCGGTCTGCGTGAAGCTGACCGGGGGCAGCCGCGTCCCGCGGCCGAGCCGGTAGCCGCCGTGCGGGCCGCGGGCCGACGAGACGGGGATGCCGGCCTCGCGCAGGATCTCGACGTACCGCCGAGCCGCCCGCTCCGTGACGCCGAGGCGGTCGGCGAGCTCGTTCGCCGTCGTGCCGGGGCGGGTCTGCAGGACCTCCAAGGTGCGCAGGGCGCGGGCGGTGGGGCTGATCTCGGACGGCACACGAGCAGGTTACGGCCGATGCCCGACGGGGGTGCGAGTGGGCGGGCCCCAGGTCACGGTGAGGTGACCCGGAGAAAGGAGAGATCATGGCCAGCATCACGAAGTCCATCGACGTGGAAGTCCCCATCCGCACCGCCTACAACCAGTGGACGCAGTTCGAGGAGTTCCCCAGGTTCATGGAGGGCGTCGAGGAGATCCGCCAGCTCGACCCGACGCACACGCACTGGAAGACGAAGGTGGGCGGGGTCGAGCGCGAGTTCGACGCCGAGATCACCGAGCAGCACCCGGACGAGCGCGTGGCGTGGGCGAGCAGGACCGGGCCGGAGCAGGCCGGCGTCGTCACGTTCCACCGGCTCCAGGACGATCAGACGAGGGTCACGGTGCAGCTGGAGTGGACGCCCAGCGACGCCGCCGAGAAGGTGGGCAGCGCCCTGAACTTCGACGACCGCCGCGTCCAGGGCGACCTCGACCGGTTCAAGGAGTTCATCGAGTCACGCGGCACCGAGACCGGTGCCTGGCGCGGCGACGTGAGCTGACGTCCCCGGCGATGTCGCGCGGGCCGCGCGCCGCGCGACGTCGCCGGAAGTCCCGCGGTGCGGCCAGTTCAGCGCAGCACCTCGAAGAGCTGCTTCTGGACGCCGTTCTTGTACGCCGTGTGCTCGACCAGCTTGAGCTTCTGCGCGGCCTTGTCGGCGTTGCTGAACAGCGGCTTGCCCTGGCCCAGGAGCACCGGGAACACGAGCAGGTGGTAGGCGTCGATGAGGCCCGCTTCCTCCAGCGCCCGGGTGAGGGACACGCTGCCGTGCACCTGGATCTCGCCGACGTCGGAGTCCTTGAGCTTGGCGACGTCGTCCAGCGAGCGCAGGATCGTGGTCTCGCCCCAGTTGTCGGCCAGGTCGCCCTCGGTGAGAGTTGTCGAGACGACGTACTTGGGCAGCGTGTTGTACCGCGTGAACTCGTCCATGTCGGGCCAGACAGGCGCGAACATCTGGTAGCTGGTCCGGCCGAGCAGCAGGGCGCCCGCCTCCTCCTGCTCGCGCGCCTTGAGCTCGTACATCTCGGGCGCGGGTTCGACGGTCTTGAAGGTCCACGCCGTCTCGTGCAGCTTGGGGTCGCCGCCGGTCGGGTCGACCTTGCCGTCGAGCGAGACGAAGTGCGTGGCGACGATGGTGCTCATGCGGGTCTCCTTGGTTCGTTGGGCGGTGGGCCGCGCCGTGCGGCGCTCTACGGGAACAGACGAGAGTGTCCCGGAAAACTCATCGGAAGCGTCCTGCAAAACGGATCCGGAAGTAGAACGTCCGGAACTGGTCCTAGCGTGGGTGTCACCGGCATCCGGCCGCACTCACCACGGGAGAGAAATCATGGACATCCTGCTCATCGGAGGCCTCTGGCTCGACGGGTCCGCCTGGGACGACGTCGTGCCCGAGCTTGAAGCGCTCGGCCACCACCCGGTGCCGATCCTCCTCCCCGGCCAGGGCGACGGGTCGACGTCGGCGACCCTCGACGACCAGGTTGCGGCGGTGCTCGCCGCGGTCGACGCGGCGTCCGGCAGGCCGCTGGTCGTGGGGCACTCGGCCGCCTGCACGCTGGCCTGGCTCGCTGCCGACGCCCGTCCGGAGCGGGTGGCGGGAGTCGTGCTGGTCGGCGGCTTCCCGTGGGACGAGGGCAAGCTCTACGCCGACCTGTTCGAGATCACCGAGGGCGTCATGCCGTTCCCCGGGTGGGGGCCGTTCGAGGGACCGGACTCCGCCGACCTCTCCGAGGCCACGAAGGATGCTCTGGCGGCCCGAGCCGTCCCCGTGCCCGAGGGTGTCGCCCGGGGCGTGGTGCACCTGACCGACGAGCGCCGGTTCGACGTACCCGTCACGGTCGTGTGCCCGGAGTTCACGGCGGCCCAGGCGCAGCAGTGGATCGACGCCGGCGACGTGCCCGATCTCGCGCGCGCCAAACACGTCGACCTGGTCGACCTGGACTCGGGGCACTGGCCGATGTTCACGGCACCGGCCGGCCTGGCCCGCCTGCTGGCCGCCGCAACCCGTTGAGTGCGTGATCTTGGTTGTGGGCGTGATCGTTGCGCCTAAAACGGGCAGGTAGTAGCAACGATCACGCCCACAACCAAGATCGGACGCTCAGCGTTTGAGGCCCAACGCGCGGAGCTCCAGGTCGGCCAGGCTCCGGACCACCACCGGGTCGTTGTTCCGCCAGGCCCTGACCGGGTCGTCCGAGATCTTGGTGAGGGTGCGGAGCGGCTGGTTCGCCAGGGCGCGCAGCGCCAGCAGTGCGGGATCGGCGTTCAGCAGACGGCGTCCCGCGCTCGCCTTCCGCACGAACCGGATCCGCAGCGGCACGTACACCACGGCCACCAGCAGCACCGGGATCAGGAACACGGCGATCCCGACGAGCAGCGCGATGTCCGCCACCGTCTCGGCCTGGGACCGGCCGGCTGCGGCCAGGCTCTCCGCGGCGTCCGCCGCGCCGCGGAACGGTGCGGCCAGGTCGTCGCCGACGCCCGGGATGCCGCCGATCCGCCCCTCGACGTCATGGAAGCGGCCCGCCATCTCGTCGGCCGCGGACGCCGTCGCCCGGCCCGGCTGCCCCAGCGTCAGGGTCGCGTCGTGCACCTCGCGCCCGGCCCACGCCCAGCCCGCGATCCAGGCGAGCAGGATCAGGTCGCCGAGCACCTGGCGGGCGCACCGGGCGGGTGCTGCCGCGTACAACCTCATGGTCTGGTCCTCCGGGTGTCGGCGAGTGGCCGGATGTCGGCGAGTGGCACGCCGCACGGTATCGGACAAGAGCCGGCGCGCGGGACGCCGCCACGAGACCGATCTGTGGTTGCATACTCCCCGACTTGTTTCCGACATAGCGGAGGTACTGCCCATGACTGCCAACGACGAGCTCACCCGCACCTTCGCCGAGTTCGACGGTGACGGCGACGGCCGCATCACCGCCGACGAGTTCCGTCAGGCCATGGCCACCCGCGGCGAGGAGACCACGGATCTGGACCTCGAGCAGATCTTCGGCAAGGCCGACCACGACCAGGACGGCCGCATCGACCTCGCCGAGTTCACCGAGGCGTGGAACGCCTGAGCTCGTCCGACGGACCGGCCAGGCATGGTGCCGGGTCTGTCTGAATCATCCGAACTGCTCTACACTGAGAGGTTCGGAGTCATGAAGCGGCTCCCGGTCCACACCGGATCTGGGAGGTTCCTATGTCATTGGTTGATCAGCCCCAGGACGCCCGCGTGGACGACGGGACGGCGTCCTCGGCCGTCGCCGGCGAGGCGATGATCGAACGCGCCAAGAGCGTCGTCGTCGTGGCACGGCGCGTCGACGAGGACGAGGCCGGCCAGATCCTGTTCGACGCCGCCCGCCAGGCCCACATCCCCCTGCGGATGGCGGCCGACCAGGTCATGACCGCGCTCCAGGCCGACGAGTGCCCCGAAGGCATCACACACGACACGCTGATGCGTGCGCTGGCCGCCGTCCACCCCCTGCCC
>NZ_UWYY01000009.1 GCF_900608595.1 Promicromonospora panici | reverse complement strand
GGACGTCATCATCGCGAACCGCCGGACCGAGGCGCTCGACGACGTCGCCGACAAGGTCTACACGCGCGACATCTACGGGCGCGACTGACGCCCGTGTCCGACCCCAGGGAGAACACGATGCAGGTCCTGATCACCGGCGGTGCCGGGTTCATCGGCGCGAACTTCGTCCACCAGACGGTGCGGGAGCGCCCGGACGTCCGAGTCACGGTGCTCGACGCCCTCACTTACGCGGGTGACCGGTCCTCGCTCGACGCCGTCGCCGACCGGGTGGAGCTGGTGGAGGGCTCGATCACGGACGCACCGCTCGTGGACCGGCTCGTGGGGGAGTCGGACCTGGTGGTGCACTTCGCGGCGGAGTCGCACAACGACAACTCGCTGAACGACCCGTCGCCGTTCGTGCAGACCAACCTCGTGGGCACGTTCACGCTGCTGGAGGCGGTGCGCAAGCACGGGGTGCGGTTCCACCACATCTCGACCGACGAGGTGTACGGGGACCTGCCGCTGGACACCCCCGAGCGGTTCACGCCGGAGACACCGTACAACCCGTCGTCCCCGTACTCGTCGACGAAGGCGGGCTCCGACCTGCTGGTCCGGGCATGGGTGCGGTCCTTCGGGGTGCAGGCGACCATCTCGAACTGCTCCAACAACTACGGGCCGTACCAGCACATCGAGAAGTTCATCCCGCGCCAGATCACCAACCTGATCGACGGCGTGCGCCCCCGCCTGTACGGCGCGGGCCTCAACGTGCGTGACTGGATCCACGTCGAGGACCACAACTCCGCCGTCTGGAGCATCATCGAGAAGGGCCAGGTCGGCGAGACCTACCTGATCGGGGCGGACGGCGAGACCAGCAACCTCGACGTCGTGCGGACGCTGCTGGAAATCTTCGGGCGGGACGCGGACGACTTCGACCACGTGACCGACCGCCCCGGGCACGACCTGCGGTACGCGATCGACGCGAGCCGGCTGCGCACGGAGCTGGGCTGGTCGCCTCGCTACACGGACTTCCGCTCGGGACTGGCGGCGACCGTCGACTGGTACCGGGAGAACGAAGCTTGGTGGCGCCCGGCAAAGGCGCTGACGGAGGCCAAGTACGCCCGCTCGGGGCAGTAACGCTCTCAGGCCCGGCCCGGCCGGGCCCGGTGCGACTGCAGACCTGGTCGCACCCAATTTGGCGAGTGCAGATAGGTCTGCAGTCGCGGCGGCGGCCGCCAGGTAGGCCGCCTGTTGGGGCGGCAGCGGCTGGGCCCGGTGGGGCCTCAGCGCTGGGCGGCCAGGTACTCCTGGACCGCGTCGAGCGTGGGCAGAAGGCCCTGATCTCTGGCCTCGGTGAGAGTCGGGGCGGCCTCGTCCTTTTCCGAGAGCTGCGGCGTGATCGGGGTACCGTCGCGGGCCGTGGTGGGCCACTCGATCGCCAGCTCCGGGTCGAGGGGGTGGATGCCGTGCTCCCGGCCCGGCGCGTAGCCGGAGGAGCACAGGTACAGCACCGTCGAACCGTCCTCCAAGGACATGAAGGCGTGGCCCAGGCCCTCGGACAGGTAGATCGCGCGGCGGTCGACGTCGTCCACCAGGACGGCGTCCCACGTACCGAAGGTGGGCGAACCGACGCGGATGTCCACGACGACGTCGAGCACCGCGCCCTTGACGCACATGACGTACTTGGCCTGGCTGGGCGGCACGTCCGCGAAGTGGATGCCGCGGAGCACCCCGGCGGCCGATACGGAGCAGTTGGCCTGCTGCAGGTCGAAGGAGTGCCCGACGGCATCGGCGAACGGGCCCGCCTTGAACGCCTCCAGGAAGAGCCCTCGCGGGTCGCCGAACTGCTGGGGGGTGATCTCGAACGCGCCGGGCACTGCCAGCTCGCGGTACTTCATGGGTGCTCCTCGCAGGCATCGGTTGTCGCTTTAGGATCCTAGGGTGACCGAGGATCCGGGAGGGACCAGGATGCAGGGTGAGATGCGGCGATGGCTGGTCGTGGGTGCCGCCGGGATGCTCGGCCAGGACGTGCTGGCGGCGGCTGCGGACGCCGGGTACGAAGTGACCGGCGTGGGCCGGAGCGAGCTGGACGTCACCGACGCGGCAGCGACGCGCGACACGGTGGCGGGCTACGACGTCGTCGTGAACTGTGCCGCCTGGACGGCCGTGGACGATGCCGAGACGCACGAGGCCGAGGCGTTCACGGTGAACGCGACGGGCGCCGCGAACCTGGCCCGGGCCGCGGCGGCATCGGGCGCCCGCTTGGTCCACGTGTCCACCGACTACGTGTTCGACGGCGGTGCGTCGTCGCCCTACCCGGAGGACGCGCCGGTCGCGCCGCGCTCGGCGTACGGCCGGACCAAGGCCGCCGGAGAATGGGCGGTGCGCGCCGAGGCGCCGGACGCCGTCGTGGTGCGGACGGCGTGGCTGTACGGCGCGGGCGGGCGCTGCTTCCCGAAGACCATCGCGCGCGTCGCGGGCGAGCGCGACCGGCTGAGCGTCGTTGATGACCAGACCGGGCAGCCCACCTGGACCGCCGACCTGGCGGACCTGATCGTGCGCCTGGTCGCGGCGCGGGCACCGGGCGGGATCTACCACGGCACGTCGTCGGGCGAGGTGACCTGGTGCGGATTCGCGCGGGAGGTGGTGGCGGCGTCCGGTCACGCCACCCCCGTCGACACGACGACGAGCGCCGCCTACCAGCTGCCGGCTCCCCGGCCGGCGTACTCCGTGCTCGGGCACGACCGGCTCCGCGAGGTCGGCGTCGAGCCGATCGGCGACTGGGCCGACCGCTGGAAGGTGGCGGCGCCGACGGTGCTAGGCGCGCCGTAGAGGGCGCGTCAGTCGTCCAGGAGGCTCAGCAGGTAGCTGCCGTAGCCCGACTTCGTGAGCTTCTCCGCGCGGACGCGCAGTTCGTTGTCGGACAGGAAGCCGCGCCGCCAGGCGACCTCCTCGGGAGCGCCGATCTTCATGCCCTGGCGGCGCTCGATGGTGCGCACGTAGTCCGACGCCTCCAGCAGCGAGTCGAACGTGCCGGTGTCCAGCCAGGCCGTGCCGCGCGGGAGCACCTCGACCTGGAGCCGTCCCTGGCCCAGGTACTCGGCGTTGACGTCGGTGATCTCGTACTCGCCGCGGGCCGAGGGCTTGAGGGATTTCGCGATGGCGATCACGTCGTTGTCGTAGAAGTACAGCCCGGGCACCGCGTAGTTCGACTTGGGCCGGGCGGGCTTCTCCTCGAGCGAGAGGGCGCGACCGTGCTCGTCGAACTCGACGACGCCGTACGCGGTCGGGTCGGCGACGCGGTAGGCGAAGACGGCGCCGCCGTCGATGTCGGCGAAGCGGGTGAGCTGGGTGCCCAGGCCGGGGCCGTAGAAGATGTTGTCGCCCAGCACGAGGGCGACCGACTCGTCTCCGAGGAAGCTCTCGCCGAGCACGAAGGCCTGCGCGAGCCCGTCGGGCGACGGCTGTGTCGTGTAGCTGATCGAGATGCCGAACTGCGATCCGTCGCCGAGCAGCCGCCGGAACTGGTCGGCGTCGTGCGGAGTGGTGATGATCAGGACGTCGCTGATCCCGGCCAGGATCAGCGTCGACAGCGGGTAGTAGATCATCGGCTTGTCGTAGACCGGGACGAGCTGCTTGCTGATGCCCTGGGTGATCGGGTGCAGCCGCGTGCCGGAGCCGCCGGCCAGGATGATTCCGCGCATGGGGCGGATCTTTCCATGTCTCGGCAGGCCGGTGGGGGCGCCGGCGGGCTGTGGGAGCGAATTCCCCCGCTCTTCCTCCGGCGTACTGCTCCCATCAGGGAAACACTTGAAGAGAATTCACCCGGATGAAATCTTGCTGCGCTTGGACAGCGACCAAAGGTCAGGCGGACAGCGGGTGATAAAGGGGTGATCTCTTACCGAGGGTGATGCGGTAGGCGTCATTAGAACTGTAGTTAAATGGATATGCATGAAGCTCACGGGGGTGCTGATTTCCTCGCCACGCCGGACCCACCCGAGCCCGAGCCACGCCCGCCGCGCCGAGCCCGTCCGCGCGGCAGGGGATTCGTCGCGGCGCTCGTTGCGGCCGCCCTCGTACTGCTCGGTGCCAATGCCGCGATGGCCTACTTCACCTATCGGATCTCGGTCGACGAGATCGAGCGCGTCGAGCCCGTTCGCTGACTCCGAGGCGACGACCCCATATGGCCGCCATGCGCTCGATCCGCTGAGGACTGCGGGGACCGGCTCCGGTGTTGCCCGGGTGAACCTGAGTGCATTTCACCCGCGTTCGGCGATCTGCGCCGATTGCCGCTTGTAGCATGAGCCGACCAATGGCGCATCCTGTACGCCCGGCAGTATCAATTCTCGCCCGGCGGATGCCCTTTCTGGCTTTCTAGCTTTCAAGCAGACGGGACATTCTTGTCGTGAGGGATCGTGCGCCGGGCGTGGTGGATCGGCTCCGCCGCGCTGCGTGGCACCTCCGTCAGGGTGGGCTCGATCAGCTGACAACACATCTGCGCAGGCAGCGGGTGCCCATGGCGGCACAGACCGGCGGCGCACGGCTGACGAAGAACGGGCTGACGTTCGACTCGTGGCCGGCCCGACCGGTTTCCGGGCTCGCGACGGGAGCCCTCTCCGGCCGGCGCGACCTACGCGTCGGCGTGATCCTCGACGACTTCTCGCGGCTCGCGTTCGCGCCCGAGTGGGACCATGTGGCCGTCACGCCCGCGACCTGGCGCGACGAGCTGACGGCAGGCCTGGACCTGCTGTTCGTGGAGTCCGCCTGGAACGGCAACAGCGGCGCGTGGCAGTACCACCTCACGGGGACATCGGCCCCACGTCCCGCGTTCGTCGAGCTCGTCGAAGCCTGCGGCGCCGCGGGCATACCCACTGTGTTCTGGAACAAGGAGGACCCGGTCCACTTCGAGGACTTCCTCGACGCGGCCCGGCTGTTCGACCGGGTCTACACCACTGACGTCGAACGCGTGCCCGCCTATGTCGAGGCGCTGGGACACGACCGGGTGGGCGTGCTGGAGTTCGCGGCGCAGCCCGCCATTCACAACCCTGTCCGCGTCCACGGCCGCGGGCCGGAGCGGGACGTCGCTTTCGCGGGCATGTACTTCGCGCACAAGTACCCTGAGCGCCGCGAGCAGATGGACCTGCTGCTGGGCGCGGCCCTGGACGTGTCGCCCAAGATGGAGCACGGCCTGGAGATCTTCAGCCGGTTCCGCGGCAAGGACCAGAAGTACCAGTTCCCCGCACCTCTGGACGGCCGCGTCGTCGGCTCGCTCGACTACGACCGCATGCTGAGCGCTTACCGCGAGTACAAGGTCTTCCTCAACGTGAACTCGGTGGTGGGCTCGCCGTCGATGTGCGCGCGGCGGATCTTCGAGATCACGGCCAGCGGGACGCCCGTCGTCTCCACGCCGAGCGCCGCGGTGGGGGAGTACTTCCCGGGCGACGAGGTCTTCGTCGCGGGCAGCCGCGAGGCAGCCGCGCACACCATTCGCGCGCTCGTGCGCTCGCCGGAGCTGCGGGACCGTGCCGTGCACAAGGGGCAGCGCCGCATCTGGCGCGAGCACACCTACGGCGCCCGGTCCCAGAAGGTCCTGCACGACGCCGGGCTGGTCGCCTCTCCCGCCGTCCCGCGACCGACCGTGACCGCCCTGGTCTCCACGAACCGCCCGCACCAGCTCGACCACGTGCTGTCGGTGCTCGGCGCCCAGCGGGGCGTGGAGCTGCAGGTCGCGCTGCTGACCCACGGCTTCGAGGCGGACGACGCCGACGTCCACGCCCGGGCCAAGGAAGCCGGCGTCGAACGCCTCGAGCTGCTGTCGGCGTCGTCCGACGTGGCCCTCGGCTCGTGCCTGAACCTGCTGCTGGACGCCGCCGACGGCGATGTCGTGGCCAAGATCGACGACGACGACCTGTACGGACCGCAGTACCTGTCGGACCAGCTGTACGCGCTGGCCTACTCCGGCACGGAAGTGGTGGGCAAGCAGGCGCACTACATGCATCTCGAGGGTGTGGACGCGACGATCCTGCGGTTCGCGGACCGCGAGCACCGCTACACCGACCGCGTCATGGGGCCGACGATCGTCGCTGCGCGTGAAATCGCTACCACCGTGCGCTTCCGGGCGCTGCCGCGCGGTGAGGACACGGCGTTCCTCGCAGACGTCGTCGAGGCCGGTGGGACCGTCTACTCCGCCGACCGATTCAACTTCGTCCAGGTGCGGTCCGCCGTCGGCGGGCACTCCTGGGACGTGACCGATGCCGAGCTGCTTGCGAGCGGCGAGGTCAAGCACTACGGGCGTGCGGCGACGCACGTCCTCTTCTGAGGCGGGGAACTATGGGGATCAGCACTGTCGGCGTGATCGGGCTCGGGTACATCGGGCTTCCGACCGCGGCGATCCTTGCCTCGAACGGGGTGGGGGTGATCGGCGTGGACGTGAGTCCGGAGACCATCGGCGCGGTGAACCGCGGCCAGGTGCCGTTCGTCGAACCCGACCTGGCCGGATACGTATCAGGCGCGGTTTCTTCCGGAAAGCTCCGCGCCGCGTCGGTCCCTGAGCCGGCCGACGCGTACATCGTCGCGGTGCCGACACCGTTCATGGGCGATCACAAACCTGACCTCTCCTATATCCGGTCTGCCGCCGATGCGCTCGCACCCGTGCTGCGCGGCGGCGAGCTGGTGATCCTCGAGTCCACGTCGCCACCGGGGACTACCCGGCGCATGGCGGACTGGATTCTCGCCCAGCGTCCTGACCTCAGCACGGACGGCTCGGGTGACCGTCCCGTCATCTACTTCGCGCACTGTCCGGAGCGGGTACTGCCCGGCAAGGTCATGGTCGAGCTGGTGACGAACGACCGGATCGTGGGCGGGCTCACGCCCGAGGCCGCGCAACGCGCCCGGGACCTCTACCAGGTCTTCTGCCAGGGCGAGATCCTGCTGACCGACGCCGTGACCGCCGAGACGGCGAAGCTCGTCGAGAACTCGTTCCGCGACGTGAACATCGCGTTCGCCAACGAGCTGTCGCTCGTCGCGGACAAGCTCGGCATCGACGTCTGGGAGCTGATCCGGCTCGCCAACCACCATCCACGGGTGAACATCCTGCAGCCCGGTCCGGGCGTGGGCGGGCACTGCATCGCCGTTGATCCGTGGTTCATCGTCGACGCGGCGCCCGAGGAGGCACGGCTTATCCGGACGGCGCGCGAGGTCAACGACGGGAAGCCGCGCTGGGTGCTGCACAAGGTGCTCGACGCAGTCGCGGGGATCGAGTTCCCGGTCGTCGCCGCCTACGGGCTGGCGTTCAAGCCGAACATCGACGACCTGCGGGAGTCGCCGGCGGTCGACATCGTGCGTGAGGTGGCCACTACGTTCCCGCACACGACGGTGCTCGCCGTCGAACCGCACATCGACAAGCTGCCCGGCTCGCTGGCCGGGCTGGCCAACGTGCGGCTCGTGGACGCCGAGGAGGCGCTGGCTGGCGCCGACGCGCACGCGCTGCTCGTGGACCATGCGGCGTTCCGCTCCGCGGTGGGACAGCTCGTTGGGAAGAACGTTATCGACACGCGTGGGATGACGGCGGTCACGGCATGACAGAGGACCCTATGAATCGTCTGTTCGTGCTCGATCTGTTCGACGAGCCCGACCTCGAACGACCTGACGTGGCGGAACTGCTGGACTCCATGGTCCAACGCGGGTTCGAGGTTCTTGTCACCGTGCCGACGCCCTACGACTTCGCAGCTGTCGGCGAACGCATCCGTGCTGTCGAGTGTCACGCGTCGTGGACCGCGGGCCGACGCCTGAACCATGCCGTGTCACTCGCCGCGCCTGCCGCAAGCATCACATTCGCGCAGGGCGTTCTGGACGGTTCGGTGCTCGACCTCGTGGATTCGATCGAGGACGCCGCGGCGACCGCGGACACCGTCGTCCTGGAGTCTCGTGTCGGCACACCGGCCGGACCGGAGACCATCGCCTGCCATGAGCACGATCCGCGACGCGTGTTCACCGTGGACAGCCGGTCTTACTACGCGGTGCGTGGAATCGACCAGCGGATCAGTAGATTCGGGGAGTGCCTCGAAGACCTCGCCCAGCGGATCCAGTGGACCGGCGCTCGGCGAGTCGTCCGGAGTGTCGGCGACCTGGACTCGCTGAGCGAGTGGGTCGTGCCTTCGAAGCCGCAGTTCGCATTCCCCCCTGATCGTTCGGTAGTCGTCAACCTGCCGCGGTGGGAATATGCCCCGGAACGACCGTTGGTCAGTGTGGTCATCGCGACGCGTGACCGGGCGCGATTTCTGCCCGACGCGATCAGCTCCGTGCTCGGTCAGACGATGCCGGACCTGGAGGTTATCGTCGTCGACGACGGGTCGGTGGACGAGACGCGCGAGGTGTTGCGCTCGTTCAGGGATCCCCGAGTCCGGGCGTTCCACATGGAAGCATCGGGCATCTCCAGCGCGCGGAACTTCGCGACGACTCAGGCGCGGGGCGAGTGGATCGCTGTTCACGATGACGACGACATCATGGTTCCCGATCGAATCGGGGTGCAGCTTCGTTCGCTTTCCCGCGAGGTCGATGCGGTCTATGGCGCGTGGGCGAACTTCCACGACGAGACGGGGGAGATGCTCGTTCATCTCACCCGTGCGACCTTCGGCGCCGCGGTGGTGCTGCACAACGGACAGACACCCGGCCATCCCACCTGGCTCGTCCGCCGCACCCTCCTCAAGCAGGTGCCGTACGACGAGCGACTGACGTCGG
This sequence comes from Promicromonospora panici, assembly GCF_900608595.1. Lineage (GTDB taxonomy): Bacteria > Actinomycetota > Actinomycetes > Actinomycetales > Cellulomonadaceae > Promicromonospora > Promicromonospora panici. Next base: position 253,086 of record NZ_UWYY01000009.1, on the reverse strand, counting down.
CGGTGGATCACGACGTCGCGACGCGCTCGCTCCGGCTTGGTGCGACGTGGCGCCACAGCGGGCATGTCGCGACGTTGCGCCGGATCCATGACGACCAAGTCAGCGCGACCGACGGATCCGCACAGAAGACGGCGGCGAGGATCGCCCGGATCCTGCATGGCGCAGGACTCCACGAGGACGAACGCCAAGGTCTCGCCGCTGCTCAGTCCGACTATCCCTGGCCCGTCATCAAGCAGCGGACACAGCCTTTCGAGGATCTCGGCGGCGATCTTCCGGACCATCTCGTCGAACGGGCGGTGATCGTCCGAGGCAAGCCGTTCAACGGCGTGGTCGAGGCACGTTTGCAGGGCAAGGTTCGCGCAGTGGCGAATGTGCTCGAGTCGGGTCGCGTGGCCGGTGAGTTCGCGGTTCTCGGCGACGTCGCACTCTATGAGCTCGCCGAGCTGCGCGCACGAGGACTGGACGTGGTGGTCCTCCACAAGCGGCGCCTGTCGCGTGACGGCACCATCGTCGACTGGGAGCACATCTTGCTCAACGCGATCCTGCGTGACAGACGTCCGTCGCCCGCTCACGTCGGGGTCGTGGCGTTCGACAGCTACGACACGCCACGCGGCGCAGTCGTGCAGGAGCGCTGCTCGATCGCTCTCCGTTCGGAGCTGATCGGACTCGCCCGGGTCACCCTCTGGATCGTCGAGCAGGAGCGTTCCGACGGGCTGAGGGCGCATCTTGCGCGAAGCCAACCGCAAGAACTGGTCGTCAGCCTTAGCGGCGACGTGACCGAGGGGATTCGATAACGTGCGCTTCGAGATGCAGCGCGAGCCCGATGATCGAGCCGGTATCCGAGTCAACCGCTTCGACAGCGACGACGGTCGCGTCGGCAGTGGGTGGTTGTGGCTGGACAGCCCGCTGGTCGATCCGTCTCCGGATGCCGCCGCTGCGGCGGCCGCCCTTGCGTTCGGTCATCTCGTCGGCTCAGTCTTCGAGCCGCCGCAGGGTATGTCGAGCCAGATGGCCGAAGCGGTGTTCGGTTATCTCGGGCACCGGCATCTACGGCTTGCCGGAGTGAGGAACACCATCGATCGCCATCGCGGCACACAGACTCTCCGGCTGCACGCGGGACACGACGTGGACCATGGCACCGATGAGATCGACGGCCTGAACCTGTACCTGGTCTCGGGCGACACCCACTACGGCCAGCAGTTGTCGCGCGGAGCACTCGCGATCCCGTCCAACGCCCGATTCTTTGCGACGCTCGTCCGGTCTGACCACTCATGGAAGGTCGATGTAGCCGCGGCACTGCTGGTGACCTCACGACTCGATGTCGGTCGCATCCGGCTCGTCGGGTACGGAGTTACGCAGAAGGACCTGCCGGGAGCCAGCCGCCTTGCACTCTCCGCGGGTGTGCGACTCGAGCTGGAGGCCCCCTGATGGAAGGCATGCGCGTTGTGCTTACTGCCTTCACGGTCGCGCACTGGGGCGGACTGCACGAGAACGTGATCGCTTCGTGCAGGGCGCTGCACCGGGCCGGCGTTCGGGTGATGTTCATCGGGACCGAGGGCGCCGTCTGCGACGCGGCACGAGAGATCGGGCTCGAGTCCGTGATCGGTGTCGACTGGAACGGCAGCCTCTCGAGCGCCCGGCGGCAGGCCATCGAGTGGCAGCCAGACCTGGTGTTCTCCCAGCCGTTCGACTCACGCGAGCTTGGCCAGGAGATCCGCCGGGAAACCGGAGCAAAGTTCGTCGTGATGTTCCATGGGATCGCGCACGACGACATCCATCTGTGGCATGACGAGCTGGATCGGCTGCTCGTCACCTCGCCGTCCATCGGCGCGGCCGTGGAGGGATACTGCTTCGTCCCTCAGGACAAGATCACGGTTCTCCCGAACGGCGTCGACGATGCCGTCGTTGAGCGACCGTTGCTGTCCCTCGCTGAAAAGCTCGAGATTCCCGTCGTGGCACTCGCCGGACGTCTCTCCCACGACAAGGTTCGGATGATCGACGGCGGCGTTGCTGTCGCACGCGCGTTGGAGGCCGTCCACGGCAGACCGATCGCCGTCCGGGTTCTTGGCGACGGTCCGGACAGGGGGGAGTTCCAGGCTCGTCTCGAAGCGAAGCTCGGGCGTGGCCGTGTGGAGATGCTCGGCTGGGTCGCTCCGCCTGATGTCGCTGAGATCCTCTCCTCGTCACTGGTCTGCGTCTCGGCGGGCCGGGGCGCGCTGAAGGCAACCGCGGTGGGTACACCCGTCTTCGGTGCAGGGGCGCGCGCGGACATCGGTCTGCAGCTCATCGACACCCTCGAGTCGGCGCTCGAGTGCAACTTCGGTGACTACGTTCCGCCGACGGACATCTGGACGCCCGTCAGCGGCGCGACTGCCGCCATCCGCACCGCTGACAGCTACCGTGCCCTGCAGGACTACGGTCGCGAGGTAGTCCGGAAGAAGTACGTGCAGTCGGAGATCGACCGGCGGTTGATCGACGTGCTGACCTCGATCGTCTGACCACCGCGGCGCTCGGCCCGGCCTTTCGGCCGGGCCGTCAGCCGTGCTTGATGATCGTCTCGAAGTCGTGCCAGGCATCGAGTCGTTGGCCGACCAACTGCTCGACGAATGCGATGTCCTCTGCGTAGACACGCTGCAACGCGGCGATCTCCTGGGACGACACAGGGTTCCGCTTCCGGAACGGAGCCATCCAGGCAGTGCGGTCGCTGGGTGCGTCGAGGCGCGTCTTCTCCCAGAAAGAGGAGTCGCCGTGCAGGCCGAGGATACGGAGCGCCGCCGTGACGAACTGCTGGGGATCGGCGACGAGGTCGTCATACAGGAGAACGTGGACCCTGTGGGTTCCGAGCACGTCGGCCCAGTGCTCGTAGTGGCGGCGGTAGAAGCCGTAGTCGATGACTCCTGTGCTCGGCGGGAGGGTGAAAATGCTCGACGGTACGTCGAGCTTGCCCGCTGCGAACTGGGTCCAGTAGTGGGAAACCGCACGCTCGACGGGATTGCGGAGGATGACGACGACCTGGGTGTCCTCCGGAGCGACGGCACGGACTGCCTCCGCAGTCTCGTGCGGCGTGACGGACAGCGGTCCACCGTCGCCCTGCCAGAAGTAGTTCGGTGAGGCGTCGATTCGCCAGCGCGCGTCCGGGGAATCGGCCAGGGCCGACTCGTACTCGTTTGCCGCTTCGGCATCCCGGACCCGGCTACGGCGGTTGAAGAAGTTGGTGGACTGTGCGGGCACGGCGATCTCGGGATGACCACTCATATTGCGCGCGAGCCACTCCACCCCACCCTTCCAGGTGCCTGCGAGCACGAGGTTGGGGCCGGCGGTGAGTCGGGAGACGTAGGGCTTCTCGGCGAGTTCCTGGCTTCCGGACCGCGGCCGCGGCGTGGGTTCGCTCACGACGGCTCGGCTCGGGGAGGCATCGTCCGGCTGGTGGGGTGTTCTTGCTCCCGGCCCCCACACGACACGCCCTTCGGCCCCGGTGAGCCGCCGCACAGCCTCCAGGTACACGCCCTCCGCGTAATGGAACGGCGCATCCCCCCACGGATGGTGCGGCCCCGACATGACCTCGGAAGGCCCGAGAGCGATAACATGCGCACCCAGCGCCTGCGCCGCGACCTCCACGTACGACCGGAACACCGGGTTCGCCTGCGCCGCTCCGACCCCGAACGAGTCCGGCGTCTGCTGCCCGCTCTCGGACCACTCGGCCCACGGGATGTCGAGCAGTGCCACGGCGGCCCGCGGAAGCGTCGTGCGGATCGTCTCGCCCAGCGCCCGGATAGCCCCCGACCAGTACTCGTAGTGCTGCTGCGTACCGAACGCGACGTGTTGCGCCCCCGGCGGCAGCAACTGCTCCGCGCCGGACTCGATGAGCTCGACGGACCGGGTCACAACCGTGCCGTCCGGCAGCAGGTAGACGCCGAGCCGCTCGTCCGTCAGATCGATGAGCAGCACGTCGATGTCGGCCGCGTGCTGGGCGAGCAGCGGGCGCAGGCTCGACTGGAAGTCGCCGGTCACCATCCGCTGCTGGAACCGGGACGTGAGCGTCGGCGGAGCCACCGACTCCACGGGGCGGGTCGTGGCGCTCAGCACCGACTGCCGTGCCACGTACTCCACGAGCTCGAACTGTTTTGGATCGAGATGCTCGAACGTGTCCCGCGACACGCACGAGCCGTAGATAAAGACCCTGGTCTTGCTCATGCCCCACCCTCTGCAGTTACGGCGGTGAATTCTTCGTCCAGCTCAAAGTCCGGCAATAGGTCCGGCAGCACGTCGGGCAGCACGGGCGCGAGCATCCGTGCCGTGGCATCCAGCACGCGGCCGGCGCTGCGGCCGTCCCCGTACGGGTTGACTGCCTGGGCCATCGCCGCATAAGCGGCGTCATTCGTCAGCAGCCGGTGCACCTCGGCCACTATGCGTTCCTCGGCGGTGCCGATCAGCCGGGCGGTGCCGGCCTCGACCGCCTCGGGGCGTTCCGTGTTGTCCCGCATCACCAGCACTGGCTTGCCGAGACTTGGTGCCTCCTCCTGGAGACCGCCGGAGTCCGTGAGCACGAGCGTGGACAGCGACAGCAAGTGCGTGAACTCCCCGTAGCCGAGCGGCTCGGTCACGGTGACGTTCCCCAGCCCGGCGAGGTGCGGCAGCACCGCGTCGCGCACCACGGGGTTCCGGTGCACCGGAAGCACGATCTCGGCGTCGGGGAAGCGCCGGGCGATCCGCGCCAGAGCGCGACCCACGCCCTCCATCGCGTCGCCCCAGTTCTCTCGCCGGTGGGTCGTCACCAGCACGATCCGGCGGCCCGACGCCGCGACCCGGTCGAGGGCCGGGTCCGCGAACTCCGTCCGCCGCTCGACGGCGAGGTACAGGGCGTCGATGACGGTGTTGCCGGTCACCACGATGTTCTCGAGCTGGACGCCCTCTGCCACGAGGTTGGCCAGGCTGCGCAGGGTCGGAGCGAGGTGCAGCGAGGCGATCTGAGACGTGATCTTCCGGTTCGCCTCCTCGGGGAACGGCGACATGATGTCGCCGCTGCGCAGGCCGGCCTCCAGATGGACCACCGGGATCTGCCGGTAGAACGCGGCCAGGGCGGCGGCCGTCGAGGTCGACGTGTCGCCCTGCACGATGATGGCGTCCGGCCGGCGAGCCTCCAGGATCGGGTCGAGCCGGCTCATGACCCGCGCGAAGATCTGCCCGAGCGTCTGGCCGTGGCTCATGATGTCGAGGTCGTGGTCGGGCACGATGCCGAAGACGTCGTTGACCTGGTCCAGCATCTCCCGGTGCTGCCCGGTGACGACCGTCAGCGAGTCGAACCGGTCGTCGGTCTCGAGCGCCGCGACCACAGGAGCCACCTTGATGGCCTCCGGGCGGGTTCCGTAGACCGTCATGACGAGAGGACGGTTCACAGGTCGCCCACCTGCGCCCGCAGTGCCGCGGCACGCGCCGCGGTCGCCTTGGCCTGCTTGGCGTCGCGCCCCGTAGGCCGCGCATGCCGCTCCCGCACCCGCCCCTTGGGCGGCTCGGGCGTGTCGAACCGCACCTGCGTCTCCCGTCGTTCGGCGAACGCGTCCTCGAGGATCTGCTTGGCCTCGTCGGGCTTGTCCTTTGCGTGGGCCCAGGCCCACTTGCGGTAGCGGACGGCGACGTCCTGCGCCTGGCCGTCGAGTACGAGGCGGCCGTGGTGCAGCCAGATGGCGCGCGTGCAGGACTCCTCGATGGTCTGGGCGGCGTGGCTGACCAGGAACACCGTTCCGGCCTGCTCCCGCAGCCGGGTCATCCGGGCCTCGCTGCGTTCTTTGAACGCGGCGTCGCCGGTGGCCAGCGCCTCGTCGATGAGCAGGATGTGCGGGCGTGCCGCGGTCGCGATGGCGAAGCGCAGGCGTGCCGCCATGCCCGAGGAGTAGGTGCGCATGGGCAGGTAGATGGATTTGCCCAGGCCGGCCAGCTCGATGACGTCGGGGATGGCGGCCTGTGCCTCGGCGGGGGACAGGCCCATCGCCAGGCAGCCGAGGCGTACGTTCTCCTCGCCGGGCAGGTCGGGTACCAGGGCGGCGTTGACGCCGATGAGTACGGGTGTGCTCTCGGCCAGCACCTGGCCTTTGGTGGGCTTCTCCAGTCCGGCGATGATCCGCAGGAGCGTGCTCTTGCCGGAGCCGTTCTGGCCCACGAGGCCGATCTGCTCGCCGGAGTTCGCGACGAACGAGATGTCGGTCAGCGCACGCACCGTCACCTTGGGCTCCTGGCCCATGGCGTTGAGCACCGCGCGCTTCAGCTTGGCGCGGCGGCTGTGGGTCGTGTCCGTCGACGGCGTCCGGTAGAACATCCGCAGGCCCTGGACGGCGACCGTTGGCCACAGCACGGGGGTGCTCCCGGACCGCGGCCCGACGGCGGCGAGCTGGCCGGTGTGCGGCGGGGCCTGCACCGACATCGGGATCGCGCCCGAGAGCGGCGCCTGGACCGACCCTTGAGCCGGCGCCGGCGTCGACCCGGGGCGGCTCTGGCTGAGCGGCGGGGGCATCGGGTACTCGAGGTCAGCGGCCATAGCTCTCCTCCGCCCGCCAGAAGGTGACGAACCCGATCAGCAGCATGCCGACGGCCCAGCCGCCGAGCCACACCCAGCGCATCAGGTCGGGCGTCGTGGCGTACAGCACGCAGTCCCGCACGATGTCCAGCACGATGAACATCGGGTTCACCTCGAGCCACCGCTGGAGTTCGGGTTCGTCGACCAGCAGGGTGTCGAACGAGAAGAACACCGCCGACGCGTACAGCCACACCCGCATCACCATGCCGATGAGGTTGGTGATGTCCGGCAGCGCCGCGGCCCAGCGGGCCACCAGCAGCGACAGGCCCGTCGTGAACATGACCTGCAGGGCCAGGGCACCGGCCACCAGTGCGATGCGCCAGGTGTACTCCTCGGCAGGCGGGATGAAGTAGATCAGCGCGGTCAGCGTCACCAGCGTGGGGCCCAGGTTGAGCAGGTTACGCAGCACCACCGAGATCGGCAGCGCCGCCCGCGGGAACGTGAACGCCCGGATCAGGTTCTTGCCGGACTGCACCGACCGGGCACCACCGTTGATGGACTGCGTCGTGAACTGGAACAGGAACACGCCGATCAGCAGGTAACCGACGAAGTTGTCGATGCCCCGCGAGTTCTTCATCAGCATGCCGAACACCAGGTAGTACACCGCACCGTCGACCAGCGGGTTTAGCACCAGCCACGCCTTGCCCAGCAGGCTCTGCCGGGTCCCGCTCGCGACCTTCGCGCGCGCGTCCGCCCACAGGAAGTGCCGACGCGCCCACAGCAGCCGCACGTACTGCCCCAGCGGCGGACGTGCGCCGACGCGCGACAGGTTGCCGAGCGTCACCAGCTTCGTCGTCGTCGGCGACGCGTCGAACAGCGCCGAGTACGACCCGGTCTCGGGCCCCCCGCTCATGCCGTCACCCCCAGGCACGCCTGGTAGATGCCCCGATACGTCTCCGCGTTTCGCACCCAAGTCCTCTCAGTGGCTACCGCCCGGCCGCGCTCGACCAGCTGGACACGCCGTTCGGCGTCGTCCAGGAGGGTGCCGACCGTCTCGGCCCAGCCCTCCGTGTCGTCGGCGTCGACGTGCAGGCCGGCGCCGCCCACCGCCTCGACGAGCGCCGGCAGGGCGCTCGCGACCACCGGGCGGCCCACGGCCATGGCCTCGACGGGCTTGAGCGGCGTCACGAGCCGCGTGACCTGGTGGTCGCGGCGCGGCACCAGCACGACGTCGAGCGCGGCCAGCCAGGTCAGGGCGACGTCGGGCGGCACGCGCCCCGGGAGCAGCACGTGGTCGGCCACGCCCAGCTCCCGGGCGAGGCGCGCGAGCGCAGGTCGCGAGACGCCGTCGCCCACCAGGAGGCCCATCACGTCGTGCCCGCGGGCGCGCAGGGTCGCGACCGTGCGGACCACGGTCTCCAGGCCCTCGTAGTCCACCAGGCTGCTCACCGTCCCGATGGCGGGGCCGGCGGGCAGCCCCAGGGTCGCCCGCGCGGCCTCCGGCGTCGGGTGCTGAGCTTCGAGCAGGGCGTCCGGCACGGCGTTGGGCACGACGGTGATGTGATGCAAGGGCACGCCACGCTCCACGAGCTCGTCGCGCATGGTTCCGCTGAGCGTCACGACGGCGTCTGCGGCGAGCGCGAGCTCTGTCTCCTTCGCCTGCATCAGGGCACGCCGACGGGATGTCGCCGCCCGGTCGCGGCCCGCCGTCGTGCTGTGGGAGGCGACCCAGGTCTCCTCGGGCAGGCCGCGCACCTCGTACACCCACGGGATCCCGAGCCGCCGCGCCGCGGCGCGTGCGAGCACCCCGTTGGCCGACGGCGTGGTCGTGTGCAGCACGTCCGCGCCCGCCTCGCGCGCGGCCTCGGTCAGCAGGTCGGTCTCCTGAGCGGTCCGGCGTTCGACGTCGGATGCGACCCGGCCGGGGACCAGGCGCCGGTACGCGACGCCGTCCACGACGTCGGTCCCGCGTGCCGCGAGCGAGCCGATGGTGAGCGGGTAGCCGGGGCGCGTGGTCGCGGCCGCGGGAATGCCCGCGGCGCGCTGCGCCACGAGGATCGCGTGCGAGCGGAGCGTGTAACCGCTCTGCGTGTGCGGCAGCGAGTTGGTCAGGTGGTGCAGCACGGTGATGCCGCCCGGCCCGCCGTCGCCGGGCTGCGCCCCGGTGCGACGGGACAGGTCGCCGGCCCGCGGCTCGGGCCGCAGCCCGGCCACCTGCGCACGGATCCCGGCGGGCGCGTCCGGCCCGATCGATTCGACGTCGCCCAGCAGCCAGGCGGCGCGGTACCGGGCGGGGCCGGCCGCGACGACGTCGTCGAGCAGGTCGGGCCGGCCGACCGCGACGGCCACCTCGGCCGCTACCCGCAGGCCGCGGCCGTCACGCCGGGCCAGGAGCTGCTCCGCCTCGTGGGCGGCGCGTGCGGTATCACCGGCCAGCATCCGCCCCAGCGCGTGCGGGGCGGACGGCGCGGGCGCGAGCCCGAGGGCACGCACGAGCGGCCGGCGGAGCGGCTCGGGAGCCCGCCGGGCGGCCTGCACGGCGAGCCACAGCGGGTCCTCGACGAGGGTCCGGGTCACGAAGGACGTGGTGAAGCGCAGATTGCGCGCGAGCTCGCCCGCACGCCGGAACGGCGGTGCCATCAGAACCGGGCCCTCCGATCGAGCGGCGCGTCGGGCAGCGGGCTGGGCAGCAGCACGTCGAGGAGCTCGGTGTACCGGTGGCCCAGCACCTCGTCGCTGGCGTGCTCGGCGACCCAGGCGGCGGCGTCGGACGAGGCAGCGGGCACGACGCCGTCGGACAGCCAGCCGGACCACAGGTCGGCGAGGCCGTCGACGTCCCCGGGCCGCACGACGGCGCCCGCGCCGTTCGCGGCGACGAGGCTCGCGGCCTCACCGGCGAGGCACGCGGACGCGACGACGCCCGACGCCATGACCTCGTACAGCTTGGACGGGACCGTCCACTCGAACGGCTCCCAGTCCCGCAGGGAGACGATCACGGTGTCGGCCCACGCGTACAGCTCGCGGACCTCGGTGGAGGGCACGGACGGCTCCACGCGGACCGGCGCGCCGAGCTCGGCGGCCAGGAGCCGTAGCGGCTCCAGCTCGTTGCCGTGCCCCACGATGCGGACGTCCAGCGCGTGGCCGCGCTCCTGGACCAGGGCGGCGGCGCGCACGGCGACGTCCAGGCCCTGCGAGCGGCCGACGGTGCCCGCGTAGACGACCCGCAGCGGACGACCGGCCAGGGGCACAGGAGCGATCCCACGGACGGGCGCGAACGCGGTCCCGTTACGTACCACCGCGACGTCGCGGACGCCGCGCGCCCGCAGCACCTCGGCGAACGCCGCGGTGGTGGTGACCACGAGGTCCGCGCGGGCCTGGAGCCGCGTGACGGTGCGGTGCACGACGCGGGCGGCGAGATCACGCAGACGACGGCGCAGGCCGCCGGGCCGGTCACGGCGCAGCAGGATGCCGCTGGGCTCTATGAGGTCGGGCCAGGCGTCGCGCATCTCCACGACGAACCGGGCACGGTGCCAGCGGGCGAGGGCCCAGCCGGCGACGACGCTCGGGATACCGGGAACCGTCGCGATGACGACCGCGGGCCGGCCCGCCGCCGGCCGGACGCCGTGCAGCACGGAGCTCAGGGCGGCGACGACCTGGTCCGCGGAGCGTGAGCCGAGCCCCTGAGAATGCTCGCGGAAATTCACCCGGATGATCTTTTCCCCATGGGTTCCGATAGACACCGAACCTGGGCGGAAAGCGGGTGAAGAATGGGTGATCTTTCCCGAAGGGTAGTGCGGCGGGGGCGCCAGGACGGTAACCGGAAAACCGGCCGGAACCAGGTGCCCGGCGAGGGCGGCCCAGCGTCGCTGCGGGGCCCCCGTCTCAGGCTCAAAATGGTGTGTGACCAGGAGAATCGTGCGGTTCTGCGGCTGTCTCACCCCAGCGTTCACAGCAACTCTCCTCTCTGTTCGGCACCACGCAAGTGTTTGCCGAATTTCACCCTTCAGGCCCCTTTCCGGTTGCGGGCCAGGCTTAAGAGTAGTAGTCGAATTCGACATTAAGATCCTTGCCCATGGCCGCCCCCGATCGAATCAACGATCTTCTTGCCGTGCCCAACCCCGTCGACGGAGATGTGCGTCACGCACGCCGCTCCCGCCGGAGCAAGGGATTCGTCGCCGGCCTCGTTGTCGGTGCCCTGCTGCTCGTCGGGGGTGGCGGGGCCGCGGCGTACTTCGGCTACCGGATGTCGCTCGACAACAACGTGGAGAAGCTCGACCCGTTCGCGGAGCTCGATCCCACGACCCGGCCCAGCACGGAGCCCGTCGAGGGCCCGACCGCCCCCGTGAACGTCCTGGTGCTGGGATCGGACAGCCGGATCTCGGCCGGCGACCCGAACGCGTGGGAGGCCGGGGCGCAGCGCACCGACGCGATCATGCTCGTGCACCTGTCCGCGGACCGGCAGACGGCGGCCGCGATCTCGATCCCGCGCGACTCCTGGGTGCCCATCCCGGGCTACGGCGAGGCCAAGATCAACGCCGCGTTCTCCTACGGCGGTCCCAGCCTCATGATCCAGACCGTCGAGAACCTCACGGGTGTGCGGATCGACCACTTCGCGGTGACCGACTTCGAGTCGTTCACCACCCTCACCGACTCCCTCGGCGGCGTCGAGATCACGGTGCCCGACGGCTCCGGCGGCTCGGTGCGGCAGGCGATGACGGGCGAGGAGGCGCTCGCCTTCACCCGGGAGCGGTACGCCCTGGCCAATGGCGACTTCGGCCGTGTGCAGCGGCAGCAGGCCTGGATGCGCGCGATCGTCGCGAAGGTGAACAACAACCGGCGCGACCCCCTGAAGATGACCCGCTTCTTCGACGCGGTCACCAGCTCCGTCGCCGTCGACAAGGAGCTGACGATCGATGCGATGCAGGAGCTGTTCGACAGCGCCAGGGACATCTCCACGAACGAGATCACGTTCATGACCGTGCCGTACTCGGGCACCGGGCGCAGCGCCGACGGGCAGTCGATAGTCGAGCTCGACCGCGCCACGTTCGACCCGCTCATGCAGGCCGTGGCGAAGGACGAGCTGCCGGACTTCCTGGCCGCCAACCCGGACGCCATGGACGTGCTGCCGGCGGTCGTGCAGTAACCGCTGCCGGTCAGCGTCACTGCCGAACGAACCCGGCCGGGATGCGGGCGAACGAGCGGGCGAACAAAGGGTGATCTTCGCCTGGGAGTAGTGCGCCCGGGCCACCGAGCCCTGTACTCACGGAGTATGTCCACACCCGAGTCCGTGAGTGACCTTCTCGACGCGCCCGCCCCCGTCGGCGCCGATGCGCGTCATACGCGTCGGCGCCGGGGCAAGGGATTCGTCGCGGCGGTCGTGGCAGGCGCCCTCCTGCTCGTCGTCGTCGGCGGCGTTGCCGCCTTCTTCGTGGTCCGGGCCGCGCTCGACGCCAACATCGAGCGCATCGACGATCCGTTCGCCGCCATCGACCCGGAGACCCGTCCCGCCCCGGCGCCTGCGAAGGGCACGACGGCGCCCGTGAACATCCTGATGCTCGGATCAGACAGCCGCATCTCGGCCGGCGACCCGACGGCGTGGGAGTACGGCGCCCAGCGCACCGACGCCATCATGCTCGTGCACCTGTCGGCCGACCGGCAGTCGGCCGCCGCGATCTCGATTCCGCGCGACTCGTGGGTGCCCGTCCGGGGCTACGGGGAGGCGAAGGTCAACGCCGCGTACTCCTACGGCGGCCCCACGCTCATGATCCAGACTGTCGAGGACCTGACGGGCGTGCGCATCGACCACTTCGCCGTGACCGACTTCGAATCCTTCACCGCCCTCACCGACACCCTGGGCGGCGTCGAGATCACGGTGCCCGACGGCTCCGGCGGCTCCGTGCGGCAGGCGATGACGGGCGAGGAGGCGCTCGAATTCACCCGGGAGCGGTACGCCCTGGCCAACGGCGACTTCGGCCGTGTACAACGGCAGCAGGCCTGGATGCGGGCCATCGCCCTGAAAGTCACCGAGGACCGGACCGATCTGTTCAAGATGGCCCGCTTCCTCGACGCCGTCACCAGCTCGGTCACCGTCGACGAGAGCCTCACGATCGACAAGATGCAGGACATGGTCCTGAGCGCCCAGCAGATCTCCACGAACGACATCGCGTTCCTGACCGCCCCCTACTCGGGCACGGGCCGCAGCGCGGACGGGCAGTCGATAGTGCTGCTCGAGCGCGCGGCGTTCGACCCCCTCATGCGGGCCGTGGCGCAGGACGAGCTGCCGGCTTACCTGGCCGAGCACCCGGAGGGCATCGACATGCTGCAGTCCGTCGTGCAGTAGGCGCGCGGGCGGTCAGATCCCCAGCGCTGCCCGGATGTCCGACTGCACGTGGGCCAGGCGGTCCCGGGCCGCGACGCGCGCCGCGGACAGCGCGCCGGCGGAGGCGTTCGGATCGACCGCCGAGACTACCTCGATATAGCACTTGACCTTGGGCTCGGTACCGCTGGGCCGGACGATGACCCGGGTATCGTCGGCGGTCAGGAGCACCACGCCGTCCGTGGGCGGCAGGCCGTTCAGGCCCTCGGCGAGGTCGCGCACGGAGTCGACGGGCGAGCCCGCGAGGGCCGACGGCGGCGCCGTGCGCAGCGCCGTCATGGTCGACCCGATCAGGTCCAGGTCGTCGAACCGCGCGGACACCTGGCCGGTGACGTGCAGCCCGCAGGCGCGCGCCACGTCGTCGAGCTGGTCCAGGAGCGTGCGGCCCTCGGCGGCCAGCCGGCTGGCGAGCTGCGCGACGGCGACTGCGGCCGACAGCCCGTCCTTGTCCCGGACGTGCTCGGGGTCCACGCAGTAGCCGAGCGCCTCCTCGTAGCCGAAGACGAGGTCGGGCGTCCGCGAGATCCACTTGAAGCCGGTGAGCGTCGTGGCGTGCTCCAGCCCGTGCCGGGCCGCGATCGCCGCCAGCGCCCGGGACGACACGATCGAGCAGGCCAGCGTGCCGCCCTGCCCGGCGCGCGCGGCTCGCTCGGCCGCGTCCCAGCCGAGCAGCATGCCTACCTCGTCGCCGTGCAGCATGCGCCAGCCCTGCGAGAACGCAGTCTCCGCGCCCTGGTACGTCCCGTACTGCGGGTCGAGCAGCGCGACGGCGCAACGGTCCGCATCGGGATCGTTGGCGATGACGAGGTCCCCGTGAGCGTCCTGCGCCAGGGCGAGCGCCATGTCGATCGCGCCCGGCTCCTCCGGGTTGGGGAACGCCACGGTGGGGAAGTCCGGGTCGGGATCGGCCTGCTCCTCGACGGGGACGACGTCGGTGAAGCCCGCCTCGGCCAGCACCCGAGCCACGGCCGCGCCGCCCACGCCGTGCAGCGACGTGGTCACGATGCGGAGCTTGGCGCGGCGCTCGCCGTCGTGCAGCGTGGCGACCGCGGCGTGGTACTCGTCGGTGATCTCCCGGCCGAGCACCGTCCAGCCGGAGTCGGCCCGCGCCACGTCCTTCGCGGCGCCGGTGCGGGCGATCTCGTCGGCGATCCGGGCGTCGTACGGCGGGACGATCTGCGCGCCCTGCCCCGCGTCGGTGACGATGCGGCCGCCCAGGTACACCTTGTAGCCGTTGTCGGCTGCGGGGTTGTGGCTCGCGGTGACCATGACGCCGGCGTCGGCGGACAGGTGCCGGACCGCGAACGCGAGCACGGGCGTGGGGCCTGGTGCGGGCATGAGCAGCACCTCGGCCCCGGCCGCGACGAGGACGGCCGCCGTGTCGCGGGCGAAGTCCGCGGAGCGGTGGCGGGCGTCGAAGCCGACCACCACGCGCGGGGTGCCACGGCCGATCTCGGTGGCGAGGAACGCGCCGAGCCCCGCGGCGGCGCCGATCACGACTGCCCGGTTCATCCGGTTCGGGCCTGCTGCCATCGCGCCGCGCAGCCCGGCCGTGCCGAACTCGAGGGGCCCGGAGAACCGGTCGGCCAGCTCCGCGAGCGCCTCGTGGCCCGCATAGGGATCGGCGGCCTTCGTGATCAGGTCGCGCAGCTGGGCGACGTCGGCGTCGTCCACGTCGGCGGCCATCCAGGCCTCGGCGCGGGCGACGAGGTCGGGCGCCGAGAGGGTCCCGGTCGCGATCGGCGGGTTGGCGGACACAGGCATCAGATCTGCTTGATCACTCGGGCGAGCAGGTCGCTGATCCGCGGACCGGCCTCGCGGCCCGCCTCCAGCACCTCCTCGTGGGACAGGGGGTGAGGGCTGATCCCGGCGGCCAGGTTGGTGGCCAGCGAGATGCCGAGGACGTCCATGCGGCAGTGCCGGGCCGCGACGGCCTCCAGCGCCGTCGACATGCCGACGAGGTCGGCACCCAGCAGGCTCGCCATCTTGACCTCGGCCGGGGTCTCGTACTGCGGGCCGTGGAACTGCGCGTACACGCCCTCGGGCAGGTCGGGGTCGACGCTCCGGGCGATCTCGCGCAGGCGCGGCGTGTAGATGTCCGTCATGTCGGCGAACTTGGCGCCCTCGAGCGGCGTCTGCCCCGTGAAGTTCAGGTGGTCCTTGATGAGCACGACCTGCCCGGGCCGCCAGCCGATGTGCACGCTGCCGCAGCCGTTCGTGAGGATCGCCGTCTCGCAGCCGGCGGCCGCGGCGGTGCGGATGCCGTGCGCCACGCGACGGGGCCCGAGGCCCTCGTAGAGATGCGTGCGGGAGCCGAGGACGAGCGCGTACCGCACCGAGCCGTCGGGCCGCTCGATGCGGATCGAGCGGGTCGTGGACCGGTGCCCCTCGACCGCGGGCTTGACGAAGCCGGGGATCTCGGCCGTGGGGATCTCGGCGACGACATCGCCGATCAGCTCGGCCGCACCACCCCATCCGGACCCGAGGACGAGCGCGACGTCGTGACCCGGCACCCCCGTCTTGGCCGCGATGTACTCAGCGGCGGCGGCGGCGACAGCGAAGGGGTCGGTCGTCGGGTCGTTCAGATCTGGATCCGTGCTCATGGTCCGAGGTTAACGCCACTTTCTCCCTGGCACGCGCCCACGAGGGCTGCAACTTCATGACACCTGCCGACGATGCGAGAATGGGGGCGTGACCCCCCTCGATCCCACAGCAGTCCCGCCCCATGTCGTCGTCGTGGGAGGTGGCCCCGGCGGCTACGAGGCGGCGCTCGTGGCCCGCAGCCACGGCGCGCAGGTCACGGTGGTGGAGCAGCAGGGTCTGGGCGGCGCGGCGGTCCTGACCGACGTCGTCCCCTCCAAGACCCTCATCGCCACCGCCGAGTGGATGACCATCGCCGATCGCGCCCCCGAGCTCGGCATCCGCATGCCCGACGACGTCGTGGACCCGCTGTCCGACGTCGACGTCTCGCTGGCGACCGGCGGCATCCCCGTGGTGTCCGCGTACGCGGCCCCGGCTTCGGCGCAGGCGCACGGGCTGGGCGGCGCCGGCGTGCAGGCGGCGGCGTCCGCGGCCCGGACGGCGGAGGAGAAGCGCAAGCACTTCGTGGACCTGCAGGCCGTCAACAAGCGCGTGCTCGCCCTCGCCCGGGCGCAGAGCGCCGACATCCGGGGCCGCCTGGAGCGCGAGGGCATCCGGATCGTCGCGGGCAAGGGCCGCCTGGACGGCCCGGCACACGTGGTCGCCGAGCTGCCCGACGGCGGCACCGAGGTGCTGGAGGCGGACTCGATCCTCCTCGCGCTCGGCGCGACCCCGCGCACCCTGCCCACGGCGGTGCCCGACGGCGAGCGCATCCTCACCTGGACGCAGATGTACAACCTGCGCGAGCTGCCCGAGCGGCTGATCGTCGTGGGCTCCGGCGTGACGGGCGCTGAGTTCGCGGGCGCGTACAACGCGCTCGGTTCGGACGTGGTGCTCGTCTCCAGCCGCGACCGCGTGCTGCCCGGCGAGGACGAGGACGCCGCCGAGCTGCTCGAGGGCGTGTTCCGCTCCCGGGGTATGACGGTGCTCTCCCGCTCGAGGGCGGCGTCCGCCGTGCGGACCGATGCCGGCGTCGAGGTGACGCTGTCCGACGGCCGCGTGGTGCACGGCTCGCACGTGCTCGTGGCGGTCGGCGGCGTGCCCGCGACGTCGGGCCTCGGGCTCGAGGAGGCCGGCGTGCGGCTGTCGGAGTCGGGGCACGTCGTCGTGGACCGGGTCTCGCGCACCTCGGTGCGCGGCGTCTACGCGTCCGGCGACTGTACGGGCGTGCTCCCGCTGGCGTCCGTGGCCGCGATGCAGGGCCGGATCGCCGTGGCGCACGCCCTGGGCGACGCCGTCCAGCCGCTGGCGCTGCGCACCGTCGCGTCCAACATCTTCACTGCGCCCGAGATCGCCACCGTCGGGTACAGCGAGGAGAAGCTGCGCGCGCAGAACTCGCGATACATCACGACGACGCTGCCGCTCGCGCGCAACCCGCGCGCCAAGATGCTCGGCATCAGGGACGGGTTCGTGAAGCTCTTCGCGCACCCCGAGGCCGGCGTGGTGCTCGGCGGGGTCGTGGTGGCGCCGCGCGCGTCCGAGCTGATCTTCCCGATCACGCTGGCGGTGCAGCACCGGCTCACGGTCGAGGACGTCGCCTCGGCCTTCACGATCTACCCGTCGCTGTCGGGCTCGATCGCGGAGGGCGCGCGCGTCCTGGACGCCCGAGTAGGCAAGTAGCCCTTGTTGTGGGCGTGATCGTTGCGCCTAAAACGGGCAGGTAGTCGCAACGATCACGCCCACAACCCAGTGCTAGGCGACGGAGGCGTCGAGGATGATGCGGCCGTCCTCGATCTTCACGTGCGACACCGTGAGGCCCGGGACCTTCGCGTCCAGCAGGCGCTCGACGTCGACGGCGATCCGCGCGTCCGGCTGGACGTCCACGACGCCCGGCGGCAGCCCCTGCTTGGCGACCTCCTGCTCGATGGGTGCGGCGGCGAGGCTGAGCAGCCGGTGCGCCGGCAGGCCCGCGGCGTTCACCTCGACGGTCAGCGTGGCGACCCCGCGCTCGAAGGCGGCCAGCTTCACATCCGCGCGCACGATCGGCGCGATCTTCACGGCCAGCTTGAGCGGGCCGGGGAGGGTCTCGAGGCGGCGCAGGTCCGCGACCACGCGGATCACGTCGCCGTCGCCGACGACCGACGTGATGATGGGCGGGGCCTGCTTGGCGATCCTCGCCAGGCCGAGTACCTCTTCGGGCGCGATCCGGATATGCACGAATCGACCCTAACCCAGGAGGGTGAGCAGTCGCGGCAGGGCCTCGCCGAACGCGGGCAGCAGCGTCAGCGAACCGAGGTCGCCGAGCCCCACCCAGCGCACCTCCAGGCTCTCGGGGTCGGCGGCGCGGGGCTCGATGCGGTAGCCGGGGGCGACGTCGGCCACCACGGTGGTGTAGGTCCAGGCCGGGTGCTCGAGCACGTGCGTGCCCACGACGTGCACGGCCGCCGGGTCGATCGCCGCCTCCTCGGCGGCCTCGCGCAGGGCACCGGCCGCCGGCTTCTCGTCCGGGGCGAGCGCCCCGCCCGGGATACCCCAGGTGCCGCCCATGTGGGACCACAGGGCGCGGTGCTGGAGCACGATCTGCGCCGGCTCGCCGTCGTCGTCCCGGCCGACCAGCAGCAGACCGGCCGCGCCGAACAGGCCCCAGTGCAGGTGGTCCCCGCAGGTCACCCACCCGTCGCCGGCGTGCCGGTGGAGGTCGGTGGGCACTGTCGCGTTCGGCACGGCGTCAGTCTGTCAGGTCGCGAGGTGTGTGTCAGCGACCGGCCCGGGGCGGACGACGTCTGCCCCGGGCCGAGTTTCAGGCGGGGACGCCCTCGACGACGACGTTGCCGTCCTCGAAGCGGAAGTCCGTGACCTCGGCGAACCTGCCGCGCATCAGGGCGCGGACGTCGAGGGAGATGGTGCCGTCCTTGCGGAGCTGCACCGCGTTATCGGGCAGTCCGCTCTTGCGCGCCATCTTCGTGATGGTGCCGGAGGCGAGCGGGAGCAGCTTGGTGGCGGGCAGGCCTGCGGCGTCGGCGTCGACCTGGAGGACCGCGATGTTCTGCCAGAACGACGTGATCCGAGCTGAGCCGTGCATGACCGGGACGGCCTTGGCCGCGATCTTGACGGGCAGCGGGGCGTAGGTCAGGCGGCGCAGGTCCCCGGTCACCGACATGACCCCGTCGTTGCAGGTCAGCTCGCTGACGAACGAGGGGAGTGTCTTGCGCGGGCGGACGAGGGCGATGGCCTCTTGAGGGCTGAGTACTACGACGTGTGTCACGTCGCAGAACCTAGCCGATCCGGCGAGGCCCTTCGGTCGCGTTTCGGCCGTAAATCGGCTTGCTGAGCCCTTTTCACCCTTGTTGGTGTCGAATTCACCCGTGCGACGGGCGTCCGGGCCGGGGCTGGGCCCGGCCCGGCCCGGGCCCGCTTCGGCTCAGTCGACGTCGACGATCTCGCAGAGCGGAGCACCCGCCGTCACGCCGGCGCCGGGCTCGGCGGTCAGGGACCGCACGATGCCGGCCCGGTGGGCCAGGATCGGCTGCTCCATCTTCATGGCCTCCAGCACGACGATGAGGTCGCCCTCGGCCACCTGCGCGCCGTCCTCGACCGCCACCTTCACGATGGTGCCCTGCATGGGGGAGGACAGCGTGCTGCCGGCAGTCCCCGAAGCCTTGGTCCCGGGGGCGCGCCGGGCAGGACGGCGGGCGGCGTTCGCCGAACGCGCGCGACCCGCCGCGACGCCGAGCCCCGCGGGCAGCACTACCTCGAGCCGGCGTCCGCCCACCTCCACGACTACGCGTTCGGCGGTCATCTCCTCCGCCTCGGACTCCCGGGCCGGTGCCGGCGTCGCCGGGGCCAGGGTCTTGAGGGTGTCGGCGAACTCGGTCTCGATCCAGCGGGTGTGCACGCGGAAGGGGGAACCGTCGGCCGGCACGAACGCGTCGGCCTCGAGGACCGCCTTGTGGAACGGGACCACCGTGGGGATGCCCTCGACCACGAGCTCGCGCAGCGCGCGCCGGGCACGCTCGACCGCCTGGGTGCGCGTGGCGCCCGTGACGATCAGCTTGGCGATCATGGAGTCGAACGCGCCGGAGACGGAGTCGCCCGCGACGACGCCCGTGTCGACGCGCACGCCCGGGCCCGACGGCCACGCGATGGTGTTCAGGCGGCCGGGCGCCGGGAGGAAGCCCATGGCCGGGTCCTCGCCGTTGATGCGGAACTCGATCGAGTGCCCGCGCACGGCAGGGGACTCGTAGCCGAGCTCCTCGCCCGCGGCGATGCGCAGCTGCTCGCGCACCAGGTCGATGCCCGTGACCTCCTCGGTCACCGGGTGCTCCACCTGGAGCCGCGTGTTCACCTCGAGGAACGAGATGGTGCCGTCGACGCCTACGAGGAACTCGCAGGTGCCGGCGCCGACGTAGCCCGCCTCGCGCAGGATCGCCTCCGACGCCGCGTACAGGGCCTTCTCCTGCTCCGGCGAGAGGAACGGCGCGGGTGCCTCCTCGACGAGCTTCTGGTGGCGGCGCTGCAGGGAGCAGTCCCGCGTCGACACGACCACGACGTTGCCATGGGTGTCCGCAAGGCACTGGGTCTCGACGTGGCGCGGCTTGTCCAGGTAGCGCTCCACGAAGCACTCGCCCCGGCCGAACGCCGCCACCGCCTCGCGGACCGCCGAGTCGAACATCTCGTCGATCTCCTCGAACGTGCGCGCGACCTTCAGGCCCCGGCCGCCGCCGCCGAACGCCGCCTTGATGGCGATCGGCAGCCCGTACTGCTCGGCGAAGGCCTTGACCTCGCTGCTGTCCTGCACCGGGTCGGGCGTCCCGGGGACCAGGGGCGC
This sequence comes from Promicromonospora panici, assembly GCF_900608595.1. Taxonomy (GTDB): domain Bacteria; phylum Actinomycetota; class Actinomycetes; order Actinomycetales; family Cellulomonadaceae; genus Promicromonospora; species Promicromonospora panici. Next base: position 232,791 of record NZ_UWYY01000009.1, on the reverse strand, counting down.
GCCGGCGCGCTGCGCGATGTGCCGCGCGCTCACCTTGTCGCCCAGCGACTCGATGGCCGACGGCGGCGGCCCGATCCACACGAGCCCGGCGTCCAGCACGGCCTGGGCGAACTCGGCGTTCTCCGACAGGAAGCCGTAGCCCGGGTGCACGGCGTCGGCGCCAGAGCGGCGGGCGACGTCGAGCAGCTTGGCCGGGTCGAGGTACGTGTCCGCGGCGCGGGCGCCGCCCAGCGCGAACGCCTCGTCGGCGAGGCGGACGTGCAGGGACTCGCGGTCCTGGTCGGCGTAGACGGCGACGGAAGTCAGCCCCGCGTCGGCGCATCCACGGGCCACGCGGACGGCGATCTCACCGCGGTTGGCGATGAGCACCTTCGAGATGGTTCGGGGCAGGCTGGAACTGGGCACGGCTCACCGTAACCCGGCCGTACGGGACCGAAGTACCGCCCCCGGGCACCCGGCGGAAAGTCTGGAGGCCAGACCAACCTCGACCCGGGCCGTTTGGAGGGTTCGGACATGGCGTGTGGCCTGCGACGTCGGCTGGGCCTGCTCTGGTTGTGCACATCCGGCACGCGACGCCGCTGGCGCGGGTGGCTTCGGCTGTGAGAACGACGAAGCCTACGTTCGGCGGCGGCGCGGCGCGCCGTCAGCGGAGGGCTCGCCAGGGGACGTTCAGGTCTGTCAGGAGCTCGCGGAGCAGCGGGAGGCTGAGGCCGACGACGCCGTGGTGGTCACCCTCGATGCGCTCGATGTACGGGCCGCCGAGGCCGTCGATGGTGAACGAGCCCGCGACGTGCAGCGGCTCGCCGGTGGCGACATAGGCGTCGATCTCGTCGTCGTCGATGTCGGCGAACCAGACCGTGGTCGAGTTGGTCGAGCCGAGGGTGCCGCCCGTGCCGCCCGCGGCGTCGTCGCGCAGGTCCACCACCCAGTGACCCGTGTGCAGCACACCCTTACCGCCGCGCATCGAACGCCAGCGTTCGCGTGCGGCGTCGGCGTCGGCGGGCTTGCCCACGACGACGCCGTCGAACTCGAGCATGGAGTCGCAGCCGATGACTATGACGTCGGTCAGGCGCTCGGCGTCCGCGTCCTCCAGCCGGGACGCCACCTCCTCGGCCTTCGCCTGCGCCAGGACGAGCACGGCGTCGGCGGGATCGAGCTCGCCGAACCGGTCGGTGGCATCGGCGAGGACCTTGTCCTCGTCCACGCCGGACACCACGACTTCCGGGGTGACTCCGGCGGACTTGAGGGTGGCGAGTCGGGCGGGGGACTGTGAGGCGAGGACCAGGCGTGGCACCGCGCCACAGTAACGAGAATGCGGCCGGGCGAAACAGGGATTCGGCGATCCCCGAGACGTGACCCACGTCACTCTTGTTGTGGGCGTGATCGTTGCGACTACATGTCCGGTTCAGGCGCAACGATCACGCCCACAACAAGGGCGTCAGGCGAGCGCCTCGCGGAGGGTGTCCAGGCCCACCGAGCCCAGGCTGAGCGCCCGGGCGTGGAACGCCTTGGCGTCGAACGCCTGGCCGGCGGGGGCGGCCGCCCTGGCGGCGTCCCGCGTCTGCTCCCACAGCCGCTGGCCCACCTTGTACGACGGCGCCTGGCCCGGCCAGCCGAGGTAGCGGTTGAACTCGAAGCGGACGAACTGCTCCGGCATGTTCACGTTGGCCCTGAGGAACGGCCAGGCCTTCTCCGCGGTCCAGGTTCCGCCGCCCCACTCCTCGGGCGCGGGCAGGCCCAGGTGCACGCCGATGTCGAACACGACGCGGGCCGCGCGCAGGCGCTGCGCGTCGAGCATGCCGAGGCGGTCGCCCGGGTCCTCCATGTAGCCCAGGTCGGCCATGAGCCGCTCCGCGTACAGGGCCCAGCCCTCGCCGTGGCCGGAGACCCAGCAGGCCAGCCGGCGCCAGCTGTTGAGCGTCTCGCGGGCGAACACGGCCTGGCCGCACTGCAGGTGATGGCCCGGGACGCCCTCGTGGTAGACCGTCGTCTTCTCGCGCCAGGTGTTGAACTCCGTGACGCCCTCCGGCACGGCCCACCACATGCGCCCAGGCCGGGCCCAGTCGTCGCTCGGCGGGGTGTAGTAGATGCCGCCGGACTGGGTGGGCGCGATCATGCACTCGAGGTTCAGGACGGGCTCCGGCACGTCGAAGTGCGTGCCGTTCAGTGCGGTGGTCGCGGCGTCGGCGGTCTCCTGCATCCAGGCCTGGAGCGCCGCGGTGCCAAGGAGCTTGCGCGCGGGATCGGCGTCGAGCGCCGCGACGGCCTGCTCGACCGTGGCACCCGGGCCGGCGATGGTCGCGGCCACCGACTCCTGCTCGGCGACGATGCGGGCGAGCTCGTCGAGGCCCCACTGGTAGGTCTCGTCGAGGTCGACCTTCGCGCCCAGGAAGTACCGGGACCACAGGGTGTAGCGCTCGCGGCCGACGGCGTCGGACTCGGCTGCCTGGGGCGCGAGGTCACGCTCCAGGAAGTCGGCGAGCTTCGCGTAGGCCCCACGGGCAGCGGTGGCGCCGTGCTCCAGCTCCTTGCGGACCAGGCTGCACGCGGCCGACTCGTCGAGCACGTCGTCGACCGCCTTGCCGCGCGTGAACGACGTGAAGAAGGAGTCGGCGGCGGCCAGCTCGCGCGCCTGGTCGACGCACTCGCGCACCTGCCGGATCGCCGCGACGTTCCCCTGCGCGGCGGCCTCGGTCAGCGACTCGATGTACCCGTCGACGGCGCCGGGCAGCCCGTTCAGCCGGGCGGCGATGTTCTCCCAGGCCTCCACCGAGTCCGTGGCCATGATGTCGAAGACGTCGCGCAGCTGCTGCACCGGCGACTCGATGTTGTTCAGGTTACGCAGGCCCTCGCCGGCCTCGTGCAGCTCGAGGTCGAGCCCCACGCGCTCGCGCATCGCGGACAGCGTCACCCGGTCGACGTCGTCCGCCGGCTCGAGACCGTCGAGCTTGGCCAGGACGTCGCGGCCGGCCTGCGCGACGGCATCGTGCCCAGCCGGCGAGAAGTCGCCGAGCTCGTGGTCGTGCCCGGGCAGGCCCATGGCCGTCGCGGACAACGGTACGAGCTCGGTGAGCCGCGTGACGTAGTCGTCGGCGATGGCGTCGATCGGTGTGGGCGGGCGCACGGGACTTGTCATGGGCGGAGCCTACGTCGGCTCCGTGACAGTCCGGCAGGGAATTGACGGACGCCGGGTCAGGCGCCCGCCGCCGGAGTCACGACCGCAGGCTCCAGCGCCACGCGTCGGCGTTGTGCCGGCCGGAGCGCCCGCCGAAGTTCTTGGCCGTCGCGGCGCCGTTCCCGCGCAGCACCCGGGCGTGGTTGGTCCACTCGTCGAGCGGGGCGGCGTCGTCCGGCTCGGGGCCGGTCGCCGTGACCGCGGCGAGGCCCGCGACCAGGGCGGCCACCTCGACGTCGTCCGGCTCGCCGCGTACCACGCGCACCTGGGGGCTCATTCGTCGTCCTCCTCGTAGAAACCGAAACCGGGCGCCTCGCCGCGCGATGCCGCCCACTCCGCGATGTCGTAACCGCCCTCGGTGAGGTGCGTCGCCACCGACTCGCCGGCGGCGTCGAGCAGGTCGATCACGCCGTCCAGGGAAGCGTCGCCGCCACGTGCGGCGACGACGAAGCCCAGGTAGAACGACTCGCCGCCCTCCGGGAGGCCGGACTCGACGATCTCGTCGACCTCGGACTCGTCCGCCGGCTCCCACACGGACGAGGTGAGGTCGGGGTGCATGCCGAGCGAGCTGTGCAGCGCGTCGAACAGGGCGGCGTTCAGGTGCCCCACCTTCGACTCGAGGGCCAGCACGCGCGGGTCTTCGTCCGCCTCGGCCGCGCCGAACTCGGCGCGGACGCCCACGGCTGTCCCCACGTAGTCGTGCAGTGCAGCCGCCAGCGCGTCGACCGCACGGTGCATCGGCTCCGCATCGACGCGGCCCATCGGCGCCGGGCCGTGGGTGGCGTCCTCGTGACTCATGTAGTTCCTCCGGGTCAGAGCGGGATGTTGCCGTGCTTCTTCGGAGGAAGCGTAGATCGCTTGGTGCGCAGCGCGCGAAGCGCACGCACCACCTGGACCCGGGTCTCGGAGGGGCGGATGACCGCGTCGACGTACCCGCGCTCGGCGGCGTCCCACGGGTTGACTATGGCGTCCTCGTACTCGGCGGTCAGCCGGGCGCGCTCGGCCTCGACGTCGCCGCCCGCCTCCTGCACCGTGCGCAGGGCGCCGCGCTGCAGGATGTTCACGGCGCCGCTGGCACCCATGACGGCGATCTGGGCGGTCGGCCAGGCCAGGTTGACGTCGGCGCCGAGCTGCTTGGAGCCCATGACGATGTAGGCGCCGCCGTACGCCTTGCGCGTGATGACGGTGATGAGCGGCACCGTGGCCTCGGCGTAGGCGTAGATCAGCTTGGCGCCGCGGCGGATGATGCCCTGGTGCTCCTGCCCGACGCCGGGGAGGAAGCCCGGCACGTCCACGAACGTCAGCACCGGGATGTTGAAGGCGTCGCAGGTGCGCACGAACCGGGCGGCCTTCTCGGCGGCGTCGATGTCGAGCGTGCCCGCCATGGACTGCGGCTGGTTCGCGACGATGCCGACCGACTGGCCCTCCACGTGCCCGAACCCGATCAGCACGTTGGTCGCGAACATCGGCTGGACCTCGAGGAACGACTCCGGGTCCAGGACCGCCTCGATGGCCGCGCGCATGTCGTAGGGCTGGTTGTCGCTGTCGGGGATCAGCTCGTCGAGGGCCTCGTCCTCGGCCGTGACCTCCAGCGGCGTCTCGTCCTCGGGCGGGAACGCCGGGGCGTCCGACAGGTTGTTCTGCGGCAGGTAGCTCACCAGGTGGCGCACGTAGTCCAGCGCGTCGTCCTCGTCCTGGCCCATGTAGTGCGCCACGCCCGACTTCGAGTTGTGCGTGCGTGCGCCGCCCAGCGTCTCGAAGTCGACGTCCTCGCCCGTCACCGTGCGGATCACGTCCGGGCCGGTGATGAACATGTTCGACGTCTGGTCGGCCATCACGATGAAGTCCGTCAGCGCGGGGGAGTACACCGCGCCGCCCGCGCTCGGGCCGAGGATCAGGGAGATCTGCGGGATCACGCCCGACGCCGCCACGTTGCGCCGGAACATCTCCGCGAACTGCGTCAGCGCCGCGACCCCCTCCTGGATCCGGGCGCCGCCGCCGTCGCTGATGCCGATCAGGGGTACGCCCGTGCGCAGCGCCAGGTCCTGCACCTTGGTGATCTTCTGGCCGTGCACCTCGCCGAGGCTGCCGCCGAACACCGTGAAGTCCTGCGAGTAGACGCACACCTGGCGGCCGTCGATCGTGCCGTACCCGGTGACGACGCCGTCGCCGGCGATGCGCTTCTTCTCCAGGCCGAAGTTGCGGCTGCGGTGCATGGCCAGCGCGTCCAGCTCGGTGAAGCTGCCCTCGTCGAGGAGCGCGTCGATGCGTTCTCGCGCGGTCTTCTTGCCCCGCTTGTGCTGCTTCTCCTGGGCCGTCTCCTCCGGGTTGTCGATGGCGGCGGCCCGGCGGGCGTCCAGATCGTCGAGCTTGGCGCGCGTGCCGGCGAGGGTGGTGATGGCGTCGTTCACAGTTCGAGCGTAGTTGTCGGATGCCTCAGGCTCGATGCGTGAGCGTCCAGCGGGTCACGCCGCTGACTTGTGGGTTTCCTCCAAGGGCAGACCCAGCAGCCAGGGGAGAGGATGAGGTTGTGCACCGGTCCCTGTATCCCGACAAGCTCGCCGTTCCCGGGTTCGCCAGGGTAGAGGTGGTCGAGTCCTCGCCCTCCACGAACACCGACCTCGTGGCGGCGGTCCGCGCCGACCCGGCCGCCTGGCCGGCGCCGTCGGCTCTGGTCGCCGAGCACCAGACCGTGGGCCGGGGCCGGGCCGGGCGGTCCTGGGAGACGCCGCCGCGCGCCGGGCTCACCGTGTCCGTGCTGCTGCGGCCCCAGGTCCCCGCCGGGATGCTGGGCTGGCTCCCGCTGCTCGCCGGGCTCGCGGTGGTGCGCACCGTGTCCGAAGGCGGGATCACCGCCGCCGTGAAGTGGCCCAACGACGTGCTGCTGCCCGCCGTCGACACCGTCGCCGGCCTGGGGCTCTACCGCAAGGTCGCCGGGATCCTCGCCGAGGTGGTGCCCGCGCCGCCGGGCGCTGCCCCCGACAACGCACCGCCTGCCGTGGTGCTCGGGATCGGGCTCAACGTGTCGCAGTCCGCGGACGAGCTCCCCGTGCCGACGGCGACCTCGCTGGCGCTCGCGGGCCACCCCCGGCCCGACCGCACCGACGTGCTGGTGCGGTTGCTCGGCGAGGTGCACGCCGTCGTCCGGCGATGGGAGCAGGCCGGCGGCGACGCCGCGGCGGCCGGACTCCTGGACGAGTACACGGCCGTGTCCGCGACGCTGGGCACTCGCGTGCGGGCCGAGCTCGCCGGCGGGGCCGGCGTGCTGGAGGGTGAGGCCGTGGGCCTGGACGGGTCGGGGGCGCTCGTGGTGCGCCTGGAGTCGGGCGAGGAGCGCGCGGTGACCGCCGGCGACGTCTGGCACCTGCGCTGAGCGCGCGGGCCGACCGCTCCCGAACCGGCCGGGTGAACCACGGGGTGAAGTCGGCGGCACTGCCTGCCGCACGGTGGGTGGCCTGGGGTAATGTCCGCCACAGGCGACGGCAGGCAAGATCAGCGTGCGACGGTCGGGAGGTGCCATGGAGGCAGGTCGAGCCACGCTCGGTGTGGCGAAGGCAATCGTGTGTGCGGCGGCGATCGTCGCGGTCTATCTGATCAGTACCGTCCGGCTGGACCGGGGCTTCGTGCAGAGCGAAGGGACGCCGACGGCGGGCCTGATCGCTGCCGGGATCTCGTGGCTCATGGTCGTCTGGGTCCTGCTCTACCGCGACGACGGCGTGCGCGGCGTGCGGCTGGGCCTGTGGAACGTCGTCACCGTGGTCGGGATGCTGCTCGTGCTCACGGGGATCCCGCTGGTGCTGACGTTCTGGGGCTGAGGTGCCCACGCCTACAGTGGTGACGTGCTCCACAATTCCGAGACCCCCCACACGCACCACGACGCGCCGGGTGCCGACACCGCTGCTCGCCTCGACGAGACGCTGCTGGGCGGCTCCCGCAAGTACACGCTGTCGCAGGTCGTGGAGCTGACGGGGCTCGACAAGGGGTTCGTGACGCGCTATTGGCGCTGGATCGGTCTGCCCGTCACGCATCCGACGGAGACCTGGTTCACCGACGCCGACGTCGAGGCGCTCCAGGACGCGGCCGGCCTGTTCGACGAGGAGCGGATGGACGAGCGCGCCCAGATGACGTTCATCCGGTCCGTCGGGCACACGGCCGACCGGCTGGCGCTGTGGCAGGTCGAGGCGCTCGTGGAGCATCTCGCGCGGCGCTATGAGCTGGACGAGACCTCGGCCCGCCTGCTCGCCCTGGACCGGCTCCCGGAGATGACGGAGATGCTGCAGGGTCAGCTCGAGCACGCGTGGCGGCGTCAGCTCGCGGCGCTCACCGGGCGCATGGCCATCGAGTTCGCGGGTGCGCACTCGGACGACCGCAGCGACACCCACCAGCTGCCTTTGTTGCGGGCCGTCGGGTTCGCGGACATCGTCTCGTTCACGAAACGCACGGCGGGCCTGGGGTCGGAGGAGCTGGCGGAGTTCGTGCAGCGGTTCGAGGCCGGCGCGCGCGACATCATCGTCAACGCGGGCGGGCGCGTGGTGAAGACCATCGGCGACGCCGTCCTGTTCGTGACGGACGACATCTCCACCGGCGCCGAGGTGGCCCTCGGCCTCGCCGAGACCTCCGGCGTGGCGCTCGGTACCGCGGCTCCCGGCGAGCCCGAGATCCCGGTGCGCGTCGGGCTCGTCTGGGGCCGGGTGCTGTCCCGGTTCGGCGACATCTTCGGCCCGACGGTGAACCTGGCCTCGCGCCTCACGGAGCAGGCCGACCCGTCGACCGTCCTGGTCGACAAGGACACCGCCGCGCAGCTCGCCGCGACGTCGCACTACGCGCTCACGGCGCAGCCCGCGCGCGACGTCCCCGGCATCGGCCGGCTGGCCCCGGTCCGCCTCCAGCGCGCCTACCGCGGCTGACTCCTTTGTTGTGGGCGTGATCGTTGCGCCTAAAACGGGCGTCTCATCGCAACGATCACGCCCACAACAAAGGGGGTTATCGCTGGAGCGCCTTCAGCGCGCCCGGGAGCAGCTTCAGCTGCGCCCAGCGCTCGGCTGCGAACGTACGCCGGTCGCCCGACGACCAGCGCCGGTCGAACAGCCGCTTCGCCGCGGCCACGGCCTCCGGGCGTCGCTCGGAGATCCGGGCGGCCAGCGCGAACGCCTCGTCCAGGGGAGTGTCGGTGACCGTCCCCGCCAGGCCGAGCCCTCCGGCGTCGGCCCCTGTGAACTCCTCTGCGGTGAAGGTGAGGCGCTTCGCCGTCTCGATGCCGACGAGCTGGGTCAGCGCGCGGATCCCGGACATGTCGGGGACCAGGCCGCGCTCGACCTCCTTGACGGACCAGCGGGCGTCGGGCGCGGTGAGGCGCAGGTCCGCGGCGAGGGCGATCTGTACGCCCGCCCCGAGGACGTGCCCGTGCACCGCGGCGATCACCGGGACGGGCAGCCGCCGCCATGCCCAGCAGGCCTCCTGAAACAGGTTGGTGCCGCGCGGCGTCGGGACGAACGCCCGCGCGACGGCGGCGGGGTCGCGGGCCGCCGCGCCGAGGTCGAGCCCCGCGCAGAACGAGCGGCCGTTGCCCGAGATGACCACCGCGCGCAGCCCGGGCTCGCGCCGCAGGCGGCGCGCGGTCGCCCTGAGATCGCCGAGCATCGCGAGCGACAGCGCGTTGAGCTTGTCGGGACGGTCCAGGCGGACGTCGGCGATCCCGTCCGAGAGGCTGCAGGTGATGCGGCTCCCGGACGGGGCGGCCGACGGCGTCGTGCTGACGTTCATGGGGCGCAGCCTACGCAGCGCCGGCCCTCATGAACGGGGGTGGAGGGGTCAGCCCCGCCACCCCACCTCGGTCTCCGTGTCGATGCCCTCGTACGGCGGCACCGTCACCGTACGCTTGCCGGGCGTCCCGCCGAGGACCACGGTCCGGTAGCTCACGTTGTTGGAGTCCGTCCGCTCGTGCAGAGCACCATTCGGGTTCACCGTGATCTTGATCTGGTAGGTCCCGTTGGGGACGCCGGTCAGCTTGAACGCCTGGGTCTGGTACTGGCTGTAGGTGTCGCCCCAGCCGGTGGGCAGCACCTCGCGCAGCCACAGGGCGGACCGGTCGCCGCACGTGCTGTCGAGGCCGATCGCCTCCGGACGCCAGGTGGCGCCCGGCACCGAGAGGTCGACGGGGTCGGTCGGCGCCAGGCACCACGACTGCTTGCCGCTCGTCGTCACCAGGGAGCCGTCGGGCTTGACGAGCTCGTACTTCGCGAAGTCCAGGAAGTGCCAGTGGTCGTGCTCGGGAGCGTCGTGGTACTTCATGGTCCCGGTCTTGGTGCTACCGATCTCCTTGCCGTCCTTGTAGAAGAACTGGTAGGCGTCCATGACCTCGGTGGCGCCCCGGCGGTAGCCCTCGACGACCAGCGGACCCGGCCCGGCGTTCCACTCGTGGGCGTTGAAGGTGAGCCGGTCCGTACGACCCTCTCGCTCGGTCCCGATCTGCCACGCGGGCACGGACACCAGGTCAGGAAGGGTGTCCTCGTCCGGGGTCTTGGTCGAGGGTGTCGATCCCGGCTGGCCGAGCGCGGGGTGATCGGTGCCGTGCTCCTGGCCGGCGTCCTGAAGCGTGAAGAGGTTCGTGCGGTGCGTGGGCTCCGAGCTGTCACCCGAGCCGCCGTGCGCGCCGGTGGTGTGCGCCTGCCGGCGCTGCTCCTGGGGTGTGGGCTCGCCCTCCGCCAGGGTGCTGAAGCCCTCGTCGGGCTCGCCCAGCAGCAGCTCCCCGACCTCACCGCAGTCCACCATCTGGCACTCGTCGACGACCTTGACGCGCTGCGACACCGAGCGGCTGTCAGCGGGCATGCCGAGGAACCTCGCGACGCGATCGTTGACGGTCACGGTCATCCGGAGGTTCGTCTTCGTGGTCTTCAGCTCGAAGTACGTGTCGAGCTGGGTTGCCCAGCCCTGCTCGAGCCCGAACACCGTGGACTTCGTGAACCAGTTGCCGCCGCACCACGAGGGGTAGATCGGCTCGGTGTGGCCGGTGGGCTCGACCCGCTGGCGCTCGTAACCGCCCAGGCACAGGGTGCGGGACTTCTTGTACAGGACGTTGCCCTTGGCATCGACGATCTGGACCGTAAGCCCCTTCTTGAAGCCGTTCATCCCGTCGACGATCCTGGCGGGCGCCTTCGTGGTGGTCCGCTCGTCGCCGCGGATCACGGTCTTGGTGAGCGAGACCGGGTCGGAGACCTTCTCGCGTGTGGTCCGGAACTCATAGCCCTGGCCATAGGCGGCCATCCAGACGCCCGAGTCGAAGTACACGTGGCCGTCGTAGACGTAGGCCTCGACTTCCTTGGCCGCCGGGGCGAAGCGGAGGCCCGGCTCCGCGGCAGCCATGCGCGCAGTGGTCGTGTCGGTCGTTGATGGTGACGCGGACGCGATGTCGGTCGCGGCCCCCTCTCCGAGCAGACCGAGGGCCAGCACGGTGGCCACCCCCATCGTGAGTAGGCGCGGAGATGGACGGGGCAAGCGGCGTGCGGTCATGAACTGGATCCCCCAACTGGGTAGGGACAGGGAGTCTGTCGCTACCCAGGGACGTTCGGACCTGCGGTTTCGTTGCCTCAGATCGCGAAGTTCATCCGTTGTTTCTGAAATTCGTCGATCTGGCTCGCGCTCGTGGTCAGACGGCGCGCAGCGCACCCGGCCGGCGGCCGGCCAGCCGGTCGAGCGCGGCCGACGTCGCCTCGTCCGCCGGCAGGAGCACCACGAGGCGCTGGTCGTCGGCGTCGGGCAGCGCCAGGGTCTCGAGGTCCAGCCGGAGGTCGCCGGCCTCGGGATGCCGCATCCGCTCCGTCGCGGTGCGATAGCGGGTCTGGAACGGAGCGGCGAATCGGTCGCTGAACGCCGCGCCGGCCAGCACCGACATGGCGTCGGCAAGCTCGGTGACGTGCGGGTCACCCGGGGTCGACTCCATCCGGAGCGCCGCGACCTGCCGGTCGGCGACACGCTCCCAGTCCGGGTAGGCCTGCCGGGCGCGAGGCTCGGTCAGGACGAACCGCAGCAGGTTGGGGTGGTCGTCGTCGAACAGGCCGAACGGCTCCAGCATGCGACGGTACGTGCGCGTCGCGGCGAGCACGTCTCCCAGGCGGTTGAGCAGTACCGCCGGCGACGGCTCCAGCCTGTCGAGGAGCATCCGGACGGGCGGCCGTACCGAGTCGGCGGGCGGATCGCTGGTGCATGCGCCGCCGGTGCCCTTGGTGGCGCGCAGCAGGAGGAAGCGCTCGTCGGACGCCAGCCGGAGCGCGTCCGCCAGCGCCCCCAGGATCTCTGGCGAGGGGTGCTTGTCGCGGCCCTGCTCCAGGCGCGTCAGGTACTCGACGCTGACCTCGGCGAGGGTGGCGAGCTCGGAGCGGCGCAGGCCTGGCGTCCGGCGTCGGGCGCCGCGCGGCAGGCCGACGTCCTCCGGGGCGAGGGCCTCGCGGTGAGCGCGCAGAAGTTTGCCGAGCTCGCTGGTCATGGCTCCAGAGTAGGCGGGGGGGCGGCGCGGAGGGTGGCCCTCTCGGGGCCAGCCTCAGGGCGGCCTGGTTGCCCGACGGCGGCCCGCGCACCGTGGAGCCATGGACATCGGACTTCAGGAACGGACAGTCATCGTGACCGGCGCATCGGGCGGCGTCGGGCGACGGATCGCCACGGCCTTCGCGGCGGAGGGCGCGAATGTGGTGCTCACCTACCGCAATGCCCGCGACGAGGCGCGGAAGGTGGCCGACGAGATCGGCGACCGTGCGGTGGTCGCCCGGTACGACCAGGCGGATCCGGACGCCGCCGAGGCGCTCGTCGCGACGGCCCTCGAGGCCACGGGCCGGGTGGACGTGCTGGTCAACAATGCGGTGGCCTGGGGCGACATGGTGCCGTTCGACACCGTGCCCGACGAGCAGTGGACCGGGCTGATCCGCGGCAACGTCGAGGGCGCCATCCGGCTGACCCGCGCCGTGACGCCCCTGATGCGGGCGGCCGGCTGGGGCCGGCTCGTGCACGTCTCGTCGTCGCTCGTGACCGACGGCGCGCCCGGGGCCGAGTACTACGTCGCGGCCAAGGCGGCGCTGCACGGCTTCAGCCGTTCGGTCGCGTTCTCGCTCGGGCGGGACGGCGACGTGCTCTCCAACGTGGCGATGCTGGGGCTGACCAGGACCGCCACCAACACCCACATCGTCGAGCAGGTGGGGCAGATGTACGCCGACCGGTCGCCGCTCGGCCGGCTGCTGGACGCGGCCGAGGTGGCGACCGCGGTCGTCTGGCTCGGGTCTGCGGCCAACACCGCGGTCAACGGCCAGGTCGTGGGGCTGACGGGAGGGGCGTAGGTCGTCGACCGCGCACTGCCGGCGTGCCACCGTGGGTGGTGCGCCGGCCTGCGTGTGACACGATGCGAGCGTGCTGAAAGTCGTTCTCTTCGATCTCGACGACACACTCGTGGACCAGGAGGGCGCCTCTCGGGCGGCACTTCTCGACTGGTTGCCCGAGCTGGGTCTGGACCTCGACGACCCGGACGAGCTGGTCACCGCGTGGGCCACGATCGCGGAGGGGGCCTACGAGCGCTACCAGCGGCGCGAGCTCACCTTCGCGCAGCAGCGGACGGTCCGCGTGCGCGAGTTCCTGGGTGTCGACGCCACCGACGCCGAGGCCGAGGAGCTCTTCTCCGGCTACCTGACCCGCTACGAGCGGGCCTGGACCGCGTTCGACGACGCCGTGCCAGCCCTGCATCGCGTGCACGACGCCGGCCTCGTCGCCGCGGTGCTCACCAACGGCGACTCCGCCCACCAGGCGAACAAGCTGGAGCGGGTGGGCCTGGCCGAGCACCTCGACGTCGTCGTCGCGTCCGACGACCTGCCGGCGGGCAAACCCGACCCGCGCGCCTACAACGCGGCCTGCGAGGTCCTCGGCGTCGCGCCGGGTGACGTGCTCATGGTCGGCAACGACATCGAGAAGGACTACCAGGGCCCGCTCGACGCCGGGCTCGGCGCGGTGCTGCTGGACCGGCACGACCGGCACCCGGAGGTGGTGGACCGGATCCGGACGCTGGACGAGGTGCCGCCGGCGGCGAGATTCGCGTGGTAGGCAGGATTGCGAGTACCGCGAACACGTCGGAAGCCGCGGGCCACTAAGTCTGATGGTCAGCCTGCCGCTTTCGCGATCTCGTTGATCCAGTTGTTGACGGCCAGTGCGGGTGCGCTACCGCCTGCGGAGGCCATCTTCGGACTGGTCGGCCAAGCGTTGTCGCGTCAGCTGCGCGAGCTTCGAATACTGCGAGCGATGCGTCGAGGATCGCAGCGTTTGTCAGGGTGCCGTCGGACGTCACTAGGTCCTGCAGCAGCAGGAGGTCCACGATGTCGCGGGATCGGTCATTCACCCACGTCGGCGGATTGTGTGGGTCCGAGCATGCATGGAGTTTCTGCGCGATCTGGTAGTGACATCCGCTCGCTACGTTGCGTATACGCAACGACCAGGCATCAATGGTTGCTCCCTGTGCTTATCAGACCCTCACCGGTTCCGGGTCCCTAGGTTCCGGGTCCTCCTCGATCAGCGACGGCCCGTCGTTCTGCACCGTCCCCACGGCGTCACGCACCGGCAGCGTCGCCAGCGGCGGAGCATCCACCTGCAGCAGGTTTGACGCGTCGCGCACCGAAGGGTCCAGCCACGCGTTCCAGGCCTCCGGCGGCAGCACCAGCGGCATGCGGTCGTGGATCGCGGTCATCTGGTCCGACGCCGGACGGGTGACCACGGTGGTCGAGATCAGCCAGCGGTCGGGATCGCTCTCGCTCGCGGCCGGGTTGCGCCAGAACTCGTAGAGGCCCGCGAAGACGGCAGCCCCCGGTCCCGCCGGATGGATCCAGTACGCCTGCTTCGGGACCTTCTTGGAGCTGGTGGAACCGGCGTCCGGCCGCGACAGCTTGCGCCACTCGTAGTAGCCGTCGGCGAGCACGAGGCAGCGCCGCGCCGCGAACGGCTTGGCGAACGCCGGCTTGTCGAGCAGCGACTCGGAGCGCGCGTTGATCATGCGGGCGCCCACACTCGGGTCCTTGGCCCAGGACGGCACGAGGCCCCAGCGAGCCAGCCGCATCGACCGCGTCACCTCTTCCGAGCCCTTGGCGGCGCGCTCGACCACTATCCGCACCGGATCGGTCGGCGCCACGTTCCACGACGGCGGCAGCAGCCGCGCGTCCTCGGCGATCTCGGCGATCGCGAGCTCGTCGGCAAGGTCCTGGCTCTCCGAGAAGGAGGCGAAGCGTCCGCACATGGGACCAGCATGCCCCGAGCCACTGACACTCGCGGTCCGGTGAACGGTAGGCAGAAAGGGAGCGGGAGATCGAGATCACTCTGTTCAGAGTCGTATCGATTCGATAGCATCGGGGGCATGCCAACCGAAGCGCCGTCGGGCGTGTCATCAGTCACGCCCGTACGCCGCGCTCCGTCGTCTCGATCGGCCCTCAAGTGGGTGATCATGCTCGGTGCGCTGGCGTGCCTGCCCGCCCTCACCGTCGACATGTACCTGCCCGCCCTGCCGCAGGTCGCCTCCGATCTCGGGGCGTCCGACACGCTCGCCCAGCTCACCGTCTCGTGCATGCTCGTCGGCGGCGCGCTCGGCCAGCTCGTCATCGGCCCACTGACCGACCGCTTCGGCCGGCGTCTGCCGCTGATCATCGGCCTCGCCATGCACGTCCTCGTCTCCCTGGCGTGCGCGGTCGTGGACGACATGCACCTGCTCATCGGCCTGCGCCTGGTGCAGGGCTTCTTCAACTCGGCGGCGAGCGTCGCGGCGATGGCCACGGTGCGCGACCGGTTCGTGGGAGCCGAGGCCGCCCGCATCCTGTCGCGCCTCATGCTCGTGATCGGCGTGGCGCCGATGCTCGCGCCGTCGCTCGGATCGATAGTGCTCGAGGGGTTCACCTGGCGCTGGATCTTCGTGGTGCTCGCGGCGATCGGTGCGGCCCTTGCCGTCGTCGTGCTGTCCGTGATGCCGGAGACCAACCCGGTCGCCCGCCGCACGACAGGCGGGGCCACCAGCGTGCTGCGCGGGTACGGCACGCTGCTCCGCGACCGGCACTTCATGGCGCTGGCGCTCATCCCTGGCCTCGCGATGGGCGCGCTCCTGAGCTATGTGGTGGGCTCACCGTTCGTGTTCCAGCAGGGCTACGGCCTGACGCACGGGCAGTTCTCGCTGCTGTTCGCGATCAACGGCTTGGGCCTGGTGCTCTCCGCGCAGGTCAACGCGGCACTGGTGCGGCGGGTTGCTCCTATCCGCCTGCTGCGCACGGCGCTCGTGGCGCAGCTGGCGATGTCCGTGGTCCTGCTCGTGGTCGCGATCACCGAGTTCGGCGGTCTGATCGGCCTGCTGGTGGCGCTGTGGCTGGTGCTCGCGTTCCAGGGCCTCATCCCGGCCAACGCGTCGGCCCTGGCCCTGTCGCGGCACGGCGAGATCGCCGGGACGTCGGCCGCGATGATCGGCGCCGTGCAGTCGCTGCTGGCCGGCGTCGTGTCGCCGATCGTCGGTCTGCTCGGCAGCGACACCGTCGCCATGTCCTCGGTGATGCTCGGCGCGGGCCTGCTCGCGTTCGTCGTGCTGGCCACGGCCACGCCCGCGTACCGCAAGGGCGGCTGGCACACGCCGATCTGATGTTCACCCCGGCGTCGGCCGGGATTCACCAGGACGTCGGCTGAGCGCACTTGGCTCGCCCGCATGGGCACACCCATGCGTACCCGCGCCTCGCGCGTGGTGGCGGTCGCGGCAGCGGCATCGCTGCTGCTGCCGGCGGCCGTCGCGATCGCCGTTCCCCAGCACGGCCCCGGTTCAGGGCCCGAGCACCACGGCGGCACCCACCTCGCCGCCACCCTGGCCGGTCGCGCCACGCTGTCGGCCGACTACCTGGCCGAAGGCCCGCCGTCGGGCGCCGCGGCCTCTCCCGCCAACGGGCGGCAGGGTCCCTGGGACGGCCAAGTGATCCCCGGCTTCTCCGCGATGGTCGACAGCCACGACGGTACTTTCTGGGCCCAGCCGGACAACGGGTTCGGGGCCAAGGGCAATTCCGCCGACTTCCTGCTGCGCAACTACCTGGTGCGCCCCCAGTGGGACACCGGTCGCAAGGGTTCGGGCGAGATCGAGGTGCGCGATTTCGTCGAGTACAACGACCGCAAGGACGTGCTCGACTTCGACATCGTCAACGAGGACACCGACGACCGGCTGCTGACCGGCGCCGACTTCGACATCGAGTCCCTCGCGCGGGCCGCGGACGGCACGTTCTGGGTGGGCGAGGAGTTCGGCCCGTTCCTGCTGCACTTCGACGCCGACGGCACGCTGCTGGAAGCCCCGTACGAGTTCCCGGACGGCAAGTCGCCCGGCAACCCCTACCTCGAGCCCGGAGAGAAGCCGAACGTCGCCGGCAGCCGCGGCTTCGAGGCCATGGCCTCGAGCGGCCGCTACCTCTACCCGGTGGTCGAGGGCGCCCTGGCCGACGACGCCGACCCGCGCCGCCGCTGGATCTACCAGTTCGACACGCGCCGCGGCGAGTACACGGGCAAGCGCTGGGCGTACCAGACCGACCAGCAGGCCAACGTCGTCGGCGACGCGTTCGCGACCGGCCGCGACACCATGCTGCTCGTCGAGCGTGACGACTTCGAGGGCGACCAGTCGGTCACCAAGCGCGTCTACGAGATCGACCTGGGCCGCACGGGCCGCGACGGTTTCGTCCGCAAGGATCTCGTGGTCGACGCCCTGCACATCGCGAACCCGCGTGGCATCGACGCGGGCGAGGGCTACGGCCTCGGCGACACGTTCGCGCTGCCCGTGCAGTCGTTCGAGACCGTTCTGTTCGTGGACCGCGACACGCTGCTGATCGGCAACGACAACAACTACCCGGGCAACGACTCGCGCGTCACCGGCACGCCGGACGACACCGAGATGGCCCTGGTCGATCTCAGGCAGAAGCGCGTGACGGACGACGGCGTGACCGTCGTCGGGCACCGTGGGGCCTCCGGCTACCGGCCGGAGCACACGCTCGCCGCGTACGAGACCGCCATCAACCAGTGCGCGGACTACATCGAGCCGGACGTCGTCTCGACCAAGGACGGCGTCCTCGTCGCCCGCCACGAGAACGAGATCAGCGGCACGACCGACGTCGCCGCCCACCCGGAGTTCGCGGACCGCCGCACCACCAAGACCATCGACGGCACGTCGATCACCGGCTGGTTCACCGAGGACTTCACGCTCGCCGAGCTGCGCACCCTGCGCGCCAAGGAGCGCCTGCCGCAGGTCCGGCCGCAGAATACCCCGTTCGACGGCCTCTACCAGGTCCCGACCCTCGACGAGGTCCTCGACCTGGCGCGCAACAGCCGTACCTGCGAGGGCGCGCCCGTCGGCGTCTACCCGGAGACCAAGCACCCCAGCTACTTCGACTCGATCGGCCTGTCCCTGGAAGAGCCGCTCGTGCGCGAGCTGCGCCTGGGCGGCTTCGACCGCGCGGGCGCCCCGGTCATCATCCAGTCCTTCGAGGTCGGCAACCTGCAGGACCTCGACGGCATGACCGACGTCCGCCTCGGCCAGCTCATCAGCAGCAGCGGCGCGCCCTACGACTTCGTGGCCGACGGCGACCCGCGCACTTACGCGGACATGGTCACCCGGAGCGGGCTGCGTGAGGTCGCGTCCTACGCAGACGGAATCGGCGCCGAGAAGAACGTGCTGATCCCGCGCAACGCCGACGGCACGCTGGCCGCGCCCAGCACCGTGATCCGCGACGCGCACCGGGTCGGCCTCGACGTGCACACGTGGACGTTCCGGCGGGAGAACCAGTTCATGCCCACCGAGTTCCGGTCCTCGACCGACCCGAACGGGATCGGCGACCTCGTGGGTGAGATCCGCGTCTTCATGGAGGCGGGTCTGGACGGCTTCTTCACGGACAACCCGGACCTCGGCGTCGCCGCGCTCAGCTGATCCGCTCACCTGATCCGCTCAGCTACTTAACAGGCCCCGTGCCGGGGTACATGCATATGCTCCGTATGTGCCCCGGCACCTCCGTAACCAGCGCAGTCATCGCGTCGCGAGAGCCGTGACGCTCTTCGTCGTCGGCGCATTCGCTCTCGTGGCAGCAGGCGGGACCGCCGCCTACCTGGACCTGAAGCAGCAGATCGGCGTCTCCGACGTCTCCGGACTGGTCCAGGGGCCGACGCCGTCGGCGGACCCCGACGACCCGTTCACCGGGCGCAGCCTCAACATCCTCGTGCTGGGCACCGACCTCCGCGGCGGCGAGAACACCGAGATCGCGGGCGCGGGCGACGGTGGCATGCGCTCCGACACCACGATGCTCGTGCACGTCTCCGGCGACCGGAAGCGCATCGAGGTGGTCTCCATCCCGCGCGACTCGCTGGTCGACATCCCGTCCTGCAAGCTGCCGGACGGCAGCGAGTCCGGCGCCACCTACGACATGTTCAACAGCGCGTTCAGCATCGGCGGCGGCGCGGAGGAGGACCTCACGCACGCCGCGGCCTGCACCATCTCCACCATGCAGGCGCTCACGGGCGTCACGGTCACGAACCACATGGTCGTGAAGATGGACGGCGTGGTCGAGGTCGTCGACGCACTGGGCGGGGTGCGCATGTGCCTGCCCGAGCCGCTGGTCCAGGACCCGGACTACGGCCGCTTCGAGCTGCCCGCGGGCGAGCAGACCCTCGACGGGCTCCAGGCCATCGGGTACCTCAGAGCCCGGCACGGCACGGGCCTGGGCCTCGAACAGGGCAGCGACCTCACGCGGATCACGCGACAGCAGGCCTTCGTCGACGCGCTGGTGCGCCAGGTGCTGGACCAGAACGTCGTGACCAACTCGCCGCGGCTGTACCGCACCATCCAGGCGGTACTGCGCGCCATCTCCGCGGACCCCGGGCTGGCCGACCCGGCGGCGCTCGCTGGTCTCGCGTACAGCATCCGGAACATCGACCCGGCCGAGATCGTGTTCACCGAGCTGCCCGTGGTGGCCGCGCCCACCGACCCGAACAGAGTTGTCTGGACCGAGGGCGCCACCGAGATCTGGAAGCGCATAGCCGCCGACGAGCCGCCGCCC
The DNA here is from genome assembly GCF_900608595.1 of Promicromonospora panici. Taxonomy (GTDB): domain Bacteria; phylum Actinomycetota; class Actinomycetes; order Actinomycetales; family Cellulomonadaceae; genus Promicromonospora; species Promicromonospora panici. Next base: position 213,549 of record NZ_UWYY01000009.1, on the reverse strand, counting down.
GGGCACGAGACGCCGTCGCCGTCGAGCGGTACGGGGGGCGGCGATCCTTCGGGCGAGCCCAGCAGCCCGGGAGCCGACGGAGGGGGCGGGACGACGCCGTCGAACACGCCGAGCCCGTCGCCGTCGCCCTCGCTGCTGCCCGGCGTATGCGCCGACTGAACGCGAAACGCGGCCTGGACACCGCCTGGGAACGGCGGGTCTTATTTACACGAATGTTGCACTGAGGCCCTACTCTCCGAGACGTGGCGAGTGATTTCTGGACGGCGGTCCGACCGGTCGGCGAGGTAATTCGAGGGGTTCCCCGACATGCGCGATCGGGCGAACGCCAGCCGCGTCACGTGCGTAGCTGGCGCAAGACCCTCGTGTTCCGCAGCGTCACGATGGGCGTGGTCGGGGTGATGGCGTTCGGCTCCGCGGCGGTGGCGACGGCCTACCACACCGCGATCTCGCAGATCGAGGTCCAGGATCTGGACGGCCTCGTGGCGGAGCAGGTCAAGCCGAAGGACCCGGCCGACCCGTTCAAGGACGAGCCGGTCAACCTGCTGCTCATGGGCACCGACATCCGCGACGGGAGCAACGCCGACATCGGCGGCACGGTCAGCGGCATGCGGTCGGACACCACGATGCTGGTGCACATCTCGGCGGACAGGGAGTGGATCGAGATCGTGTCGCTGCCCCGCGACACCTTCGTGGACATCCCGTCGTGCACGCTGCCGGACGGCAGCCAGACCCAGCCGTACCGCGACAAGTTCAACGCGTCGTTCGAGGTCGGCAGCGGCAGCACCTCGCTCAAGCATGCTGCCGCGTGCACGATCAACACGGTCAACGCGATCACTGGCGTCACGGTGACGAACCACGCGGTGGTGAAGATGAACGGCGTGATCGACGTGGTCGACGCGATCGGCGGCGTGAAGATGTGCCTGCCCGAGGCGATGCACGGCGACCCGGCCTCGGCCCGCATCGACCTGCCGGCCGGTGAGAACCGGCTCGACGGCAAGACGGCGATCCAGTTCCTCCGGGTGCGCAAGGGGACCGGCATGGGGCTCGAGCTCGGCAGTGACCTCACCCGGATCGAGCGTCAGCAGTCGTTCATCAACGCCACCCTGCGGCAGATTCTCTCCGCCGAGACGCTGGCCGACCCGACCAAGACGTTCCGCCTGATCAACGCGGCCCTCGGCTCCCTGAGCGCCGACCCGGACATCGCTGACCCGGGCAAGGTCGCGGGCCTCGCGTGGTCCCTCCGCGAGATCGAGAAGCGCAACATCATCATGACGCAGATCCCGGTGTACGACACGACCGAGGGAACCTCCAGCGGGCTGGGCTGGAGCCCGGAGGCCGCGGAGATCTTCGAGCGCATGGCCGCGGACCAGCCACCGGAGCAGGTCGTGCTGCCCGACGCCGAGCCGTCGGGCTCGCCCAGTGCGACAGGTGGCGCCGAGGACGGTTCGGCGGACACCGGCGAGGGCGACACCGGCGAGACCGGCGGGGACGCAGGGACGGGCGAGACCGGCACCAACCCCGAGGACACGGGCGACACGGGTACCGGTGACACGAGCACGGGCGAGGGCGGCGCGGAGGAGCCGGCGAAGCCGAAGCCCAGCCCGAGCCCGGAGGAGCTCCTCGACGGCGTGTGCGCCTGACGTGTCAGACGTACGGGTCACTCGGATGACCTTGTACGTCTGACAGGTGCGGTGGGGGGCTCAGCCCAGGATCAGGGAGGCCGCCACGAGCAGCATGGTCACCGCGACGATGCTGTCCAGGACGCGCCACGCGCCAGGCTTCTCGAGCAGCGGCGCGAGGTAGCGCGCCCCGTAACCGAGCGCGACGAACCACGCGGTGCTGGCCAGGCAGGCGCCGAGCCCGAACCACCAGCGGTCGTCGCCGTGGGTGGCGGCCAGCCCGCCCACGAGCACCACGGTGTCGAGGTAGACGTGCGGGTTCAGCCAGGTGAGGGCGAATGTGGTCGCGGCGGCGGCGCCCACGGTCCGGTTCGTGGCGCTGTGGCGGCCCATGACCACGCGCTGTCCCCGCACCGCGCGGTGCGCGGCCATGCCGCCGTACACGAGCACGACGACGGCGCCCGCCCAGCGCGCGATCTCGACGACGAGGGGCGCGCTCTGGATCAGGGTGCCCAGCCCGCCGACCCCGGCCGAGATGAGCACGAGGTCGCTGACAGCGCAGATGCCTGCCACGAGGCCCACGTGCTCCCGGCGCAGCCCTTGGCGGAGAACGAAGATGTTCTGCGCCCCGACAGCGACGATGAGCGAGAGGCCGAAGGCCATGCCGGCGAGGGCGGAAAGCATGTCTGAACCGTAGGAAGTCGGACAGCTGATGTCCGGTTCATGATTCGGAAGTGCGGTAGGACTGAAACAGGGTTAATGATGGGGGTACGTCCAGATTTCACGCGGGGAGCAGCTCGCGTGTTGCTTCTTTTCGCAGCGCGGCGGTAACCCTGTCGAGCACCGCGGAACGCAGCTTCCACTGCTGCAGGTGCAGCGGGATGTCGAGCACGGCGTCGGCCTCCAGGAGCGTGATGCCGCCCCCGGTGCCGTCCTCGAGCCCGCCGATCGTCGGGTGGTCCAGCAGCATGCCCCAGCCGAGGCCGAGGCGGATGGTCTCCTCGTACTCGACGGTGCTCGGCACGTGGTGCCGCGGCGGCCTGGCGTCCGGCGCGTGCTCGCGCAGATACATGTCCTGCAGGTCGTCGGTCCGGTCGAAGATGACGACGGGTGCCTGGGCGAGCGCCTCCGGCGTCGGGCCGTGGGGGAACCAGTGCCGCGCGAAGGCGCGCGTGCAGGCGGGCCGGTAGCGCATGATGCCGAGCGGGGTGCTGCGGCAGCCCTGCACCTGGGCGGTCTGCGAGGTGACCGCCGCCATCACGACGCCCTCGCGCAGGAGGTCGGCGGTGCGGCTGTCGTCGGCGCGGTGCAGGTCGAAGGTGACGCCCTCGACCTGGGCCAGGGCGGGCATCACCCAGGTGGCCAGGGAGTCCGCGCTGACCGCCAGGGGCACGGTGACGAAGCTTTCGGACGCGCCGCCGCTCCCTGTGCCCTGGTCGCCCTGATCGTCCGCGCCCAGCTCCGCGGCGACCTCGGCGCCGAGCAGCTCGGTCTGTCGGGCGAGCCGCAGGAGCGCCTGGCCCGACGCCGTGGCCACGACCGGGCGCGCCCGCCGCACGAGCACGCTGCCCGCCGCATTCTCCAGCGCGCGGATCCTCTGGCTGACGGCGGACGGTGTCACGTGCAGCGTGCGGGCCGCGGCGTCGAACGAACCCTCCGCGACCACGGCGGCCAGTGCTTCGAGCTGGCGGGAGTCCCATCGCATACTCCCAGTGTGCCCCAACTTCAGTTCTGCTTATGCAGCCTCAGAAACATGAACTGGTCTTCACGGGGTTGGCTGCCTAGCGTGGCACCATGCTCGCCCTGCTCGCCGGACTCGGATTCGGCCTCTCGCTCATCGTCGCCATCGGAGCCCAGAACGCGTTCGTGCTGCGTCAGGGGCTGCGGCGCGAGCACGTGGGCGTCGTGGCGGCGATCTGCGCGGCGTCCGACGCGGTGCTCTACGCGGCCGGGGGCGCCGGGTTCGGCCCGCTCGTCGAGCGGTGGCCCGACGCCGTCGTGGTGATGCGCTGGCTGGGCGCCGCAGTCGTGCTCGGCTACGGGGCCATGGCCGCCGTGCGGGCGGTCAAGGGCGACACGACGCTCGCCGCCGCCGAGGACGGCGCCCTGGGCGACAGCCCGGGCCGGCGCCTCAAGCCGGTGGTCCTCACCACGCTGGCGCTGACCTGGCTGAACCCGCACGTGTACCTCGACACGGTGATGCTGCAGGGTTCGGTCGCCGCCAGCTACGGCGACGACCGGTGGTGGTTCACCGCGGGTGCGATGGTGTCCAGCGTCGCCTGGTTCACCGGCCTCGCGTACGGGGCGCGGCTGCTCGCCCCCGTGCTCAAGCGTCCCGGCGCGTGGCGCGTGCTCGACGGCGTCATCGCGCTGATCATGCTGGCCGTCGCGGTCTCGCTGGTCGCGGCCTAGGCCGGCCAGAATTCCGCTGCCGGACGACGCCGCCGTCCGGCAGCGGTGCGTCAGAGGGTGGCGCGCAGGTGGCTGACCGTCACGAAGTGGAAGCCCTGCGCGGTGAGGGTGCGCAGGATCTCCGGGACCGCGGCCACCGAGGTCGGGTGGATGTCGTGCAGCAGGACGACGTCGTTGGCTCCGGCCTGGGCGATCACGGTCTGCGCCACCCGCTCGGTGTCGCGGTACTTCCAGTCCTCCGGGTCCACGTCCCACAGGACGGGCGAGAGGGTGGTCGCCGACTTCACGGCGTCGTCGATCGCGCCGTACGGGGGTCGGAACAGCGTCGGCTCGTCGCCCGTCGCCGCCTTGATCGCCGCGCTGGTGCGGTCCAGCTGGGAGGTGACCTCGGCGGTGCTCAGCTGGGTGAGGTCGGGGTGGTTCCAGGAGTGGTTGCCGACCTCGTGCCCGGCTTCGACCTCCGCTCGCAGGACGTCGGGGTGGGCGGCGGCGTTCTGGCCGACGACGAAGAAGGTGGCGCGGGCGTCGTACTCGGCGAGGTACTCGAGCAGCGTCGCGGTCTCCGGCACCGCCGGGCCGTCGTCGAAGGTCATGGCTATGCACTTCACCTTCGAGCAGTCCGTGGTGTCGGCACCGGGCGCGCTCGCCTCGGGCGCGGGCTCGGGCTCCTCGGCGGTGGGGGCCCCGAGGTCGAGCGTGCCGCCCGGCGACACCGCCTGCTCCTGGACCCGCCTGCCGAAGCCGGACAGCCAGGGCGCGACCTCCGCCGGCGGCAGGATCACCTGGTACCGGCCGCCTGCGGGGACACCGACCGTGCTGCGGTCGAAGTCGATCCGCAGTGCGCCGTCGCGGGTGACCGACATGTCGTCAAGAAGGTCTTGCTGCGCCTGGGGCCCGGAGAGGGCGGCGCCCAGGATGGCGGTGTCGACGCCCTCGCGACCCTCGAGCCGCTCCCGCACCACGGAGAGGAAGTCCGGGCGGGACGCCTCCGCGATCAAGCCGAGCGCGTCGTGCGGCTGAGCGTCCTCGCCGCCGTACCAGTACGTCTTCGTCTCCGTCCCGTCGCCGGCCGCGCCCGGGTCCTGGGTCGTCAGCCGGACGCCGACGACGTCGCCCGACGCGACCAGGAAGTCGAAGCCGATGTTGAAGTCGAGCTCGTTGCCCGAACCGCAGCCGTCGTCGACGTAGGCCCGGAGGCGGCGTTCGACGTCGCTCTTCATCGCGGCGGTCATCGGCTCGGCACCGGGTACGGCCGGATAGCTGGTTGCCCAGGGGCAGGAGGGGCCGTTGCCGCTGTCGTTGACGATGTCCAGCCCTTCGATCTTCGTCGGGTCGACGGTTCGCTCGACGCCGCTCGCGGCGGAGGGGCCGGCCCCGGTGTCCACGGAGGCCGTCGAGACCTCCGAGTCCGGGGTGCAGGCCGTTGTCAGAGACAGGACGCCGAGCAGGAGGAGCGAGGGGACGAGTGTGTTCTTGCGCATGGGCCCCATCGTCACGGGCATCTCAGTTGATCAGCGACCCCCGCCGTCACCCTGATCAATCACGTTTCTGAGCGCAGACCTGGCGGTACGGCGCGTCCGGGACGTACGTCCGCCACTGGTCCCTCGTCAGACCGGTGCCGGTGCGGTCGCAGATGTCGAGGACGGCCCGGTCGGGGTCGATGGAGTAGGTCTGGAGCGGGGCGTGCGGGCTCGCGGCGTACACGGTGCCGCCGTCCCGGCTGAAGGCGAGCGACCGGATCTCCTCGCCGGCGGTCGGCAGCTCCGCGGCGAGGAGCTGCTGGGAGGCGGTGTCCCAGAGCTGGAGGGTGCCGGCGGTGCCGCCCAGGGCGAGTGTGCGGCCGTCGGCCGAGAAGGCGATCGCGGAGACGGCCTCCCGGACACCGACCTCCCCGGTTCCGGAGAGGCCGGCCAGGAAGCCCGCCCGCTGCTCGACGTCGCCGTCCCACAGGTGCACCCGGCCCGCTGAGTCGCCGACAGCGAGAACCGTCCCGTCGGGGCTGAACGCCAGGGCGGTGACCTCCCGGCCCTGGGCGAGAGCACGTCCGGCGACCGTGCCGGACGGGAGCGTCGTGGCCTGGTCCGCGGAGTCGGCGAGCAGCCGCCCGTCGGGCCGGACGGCCGAGAGAGCGCCGACCGCGACCGGCAGGGTGCCCGTCCGTCGCGGGCCCGCCTCGCCGTCCTCCGTACCGGTGTCCCAGACGTCGACCACGGCGGCGTCGTCCAGGCGCGAGACCAGCAGCGTCCGGCCCTGCGGGCCGAGAGTGATCGCGGACAGCGGATGCTCGTCGGCCAGCGGGATGTCGAACGACGTCCGCACCTCGTGCCGCCGGACGTCCCACACGGTGAACCGCTGCCGTACGGAACCCCTGGACGTCGTGGTGTCGGCCACGACGAGTGCCCGGCCGTCCGGGCTGAAGACGAGCAGCGGGGTGTCGCCGTCCGCCCCCTGCAGCGGGCCGAGGTCCGCTGTGGCGAGCACCTCGCCGGTGCCGGGGGAGCGCAGCTCGAAGCGGTAGCCCCCACCCTTGCGGGAGTGGGCCGCGATGGCGAGGGCGGTGCCGTCGGGGCTGAGGGCTGCCGTGTCGGTGGGCGTGGCCTGCCAGGGCGCGAGGCGCGCGCCGAGGCCGTACGAGCGGACGGTGGACCCGGCGAGGAAGCGCAGCACCGGACGCTCGCCGGGGGACCAGGCGAGGTTGCCGGCCACTTCACCGTCGAGCGCTCGCTGGAAGACCAGGACGCCGGAGTCCCGCAGGCGCCAGACCGTGAGGGCGGTGTCGTCCGCCAGCGCCAGGAACGCACCGTCCGGCGAGAACTCGGTGCGGGGGAGAAGGCCGTCCCCGCTGCCCATGACCTCGGCGAGGAGGCGTCCGCTCGTCAGGTCCCAGACCCGGGTCTCCGCGGCGGACGCCATGGCCAGCCGCGTGCCGTCGCGGCTGAACCGGATCGAGCCGGAGGCGATGCCGCAGACCTCCTCCGTCCCCCAGGCGCCGGTCCGGCGCTCGCCGCTGACGCTGTCCCACACCTGGAGCGTGCCGCCGATCGGACACATCGCGACCAGCCGGCCGTCCGCACCGAGCCCGGCCTGGGACACGTCGCCCGCGACGTCGCGCTCGAAGAGGACCTTGCCGTCCTCGGTCCGGCGCCGCTGGACGAACCCCTCACCGTGCCCGTCCGGCAGCGAGCTGACGAGATAGCTGCGCCCGTCGGCAGCGAAGTCCGCCAGGGCGATGTCCTCGGTCATGCGCGCGGCGACGGGCCTCCGCGTCGCCACGTCCCACAGCTCCGCGCCGTCCGGCCCGGAGACGTACAGGGTGCGAGCGTCCGGGCTGACACCGTCGAGGGTCGTGCCCGCGGGCAGCTGGAACCCGTCGGTCTGCTCACCGCGGACCACGTCCCAGACGCGTACCCGGCGGTCCGCCGAGCTGAACAGGGTCTGGCCGTCCGCGGCGAGGAACCGCCGCGTGCCCGTCCCGGTCTGGCGGTCGGTGAACGCGTCCACCTCCGGCTGGGCCAGGGAGCCGAGCAGCGCGGAACGGGACTCGGTGAGGGGCGCGATCTGCCAGGCGGCGACCCCCAGCAGCGCCGCCGCACGAGGATCGGCCGCGCGCAGGCCGCCCGCAACGGCCGCTATCCGACGGGCCGTCGTCCTGGTGTGCTCCTCCTCGCTCGCCCGGTTCTCCTGCCAGGCGAGGAGACCTGCGCCGAGCGCGAGCACGAGGAAGGCGGAGAGCGCTGCCGCGAGGGTGCGGAACCGTCTCGTCGTGCGGATGGCCTCGCCCTGTTCCGCGTCCCGGGCGGCCAGGGCGGCGGTGAGGAAGGCGCGCTCGGGGCGGGTCAGGTCGTCCTCCCGCTGCGCCCCGCCCCCGGTGCCGCCGAACAGCTCCGCCGCGCGTTCGAGCCGCGTCCCCCGGTACAGCGCTCCCGGGTCGCGGTCCAGCTCCTCCCAGGCGCGGGCGGCCTCGCCGAGGCGGCGCTGTTCGCGCAGGCGCTCGCGGTCCTGGTCGATCCAGTCCCGTAGTCGGGGCCAGCCGGTGATCAGCGCCTCGTGGGCCAGCTCGACAACGCCCTCGCCGAGGGTGATCAGCCGAGCGGTGGCGAGTCGCTCGATGACGACGTCGACATCGTGGCCAGGTGCGTCCGACCCTGCGGAGCCCATCTCAGTACCCGCGTCCAGCTCGGCCCGTTCCGCCGGGCGGCGGGTGTCGGCGGTGCCGTCGCCGGGGGCGATCAGGCGGAGCAGGACCCTGCGGGCGGTGCGGGCCTGGGCCGGGGACAGGTCTGCGTACAGCTTCTCGGCGGTTGCGGCGATGGCACCCTCGACGCCACCGGTCTCCTCGTACGCGGCGAGGGTCAGGGTGCGGCCGCGCCGGTGGCGCCAGGTCTCCAGCAGGGTGTGGGACAGCATGGGCAATGCGCCGGGCCGGTCGGTGGTCTCGTCGATGATGCGGGCGGTGAGCGCCCGTTCCACGTTGAGGCCGACGGCGGTCGCCGGACCGGTGATCACCTCGCGCAGCTCGGCCGGGCTCATCGGCCCGACCAGGAGGTTCGCCCGGCGCACGGCGTCCGCGAGGTCGCGGCGGGTGGCGCAGTGGCCGTAGAAGTCCCCGCGGACCGCGATGACCACCCGCAGCCGGCTGGCGGGCTCGCGGGCGGTGAGCAGCGCGTCCAGGAAGCTGTTCCGCTCCGCGCGGTCCCGGCACAGGGTGAACAGCTCCTCGAACTGGTCGACGATCACCCAGGTGTCCTGCTCGCCGTCCTGCGGGACGAGCGCATCGGCGTGGGTGTGCGCCGGCCGTTCGCCCGGCGTGAGGATGCGGATCAGCCCCGGCCGGTCGATGGCCGGGATCTTGCTCAGCGCGGGGATCAGCCCGGCCCGCAGCAGCGAGGACTTGCCGCTGCCGGACGGGCCGAACACCGCGGCGAACCGGTGCTCCCGCACCAGCTCCAGCAGCTCACCGACCAGTTCGTCGCGGCCGAAGAACAGCTCCCGGTCACCCGGTTCGAAGCGGGCCAGCCCGCGGTACGGCGGCGCGGTGTCCTCGTCCCGGGCGGCGGCCTCACGGACGTCGCGGTCGGCGTCCCGCCACCGCCGTTCCCACTCCGCGGGGTCAGCGTCCAGCGCTGAGGCGTACGCCAGCACCACGGCCAGGGACGGCAGGACCTCCCCGGCTGCCGCCTGGGACAGCGCGCTCGGAGAGTAGTCCGTGCGTCGGGCCATCTCCCGGTACGTGGGCGTGCCCGCCTGCTCGCGGAGGGCGCGCAGGTCGTGCGCGAGCCGCTGGACGGGACCGGCACCGGGGTCCACCGGCTTCTCGCGACGTCCCACCCCGAGAGCCTACTTCGTGGTCAGGCCGGCGGGACGCGGCCTAGTCGTCGTCGAGCGTGGAGAGCTTCTCATCGAGCCTCGCCATGACCACCTCGGGGTCGACCCCGACGCTCTGTGACAGGGTCTCGATCGTGGCGAGCATGGCCCGTTCCCGCGCGGCCGACGTGGCCTCGTGCCTGCGCTGGGCTTCGCGCCGGGCGGCCTCGTCGGCCTCCAGCCGGTCCACCTTCGTGATGAGCTGCTCCGTACGGGTCGCGGTCTCGCCGGAGTTCGCCAGCAGGGTCCGCTGCTGCTCGTCGGTCAGTGCCATGAGGAATTCCTCCGTGTCGGTCCGGATGTCGTCGATGCGGGCGTACAGGTTCCGGCCGGGGCACGCGGTCTGGGAGACGTCGCGGTGCCCGTACAGCGGTGCGGCCTGGGTCCACCAGCGCTGCTTGCCCTCGCGGTAGATCGCGGCGGCTGTCGAGATCTGCGCGGCGGTGGGCTGGTTCGTCTCGTAGTTGCCGGCGAAGCAGATCGAGCGGGACGTGCTGTTGCGCCCGCCGGTGTGCGTGCCGCGGCGGTTCCAGCTCACGCCCTGGTAGGCCCGCCCGGACGGGAAGATGACCACGTTGTAGGAGATGCCGGTGCCGAACCGGGACTGGCCGACGCTCTCCAGTGCTCGCATCTGCTCGGCCTCGGCGGCGATGCTCGCGTCCGCGGAGAGCTGGGCCGTGACGCTGTGGTGCACGAACACTTCGACCGCGAGGCCGGTCAGGGTCAGGTCGCCGTCCGGGTAGCGGGCGCCCCACGAGGCGCGCGAGGCGATGCTCAGCGCGGCCTGGGGCGTCACGACCGGCTCCGGACCGCCCGCCGTCGGCTCGGGCACGGCCTGCGGCTCGCCCGCGAGCTCGACGTCCGCCCCGAGCACCTCCAGCACGATCCCCTCGTCGCCCTTGATCTCGTATACCTCAGCCACGGCGCCCCCAAGGTCCAGATATGTCCTACATGTCTACCATTGGGCGGCGGTGCGTTACTACGGTGTGGCGGTGCGAAGACCTCTTGCCAGCCGTTCGACCGCGCGGGTGATGACGTCGGGCGACTTCACGAAGGTGAACCGCACATGTGAGGCCAGCGCTTTCGCCGTCGGGGAACCGCCGCGGCAGAACGCGGCCGCCGGGATCGCCACGACGCCGGCCAGCTCGGGCAGCCGGCGGCACAGCTCGACGCCGTCCCGCAGCCCGAGCCGGGCGAGCGGTCCCGAGGCGTCGGCCATCACGAAGTACGTGCCGGCCGGGCGGGTGACCGTGAAGCCCGCGGCCTCCAGCCCGGAGCAGAGCAGGTCCCGGCGGTCGGCGAGGGATGCGGCCAGGGCGCGCGGGGTGTCGTCGTCGGCCAGGGCCTGCGCGATGGCGGGCTGGAACGGGGAGCCCGACGTGTACGTGAGGAACTGCTTGACCGTGCGCACCGCCGTGACCAGGTCGGACGGCCCGTGCACCCAGCCGACCTTCCAGCCGGTGAGCGAGAACGTCTTGCCGGACGACGAGATGGTGAGCGTCCGTTCGGCCATGCCCGGCAGCGTCGCCACCGGGATGTGCTCGGCGCCGAACGTGAGGTGCTCGTAGACCTCGTCGGTCACGACGATCGCGTCCCGCTCCCGCGCGACGGTGGCGATCGCCGTAAGCTCGTCCCGCGTCAGCACCGTCCCGGTCGGGTTGTGCGGCGAATTCAGGACGATCATCCGCAGGCGCGGCGACGCGGCCGCGCGGAGCGCGTCGACGTCGAGCCGGAAACCATCGGGTCCGGGGAGCAGGGGAGCGGTGACGTGCGTCGCCCCCGACATGCCGATCGCGGCGGCGTGCGAGTCGTAGAACGGCTCCAGCGTGAGCACCTCGTCGCCCGGACGGGTCAGCGCCAGGATGGAGGCGGTCAGCGCCTCCGTGGCGCCCGTGGTCACCAGCACCTCGGTCGCGGGGTCGACGTCCAGACCGTAGTGGCGCTTCTGGTGCTCGGCGATCGCGCCCCGCAGCTCGGGCACGCCGTCCCCGGGCGCGTACTGGTTGCGGCCCTCCTGGATCGCCGCGATCGCGGCCTGCTTGACGTACTCGGGCCCGTCGACGTCGGGGAAACCCTGGCCGAGGTTGATGGCGCCGGTCCGGACGGCCAGGGCGGACATCTCGGCGAAGATCGTGACGGCGACGCTGCCGTCGTCGGCCAGCAGGCCGGCGGCGCTCGCGGTGTCCTGCCAGCGGTCGCGGCCGCGACCCGGTGAATGGAGGGTGCTCATGGGGACGACGATATCCATCGCCGGTACACCCCGAGTTCACTTCCGGCATCGCGGACAACCCGCTTTACCTGCGCCTTTGTGGACAAGCCTGTGGATGTTGGGGAAAACTCCCGCGCCTGGGGAAAGTTATCCACAGGGTGGCCTGCGAAGGTGAACATTTGGCTCTACCGTTATCGGCCATGGGCGAAGAGGGGGCGCGCATCCTCGAGCGCGAGGTGCGCGAGCTGGTGCGGCGCAGGGGGCTGGACCCGATCGGGGACCGGGCGGGGTTGTCGAGCCTCGTCACCGACGCGGTGGGCGACTACGCGACCCGGGCGAGCGTGGGCGTGGTGCCGCCGCTCGCGGACCCGGAGGCCGCGGCCCAGGCCGTGACCGACGCCGTCGGCGGGTTCGGCCCGCTGCAGGCCTACCTCGACGACCCGGAGGTCGAAGAGGTCTGGCTCAACTCCCCGTCATGAGCTGCAAACCTTCTCTTCGACGAGTCGGCTATATCCGCAGGATGATGCGTACCAAGTTGCCACAGAGCTGCCCGGCGACGTCAAGCAAGCGGAGATCCGCGCCTGGATCGAGGGAAGGGCCATGCTCCATCACGCGTCACGAAGCCTGGCGGCAGCTGCTTCTGTACTGGCATGCGCTGGCGACAACCCAGCGGACTGACCCACGACACCCCAACCCAGCAACCTCGACGCCCTACCCGCGCGAACTCTAAGTGGGGTCAGGGGAGTGGGGCGCGCACGATTTCGACGCCCAGGGCCTCGATCCGCTCGGCGTCCGACTCGTCCAGGGCGGGGTCGCAGATGACCGTGTCGAGCTCGTCCAGGGAGAGCACGCGGTACTTGGCGAAGCGGCCGAACTTGCCGCTGTCGGCGAGCAGCACCGTCGTCGTCGCCGACGCCATCGCCGCGCGCTTCGCCTCGATCTTCGCCTCGACCGGCGTCGTGACGCCGTGGCGCGCGTCCCACGAGCTCGACGACAGGAACGCGATGTCGAGGGACAGTTCCGCGAGGGTCAAGGCCGCGAGCCGGCCGATGGTCGACTGGTTGTCCGGGTCGACCCGCCCGCCCACGCTGATCAGGTCGACGCTCGGGTGGTCGAGGAACGCGAGCACCGTGCTCAGGTCGTTCGATACCACCGTGAGCGCGGTGCGCTGCTCGAGGAACGGGCGCATGGCCTGCACGGTCGTTCCTGCGTCGAGGTAGATGGTCATCGAGTCGGTGACCATCTCGGCCGCGGCCCGCGCGATCGCCGTCTTCTCCGGCAGGCCCGTCACCGCCTTCTCGGCCCGCCGGGGCTCGTTCAGCAGCCGGGTCACCAGGGTCGCGCCGCCCTGCGTCGCCCGGACGTGGCCCTGCTCGGCGAGCACGGCGACATCCCGCCGTGCAGTCATCTGGCTGATGCCGAGCAGCTCGGTGATCTGCCGGTAGCTGAGCACCTGCTCCGTGCGCAGGTGCCGCATGATCTGCTGCCTGCGCTGTTCCGGGATCAGGGCCGTCGTCTTCGCCATCGTTGCCTCCTGCGCGTCAGTTTAGGGTCGCCGGGGTCCACGGGCTGCGCCATCGATCCGCCAGGTCACGGATCTGTTCGGGCGCCAGCTCGCGCCGCGCCGAGCCCGTGGTAAGCAGCGCGATCCGGCACGCCTCCTCCAGCTCGGTGGCGCGGTCCACGGCCTCGTCCAGGCTGGCGCCGGCGACGACGGCGCCGTGGTTCGCGAGCAGCGCCGCCCGCAGCGGCCACGGTGCGGCCAGCAGGTCGTCACCGAGCGCGGGGTCGCCGGGATGGCGGTAGGGGAGCAGCGGCGTCTGCCCGACCCGCATCACGAAGTACGGCGTCAGCGGCGGGATCGCGTTGTGTGCGGCCCACGGTGCCAGGCACGCCAGCGCCACGGCGTGCGGCGAGTGCAGGTGCACGACGGCGCGGTGTCCGGCGTCGCGCTGGTAGAAGGCCACGTGCAGCGCCGTCTCCTTGGACGCGCGAGCCCCGCCCAGGTGCGTGCCGTCGAGCCCGACGCGTGCGAGGTCGGCCCCCGTCAGGTGCCTGAGGGACGAGCCGGTGCCGCTGATCAGGATGTGGTCGCCGTCGAGCACGCTGACGTTCCCGCTGCTGCCGGGGCTGAGCCCGGCTCGGACGAGCTGCCGGCCGGCGGCGACGAGCGCGTCGACGGCACCGGGCGTGGCGCCGTCGGTTGCGTTGTCCGTTGCGCCGGCCGGAGTGCGGTCCGGGGCGGTCACCGCAGCACCTCCCACGCCGACGTGAACAGGTCCGCGCCGCCGAAGTTGCCGCTCTTGAGCGCCAGGGCCACCGTCCGGTTCTCGACGCTGCCCGTCGCCCAGCAGACGCCGGGAGCGAGCTCCGGCCCGATGCGCAGGGCGTCGACGCCCAGGGCCCGCACGACCGAACCGCTGCTCTCGCCGCCCGCGACGATCAGCGCCGCCACGGTCCCGCGCTCCGCCAGCAGTCGGGCGATGCCGGCGAGCAACCGCTCGACGACGGGCGCCGCCTCGACGCCGTCCACCCGGGACCGGACGTCATCGCGCTCGCGGGCTGCGCACACGACCGGATACGACGACGGGTCCTGCTGCTCGACCCACCCGGCGAGCTCTGCGATGGTGCCTTGCTCGTCGGCAATGGCCCCGGCGAGGTCGATCAGCCGCACGGGCTGGGTCCGCGCGGCGTGCGCGACCTGCCCGAGCGTCGTCGTCGACACGCTGCCGCACAGCACCGCGCCGCGGCCGGTACCAGGAGGTGACCACAGGTCGTCAGGCAGCCCGGGTCCGGCGATGCCGAGCGCGAGGCCCGAGCCGCCGGAGACGAGGATGTCGTCCGCCGCGGCCTCGCCGATGACGGCGAGGTCGTCGTCGGCGATCGCGTCGACCACCGTGTAGCGCGCGGCTGACGCGTCGAGCGAGCCCCGGACGGCGTCCGCGCCGTCGCGCACCGTGGACAGGGTGACCTCGCCGACGTCGTGCGCGGTCTGCGGGCGCAGCAGCTCCGCGACGCGGGAGCGGGTCATGGGCGTGAGTGGATGGTGCCGCATCGAGGAGTTCTCCAGCAGGTCGCTGCCCACGAACAAATGGCCGTTGTAGACCGTGCGCCCGTTGGCGGGCAGGGACGGAACGACGACGACGCGCGTCGCACCGACGGCGTCCGACACCGCGTCGAGGACCGGGCCGATGTTGCCGTCGTCGGTCGAGTCGAAGGTCGAGCAGTACTTCACGTAGAAGCGGGTGGTGCCCCACGCCCGCAGGCGGGCCACCGCGTCGAGCGACGCGTCGACCGCGTCGGCGCGGGATGCCGTGCGGGTCTTGAGTGCGACGACCACGGCGTCGACCTCGCGGAGCTGGTCGGGGGTGAGCGTGCCGTTCTCGATGACCACACAGACGCGATGACCGGACCTGCGCAGCATCGTGGCGAGGTCGGTGGCGCCGGTGAAGTCGTCGGCGATGGATCCGAGCATGATCGGATCCTCTCACAGCATGTGACGATCTGATGCAATGTTGGGCGATAGTGGAATCTGTGGCACAGTGGCCGACAGCCCGCTCGATCGCCGAGCGGGTGCACGACGATCGGAACAACGGTGATCCTTCATCACGCCACTCGGACGCGAGACCCCCTCCGCGTCGCCCTGACGGGTGCCAACGGCGGCTACGGGCGCACGTTCCTCGCACAGCTCGCGCTGACGCCCGAGATCCGCCCGGTGGTCCTGGTCGACCCCGACATCGCGGGAGTGCGTGCCATGCTCGACGAGCTCGGCGTCCCGGCTGAGCGTGTCGCCGAGTCCACGGACCAGGCGGCCACGGCGCGCCTGGTCGAGCAAGGGCGCATCGCCCTGGTTTCCTCCGCGGACGCCCTGGACTGGGAATGTGTCGACGTTCTCGTCGAGGCCTGCGGCCGGGTGGCGGCGGGCTTCGACTACGCCTCGGCCGCGCTCGACCACCACACGCACGTGGTCATGGTGAGCAAGGAGGTCGATACCGTCGTCGGCCTCGAGCTCGGGGCGCGCGCCGCCGCGAACGGCCTCAGCTACCTCCCGGGCGACGGCGACCAGCCGGCCAACCTGCTGCGCCTGGTCGACTGGGTGAGTGCGGTCGGGCTCGACATCGTGGCGATCGGCAAGTCCGGCGAGTGCGACCTCGAGCTCGATCTCGCCACCGGCAGTGTGACCCAGGCCGGCGTCACGGTCGACGCGCCGGCGCTCGCAGGCCTGCTGGAGCTGGGCGACGACGTAGTCGGCACGCTCGCCCGTCGCGCCGACGCCGTGCGGGGCCTCAAGCGCGCCGCGGCCGCCGACTCCTGCGAGATGGCCGTCGTCGCCACCCGCACGGGCGCGACCGCCGACGTCGAGTCCATGCACTACCCCGTGGCCCGCATCGCGGAGCTCGCCGACATCTACGCCGCGCGCGAGCACGGCGGCATCCTGGCGCGCGACGGCGTCGTCGACGTCTTCTCCGCCCTACGCCTGCCCGGCGAGGCGAGCTTCGCGGGCGGCGTGTTCGCCGTCGTACGCACCGGCGACCCCATCACCTGGGAGCTGCTGCGCGGCAAAGGCCACGTGGTCAGCCGCGACGGCCGGTACGCCTGCGTCTACTGGCCGTACCACTACATGGGCGTCGAGACACCGCTCACCGTGCACGCCGCCGCCGACCGCGCGCCGGCGCTGCCGCCGCGCTGGACCACCCTGCTCGCCGCCCGGGCAACCGAAAGGCTCGACGCCGGGACGGAGCTGCGCGTCCAGGGCCACCACCACGAGATCGACGGTGTGGCGCCCGTGCTCATCGACCCGGTGGACCCGGCCGAGGCGGCCCCGTACTACCTGCTCGACGGAGCACGCCTCGCGCGGCCCGTCGCCCGGGGCGCCCTGATCGGCCTGGACGACGTCGAGGGCGTCGACCGGCCGGCGCTCGCCGCCTACCTGGCCGGCATCACGCACACCCGCACGTCTACCTCGACGACCAGCACGACGACCAGCACGACGACCACCTCGACGAACGGAGCCGATCGATGACGATCCTCGCCCCCACCTCGCACACCGCCAGAAACACGGCACCGTCCCGAGAGGAGCGTTCGGCATGACCGCCGAGATCATCGCCCTGGTCGGGCTCGCAGCGGTCTTCGGGATCTCGGCGCTGCGCCACGTCCACATGGGCGCGCTCGCCCTGGTCGCCGCGTTCATCGTCGGCATCGGCGTCGTGGGCGAGAGCCTGGACGACGTTCTCGGCGGGTTCCCCGTCGACGCGCTGGTCATCCTGCTGGGCATCACCTACCTGTTCGGCATCGCGCGCGAGACCGGCACCATCGACTGGCTCGTGGACCGTTCGATCGGGCTGATCGGCGACCGTGTGGCGCTGCTGCCATGGGGCCTCTGGCTCGTGGCGACCGGCGTCGCGTGCCTCGGGACGTCGCACGCGGCGTTCGCCGTCGTGCCGATCGCCATGAGCCTGGCGGCCACCCACCGGATCAGCTCGACGATGATGGCCATCGCCATGAGCTCGGCGATCGTCGGTGGTGCGCTGGCGCCCACCAGCATCGTCGGCATCACCGTGCAGACCGTGGCCTCGTCCGCGGACATCCGCTACGACGCCGGCCTGATGTTCGGCCTGTCGGTCGGCATCAACGCGCTCGTCGTGCTCGTTGCCTTCTTCATGTTCGGCGGCCGCGAGCTCATCCAGCGGTCGCGTCAGGCGTCGGGCTCGACGGCCGACGATGGCTCGGGCGGAGCGGCGGCCAACAGCGGCTCGGCCGGCTCCAGCCCGCTCGCGGGTTGGAGCGTCGGCGGCGACACCGCGACGGCGACGCTGACGCGCACCGAGACGACTGCCGAGAGCCCGCGGCTCACGGCCATGCAGGTGCTCGTCATGGCGTCGATCCTGGTTCTGATCGGCGGGTTCTTCCTGCTCACGCGGCTCGAGGTGGACGTCAACCTCGGTGTGGTGGCCCTGACCATCGCGGTGATCCTCGCGCTCGTCGACCCGGGTGTCGGACGCCGCGCGATCAACAAGGTCGACTGGAGCACGATCCTGCTGCTCGGCGGCATCATCACCTATGTCGAGGTGCTGACCCGGCTCGGCGCCATCGACCAGCTCGGCGAGGCCGCGCGGTCGGTGAGCGACCCGCTCGTCGCCGCTTTCGTCATCTGTGTGGTGGCGGGCCTGGTGTCGGCGTTCGCCTCGACGATCGGCATCATCGGGGCGCTCATCCCACTGGCGGTCCCGCTGCTGGTACCAGGAGGTGGCCTGGAGATGACTGGGTTCATCTACGCGCTGGCGATCTCGGCGTCGCTCGTCGACTGCGCGCCGTTCGGTACCACCGGCGCGACCATCGTTGCCTCCACGGTGGACGTGGACCGCCAGCGCGTGTACCGAAACCTCACGGTCTGGGGCCTGTCCATGGTGATCATCACCCCCGTGGTGACCCTCTTGACCATGGTTGTCCCCTTCCTCTGGACCTAACGCCCACAACCAAGTGAGTCAGGGGAGCACATCGAGTCGACGTAGCCGCCGTCGACCCGGACGGCGGCGCCTGGCGCCCGGGGACGTGGATGGTGTCATCGGACGCAAGAAGCGCTTCATGCCGTCGGGGAAGCCGAAAGTGGCCGGCGAGGTCGAGGTCAGGATCGCGGCGCTGGCGTGCTCGGCGCCGCCGGAGGGGTATTACCCGGCCATTTAGCAGCGACGTCTACTAGCTCCACCGATGTGATGACGCGGGACATCGTTGATAGATGTCTCGCGTCATTGCTCATCTCCTAGAGCCCGGCCATCGGCCGGGCTCACGCTCGCTGTTGCACCAGTGACCGCGGGTTGGGTCGATGGTGTCGGTGGCCACGGTCTGGCGGTCCGTTCCGCGCGAACCATAGATACTATAGGATCTAGAATACTGACATCTTGCGGACGAGTGGGAGAGCGCGATGACGCGACTGTTCAATGACCCGGCGATGTTCGCCGATGAGATGATCGAGGGGTTCGCTGCGGCAGCGGAACGGTGGGTGCAGCGGGTACCGGGCGGTGTCGTGCGGTCCACCTCGTCGGGTGAGCGGACTGTCGCCGTCGTCATCGGGGGAGGCAGCGGGCACTACCCGGCGTTCGGTGGCCTCGTCGGGCCCGGCGTGGCGCACGGCGCAGCCATGGGCAATGTCTTCGCCTCGCCGTCGGCGCAGCAGATCTATTCCGTGGCAAAGGCGGTCGACCAAGGGCGCGGCGTCCTGCTCAGCTACGGGAACTATGCGGGGGACGTCCTCAATTTTACCCAGGCCCAGAACCGTCTCGGCGCCGAGGGGCACGGCGTCCGAAGCGTCGTGGTGACCGATGACATCTGGAGTGCGACGCGGGACCGGATCGAGCAGCGGCGCGGGATCGCTGGCGACCTCGCGGTCTTCAAGACGGCGGGCGCCGCAGCCGAGGCCGGCTACGACCTTGACGGCGTGGAACGTGTCGCGCGACTCACCAACGCTAGGACCCGCTCGTTCGGCGTCGCGTTCTCCGGCTGCACGCTGCCCGGCGCCGACAAGCCGCTGTTCGAGGTGCCGGCGGGCCAGATGGCCGTGGGCCTCGGCATCCACGGGGAGCCCGGCATCGACGATGTCGAGGTGCCCACCGCGGCAGGGCTCGCCGAGCTGTTCGTCGAGAAGCTCCTCGACGAGCTGCCCGACGGCGTGACTGCCGACGGCGCCCGCGTCGCGCCGATCCTCAACGGGCTCGGCACCGTGAAGTACGAGGAGCTCTTCGTCGTCTACCGCACCGTGCACCGGTTGCTGGAGGAGCGCGGCGCCGTCGTCGTCGAGCCGGAGGTGGGAGAGCTCTGCACCAGCTTCGACATGGCGGGCTGCTCGCTCACGCTGCTCTGGCTCGACGAGGAGCTCGAACGGTTGTGGGGCGCGCCGGCCGACACCCCTGCCTTCCGCAAGGGCGCCGTCGCACCGCAGCAGCGGGTCGAGGTGCGGTTGGCGGACGCCGATGTCCATGCGCCGGTCGGTCCCGCGAGCGACTCGTCACGCGCTGTCGGCCGCGACATCGCCGACGCCTTCGGCACGGTCGCCGCGGTGCTCGACGACGCGGCTGAGGAGCTCGGCAGGATCGACTCCGTCGCCGGCGACGGAGACCACGGCATCGGCATGCAGCGCGGTGTGCACGCCGCCAGGGATGCGGCACGGCGGGCAGCCGACGCCGGAGCGGGAGCACGCACAGTGCTGGACCGCGCCGCCGACGCGTGGAGCGACAGAGCGGGGGGTACCTCGGGCGCCCTCTGGGCGGAGATCCTGCGCAGCGTCGGCGCTGCGCTCGGCGACGAGGCCGACGTCGACGCCCGCGCCGTCGCGACCGGCGTGACCGCGGCCAAGGACTCCGTCATGGCGTTCGGCAAGGCGAAGGTCGGTGACAAGACGATGGTCGACGCGATGGTGCCGTTCGCCGACGCGCTCGCGGCGGGTGTCGCGGCAGGCGAACCGCTCGCCGCTGCCTGGGGTCGCGCAGCGACCGTCGCCGAGGAAGCGGCGGCGGCCACGGCATCGCTCGTCGCCACGCTCGGCCGGGCGCGCTCGCACGGCGAGAGATCGATAGGGACCCCCGACGCCGGCGCGGTCTCGTTCGCGCTCGTCTGCACAACAGTCCACAGCATCCACACGGAGCGCGTTCTCACGGAGAAGGGGTAACGATCATGGCACTTCGCCTCATCGTCGGCAGCGACGACGCCGGCTACCGGTACAAGGAGCTCATCAGGGCCGACCTCGAGCAGCATGAGCTGGTCGGCAGTCTCGTCGATGTCGGCGTGGGCGCCGACGGGCACACCTCGTACCCGAAGGTGGCCATCGAGGCGGCTGAACGCATCGCCCGCGGCGAGGCCGACCGGGCGATCCTGTTCTGCGGCACCGGGCTCGGCGTCGCGATCTCGGCGAACAAGGTGAAGGGCATCCGAGCGGTCACCGCGCACGACTCGTTCTCGGTCGAGCGCTCGATCCTCTCCAACAACGCGCAGATCCTGTGCATGGGCCAGCGGGTCATCGGCAGCGAGCTCGCCCGCAGGCTCGCGAAGGAGTGGCTCACCTACACGTTCGACGAGAACAGCCCGTCGAACGACAAGGTGCGGGACCTCTGCTCCTACGAGGGCGCCTGAGCGCATGGCCCGCTTCCTCGTCGGCGCCAGCCTCAAGCTCTACTTCGGCCGGGATCGGACAGCCGCGTGGTCGCGGGCCGTCGTCGACCTGTGCTCGGCGCACCCCGCGGTGACGTCCGGTCTCGTCGAGCCCTTCGTCGTCCCGAGCTTCCTGTCGATCCCCGAGGTCGCAGAGATCGCCGCGAACGGCCCGGTATGTGTCGGAGCGCAGGACGTGTTCTGGGACGAAGGCCCCTACACGGGCGAGGTCTCCGCGCAGCAGCTCGCGGAGTTCGGCGTACGGCTCGTCGAGATCGGGCACGCCGAGCGGCGGAAGCACTTCGGCGAATCCGACGCGACGGTCGCGCGGAAGGTGCGCGCAGTGCTTGCGGCCGGGCTCGTTCCCCTCGTCTGCATCGGCGAGGAAGCCCGTGGCACGCCCCAGGAGGCGGCGGTCGCGTGCGTGCGGCAGCTCGAAGCGGCCGTCGGCCCGGCGCTAGCGGCCGGTGGTAGCGGCCGGATCGTCGTCGCCTATGAGCCGGTGTGGGCGATCGGTGCCGCTGAGCCGGCAGCCGACGAGCACATCATGGTGGTGTGCACCGCGCTGCGCGAGGCCTTGTGCCGTCCAGGCGCGGCCCCGGGCTCCGCGGTGATCTACGGCGGCAGCGCCGGCCCCGGTCTGCTGCCGCGTATCGGCGGCGCGGCGGAGGGGCTCTTTCTGGGGCGCTTCGCGCACGATCCCGAGGCGTTCCGCCGTATCCTCGACGAAGTATCCGACATCGTCCAGGATCGGTCTCAGAACTAGGAGCCATGGTGTCCCTGCCGCTTGATCGCATCGTCGATCTCGATCGCCTCTCGCTGCGTGACCGGGTCTACGACCGCATTCTCGGGATGCTGCTCACCGGTGAGGTCGAGGCGGGCGCGAGGCTGTCGATCGACACGATGGCCAAGCATCTCGCCGTCTCGCCGACGCCGGTACGCGAGGCGATGGTGCAGCTCGAACGCACCGGCCTCGTCATGCGCGAGGCGCTCAAGGGCTACCGCGTCGCACCGCCGCTCGACGCCGAACAGCTCGCGGAGCTGTTCGAGGCCCGGCTGATGCTCGAGACGACCGCGGTGCGGAACGCCACGCGCGTCGCGGCCGCCGTCGTGCCGGAGCTCAAGGCCGCGCAGGCGCGCCACCGGGTGGCGAGCCAGGCGGTCGTCGATGTGCACCAGGGTGATGCGCGGGTGCCGCTCGAGGTCACACAGGCATACTTTGCCGCGGACAGCGACTTCCACCAGGTTGTGTTGGCGCACTCGGGGAACCGGTACGTGCGCGACATGTACGAGAGCCTCGGTGCGCTCACGCACCGCATGCGGCAGTCCGCGCTCCGCGGTCCCGACGACGTCCAGGAGGCGGTCGCCGAGCACGAGGCGGTGGTCGCCGCGTTCGAGACGGGCGACGTCGAGGCGTGCGTCGAGTCCATGCGGAAGCACATCGAGAACGTCCGCGCCAGGTCGCTGCACGGCGACCGCTGACCGTGGGCCGGGCTCGACCGCGGAACGTGCGTCGGCGACTCAGCCGAGTATCCCCGGGTCGAGCCGGTAGCGCCGCACGGCGTTCTCCGCGAATGCGAGGCGCTGCTCGTCGGGCGACCATGCGGCGGCGATCTCGGCGAAGCCGCCCATGATCTCCGCGTAGGAACCCCTCAGGGCGTCGACGGGAAAGTTGCTCGCGAACATGACCCGCTCGACGCCGAAGGCCTCGACGGTGCGTTCGACGATCTCGCGGTTCGACTCGACGGTCCACCGGTGCCCGGGGACCCCGATGCCCGAGATCTTGATCCAGACCTGCTCGCAGCGCGCGATCCGTGAGAGCGCCGCCGCCCAGCCCGCGATGCCCGCCCTGCTGCGGTCGGAGGGCAGGCCGGCGTGGTTGATGGTGACCGGGGTCGACGGGAACTCCCGCACCAGGTCGATCGCCTCGTCGAGGTGCCACCAGGCGGTCTGCAGCTCGAAGTCGAGGCCCAGCGGGGCCAGGTGCGCGTAACCGCGCCGCCAGGCCGGGTCCATGAGCAGCGACGGCCGCGCCGCGGCGTCCCGCGGTGAGTCGGCCTGCCCCGGCTTGTTCCGGATGCCGCGGACGATGTCGTGCTCGGCCATCGCCTCCAGTACCTCGGCGACGCCGGGATCGCGGAGGGCGGCGTGGCCGATCGCCGCGTTCGGCAGGCCGAACCGCTCCTGGACACCCTGGATGTGCTCGATCTCGCCGAGGGGGTCGTGGGGGTCCCACTCGGTCTCCATCGTCACGGTGCCGACGACGTCGAAACCCTGCGCGTCGGCGAGCAGGTCGGGCGGCAGGTAGTCACGTTTGATCGACGCGTAGTCGCCGTACCGGAACGGGATCGCCGCGCCGGGCAGGAGCCAGGGGTTGCGGCCGAGCGACGGCTCCCAGAAGTGGTGGTGCGCGTCGATGACGGGACCGGTCCAGCGGTTCATGCGAGCCGCCTGGCGAGCGGGCGCTCGAAGTCGATGACGAGCGAGCCGACGAGGTACACGACGGCGCAGACGCCGAGGAACACGAAGGAGCCACCGAACCCGCCGGTCGCCCCGATGGCGAAGCCCATGACGACCGGCGCGACGCCGCCGCCGACGGACGACGAGATGTTCATGACACCGCTCACCGTGCCGACCTGCTGCTTCGGGGCCAGCAGCGCGGGGATCGCCCAGTAGAGGCCGCCGAAGTTGATGAAGAACACGGCGACGGACAGCAGCGCGAGCGCGACGAAGCCGTCGGTGACCGGCGGGATCGAGAAGACGGCGAGGGCCGTGCCGACGCCCGAGATGCCGAACAGCGTGCGCATCACGACGTTGTGCCGGGGCGTGGCGGCCCGCCAGCGGTCGGAGACGTAACCCGCGACGAGCTGGCCGACGACACCCATGCCGTAGACGAGGAACGTGCCCCAGCCGAGCGCGGCGAGATCGAACCCGAGGGCGTCCGACAGGTAGCTCGGTGTCCAGGAGATGATGCCCCACCAGATCGTCGCCCAGCCGAGGCGGCCGAGCATCATGCCCCAGAACGAGCGCGAGCGGGCGTAGTCGAGCACGCGGGGGAGCGGGGCGGCCGGGCCGTCGTCGTCGGCCCCTGGCGATTCCTGGCGGATGTGCGCGAGCTCGGCGTCGTTGACGCCGGGGTGCGTGCCGGGGTCGTCGCGCAGGTACGTCCAGTAGAGCGCCGCGACGACGAGTGTGACGGCTCCCGTGATGACGAATGCCCAGCGCCAGCCTCCGGTGGCGGCGATGAGCGCGGTCACGAGCAGGCCGCCGACGGCGGAGCCGAACGGGCCGGCGGCGTCGATGAACGTGGCGCCGCGTGCTCGTTCGCGCCGCGGCAGCCAGCCCGCGTTGAGCTTGGCGCCGGCCGGGAAGACGGGCGCCTCGCTCGCCCCGAGGCCGAGCCTGGTGAGCGTGAGCGATGCCGCCCCACCGGTGAGCCCACCGAGGAGCTGGAACCCGCCCCACACGACACCGGCCGCGCCCACCACGGCGCGCGGGCCGAAACGGTCGAGCAGCCAGCCGCCCGGGATCTGGAAGAGCAGGTAGGTCCAGAAGAACGAACCGAGGATGACGCCCTGCGCCTGCGGTGTCAGCTCGAACTCATCGGAGATCATCGGCATGGCTATCGACAGCGTCGCCCGGTCGATGAAGTTGAGCAGCACGAGCACCCAGAGGATGCCGAAGATCTGCCATCGAACCCGGGTCGGGCGGGTACTCGTCGTCGTGCTCATCGTCAGACTCCTATGTCGTCAGGGCGTGGCGCCGAGGTCGCGCGGCGATGCGCGCTTGCCATTCCGTAGATCCTATAGGATGCTGGCAAGCGCCCGGACAGGGTACGGGCGGAAGCGCGTTCCCACGCCCTGTCCCACCCTCCACGACGACGTGGCCCGAAAGGGCTGAGAAGCGAGAGATCCACGATGGCCGCACCGCTGCCCAGAATCGCACTGACCCTCGGCGACCCCGCCGGAGTCGGGCCGGAGCTCGTCGCGCGACAGCTGGCCAGCCCGGGAATCAACGACCGAGCCGAGCTCTACCTCGTGAGCGACGAGCAGGAGCTGCGCGACGCCCAGGTCGCCGCCGGTGTCGAGCTCGCGTGGACCACCGAGCCCGGTAAGGGCCTGCCTGTCCTCGTCGACAACGGCGCCGCCCGTCCCGTCAAGACGTTCGCCCCGAAGCAGGCGACGCGCGAGGGCGGCCTGTGGGCGATGGCGAACCTGCGCAGGGCGCTGGAGCTGTCGAAGGAGGGTGTCATCGACGCCATCGTCTTCGCCCCCCTGAACAAGTCGTCGCTCCATCTCGCGGGCATGCGGGAGAACGACGAGATGAGCTGGTTCGAGACCGTGCTGGACGACGGAACGACCGCGACCGAGCTCAACATCCTTCCCGAGCTCGTCACGGGGCGCGTGACCTCCCACTGCGCACTCGCGGAGGTGTCGCCGCTCATCACCACCGACCTCATCGTCGAGCGCGCCGAGCTGCTGGAACGTGTCCTGGTGGCGCGGGGCATCGCGGCCCCGCGGATCGGCGTGTGCGCGCTGAACCCGCATGCGGGGGAGAACGGCGCGTTCGGCCGCGAGGAGATCGAGCGCATTCGCCCAGCTGTCGCGCGGCTCCAGGAGGCCGGGCACGACGTCACGGGCCCGTTCCCAAGCGACACGATCTTCCTGCGGGCGCGGGCCGGCGAGCTCGACGGAGTCCTCACGATGTACCACGACCAGGGCCAGATCGCGGTCAAGCTCCTCGGCTTCGACCGCGGCGTGACGATGGCCGGCGGCCTCTCGGTGCCGGTCTGCACGCCGGCCCACGGCACCGCGTTCGACCTCGTCGGCACCCGCACCGTCAACGCCGGCGCGTACGAACACGCCTTCGCGACGGCCGTCGGCGTCGGGGCGCAGGCCCGCGCGGCTGCACAGTAGCGCCCGCCCGCACGCGACCCTCCTACGAGAACCACCACCCACCGCACAAAGGAAAACGACGATGAAGTCACTCCCGATCACGGCGCTCGGCCTCGGCCTGGCCGCCACCCTGGCTCTCACGGCCTGCTCGTCGACCGGAGCCTCCGCCGGCGGCGCATTCCGGCCGTCGAACACAACGATGACCGTGCCGTTCTCCGCCGGTGGCGGCTCCGACATCTCCGGCCGCACGGTCGCGGCTGGGCTCGAAGCCGCCACCGGCGTCAACGTCACCACCGAGAACCGCGAGGGCGGCGCGGGCGCCGTCGGCTACTCCTACTTCCTCGGGCAGGCGGGCACTGACTCCCACCTGCTCGCCACCGAGACCTCGCTGCTCACTCTGCCGATCGCGCAGGACGTCGAGTTCGACCACACCTCGTTCACGCCGATCGCGAAGTTCGGCGACGACTACACGCTCCTGGTGGTTCGTGCGGACTCGCCGTACCGGACCTGCGCCGACGTCGTCGATGCTGCGGGAACCGACCGAGTGGTCGCCGCGGTCTCCGGCGCAGTGAGCCTCGACGAGGTCGTCTTCTCCATGGTGGAGAAGGACCAGGACGTCGAGTTCGACCGCGTGCCGTTCGAGAGCGGCGGCGAGGTGCTCGCCGGGCTGCTCGCCGGCCAGGTCGACATCGCCTCCCTCAACCCGAGCGAGGCCATCGGTCAGATCGAGTCGGGCGACTTCCGCGCGCTGTGCGCGTTCGCAGAGGAGCGCTACGAGTACGAGGAGCTCGCCGACATACCGACGGCCGCCGAACAGGGCATCGACGTCGCCTTCGCGCAGTTCCGCGGCATCATTGCGCCCGGCGGTATCTCCGACGAGGCGGCCGACTACTGGATCGACGTTGCCGGGACATTCGCCGAGTCGGACGAGTACACGACGTACATCGAGGACAACTACCTCCAGCCGAACGTCTCCTACGGCGATGAGTTCGCCGAGTACCTCGAGACGGCGTCGTCGGACCTCGAGACGGTCTTCGACAAGTGAGGCCCGCCGACATGACGTTCTCCCGCGACACCGCGCGGATCGCGTTCAGCGCGGTGCTCGCGGTCGTCGGGGCGGCAGCCGTCGTCGGCGGGCTCGGCTACGGGCTCACGAACGACGACGGGACAGTTCACACCGGCTTCCTCCCAGCCGTGGCGGGCGGCGCCGTCCTCGCCCTCGCCCTCGTCGATGTCGCGCAGTCGGTGCGGTCGGCGCGCCGTGCGATGCCGCCGGGAGAGCCGACGTCGGCCGGGGCGGGCGACGCCGGTTCGGGCGCCGAGGACGTCGACGTGCTCGGACGGACGGCGAGCCGGCGCAACCGGATGCTGATAGTGGTTCTCGGCATCGTCCTCGGGGCGGTCCTCCTCGTGCCGCTCATCGGTTTCCTGCTCTCCATGGGCGCGCTCATGCTCGCCATCACCCTCGGTGTCGAGCGGATGCGGGTGCGCTCCTCGATCCTCGTCGTCGTGATCGCGATCGCTGTGGTCTGGCTGGTCTTCGGCCAACTGCTCGGCGTGCCACTGCCGACCGGACTGTTGGGACTGATCTGATGCTCGACAACCTCGTCCTCGGGTTCCAGACCGCCCTGACCGTCGAGAACCTGCTCTGGTGCTTCCTCGGCGTGCTGCTCGGCACCGTCATCGGCCTGCTTCCCGGCCTCGGCTCGACGACCGGCGTAGCGGTGCTGCTACCACTCACCTTCACTCTCGAGCCGGTCACCGCGCTCATCATGCTCGCGGGCATCTACTACGGCGCTCAGTACGGCGGGACCATCACGTCGGTCCTGCTCTCGACCCCCGGCGAGGCGGCGAGCGTCGTCACGACGCTCGACGGCTACCAGATGGCGAAGCAGGGCCGGGCCGGCGCGGCGCTGGCGATCGCCGCGATCGGCTCGTTCATCGCGGCGATCATCTCCCTCGCGCTGCTCATGGCCCTCGCCCCGCCGCTCGCGACCCTCGCCCTGCGGTTCGGCCCGGTCGAGAACCTGGCGATGATGATCCTCGGGCTCGTCATCGTGGTCTCCTTCCAGGGCGGCGCGTTCGTCCGGGGCGCGCTCATGGCGATCGTCGGCCTGCTCCTGTCCACCGTCGGTGTCGCGACCGGGTCCGGCGAGGCGAGGTTCACCTTCGGCAGCGTCGACCTGCTCTCCGGCATCCCGTTCGTCGAGGTCATGATCGGGCTCTTCGCGCTCGGTGAGGTGTTCCACCAGCTCCGCACCGGCGCCGAGAAGCCCATCAGGGCTCGGTTCCGGGACATGATGATCTCGCGCAAGGAGATCGCGCAGAGCATGCCGGCGATCTTCCGCGGCTCTGGCATCGGGTTCCTGCTAGGCATGCTCCCCGGCGCCGGCTCCACGCTCGCGTCATTCATGTCCTACGGGATCGAGCGGCGCGTCAGCCGGAACCGGGCGGGCTTCGGCAGCGGCGCCATCGAGGGGGTCGCCAGCCCCGAGTCGGCGAACAACGCCGCGGCGAACGCGAACTTCGTGCCCACTCTCGCGCTCGGCATCCCTGGCGGCGCGACGACGGCGGTCCTCCTCGGCGCGTTCACGATCTATGGCCTGCAGCCGGGGCCGCTGCTGTTCGAGCAGCAGCCCGAGCTCGTCTGGGGCCTGCTCGCGTCGTTCTTCATCGGGAACGTGCTGCTGCTCGTGCTCAACCTGCCGCTCGCCCCGGTGTTCGCCCAGATGCTGCGCCTCCCGTACGGCTACCTCTACCCGCTCATCATCCTGACGTCGTGCGTCGGCGCGTACTCGGTGAGCAACAACATGTTCAGCGTATGGGTGGTCCTCGTCTTCGGCGTCATCGGCTTCGTGATGAAGGAGCTCAACCTGCCGATGGCCCCGCTCGTGCTGGGGCTCGTGCTCGGGCCGCTCTTCGAGAAGGCGCTGGTGCAGACGAGTGCCGTCGGGAACGGAGACCTCGGCATCGTCTTCACTCACCCCATCGCCGTCGGCATCCTCGCCTTCGCTCTGGCGCTCGTCACGGTGCCGAGGCTGGTCGGCGCGGTGCGCGGTCACGTCGCGCGCAGCCGAGCGGATCGCAGGGCCGGGACGCGCGAGAAGTCCTCGATCGACACGTGACGACCCACGAGGCAGACCCGAACCGCCGAGCCGCCCGCGGCGGCCAACCCATCCGCGGCACGGCCGTGACGAACCCGACGGAGCCCACCATGCCCCAGACCCGGTCCGAGACCCGCCGAGAACCCGCGAGCAGCGGGTGGCAGATCGCCACCTGCCTGCACGGCTTCCCCACTGTCGGCGTCGACGGTGTCGCCTTCCACGACGCCGGCCCGGAGGTCTGGGACGACACGTTCGCCCAGATCGCCGACGTGGGCTTCGCCCTGGCCGAGCTGGCAGACAGTCACGTGCGGCCGGCGGACTTCGCACCCTCGCGCCGCGACGAACTCCTCGCGATCGCGGCGTCGCACGGTGTGCGGATGCCGAGCGTCCACGTACAGCGCAGGAGCATCATCTGGCCGGGCCGCGAGGCGGAGAACCTCGCCTACGCGCACCGCACCATCGAAGCCGCGGCGGAGTGGGGCATGGAGGTTTTCTCGACGGGCCTGCACCGGCCGTTCACCGACGCGCAGCGTGCTGCCCTGTGGTTCTGGACTGCGCCCGGGCACAAGGACCCGAACGACGCCGACGTGTGGCGAGCCGCGGTCTCCGGGTTCCGCGAGCTGGGAAAGCACGCGGCGGACGTCGGGCTGCAGGTCTCGCTCGAGATGTACGAGGACACCTACCTCGGCACCGCCGTCAGCGCGGTGCGGCTCGTCGAGGAGATCGGCCTGGACAACGTCGGCCTGAACCCCGACGTCGGCAACCTCGTACGGCTGCACCGGCCTATCGAGGACTGGCGCGAGACGTACACGAAGGTGCTGCCCTACGCCAACTACTGGCACCTGAAGAACTATGCGCGGGACGAGGCGGCCGACGGCTCGTGGGCGACCACCACGCCGACCAGCCTCGAGTTCGGCCTCATCAACTATCGGCAGGTGGTGCGCGACGCGGTCGCGCTCGGCTATCGAGGTATCTTTCTGATGGAGCAGTACGGCGGCGACTCGCTCGGTGTGTGCGCGACCAACCAGAGATATCTGCGCACGCTGCTCCCAGAGGAGCCTCCAACGTCACTCGGGGCCAGTCATGGCCCCGCCCCTCGTCGAGGGGCTTCGCGGGCGTGACAGGCGGGAGTTTCGTGATGCTGTGACGCGATGAACGGTCACCGGAGCCGACGAAGCGACCAGGAGCCTTGGTCCGTCATCTGGAGAGTGTGCCGACTGAGTCCAGGAACGACGGCAAGGTCGTCCAACTGACGGTCGAGGATCCGCGAGTGGGCCCTTCGCATCACCCGCTGGCAGAACCGCTACACCAACTGGCGGGGCAGATGCTGGGTCGCGCAGATCGCGGGGCTGCCTGACTTGCTTGCGCGCTGGTGTCTCGGGGCGAGCAAGGAGTTATCCACAGGCATTCCTGCCGTGGCGCGCGGATCCGGAGGGATGCTCCTACAGTCGGGGTCGGCGGCGATCCGCAGGGGGGGCGCCGGTGGGGAATCGCCAGCAAGAGCTCAGGGGGTGGCTGTGTCCGCTGCGGTGGAATGGACGGGAATGGGCCAAGCTGCTTCGGGTGGTGCCGGCGACAGGGGTGCGGCCGTCCGGGAACGGGACGCGGCACGAGTCGACGGGATTGGTCGGCTGGAGGGTGAGGTGCGTGAGCTCGTCCGGCGTCGTGGCGTCGACCCGGTAGCCGAACCGGAACGGTTCGCCGAGCTCGTGGAGCAGGCTGCCGCGGACTATGCGGATCGCGCCGCGCGAGGAGTTCTCTCCGAGCTGCCCGACATGGCCCGAGCCGTCCGGCAGGTTCATGACGCCGTCGGCGGATTCGGACCTTTGCAGCCTTACCTGGACGATCCAGAGATCGAGGAGATTTGGGTCAATTCGCCGACCCACGTCTACGTCGCGCGGCGCGGCGTGCCCGAGCTGACGAGCACCGTCCTGACCGCTGAGCAGGTGCGCGACCTGGTGGAACGCATGCTCAAGACGTCCGGGCGCCGGCTCGACCTGTCGAGTCCTTTCGTGGACGCCCGCTTGCCGGGGGGCGAGCGCCTTCATGTCGTCATCCCTGACATAACGCGCGTGCACTTCGCGGTGAACATCCGCAAGCACGTCGTGCGAGCCCATTCCCTCGCGGACATGGTGCGGCTCGGGTCGCTGACCGCCCAGGCCGCCGCGTTCCTCGACGCCGCGGTACGTGCCGGGCTGAACGTGCTCGTGTCGGGCCAGACACAGGCAGGCAAGACGACGATGCTGAACGCGTTGGCGGGGTCGATCCCGGGCTCCGAGCGCGTCATCTCGGCCGAGGAGGTCTGGGAGCTGCGCCTGCCGGTCCGCGACCACGTCGCGCTGCAGACCCGCCCGGCGAGCCTCGAGGGCACGGGGGAGGTCCCCCTGCGGCGCCTGGTCAAGGAGGCGTTACGGATGCGCCCCGACCGGATAGTGATCGGCGAGGTCCGGGAGGCGGAGGCGTTCGACCTGCTCATCGCCCTGAACAGCGGCATCCCCGGGATGTGCACGCTGCACGCCAACACGGCGCGCGAGGCGGTCGCGAAGATGACGACCCTCCCGCTGCTCGCCGGTGAGAACGTGTCCGACCGGTTCGTCGTGCCCACCGTGGCCTCCGCGGTGGACCTCGTGGTGCACCTCGGCCTGAACCGGACGGCGGACGGCGTGGTCCGGCGGCAGGTACGCGAGATCGTCGCCGTGACCGGCCGTGTCGAGGAGGGCCGCATCGAGACGGCGGGGATCTTCGAGCGGGACGCCGACGGCGACCTGCGCCGCGGCGACGGGATGCCGCCCGGCGAGGACCGGTTCGAGCGCGCCGGGTCCGACGTCCGGGCGCTGCTCGCCGACCCGCGTGTGCTGCCGGTGGACGCGCGTCCGGGATCGCGCCCGGGCGGCGAGCCGTGGGCTGCGGCGGGTTCGTCGCTCGCAGGCGGGCCGTCGGCGAGCGCCGGCCCGTGGGCGGTGCGCTGATGGGCGTGGTGGTCGGCCTCCTCCTGGGCGTGGGCGCGTTCTGCGTCTGGTGGTCGTTCTGGACCCCGACGCCGCAGCCGACGGGCCGGGTGACCTGGCAGATGCGTACCCGCGACCTCCTGACGCAGGCCGGCGCGCCCTCGGTCACGCCGGCGATGCTCGTCGGCGCCTGCGCCGGGCTCGGCGTCGTGACCCTGCTGCTGGGGCTCGCCCTGACCCGCTCGCCCGCCATCGCCGCCTGCTTCGCGGTGCTCGCGGCCCCCGGACCCGTACTGCTGGTCCGTGCGCGGGCCCGCCACCGCCGTCGGGCGCTCCGCGAGGTGTGGCCCGAGGTGGTGGACCACCTCGCCTCCGGTGTCCGGGCCGGGTTGTCGCTGCCCGAGGCGGTCGCCCAGCTCGCGCAGCGCGGCCCCGTCGAGCTGCGCGAGCCGTTCGGCCGCTTCGCCCACGACTACCGGGCCGGCGGCCGGTTCGGGGACGCCCTCGACGCCCTCAAGGAGCGGCTCGCCGACCCGGTCGCCGACCGCATCATCGAGGCCCTGCGCCTCACCCGCGAGGTCGGCGGCCAGGACCTGGGCCGGCTCCTGCGCACGCTCAGCGGGTTCTTGCGGGAGGACGCGGCCACCCGCGGCGAGCTGGAGGCGCGCCAGAGCTGGACGATCAACGGCGCGCGCGTCGCGGTCGCCGGGCCGTGGGTGGTCCTCGCGCTGCTCGCCACCCGGCCCGAGACCGCCGACGCCTACGACTCACCCGCCGGCGTCACCGTCCTGGTCGTCGGCGGTCTCTGCGCTCTGGTCGCCTACCGGACGATGCTGCGGATCGGGCGCCTGCCCGCCGAACGCAGGGTGCTGCGGTGACGGGCTGGGCGGCGGGAGCCCTCGTCGGGCTCGGCGTCGCGCTGGGCCTCCTGATCGTGCTGGCCCGACTGCGGGCACGCGCCGTCACCCTCGACGAGCGGCTCGCTCCGTACCTGCGCGCTCGTGACGCCACCTCGACGCTCCTGCGTGAGGCCAGCCCTGCCTCGGCGGCGGTCCGTCTGCTCGGCCTGTACGACGTCGGCACGCGCCTCGAGCGGTTCGGCTCGCCCCGCGCGGAGATCCGACGCCGGCTCGACCGTGCCTGTTCCGCCGAGACCGTCGACCACTTCCGGGCGCGGCAGATCGTGTGGACCGTGGCCGGGCTCGCCGCAGGCCTCGGGCTGGCGCTCCTGCTCGCGGCGACGCGTGGGGCGGCGGTCGTACCCCTGTTGGCGCTCGTCGTCGTCGCCGGCGCCTGCGGGTACGTGGCCTGCGACCAGGCCCTCACGCTGCGCGTCCGGCGGCGCGAGGAACGGCTGCTCGCCGAGCTGCCCACGATCGCGGAGCTGCTGGCGCTCGCCGTCGCGGCGGGGGAGAGCCCGCCCGCGGCCCTCGAACGCGTGGCCACCACGGCGCGCGGCGAGCTCGCCACCGAGATCCGGCGCATGGTCGCCGAGGTACGGGCCGGCGCGCCCGTCACCACGGCCCTCACGGCGCTCGCGGACCGGTCCGGCCTGCCGCCGCTGTCGAGGTTCGGCGAGGGCATCGTCGTCGCTCTGGAACGCGGCACTCCCCTCGCGGACGTGCTGCGCGCCCAGGCCCATGACGTCCGCGAGGCGGGCCGCCGCGCCCTCCTGGAGGCGGGTGGCCGCAAGGAGATCCTGATGATGGTCCCGGTCGTGTTCCTCGTGCTTCCGGTCACCGTCGTCTTCGCCGTGTTCCCGTCCCTCGCCACCCTGCGGATCGGGCTCTGACGTGACTCGACCGATGACCCCCTCCGAGAGGAAATGACATGCGCGACGATCGCCAGCTCGGCCATGAGCCCGACCCGGCACACGACCACGAACTCCATCATGAACTCGACCCGGAACGGGGTGACGTGCCCGGTTGGGTTCTGGTGACACTGATGACGGCCGGGTTAGTGGTCGCGCTCTGGGCCGTCGCCGGACCCCTGCTGGAGGACGCGTTCCGGCAGGCGATCAGCAGCGTCACGGGCCAGGGGTGAGTCCCGGCCGGCCGGAGCACGGCTCCGCGGCGGTCGAGTTCCTCCTGGTGTCGGTGCTGGTCCTCGCACTCTTCCTCGGCGTGGTCCAGGTGGCGCTCGCCGTGCACGTCCGGTCCCTCGCGACCGACGCGGCGGCGGAGGGCGCCCGCGTGGCGGCCCGCGTCGACCGCGGCCCGGCGGACGGCGTCGCCCGCACGCGGGTGCTCCTGGCCGAGGCCTTGACCAGTGACTACGCCCGCGACGTCACGGCCGCCCGCACCACGCTCGACGGCGCCGCCGTGACGGAGGTGACGGTGCGCGCCCCGCTGCCCGTCGTCGGGCTGCTCGGGCCCGGCGGGACCCTGACCGTTCGCGGGCGCGCCCTGGAGGAGCAGTGAGCAGAGCGAGTCGGGGCTCGCACGAGGACGGCTCCGCGATGGTCGAGTTCCTCGGCGTCGCGCTGATCCTGCTGATCCCGCTCGTCTACCTCGTGGTGAGCCTGGGGCGCGTGCAGGCCGGGGCGTTCGCCGCCGAGGGCGCGGCCCGGGAGGCGGTTCGTGCGATGGTCACCGCGGAGTCGTCGTCGGCGGGGTCCGCGCGTGCCGAGGCCGCCGTCCGGATTGCTGTCATCGACCAGGGTTTCGCGCGCGACGCCGGAGCGCTCACCCTGGAGTGCTCGGCCTCCCCGTGCCTGACGCCGGGCGCCACCGTCGGCGCCGTCGTACGGGTCGACGTGCCCCTGCCCCTGCTGCCCGACGCCGTGCGCGGCTGGGTGCCGCTGTCCGTCCCGGTCGAGGCGGCCCGTGCCGGGACGGTCGACCGGTACACGCGGGCGCGGCCGTGAGGCACGCCCGGAGCGGTACCACGGCGGCGGCCGAGAAGGGCTCGGACCGTCGCCGTGGCACCTGATCGTGGCAGGTCAGCCCGTCAGGGGACTGTGCAGGTCGCCGTGGGGACGTTGGTGTTCCCGTTCTTGTAGACCGTGATGCCGAAGTTGTTTCCGGCGCCGTTCGGTGTCGCCGTCAGTGTTCCCGAACTCCCGGAGATGTTGGCGTTCCAGGAGTTTTGCAGGGTCTGCCCGCCCTGCAGCTGGATCGAGACCCGCCACGTCGAGCTCCCGGAGACGGCGAGCGAGACGTTGAACCGGTCGCCCCACTCGGTCGACTTCGTGACGCTGACCGTGCAGCCGCCGGGCTGCGGGTTGGGGGCGCCGGCGTTCAGCGCGTCGAGCGTGGCGGTGTAGGCGGGCTTCTTGTTGCCGTTGCCGTCGAACAGGAGCGGGGTGCCGCTGGCGCGCCACGAGTCGGTGTCGCGGACACCCCAGACTGAGATTCCCGTGCAGCGGGACACGGCCATGCACGCCTGGACGACCCGGCGGTAGTTGTCGGCCTGCGCGGTACCGGAGCCCTCGATGTCGAGCTCGGTGATCTGGACGTCGACGCCCAGCGCCGCGAAGCTCGACAGCGTGGTCTGGTAGTTGCCTGGCACGGGGCTCTGCGGGTTGAAGTGCGACTGCAGGCCGACGCAGTCGATCGGCACGCCGCGGGCCTTGAAGTCGCGGACCAGGTTATACACGGCCTGCGTCTTCGCGTGCGTCCAGTCGTCGGTGTTGTAGTCGTTGTAGCAGAGCTTGGCGTTCGGGTCGGCGGCCCGGGCGGCGCGGAACGCCGCCTCGATCCAGTCGTTACCGGTGCGCTGCAGGTTCGAGTCGCGGCGAGCGCCGGAGGAGCCGTCCTGGAACGCCTCGTTCACCACGTCCCACGAGTGGATCTGGCCGCGGTAGTGGGTCGCGACCTGGGTGACGTGATTGAGCATCGCGGACCGCAGGGCGGAGCCGCTCATGTTCTGCATCCAGCCCGGCTGCTGCGAGTGCCAGGCAAGTGTGTGGCCACGGACCTGCTTGCCGTTGCTGCGTGCCCAGTTCACTATGCGGTCGCCGTTGGTGTAGTTGAACTGGTTCTGGTTCGGCTCGGTCGCGTCGATCTTCATCTCGTTCTCGGCGGTGATCATGTTGAACTCGCGGTTCGCGATGGTCGTGTAGGCCGAGTCGGAGAGCTTCTGTCCCGCGATCGCGGTGCCGAAGTACCGGCCCGACTCCGCGGCCGCGGCCTGCAGCGTGCTGCCGGCGGCCTGTGCGGAGGTGGCTGCTATGCCGGTCGTGAGAACCACGGCGGTGAGCGCGGCGAGCGAGATGGCTCGCAACTTGCGCCTGGGGTGCGGAGGGTTGAGCGTTCGGGTCATCGTTGATCCCTTCCTGCTGGACGTGCCGTCGTTGGCCCGTCGGACGTGGAAAAGGATTTCGATACGGCGGGCCGGGTGTCAAGCGATATCGATAAACGTTTTCGAACCGAGCGTAGATCTAAACGATTAGGTAGGTCCGGAACGGTGACCGGGCACGTCAGGCTGGGTTTCACGCCCTCGGCGCGCCGGGTCTGCCCGGCCCGGACACAATGAGCGGATGAGCCCTGCCGACCCCATCGGCCGCGACCCCGGCCCGATGGATCCGGAGGACGGCCGGATCATGCTGCTGACGTCCGCCTTCGTCGCGTTCGCGCTGATGCTGATCGCGGTCGTCGCCTCGGCGAGCGCGGTCCACCTGGACCGCAAGGCGCTCTACGACGTCGCGGACCTCGCGGCGGCGGACGCCGCGAGCGCGATGTCCCCGGGCTCCTTCTACGCGGGTGCGGGGGCTCCCGCCGACGGCGCCCCGCTCACGCTTTCCGACGCCGACGTGCGCGCCGCCGTCGAGCAGTACCTCGCCGAGCACCCGCCCGCGCTGCCCGTGGCGGTGACCGCGGCGTCGTCGCCGGACGGACACTCGGCCCGGGTGACACTCGCGGGCAAGTCCCGGCCGCCGCTGCTGCGCTGGTTCACGGACGCGTTCGGCGGCGGGATCGCGGTGTCGGCGTCGTCCACCGCGCGAGCCTGGTGAGCCCTGCTGGTGAGCCTGTCAGTGAGCCAGGTTAAGTTGTGGCCATGAGCGACCCGGACGTGAACCAGCAGGGCCCGGACGACCCGGAGGGCGGCACGCGTCTGGAGCCGCAGCAGATCTTCGACCTCGCCCGGCAGGGTGCCGACGTCCTGCTGGACCTCGTCGACGCGGGCCTGCCGGTGGACCTCGCGGACGAGGCGCACAACACCCTGGTGATGCTTGCGGCGTACCACGGGCACGCCGAGCTGACAGCGGGTCTCGCCGAGCGCGGCGCGGACGTGAACCGGCTGAACAGCAAGAACCAGGCGCCGCTCGCGGGCGCCGTCTTCAAGGACGAGACCGACGTGATCCGGGTGCTGATCGAGCACGGGGCCGACATCGACGCCGGGACGCCGAGCGCCCGGGCGACGGCTCAGATGTTCGGCCGCGAGCTGCCGGAACCAGAGGCCGGCTGAGGGCCGCCGGAATTTCCGGCGTCGGGCACGCGCTCGCGCGGGTAACCTTGAACATCGTGGCAACCAACGACTTCCCCGCAGAGATCAAGGCGCTCCGCGCCACCCTCGAGTCCATCGAGGCCGTGAGCGACCCCACCGCCCTGCAGGCGAAGATCGCCGAGCTGTCCGAGCAGGCCTCGGCTCCCAACCTGTGGGACGACCCGGAGGAAGGCCAGCGGGTCTCCTCCGCGCTGTCGGCGGCGCAGGCCGAGCTCGACCGGGTCGAGAAGCTCGGCGCCCGCATCGACGACGTCGAGACGCTCGTCGAGCTCGGCCACGAGATGGACGACGCCGAGTCGCTCACCGAGGCGGAGACCGAGGTCGCCAAGATCCGCAAGGACCTCGCGGCCCTCGAGGTGCGCACGCTGCTGAACGGTGAGTACGACTCCCGCGAGGCGGTCGTGACGATCCGCGCGGGCGCGGGCGGCGTGGACGCCGCCGACTTCGCCGAGATGCTGATGCGCATGTACCTGCGCTGGGCCGAGCGCCACGGCTATCCCACCAAGGTGGGCGACACCTCGTACGCGGAGGAGGCCGGCCTCAAGTCGGCGACGTTCGAGGTCAACGTGCCGTATGCCTTCGGCAACCTGTCCGTCGAGGCCGGCACGCACCGGCTCGTGCGCATCTCGCCGTTCGACAACCAGGGCCGCCGGCAGACGTCGTTCGCCGCGGTCGAGGTTATCCCGCTCATCGAGCAGACAGACCACATCGAGATCCCGGAGTCGGAGCTCAAGATCGACGTCTACCGCTCCTCCGGCCCCGGCGGGCAGTCCGTGAACACCACCGACTCCGCGGTGCGCATGACGCACATCCCGACCGGCGTGGTGGTCGCCATGCAGAACGAGAAGTCGCAGATCCAGAACCGTGCGGCGGCCTACCGCGTGCTGCAGTCGCGGCTGCTCCTGCTGCGCAAGGCGGAGGAGGCGGCCAAGAAGAAGGAGATGGCCGGCGACATCAAGGCCAGCTGGGGCGACCAGATGCGGTCCTACGTGCTGCAGCCGTACCAGATGGTCAAGGACCTGCGCACGGAGCACGAGTCGGGCAACCCGCAGGCCGTGTTCGACGGCGCGATCGACGACTTCATCGAGGCCGGCATCCGCTGGCGCCGGGGCGGCGCACAGAGCTGACCGCCGCACGGAGCGCCGTCGCCCCGGGGCGAATTGGTGCTTGGTGTCCAGTTTGACCGTTATCGCGTCCCGGCTTTGCCCGACCGGGTGAGTGTCCTCGGCGTGTCTGCCCGACACGCCACCTGTTCACCCACCTAGTCTCGGGCTCGTGATCAGGTTCGAGAACGTGTCGAAGGTCTACGCGCGCGGCGCACGGCCTGCCCTCGACCAGGTCTCCGTGGACGTCGAGCGTGGCGAGTTCGTGTTCCTCGTGGGGGCCTCGGGCTCGGGAAAATCGACGTTTCTGTCGCTGGTGCTGCGCGAGCAGCGGCCCACGCGTGGCCGCGTCTACGTGGCCGGCCGGGACGTCGCGAACCTCTCGGGGTGGCGCGTGCCCACGCTGCGCCGTCAGCTCGGCGTGGTGTTCCAGGACTTCCGGCTGCTGCAGAACAAGACCGTCCACGAGAACGTGGCGTTCGCCCTGCAGGTGATCGGCAAGCCCCGCCACGTCATCCGGGACACCGTGCCCGAGGTGCTGGACATGGTGGGCCTGGCGGGCAAGGGCAAGCGGATGCCGACCGAGCTGTCGGGCGGTGAGCAGCAGCGCGCCGCCATCGCGCGCGCCATCGTGAACCGGCCGCAGATCCTCCTGGCCGACGAGCCCACGGGAAACCTCGACCCCACCACGTCGCTCGGCATCATGCGCCTGCTGGACCGCATCAACCGCACCGGCACGACGGTCGTCATGGCCACGCACGACGACGAGATAGTCAACGAGATGCGGCGCCGCGTGGTCGAGCTGTCCGACGGCGTCGTCGTCCGCGACGAGGCACGCGGCGGCTACGGCGAACGCGAGGCGATCCTGCCCGACGTCGGCGCGTCGCCCGTGCTCGACGCCCCGGGCAGCGGGACCCGCGCTCCGGTCCAGACCGTGCGGGGGGTCTGAGCGTGCGCTTCCAGTTCGTGCTGGGCGAGGTCTTCTCCGGCCTCCGCCGGAACACCACCATGGTCGTCGCCGTCGTTCTCGTGACCTTCGTGTCGCTGACGTTCGTGGGCGCCGCCGCGCTGCTGCAGGCCCAGATCGGCAAGCTCAAGGACGACTGGTACGACCTCGTCGAGGTGTCGGTGTTCCTCTGCCCGGAGGGCTCCGTGTCGCCGACCTGCGCGGGTGGCGAGGCCACCGACGACCAGATCGACGCCGTGCGCCAGATCATCGAGACCGAGCTGTCCGACGAGGTCAGCAAGGTCTACTTCGAGTCGAAGGAGCAGGCGTTCGAGGCGTTCAGCGAACGCTACCCGGACGGCTACCAGGGCACCCAGCTCACCGCCGACGACATGCAGGCCTCGCTCCGCCTCAAGCTGTCCGACGCCGAGCAGTTCGCCGTCGTCAGCGACGTGCTGTCCGGGCGCGACGGCGTGGAGATCGTCGAGGACCAGCGGGCAGTCTTCGAGCCGCTGTTCCGCACGCTCAACGTCGCCACCCTGCTCGCGGCAGGGCTGGCCGGCGTCATGCTGCTGGCCGCGGTGCTGTTGATCACGACCACCATCCGGCTGAGCGCCGTCTCGCGGCGCAAGGAGACCGAGATCATGCGCCTGGTGGGCGCGTCCAACCTGTTCATCCAGCTGCCCTTCCTGCTGGAGGGCGCGCTGGCGGCGGTGCTGGGCTCGCTGCTCGCCGGCGGCGGGCTGTGGCTCGCCGTGCGGTTCATGGTGAGCGACTGGCTCGAACGGTCAGTCGACTGGGTGGCCTACGTGTCGGAGGTCGACGTGCTGCGCGTCGCGCCGCTGCTCGTGATCATGGCCGTCGCCCTTGCCGCTGTCTCGTCCTTCTTCACCCTGAACCGGTACACGAGGATCTGATGGCTACTTCCCGAGACCGAAACCGCCGCGGCCCGCTCGCCGCGCTGCTCGCGATCGTCCTGCTGCTGGGCGGCGCGACCGCCGTCTACGCTGACGACCTCGACGACCGTCGGGCAGCGGCCGAGCGCGAGCAGGCGGCCAAGGAGAAGGAGCGCGAGAGCCTCGAGGCCGAGCTGGAGCACACCGATACCCAGCTCGCGGACGCCGTGCTCGAGCTGAACCAGGTAGAGGGCCGCCTGCCGGTGGCGGAGGCCGAGCTCGCCGTCGCCGAGGCGGAGCTGGAGCGGGCCGAGCGCGAGGCGGCGATCCTCGCCCAGCGGCTGGCTGACGCCCAGCTCGAGGAGGCCAAGGTCAGTCAGCAGCTCCAGGACGGTTCCGGCAAGGTCGACGGCGCCCGCGACGACATCGCGCAGATGGCCCGGGAGGAGTTCCGCGGCGCGGGCGACGCTTCGACGATCGGCCTGGTGACCGGCGCGCAGAGCACCGAGGAGTTCATCGACGGGTACTCGGTGTCGTCGTCGGCCGCGCGGATCCGGGCGCGCACCCTCGCCGAGCTGCAGGATGCCGAGGCGACCGCCCGCAACCTGCAGGCGCGGCTGTCCGCGATCCGCGAGGTCGTCACGGAGCTCAAGCGCCTGGCCGACGAGAACGTGCGGTCCAAGGAGCAGGCCAAGCAGGCCGCAGTGGCGCGCAAGGCCGAGATCCAGGAGCTGATCGCGGAGCAGCAGCGGCTCAAGAACCGCATCGAGCGGCGCAAGGACGTCGCGCTGGAGAGCATGCGGGACAACGAGCAGGAGCTGAGCTCCATCGAGGCCGACCTCAAGGGGATCATCCGCGAGCAGGAGGAGCGGGACGAACGGCTGGCCCAGGAGCAGGCCGAGCGGGAGGCGGCGTCGGGCGGCTCCTCCGGCGGTGGATCGTCCGACGGCGGTGACTCGTCGGGTGGTTCCTCCGGTGGCAGCAGCGCCGGCAGCCTGTCGTTCCTCAGCTACCCGACGGCGAGCCCGGTCGTCACGTCGTCGTACGGCATGCGCTTCCACCCGGTGCTGCAGTACTACCGGCTGC
Source organism: Promicromonospora panici (assembly GCF_900608595.1). Lineage (GTDB taxonomy): Bacteria > Actinomycetota > Actinomycetes > Actinomycetales > Cellulomonadaceae > Promicromonospora > Promicromonospora panici. The sequence continues at coordinate 172,378 of NZ_UWYY01000009.1, read as the reverse complement.
ACGCCGGGACCGACTTCCGGGCGTACTGCGGCACGCCGATCCTGGCCCCTGCCGACGGCACCGTGCAGTACGCGCGGTACCTGGACGGACTCGGCAACCAGGTGCTGATCAACCACGGCTACTCGTCCGGCGGCAGCAGCGTGATGACGAGCGCGAACCACCTCACGTCTTTCGCGGTCTCGTCGGGTCAGCACGTCTCGCGGGGTCAGGTGATCGGCTACTCAGGCACCACCGGGACGTCCACGGCCTGCCACCTCCACTTCGAGGTGTACGTCGACGGTTCGACGGTCGACCCGATGACCTGGCTGTAGGAGCCTGGCTGCGGGAGCCCGGTGACAGATACCTGGTCGTAAAAGCCTGGTCCACCCTGGTCCGGCGCGTAAACTGGGCCGTCGCGCTGCCTGCACGAGGTGCGCCGAACAGCAGATCCCGGAGGGAGACCATGGCCAAGAAGGACGATCCGCGCAAGATCGTGGCGAACAACAAGAAGGCCCGTCATGACTACGTGATCGAGGACGTCTTCGAGGCCGGGCTCGTGCTCTCGGGTACCGAGGTCAAGGCGCTGCGGATGGGGCGGGCGTCCCTCACGGACGGGTACGCCAACATCGACCGCGGCGAGGCGTGGCTCGAGAACGTGCACATCCCCGCGTACTTCCAGGGCACGTGGAACAACCACGCGCCGCGGCGTCGGCGCAAGCTCCTGCTGCACCGCGAGGAGATCGCGCGGCTGGAGTCCAAGTCGCGGGAGAAGGGGCACACCCTCATCCCGCTGTCGCTGTACTTCCTGGACGGCCGGGCCAAGGTCGAGATCGCGCTCGCGCGCGGTAAGAAGGAGTACGACAAGCGGCAGACCCTGCGCGAGCAGCAGGACATGCGCGAGGCGCAGCGGGCCATGCGGGCCAAGGAGATGCTCGGCTGACTGTTGCGGAAATAACGTTCCCGTCCAGGGTGTTGATCACCTAGACTGGAGACGTTCCGCACGGGCGCAGCCCGCGTGGGACACGTTGAAAACAACATAGGGGCTGATCGGTTTCGACGGTGGTCGTGCTTCGAGGAGAAGCGGGTCGAGGATGCAGGCTTATCTCGTTAACGATGCCTGTAAACCAATAGTTGCCGATAACTCGCGCAACGAGTTCGCCCTCGCCGCCTGAGCGAGCCCGAACTCCGTCGGCCTGGGAATTGCTTCCGTCCCAGTAGCCGGCGTCATCTAGGAAGCCACTGCTCGTAGCTCTCGTCATCGGGGCTGCGGGAACACTCAGGTGACTGGGCCTGTCCGTGAACGTGTCTGCGCGAGCACGGGGGCCGAGAAAATCCATAGCAGACTGCGCCCGGAGAAGTCCTCGAAAACCGATACCGGACCCGGGTTCGATTCCCGGCAGCTCCACATCAGGTTCGGCGATCCGAACCGTAGTCACTCGTGCCCGGGCCGACATCGGCCCGGGCATTGGTGTGCGCGGGGCAGGTGGGCCCGCGCGCGGGTGGCTCGTGGCTCGTGGCTGCTGGCGACCTCCGCCGGCTCGCTGTGGGCCGGCTGGGGAGAACCTGGATCGTAACGGAAGGGTCTCGGTTCGGTTTCTCCTCTTGAGTCCGTTCAGCCCGGAATGGAAGGTGTGTCCACCCTGCGAGCGTGAACCGGTGTCTGCCAGGCAGTACCGAGGTACGGCCGCAACCTCACGAGCCACAAGGAGGACTCACGATGGCGGTGCGTAGACCCATGCTGCTCGGTTCGGCGCTCTTGGTCTCGGCGCTGTTCGGCACCGTGTTACCTGGCGCTGCGGCGGATACCTCGGCGGACGTGAGCATCGAGTCGATCGGCGGGCAGGCCGTGACCGACGGTCGCGTGCGCGACCGCGTGACGGGCGAGGTACCTGTGGCCGGGACGGCGAGCACCGGAGCGCCGGAGAGCTCGGCCGGTCCTCTGGTGGCAGACGCCGGGGACAGCGGACTTGTCGCCGCCGGCGGCTCGACGGCCCTGCTGGGCGCGGCCTTCGGCGGTGCCGCACCGTACGAGTTCTCATGGTCGGCCACTGACGGGACGCTGGCTCGTGCCGATTCCGCGACCCCCACCTTCGACAGCACGGGTCTGCAGCCCGGCACGTACGACGTGACACTCGAGGTCACCGATCGCCTCGGGGCGACAAGCACCGACGTCGTCAAGGTCGTCGTGTACAAGAGCGTCGAGGCGGTGCTGCTGGACGAGACGGCGTCGGACACGACACCCGGCGTGACGGGCGTGGCGCCGCTGGAGTACGAGTTCGACGTCGTCGCGGGGACGGCCCGCCTCGACGTGAACGTGACCTGGACCAACGAGAACAACGACTACGACCTCATCCTCATCGGTCCGAACGGCAACGAGGCCGCACGTTCGGCCGGTGGAACACCGCAGACGTCGGAGGCGACCGGTGTGGACGGACCCGCCGAGGGCACGTGGACGCTGCGCGTGGACCGCTGGCTCACGGTGACCGACACCGTCACGTCGGTCGTCACGGGCATCCAGCAGGCCGACCCGCGACCTGTCGTTGCGGCGGGCGGTCCGTACGCGTTCGCGCTGGGCGCGGATCAGGCCCTCGCCGGTAGGGCGACGGGCGGGACAGCGCCCCTGACCATCGGATGGGACCTGGACGGTGACGGCGAGTTCGACGACGCCGCGGGCCCTGCTCCGACCGTTCATCTGCCCGAGGGGCGGTACCTGGCGACTCTCAAGGCCACGGACTCCGCTGGGCTGGAACGTCGGCAGACGACGAGCATCCTGGTCGCAGCGCCGGAGGTGATCGCGACGCAGACCGTACCGGTCACAGTGATCGGCATTGCGGACACCGGTATCAACCCGTACCACGAAGAGTTCTCGGCGCAGACCTATCCGGACCCGGCCGTTCTGGCCCTGACGGACAACTTCACCAGGCATCCTTCGGAGTACATCCCCGGTTATCCGGAGGACGCCGCGGCGCTCCCCGTCACGCTGGGTGAGGGATACCTGCCTGCCGAAGACACATCGCTCTGGGCAGGCAACGAGACGATCGCCCCGGCGACCCTCTACTGGATCCCGGGCACGAAGATCGTCGGTGCCGTTGACGCGGGCGGCTCCACCGGTGCGACGTCCGCGGATGATCCGCACCCGATCCTGGACGACAACGGCCACGGCTCCGGATCGGCGTCGGTGTCGTCCGGCAACCGTTACGGCTACTGCCCGACCTGCCTGCTCGTGGCTGTCGAGGGGCTGGACGAGACCGTCGCGACCGGCTACCCGTGGGTGGACATCACCTCGCACTCGTTCGGCTATGTCGGCGGCGCCCCGGTCGGTCCTGTCAGCAGCGGCGAGGAGGTCACCAAGGCCGCGGCCGAGCGGGGACAGACCGTGCTGTTCGCCGCGGGGAACGGCGTGGGCAACGCCTTCGACGTGCCGGTGAACACCTGGCACTCCGACCAGACGGGCCCGGACTGGAACATCACCGTGGGTGCCATCCGGCGCGACAACCAGCGCGCTGTCGTCGGCGACGGCATACCCGTGCATGTCTCGGCCTGGGGCGATGGCAACCTACCCTCGGCGTGCCGCACCGGGACGATCGGCCAGTGCGCCTTCGGCGGCACGTCTGCGGCGACGCCGTATACCGCCGGCGTCTTCGGCTCGGTACTGACCCAGGCCAGAGCGGCTGTCGGCGACGGTGCCGCCGGGCAGAAGCCCGGCCAGGTGGTCGCCTCCGGCATCGCGCGAGACGAGAGCGTCTACCTTGCCGACGGCAAGCTGACCCGGGCGGAGCTGCGCGAGGCCGTCCTGAAGACCGCGTTCCCGCTGAACCAGGACAACGCCGTCTCGCCGTACCCGTATCCGCTGACTGCGCCGTACAGCGGTGAGTCGAACGTCCTGTTCGAGGGCTACGGTGCGGCGACGCCCCATTCGGCCCGGCGGGCTGTCGACGTCCTGCTCGGGGCAGAGCTGCTGCCGGAGCGGCCGTTCGAGGACCAGTTCTTCGCCCTGGACCGTGCCGTGCGCGACACGCTGTGGGGTGGCTACGACCGTGACGGCGACGGAGCAGCCGACGACGAGAGCATCGCCGACGGCGTCGACCTCACGGCAGCCGACCTGACCAGCGTCGCGGGCACCCTCGACGTCCTGCGTGAAGTGGCGGAGGCGAAGGAGGCGGACGAGCCGGGCAGCGAGCCCCGGACGCACAGTGCTGCGCCCCTGACCCGCTACCTGCACCGCCGGGTCTCGGCCGAGCCTGGTGTCACCGGCTGCGGTGCGACCATCAACGAGACGTACCTGGGGGCGGAGAACACCCCGGGCGACCTGGAGCCGTGCTTCGAGTCCCGTGTCACCAGCGTAGGCGCGGCCTTCCGGCCGCTGGGCATCTTTCCATCGGACGCTCCGCTCGACGCGCCGCTGCCGGCCGGGTCGACCGTGCACGTCGAGCTGTACATCGCCGGCGAGACGCCCATGATGGTGCAGCCCACCGGCGTGCTGATGGCCACGGATCGGGAGCTGGGCGAAGGCGAGGGCATGCTCGCACCCGTCAACGGGAGCGGTCCCGGCGGCGCCGTCTGCACGACGCTGGGCGAGGCGTGCTGGACGAAGCACGAGTTCTCCTTCACGACGTCCCGTCCGGCGTTCTCCGGCGAGCAGATCACCTTCCAGGTGCGGCTTCTCGGCGCCCGATCGTGGGCGTTCGGGTTCGAGGGTGCCCATGCGTCGAAGATCGTCATCGCACCCGCCGACCTGCCGTCGACCGGGTTCGAGCTCGGCGCGAGCATCACGTCTCCGGGCGACGGCTCGGAGCTCGGCGAGTCCGAGACGATCACAGCAGGTGGCTCGTACGCGTTCCCCGACCCTGGCAGCGACCCGACCGGGGCCGGGGACCATCCGGTCACGCGGCGGGTGCAGGTGTCGGTGGACGACGTGTCCTTCGCCGAGCCACGGACCGCGGTCCTCGACGAGGGCACCGGTACCTGGAGCGTCGAGATCGGCACACTGCCCGTCGGCGAGCACGTCATCTACGCTCGGGCGCGGGTCGACGGGACGGTATCGGAGGCGTCGGCCAGCCGGTTCACCGTCTCGCCGAACGCTGAGGTGCAGTGGCAGATCGTCGACCGGAACGCGCCCGTCGTCGGGACCGCTTGGCGGCCGACCCTCGGCTTCGCCGACTGGTCCTTCGTGTTCGACACGGCACAGTTCGCGACCAGCGGTCCCAAGACCGTGGTGGTCCGGCAGGTTGACGGGGGCGTGGAGACCGCCCGTGACACCGCGCGGGTTCGGTTCGAGTAGCGGCGGTCGGCGACGAGCTGAGGAGAGGACCTCCGGGCGAGCGTGGAGCTGTCTAGCGCAGCACCCGCGAAGCCCGGAGGTTCTCGCGCGCAGGCCGCTCGACGTCGGGACCTGGCCAGGGCACACTGGCAGCGGCGCGGACACCGGGGTTCGCGCGCCGGAGCGGAAGGGCATCACATGGCCGACTACGCGGACGTCTACCGGCGCAGCCTCGACGATCCCGAGGGATTCTGGGGTGAGCAGGCGGGTCTGATCTCCTGGTTCCGCAAGCCCACCCGCGTGCTCGACGCCGACAGCCCGCCGTTCTACCGCTGGTTCCCCGACGGCAGACTGAACACCTGCTACAACGCGCTGGACCGGCACGTGATCGCGGGCCGTGGGGACCAGGCGGCGCTGATCTACGACAGCCCCGTCACCGGCACCTCCAGGACCATCACCTACGCCACGCTGCTGCAGGACGTCGCGGCGTTCGCCGGCGCCCTGCGCGACCTCGGGGTCGGGCAGGGCGACCGCGTGGTGATCTACATGCCCATGGTGCCCGAGGCCGTCATCGCGATGCTCGCGTGTGCCCGCCTGGGGGCCGTGCACTCGGTGGTGTTCGGTGGGTTCGCCGCGAACGAGCTGGCGGTCCGGATCGACGACGCGCAGCCGAAGGTAGTGGTCTCGGCGTCGTGCGGGATCGAGCCCAGCCGGGTGGTGGAGTACAAACCGCTGCTCGACCGGGCGCTGGAGCTGGCCGACCACGAACCGTCGTCGTGCGTGGTGCTCCAGCGGCCGCAGGCGGCGGCGACGCTCGTCGAGGGCCGGGACCTGGACTGGGCCACCGCCATGCATGCCGGGCGGACCAATCCGGCTCCCTGTGCCGACGTCGCGGCGACCGACCCGCTCTACATCCTGTACACGTCGGGGACCACGGGGAAGCCCAAGGGGATCCTGCGCGACAACGGCGGCCACGCCGTCGCCCTGGCCTGGTCCATGCGCAAGATCTACGACATCGACGCAGGCCAGGTCTGGTGGACGGCGTCCGACGTCGGCTGGGTGGTCGGCCACTCCTACATCGTCTACGGGCCGCTGATCGCAGGCGCCACGACCGTGCTGTACGAGGGCAAGCCCGTCGGTACGCCCGACGCCGGGGCGTTCTGGCGGGTCGTCGCCGAGCACGGCGTCGAAGCCCTGTTCACCGCGCCGACCGCGATCCGGGCGATCAAGAAGGAGGATCCGGAAGGGATCCTCGTGGCAGGGCACGACACCTCGTCGTTGCGGCACCTGTTCCTCGCGGGGGAGCGGCTCGACCCCGGCACGTACGAGTGGGCGGGAAGCATCCTCAGGGTGCCCGTCATCGACCACTGGTGGCAGACCGAGACCGGCTGGGCCGTCGTCGCGAACCTGCGCGGGCTCGACCTCATGCCGACGCGGCCCGGGTCACCGTCGGTCCCCGTGCCGGGCTTCGATGTGCAGGTGCTGCTGCCCGACGGCACGGTAGCCGGGCCCGGGCAGGAGGGCAGCCTCGCGATCAAGCTGCCGCTGCCGCCCGGGACCCTGCAGACGCTGTGGCGCGACGACGAGCGGTACGTGTCGTCGTATCTTGCGGCGTACGACGGCTACTACCTGTCGGGCGACGGCGGCTACATCGACGAAGACGGGTACGTCTATGTCATGGGCCGCACCGACGACGTCATCAACGTCGCCGGGCACCGCCTGTCGACCGGGGCGATCGAGGGGGTGCTCGCGGCGCATCCCGCGGTGGCGGAGTGCGCGGTGATCGGCGCCGCCGACCCCCTCAAGGGGCAGGTGCCGCGCGGGCTCGTGGTGCTCAAGGCGGGGGCCGACCCCGAGGGGGTGGCGGCGGAGCTCGTCGCCGCCGTGCGCGACCAGATCGGGCCGGTCGCCGCGTTCAAGGACGTCGAGATCGTCGCCGGGCTGCCGAAGACCCGCTCGGGCAAGATCCTGCGGCGCACCATGCGTCAGCTGGCCGACGGCGAGCATCCTGCCGTGCCGTCGACGATCGAGGACCCGGCGGTGCTGACCGCTCTGGAGCCGGTGCTGCGGCGGGACTGACACATGTCATGCATCGACCGGGTGTTTCTCCAGGCAAGGTGGTGATCGGCGGCACTGCCCGCCGCGTGTGCGCCGTCGGAGGGTGGATACACGAAGCGAATCCACTTCAGTTCCCCCTTTCCGCTCCCGAACCGCCCGCCGCGGCACGGCGCATCCGGGGGCGGGCGGCAGCGCGTCCAGCCGCGACGAGTGCGAGGCCGGAGCGTGGCCCTGCGGGCGAAGGTCGTCGAGGCCGCGGCCGAGCAGTGCGCGGAGGGCCTCCGTAGGTTCGCCCAGGGGGCCGAGCAGACTTTCGAGCCGCTGGTGCAGATTGCCGACGAGGGGCCGCGCAACGTGCTGATCCTGCGCCCTGAATGTCGCGACGACCTACCTGGTCGACGGCGCGATGCCTGCGCGGGACGTGTCCTGCCGGGCGGCCTGACGGATCCCGGGTGGCGGGGGAGCGCGCGGTCCTCGAGGATCGCGCGCTCTCGCGCAACCACGCCGAACATCGGCGTCCGAACAGACCACCACGCTAGGGTGACGCCCGTGCAACACCCCGGAGACCCTGGCCTCGTTCCGGAGCCTGCGTCGGCGCAGGTACCGGGCGGTTCGATGCTGCTCGAGGACGGCGCGCGGGTCGGGACCGACCCCGTGCTGCGTCCCGCCGCGCGCTGGTGGCGCCATGTCACGGAGGAGGCCTTCGGCCTCGACCTGGTTCCCTCGGGGACCGATCGCGGCTCCGACCGTTCGACGGGACAGCACGTCGACTTCGCCCTCGCTCCAGATCTGCCCGCCGGCGGATACCGCCTCGAGGTGCGCCCCACGGCGGGCCGTCCGGAGGCCGTCGGCTCGGTGGCCGGCTCGGTTCGGGTCGACGCCGCGGACCTCGCCGGCGCGCACGCCGCCGCCCAGACCCTGCGCCAGCTCGCCGGCCCGGCGGCCTACCGGCGCGCGGCCGCGGCCTACAGCGGCAGTGGCATCGCGCCGCTCGAGCTCCCGGCGGTGCGCATCGAGGACCACCCGCGTTTCGAGTGGCGGGGGGTGCTGCTCGACGTCGCCCGGCACTTCCTGCCCAAGCACGACGTGCTCCGGTTCATCGACCTCGCCGCCGCCCACCGGCTGAACGTGCTGCAGCTCCACCTCACCGACGACCAGGGCTGGCGGATGCAGGTCCACCGTTACCCGGAGCTGACGCGGACCGGCGCCTGGCGTCGCGAGTCCACCGTCGGCACGTGGCGCACCGGCTCGGGCGACGGTCGTCCGCACGGCGGCTTCTACACGCAGGACGACCTGCGCGAGATCGTCGCCTACGCCCGCGACCGGGGCGTCACCGTGGTTCCGGAGATCGACGTGCCGGGTCACGTCGAGGCCGCCGTCGCCGCCTACCCGGAGCTCGGCACGCGCAAGGACCGCCAGAGCGTCCGCACCACGTGGGGCATCAGCCAGGACGTGCTCGACCCGTCCGAGGGCTCGCTCGCGTTCTTCCGGCACGTGCTGGACGAAGTGCTCGACGTCTTCGACACCCCGTGGATCGGCCTCGGCGGCGACGAGGTACCGCCCACGCTCTGGCGTGAGTCGCCCCGGATCGTCGAGCGTGCCAGGGCGCTGGGCCTGCTCGCGCCCGACGGCGCACCCGACGTCACACAGCTGCACGGCTGGTTCATCGCCCGCCTGGCCGAGCACGTGTCGGCGGCCGGCCGTCGCGCCGTCGTCTGGGACGAGGCGATGTCGCCGATGCTGCCGCGCGACGTGATCGTGACGTCCTGGCGTGGCTACGCCCAGGGCGCGGCCGCGCTCGAGGCAGGATACGACGTGGTCATGGCGCCCGAACAGGCCGTCTACCTGGACCATCGCGCGAGCGATCACCCGCTGGAGCCGATCCCGGTGGGCTTCCTCCGCACGATCGAGGACGTCTACGCTTTCGACCCCCTCCCCGCCCCGCTGAGTGCCGGATTTTCGCCCGTCCAAGGCCCACGGACGGGGCGAAAATCCAGCACTCAACGGACGGTGGGGCGGTTGTTGGGGGCGCAGGCTCAGGTCTGGTCGGAGCATCTGGACGGCGCGCGGCGCGTCGACTACGCGACCTATCCGCGGCTCGCGGCGTTCGCCGAGGTGGTGTGGTCGCCCCGGGCCGACCGGGAGCCGGGCTCAGCGGCGTCGAAGGAGTTCCTGGAGCGCCTGGAACGGCGCCACCTGCCGCGCCTGGACGCGTACGGCGTCGAGTACCGACCGGTCGCGGGGCCCCACCCGTGGCAGACCCGGCCCGGCGTCCAGGGCCACCCGCGCGACCTGGCGGCGGAGACCGCCGTCGGCGGCTGGGCGGGGCTCGGCGGCTGGCGCGAGGACGGCGGCGTCGAGAACCTCCCGGAGCAGGACCATCCGGCGCAGCCGGACCCGGGGTGACCTCGACGAGCGCCGGCCGGTTGGCTCGGGGGTCAGGTCGCACGGCAGGATGTGGGTGTGTTGCGCATCGACGATCCCACGTTCACCTGGCCCCTCCTGACGCTCGACGAGGCGGCCCTGGACCACAACATCGCGACCGTGGCGGGCGCGTTCGCCGGTGCCGGCGTCGAGCATGCGCCGCACGTGAAGACGCACATGTCCCGCGAGGTCTGGGAGCGGCAGTCCGCCACCGGGGTGTGGGGCGCGACCGTGGCCACCCCCGCACAGCTCCGGACCGCGCTCGGCTGGGGCGTCCCGGGTTCGGGACGCCGCGCCTTCCTCGCGAACGAGCTCGTCGACCCGCGCGACGTCGCCTGGCTGCGTTCGGCCCTCACCGACGGCATCGCTGAAGGCACCGCCGGCGAGGCCGCGAACAGGCTCGCCGACGAGGTATGGGTGTACGTGGACTCCACGTGGGGCGTCGAGCTGCTCGCCGGGGGCTTCGCCGGCGCCGCGCCGGAGACCGTCGCCCGCCTGGGCGTGCTCGTGGAGCTGGGTGTCCCCGGTGGCCGCACCGGTGTGCGCGGCGTGTCCGACGCCGTCACGCTCGCCGGGCTGGTGCATGACGCCGGGCTCCGGCTGGTCGGCATCGCCGGCTACGAGGGTCCGGTGGCGAGCGGCACCAGCGACGAGGAGCTGGCCGCCGTCGGGCGATGGTGCGACGAGCTGCGCGAGGCGGGCGCCGGGGTCGCGGACCTCGTGGACGGACCCGTGGTCCTGAGCGCGGGCGGCAGCACCTTCGCCGATGTCGTGGCGCGGCGCCTCCCCGTGCCGGTCCGGGACGCGGCGGGCGAGGACGTGCCGACCCGTGTGGTGCTGCGGTCCGGTGCCTACGTGACGCACGACCACGGCCACTACGTGCGCGTCGACCCGTGGACGCGCCTCGGCACCGAGCGGCTCCGGCCCGCGATCACGGTCTGGGCCGCGGTGCTGTCCGCCCCCGAGCCCGGGCTGGTCATCTGCGGTCTGGGCCGCCGGGACGTGTCGTTCGACATCGACCTGCCGACGCCGCTCGTCGCGCGCACGCCCGACGCCGCCGGGCGGCTGGGTGAGCCGCGCACCCTGACCGGCGTGCGGGTGACGGCGCTCAACGACCAGCACGCCTACCTCGCGCTGGATTCCGCCGCCGACGGCGTGCTGCGGCCGGGCGACGTCATCGGGTTCGGGATCTCGCACCCGTGCACCACCCTCGACAAGTACCGCACCGCCCTGGTGACCCGCGGCGACGACGTCGTCGAGCAGGTCACCCTCGACTTCTGAACCCGTACCCGGCCCATCGCACGACCCGACCAAGGAGATATCGATGACCGCGAAGTCCGTCCTCTCGACCCCGGACGCCCCCGCGCCGGCCCACACGTTCCACCAGGGCGTGCGCAAGGGGCCGTTCGTGCAGGTCTCGGGGCAGGGCCCCATGGACCCGGCGACGAACACGTACGTGCACGCCGGCGACGTCGGCGCGCAGACGACCCGGACGCTCGAGAACGTGCGCGCGATCGTGGAGGCGAGCGGCGCGACGTTCGACGACGTCGTGATGCTGCGGGTCTATCTCACGAAGCGTGAGGACTTCGCGGCCATGAACGAGGCCTACGGCGAGTTCGTGACGAAGCACTGCCCGGGCGGCGTGCTGCCGAGCCGCACCACGGTGTTCGTCGGTCTGCCGCACGAGGCGATGCTGGTGGAGATCGACGCGCTCGCGATCACCGACTGATCGATTGTGGGCGTGATCGTTGCGACAACGTGCCCGTTCTAGGCGCAACGATCACGCCCACAACCAAGGTCAGTCGGCGGGAGCCGGGTCCGGGGTTGCGGTCGGGGGCAGCGTGGGGCGGTTCTTGGCGATCTGCCTGCGGACGCCGACGACCACCAGGAGCACCACGCCCGCCAGCGCGAGCCACGGGATGATCGCCCCGAGCACCAGGACGACGACGTTGAAAGTGCTGACCAGCGCGCTCCACCCCGCGGACAGGCCGCCAAGGAACCCACCGGGCCGCGCCTGAGCGGCGGGGGAGTCCTCCGCGACGATCTCGACGTGCAGCGTGGACATCGCCACCTCGTCGGAGAGCCGGTTGCGCTCGGAGACCCGGGAGTCCAGCTCCGCCTGACGGGTGGAGAGCTCCGCCTCGATCTCGATGAGGTCGGAGGTGCGGTCGGCGTCGGCCATCAGCTCGCGCAGCCGGTCGGTGGAGGTGCGCAGCGCCTCGATGCGGGCGTCGAGATCCTGCGCGGTCCCGGTGACGTCCACCGTCTCGACGTGGCGGTCACGTACCTCGCCGAGCTCGTCGAGGGCGTCCAGCGTGGCCGACACCCGGTCGGCGGGGATGCGGAGCGTCATCGAGGCGCTGCCGGGCTCGCCGTCGGTGGCGGCCTGCTCGTCGCGCGCCTCGACCCGGCCGCCCGCCTCCTCCACGAGATCGGCGATCTGCTCGGCGGCCTCGAACGGGTCGTCCACCGCGAGCGTCGCGTTGCCGGTGGTGATGAGCTCGCGGTTCACGGCCTCCTCGGGAGCCTCGGCGATACCGACGGCGCCCGTCGCGTCGGCGACGCCGTCCTGGCCCGTGCCCGGTTCGACGACCTCGCGCGCGGACCCTTCGCCGACTGCCGGTTCGCCACCGGAGTCGCTCGCGCCGCTGCCGGAGCAGGCCGCGAGGGTGACCACGAGGGTCCCTCCGACGACCGCTGTCAGGAGGGTGCGGAAGAGTCGGCGCGCGGGCCGGCCCGCGTCCCCCCTGGCTGACCGGTTGCGCTTCATGGGACGAGCGTAGGAGGCCCGCAGGGCAGGAACATGCCCCACCTGAGAACTGTGATCCCTTTGTGAACTTGTGGGCCCGGTGACCAGATTTTTCTTCGGTTTTGCGGGGTTTTTGATCACGGTGCGGTCACGTCATGCCTGGGCCGCCAAGGTACGGCAGGCTCGGATTCGTCAGGCACACGAAGTAATCCGGATACGTCGACAGAGGGAGTCCGGCGCCAGGGCAAACGTGACCCAAGTAACAGTCTTGTTACGGGTCGCGCCGGGCGATGGACACCGACTCTGTTAAGGAGGTCTACTAACAAACATGGCGACGCAGACAGAACGCAACGGCACCGGGCGAGGGCTCGGCGCACGCTTGCGCGCGACGTCCAAGGTGCTTCCCGAGCACGCCAGGGCGCACAACCGGTCCCTGGTGCTGCAGCACCTCTTCCACGAGGGGCCCACCTCCCGGGCCGACCTCGCACGAGCCACCGCGCTCACCCGCGTCACGATCTCCGACCTGGTCTCGGTGCTCATCGCCGAGGGCCTGGTGGAGGAGCTCGGCACCCGGCCCGGCCAGCGCGTCGGCAAGCCCGCGATCCTCGTGGGCCTGCGCACCGACGCCTTTCAGATCGTGGCCGTCGACCTCACGGAGCACCGCCACATGCGGGGCGCCGTGCTCAGCCTCACCGGCGAGATGATGGTCCGCCGCGAGCTCGACATCGACGGGCGCACGGGCGACGAGCTCGTCGATCTGCTCACCCGCTTCGTCCGCCGGCTCGTGGCGGCGGCGATCCACCCGGTGATCGGCGTCGGCGTCGGCTCGCCCGGCATCATCGACCTGGACGGGCGCGTCGTCGAGGCGCCCAACCGCGGCTGGTACGACGTGCGGCTCGCCGAGATCCTGGGCGAGCGACTGGGCCTGCCCGTGCACGTCGCGAACGACGCGAACACGGCGGCGCTCGGTGAGTTCACCTACGGCGGGGCGACCGGCAGCATGCTCGTGGTCACCGTCGGTGCGGGCGTGGGTGCCGGCGTCGTGGTCGACGGCGTGCGGGTGCACGGCCAGGGCGACGCGGCGGGCGAGATCGGCCACGTCACCGTGGACGACAACGGCGAGCAGTGCGCCTGCGGCCGCGTGGGCTGCCTCGAGACCGTCTTGTCGGTCCCGGCACTGCGGCGCGCCGTCGCGAACAAGAACAAGGAAGATTCCGACGCCGCTCTGGCGTCGGCAGGCCGGGTACTGGGTGTCACCCTCGCCCCGGTCGTCAGCGCGCTCAACCTCACGGAGGTGTTGCTGAGCGGCCCGCGTGGCCTGCTCGACGGCGCCCTGCGCGAGGCAGCGCTGGACACCATCCGTCAGCGGACCATGCCGGCCATCAACTCTGGCCTGCAGCTGCGGATGGCCGCGCTCGACGAGGACGTCGTGCTGGCGGGCGCCGCCGTCCTCGTGCTTTCCGCCCAGCTGGGGGTCTCGTGAGCAGTTATGCGCACGTGTCGGCGGCAGGCGTCTCATCGAGCTTCCACTCGAGTCATCACCATGCACCGCGACACGAAGTCGTATCCCGGGAGGAACCCCAACGTGAACACAAACCGTCTCGTCGGCGCTGCGGCGTCGGCGATCACCCTGACGCTCGCGCTCAGCGCCTGCGGTAACGCGGGCGGCGCCGCGACCGCCGAGGAGACCGGACCAGGCGAGGTCCGGGTCTGGCTCGTCGGCTCCGACACGCCCGTCGAGGCCCGCGACTACCTGAAGAAGACCTTCGAGGAGGAGAACCCCGGCAGCACTCTCGTCATCGAGGAGCAGGCCTGGGAGGGTCTGGTCGACAAGTACACGACGGCGCTGTCCGGCTCGGACGCCCCGGACGTGGTCGAGATCGGCAACACCCAGGCTGCCGCCTTCACCTCGGCGGGATACTTCCGCGAGATCACCGCCGACGAGTTCGAGACCCTGGGCGGCAGCGACCTGCTCCCCGGCTTCGTCGAGGCCGGCGACTGGGAGGGCAATCACTACGCCCTGCCGTACTACTCGGGCTCGCGCGTCGTTTTCTACTCCGAGCAGATCCTGGGCGACACCGAGGTGCCGACCACGCTGGACGAGTACGTCGAAACCGCCGTCGACCTGAAGACGGACGACCTGTCCGGGGTCTACTGGCCGGGCCAGGACTGGTACAACGCGCTGCCCTTCATCTGGGAGAACGGCGGCTTCGTCGCCGAGCAGGCCGAGGACGGCACCTGGGAGGCGGGCTTCTCCTCGGAGGGCGGCCTCGCCGGCCTGGAGCAGATCCAGACCATCATGACCAAGGGCAACAACGCCCCGGCCGACACCAACGAGGCCGACCTGCAGGTGCCGTTCTGCGAGGGCAAGGTCGCCTTCCTCTCGGCGCCGAGCTGGATCCAGTGGTCGATCAACGCGCCGGAGGAGCCCGAGGACCCCGAGGGCGTGCCGGGCTGCGCCTCCACCTACGGCAAGGACCTCCAGGGCTTCGCCCTGCCGGGCAAGGACGGCGGCGCCGCGCAGGTGTTCGCCGGCGGCTCGAACATCGCCATCGCACAGAAGTCGGCCCGTCCGGACCTCGCGATGAGCGCCTACGAGATCCTGCTCAGCGACGAGTACCAGTCGATCCTCGCCGGTGCTGGCCTCTTCCCGGCCAAGACCTCGCTGTTCGAGCAGGTCGACCAGGAGTCGTCGATCGGCAAGGCCGCCGCTGAGGCGGCCGCCAACGCCAAGCTCACGCCGGCCTCGCCGAAGTGGGCGGACGTCGAGTCCAAGATGCTGCTGCAGACCGCCTTCACGAAGATCGCCTCCGGCGAGGACGTCAAGACCGTCGCGGAGCAGCTCGACGCGGACATCGAGGAGATCCTCAACAGCTGACCGGATCAGCTTCCCGTCCCGCCCGGTGCAGCCCCAGAAACGCCCGGGCGGGACGGGACACCACTGCCCGCTCCGGGCGTGCCCCGCCCGACCCCCTGAGGAAGACGGACATGAGCCTTCTCGCGGACCTTCCCGCGCCTACGGCGCCACCGCGCCAAGAGATCCGGCAGCCGAGCCGGAAACCGTTCCTGCCGTGGCTCCTGCTCTCGGCCACGATGGTCATCCTCGGCGTACTGACCGGCTATCCCGTGCTCCGGCTGGTCGTCATGTCGTTCCAGGAGTACGAGCGTGCCCAGCTCATGGGTCTGCCCGCCGAGTGGGTCGGCTTCGACAACTACGCGACGGTGCTGACCGACGTCGAGGGCTTCTGGGCCGTCCTGGGGCGCAGCTTCGCGCTCATGGTCGTCCTCGTGGTCACGACGATGGTGCTCGGCATGCTCGTCGCTCTGCTCATGATCCGGATCGGCAAGGGCATGCGGCTCCTGGTGTCGGTGGGCCTGCTGCTGGCCTGGGCCATGCCCTCGCTGGCCGCGACCACCGTGTGGGGCTGGGTCTTCGACACGCAGTACGGCGTCGTGAACAACGTGCTCACCGCGATCACGGGCGACCGGTGGTTCGGCAATTCCTGGCTGCTCAACCCGTGGTCGTTCTTCCTGATCCTGACCTGCATCATCGTGTGGGGCGCCGTGCCGTTCGTCGCGTTCACGCTGTACGCGGGCCTCACGCAGATCCCCGAGGAGGTGATGGAGGCCGCGCAGCTCGACGGCGCGAGCGCCTTCCAGCGCTTCCGGCTCATCCAGGTGCCGTACGTGCGCAGCATCATCACGGTGCTCGTGATCCTGTCGATGATCTGGGACCTGAAGGTGTTCACGCAGGTGTTCGTGCTGCAGGACATCGGCGGCGACCGGGAGCTGACCAACACCATCGGCGTCTACATCTACCAGACGGGTATGGCCCAGGGGCACTACGGCCTGGCGAGCGCGATCGGCGTCATCTTCGTGGTCGTCATGCTGGCCATCTCGTACCCCTATGTGCGGCGCACGCTGCGGGAGGAGGAGCTGTGATCAAGATCCGCAGGCGCCTCGCCGACACCGGGTTCGGCGTCCTGGCCCTGATCGTCTTCGCCTTCTCGGCGTTCCCGGTGTACTGGATGGTCAGCACGTCGTTCCTGCCGAACAGCCGGATCCGCGGCGAGGACCTGGCGTTCTTCCCGACGCCGGACCTGTTCACGCTGGACAACTATCGCGCGGCGATGTTCGGCGAGGCGCGGGCACCGTTCCCGCCGGCCGTGCTGAACTCGATAGGTGTCACGTTCCTGACGCTGGTGATCGCCCTGGTCGTGGGCTTCGTCGCGTCGCTGGCTCTCACCAGGTTCCAGTTCAAGGGCCGCCGGACTTTCATCGTGCTGATCCTCGTTGTCCAGATGATCCCCGGAGAGGCGATGATCGTCTCGATGTTCCGGATCATCGACGGCTGGCAGCTGCTCAACACGATCATCGGCCTGACGCTCGTGTACACGGCCGGTGTGCTGCCGTTCACCATCTGGACGCTGCGCGGATTCGTGAACGGTGTACCCAAGGAGCTGGAGGAGGCGGCGATGATCGACGGCTGTTCCCGGGCCGGCGCGTTCTGGCGGGTCACGTTCCCGCTGCTCGCCCCGGGCCTGGTGGCCACCGGTGTGTTCGCCTTCATCCAGGCGTGGAACGAGTTCGTCACGGCGCTGGTGATCATGCAGCGGCCCGAGGCCATGACGCTGCCGCTCTGGCTGCGGACGTTCCTGCAGGCCACACAGGCCACGAACTGGGGAGCGGTCATGGCGGCGTCGGTACTCATCGCGATTCCCGCGGTGGTCTTCTTCCTGATCGTGCAGGGCCGGATGACCGGTGGTCTGGTGTCCGGCGCGGTGAAGGGCTGATGGGCGGCAGGTCCACAACAGGCAAGTCCAGCAGGGGCGGGCCCAGCAAGCGAAAGGTCGGGATGGGACAGGTCGGCAAGGGGAAGGCTCGCGCCCGGACGGGGTCCGGGCGCGAGTCCGCGTACACGGTCGGTCTCGACATCGGCGGCACCAAGATCCTCGGCGCACTCCTGGATCCGGAGGGCGACGTGGTCTCCACCGTGCGCCGGTCCACGGTGCACGGCGCCGACGGGCTGATCGCGGGCGCGACGCAGGCGGTGCGCGACGTCGCCGCGTCGGGCGGGGTGGAGATCTCGCGCCTGGCGGGCGTCGGGCTGGGTATCCCCGGCATCGTCGACCACCGGTCCGGCACGGTGAAGCACGCGGTCAATCTGGGTGTGCACGACGACGAGCTCGCACTCGCCGACCTGCTGTCCGCCGAGCTGGGCGGCGTGCCCGTGGTGGTCGAGAACGACCTCAACGTGGCCGCCGTCGGCGCGGCGCACGTCCTGGAGCGGTCGGCCGAGCAGGACGGCGTCGAACAGGACGGCGGGGCGCGCGACCACGAGGACCTCGCGTTCCTCGCGCTCGGCACGGGCCTCGCGTCCGGGCTGGTGCTCGACGGGCAGCTGCGGCGCGGCGCGAGCGGTGCGGCGGGCGAGATCGGGCACATCCCCGTGGACCCGCTCGGGCCGGAGTGCCCGTGCGGGCAGCGCGGCTGCCTGGAGCGGTTCGCGTCGGGCAAGGCGCTGGAGGCGGCGTGGCCGTCGCGGCACGGCAAGCCGTCGCCGGTCGAGCTCTTCGATGCGGCGCGCGCGGGCGACGAGGAGGCGATAGTGGTCAAGGACAGGTTCGCGTCCGCCACGGCCGCGGCCGTTCGGCTGCTGGTGCTGACCACCGACGTGCGCCACGTAGTGCTCGGCGGAGGTGTGGCCCAGCTCGGCACAGAGCTGCTCGACGCGGTGCAGGACGCGCTGCGCGAGCAGGCCAAGGTGTCGCCGTTCCTGGGTTCGCTCAAGCTGGCGGAGCGAGTCCGGCTCGCGCCGACCGATGTTCCGGTCGCGGCGGTCGGCGCCGCTGTCCTCGGGAGGAGAAGCTGATGGAGGTCGTGATCGCGCCCCCGGGCGAGCTCGCGCGGCTGGCGGCGGACGCCGTCGAGGGGCTGGTACGCGCCAACCCGGAGGCGGTGCTGGGGCTGGCCACCGGGTCGTCGCCGCTCGCGGTGTACGACGAGCTCGTGCGCCGGCACAAGGAGGGCCTCTCGTTCGCGCGGGTCCGGGCGTTCATGCTGGACGAGTACGTGGGCCTGCCCGCGGACCACCCGGAGCGGTACCGCAACGTCATCAACAAGGAGTTCGCGTCCCGCGTCGACCTCGCGCCTGGCGCGGTGCAGGGCCCGGACGGCCTCGCCGCCGACCTCCCGGCGGCCTGCGCCGCGTACGAGAAGGCCATCGCGGACGCCGGCGGCGTCGACCTGCAGATCCTCGGTATCGGCACCGACGGGCACATCGCGTTCAACGAGCCGGGCTCGTCGCTGGCGTCCCGCACCCGGATCAAGACCCTGACGAAGCAGACCCGTGAGGACAACGCGCGGTTCTTCGGTGGTTCGGTCGACGACGTGCCCCGGCACTGCCTCACCCAGGGCCTGGCCACGATCATGTCGGCGCGGCACCTGGTGCTGCTGGCCTCCGGGCGCACCAAGGCCGAGGCGGTGCACCAGCTCGTGGAGGGCCCCGTCTCGGCGATGTGGCCCGCCACCATCATGCAGCTGCACCCCCACGCGACGGTGCTGGTCGACGACGCGGCGGCGTCCCGCCTGCAGCTCGCCGACTACTACCGGCAGACCTACGCCGAGAAGCCGGACTGGCAGGGTCTCTGACCCGTCAGAGGTAGTTGCCCGCGACGGGCGCCGGCTTCCACCGGCCCGACGTCGCCACGTCGGTGACCCGGGCGGTGCTCAGCCCGTCTGGGCCGTGCTCCAGGATCGAGCGCCGGGCGACCTCGCGCAGGTCCGCACCGGTGGCGCCGTCCAGGTAGGAGGCGACCAGACCGACGTCGACGGGGGACCGGGGCGGCAGGAAGAGCCGCAGGATCTCCGTGCGTCCCGCCAGGTCCGGCGGCGGTACCTCGATGATCGTGTCGAAGCGCCCGGGGCGCTTGACCGCCGGGTCGAGCGCCTCCGGGTCGTTCGTGGTGGCCAGGGTGAGCACGTCGTCGGAGCTGCGGGTGCCGTCCAGGGCGTCGAGGAACTCGGCGAACGACGTGTCCCCGCGCGAGCCCTTGGACGCCACCGAGTCGATCTCCTCCAGGACCACGAGGCACGGGCCCAGGCCGCGGATCTCCTCGTACAGCTCGGTCATCCAGGTGCGCAGCACCTCGGCGGTGACGAGCACCACGGTGAGCGGCCCGGCGAGCTCGGTGGCGATCACGCGTGTGAGCTTCGTCTTGCCGACACCCGGCTTTCCCGCCAGCAGCAGCCCGCGCGACGTCGTGTGGCCCAGGGCCCGCAGGGCGTCCCGGCGCGTGGTCACGCTGGAGCAGAACAGGTCGACCTCGCGCCACAGCTCGGCGGGCAGCACCACGTCGTCGCGCACCTGGACAGTGTGCTTGACCGGCGTCAGCTCGACGGCGCCGGTCGACGCCCGCGCCGACAGGACTCCGCCGCGGTAGGGGTGCTCGTCCTCCAGCGTGCGGGTCAGGTCCGCGAGGACCCGCTCGGCGAGCGCGAGGCCGCCCGGCGGCGTGAAGGCCGTGACCGTGGGCGTCCCGTACCGGTAGGCCACCTCGACGGCGACCGGCGTCTTGTATGCGGACCTAGCCGGGAAGAGGACCGTGGCAACGGCCGGCACGCTCACGGACGTGCCGTTGCCCAGGTCGAGGGCCGCTCGCTGCGGGGCACCGCCCGGGCCGAACACGGCGACGTCGTCCTGGTGCCGCTCCACCCAGCGCTGGAGGGCGTAGCCGTGCAGGCGCTGCAGCGTGCGCGACATGTCGCGCGAGACGTTGACGAGCGCGCTCTCCTCGACGTCCCACTGGCGGCTCAGCCACTCGCTCGACGAGCGCGGGTCCCTCGGACGTTCGGGGATGGGGCGGCCGAGCATGGCGGCCACGGCTGCCACGGCGCGCCGCGCGGCCTCGTCGTTGTCGCCGAAGTCGGGCCAGACAGGATCGTGCAGGCCGCTGGGCAGCCCATCGGTCAGGTCGGCGGAAAGAGTGGTGGACAAGGTCTCGGCGAGGTCGGCAGGGGAGACGGTGCCGTCGTCGGGCAGAGTGAGGCTCCTCTCAGGGCGGGGATGTGACATGCAGACAGTTATAGCCGTGGTCACCGACACCGACGCAAGGCTTTCCGCGGCCGGATCGTCCCGCCGCACCCCTGGGACGTCCCGCGAACAGGCCCGGACCTGCTCCGGAGCGCGTGCCGCTGGAGAGGGTGTCGGTGGTCCCGCGTAGACTTCTCGGCATGACCGAACCACTCTCCAACCCGCAGGACGACCCGCGCACGCAGGGCGGTACGAGCGTCCTCGAGCGCGAGGAGACCCGGGAGGAGACCCAGCCCGGGGACCATGAGCGCTTCGCGCACTATGTGCGCAAGGAGAAGATCATGCAGTCCGCCATGAGCGGCAAGCCCGTGATCGCGCTCTGCGGCAAGGTCTGGGTCCCCGGCCGGGACCCGGGCAAGTTCCCGGTGTGTCCCAAGTGCAAAGAGATCTACGACGGTCTCCGTGACCCGCAGGACGGCGGCGAGGGCGACTCCTCCAAGTGACGAGCCAGCCGCAGCAGCTGCCCCACACACCGTCGTCTGCGGCCGCATCGTCGCTTAGCCCTGCCTTTCCACGTCGTGCCCCCTGGGGCACGGCGTCGAGTCTGCGCGCCTGGCAGGCGGAGGCCCTGGAGCAGTACCGCGAGAGGAACCCGCGGGACTTCCTGGCCGTCGCCACCCCTGGCGCGGGCAAGACGACGTTCGCGCTCCGCATCGCCACCGAGCTCCTCGAACAGGGCATCGTCCGGCGCGTCACGGTCGTGGCGCCCACCGAGCATCTGAAGACCCAGTGGGCCGACGCCGCCGCCCGTGTCGGCATCCGTATCGACCCGCACTTCAAGAACTCGCAGGGCCGGCACGGCTCGCACTACGACGGCGTCGCCCTGACCTACGCGCAGGTGGCGGCCAAGCCGGCGCTGCACCGCGCCCGGACGGAGGCCGCGCGCACCCTCGTGATCCTGGACGAGGTACACCACGGCGGTGACGCCCTGAGCTGGGGCGACGCCGTTCGTGAGGCCTTCGAGGTGGCCGAGCGCCGGCTTGCGCTCACCGGCACCCCGTTCCGCAGCGACACGTCCGCCATCCCGTTCGTCGAGTACGAGGCCGACGCCGAGGGCATCCGCCGCTCCAAGGCCGACTACACCTACGGCTACGGCGAGGCCCTGCGCGACCACGTCGTCCGGCCGGTCCTGTTCATGTCCTACGCGGGCGACATGCGCTGGCGCACCAAGATGGGCGACGAGGTCAGCGCCCGGCTCGGCGAGGCCATGACCAAGGACATGACCGGGCAGGCGTGGCGCACCGCCCTGGACCCGGAGGGCCAGTGGATCCCGTCGGTGCTCTCGGCGGCCGACAAACGTCTCACCGAGGTGCGCCGCACCGTGCCCGACGCCGGCGGCCTGGTCATCGCCACCGACCAGGACAACGCGCGCGCCTACGCCGCGCACCTGCAGGAGATCACGGGCAAGCGCCCCACCGTCGTCCTGTCCGACGACGAGGGCGCGTCCGGGCGCATCGAGGAGTTCGCGCAGAGCGAGGACCGCTGGATGGTCGCCGTGCGCATGGTGTCGGAGGGCGTGGACGTGCCACGCCTCGCCGTCGGCGTGTATGCCACGAGTGCCTCGACGCCGCTGTACTTCGCGCAGGCGATCGGCCGGTTCGTGCGTGCCCGTAAGCGCGGCGAGACGGCGTCGATCTTCCTGCCGAGCGTCGCGCCGCTGCTGAACCTGGCCAACTCCATGGAGCAGGAACGCGACCATGCGCTCGACCGGCCGCGCACGGCCGAGGAGCAGGGCATCGAGTACGACCCGGAGGCCGCGCTCATCGCGGAGGCCAACCGGGAGGAGAAGGCGTCGAGCGAGCTGCAGGGCTCGTTCCAGGCGCTGGAGGCCCAGGCGTCGTTCGACCGGGTCCTGTTCGACGGCGGCGAGTTCGGCACGAGCGCGGACCTCGGCTCCGCGGAGGAGCTCGACTTCCTCGGCCTGCCCGGGCTCCTGGAGCCCGACCAGGTGGCCACGCTGCTGCGGCAGCGCCAGGCAGACCACCTCAAGGCGCGCGGCGGCGCGCCGACCGCCCGCGAGGTGGAGAACGAGCGGTCCGAGCAGGAGCACCGCCGCGCGGCCGAGCTGCGCAAGGAGCTGTCCAAGCTCGTGTCGGCGTGGGCCAAACGCAGCGGGCAGCCGCACGGGATCATCCACACCGAGCTGCGCCGCAAGTGCGGTGGGCCCGAGGTACCGCTCGCGACCGCCGACCAGCTGACGGCGCGTGTCGCCCAGGTCCGGCGCTGGTTCGTCGGGCAGAAGTAGAGCATGAGGATCCGCATGTTGAGACAAGAGGCCGTCCCGGCCCTGTTCGCGCCGCCCGGGGCGGCTCTCTGGCCTACCGTGAGTGCATGACCGACGAGCTTCGGGGCATCGGCGCCCCGCTCACAGACTCGTGGCCTGTGTTCGACAACGGTGTCAATGAACCCCGGCCGCTTCCCGCAGCACCCCTGCCGGCGGTGCGCCCGTCGGTCGCGCTGCTGACCGACCGCTATGAGCTGACCATGCTCCAGGCGGCGCTCGCGGACGGTACGGCCCATCGGCACTGCGTGTTCGAGGTGTTCACGCGACGGCTCCCGGCCGGGCGCCGATACGGCGTGCTGGCAGGGACCGGCCGCGTTCTGGAAGCGCTGCCACACTTCGTCTTCGAGGACACCGAGCTGGCGTACCTCGAGGAGAACCGAGTGGTGGACCGCAGGACCCTCGACTACCTGGCGAACTACCGGTTCACCGGGACCATCCAGGGGTACGCCGAGGGTGAGGTGTTCTTCCCCGGCTCTCCGGTGCTGCAGGTGGAGGGCACCTTCGCCGAGTCCGTGCTGCTGGAGACCCTGGTCCTGTCGATCCTGAACTTCGACTCGGCGGTGGCGTCGGCGGCGTCGCGCATGACGAGCGCGGCCGGCGGGCGTCCCGTGCTGGAGATGGGCTCGCGCCGGGCGAACGAGCAGGCCTCGGTCGCGGCGGCCCGGGCGGCGGTGATCGGCGGCTTCGCCGGCACGTCGAACCTCGAGGCCGGTATGCGGTACGGCCTGGACACGATCGGCACCGCCGCACACGCGTTCACGCTGCTGCACGACTCGGAGCGGGACGCGTTCGCCTCGCAGGTCGCCTCGCTGGGCCCGGGCACCACCCTGCTCGTCGACACGTACGACGTGAAGCAGGGCGTGGCGACCGCCGTCGACGTGGCGGGGACCGGGCTGGGCGCCGTGCGCCTCGACTCCGGTGACCTCGGCGGTCTGGCGCAGGAGGTGCGCAAACAGCTCGACGAGCTCGGTGCGCGCGACACGAAGATCGTGGTCACCTCCGACCTCGACGAGTACGCGATAGCCGCCCTGGCCGCGGCGCCGGTCGACGTGTACGGCGTCGGCACGTCGGTGGTCACCGGGTCCGGCGCGCCGACGTGCGGCATGGTCTACAAGCTGGTGGCGCGCGCCGACGCGTCGGGCGTGCTGCAGCCGGTGGCCAAGGCCTCGGCGAACAAGGCCTCCCGGGGCGGGCGCAAGGCCGCCGCGCGGCGCTACGGCCGGGATGGCCACGCCGTCGAGGAGATCATGGTGACCGGGCCGGACGACGCGGTGGCCGAGTGGACGCCGCAGAGCGACGACCTGCGGCCGCTGCTCGCGCCGATGGTCGTCGACGGCGCCGTCGACTCGCGCTGGGTGGGTCCGTACGGGGTGGCGAACGCCGCCATCAACCACGGCATGGTGCGCGCGGAGCTGCCGCGCGGAGCACGCCGCCTGTCCGACGGTGACCCGGCGATCCCGACCGTGGACCTCCGGCTGGAGAGCCTGCTCGACTGAGCCTGGACCGACGTTCGGACCTGCATCGGGACCGACCTGTGAGCCACCTGTGACCGACGAAGGGTTGCAGGTCACAGCCCGGCGACAACTTCGCGAAAATCTTGGACAGGGGTGTCCAGTCGAGGGACGAAACCGCCTAGAGTGAGACCGTGACTTCTTCCCCACCGCCGCTGCTCATACCCATGGGGTCAGCCGGGACGGCCGTCGAGGAGGACACCGATGCGGACCTCGCCTCGGGGGTCGCCGACCCGTGGGTGACGATCGTGTGGAACGACCCGGTGAACCTGATGTCGTACGTGACGTACGTCTTCGAGAGCTACTTCGGGTACCCGCGCGTCAAGGCAGAACGGCTCATGACTCAGGTGCACAAGAACGGTCGCGCGGTGGTGTCCAGTGGTGGGCGCGAACGCATGGAGGTGGACGTGCAGGCGATGCACGGGTTCGGTTTGTGGGCGACGCTGCAGGAGTCGGGCGCGCGGGGAGCCGCATGACGCCGTTCCGCGCCATGCGGCGGGGTTACGAGGCCAGGTTCGAGCCCGTGGAGCGGATCGTCCTGGCCCGGGTGGCACGCGACGTCGCGGACATGCTCCGCGAGGAGGCGGGCCTCGACCTGTTCGACGACGGCGACGATCCAGGCCCCTCGACGCATCCCGGGCCGGGCAAGGGGCAGGCGTGGGCCAACGGCCTGCTGGCCCCGGACGAGCTGACGGACGCCGACCTCGCCCGGCTGACGGGAGTGACCGGTGTGGGACGCATCCCGACGGACCCCGCGGCGCGGCGGCTCCTGCCGGACGCGAGCAAGAACGACTCGGAGATGGCCGCCGAGTTCCGCCGGCTGACCCAGAACGACGTCGCCCAGGGCAAGGTGGACCGGCTCGAGGCGTTCGCCGCGCTGCTCGACCTGCCCACGGGGGACGACGCGCCGTCGCCGCTGGGCCGGCACGGGGCGCCGCCGCCGGTGCGGGTCCCGCGCGAGGACGCCGAGCAGTTCGCGGGGGCGCTCACCGACGTGCGGCTCGTGATCGCGGAGCGGCTCGGCCTGAAGTCAGACGACCAGGTCATGCAGCTCACCGACGAGATCATGTGGGACCGGCAGGCCGGTCGCGAGATCCCCGTGGCGACCGACGGCCGCGCGGCCCGGCGCTTCTGGTCCGGCGTGTTCGTCGCGGCGGGCTACGCCCAGGAGACGCTGATGGACGTGATGCTCGCGGAGCTCCGCGGACGCCGTCCCCCGGGCGCGGTCTGACGCTCAGAGCTCGTAGGTCTTGCCCTGTTCCGCGACCTCGACCGGCCCGGCGTACGAGCCGCGCGCCTCGGCCAGGGTGTCGGCCGGGTCGTTCCAGACCGGCAGGTGCGTGAGCAGCAGACGGCGGGCACCGGCGTCGGTCGCCACCTGACCCGCACGGTGGCCGGTCAGGTGGATGCCGCGCTCGACCACGTCGTCGCGTCCCTCGAGGAACGCGGCCTCGCTGAGTAGCAGGTCGACGTCGCGCGCGAGCTCGACGACGGAGGTGCAGGCGTCGGTGTCGCCCGTGTAGGCGAGCGTCGTCGTGCCGCCCGACGACGACGGGCCGGTGATCCGGACCCCGTACGTCTCGACCGGGTGGAACACCCGGTGCGGCTCGATCGTCAGCGGACCGACCTCGACGAGTTCGTGCTCGGCCCAGGACCGGAAGTCGAAGTCGTTCTCCATCGACTCGCCGTCGCTCAGCCCGTAGGACAGCGCGACGTGCCGCTCGGCGGTCGACGGGCCGTAGACGGGCAGCGGGGCGCCTCGGCCGCCGTCTCGCAGCGAACCGCGCTCGGGGTGGTAGCGCAGGTAGACGTACAGGCCCGCGAGGTCCGCGCAGTGGTCGGGGTGCAGGTGCGAGATGGACACGGCGTCGAGCGCCATCGGGTCCATGTGCCGCTGCAGGGCGCCGAACGCGCCGTTGCCGAGGTCGAGCACGACGTTCCAGTCCCGCGCCTCGTGGCCCGCGGCGGCCGACTCGGCGGCCGAGACGTGCACCAGGTACGAGGACGCAGGTGTGGCCGGGCCCGGGAACGACCCGGACACCCCGAAGGGGACCAGGCGCATCAGACGGCCTCCACGAGGGAGACCTCGGGGCCCAGGAACCGGCTGGCGAGCTGCCCGAACGGCGCCGGGTCGCCGGTGGTCAGGAAGCGGTGCACCGGTGCGCCGACGTCGGGCGTGCGCTCCAGGCCGTGCTCCACGAGGGTGCGGTACACGTCCTTCGCGGTCTCGTCGGCGCTGGACACCAGCGTCACCTCCTCGCCCATGACGTACGAGATGGCTCCGGCGAGCAGCGGGTAGTGCGTGCAGCCCAGCACCAGCGTGTCGACGCCGGCGGCCTTCACCGGGTCGAGGTACTCGTGCGCGAACTTCTGCACCTCGGGGCCCGATGTCTTGCCCTCTTCGACGAAGCGCACGAACTCCGGGCACGCCTGGCTCGTGATCGTCAGGCCCGGGGTGACGTGGAACGCGTCGTCGTATGCGCGCGACTGCACGGTGGTGCGCGTGCCGATGACGCCGATCCGGCCGGACCGCGTGGCGGTCACCGCGGCCCGGGCCGCGGGCAGGATGACCTCGACCACGGGGATGCCGTGCCGCAGCTCGTACCGCTCGCGGGCGTCGCGCATCATCGCGGACGACGCTGTGTTGCACGCGATGACCAGCATCTTCACGCCGTCGGCCACGAGCCGGTCCATGGCGTCCAGCGCCATGGCGCGGACGGCGGCGATGGGCTTGGGACCGTAGGGGCTGTTCACGGTGTCGCCGAGGTACCGGACCTGCTCGTTGGGGAGCTGGTCCAGGATGGCGCGCGCGACCGTGAGGCCGCCGAGGCCGGAGTCGAAGATCCCGATGGGCGCGTCGTTCACGGGTGAAGCCTAGCGATGACATGGTGTGGTCACCGTTGCTCGTGAGCCGTGCCACGCGTGACGCGTGACACGTTCCGGCAGGTCAGAACGGCCCCGGACAGGACCACCTACGCTTGGCGCATGACCTCCAGCACCGACACAGTCGCCCGCGCCGACGGGCGCGCCACCGATCAGCTCCGCCCCGTGAAGATCACCCGGGGATGGCTCGACGAGGCCGAGGGATCCGTGCTCGTGGAGTTCGGCCGCACGCGCGTGCTGTGCGTCGCGTCGTTCACCGAGGGCGTGCCGCGCTGGCGCAAGGGCTCCGGCGAGGGCTGGGTCACGGCCGAGTACGCGATGCTGCCGCGCGCCACCAACGAGCGCAGCCCGCGCGAGTCCGTGAAGGGCAAGATCGGCGGCCGCACGCACGAGATCTCGCGCCTGATCGGCCGGTCGCTGCGCGCCGTCGTCGACATGAGCGCGCTCGGCGAGAACTCGATCGTGCTGGACTGCGACGTGCTCCAGGCCGACGGCGGTACCCGCACCGCGGCGATCACCGGGGCGTACGTGGCCCTCGTCGACGCCATCGCGTGGGGGCGCCGGCACGGGCACATCAAGGGCGGCAAGCAGGTGCTGTCCGACTCCGTCGCCGCCGTCTCGGTCGGCATCATCGACGGGACCCCGATGCTCGACCTGCCCTACGTCGAGGACGTGCGCGCCGAGACCGACATGAACGTCGTGGTCACGGGCTCCGGCAAGTTCATCGAGGTGCAGGGCACCGCCGAGCACGCGCCGTTCGACCGCGCCGAGCTCGACTCGCTGCTCGACCTGGCGGTCGGCGGCACTGCCGAGCTCGCCAAGCTCCAGCAGGAAGCCCTCGCGAAGGAGCTCTGACCTCTAAACGCGCGCGGCCTCGACCTGCGCTGCGACGCTGTCCTCGCCCACGAACACGCTGCCGCCGCGGCGCACGGTGTCGTTGTAGCGGCGGAGCATGTCGGGCTTGTTGTCGCGGACGAGGGCGATCCAGACCGCCGGCGCGCCCGTGTCGGGGTCGTGCGCGGCGCTCCACTCGGCGATCTCGACCATGATCGGGATCAGTCCGAGGCCCCGCTCGGTGAGGTCGTAGCGCACGCGGCGCCGGTCTGCCGGGTCGGTGGACCGGCGCAGGATCCCGGCGTCCGTCAGCGAGTCGAGGCGGGCGGACAGCACGCTCGGTGAGATGGCCTCGTCGGACGCCAGGAACTCGTTGAACGTGTGCTTCCCGAAGTAGACGACGTCGCGCACCACGAGCAGGGACCACGGGTCGCCGAACGCCTCCAGCCCGAAGTTCACGGGGCAGGTGGACTTGCCGCTCGCGCGCTTCATGATGCCCTCCCGTCCTCGGATCCCGCTTTTCTGACCGACGTTCCCGGCCCGGAAAACTCGTTGCCGCCGGACCGATGATTCTCCGCGACCCGCTCCGTCAACTCTGCATGATCACTACGAAGATCGTAGTGAATTGACACAGGGTCCACAAGGACCCGGGACTCGAGGAGCTTCAGATGAGCGCGAACGAGACGCAGACGGCGTCGAACGGCGTGGCGAAGCTGCGCATGCAGGACCCCGAGGTGCGGACCTTCGCGCACCTCCTGGTGAACGTGAGCCTGGCATCGGTGGTCAACTTCACCGTCTGGTTCGCGGTCACGTTCTGGGTGTACCTGGAGACGACATCGGTCTTCGCGGCCGGCGTGATCTCTGGCATCTTCCTGGTCGCGATGGTCTCGACCGGCGTGTGGTTCGGGTCGCTGGTCGACCACCATCGGAAGAAGACGGTGATGCAGGCCTCGGCGGCCGTGTCGCTGGCCTTCTACCTCGCGGCGCTCGGGTTGTACGTGACCACGCCCGCGGCCGTGTGGACCGATCCGGCGAACTTCCAGCTGTGGGCGCTCGTGCTGCTCGTGATGGCCGGCGTCATGGCGGGCAACGTGCGGGGCATCGCGATGACCACCGTCGTCACCGCGCTGTTCGACGAGTCGCGCCGCGACCGGGCCAACGGCCTCGTCGGTACGACGTCGGGCATCTCCCACCTCGTGACGTCGGTGATCAGCGGGCTGCTGGTCGCGTCGAGCGGGATGCTGGGCGTGCTGGTCGTCGCCGTGGTGGTGCTGACCGCCGCCGTCGTGCACCTGCACCGCCTGCCGGTGCCGGAGTCGCTGGCCGAGGCCGCGGCGGCGGGTGAGCCCAAGAAGGTCGACCTGCGCGGGACTCTGCGTCTGGTGAGCCAGATCCCGGGGATGTGGGCGCTGATCGGCTTCACGCTGCTGAACAACCTGCTCGGCGGCGGCCTGATGGCGCTGGCCGACCCGTACGGGCTGTCGCTGATGTCCGTCCAGGCCTGGGGGTTCGCGTGGGGCGGGATCAGCGTGTTCATGATCCTGGGCGGGCTGGTCGTCGCCAAGCGCGGCGTCGGGCGCAACCCGCTGCGGACGCTGCTCGTGGTCAACCTGATCATGTGGGCGGCCACGTTCCTGCTGCCGATCCAGCACAGCGTCGTGCTGCTGGTGGCCGGGTTCGCGGTGTACCTGTTCGTCATGCCGTTCGCGGAGGCGTCCGAGCAGACGGTGCTGCAGAAGGTCGTGCCGTACGAGCGGCAGGGCCGGGTGCTCGGGTTCGCACACAGTGTCGAGATGGTGGCGGCGCCGCTGACGGCGTTCTTCATCAGCCCGCTCACCGAGTTCGTGTTCCAGCCGTTCATGACCGACGGCGCCGGCGCCGCCCTGATCGGCGGCTGGTTCGGCACCGGGCCTGCCCGGGGGATCGCGCTGGTGCTCATGCTGCTGGCGGTGCTCGGCCTGGTGCTGACGGCGGCGGCGCTGGCCAGCCGGCAGTACCGGACGATGAGCCGGCACTACCGGGACGGTGCGGGCGGCGCCGGTGCGGGCGACCGGGACGCTTCGGCGGACGACGGCCCGCGGGTGGCCGGCGAGGTGCCGGTGGCGGGCGCCGTCGTCGGGCAGCCGGAGCCGGCACTCGCATCCGTGTGAGGAGCAGCCAGGCGGGCGGCGGCTGGCATGATCGGGGCATGAACTCCCTGATCGTGCCGACCGCCGCCCGCATCGTTCTCGCGACGCACAACGCCAAGAAGGTCGGCGAGCTGCGGGCCATCCTGGCGGCGTCGGGCCTCGACCTGTCCGACGGCGAGCTGGTCACCTCCGGCGAGGTCGGCGCGCCCGAGCCCGTTGAGGACGGCGTGACGTTCGCCGAGAACGCGCTCATCAAGGCCCGCGCGGTGTGCGCCGCCACCGGGCTGCCCGCCGTCGCCGACGACTCGGGCCTCGCCGTGGACGTGCTGGGCGGCGCGCCCGGGATCTTCTCGGCGCGCTGGGCCGGCAAGCACGGGGACGACCTCGCGAACCTCGAGCTGCTGCTCGGCCAGCTGGGTGACGTGCGCCCCGAACATCGTCAGGCAGGGTTCGTGTGCGCCGCCGCGCTGGTCACACCCGAAGGTCGCGAGGAGGTGCGCATCGGCGAGATGCGGGGAGTGCTGGAGACGGCGCCGCGCGGCACCAACGGGTTCGGCTACGACCCGATCCTGGTCCCGGACGAGGCGGCGCCCGGCGTGGCCGACGCGGGCGCGGGCGTGGGCATGGGCGTGGGCGCGGCCGACGGAGCGGGCGACGGCGCGGGTGCCTCCGGCCGCCGTCGGACCGCCGCGGAGCTGGACCCGGACGAGAAGAACGCGATTTCGCACCGCGGCAAGGCGTTCCGCGCGCTGGCGCCGGCAATACTCGAGGTGCTGGGCTCCGGCTCGCGCTGAGCCTCTGGTCTCGGTCCGTGCAACGGATCGATCTCGCTGACTTCGGTCCGTTGGTACGAGATCGGTCAATCAACCGACCGATCTCATACCATCCGACCGATCTCGCTGACTTCGGTCGGTTACAGCCCTGCTCTTGAGGCCGGCGCCGTGGCGGCCTCGGTCAGCCGTCCGTCCCGCTCCGCGCCGTCTGACCGCGGCGCATGGCCGTCACCAGAGTGCGCCAGCCGAGCAAGGTGATCGCCAGGAAGAGAGCCGTGACCAGCGCGAACGACCAGGCCAGCCCCTGGCCGGAGACGCCGCGCAGCGCCAGGCCGCCGACCACGGTGACGAACCAGATCAGCACGCCGGTGGGCCAGATCCGGGCCGGGTCCTGCCAGGCACGGGTCACGGCCCAGCCGATCACGCCTGCCAGCGCGAACGGCCACACCACACGACCGAACGCGGCGGCGAACGACCCGTCGTGCGACGCGATGCCGATCAGGGTGAAGGCGAGGACGGCGACGGCGTCGGCCACTGCGGCGGGCCAGACGGGCGCGGTGCGCGAGGTCGGGGTGGTGGTGCTCACGGGTCGAGGGTAGCTCGCGGGCCGTCGGGGACTCTCGCTGCGAGATATCGGCCAGAAAACTGCGCATTGCGGAGAAGATTTACATAGCGGACATATAGCGCGTTGCTTCTTGAATCATCCAGGTTCCAGGATCCTCCCGGCCCACCGTCCCGGTGGGTCTTGTGATCAAGGAGGCAGCATGCAAAGCAACCTCTCCCGCACCATCCTCGCGGGTCTGGCGGCTCTGGCGCTGGGCGGCACCGTCGCCGTCGCGTCCGTCGCACCCGCGACGGCCCAGCCGAGCGAGGCAGTCGGCAACGTCGCGGTGCACGCCGCGGCGACCACCCGGGCGGCTCACGACAAGGTAGTCGAGTACTGGACCCCGCAGCGGATGCGCAACGCCGTCCCCGCCGACGTCCTGGTGGCGGGCAAGGACAAGTCCTCGGCGGGCGGCAGCGTGACCGCCGGCCAGCCGACGGTGGTCCCGCAGGCGAAGGCCAAGCCCACCGCGGCCGCCGACTTCACGGGTGGCTACTACTCCGGCGGTGGCGACGTCCGCGACACCACGGGCAAGGTGTTCTTCACGCTCAGCGGCACGAACTACGTCTGCTCGGGCAGCG
This sequence comes from Promicromonospora panici, assembly GCF_900608595.1. Classification (GTDB taxonomy): domain Bacteria; phylum Actinomycetota; class Actinomycetes; order Actinomycetales; family Cellulomonadaceae; genus Promicromonospora; species Promicromonospora panici. Next base: position 140,217 of record NZ_UWYY01000009.1, on the reverse strand, counting down.
CCGTGAGCTCCGGCAACAAGGACGTCGTGCTCACAGCAGGTCACTGCCTCAACGAGGGACCGGGCGCCTACGCGACGAACTTCGCGTTCGTGCCGGCGTACGACGACGGCGCCCGCCCCTACGGCACCTTCACCGCTCGGCAGCTCACCACCACGACCCAGTGGCAAAACAGCGGCGACTTCGACTACGACGTCGCGTTCGCCGTCATGAACACACTGAACGGGGCGCACCTGACCGACGTCGTCGGCGGGCAGGCGATCGGGTTCAACCAGGCCCGCGGCCAGTACATGTACTCGTTCGGCTACCCGGCGGCCAACCCGTACGACGGCTCGGACATCGCCTGGTGCCACGGCACGGTCGTGCAGGACACGTTCGGCGGCAGCGCGGACCAGGGCCTGAACTGCAACATGACCGGCGGCTCGTCGGGCGGCCCGTGGTTCGTGAACTACAACGAGACCACCGGTCTGGGCACGCTCAACTCGGTGAACTCCTTCAAGTACCGGGCGGGCAGCCTGCGGAACTACATGTTCGGCCCGTACCTGGGCACCGTGGCCCAGTCGCTGTACAGCTCGGCGTCGAACCTCTGACGCCCTGAACCCAGGTTGCCGAGGTAGAACCCTGGCGAGGTAGGACTCTGGCGAGGTAGGACCAGGGCGAAGTAGAGCTGTGGCTGCGCTGAGGTTCTACCTCGCCGAAGTCCTACCTCGCCCTGGTTCTACCTCGCCCTGGTTCTACCTCGCCCTGGTTCTACCTCGGCAGGGCCGGGAGGAGGGCCAGGTAGTCGGCGAATGCCTCGTTCACCTCGGCGTGGTCCAGCCCGAACCGGTCCAGGCTGTATCGGTGCGGCGCCCGCGTCTTCGGCGTCTCGCGCGCGGCCGCCAGGTTCGCGTCGTCGGTGGCGCCCCACCGCGCGTCCAGCCGCGTGAAGAGCTCCGGCAGCGCCGTCCCCGGATCGCCGGTGAGCCGGTCGTACGGCAGGTCGAGCACGACGTCGGGACCCAGCTCGGCGCGCTGAGCCACCGCGCCGGACACGCCGCGCGACATGATCGACACCCAGTCGCGGCCGATCTGGGCGAGGTCCACGGCGTCCTCGTGCCGGTGCAGCCGCTGGGAGGCCTCGGCGAGGGAGCACAGCGAGGCCAGCGCGACCTCCGGGGCCCGGTGGGTCCACACGAACTTGGCGTCGGGGAACACGTCGCGGATCTCGGCCATGTGAAAGAGGTTCGCGGGGTGCTTGAGCACCCAGCGCCGGGCGGGACGGCCGTAGGACAGGACCTGGAGCGTGTCGCGCAGGAACCGGTAGTCCGTCCGGTGGTCGAAGGTCCGCAGGCGTTCGAGATACTCCGGCATGGGCACGGCCGAGGCATGCAGCTCCGAGTGGGCCCGGATGAACGTGTCCTCCTCCTCGGCCTCCGCGTAGAGCGGGTGGATGGTGTCCCAGGTGGGGCTGAGCCTGGACACCATGGCGTACTTCTTCCGGGTGCGCCGGATCAGCGCGGCCTCCGTGTCGTCGTCGACGGCGAGGCCCAGGTGGGTCATCTCCCAGAGCTTCGGCCCGCGGTGCTCCGGTGACCTGGACAGGATGTTGTAGGTGAGGGTGGTGCCCGTCCGGGGCATGCCGACCACGAACACGGGGGCGTCCACCGGCTCGTCCGCGATGCCGGGGTGCCGGGCACGGAGGTCGCCCACCACCACGTGGTTCCGGACCCGGCTCTCGACCAGGCCCTGTCCCGCCATCCAGCCGAGCGGGCTCAGGCCCGGGAACCTGGCGAAGGCCCGCAGGGCCAGCCGGAGGTGGTCCAGGTCGGCCGCGTACTCGGCCCGCAGCGGCATGCGGCCGCGCGAGGCGCGCGCGACGATCCTGTCGAAGACGGCGTCGGGGTCCCTGCGAGTGCGGGTCCCGGGAGCCAGGAACAGGTTGGTCAGGCGAAGGGCAGGCGTGGTCTGGGACACGTATCTCCAGGGGGTGTGGGCGCGGGTGTGCAGGGTAGCTGCGCATATCGTCCCTGAGGGGACAATTCGCCGTAAAGGAAACAAGCCCGCCCGCCGGACGGCGCCAGGAGGCGCGGCAGAGGGGTCAGACGCCCAGCCGACGCCGCAGCTCGCGGGCCTGCCGACGGGAGACCTCGACCTGGCTGCGCTGCCGGTCGTTCATGACCAGCACGAGCGCACCCTTGAAGTCCGGTACCAGCTCGCGCACATGGTCCAGGTTCACCAGGTAGGAACGATGGGACCGGAAGAAGTGCCCGCGCAGGCGCCGCTCCAGCTCGTTCAGGGAGAACGTGACCAGCAGCCGCTCGTCGGCCAGCTTGAGGTAGGAGTAGCCGCGCGCGGCGCTGGCGTACACGATCACCGACTGGTCCACGAGCACCGTGCGGCCGTCGCGCTGCACCGGCACCCGGGCGAGCGGCTCCGGCTGCGCCGGCTCGTCACCGCGCCGTCCGGCAGCCCCGCCGTTCGACGCTCCGCCCGCCCCCGCACCACCGGCGGCCCCCGCCTGCGCATCGTCGGACCCGGCATGCTCGAGCGCCCGCTCCAGCGCACGCCGCAGGCGTTCGGCGTCGAACGGCTTGACCAGGTAGTCGGCGGCGGCGAGGTCGAAGGCCTCGACCGCGTGGTCCGGGTACGCAGTGGTGAAGATGACCTTGGGCGGGTACGGCAGATCGCGCAGCGCGGCCGCCACCTCGAGGCCGCTGCCCCCGGGCATGCGGATGTCGAGCAGCACCAGGTCGTAGGGGAGGGACCGCAGGAGGAGGAGGGCCTCCTCGCCGTTCGCGGCCTCGCCGACCACCTGGACCTGCCCGAGCTCCTCCAGCAGATAGCGCAGCTCGGCGCGGGCCGGGGCCTCATCATCGACGATCAGGGCGCGGGGGCGCATGCGGTCAGCGTAGCGGGACGCGCACCTCCACCGCCGTCCCCTCACCGGCCGTGGACTGGATGTCCAAGGTGAACCGCTCGCCGAACAGTGTGGTGAGCCGTTCCGAGATGTTCTGCAGGCCGACGCCGCCGCGCGCGCCCGCGGCGCCCCGCGAGCCGTCCACACCACGGTCGGGGGAGGAGCCGTTCCCGAGGACGTCGAGCACGTCGGCGGTCATGCCGACGCCGTCGTCGACCACCCGGATCGACGTGGTGCGCGTCAGGGGGTCCACGCGGGCCTTGAGCGTGACCGTCCCGCCCTCGACCTTGTCCGCCAGGCCGTGCTTGACGGCGTTCTCCACCAGCGGCTGGATGGTCAGCACGGGCACGTGCGCCGTGAGCACCTGCGGGTCGATGTCGTACCGCACGCGCAGCCGGTCCCCGAACCGCGCCTGCTCCAGCGACAGGTACGTGCGCACGAAGAAGTACTCCTGCGCGAACTCCGCGAGCTGGCCCTCCTGCCGCACGGCGTACCGGAAGAAGTCCGACAGGCGCAGCAGCAGCTGCCGCGCCTCGTCCGGGTCGGTCCGTGACTTCGACGCGATCGTGTTCAAGATGTTGAACAGGAAGTGCGGGTTGATCTGCGCGCGCAGGGCGTCGAGCCGGGCGTCCGAGGCGAGCTTGCGCTCGCGGTCCGCCTCGGCCAGCTCGAGGTGCAGCGACAGGATGCTCGCCATGTCCTCGATCTGGTCACGCGGCGCGGGTTGGTCGTGCGTCCGGAAGACGCCGATGGTGCCCACCACACGTGCGCCCACCACGAGCGGTACGACGACGGCGCTGCGCAGCGGGCAGTCAGGGTCGTCGCACCCCATGTTCGACGCGCGGCGGGACACGACCGTGCGTCCCTTGGTGATGGCGCTCCGCACGGCGGCGGCGCGCACCGGCCCGCCCGCCTGGTGATGGTCGGAGCCCGGGCCGACGAACGCCAGGTTCAGCTCCCGGTCGGTGATCACCACGGCGTCCCCGCCCAGCAGCGGGCGCAGCAGCTCGGCGGTGCGGCGTGCGGCGTCGGCGGTCAGGCCCGACCGGAGCGGCATCCGGCGTCCGCCCGCCACGATCCGGCGACGGGACCGCACGGCTCCGCGTCCCTCGGGGTCCTGCGCCTCGCGCCCGTCGGGTGCCTCGGAACCGGCGCGCCGTCGCGACCAGCGCCGGAGCGCCGTGGCCGCGCGCGGGCCGCGCAGCGCGGAGGGATACCCGAACACGAGCAGCACGGTCGCCACGGTTCCGGCCGCGACGGTGGTGCCCACCCCGAGCGGCGGCGACACGAACACCTGGGTCACGAGGTACACCACCGCCCACGTGACGCAGATCGTGCCGGCCAGGAGCGCGCTACCGGTCCGCATCACGTTCCCCCTTGCGCTGTGTGCCGTGCCCGGACCGGCGCGGCGTGGTCCCGAGGCTCGCAATAGTGAGCCGCGCCAGGCGTTCGGCGTGCCGGTCCGCGGCGGTTCCGTGCAGTACGAGCCACTGCCGCTCGACGTCGTCCGGCGGAGTGGTCGCCCGCGAGACGAGCCACGTGACCAGGGCGGCCAACGGCGCCGCCACGAGGGTCGGGGTAACCAGCATCTGCCCGAGGCCCGGTCCGACGGGCAGGGCGCCGACGACGAACATGCTCACGGACACCAGGCCGCCGACGAGCATGCCTGCGGTGGCCCCGGCGGCCGTCGTGCCGCGCCACCAGATGGCCAGCACGAACACGGGCGTCAGCGCCGAGCCGGCGATGGCGAACGCCCAGGTGACCATGGCCGCCACGATGGAGGGGACGGCGGGCGTGAGGTCGGCCGGCTGCATGGCGATCGCGAGCCCGCCGGCCGCGAGCGCGACCACCGCGGTGCTCGCGCGGCCGGCCCAGACCGCCTGGCTCTGCGTGGCGCGCGGGTTGATGTGCCGTTCGTAGACGTCGTGCCCCCAGGACGCGGCGGCCGCGAGCAGCAGTCCGGCGATGGTGGACATCACCGCGACCAGGGCCCCGGCCGCGACGACGGCGAGCCCGGAGTCGCCGCCGTAGATCCGGCCCAGCACGGGCAGCGCGTGCTCGGGCACGCGCAGGATGCCGTCGACGGTGAGTTCCTCGAGCCAGGGGTGGTCGTCGACGGCCGCGGCGATCTGCTGCCGGGCGGCCGTGCCGAGCATGACGGCGAGCGCGTAGAACAGCCCGGCCAGGCCCAGTACCCACACCGTCGTCATGCGGGCGGCGGTGCCGGTGGGACTGGTGAAGTAGCGGTTCATCACGTGCGGCAGGCCGGCGGTGCCCAGGACGAGGGTGAGGATGAGGGCGAACTGGGCCAGCGGCCCGTAGGCGGCGCCGGGCTGCCCGAAGGTCGCGGGCGCCGTCGGGTCGAGATGGTTGCTCTCGGGCTGCAGGTGCCACCCGGTGTCGTCGTGCACGGGATTGGCCAGCGGCTCGGCCGACAGGTCTCCCACGGCGGCGGAGTAGTTGAACCCGGACCCCGCGACGACGACGGCGAGCCATACCAGTGCACCCAGCAGCAGGAGGAACTGGATGGCCTGGGTCCACGTGGTGCCACGCATCCCGCCGAACGCGACCATCCCGGCCACCACCGCCGTCGAGAGCACCACTCCGGTGGCGTAGGCGGACAGGCCGGGCAGGCCGCGCCCGACCAGGAGCTGCCATGTGATGCCGCTGCCCACCGCCTGCGGCACCAGGTAGGACAGGATGACGATCTGCACGACGCCGACGGCGACCAGGCGCACTCGTTCGGAGGCGAGGCGGCGGCCGAGGAAGTCGGGAATGGAGAACTCGCCGAACCGGCGCAGCGGCGCCGCGACGAACAGCAGCACGGGGACAAAACCGGCCGCGAAGCCGACGGCGTACCAGACGCCGTCGAGCCCGGACACGTACACGGCGGCCGCGACCCCGAGGAACGACGCGGCGGAGAAGTAGTCCCCGCAGATGGCCAGGGCGTTCGTCGCGACGCCGACCCGCTGCCCGGCCAGGTAGAAGTCCACGGTGGAGACACCGCGCGGCCGCACGACGAGCGTGACCAAGGCGACGAGGGCGATGAGGGCGACCAGCGTGCCGGCGCTCGTGACGGTCACGGGAGCTCGCCGTCCGCCGGGTAGTCGTCGTTGTCGTCGTCGTGCCGGCCGCCGAGCATGCGCGCCTCGACCGCCGACGAGAGCGTGGCCGCCGCCAGCCCGATCACCAGGAAGAACGCGTACAGCCCGAACGCCGCCATGGCGAAGCCCGGGCTCATGCCGCCGGCCAGACGGCCGCCCGACCACCAGCCGAGCGTGAGCGACAGGGCCGGCACGCCCATGACGGCGGCCAGGAACAGCACGACGTGCGTGATCGCGACGCGCCGCAGCGTGCGGAAGGTCGCGTCGACCTCGGCCGGCGTGTCGTGCTCGTCGACGCCGTCGTCGTGCTCCATGGGATGAGACTAGGCGTCAGGCGTGCGGATCAGGCGCCAGGCGGTGCGCAACAGGATGACGGCGCCGCCCGCGATCATGATCAGGCCCATGCCGGGCCACAGCTTGCCCCAGGAGTCGGTGTCGGCGCTGACCAGCACCATCTGCACGGTCTGCCAGCCGACGGCGAGCACGGCGGGCGCTGCGGCGACGAGGCAGTGCCCGATCGCCACCCGCCGGTACGGCAGGACGGCGCCGGCGAACGCGAGAGGTGCGGCGGCCAGCGTGGCCCAGCCGAGGTAGCTCGCGTGGCCCGGGATGTGTCCCAGTGGCGTGCTGATCCAGGGCAGAACCGACCCGATCATGACGCACAGCCCTCCGATGGCCATCGCCAGGCTGCCGGGGTGGAAGACACGGCGGCGCACGGCGGTACCGGAAGTGCTCGTCATCGAGGCCATGTGGTGATCGTAGGGCTGCGGGGCCGGTTCAGGGACCCCTGGCAGAGGCTCGCCCTGCCGAACGGCGGGTCGGGTCTCGCGAGCGGTCATGATCGCGTCGCCAGCGGTCGGGTGAAGAATCCCGGCGCCGCTCGCCGCCGTGAGCGACCGTTCGCGGGGTCGCCGCCGCCGTCCGGCGGGTCGGCCCTTGCGCTGCTGGGGCGCCTGCCCTTGGCTCAGGCTCAGGGGTCACGTGTGACCCGCACCACAGTGCGGCCCGGCACGCAGCTGGGGCTGCCGCCGGGCCGCACCACGACACGCAAAGGAGCGTCGACATGGCCGACACCAACGAGGGCCCGGCGGGCGGTGCACCGCCGCCGGGTGGCGGTGGCGCCACACTGCCGGAGAACGGCTGGCGAAAGGAGTACTGGAAGAAGAACCTCCGCCTGATGGTGGTCCTGCTGATCGTCTGGTTCGCAGTCTCGTTCGGCGCCGGAATCCTGTTCGTCGAGCAGCTCAACGAGATAGTGATCGCCGGGTTCCCCCTGGGCTTCTGGTTCGCGCAGCAGGGGTCGATCTACACGTTCATCCTGCTGATCCTCATCTACGCCATGCGCATGGACAAGCTTGACGACCAGTACGGCGTCAGCGAGCGCGACGACGACGGGAGCTGGTCATGAGTGACATCCAGACCTGGGCGCTCGTCTTCGTGGCGTCGTCGTTCGCCCTCTACATCTTCATCGCCTGGCGCAGCCGGGTGCAGGAGACCAAGGGCTTCTTCGTCGCCGAGCAGAACATCCCGGCCGTCGCGAACGGCGCCGCCGTCGCCGCGGACTGGATGTCGGCGGCGTCCTTCATCTCGATGGCGGGCCTCATCGCGTTCCTCGGGTCGGACGGTTCCATCTACCTGATGGGCTGGACGGGCGGCTACGTGCTGCTGGCCTTGCTGCTCGCGCCGTACTTGCGCAAGTGGGGCAAGTTCACGGTTCCCGAGTTCGTCGGTGACCGGTTCTCCGAGACCGTCCGGTCGGTGTCCGCGCTCGTGGCCATCATCGTCTCCTTCACCTACGTGGTGGGCCAGATGGCCGGCGGCGGCATCGTGTTCTCCCGGTTCCTCGGGGTGGAGCAGGCGACCGGCGTGGCCATCGCGGCGACCGTCATCTTCGCGTACGCGGTCTTCGGCGGCATGAAGGGCATCACCTGGACCCAGGTGGCGCAGTACACGGTGCTCATCGTGGCCTACCTGATCCCGGCGTGGGCCGTGGCGCAGAGGATGACCGGGTTCCCGGTGCCGCAGGTCTCGTTCGGCGAGATCCTGGCTGAGCTGAACCGAATCGGCACCGAGTTCGGGCTGCCCGTCTACACGGAGGCGTTCACGGCCCGGCCGCAGATCGACGTCTTCCTCGTCACCCTGTCGCTCATGATCGGTACCGCCGGCCTGCCGCACGTGATCATCCGGTTCTACACGACCAAGACGGTCCGCGGGGCGCGCTACTCGGCGCTCTGGGCGCTGATCTTCATCGGCCTGCTGTACACGACGGCGCCGGCCGTGGGCGCGTTCACCAAGCTCAACCTGCTCGAGGGCGTGCAGGGCGCCGCCGTCGACGCCCTACCGTCCTGGGTGCAGAACTGGATGGCTACGGGCCTGGTCACCGTGGGCGAAGGCGTCGACACGATCGGCACGGTCAGCAACGATCCGCTGTCGGGTGCCGACCTGATCATCAACAACGACATCCTGGTGCTCGCCAGCCCCGAGATCGCGGGCCTGCCGGCGCCGATCGTCGGGCTCGTCGCGGCGGGTGGCCTCGCGGCCGCCATGTCGACGGCGGCCGGCCTGCTGCTGGTCATCTCGTCGTCGGCGTCGCACGACCTGTACTTCCGATACGTGGACCACCACGCGTCGGAGAGCCGCCGCCTGCTGGTCAGCCGGATCGCGATGGGGCTGGCCGTGCTGGTCGCCATCTACTTCGGCATCAACCCGCCGGCGTTCGTGGCCCAGGTGGTCGCCTTCGCCTTCGGGCTCGCCGCGTCGACCTTCTTCCCGATCCTGCTGCTGGGGATCTTCTGGAAGCGGACCAACGCGAAGGGGGCCGTGTCCGGCATGCTCGCCGGCCTCGTGTTCACCGCGACGTACATGATCTACACGTTGCCCGTGTTCGGCACGCAGGCCAACGACCACATCATGGGCGTGAGCCCCGAGGGCATCGGCGCCATCGGCGCGGTGGTCAACCTGGTGGTCACGGTCGTCGTGTCGCTGCTGACCAAGCCTCCGTCGCACGAGATCCAGGAGATGGTCGAGAACATCAGGTATCCCGCCGTCGCCCGCAGGACGGAGGCGTCGTCGACCTGATCAAGCTCGCTGTGGGTACGTAGTACATCCGCCCCTGGATCCCCCCCCGCTGCGTACCCACAGCGTCCCCTGAACGGCCCGTAGGCTGGGGGCATGCACCTCGTCGCCCAGGAACTGTCCTTCGCGTACCCGGGGCGGGACGTGCTGTCCGGTGTGAGCTTCACGGTGAACGACGGCACGCGCCTCGGCGTCGTCGGCGAGAACGGGTCCGGAAAGTCCACGCTGCTGCATCTCCTCGCCGGAGACCTGCTGCCGAAGTCGGGAGACGTGCGCAGGCACGGCAGCGTGGCGCTCGTCGAGCAGGAGCTGCACCCCGCAACGGGCCAGACCATCGGCGACGTGGTCGCCCGCACGCTCGACGGCCTGCGGACTGCGGCCGCCGAGCTGGAGGCCGCCGCCGCCGCGTTCGACCACGGGTCGGGCGACCTCGCCGTGCTCGAGCGCACTCTCTCGCTCGCGGAGCACCTCGCCGTCTGGGACGCCGACCGGCGCGTCGAGGTGGCGCTCACCAGGCTGGGCGCGCCGCGCGACCCCGCCCGCCGCCTCGACCAGCTCAGCGTGGGGGAGCGGTTCCGGGTCCGGCTCGCCTGCCGCCTGGCGGAGCGCTCCGACCTGCTCCTGCTCGACGAGCCCACCAACCACCTCGACGACTCCGCCATCGAGTTCCTCACGGGCGAGCTCGTGGCGTGGCGCGGCGGCGTCGTGCTCGTCACGCACGACCGCGAGCTGCTCGACGACGTCGCCATCGCCATCCTCGACCTCGACCCGTCCTGGGACGGCAAACCCGTGCTGTACGGCCAGCCGGGCTACCTCGCCTACCGGTTCGCGAAGAACCAGGCGCTGCACCGCTGGCGGCAGCGCTACCGGGCCGAGCGCAAGCGGGCGGCGCAGCTCGCCGAGCGGCTCGACGAGTCCTACGAGGGCCTCTCCGACGCGTGGCGCCCGCCCAAGGGCTCGCAGGGGCATCGCCGCGCCACGCGCGCCCGCATCCACGTCAAGGCCGCCGACCGGCTCGTCCAGAAGCTGGAGGCCGAGGCCATCGAGGTCCCGGCGCCGCCGGTGGAGCTCGGTTTCCCGGACCTCCCGGCGATGTCGCCGGGCTGGGACCCCAGTGATCCCGTCGTGGAGGTGCGTTCGCCGCGCGTGGGGGACGACGGCGGCGCCCGCCTGGACCTGCCGGGCACGCGGATCGCGATCCCGCCGTCGGGCAGGCTGCTCATCGTGGGGCCGAACGGGACCGGCAAGTCGACGCTGCTCGGCGCGCTGGCCGGAACGCTGCGGCTGGACCGGGGGAGCCGGTCGGTGGTGCCCGGAGTGCGCATCGGTGTCGTCGGCCAGGAGAGCGCGCCCATCACCGGCAAGGCGCGCCGGCTGACCGGGTTCGAGACGTACGCCGACGAGGCCCTCCGGCTGCTCGCCTCGGGCGAGCTGGACCCGGACCACGTGGTGCCCGTCGCGGGCCTCGGTCTGCTCAGCGAGGAGGACCTGGACCGGCCGCTCGCCGAGCTGTCCGCGGGGCAGCGCCGCCGGTTCGAGCTGGCGCGGGCGCTGCTGCACGCGCCGCACCTGCTGCTCCTGGACGAGCCGACGAACCATCTGTCGATCGACCTCGTCGACGAGCTGACCCGCGCGCTGCAGGTCACGCCGTGCGCCGTGGTGGTGGCGACGCACGACCGGCGGATGCGCTCGGACCTGGAGGACTGGCCGGTGCTGGACCTCAGTCGCCCGCTACCGGGACTGCCGGGTGGCCCAGGTACTGGCGGATCTCGCCGGTGAGCTTGCGCAGCTCGTTGTCGGCCGTGTCCACGTGCGACTGGTCGAGCGTCACGCCCAGCAGATAGCGCCCCGAGTGCTCGTGCACCTCGATGACGAACACGGCGCCCTTCTCCACGTCGAGGACCAGCCGGATCAGGCGGCCGCTGTCGAGCTCGTCGAAGTCGTCGTCGAGGTGGGTCATGAGCGCCTTGAGGCGCGCGCCGTAGTTCTCGTAGATCTTCCGGTGCCGGTCCGGCGTGGCCAGGCCGACCAGCGGCGCGAGGTCCGGGTGGTCCAGCACGTCGACCCGGAAGAGGCCCTTGCCGCGCGCGTGATAGGCCACGTAGTGCAGGGACGACAGGCCGAGCCGGGCTGCGCACAGCGCGACCACGCCGTCGGTCTCGGGACCGTAGGGGGCCAGCGCGTGGTGGGCGACGTGCTCGGGTGCCGCGCGCTCGACGTCGGGCTCGGCCCGCAGCTCCGCGCGGCGCTTCCGGTACTCCGTGATGCGGTCGATTGCGAGCAGCAGGCCGGACCCGCCCGCGAGCACACCGACGAAGATCGCTCCGCGCCGGAGGCTGAAGTTCTGGCCGAGCATGGACGCCATACCGAGCTCGACGAGGAACGGCAGGAGCAGGCTGCCGCCCAGTCCCGTCGCCAGCTGCCCCGCAAGTCTGCTGCCCCGCATCGATGCTCCCGTCCGGGCACCGACCGTCGGGCGCCTGGGACGTTATACCGCAGGTGCGGAGAACTCGGACAACGACGCTAGGGAAGCCGGCCCACGTGGGCCATCGCCTGCTTGAGCAGCATGCCCTGACCGTTCATCATCTCGGCCTGGACGTCGTCCGCGCAGGCCTCCTCCGGCGTGAGCCAGGCGAGATCGAGGGCGTTCTGCTGCGGGCGGCAGTCGCCTGTCACGGGCACCACGTACGCGAGCGAGACGGCGTGCTGGCGCGGGTCGTGGAACGCCGTGATGCCCGGCGTCGGGAAGTACTCGGCCACCGTGAACGGCTGCGGCGACGGCGGCACCTGCGGCAGCGCGACCGGCCCGAGGTCCTTCTCGATGTGCCGCAGCAGCGCGTCCCGGAGCCGCTCGTGGTACATGACGCGCCCCGACACGACGGCCCGCGTCATCGTGCCCTGCGTGTTCACCCGCAGGAGCAGCCCGACGGCGACCACGTCGCCCGAGTCGTCGACGCGGACCGGCACGGCATCGACGTACACCAGCGGAAGCTGGGCCCGTACGACGGCGAGGTCCTCGTCGGTCAGCCACCCCGACACCTGGGAGGGGTCGGAGTAGAAATCGTCGGAAGGGTAGTCGGCAGTGTCCGTCACGGGTCCGTTCTACCAGTTCGGGCCGCGCCGTGCCGTACCCCGCGCCGTCGGATCGGCGCCAGCCCTGTCGTACGGGTCACGCGAGCGGCATTCCTGGAATAGCTGAGGGCAGAACCGCGCTGCACCAGGGAGACGCACAACGAGAGGAATCGCCACATGGCCACCGTCGACATCACCGATGCCACGTTCGAGAAGACCGTCAGCGACAACGGGATAGTCCTCGTGGACTTCTGGGCCGACTGGTGCCCGCCGTGCAAGATGTTCGGACCCGTCTTCGAGGCGTCCTCGGAGAAGAACGACGACATCGTCCACGCCAAGATGGACACCGACGCCAACCCCGCCATCTCGTCCGCGGCGCAGGTGACCTCCATCCCCACGCTCATGGCGTTCCGCGACGGCGTGCTGGTCTTCCGCCAGGCGGGCGCGCTCCCGGCCAAGGGCCTCGCCGAGGTCGTGGAGGCCGTCCGCGGACTCGACATGGACGCTGTGAAGAAGGACCTCGCCGCGCAGCAGAACTGACGCGCCAGCAGCTGCCCGGCTGAGCGGCAGCGACGGCCGCCTCCGGTGGGAGGCGGCCGTCGCCGTCTGCTGGTCGAGGGTGCGCGAGGCGGGACTCGAACCCGCACGTCCGAAGACACCAGGACCTAAACCTGGCGCGGCTGCCAATTACGCCACTCGCGCGCGGCGCACAGTCTACGGGTAGGTGAGCGCGCTGGTCAGCGGAACGCGGCGAGGCCCGTGATGTGCCGGCCCAGCACCAGCGTGTGCACCTCGTCCGTGCCCTCGTAGGTGCGGACCGACTCCAGGTTGTTCGCGTGCCGCATCGGGGAATGGTCCAGCGTGACGCCGTTGCCGCCCAGCACGGTGCGCGCCTCGCGGCAGACGTCGATGGCGATGCGCGCGTTGTTCAGCTTGCCCGCTGAGATCATGTATCCCTCCAGGCGCCCGGCGTCCTTGAGCCGGCCCAGGCGCAGCGCCATGAGCTGCGCCTTGGTGATCTCCAGCGCCATGTCGACGAGCTTGGCCTGCGTGAGCTGGAAGCCCGCGATCGGTGTGCCGAACTGCTCACGCCCCTGGGCGTAGGCGAGCGTGTCCTCGAACGCGTCCCGCGCGGCGCCGACCGCACCCCACACGATGCCGTAGCGCGCCTCGTCGAGGCACACGAACGGCCCGGACAGGCCCGGGTTCTCCGGGAGGAGGGCATCCGGCGGCACGCGGACGTCCTCCAGCGTGATGTCGCACTGCACCGAGGCACGCATCGACAGCTTCGGCTCGATGGGCACCGCAGAGAACCCGGGGGTCGACGTCGGCACGATGAACCCGCGCACGCGGTCCCGCTCGCTGCCGTCGTCCTGGTGCTCGCTCACCTTGGCCCAGATGATCGCGATGTCCGCGAACGAGGCCATGCCGATCCACCGCTTTGCCCCGTCGAGGACCCACTCGCCGCCTTCTCCGCCCGCGCTGCCGGGCTCGAAGCGGGCGCGCGTGGTCATGCTCGCCGGGTCGGAGCCCGCACCGGGCTCGGTGAGGCCGAAGCAGCCCACCACCTCGCCGGTCGCCATCCGGGGGAGCCACCGCTGCTTCTGGGCCTCGGAGCCGTGCTTGTGGATCGCCGACATCGCCAGCGAGCCCTGCACCGACACGAAGGTGCGGATGCCGGAGTCGCCGGCTTCCAGCTCCTGGATGGCCAGTCCGTACTCGACAGCGGATCGACCGGCGCAGCCGTACCCGGTCAGGTGCATGCCGAGCAGCCCCAGCTCGCCCAGCTCGGGGACGAGTTCCTGCGGGAAGTGCGCGTCGGCGAACCAGCGGGCGATGTTCGGCCGGATGCGCCGGTCCACGAACTCCCGCACGCGGTCCCGCGTGGCCAGCTCGGAGTCGCTGAGCTCGGAGTCGATGTCGAGCAGGTCCGCGGGGGAACTCATTAGTCGAGCCCGAGAACCTTGCGGATCCGGGCCACGTGACCGGTCGCCTTGACGTTGTAGAAGGACTCGGCGACCGTCAGGTCGGGGTTCACCACGACGGTGGAACGGACGACGCCCACGTAGGTCTTGCCGTAGTTCTGCTTCTCGCCCCAGGCGCCGTACGCCTCCAGCGTCGCGTGGTCCTCGTCGGAGGCGAGCGGGAAGGTGAGGGACTCGGCGTCGGCGAACTTCGCCAGCTTCGACACGGTGTCGGGGGAGATGCCCACGACGGCGTAGCCCGCGCTCAGCAGCGACGCCTCGGAGTCGCGGAAGTCGCACGCCTCCTTGGTGCAGCCCGGCGTCGCGGCGGCCGGGTAGAAATACACGATGACGCCCTTGTCGGTGCTCTGCGCCAGGTCGGCGAGGCGGACGGTGGCGCCGTCGGCGGTGGGCAGGGTGAAGTCGGGAGCCTTGTCCCCGGGTGCGAGACGAATGGTCATGGCCGTAACGGTAGTCCTTCCGCCGGCCACTCCCGGGAACGACTGTGCCGGCCAGGTGGGTAACGGAGGCGTAGCAGTGCTAGCTGTCCGTTACCTACCTGGCCGGGATCACCTTGCCCTGCGGTCGCGTAGCGTTGTCCTGTGAGCACTCCCGCTGTGACGAAAGCTGTGACGAACGCCGCGACCAAGCCAGGCACCCTCCCGATCCGCATGCTGCACGACCGGCTCCTGGTCGAGCCCGAGACGGACTCGGCGGAGCGGCAGTCGACCGCCGGCCTGGTGATCCCCGCGACCGCCGTCGGGCCGAAGCGGCTCGCGTGGGCGACGGTGGTCGCCAAGGGTGAGCACGTGCGGCAGGTCGACGTCGGCGACCGCGTCCTGTACGACCCGGAGGAGCGCGCCGAGGTGGACCTGGCCGGCAAGGACTACGTGCTCCTGCGCGAGCGCGACGTGCACGGCGTGGCCGAGCGCGACGAGGCGGACGGCGCGACGGGGTTGTACCTGTAGTCAGGCGGGCCGCGCTTCGGCCTGCAGCCGCTCCAGCCGTTTGATCATCCGGCGCACAATCAGCAGCGGGATCGCGCCGAGGACGCCGAACGACATGTCGATGAGGCTCCAGCCCCACGGGATGTCCCGGATCGGGCCAGCGATCAGTGCCAGCGGAATGATCCCCGCGCAGGCGATCAGGCCGAAGTCGATGACCCAGAGGTTTCGGACCGGGTCGCGCAACGGTCCCCAGAACGCCACGGCGATGACGAGGTGCGCGAAGGCGAGCCAGTCCGTGCCGTAGGCGATGAACGGGTAGGTCGCGGCTGTGGTTTCCAGCCCTTCCCGGACACGAGCGAACCAGTCGACGAGGCTCGGCAGCCACGACTCGATACCCCAGGCGAGCAGGAGCTCATGGCCCCAGCGAACCTCGGTCACCAGAGGGAACGCGGTCACGCCGCTCAGGACGAGGCCGACGATGAACACGATCAGCCAGCCGCGCACCCGTCGGAGGAGGGCCGCCTGTTCGGCTGTCGAAGCGGTCTCGGCCGGGGCGTTCGCGCTGGTGCCGGTGGCGGTCATGACCTCGGAGCGTAGCGCCGGCCGACGATGCTCGGCTGTCGTGCAGTTCACAGGGCCGGGCCGTCCGTTCGGTTACCGGTGACGGGCCTGCTCCTGGTAGTGTTTCTCCCCGTTGCGCGCCATTAGCTCAATAGGCAGAGCAGCTGACTCTTAATCAGCGGGTTCGGGGTTCGAGTCCCTGATGGCGCACCAGCACGGCGGTTCGGAAACCCCCTCCTCGAGGTCTGGGCGACGGTCGTCGTGGGCGGAGAAATCGGTGCGCCGGGGGCCTCAGGCCCTGGTAATCTTTCCGTCGCAGGCGCCATTAGCTCAATTGGCAGAGCAGCTGACTCTTAATCAGCGGGTTCTAGGTTCAAGTCCTAGATGGCGCACAACATCGCGAAGGCCCTCACCACGGTGGGGGCCTTCGCGGTTCCTGCCGGGCGAGCCCCCGGCTCAGACCAGATCCACCGGGAACAGCTCAGTGCGGGCCACCACCCGGTCTCGTTCGTCGGCCAGCGCCGCACGGCGCGGATCGGCGACGTACCCGTCCAGGGCGGCCTGGCTCGTGAAGCGGTAGAGCTGGACCTCGTGCGGCCGGCCGTCCGCGCCGTTCGACACCGCACGTTGCAGGACCGAGCCACCGTGCTCCGGGACGAGTGCGAGCACACGGTCCTCGTAGGCCGAGAGTGCGGCCTCCTGGCCGGGATACGCCCACAGGAAACAGCAGAGCTGGATCTGGTCGTCGAGGTTCGTCATGGCGCGAGCCTAGGCAATCGTCGCCACACTTCACCCGCTCCGCCCGCGCATTTGACCAGGCAACTCGTCCAGGTACCGCACAGTTTGTCCTCTGGTTGCCCTCCGCTCCCGTTCCGTTCATCCGCCCGGTCCAGGTTGACGTCCGGGCGTGCTCAGGTGCCGTCCACCTTCACGGAACAGGGAGGACGGCCATGCGGCCAGTCACCAGGAATCAGCGAGCGAAGCAGCAGGCCGGGCTCGTCGCGGCGGTCGCGGCCGTCACGGCGGCCACGCTCGCCATGACGGGATGGGTGGCGACATCGTCGTCCGCCGCACCCGCCGATACCGGCAGCCATGCCGGGAGCGCGACGGCGACCGCGCCGCACGAGCCGGAGGCCCCGGCGTCGGGCAACCCGATCCTCACGCCCGACGACGGCGCGTTCCTGGAGGGGACCGTGCCTGTCGCGGCCGAGCCCGTCGCGCCTGGTGACGACATCAACAGCCTCACCGTCGACGGCACCGACGTGCCGGGCGCCACCGAGACGCTCGGTACCGCGACTCTCGGTTACAACGTCGGCAGCAACTCCACCGAGGCGCGCTATCGCAACCACGTCTCGGTCAACGGCAGCGAGCCCATCTACCTGCCCGACGCCGTGAGCGAGCGCGTGGAGCTGGAGATCCCCAACGAGTACCTCGTGACCGGCGAGAACACGGTCGAGGTGGTCGCCGGCACGTTCGACGCGAGCTGCGGGCCGAACCACGACGACTTCGTGCTCTCCGACTTCACGCTCGAACCGCTCGGCGAGATCGCCGACGGCGAGGAGAACGAGTACACCTACGCGTTCGGCGACGGCAGCTGCGGCACCAACACCAGCCTGCTGCTGCGTGCGGAGCTGACATTCTTCGTGCAGGGCGACCCGCAGGGCACCACCGGCCTGAGCGCCGACCTGGACACCACCACGCTGGCCAACGGCGAGCACACGATCGAGGCCCGCACGGCGTCGGGCGACACCACGGCGCACACCGTCCGCGTGAACAACGCGCCCGCCGGCGCGCCCCGCCTCACCCCGGCCGACGGCACCCTCGCCAACGGCACGGTCACTGTCACGGGCGCGCGCCCGGCGGACGGCGACGACGCCACGACCGAGCTCACCGTCGACGGCGACGCGGTCGAGACGACGGAGACGCTCGGCTCGGGTGACGCGGCGTTCTCGTTCAACGTCGGCTCGAACGCCGTGGACGGCAACGCCGCGAACATGCTGGTGGTCAACGGGATCGAGACGCCGATGGGCGGCTCCTACGCGAGCCAGCGCGCCGACGTCGTCATCCCCAACGAGTGGCTGCGGCCCGGCGAGAACACCGTCAAGGTCGTGACCGGCACCTTCCCGGGCGACTGCAACCGCGACGACTTCACCATCTCGAACCTCGCGCTGACGCCCGCCGCGGGAACCGCGGCCGGCGTCGGGCTGAAGCCCTCGTACTCGATGGGCGACGGCACCTGCGGCTCCAGCGGCACGGCGCTGCGCGAGATCACGGTGACCTTCACCGTCGACGCCCCCGCGCGCGGCCTGCGCGCCGACGTCGACACGGCGACGCTGCCCGACGGCGAGCACGAGCTCGCCGCCACCTCCACCACCGGCGAGACCGCCACCCGCGCCCTGTTCACGGACAACACCGGCCCGGCGCTCGTGGAGTCCACGCCCGCCGACGGCGACCGCCTCACCTCGGCTGTGCCGCTCGCGGTCGCGGTGGACGACGCCTCCGGTGTGGTGCAGGGCCCGGACGTCACGCTCGACGGCGACCAGATCGCCCTGGGCGACCCGGTCGGGCCCGGCCTGTCGGCGGGCGACCACGTCCTCGCGGTGACCGCCACGGACGGCCTCGGCAACGAGGTCACCCACGAGATTCCCTTCGTCAGCGCCGGGATCCCGGACGTGCCCGCGGACGTCGCACCGGCGTCGGGCACCGCGGCCGTGGGCCGCACCGCGACGCTGAAGGCGACGGTCACCGAGCCCGACGGCGGCGATGTCACCGCGCGCTTCTCCGCCGCGGAGATCCTCACGCCGTCCGAGGCCTGGCAGGGCGCGAGCGACGGCGTGCCGACCGAGCTGCGCGTGCCCGGCCAGAAGAAGCTGAGCACCCGGGCGCTCGCGCCGGGCGACGACCGGTCGGCGGACTCGCCCGACTCGGGCGACGTCACCTACCAGCGGTTCGACGTGCCGGTCCGGGGCAAGGTCGAGGCGCCGGTGCTGCGCTGGGAGGGCACGGCCGACCCGGCCCGCCTGGTCAGCCTGCGGGCCTGGAACCCGGGGACCTCCGCCTGGGACGTCGTCGCCTCCGCGCGCGGCGCCGTCGACGGCGGCACGGTGCTGGAGGGCCCCGTGACCCGCGACTACGTCGTGCGGGGCAAGGTGCACGCGATGGTCAGCGGCGAGGACCCCTTCGCCGACGACATCGACGCGGGCGACTCGAACAGCTTCGCCGACCCGGACGCGTACGACTTCTCGATGGTGCACTACACGGACACGCAGTACCTGTCCGAGGGTGCCGTCGAGCAGGAGACGGCCGAGGAGCGCGCCGTGTGGGCCGAGGGCTACACGGGCGTCATGGACTGGATCGTCGACAATGCCGAGGAGCGCAAGATCGCGTACGTGGCGCACACCGGCGACATCATCGAGAACAACATCCGGGCGATCCCGCCGGAGCTCGAGGACCAGGTCACCGGCGAGTTCGAGTTCGCCTCCGAGGCGCAGGGCCGCATCGACGCCGCGGGCATCCCGAACGGTGTGGTCGCGGGCAACCACGACAACCAGTCCGGCAGGAGCCCGGAGCTGTACGACCAGTACTTCGGCCCGCAGCGGTACGAAGAGCTCGCCGAGGGCTGGGAGAACGCGTCCTACGGCGGCTCGATGAAGCCGGGCTCGAACGAGAATCACTTCGACCTGTTCTCGGCCGGCGGCCTGGACTTCGTGGTGGTGGGCCTGTCCTACGGCGTGACCCGGGACGAGGCCGAGTGGGCGGCGTCGATCTTCGACCGGTACTCCGACCGCAACGGTGTCCTGCTCACGCACGACTACCTGGAGCCGTCATCGGAGCCCGACGGGCGCGGGGCCAACTTCGGCGGCTCCGACGGTCCGCTGCTGTACAACCTGCTCGTCAAGGACAACCCGAACGTGTTCCTGGTGCTGGCCGGGCACCGGCACGGCGTGGGCACGAACGTGCGCCCGCCCGTGATCGGCGACATCGGCGGCGGCGTGGTCGAGCTGCTCGCGGACTACCAGTTCTACACGGTGTCCGCGGAACAGATGGGACTCACCCAGATCGGCGGCTACAACCCCACGGACCAGCTCCAGCTCGGCGCGTCGTTCTTCCGCATGCTGCAGTTCGACGTCGACCGCGGCGAGGTGTCCATCGACACGTACTCGCCGCTGCTGGGCGAGTTCGGTGCCACCGAGTACGACACCGAGCACCGGTACAACGGCCTCGAGGACAACATGGTGCTGCCGGTCGACCTGACCTCGCGTACGACGTCGTTCACGACGGACTCCGTGGTGCTGTACGACCCGATGTACGAGATCGGCCGGGACACCGTTTCCTCCGGCGAGGTCGCCTCGGTCCGGTGGACCGGCCTCAAGCCGGACCGCACCTACGCGTGGTTCGTCACGGCCCGCACCGCGGGTGGCGGCACGGCGACGGCGTCGCCGGCGTACTTCACCACGGCACACCCCTAACCCCCTTTGGTTGTGGGCGTGATCGTTGCGCCTAAAACGGGCACGCAGTCGCAACGATCGCGCCCACAACCGACACCGCATGGGAGAGACGTGAGAAAGATCCTGGTGGGTCTCGTAGCGGCTGTCGGCACCGGCGCCGTGCTGGCGGTAGCCGCACCGCCCGCCGTGGCACACGACGCCACCAGTGACGTCTACGCGGAGGTGACGCGGGCGGCGTCGTCCGCCACCGAGAGCGGGGAGCCGACTCCGGACGTGACCGCCGTGCTCGACCTCGAGTACGACCTGCTGATGAAGTCCGCCTGGCTGCGGGCCGAGGCGTACGAGGCGACCGGGCGGGCCGACCAGCTCGCACAGCTGGACAAGCACGAGGAGGCGGTCAACGGGTACGTCACCGACCGCTTCGTCGTCACGTACGACGGCGAGCCGTGCGCCCCGACGTTCGACGCCGCCGACGTGGTGGATCGCGGGGAGCGGCCGTACGCCTCCCTGACGTACACGTTCGCGTGCGACGGCGAGCCGGAGGGCGTGCACGAGGTCTCCAGCGCCCTGTTCCCGGACGCCGAGTCGTTCGTGCACTCCACCGAGACGATCGTCCGGTACACGCTCGACGAGGAGGACGGCTCCGCGGTGCTGACCGCGGCGTCGCCCACCCTCACCACGGGGGAGAACCGGCTGATCGAGCAGCTGGGGGAGTTCTTCGTGCTGGGTGGAGAGCACCTGCTGTTCGGGCTGGACCACGTCCTGTTCCTGCTGGCGCTGCTGATCGGCGCGCGTCGGCTGCGCGACGTCGTCTGGACCGCCACGGCGTTCACCGTGGCGCACTCCGTGACGTTCCTGCTCGCGGCCCTGGGCGTGGTGTCGGTGCCCGCGATGGTGGTCGAGCCGGTCATCGCCGCGTCGATCGCCGTGGTGGCGGCCGTGGACCTGTACCTGATCTGGCGTGGGCGGGGCGTTCCCGGGCCTGCGTCCAGCGGGCGGACCGCGGCGGGGCCGGTGCGGGACGCGTTGCGGTGGCGTGCCCCGGCCGGGTCGCGGGGCGAGCTGACGCCTTGGGACCGGTGGCGGCTGCCGGTCGTGTTCGTCTTCGGCCTGGTGCACGGGGTCGGATTCGCGGGTGCGCTCGGGATCTCAGCTGCCTGGTCGTGGACCCTGCTGTGGTCGCTGCTGTCGTTCAACGTGGGTATCGAGGCGGTGCAGCTCGGCATCATCGCCGTCGTATTCCCGTTGCTGGTGCTGCTGCGCGTCCGAGCCCCGCGGACGGCCCGCTGGGCGCTCGGTGCGGCGACGGCGGGGATCGTGGTGGTGGCCCTGTACTGGGTGGCGGAGCGCCTCGCCGCAGCTCCGTGACGCCCCGGGCTGTGCGATCGTGGCGTAATCCATGAAAGTTTCGCTCGTTCCCGCGGGACGACGCCGGACGGATGGGCGTCAGCGTCTGGTACGCGTACGTCGCGAAGTCGATCAACCACGCCGCCGTCCGCCAGGTGCTGGCCGAGGCGCGACGGGGCGCCGAGGACGAGTGTGCCCGGCTGCTCCGGGCCGACGGCGGTGCGGACGGCGGTGCCGGCAGCGTGGACGACGAGGCGCTGACGCAGGCCCGGCGCCTGCTCGCCCTTGCCGACGGTCTGACGCTGAGGGTGCTCGTCCGGGACCTCGAGCCGGCCGAGGCCGTGAGCATGCTCGAGGCGGAGATCGGCCGGGCGCCGGCGGCCTAGCCGGGGTCGCCGTCGTCGTCGAGCAGGTCCCCGAACAGCTCGTCGGCCTGCCGCGCGACCTCGATGTCCCGCGCGAGCCGGTCGGGCCTGCCGCTCAGCTCGGCCCAGGCGCCGTCGCCGTACAGCCCACGCCGGATCCACCCGAGGACGAGGTCCGCGCCACCGGCGTAGCGCTTGCCCTCGATCCTGGCGAGCTGGGCGAGGTCGGCGTCGGACAGGTCGATCACGACGCGCCGTCCGTCGAGCTCGACCCGCGAGCAGGGGCCGCGGTCGGTCATGGGTCTTCCGATCAGGGGTTGTCGGGGGGTGCCTTTCGCCAGCCTTCCGCACCCCGGGGCAGGCGTGCGCGGCGGGCCGCGAATCCTTGCGGATACGCAACACCTGGCCACCACCTCGTACGCTCTTCGGTGTGAGCCAGCCCGTTTCCTCTTCGCCCGACGCCGCACACGAGCCCGACGCCGCGGACCGCCCCGAGCTCTCGGGATTCCGGACCAAGCCGGTGTCGTTCGTGCGCCGTTCCGGCCGGCTCACCGACAGCCAGAAGCGGATGTGGGCCAAGCGCCACGCCGACTACCTGATCGACGTGCCCCGGGCGATCGCGCGCACCTCCGTGGACCCCGAGTTCGTGCTGGACGCGGAGGCCGTCTTCGGGCGCGCGGCCCCGCTGGTCGTGGAGATCGGCTCCGGCCTCGGGGATGCCGTCGTCGACGCCGCCGCTGGTGACGCCCGGCGCGACTACCTCGCCGTCGAGGTCTACCAGCCCGGGCTCGCCCATACGATCGCCCGCGCCGAGCGGGCCGGGACCGCCCTCGGGCAGGAGGGGCTGCCGAACCTGCGGCTCGTGCAGGCGAACGCGGCCGAGCTGCTCGAGACCACGCTCCCGGCCGGGTCCGTCGACGAGCTCTGGGTCTTCTTCCCCGACCCGTGGCACAAGGCGCGCCACCACAAGCGCCGTCTGGTCACCGGGGAGTTCGCCGCGCTCGCGGCGCGCGTGCTGCAACCGGGCGGGACCCTGCGCCTCGCCACCGACTGGGCGGAGTACGCCGAGCAGATGATCGAGGTCCTGGACGCGAACGAGGACCTCGCCAATCCGCACGGTCCTGGTGGCATGGCCCCGCGGTTCGAGCGGCGCGTGCGCACCGGGTTCGAGCGCAAGGCGCACCAGGCCGGGCGCGCGATCACGGACCTGACGTACGTGCGGCGCTGAGGTCGGGTCGTCCCGCGGACTTCACCCGGCCTGGCGTGGGAAGTTGAAGATGTAACGACTTGGTCAAGTCCATAAACCCACGTCAGATCTGTTTGCCCCAGGCATGTGAGGTGCGGCACATTGGGCCCCGGTGCGAAATGCGCACCGGGCCGCGAGCAGAGCGCGCGCCCCCATTCGCCAATGGAGGCGTCATGAGTGACGTACAGGCACCAGGGCCTGCAGAAAGTGATTACCAACGCGTCGAGAGATCGGACGAGTTCCAGAGCCTCCGCAAGGCGTTCCGAAACTTCGTCTTCCCGATGACCGCGCTGTTCCTCGTCTGGTACCTCCTCTACGCGCTCATGAGCACGTATGCGCACGAGTTCATGAGTATCCGCGTGGGTGGCACCATCACGGTCGGCCTGATCTTCGGGTTGCTGCAGTTCGTGTCCACGTTCGTCATCACCACGCTCTACGCGCGGTGGGCGAACAACAAGTTCGACGCCCGGGCCAAGGCCCTGCGCGAGGAGATCGAGGGGGGCGCGCTGTGAACGGGACCGTCATGGCAGCGGCTGCGGCCACGAACGTCGGCAACACCTGGATCAACATCGGCATCTTCGCGGCGTTCGTCGCGGTGACCCTCATCATCGTCTTCAGCGTGTCCCGACAGAACAAGACCGCGGCAGACTTCTACGCCGGCGGGCGGAACTTCACGGGCGCGCAGAACGGCACGGCGATCGCCGGCGACTACCTGTCCGCGGCGAGCTTCCTGGGGATCGCGGGCGCCATCGCCGTCAACGGGTACGACGGCTTCCTGTACTCCATCGGCTTCCTCGTGGCCTGGCTGGTGGCGCTGCTGCTCGTCGCCGAGCTGCTGCGGAACACCGGCAAGTTCACGATGGCGGACGTGCTGTCGTTCCGGCTCAAGCAGCGGCCGATCCGGATGGCCGCGGCGCTGTCCACGCTCGCCGTGGTGTTCTTCTACCTACTGGCCCAGATGGCGGGCGCTGGAGGTCTCGTCGCGCTGCTGCTCGGCATCACCGACAAGGCCGGCCAGGGCCTGGTCATCGCCGTCGTCGGTGGCCTCATGATCCTGTACGTGCTGGTGGGCGGCATGAAGGGCACCACATGGGTGCAGATCATCAAGGCGGCTCTGCTCATCCTCGGTGCCGGCGTCATGACGTTCTGGGTGCTCGCGAACTTCGGCTTCAACCTCTCCGCCGTCATGCAGGAGGCCGTGAACATGGCCGGCGAGAACGGCGAGGCGATCCTCGAGCCGGGTCTTCAGTACGGCGCCTCCGCCGTGTCGCAGCTCGACTTCCTGTCCCTCGCGCTGGCCCTGGTGCTCGGCACGGCGGGACTGCCGCACGTGCTCATGCGCTTCTACACGGTGCCGTCGGCCAAGGAGGCCCGGAGGTCTGTGGTCGTGGCGATCTGGCTGATCGGCATCTTCTACCTGTTCACCCTGGTGCTCGGCTACGGGGCCGCGGCACTCGTCGGCCCGGAGACCATCCTCGCGGCACCAGGTGGACAGAACTCGGCGGCACCCTTGCTCGCGTTCGAGTTGGGCGGCGAGATCTTGCTGGGCATCATCGCGGCGGTCGCCTTCGCGACCATCCTCGCGGTGGTGGCCGGGCTGACGATCACGGCTGCGACGAGCTTCGCGCACGACATCTACGCCTCGATCATCAAGAAGGGGCAGGTCGCCCCGGACGGCGAGGTCCGGGTGGCCCGCTGGACCGTGGTCGTGATCGGCATCATCGCGATCATCGGCGGCATCTTCGCCAACGGGCAGAACATCGCGTTCCTCGTGGCGCTGGCGTTCTGCGTCGCGGCGGCGGCGAACCTGCCGACGATCATCTACTCGCTGTTCTGGAAGCGGTTCAACACGTCCGGCGCGCTGTGGAGCATCTATGGCGGCCTGATCTCGACGATCGTGCTGATCATCTTCTCGCCGGTCGTC
Organism: Promicromonospora panici; assembly: GCF_900608595.1. Lineage (GTDB taxonomy): Bacteria > Actinomycetota > Actinomycetes > Actinomycetales > Cellulomonadaceae > Promicromonospora > Promicromonospora panici. Next base: position 115,268 of record NZ_UWYY01000009.1, on the reverse strand, counting down.
TCGGGCAAGCCCGCCGACCCGGTCACGGGGCTCAGCAAGTCGATGGTCACCGACCCGAGCATCGACTTCCACTGGTTCCCGCTCGACAACCCGGGCATCGTGACGATCCCGCTCGCGTTCCTGCTCGGCATCGTCGGCACGTTCCTGAGCAAGGAGCGGTCGCACCCGGAGAAGTACGCCGAGATGGAGGTCCGTTCCCTCACGGGCGCGGGCGCCGAGAAGGCGGTGGCCCACTGACGTCCCCGCCGAGGTAGAACTCTGGCGAGGTAGGACCGTACGAGAGAGGCACCGCGGACCGTCCGCGGTGCCTCTCTCGTACGGTCCTACCTCGCCAGAGTTCTACCTCGGCGCCTCGAGGCGGATGATCACCGACTTGGAGGCCGGGGTGTTGCTGCCCTCCGCTGTGTGGTCCAGCGGGACCAGGACGTTGGTCTCCGGGAAATAGGCCGCCGCGCAGCCGCGGGCTGTCGGGAACGCGACGATCCGGAACCCCTCGGCCCGGCGTTCCTCCGTACTTCCGTCCCGGCCCGGCCACTCGCTGACCAGGTCCACCGTGTCGCCGTCGGCGAATCCCAGGGCCGTCAGGTCCTCGGGGCGCACGAACACGACCCGCCGTCCGCCCTTCACCCCGCGGTACCGGTCGTCGAGGCCGTAGATGGTGGTGTTGAACTGGTCGTGCGAGCGGACCGTCTGGAGCAGCAGCCGGCCCTCCGGCACCCGGACGATCTCGAGCTCGTTCACCGTGAAGTTGGCCTTGCCCGTCGCCGTCGGGAACTTGCGGGCGTCGCGCGGGGGGTGCGGCAGCACGAACCCGCCGGGCACGGCGACCCGGCGCTCGAAGTCCTCGAAGCCTGGGACCACACGCGAGATCGAGTCGCGGACGCGCGAGTAGTCGTCGGCGAACTCCTCCCACGGCGTCGTGTCGTCCGGCCCGAGGGTGCGGCGCGCCAGGTCGCAGAGGATGACGGTCTCGCTGCGCAGGGAGTCCGACGCCGGGGCGAGCTTCCCCTGCGAGGTGTGCACCACGCTCATCGAGTCCTCGACGGTCACCACCTGCTCGCGCCCGCCCGTGAGGTCCCGCTCGGTACGGCCCAGGCACGGCAGGACCAGCGACCGCTTGCCGGGCAGGACGTGCGAGCGGTTGAGCTTGGTCGAGACGTGCACCGTGAGCGGGACCTCCCGGAGCGCCACCTCGGTGACCGCGCTGTCCGGCGTGGCCGCGGCGAAGTTGCCGCCCACCGCCATGAAGACCTTCAGGTGCCCGTCGCGCAGGGCACGAACGGTGTCGACGACGTCGTACCCGTGGGCGCGCGGTGGCTCGAAGTCGAACTCGGTGGCGAGCGCGTCGAGGAAAGCCTCGGTGGGCCGCTCCCAGATCCCCATGGTGCGGTCGCCCTGCACGTTGCTGTGCCCGCGCACCGGGCAGGCGCCCGCACCCGGCCGGCCGACGTTCCCGCGCAGCAGAAGGAAGCTCACCACCTCGCGGATGGTCGCCACGGCCTGCTTGTGCTGGGTCAGGCCCATCGCCCAGCAGACGATGACCTTGTCCGCGGCCAGGACGTCGCCCACGAAGTCCTCGATCTCGGACCGGTCCAGGCCGGTCGCCGCGTCGACGTCGGCCCAGTCCAGGGCGCGCCAGGCGGCAGCAGCCTTCTCGAAGCCCGAGGTGTGCTCGGCGATGAACTCACGGTCCAGGACGCCCTTGTGCCCGGCGGTTCGGGAGTCGTCATCGGCCTCCAGGAGCAGGCGGTTCACGGCCTGGAACAGGGCCAGGTCGCCGGCGAGGCGGATCTGGAGGAACCGGTCGGCGAGCTTGGTGCCCTGCCCCACCACGCCGCGCACCCGCTGCGGGTTCTTGAAGGTCTGCAGCCCGGCCTCGGGCAGGGGGTTGATCGCCACGATCCGCGCCCCGCGGTCCTTGGCCTGCTCCAGCGCGGTCAGCATGCGCGGGTGGTTGGTCCCGGGATTCTGCCCGACGACGACGATCAGGTCGGCGTGGTCGGTGATGTCCTCCAGGGACACGCTGCCCTTGCCGATGCCGAGGGTCTCCGTCAGCGCGGTGCCCGACGACTCGTGGCACATGTTCGAGCAGTCGGGCATGTTGTTCGTGCCGAGCTTGCGCGCGAGGAGCTGGTAGACGAACGCCGCCTCGTTGCTCGTGCGGCCGGACGTGTAGAAAGCTGCCTCGTCCGGCGAGTCCAGGCCGCGCAGCTCGGTGGCGACCAGATCGAGGGCCTCGTCCCAGGACACCGGCCGGTAGTGGTCGGCGCCCTCGTCGCGCAGCATCGGCTCGGTCAGGCGCCCCGACTTGCCCAGCCGGTGGTCGGTCCAGGTGGCCAGCTCGGAGATCGGGTGCTCGGCGAAGAACGCCGCGTCCGCGCGCTTGCGGGTGGACTCCTCGGCCACTGCCTTGGCGCCGTTCTCGCAGAACTCCGCGATGTGTGGCTTGCCCGGCTCGGGCCACGCACACCCGGGGCAGTCGAAGCCGCGGTGCTGGTTGAGCAGGGGCAGGGTGCGCAGGCCGCGCGCGACCCCGGCCTCGTCGAGGACGTGCGCCAGGCCATGGACCACGCCCGGTACTCCGGCGGCGCTGGTCTTGGGCGGGCCGATGCGCAGGGTCTTCTCGGGGGCTTCGGTGCGGGCCTCGTCGCTCACGTCTGTCACGGCTCGACCCTACGCCGGACTTCACCCCGTGTGGAGGGTCTGGACACCTCTCTCGAGGGGCCCGTGCGATGGCGACCACCGCCGAGGCAGCGTTAACTGAAGTCGTCCGGACGATCCGTCCCGGGCCGCCCGGTCACCTCATCCGTTCCTCAGGAGGCACATCATGGGACAGGCACGCGAGTTGATGAACCGGGTCACCGAAGCGGTTGTTGCCGGCGACCTCGATGCGTTGCGCGAGGTCTACGACAAGGACGTCGTTGTCACCACGCCGGACGCAGGGACACTGCACGGCATCGAGGCATTCGTTGAATGGAACAGGTCATTCGTCGACTCGTTCTCCGAGCGCGACTACCAGGCCGAGCGGCAGCTGGAAACGGGCGAGTGCGCCATCGATCAGGGCGAGTTCATCGGAACCCACACCGGCCCGATGGCGCTACCCGACGGGAGCAGCCTTCCGCCGACCGGCAAGCAGATCCGGATGCGGAGCGCCGACGTCGCCACGGTCTCGGACGGAAAGATCGTCCGGCACGACTTCTACTTCGACCAGGCCGACCTGGCCGCCCAGCTCGGGGTAGCTCCGACGACCTAGCCCAGCTGCTCATCGTCGCGGGCTGCGCGCACACGGCCTGGACATATCGCTCAGCCGGGGTGGGACACTGGCGGCATGGGAGTCGTCACCGACCGACGGCGCGTCGTCCGTGTGCGTGAGGGTGCACGCGCGGCACGTCCGGACACGCTCGCCGTCGAGGAACCACTCATGGTCCGGCTGGTCGTCCCCGGGCCGGCAGGGGGAAGCAGCGCGCTGACCCTGACGATGCGTACGCCCGGCCACGACTTCGACCTCGTGGCCGGCTGGCTGGTCTCCGAGGGGGCCGTCGCGGCGGCGTCGGACATCGCGGCGATGCGCCTGTGCCCGGACGAGGACAACACCGTCGAGGTGGCGCTCGCGCGCGGCGTCGAGCCGCCGCGGCAGCGGGCCTTCACGACGACCAGTGCGTGCGGCGTCTGCGGGTCGGACACCGTCGTGGAGGTGCTCGCGGGCCTGCGCTGGCCGGTCGCGAGCGACCCGGTCACGGTCAGCGCGGACGTGATCGCCGCCCTGCCCGACCTCCTGCGCGAGCGCCAGCAGGCCTTCGACCGGACGGGCGGCCTGCACGCCGCGGGTCTGTTCACCGCGGACGGCGAGCCGCTGTACGTGCGCGAGGACGTCGGCCGGCACAACGCCGTCGACAAGGTGGTCGGGGCCGCGCTGCGCGACGGCACCCTGCCCGCTGCCGGGACGGTGCTCCAGGTCAGCGGGCGAGCGTCGTTCGAGCTGGTGCAGAAGGCCGCGCGGGCCGGCATCCCGGTGCTGTCCGCGATCTCCGCGCCGTCGACCCTTGCCGTGGACCTGGCCGACGAGTGCGGCCTCACCCTGCTCGGGTTCGTGCGCGGCGACTCGATGAACGTCTACACGCGGGCGGACCGGGTGCGGTGAGCGGACCGGAGCCCCGCACCCTCGACGGTGCGGGGCTCCGGCCGGCATAGCCGGGACGGTGCTCAGCAGTTCCTGATGTAGTAGACGGGGTTCCAGCTGATCGGGTGCCGACGCTCGAACGCCGTCGACGGCGACAGCACCTGCGTCGAGCCGTTCGAACCGTAGAAGCGGGCGACGGTCCCAGTGGTCTGGTTGTTGTCCCATCCGCCGTCGCCGATCCAGTTGGACAGGGCGTACGTGCGGCAGTTGTACAGGTGGAAGATCTTCCACTTGTTCTGGCTGGTGTCCCAGGCCCACGCGCACATCGTGCCGTACTCGCAGCCGTACTGCTGACCAGGGTTCGCGTACGAGACCGCGACGGTCGGGCTGATGGTCGGCACCGCCGTGATGCCGAAGTCACCGCCGACCTCTGCTTCGGTCGGCGCCGGGGGCAGCACGAGGGTTCGGTACTGCGTGCCGACGGCCGTGACGCGCGTGCCGTCCGGCGTGGCCGAGCTCTGGCCGGCGTCGGACGCAAGCGCCGCCTGGGAACCGCCGAGGACGCCGAGCAGCGTCATCAGCAGGGCCGACAATGCGGCGAGTGTTCGTTTCTGGGGAGACATCGGATCATCCATCCTGCCCCGCGCCCCGTACGCCCGACCCCGTGCCGGGCGCTGCGCGGAACACCCCGAACCTTGGTACAGGTGCTCCGCGCGCGCGACGAGGTTCGACGCTGGGCGAAACTCACGGCGTGGCGGTGAAACATGCCCGTGTGATGTATCAGACCGTCCGCCGGAGCCTCAGCCCGCGAAGCGGGGACTCGGGCATGCCCGACGGCGACCGTGCGATGGCGCGCGGGGACTGCGGCCCTGACTCGCCGTACCAGGTACGGCGAGTCAGGGCCGGGCGTCAGGGGTCAGCCGGCGAACAGCGGGACGACGCTGCGGACGGTCTGAAACAGGCCGTAGGCCAGCGGCACCGTCACCACCAGCCAGGTGACGATCAGCCGGGGGACCTGGTTCGACGTCGGCTCCGGGGTCGGCTCCGCGGTCTGCTCGGCGGTCAGCTCGGGCATGGTCACACCTTCCCTTCGACGAACGCGTCGGCCGAGCCGGTGGGCTCGTGGAACTTCGCCGCCACAGGCCGGACCAGGATGTTGGCGACGAAGCCGACCGCGAGCACGGCCACCATGGTGAACAGCGCGGGCCGGTAGTCGGCGGCGACCAGCTCGCCCGGCGTCCCCTGCGCGTCGAGGAACCCGTTGATGATCAGCGGCCCGGCGATGCCCGCCGCCGACCATGCGGTGAGCAGGCGGCCGTGGATGGCGCCCACCTGGAAGGTGCCGAACAGGTCACGCAGGTAGGCGGGGATCGTCGCGAAGCCGCCGCCGTAGAACGACAGGATGACGGCCGCGATGAGCACGAAGACCGCCGTGGAGGCGTGTCCGATCGTGGCGAGCAGCACGTACAGCACCATCCCGACGCCCAGGTACATGATGTACGTCGGCTTGCGGCCGATGTAGTCCGACGTCGACGACCACACGAAGCGGCCCGCCATGTTGAACAGGGACAGGAACGCGACGAACCCGGCCGCCGCCGTCGGCGCCACCGAGGACGTGCCGCCGTCCCGGAAGAAGTCCTGGATCATCGGCGCGGCCTGCTCCAGGATGCCGATGCCCGCCGTGACGTTGCAGAACAGGACCGTCCACAGGAACCAGAACTGCGGGGTCCTGATGGCGTTCGCCGCGGAGACGTTCGCGGCCGACACCATCGGCTTGGCCGCCACCGCGGCGGCGTCGAATCCCACGGGCGACCAGCCGGGCGGCGGAACCTTGACCGTGAACACGCCCAGCATCATCACGAGGAAGTACGCGATGCCCAGGGTGACGAACAGCGAGGTGACGGCGCTGCCGGAGGCCACGGACGTGGAGTCCGAGGGGTCGTACCCGCTGTCGTAGAACGCCATGAGCTGCCGGGACAGCGGCGAGGCGACGAGCGCACCGCCGCCGAAGCCCATGATCGCCATGCCCGTGGCCAGGCCCGGCCGGTCCGGGAACCACTTGATCAGCGTGGACACCGGCGAGATGTAGCCGATGCCGAGCCCGATCCCGCCGATGACGCCGTACCCGAGGTAGACCAGCCAGAGCTGCGACGTCGCAATGCCGAGCGCCCCGATGAGGAACCCGGAGGCCCAGAAACACGCGGAGGTGAACATCGCCGCCCGCGGCCCGGCGCGCTCCACCCAGGTGCCCATCACGGCGGCCGAGAGGCCGAGCATGACGATCGCGATCGAGAAGATGACGCCGATCGCGGTGAGACTCGCCTCGAAATGGGCCACCAGCGCGTTCTTGTAGACGCTGGTGGCATAGGCCTGGCCGATGCACAGATGAATGGCGAGCGCCGCGGGCGGGATGAGCCACCTGCTGTAACCGGGCTTGGCCACCGTGTGTTCGCGGTCGAGGAACGACAGCGCCACGGAGCACCTCCTCGTGCTGGGGGGATCCGGCCGCGGAAGTGCGGTTTCACCCGTTTTGGTGCGCACGCTACTGGCGGTGGGTGCTCGGGTCAATGGTCGACGGCGGGGCGCCGGCGGTCAGTGCTGCGGGCTGCGCACGGCCGCCAGGAAGAGGGGGAGGCTGGTCTCGGTGTGGGCGATCCGCAGCAGGTACGGGCGGTCGACGATCATCCGGACCGGACCATCGCCCGGCGCGATGCCGCTGGTCTCCATCCCGATCTCGGTGACGGCGGCCGCGACGGTGCCGTCCTCGTCCAGGCTCAGATACGCCTGCTGCATCACCTGGCTCACCTCCAGCGGCTCGGTGGTGCTGATGCCGGACAGGTCCGCGCCGTCGTACAGGCCTGCCAGGCCCGCCTCCTCCAGCGCCGGAGCCAGGTCCAGGATCGGCGGCTCGAGCTCCAGGGTCGGCATGGCGAGCTCGACCAGCCGTGGCCCCTCCGTGCCGAGGGCCTCGTGGAGGACGGCCAGCGTCTGGGGCGTGATCTCCGCAGGATCGGTGCCGGACGGCGGGAGGAGCACGTCTGCATGGAACGCGTCGATGTAGGGGAGCCGGACCGCGGCCCACCCGTCGTGGGTCGCATAGGCCCAGCTCTCGGTTCCGTGCAGCATCTCGGTGGGCGCCGTGCCGTCGGGGCCGGTGAAGTCCTCGTCCCTCGTGGTGGACTCCTGGAACGGGGTCTCCCAGCCCGCGGCGAGGAGTATCGCGTTCTGCAGCACCAGGCGCAGCAACGGGTCGGGCTCGATCGCCGACTTCTCGATCAGGCCGCCGGTGTGCTCGTTCACCCAGGCGTCCAGCACCTTCTTGCCCTCGTCGCTCGCCAGGTCGGTGCGCTGGACGCCGGCGTCGAACGAGGTCGCCAGGGCGTCGAGGTAGGCCTCCTCGACGGTAAGGCCGTCGTCGAGCACCGCCTGGTTCGCCAGGTGCAGCACCGGCTCGTCGGGGAGCTCGTCGTCCTGCGCGACGGCGGGGTCGCCGTCGTGCTCGGCGAGCGCCCCCTGAAGTGCGTTGTAGGCGGAGGTACGGTCCTCGCCGGTCGCGCCGAGCGCGGCGTCCAGGGACGCGGCGGTCTTCCCGCGCGCGCCCTCGGCGAGCAGTGCCAGGGCGAAGCTCAGGGACGCCGGGGAGACCAGGGCGTTCGCGTCGGGCTCGGCGGTCGCGCGCAGTGCGAGCAGGCCCAGCTCCTCGGTCGCCGCGACGGCGTCGGCGCTCGCGGGCGCGTCGGCGGGCGTGATGACCAGGCGTTCCGCGTCCGAGCGCTCCAGGCCCTCGTCCGGGGCGGGTCCGCCGCATGCGGTCAGGGCGAGGGCCGCTGCGAGCATCGCGGCGGCCGCAGCCGCGGCCGCCGTCGTACGGCGGCGGGTGGGGTGGGCGGTTCTGCGGCGACGCTGCACGGGTCTCTCCTGGGGGGCGACTGAGTGGGTTCGACTTCTTGTGTCGTGATGGTGAGCAGACTTGCGGGAGCTCGGCTCGACGCCGTGGCTGACTTCGGTCGGTTGCACGGTGCTGGCGCTGACTTCGGTCGGTTGCACTGAGATCGGTCGTTTGTTTGACCGATCTCAGTGCAACAGACCGAAGTCACATCAGATGCCGTGCAACTGACCGAAGTCATCGGGGCCAACCCCGGGTGCCCATACCAGGCGCGTGGGCGCCGGCCGCAGTGTCCAGCGGGACCCCGACCAGCTTCGTGAACATTCGCTCCGCGGCGTCGGCTCATGAGATGTGAGTTCGACGTCGCGGGCTGCGGACGGCGAAACGCGCCGATGGAGGCGACAAGTGTCAGTGGCTCCGGGCACAATCTGTCCCGACCTTCGAGAAGTGAGGTAAGGGACAAGTGGCAAGTATCAATCGGCGGATCGCCGAGGAGCTGGGCGTTCGGGAAGGGCAGGTCACGGCCGCGGTCGACCTGCTCGACGGCGGCGCGACCGTGCCGTTCATCGCTCGCTACCGCAAGGAGGTCACGGGCACGCTCGACGACGCGCAGCTGCGCACCCTCGAGGAGCGGCTGCGGTACCTGCGTGAGCTGGAGGAGCGGCGCGCCGCGATCCTGGCGTCGGTGGACGAGCAGGGCAAGCTCACGGACGAGCTGCGCGCCCAGATCCTGTCCGCCGAGACCAAGTCACGGTTGGAGGACATCTACCTCCCGTACAAGCCGAAGCGGCGCACCAAGGCGCAGATCGCGCGCGAGGCCGGCCTGGAGCCGCTCGCCGACGCGCTGCTGGGTGACCCGTCGCTCGACCCGACGGCGGCCGCCGGCGCGTACGTCGACACGGACAAGGGCGTGGCCGACACGGCGGCGGCGCTCGACGGCGCCCGCGCGATCCTCGTCGAGCGCATGGGCGAGGACGCCGACCTGATCGGCACATTGCGTGAGCGGCTCTGGAAGCGGGGCCGCATGCTGTCCGCCGTCCGCGACGGGGAACAGGACAAGGGCGCCAAGTTCTCCGACTACTTCGAGTTCGGTGAGGCCCTGTCCAGCCTGCCCTCGCATCGGGTGCTCGCCCTGTTCCGGGGCGAGAAGGAGGGCGTGCTGGACCTGACGATCGAGCCGGAGGAGGGCATCGAGGCCGGCGTGCCGACGTCGTACGAGGCCACGATCGCGCACCAGTTCGAGATCACGAACCAGGGTCGGCCGGCCGACCGCTGGCTCACCGACACGGTCCGCTGGGCGTGGCGCACCAAGATCCTGGTGCACCTCGGCATCGACGTGCGGCTGCGGCTGCGCTCCGAGGCGGAGGACGAGGCAGTGCGCGTGTTCGCGGCGAACCTGCGCGACCTGCTGCTCGCGGCGCCCGCCGGCACGCGGGCCACGATGGGGCTCGACCCGGGCCTGCGTACCGGCGTCAAGGTCGCCGTCGTGGACGCCACCGGCAAGGTCGTGGAGCACGCGACGATCTACCCGCACGCTCCTGCGAACCGCTGGGACGAGTCGCTCGCCGTGCTGGCGCGGCTCGCCAAGAAGCACGACGTCGACCTCGTGGCGATCGGTAACGGGACGGCGTCGCGCGAGACCGAGCGGCTGGCCGCCGACCTCATGAAGAAGGCGCCCGACCTCGGCCTGACCAAGGCGATCGTGTCCGAGGCCGGCGCGTCCGTGTACTCGGCGTCGGCCTATGCCAGCGCGGAGCTGCCAGACCTCGACGTCTCGATCCGGGGCGCGGTCTCCATCGCGCGCCGGCTGCAGGACCCGCTCGCCGAGCTCGTCAAGATCGACCCCAAGTCGATCGGCGTGGGCCAGTACCAGCACGACATCACCGAGACCAAGCTGTCGCGTTCGCTGGACGCCGTGGTGGAGGACTGCGTGAACGGCGTCGGCGTGGACCTCAACACCGCGTCGGTGCCGCTGCTGTCGCGGGTCTCCGGCATCACCTCGACGCTCGCCGAGAACATCGTGGCCCACCGCGACGCCAACGGCCCGTACTCGTCGCGTGCCGCGCTGAAGAAGGTGCCGCGTCTGGGCCCCAAGGCGTTCGAGCAGTGTGCGGGCTTCCTCAAGGTCTCGGGCGGCGAGGAACCGCTGGACGCGTCATCGGTGCACCCCGAGGCATACCCGCTGGCCAGGCGCATCGTGACGGCGTCGGGCGCGGACGTGCAGGCCCTCATCGGCAACGGCGGCGCCCTGCGCACGCTGCGGCCCACCGAGTTCGTGGACGAGACGTTCGGTCTGCCCACGGTCACCGACATCTTCGCCGAGCTGGAGAAGCCCGGTCGCGACCCGCGTCCGGCGTTCACCACGGCGTCGTTCGCGGACGGCGTCGAGACGCTCGGCGACCTGCTGCCCGGCATGGTGCTGGAGGGGCAGGTCACGAATGTCGCGGCGTTCGGCGCGTTCGTCGACATCGGCGTGCACCAGGACGGTCTCGTGCACGTCTCCGCGATGTCCAAGAACTTCGTCAGCGACCCGCGCGAGGTGGTGAAGTCGGGCGACATCGTCAAGGTGAAGGTCATGGACGTGGACCTGCAGCGCAAGCGGGTCTCCCTGACGCTGCGCCTGGACGACGAGGTCGGTGCCGCCCCCGGCGGGCGGACCTCTGGCGGCTCCCGCTCCGGTGGTCAGGGGTCGGGCGGGCAGGGCTCCGGCGCGCAGGACGGCCAGGGCGGTGGCGTCCGGAAGGGCGGCGGACGGCAGGGCGGCCGCGACGGGCGCGGTCAGGGCGGGCGCGGGGGGCAGGGCGCGCAGGGCCAGGGCGGCCGCGGCGGGCAGGGTGGCCGTGGCCGCCCCGCTCCGGCGGACACCGCGATGGCGGACGCGCTGCGCCGGGCCGGCCTGGCCTGAGCTCCGGCGGGTCAGATGCGCAGGTCACGGGTGACCTGCGCATCTGACAATTTCGTAAGGTTCTGCGGCGTCGAGCCCCCTGGCGATCGGGACGTCAGCGGGTCACGATGACGACATGAGTCTTTCGGAGGAATTGTTCGACGTCGTGGTCATCGGCGGCGGCGCCGTCGGCGAGAATGCGGCTGACCGTGCGTCACGGACCGGCTTGTCCGTGGCGGTCGTCGAGTCGGAGCTGGTCGGCGGGGAGTGCTCGTACTGGGCCTGCATGCCGTCCAAGGTGCTGCTGCGCGCGGGCGCTGTGCGCGCCCTGGCCAGGGACACCCCGGGCCTGCGGGACCCCGGCGCGCCCGACGTCGCCGCCGTTTTCGCCCGGCGCGACGAGATCACCAGCAACTGGGACGACGCCGGGCAGGTCTCCTGGGTCGAGGGCGCCGGCCTGACGCTCGTGCGCGGGCACGGGCGGCTGGCCGGGGAGCGGCTCGTCGAGGTCACGGTGCCGCCGGTGGCCGCGGTCGGGTCCGGGTCCGGGGCCGACGGCTCGGACGGCGTCGCGGAGGGCGGAGCGGACAGCGGCCTCGGGGAGGCCGACACGGGTGAGGAGCCGGTGACCCGGCTCCTGCGGGCACGGCATGCGGTGATCGTCGCGACCGGCAGCGTCCCCGTCCTGCCGAACACCCCGGGACTCGCGGAGGCGGCGCCCTGGTCGAGCCGCGAGGCGACGGCGGCGGACGCCGTCCCCGAGTCGCTCGTCGTCATCGGGGGCGGCGTCGTCGGCGTCGAGATGGCCAACGCGTACACGGACCTCGGCGCGCAGGTCACGCTCCTGGCCCGCGGGGGTCTGCTGTCGAACGCGGAGCCGTTCGCGGGAGAGATGGTCGAGGAGGCGCTGCGCAAGCTCGGCGTGGACGTCCGCACGGGCACCGAGGCCGCCTCGGTCGAGCGGCCCGGCACTACGCTCGAGGACAGCGCGCCCGGCCCTGTCACCGTCACCCTGGCCGACGGCGAGAAGATCACCGCCGCCGAGATCCTCGTGGCGACCGGCCGGGTGCCGCGTACGGCGGACCTGGGCGTGGAGCGCGTGGGCCTGTCCGAGTCGGCGCTGGGCCGCGGCGGGGCGCTGGTGGTCGACGACTCGCTGCAGGTCACAGGCGTGCCGGGCGGCTGGCTGTACGCCTGCGGCGACGTCACCGGCCGCGCGCCGACGACCCACCACGGCAAGTACCAGGCGCGGATCGTCGGCGACGTGGTGGCCGCGCGGTACGGCACGGAGGCGGGAGATCGGTCACCGACCAGGGGCGACCCGGAGCCCGCCGTCGGGCAGGAGGGCAAGCCGTGGTCGCGGTATGCCGCGACCGCCGACGAGACCGCGCGCGTCCAGGTCGTGTTCACGCAGCCGCAGGTGAGCTGGGTGGGGCCGACGGAGCACGAGGCGCGTTCGGCGGGGATTCCCGTGGAGACCGTGTCGTACGACCTGTCCTGGGTGTCGGGCGCGAGCGTGGAGACGCCCGGGTACACCGGCCGTGCCCAGGTGCTGGTCGACACGCAGCGGCGGGTCCTGGTGGGCGCCACCTTCGTGGGGCCCGACGCCGGGGAGATGCTGCACGCGGCGACGATCGCCGTCGTCGGCGAGGTGCCGCTCGACCGGCTGTGGCACGCGGTTCCCGCGTACCCGACGGTCAGCGAGGTCTGGCTCCGCTTCCTGGAGTCCTACGGCCTGTAGGACCCAGGTTGCCGAGGTAGAACTGTGGCGAGACAGAACTGGGGCCGGAGCGCTGATCAGCGCTCCGGCCCCAGTTCTGTCTCGCCCCAGTTCTACCTCGCCCCAGTTCTACCTCGGCATCACGAGGTGGGCGTGAGGGAGCCGTCCGAGCTGAAGACCAGGCCCAGGGTGACCTCGCCCTGCTGGAGGGCCGACTTGGTCAGCGGGCCGCCGGCGTCGAGCGAGCGGAAGTCCGCGAACTCCAGGCCGTAGGTCTCCTCGAGGCCCGGCTGGCAGAACGGGCGCTCCGTGCACTCCGGCGGGCCGCCCAGCACCAGACCGCCACAGGCCTCGGCGAGCTCGCTCAGCGAGGTCACGCCGTGCTCGTCCGCGAACGCCTTGGTCACGGCGAACGCGTTCTGGTCCTGCGCGGGCGAGGGCTCGCCGAACACAAGGCCGACCTCCTCGCCCAGGCCCGTCAGCGCCTCCGCGGTGGCATCGAGGTCGCTGCTGGCGACCGCCTCGGCGTCGGCCCCGTTGACGTCCTTGTTGATGAACTCGGTGAGCGTGCCCACGTACTCGGGGATCACCTGGACCTGCTCGCCGCTCTCCAGTGCGGGGAGGTAGGCCTCGCGGTTGCCGATGGTCGTGACCGTGGCCTCGTACCCGGCGGCGTTCAGGACCGTCGCGTAGATGTTGCCCAGCGTGGCACTCTCGGCGAAGTCGGCGGCGCCGATGGCGATCTCTCCGCTACCGCTCTGCTCGGGGTTGTCGAGGCCGGCGTCGGCCACGAACTCCTGGGCGACCTCCTCGGAGCTGCGGCGGTCGACGTCGACGGCCTTGTTCAGGCCGATGAGGGTGTCGGTGTCGAGGGCGGCCGACACGGTGTCGAGGAGCGGGACGAGCGTGTCGTCGCCCTCGATTGCTGCCGCGTTGACCGCCGGGATGATGTTGTCGACGGTCTGCAGCTGCTTGTCGTCCTCGAGCACCACGAGCTCGTCGCCCGGGGCCGCTTCGCAAGCGGCCATGCTGCCGCCGCCGCCCGTCGAGGCGCTGCCGCTCCCTCCGGCGGAGCCCGGCGTGCCGCAGGCGGCCAGGAAGGTGAGGCTCGCAACGGCCGCCGCGGCGCCGAGCGCCCGGGGCAGGGACACGTGCGTACGGGGGAACTTCATCGAATGTCTCCGAACGTGGGTGGCGTACAACTGTTCTACGGCTTCGATCTGTCCCATTCGACCCCGGTGAGCGATGGAAGGCAAGAGATAAAGCCACCCGTGAGATTCTCGTTACATTCTCCGAGGGCCGGGGCCTGCCCCCTGTCGGTGCAGGTCGGCTTCAGACGGTGCCGGTGTCGAACCGTGGTGGTGCGGGCGCGGAGCGCCGTCGTCGGGTGGCCGCGCCCACGCGCAGCGGCGCGGGGGTGGCCAGGCGCTGGCCGATCGCGAGGACGGCGTCGATCGCGAGGCACAGCGCCGCGACCACGATGCCGCCGGCGAGCACCTCGCCGTATCGCTGCGTGCCCATGCCGAACGCGATGACCTGGCCCAGGCCGCCGCCGCCGGCGAGCGCCGCGAGCGGGATCGTGGCCACGACCTGAACGATGGTGGTCCGCAGCCCGGCGGAGACGAGGGTGGTGGCGAGCGGCAGCTCGACCTGCAGCAGGATGCGGCCGCCGCTCATGCCCATGCCGCGGGCGGCGTCGCGTGCGTCGGGGTCGGCGCCGCGTACCCCCTCGTAGGTGTTGACCAGGAGCACGGGCACGGCGAAGAACGCGGCGGCGATGACGGTGGCCGTGTTGCCGAACAGCCCGCCCGCGGCGAGCAGCAGGATGATGCCGAGCGTCGGCAGCGCCCGGGAGGTGTTGGTGAGCCAGACGACGAGGCCCGCGCCCCGGCCGCTGTGCCCCAGCCATGCGCCGAGCGGGATCGCGAGCGCCGCGGCGGCGCCGACAGCGGCGGCGGTCATGAGCAGGTGCTCGCCGGTCAGCTCGAGCAGGCCGCCGGGCTCGGTCCAGGTCAGGGGGTCGTTGAGCCACACGAAGGCCTGGTCGACGACGCCGGTGGGGGCGGTCATGCGGTCCTCCTGCGCAGCCAGGGGGTCAGGGCTCTGCCGGCCGCCCAGAGGGCGAGGTCCAGCACGAGGGCGAGCAGGATGGTCGCGAGCGTGGCCGTCATGATCTCGGCCCGGTAGAAGTTGTTGCGGAAGCCCTGGAACATGAGCTGCCCGAGCCCGCCGTAGCCGACCACCACACCGACGGTGACGAGCGCCACGGTGGACACGGTGGCCAGCCGCAGCCCGGCGACGATGCTCGGCAACGCGCTCGGCATGGCCACCTGGACGAGCATCCGGCCCGGCCCGTAGCCGAGGCCGCGGGCCGCGTCGAGCACAGCGGGGTCCACGGTGGCGAGCCCGGCCACGGTGTTGCGCAGGATGATGAGCAGTGCGTAGACCACCAGGCCCACCAGGACGGGCGTGCGGCCGATCCCGAGCAGCGGCGCCAGGATCGCGAACAGCGCCAGCGACGGCACCGTGTACATGACGGCGACCGTGCCGAGCACCGGCCCGGACAGCCACCGGAACCGGGAGACCAGTGCCCCCAGCGGGATGGCGATGGCGGCCGAGATCGCGACGGCCTCGATCGTCACGCCGGCATGCTCGACCGTGCGTTCCCACAGCACGGGCGCGTTGTCGACCACGTAGGACCAGGAGAACCAGGGGTTGCCGGGCATGCCTCCGACCGTACCGTGGGTGACACCCGGTAGGTTCGACGACATGGCTGCGCGCACCGTGATCGAGCTGGACAACGTCCGTAAGGCGTACGGGGACGGAACCGTCGCCGTCGAAGGGCTGAGCCTCGCCGTGCGCGAGCACGAGGTGCTGGCCCTGGTCGGCCCGTCGGGCTGCGGCAAGTCCACCACGCTACGCATGGTGAACCGCCTGGTGGAGCCGACGTCGGGCCGCATACTGCTCGACGGCGAGGACGTCACCGACACCGACCCCGTGGCTTTGCGCCGCCGTATCGGCTACGTGATCCAGAACGTCGGGCTGTTCCCGCACCGCACGGTCGAGGCGAACATCGCGACGGTGCCCGGCCTGCTCGGCTGGGACCGGAAGCGCACGCGGGCGCGCGTGACCGAGCTGCTGGACCTGGTGGGTCTGCCCGCCGCCACCTATGCCAAGCGGTACCCCCACGAGCTGTCCGGCGGCGAACGTCAGCGCATCGGCGTGGCCCGCGCGCTCGCGACCGACCCGCCGGTGCTCCTGATGGACGAGCCGTTCGGCGCCGTCGACCCGGAGTTCCGGCGGCACCTGCAGGCGGAGTTCCAGCGCATCCAGCGCGAGACCGGGACCACCGTGATCCTCGTGACGCACGACATCGACGAGGCGGCGCGCCTCGGCGACCGGATCGCCGTGCTGTCCCGTGGCGGGGTGCTCGAGCAGGTGGCGAGCCCGCTCGCGGTCCTGGCCCACCCGGCGTCGGACCGCGTGCGGGACTTCACCGGCGAGGGCGCCGCGTCCCGCATGCTCGCCCTCGCCCGCGTCCAGACCGCCGATCTGGAGGGCGCGGAGCGGATAGTCGAGCCGGCGCCCGCGCCCGTCCGGCTCGGTGGGCGCCTGACCGACGCGTTCGAGGCGGTCGCGGCGCTGCCGGGCTCGGCGATGGGCCGGGTTCCGGTCGTGGGGGAGTCGGGCGACGTCGTCGGCTCGCTCACCGCCGACGGGATCCTCGGCGCGCTGCGCCGGGCGGCGGACGCGGCGGCGAGCGACCCGGGCGTCGCGGATGCTCCGGATGCTCCGGACACCGAGGATGCCCAGGACACCGCGGACGACGGCGTGCCCGGCCGCGAGCCGGCAGTGTGACGGACACCCCGTTCCCCAGGGCGCACAGGCCGGGACCCCGCGGAACCGGTCCCGATAGTCTCGGTCCGTGACCAACGCCCGAGTAGCCCTCGCGACCTGCTCCCAGCTGCCCGACCTCGACAAGGACGACGTGCCGCTGATCGCCGCGCTGGCCGAGCGCGGCGTGACCGCCGACCCCGCCGTCTGGGACGACCCGGCCGTGGACTGGCACGCCTACGACCTCGTCCTGGTCCGCTCCACCTGGGACTACTCGCCGCGCCACGACGAGTTCCTCGCGTGGGTGCGCTCCCTGCCCAAGGTGGCCAACTCCGCCGACGTCATCGAGTGGAACACCGACAAGCGCTACCTGCGTGAGCTCGAGGCCGCCGAGATCCCCGTGATCCCCACGATCTGGCTCGACCCCGCCCGGCACCTGTCCAAGCGCGCCGTGCACACCCGCATGCCCGCCTTCGGCGACTTCGTGGTCAAGCCCGTCGTCAGCGCCGGAGCGCAGAACACGGGCCGCTACCAGCCCGTGTCCGCCGAGTCGCGCGGTAAGGCCATCGCGCACGCCACCCGCCTGCTCGACGACGGCCGCTGGGTCATGATCCAGCCCTACGTCACCTCCGTCGACACCGCCGGCGAGACGTGCCTCATCTTCATCGACGGTGAGCTCACGCACGCCGTTCGCAAGAACGCGCTGCTCACCGGCCCGGCCGAGGACACCGGCGAGCTGTACGCGGAGGAGGAGAAGTCCGCGTTCGAGGCCACCCCCGCCCAGATCGACGTGGCGGAACGGGCGCTCGCTGTGGCGCGGACGGCGACCGGCGCAGACCTCACCTACGCGCGTGTGGACCTCGTCTCGGGTGACGACGGCGTCCCGATGGTCATCGAGCTGGAGCTCACCGAGCCGTCGCTGTGGATGAAGTACGGCACGGGCGTCGAGGGCAAGCTCGCCGACGCCGTCGTGAAGCTGCTGGGCTGATCCCGCCCCGATTTCCCGGGAGTACGCGAAAGGGCCCCTCACCTGAGTGAGGGGCCCTTTCGTACGGGGTGAGCGACGGGACTTGAACCCGCGGCCCTCGCGACCACAACGCGATGCTCTACCAGCTGAGCTACGCCCACCATGTTCGCCGATCGTGGACCGGCGGCCGTCGAAAAGCATACATGCTCGGTGGCCGCGGGCCGAACTTGAATCTACGGGGCGAGGTGCTTCGTGACGGACGTCTCTGCCACACGCTGCGCCGCCGCCCGCGCGGTCGCCGTGTCAGGGCCGGGCTGGGCGGGGAACAGGACCTCGCGGTAGTAGCGCAGCTCGTCGATCGACTCGAGGATGTCGGCGAGCGCGCGGTGCCCGCCGCCCTTCTTCGGTGACGCGAAGTAGACGCGCGGGTACCAGCGCCGCGCGAGCTCCTTGATCGACGACACGTCGACGATCCGGTAGTGCAGGTGCGCCACCAGCTCGGGCATGTGCAGGTCGAGGAACGTCTTGTCGGTGCCCACCGAGTTGCCGGCCAGCGGCGCCTTGCGTGGCTCCGGCACCCACTCGCGGACGTAGGCCAGGATCTGGTCCTGCGCCTCCTGGAGGGTCAGCCCTCCGTCGAGCTCGTCGAGGAGGCCCGACGTGGTGTGCATGGCGCGCACGAAGTCGTTCATCTGCGCCAGCGCTTCGGCGGGGGGCTTGACGAGGACATCGACACCGGTGCCCAGGACGTTGAGGTCGGAGTCCGTGACGATGGCCGCGACCTCGACGAGCGCGTCGGCGCGCAGGTCCAGGCCCGTCATCTCGCAGTCGATCCAGACGATGCGCTCGTTGGGGTTGGGAAGGCTCACGCGGCTCAGCCTATTCCGTCCGGGGGTGAGGGGTTGCGCGAGGCATCGGATCGCCGCCCGTTGGTGCGGGTCCTCGAGGCGTCATGGCGCACAAAGGCCCTTCCGCGAGGCGATCTGAGGTCGTCGGGGAAGGGCCAGGATGTCTGACGTCGGCGGCGGTCAGATCAGGCGGAGCCGCTTGAAGCGCTTGGTGGCGCGGCGCTCGGGGCGTTCACGCAGGGCGCGCTCCTGGGCTCCGGCGACCTCGGCCCGGCGGGCGATCTCGGCGACCTGAGCGCGGCCGATGTAGTACGCGGTCTGGGCATGCATGTGCGTGGTCCTTCCAGGGGTGGGGAGAGGCTGACGGTGTCGTGGGTGCGCCGGCCGGGTCGCGGCCCGGTGTCCTGTTGTGTTTCCGTCGTGTTACATCATTCCTGATACCGGAAATCCCGCGCAAGGCGGACAGCGGTGATCTGCAGCACCTTTCCGCAGGTCAGCGCGCAGGCGCGTACTGGTGCGGAAAGACCGAAGCAGAGCGGGTGGTAGGCACACGCTCTGCTTCGGTGGTGGGGACGGCGCCGGCCGCCGGAGGTCCGGCGGGCGCCAGAGGGATCATGCGGAACGCACGCGCAGGGCGGGTGCCGGTGCGCGGCTGTCGTTCCGGTGTGCGGCGCGGGCCTCGGCCTTGCGTCGCTTCTGCTCCTTGCGGAGCGCGTTCCAATGCCGATGCTGCTCGGCGTCGCGGAGGCGGTCCCGGTGAAGGGTGAGCGCCAGGTCGTACTCGGTGTGCACGTGAGTGCCTTTCGTGACGCTGGAGGTGTCGGTCTCCCGACGTGGGTCTGGCCGGACCCTGTCCACCGCTCGGTATGGGACCGAACGGACGTCACCGCGGTGTGCCTAGAGCCTCCCAGGTAACACCGACGTTACGCACGGCTTTTTGCGCAGACGTGTCCGACGCTCAGGTCACTCCGGTGACCTCAGCGTCTGACACGTCTCGCTAGACCTCGCCGGGGAGGGCCTTGCGGATGACCAGGCGGGTCCAGGCGCCGATGAAGATCCGGTCGCCCTCCTCGATCTCCTTGCGCACGCCCTGCGTCAGCGGGTTGTCGGGCAGGGGGTCGCCCGCGGGCGCGACGAAGGTCCCGTTCGAGGAACCGAGGTCCTCCACCCACCACCGCTGACCGTCGGTGGTCAGCTGGCAGTGGCGCCGGGAAACGCCGGGGTCGCTGCCGCAGTCGACGTCGGGCCGGATGCCGCGGGACTGCGACGGCCGGCCCACCAGGAGGCTGCGCTGGCGCAGCGTGACCAGACCGGGCAGGCCGGCGGACGGCATCGGGTCCTCGGGCCGCTCGTGCGCGTACCAGTCGGGGTCGACCCAGATCTCCGCGACCCAGGCGTCGTCGCCCGGTACGGGCGGCGCGCTGAGCCCGCCGCCCGCGGACGGCGTGGGCGTCCCGGTCGAGGACGGCGGCGGCGCACCCGTCGACGGTGCGGGACCGGGAGGCGACACCGCGCCCGACGTCGGCGGAGCAGGCCCCGAGACCGGGCGGCCCGGCGGCTGCGTCGCGCCCAGATCGCCCAGGTCCAGGCCGGACGCCGGGGCCGGCGGTGGGGCGGGTGTGCCGGTGGTGAAGTCGTACCCGCAGTTCTCGCAGAACAGGGAGCCGGCCGGGGACAGGTCGCCGCAGTTCGGGCAGGTCACCGGGCCGGTCTCGCCTGTCTCGGCCCCGGAACCGCCGGGCTCGGCCCCCGGCTGGCCGCTCTCGGTCTCCAGGCCCCCGGGCTGGGCAGCGGACGCCGCGCCGGCCGGGATCGGCGTGCCACACACGTCACAGTAGTCCGTGGCCTGGCTGGCGTGGCCCTCCGGGCAGGTCACCGTCATGCGCGCCGGACCCGGGTCGTCTTGGTGGATGCGGTGTCGAGTGCCATCTCGTCCAGCTTGGCGGTGTTCCGCTTGAGGCGCACGGTGCCCTCCTCCTCGTTCTCCACCTCCACGATCTTGCGCAGGCGCGAGGTGGCGTCGTCGTTGCCGGTCTCGGCGGCGAGCTGGACGGCGCGACCGAGCTTCACGGTCGCGGTCGCCTCGTCACCAGCGGCCTTCGCGGCCAGGCCCTCCTGGATCGCCGAGGCGAGCTCCGCCTGGCCCGTGTAGTGCGCCACCTCGGGGCTGATCCGGGCGGTGAGCGTGGAGTCGTCCGACCACTTGGCCTTGACCAGGCCCGACGCCGCCACCCCGCCGTCCACGGCGATCTGCACCCGCGCGGCGAGCTGCTCCGAGCCCACCGGCTTGGCCGGCACGCGGACCGCCACGTGATAGTCGCGCGTCTCGTCCGCCCACGCGCCCGTGGGATAACCGCTGGTCAGGGGGTTCACCTCGGTGCGGCGTCCGGTGAGGTCGTCCACCTCCGGGGCTACCTGCTTGACGAACAGGACCTGCGACCCCTGCGGCGCCCACACCCGCAGGTCCACCGCGGCGACGCCACGGGCCATGGACTTGCGCACCAGGGCGGAGAAGTCCTCCGCGATGTCCTCGGGCCGCGCGATCAGGTCGACGGTGCCGAGCAGCGCCGTCGAGATCTTGCGCAGCTCCTCGACCACCCAGCGGTCGCCGACCCCGCGGGCGTCGCACTGGAAGTGGCCCGTGACGTCGGCGATCATCCGGTCGAGGTGCATGGTCGGCTCGGACTCGTTCTTGCCGTCGGTCAGCAGGATCAGGTGCTTCTGCGCCACGGGCGCCGTCGCGAAGAGGTCGTCGGCGAGGCGCAGCCAGGTCGAGATGGCGGTGCCGCCGCCCGCGGCCATGGTCGAGATGGCGCGCTTGGCCTCGTTGCGGGCGCCCGGCTCCATCGTCACCATCGGCACCCGCGCGTTGGGGTACGGGAAGATCCGGGTGGCCACGTGCGAGCCGCCGATGATGGCGAACAGCGTGCCGTCCGGGATCTGGTCGACGGCGACCGCCGCCGCGTGCTTCGCCGCCTCCATGTTGCGGCCCTGCATGGAGCCGGAGGTGTCGACGGCGACGATCTCGGCGACACCGCTCGCGCCGCCCGCGCCGGCGCCGCCCGCGCCGATGCCGGCCGCCCCCGCGCCCGTGCAGGTCACGGACACGACGGCGTGCACATCGGTGGCGCCGTCGGACAGGAACTCGTTCTGGAAGACCTCGGCGGAGAACTCGGCCACGGTGGCTCCTCTCGGAAACAGCAGGTTATCGCTGCTCGGTGACAGTGGGGGAGACGCGGGCGAGCGCGGCGGTGATGTTGTCCCGCCCGCCCTGTGCGTTGGCCCAGCGCACGAGCGCCGCGGCCGTGGTGTGCGGGTCGCCCGACGTGGCGAACCGGCGTACGAGGTCGCCCATGTCGTGCGCGTCGGAGCAGTAGTTCCACAGCCCGTCGGAGCAGACCAGCAGCCAGCCGGGTCCGGACGGGACGGTCGCGGCGCAGCGGGCATCGGTGTCGGGAGCGTCCGGGCCGAGCCAGCGCGTGATGGCGTGGGCCTGCGGCGACGTCTCCGCCTGCGCGCGCGGCGCGCCCGCCGCGATCATCTCCTGCGCCCAGGAGTCGTCGACGCTGAGCTGCTCCGGGCTGCCGGCGTCGGGCAGCCAGTACACGCGGGAGTCGCCCAGCCAGCCGGCGACGATCAGGCCGTCGTCCACGACGGCGGCCACGAAGGTGCACGACGGCGGGTCGTCCGCCACGTCGGTCCCCTTGGTCGCGGCGAGCTGTTCCGCGGCGCCCCGCACCGCCTGGCCGGCGGCGCGCGACGCGGCGACCATGGCGTCGGTCCAGCCGGCGATGCGCCGGCTGGTGGCGCCCTCCACCGAGCTCGATCCCTGCGGCCCGTAGGCCACGAGCACGTCCCGTGCGGCGCGGCTCGCGGCGAGCGAGGCGACGTCGGAGTCCGGCGCGCTCGACACGCCGTCGCACACCACGAGCGCCGCGAAGGTGCTGCCCGCGGCGAGCGCCATCGCGTCCTCGTTGCGGGCGTGGCGGACGCCGCGGTCGCAGACGCCGGCGACCCAGCCGGCCGGGCGCTCCTCGAAGTGGTCGCGCTCGGACTGCCCAGGGGTGCCGCAGTCGGCGCAGTACCCGTCCGGGGCGATGGTGCCGCCGCAGGCCGCGCAGGACCGGCGCGCCGAGGAGTCACCGGTGGCGGGGTCGGGGTCCACCACGATCGGTGCCAGCTCGAGGGTCACCTCGGCGGGCGTTCCGGGATCTGCGTCCGGGGCACCCAGCGGCGTGCCGCAGTTCTCGCAGAATCTGGCGCGGGGCGCCGCGTTCTCCCCGCAGCTGGGGCAGCGGACGAGGGTACTGTCGTCGGCACTCATGTCTGGGTCGGTCTCCTTGCGCTCGTCAGGGCTCGCGCCCCACGACTGTCTTCAGCGGATCAGCGGTCACCGCAGGCGGCTCGTGTGCACCAGTTCGTGTGCACCGGTTCCGGTGCGGGGACCGCTCACCGCATCGTCCACCGCCGTACGGAGTTTGCCCGGTCGACGAGTGCTACGCGCTCCGAGCGCTCGTCGGTGAGGTGGGCGAGGGTGCGCAGGGCGTCCTCGAGCCGGTCCCGTAGCTCGGGTTCCGTGGCCGCCGCGCCGGCCACCTTCACGCTCGGGTCGGGGCCGCCGCGTGTGACCAGCCCGAGCGCGCCGGCGAGGGCGTCGACGGTGACCTCGGCCCTGGGCCGGTCGGGGACGTGGGCGTTGTCGAGCCCGGCGACGGCGTCGGACAGGTCGACCAGGTTGCGGCGCGCCGTGACGAGCAGCCGGGCCCGCCGGAGGCGGGCGTCCGGGAACGAGCCCCGGGTGGGGCCCACCAGGTCGAGGGCGGCGAGGGCGCCGTCGAGGTCGCCGCCCGCGGACCGCACCCGGGCGAGGCCGAACGCGGCGGCGCCGGTGTAGTTGGCGTCGGCCCGCGCGACCGTGCCGTACAGCTGCTCGGCGACGCCAGGCTCTCCCGAGAGCTCGCAGGCCGTGGCGAGCGCGAGCTTCGGCGCGGGCTCACCGGGGACCTGCCCGTAGACGGCGTTGAACGAGGCCCGGGCCGCCGCGGCGTCGCCCGTCGAGAGGTGCCCGAGGCCCTCCATCCAGGCGGCGCGCCACTCCCAGGGGTCGTGCTCGAGGATCTGCGCCACCGTGATGCGCAGCCGCTCGAGGTCACCGGCCTCGATGGCCGTGCGGGCCAGGGCGAGCCGCACCTCGACGGTGGCCTCGGGGGCGTCGTCGAGCGCCGACATGCGGGCGGCGGTATCGGGGTTGTTCACGCCCGCCAGCCAGGACGCCATCGGGTCGCTGGAGTCCACCTTCAGGTGCGGCAGCTCGTGCCAGGCCAGGGCGCCGTCGGCGCCGTCGAGCGGTGGTACGCCGAACAGGAGCGACTCGGCCGACGTCGTGGCCGTGTAGCCCGGGCCCTTGTCGGTGGCGACGACCTCGCGCAGCACCCCGAGGAGCTGGACGCGGGCCTCGTCCACGGAGGCGAACCGGTCGGCGGGCGCGGGGGCGCACGCCTTGGCGAGCCAGCGGTAGAACGAGTCGTACTTCTGGAAGACGGGCGTCTCGGCGACCGGCGGGAACGACGCCTGGTAGACCGTGGTGTTGCCGCGGAAGTCCAGCACGAGGGAGGCCAGGGTGCGGCCGAGCGTGAAGATGTCGGACGCCACGGACGGCCCGATCTCGGCCACCTCGGGCGCCTGGTAGCCGATGGTGCCGTAGATCGCCGAGGTCATGTCGTCGGTGCGGCGCACACCGCCCATGTCGATCAGCTTGACGCCGTCCCCCTGGGCGATGATGTTGTCCGGCTTGAAGTCGCAGTACAGCAGGTCGTGGTCGTGCAGGTAGCTGAACGCGGGCAGCACCTCGAGGATGTACGCGATGGCCTGGTCCACGGGGAGCGGCCGGGCCTGTCCGCCACCCTGCTCCCGCCGCTCCTTGAGCACGTCCTTGAGCGACTTGCCGCCCACGAACTCCATGACGGTGTAGCCCAGGCCCTCGTGCAGCACGAAGTTGAAGATCTCGACGATCAGCGGGTGCTCGACCTCGGCGAGGAACTGGCGCTCCGCGACTGCCGCCTCGTACGCCTCCCGGTCGCCCGCGTTGAGCAGGCCCTTGAGCACCACCCAGCGGCCGCTGACGTTGCGGTCGCGCGCCAGGTAGATCCAGCCGAGGCCGCCGTGGGCGAGGCAGCCCACCACCTCGTACTGCCCGGCCAGGAGGTCGCCCGCCTTGAGCGCGGGGGCGAAGTCGTACCGCGCGCCGCAGTGCCCGCAGAACCCGGCGATGCGGCCGGGCACGCCCTCCCGGGAGCGGCCAACGGGCTGACCGCACGTGGGGCAGTAGCGCTTGCTCTCGGCCAGCTCCGGCGTGGCCATGACGGCCTGCAGCGGGTCGGCCACGGGGGTGTGCGGCACGGTGGTCAGGCCCGCGCCGAGGCGGTGCCCGCGCAGGCGGGTCGAACCCGTGCCGACCCGCCGGGTCTGGTACGTCCCCGGCGCCACGCGCGCCGAGCCCAGGGCCATGGACGCGAGGCGGGAGGAGCTGGTCCGCCCGGTCGCGGGCTGCGCCATCTCGGGCATCCCGCCCGAGGCGCGCACCGTCGTCGGGTCGTCGGCGCCCCAGGACGCCGCGACCGCGGACAGCGCGCTCCCGGCGGGGTTGCCACCGGCGGGCGCACCGCACACGTTGCAGTAGCCGTCCTCGATGGTGCCGGTGCAGCCCGGCTCGGCGCAGGCCTGTGTCGTCATCGGTGTCCCTCCGGGAGATCGCGCACGAGCGTCTCGAGCTGCTCGGTGAAGTGCCGTGCCAGGGCCAGGTCGCAGGGGGTGGCGTCCAGCGCCTCGCGGGCCTCGTCCTCGCCCGCCTTCACGGTGGACGACGCCGCCCGCCCGTTGCCCTGGGCCTTCGTCATCAGGTTCTTGACGCGGTAGCGCAGCTCGGCGCGCTCGCGCAGGGGTGCGGTGTAGGCGTCCTCGACGCGCTCCATCGCGCGCTCGACGGCGCCCAGCCGCTGGACGTACGTCGCGAGCCGGTCGCGTTCGTCCGGCACGTCGCCGAGCCGGGACACGTCCGGGATCGCGAGCCGCGGCGGGTCCGCGATCTCGCGGCGGCAGCGCTCGGCGACCTGGGTGAGCACGGGCAGCCGCTCCGCCAGGGTGGTGCGCAGCGCGACGGCGCGCTCCCGGTCCTTGACGAGCGACCGGCTCCGGGCGGTGGCCACGATGAGGTCGCGCTCGGTGCGCGCTATGTCGTTCTCGAGCGCGCCGAGCGGGCCCGAGACGTCGGCGCCGCGGGCGGCGTCGGACTTGAGCCGGGCCAGCCGGTCGCGCAGGCGGGCGACGGCGGCGTCGTCCTCCGTGTCGGCGGTCGCGTGCGCGGCGTCCTCGGCCCGGACGATCCCCGCGGCGACCGCCCGGAAGCGGGCGGTGACGTCGGCGGCGTGCGGGTCGAAGGACAGCCGGGCGGCGAGCTGGTCGGCCTGGGCGTCGCACAGGCGCGCGGCGTCGACCAGCGAGAGGAGCGAGGTGGCGGGGTCGCCGCCGAGGCGGCCCCAGATGAGCTGCGACATGCGCTCGCGCGCCACGGCGTCGGCCCGGCCCGAGTCCCATACCGTCACCAGCTCGTCGGCGCGTGTGCGCACCGCCTGCCACAGGGTCAGCGCGAGGACGACGTCGGCCGTGACGCCGTCCGCGCCGGACTGGCGGGCCGCGGCGTCGAGCCGGTCCAGGTCGGCGCGGCGCGCGTCGAGCCACGACTGGAGGTCCGCGAGGTAGGTCAGGAGCGCGTCCGGCTCTGCCGCCACCCCCAGGGCGCCGGGCGGCGCCGGCGCGCGGTCGGTCCTGCTCACGGCGTCCGTCCGTACACGGGCTGCGGTGCGGCCGGCGCCGGGCCGAGCGCGTCGCCCAGCCAGCGGTCGTAGGACTGCTCCCACCGCCCGCTGGAGACCATGTCCTCCAGCACGCCGTTGACGAACCGCACCATGTCCGCCTGGTCGGCCGGGATGCCGACGCCGTACGGCTCGTCGCTCACGGCGTCGCCCACGACGCTCGCGTACGGGTCCTGCGCGGCGAAGCCGGCCAGGACCGTGTCGTCGCCGGTGATGGCGTCCACCGCACCCTGCTGGAACAGGACCAGGCACGTCGTGTGCGTGGCGGCGGGGACCGCCTCGACGCCCTCCCACTGCTGGAGCCGTTCCAGGGTGGTGGTGCCGTCGGGCGCGCAGACGCGCTGCCCGGCGAGGTCGTCGATGCCCGCGACGTCGGACGTGGACGGCACGAGGAGCTTCTGGCCCGAGTGGTAGTACTCCGCGGAGAACGCGATGTTCTCCCAGCGGTCGCAGTTGATGGTGAAGGCGCGGGTCACGATGTCGACCTCGTGCTCTTGCAGGACCGTCTCGCGGTCGCCCGACGTGATCACGCGGAACTGGATCGCGTCCGGGTCGCCGAGGATCGCGTCGGCCACCTGGCGGGCGACATCGATGTCGAAGCCCTCGATCTCGCCGTTGAACGGGTTGCGCGACCCCATGAGCAGCGTGTCCGCCGAGACACCCACGCGGAGCGCGCCGCGCTCGCGGATGGCCGCCATCGTGGAGCCGGACGTCACCTCCGGGCTGCCGCCCGGGTCGATCGAGGCGACGGCGGGGAGCCCGTCGGCGCAGTCCTGCGGCGCGGCGACGGCGCCCGCCGCCGCGCCGCCGCTCCGCGCCTGCGGTGCCGCCTCCTGCGTGGACTCCTGCGCCGACGAGCCGAGCCCGGCCGTGCCGGTCAGGAGCTGTGTCGTGGGCTGGGGCGCGCACGCCGCCGTCGTGCCGACGATGGCGAGCGCGACGAGGGCGGTGACCAGCGGTCTGCGGGCTGTGCGCATGCTCATCGGTACTCCTTCAGGCGGACGTTCATCCCGGCGGTCGCGGCCACGGCCCCGGCCACGCCGAGCACCAGGGCGACCCAGCCGGCGATCAGGGCGGTGGTCGAGGCGGAACCCAGCCGGTCGACCGCCGCGGTGCTCGTGGCCTCGACCTCGGCGTGGGCGGAGTCGGAGAACGCGGCGAACGCCGCGCCCGCCGAGTCGTCGGCGGTGGACGTCGCCGCCTCGACGGCGGCGTCCCAGTCGCCGCCGTCGTCCAGCTCGCGGATCTCGGCGTGCTTGGCGTCCCAGGCCGCCAGGAGGTCCTGCGAGCTGGTGTCGCCGTCGACGGCGTTCCCGGCCTCGTCCAGGAGGTCCTGCGCACTGGCGAGCGACGTCTGGTAGGACTCCTCGAAGTCGGCACCGGAGCCGCGCTTGATCAGCGTGAACGACTCCATCGACTTGGCGTCGGTGGCCAGCGAGAGGGCCTGCGACGTCGCGACGGTCGCCGCGTACGGGCCGCTCGCCACGGACCGGGCCACGCCGTTGCCGCCCAGGACGGCGGCCGTGGCAACCACCCCGCCCACCAGGAGGGCGACGCTCGCGGCCGCGAGGCCTGTGTTCAGCACACGGTGGGTGCGGCGCGCCAGCCAGAGCTGGACGGCGCCCAGCGCCACCAGGCCCAGCAGCACGAACAGCAGCAGCGCCTGGGCCAGGGAGACGGAACCCATGTCGGCGTCGACGCGCTCGGACGTCGAGACCGACACCTCGTCGAGGGTGGGCAGCACCTCGTCGCGCAGGGCGGCCGAGGCCTGGTCCAGGTAGGCCGCGCCGACCGGGAAGCCCTGCCGGTTGTTCGCCCGGGCCGACTCGACCAGGCCCGCGTACCGCTGCACGGAGTCGGAGATCGTCGCGAGGTCGGCGGCCTCGCCGTCCCCCCGTGCGGTCGCGGCCAGCGACGGGACGGCCTGCGCTGCCTCGGACAGGCTCGCCTCGTACCGGGCGCGTGCCTCCGCCGGCTCCAGCCCGCCCACGAGGAACGCGTTGGTCGCCGTGGCGTCCGCCGACACGAGGTCGTTGCGCAGCTCCTGCGTGCCGACCAGCTGGGCCGCGTCGCGCTGCGCGTCGCGCAGGGCCGCGGACTGGCTGCTGCCCGCCAGGAACCCCGTCACGCCCAGCAGCAGGCACGCCACGACGGCGACCGTCGTGGCCAGCGCCAGCCGGCCCGGCGTGGTCGCCAGACCCGCGGTGAACCGCGCGGCGGGCGTCGTGGGCTCGGGAGCGGCACCGTTGCCGTCCGCGGGGCCGGTCCCGGCGCCGGGCGCGGCCGGGCTCGTCGTCAGGGGCGCGGTCACGGGGTGGCCCCGCTGTCTGTGCCGATGTCCACGACATCCTCCAGGTCTTCCGGGACCAGCGTGCGCAGCTGGTCCAGCGTCGGTCGTTCAACGTCCCGCAGGCGCCAGGCGTGCCGGGCGATCGCGGAATCCAGCACATTGCGTGCCCAGCGCCCGTTGCCGAAGCCCTCGCCGCGCACCTGGTCCGCCGCGAGACGGTCGAACCGCTCCAGCGTGGCCGGCTCCGGCTCGAAGTCGGCGGCCCGGGCCATGCTCTCGAAGATCTGCCGCAGCTCGTCGCCGGAGTAGTCCTCGAACGTGATGGTCCGCGCGAAGCGGCTCTCCAGGCCCGGGTTCGTACTCACGAACCGGGCCATCGGGCCCGGGTAGCCCGCCACGATCACCACGAGGTCATCGCGGTGGTCCTCCATGTCCTTGACGAGCGTGTCGACCGCCTCCCGGCCGTACTGGTCCTCGGCCAGGGCGTACGCCTCGTCGATGAACAGCACGCCGCCCAGGGCGCGCTGCACCACGGCCGTCGTCTTCTCGGCCGTCTGGCCCAGGTAGCCCGCGACCAGCTCGGACCGGTCCACCTCCACGAGGTGGCCTTTCTCGAGCAGGCCGAGCGCGCGGTAGATCCCGGCGACCAGGCGGCCGACCGTGGTCTTGCCGGTGCCCGGGTTGCCCACGAACACGAGGTGGCGGGTCAGCGTCGGGGACGTGAGGCCGGCTTCGGCGCGCAGGCGCTCGATGCGGAGGAGCTCGGTCTGGCGGTGTATCTCGTTCTTGACTCTCGTCAGTCCGGTGAGGTCGTCGAGCTCTCTGAGCAGCTCTTCGAGGGTTCTCTGTTCGGGGGCCTCGGGGGCCTCGGGGGCCTCGGCCGGGGTGGCCGCGGACCCCGCGGCCTCTCCTGTGGGGTCGCCCTGGGCGGTGGGTTCGGCGGCTTTGTCGCGGCCTGCCGCGGCGCTGCGGTGGACGGCCTTGGTGCCTTCGGCGGCGGCTATGGCGCTGATGCTGGGGTCGCCGAGGGCGGCCGCGGCGTCCACGACGGCGGCCAGGGCCTCGGCGTACCGGGCCGCGCCGGGGTTGCCGGTGGTGATGAGCTCGGTGAGGAGGTCTGTCGGGGAGGAGCGCCAGCGGCGTGCGCTTACTGCGGCGTCGAAGAACTGCTGGAAGCCGGTCGACGTCGGTCGGGCCGTCGCCGTGAGCCAGTCGGCCGGGGCACCGGGGGAGGACTCGGCCACGGCCGCGGCCAGCCGTTCGCCCTCGGTTCGGGCGGCCGGGGCGCTCACGCCGACGGCGGTGGCCGTCGCGGCGAGCGCGTCGAGGGCGGCACCGAGCGGCGTCGTGCTCACCGGGCCTCCGCCGTCCGTGGTCACGGGGCCTCCAGGGGAGGCGGGGCCGACGTCGTCCCGGGGGCCGTCGAGCCCGGGGCCGGAAGGGAGCCGGGCGCGGTACCCGGGAGCGTCAGGCCGGACGACGTGCCGAACTTCTCCTCGAGGAAGCGGCCGTGCGCCACGAGGGCGACGGCGTCGGCGCGGGACACGGCGTCGGAGATCTTGTCGATGGTGGCTCCCAGCAGGTCGAGCTGGTCGCACAGGATCATGAGCGACGTCTTGCCGCGGTCCACGACGCGCCGGTCGGCGAAGTCGCGGGGGAGGCGCAGGTAGGCGTCGACGGCCTCGGGCAGGTAGCTGGTCGCGGTGGCGACGACGGTGTGCGCCTGCTGGGATCCGGCGCCGAGCCGGTCCAGGCGCGGCGCCATCTCGTGCACGGTCTCGGCGACCCGCTGCACCCGGGCGGTGACGGCCGCCGGCGCCCGGCCGGACGTGCGTGCCAGGACGGCGTCGACGGACGTCACTATCTGCTCGGTGGTGGGCGGGGCGGGGATCGAGACCTGCCGCTCCTCTTCCTCGGTGTGCGTGCTTCCGCCGAAGAGTCGCCGCCACCAGCTCATACCTGCCTCCGGGCCCGCCGTCACGGGGTGTTGAGGTCGAGTGATCCGCTCGCCACGCCGTTGGTGTTGGTACGCCGTGCGCGCTCCACGTACTCGGTCGCCTTGGTCGTCTCGGTCTGGAGCACGCCGATGGTCTGCGACATCGAGTCGAGCGCCCGGCTCTTGAAGTCGCTGATGGAGTCCATCGTGGCGTAGATGTTCGCGAACGCCGCCTGGAGCTGCTCGATGCCGACCGTCGAGCTCGCGGCCTGCTCCTGGATGGTCGCGGACTGGTCGGCGAGCATCTTGGACGTGGAGGCGATCATGTTCGACGTCGTGGTGTTCAGCGCGCCGATCTGGTCGAGCACGAGCTTCTGGTTCGCCAGGGCCTGGGCCACGATGACGGCGGTGCGCAGCGCGGAGACCGTAGTCGTCGTGGCGCGGTCGACACCCTTGGTGAGCTCGACGTTGTTCTTGATGATGATGTCGATCGCAAGGTAGCCCTGGATCGACACCGCGAGCTGCGTGAGCAGGTCCTGGTGCTTCTGGCGCACGTAGAACAGGACGTCCTCGGACAGCGCCTTGGCCCGTTCGGGCTCGGCGATCTGGAGCTCGGCGACCTTCGCGGACAGCTGGGCGTCGAGCCGCTCGGCCACGTAGATGTACTGGTTGAGCCGCGCCATCGTGTCCCAGAGGTTCTGCTTCTCCAGGTTGAGCGCCGCGTTGTCCTTGCGCAGCTCGTCCTGCCCGTTGTACAGGGCCTGGATGATCGCGTTGAGCTGGCCCTGGGCGGACTCGTAGCGGCGGAAGTAGTCCTGCAGCTTGTCGCCGAACGGGATGACGCCGAGGAACTTGCGCCCGACGCTCTTCTCGGACGGGTCCAGGTCCTCGACGGTGCGGCGCAGCTCCAGCAGGGTCTGGCCCACCTTGGAGCCGTCCGCGAGGCCGCCCTCCTTGAGCGCCCGGACGGGCGTGGCCAGCAGCCGGTTGCTGGAGTCGGCGGCCTGGCGGATGTCCTGGTCGCCCATGGTGCGCACGTCGTCGGCACGCTTGGCGAACTCGGGGCTCTTGGTATCGGCGCTGAGCAGACCGTCGAGGTAGGTGGATACCTTCTGGTCGAGCGCGGGGGCGACGGCGGGGTCCACCTTGGGCGCCATCTTGGGCGCCTGCGTGGCGGCAACGGGCTGGACCGGGTCGGGCGCGCTGAGCACGAGGGGCTCGGCGGGGGCAGGCGGTTGAAGCGGCATCGGCTCGGTCATCGGTGCTCCTCGCGATAGGGCGTCCGAACCCGGCGAGTATATGCGGCGAGCCACTCTCGCCGGGAGGAAAACGCCTGGGTGCGGGGTGAGAACGCGGAGGCACCGACAAGAGTTCCCGGCGTGCCGTGGGCACGGCCGGCGGTCGAGCGAAGATGGGGTGCAATGCCCGATTTCACCCGATAGGACCCTACTCATGGGCCCGGGTCGTCGCTACGGTCGCTGACTGTCGCCGCGACCGTGGCGCGTTTGGAGGCAATATGTTCTGCACCACCCTGGTGCGCCCTGCCGTGACGAGACGTTCTCTCGGCTTCGGTGCCATCAGCGCTGTGGCGCTAGGCGGCATGGTGATCGCCGCGGGGCCCGCACAGGCCGACCCCGCGCCGAGCACCGTCCTCGTGACCGCCGGAGAAGTCAGCACATTCGGTACCCCGACGGAGGTCGCGCTGACCGACCACTACCTCTTCGTCGAGGTCCAGTCCGCGTCTGGGCCGCAGGTCGTCTGGCGTGACCGAGCGGACCCCGCGGCGGCGTGGGGCACCGAGCTCGGTGGGTCGCCGCTGGTCGGCGAGCTCGTCACGGCGGAGACCGACGTCGTGCAGATCGACCAGGGCGACACGAACCTGATCGCCTGGGCGCGTGAGGGGGGTGGGAGCCGGAGCACCTCGACGAGCACGACTCTGGGTGCCGGCGCCCAGTATCTGGCCTTGCGCCAGGGGTCGTCCGTGGTCGTGCAGCCCGTCACAGAACCGACGGACACGCTCACGGTCCCGGCTTCCTTCGAAGGCAGCAGCCGGGGAGTTGCTGTCGCTGGTGACGACGTCGTCGTGATGGACGACCAGTTCACCTTGACGCGGTACGACATCGTGACCGGCGGTGTCCTCGAACAGCGGCCGGAGGTCTGCTCATCAGACTTCAACGGCTTCGCTGTCGTCGATGACGCGGACGAACGCTTCACCATGTTGTCGTGCAGGGAAGGTGGGCTGCTGCTCGACCTCGAAGGGGTCTACCGCGACTACGAGGTTCTCGAGCGGAGCGGCGGCGCGTCGACTCGCGTTCCGGTGCAGCTCGGCCCTGGTGTCGTGGTGGGCGAGTACGCGTACGACTACGGGTACGGCACGGCAGCAGAAGGTGTCTTCGGCGGAGTCACGAGATCCCTCGCGGTCCCTTCAGACACCAACACCAACCTGCCGGAGTTCGATCTGGACGACGCCGGTACGACGGTTGCCTATGTCGACGCCGCCGATGACGTGCGCGCCGTGGACCTGACGTCGATCGCCTCGCCGGTGGCGACCGAGCCGACGGACACCAGCGCCCCCTGGCTGAACGGTCTCAGCATCGGCGCGGAGTGGATCAGCGGCATGCCAGAGCACGCGTCCGATCCGGACTACACCGTCACGGCGTCCGTGTCGGACTCCGGTGACCCGTACTTCCGTCCGAGCGGAGTCGCTCGTGTGGAGCTCCGTTACCGACAGAAGCAAGTACATGAGGACACGTTCGGCGACTATGTAGTCATCCCGGGCGACACCGCCGACGTCACGAGTCCACAGGGATCGACGACGTGCTGGACGGCCCGCGGCGTTGACAACGCCGGCAACGCCGGCGCGTGGGCCGCCGAAAGTGGGTCCGAGCAGTGCATCACGATCGGGCGCAACGACTGACCCAGCCTCTCGGAACGGGCCGGCCGTCCACGTGCGCATGGGGCGGCCGGCCTTCGGGCGGCGTAGCAGCGTCGTCGTGTGTGGCACGCCCCACACGGCACCCGTAGGCGGAATACCACCGTCGGGAGCGGGGGTTTGGGAGCATGAACGGAGTCGTTCGGACAACCTTCCAGACAGGATGTACACGAAGCCATGCCCTCGCGCCGGTTCTCCCGCCCGCGTGCCGCCGTCGTGCTGACGGCCGCCGTCGCTCTCCTGATCGCCGCCTGCTCACCCGGGGGAGGGACGACCGGCGAGCCCACCGGCGAACCCGTGGCAGGCGGAACCCTGACCTACGCCTCCGGCGACGCCGAGCCCTCCTGCCTCGACCCGCACGTGGGCGGCAACTACCCGCAGGCGCTCATCGCCACGCAGTACCTGGAGTCGCTCGTCTCGCTCTCCGATGACGGCGAGGTCATCCCGTGGCTCGCCACCGAGTGGACCGAGAGCGACGACGGCCTCACGTGGGAGTTCCGGCTCCGCGAGGACGTGACGTTCACCGATGGCACGCCCTTCGACGCCGAAGCCGTCGCCGCGAACATCGAGCACGTGCAGGACCCGGCGACGGCGTCGTCGACCGGTTACCTCGCGCTGGCGAAGATCGAGAACGTGGTGGCCGTCGACGACCACCTGGTCCGCCTGGAGCTGAGCGCACCGGACAGCGCGCTGCTCGAGTCGCTCTCGCAGGTGTGGGTGGCGATGGAGTCGCCGAAGGCCCTGGAACGCAGCCAGGAGGAGAACTGCGCCGCACCGGTCGGCACCGGCCCGTTCGTCGTCGACGAGTGGGAGCGCCAGGAGTCGGTGACACTCGTGCGGAACGACGACTACGCCTCGCCGCCTGCTGACGTGGAGGTGCCCGAGGGAGCCACCCTGCCGTACCTCGACTCGATCGTGTGGCGGTTCATCCCCGACTCCGCGAGCCGCTACGCCGCGCTCCAGTCGGGCGAGGCGCAGGTCATCGACAACGCGCAGCCCGACACCATCCGGTCCGCGGAGCCGGACGACGCGATCGAGGAGCTCGACGCGCCTCGTCCCGGCGCCGCCAACCGCATCGAGCTCAACTCGGGCAAGGCGCCGTTCGACGACGAGCGCGTCCGCGAGGCGTTCATCCGTTCCGTGAACGTGGACGACGGCATCCAGAGCCTCTTCTTCGGCACGGCCGAGCGCTCGTACTCGCCGCTGTCGAGCGTCGAGCCGCTCGGCCTGAGCGAGCCCGACCGCTTCGCCGTCGACACCGCCGCCGCCGCGGACCTCCTCGACGAGGCCGGCTGGGACGAGCGGGACGCCGAGGGCTACCGCGTCAAGGACGGCGAGCGCCTCACCCTCGACTTCCCGGTGAGCACCAACCAGTCGATCCCGGCCGAGCAGTCCCTGTTCGAGCAGATCCAGGCGGACGCCAAGACCGCGGGCTTCCAGGTCAACCTCCACCCGCTCGACCTGTCGAGCTGGTACGGCGCGCTCGCCGAGAACGACTACGACCTGGTCAGCGCCCCGTACACGAAGGTCGGGCCGGACGTGCTGCGGATCCTGTACCACTCCGCCAGCATCGAGCCCGCGCCGAGCGGCTACTTCGCGAACCTCGCCCAGGTGGACGACGCCGAGCTCGACGAGCTGCTCACCCGAGCCTCGGCCACGAGCGATGCCGGTGAGCGGGCCGACCTCTACGCGCAGGCGCAGCGGATCATCCTCGACGGGTACTACATCCTGCCGCTGTACGACCAGCAGAACCACTTCCTGTACTCGTCGACCGTGCGGGGTCTGCGTGCGATGCCGACGGTGTCGACGCCGACCTTCGCCGAGGCCTGGCTGGCGTCTTGACCCTTCCGGTCCCCACCACCGGGGTGCGCAGGAGCCCGGCGCCGGGCAACCGGCGCTGGCTCCTCCTGCGCGCCGGCGGGGTCCTCTTCGTGCTCTGGGCGGCGGCGACGATCACGTTCTTCGCCCTCCGGCTGGTCCCGGGTGACCCCGCCGAGGCCATCCTCGGCGGGCCCGGCTCCCAGGCGGGACCCGAGGCGCTGGAGCAGGTCCGCCGCGAGTACGGCCTCGACCAGCCGCTCGTGGTGCAGTACCTGACCTACCTCGGGCGGCTCGTGACCGGTGACCTCGGGCAGTCCTACTCGCTGCACAAGCCCGTGGCGACGGCGATCGGGGAACAGCTCGGCGCCACGCTCGCCCTCGCGCTCTGCTCGCTGGCCCTGGCCTGGGCGCTCGCGTGCGCGCTGGCGGCGTGGAGCGTGCGGGGCGGCCGGGTCGCCTGGGCCATCGGCTCCGGGCTGGAGCTCGTCGCGGCGGCCGTCCCGCACTTCTGGCTCGCCACCGTGCTGATCCTGTTCTTCAGCAACACCCTGGGCATCCTGCCGCCGGTCAGCGTGCCCGGGCCGCTCGGCATCGTGCTGCCCGCGCTCACCATGGCGATCCCGCTGGCCGGGTTCCTGGGGCAGGTCATGCGCGAGTCGCTGCTGACGGCGATGGAGTCGCCCTTCGTCACGACGGCGCGAGCGCGCGGCGAGAGCGAGGCCCGGATCTTCTGGCGGCATACCCTGCGGCACGCGGCGATCCCCGCCGTCGGGCTGTCCGGGTGGGCCTTCGGGTCGCTGATCAGCGGTGCGGTGGTCGTCGAGTCGGTGTTCGCCCGCCAGGGCCTCGGCCGCAGCCTGCTGTCGGCGGTCCAGCTGCGCGACGTCACCCTGGTGACGGGCATCGTGCTCGTGGTGGCGCTCGCCTATACGGTCATGACGCTCGTGACCGACCTCGCCGACCGCGCCATCGACCCGCGCGCCAGGGCGGTGACGGAATGATCCGGCCGCGTACCGCCGTCGCGGGCGCCACGGCGTTCCGTCCCACCGTCGCCGAGGCGATCGCCGGCCTGGTGCTGGTGCTCCTGCTCGTCGCGGCGCTCTGGCCGAACCTGCTCGCGCCGGGGGACCCGCTCGCCGTCTCGCACACCGACGCCTTCCGGCCGCCGTCGCTCACCCACCTCTTCGGGACCGACGAGTCCGGCCGGGACATCTACACGCGCGTGGTCCACGGCGCGTCGGAGTCCCTGCGGATCGGCGTTCTCGCGACGGCGATCGGCATCGGGCTGGCGATAGTCCTCGGCTTCGTCGCGGGGCTGGGCCCGCGCTGGCTCGACTTCGGCACCACCCGGTTCGTCGAGGTGCTGTTCGCCTTCCCCGGTCTGCTGCTCGCGCTGCTGTTCATCGTGGTCACGGGGCCGGGCGTGCTGAGCTCGACGATCGCCGTCGGCCTGGCGACCGCGCCAGGCTACGCGCGCATCATCCGGTCCCAGGTGCGGCGGACGGCGGCCGCCGAGTTCGTCGAGGCCGCCCGCGTGCTGGGCCGCGGCCGGCTCTGGATCATCACCCGGCACATCCTGCCGAACGTGACCGCCGCGCTGTTCGTGCTCGCGACCCTCGGGCTCGGGCAGGCGGTCATCTGGGTCTCCTCGCTGAGCTATCTCGGCCTCGGGGCCGTGCCGCCCGCCGCGGAGTGGGGCGCGATGCTCGCCGCGGGCCGCACCTACATCGCGAACTTCTGGTGGATGACCTTCTTCCCCGGCCTCGCGATCGTCGCCAGCGCCGCGGCTGCGACCGTCGTCGGCCGCGGCATCCAGAAGCGGAACAGGAGTGCCGCATGAGTGGGCCGGTGCTCGAGGTCAGCGACCTGGTCGTGGAGTTCTCCGGGCGTCGCGTGGTCGACGGGGTCAGCTTCCGGGTGGCGGCCGGCGAGTGCGTGGCGATCGTCGGCGAGTCCGGCTCGGGCAAGAGCGTGACGGCGCGCAGCATCGTCGGCCTCGCGGGCGACGGCGCTCGGGTCTCGGCTGCGGAGCTGACGGTCGCGGGGCAGCCCGTCCTGTCGCTGACCGGGCGGCGTCTGCGCCGGTTGCGCGGCGGCACGGTCGGCCTGATCGCCCAGGACGCGCTCGTCTCCCTCGACCCCCTGCGCCCCATCGGCCGCGAGATCGGCGACACGCTCGCCCTGCACACCGGGCTCGACGCCGCCGCGCGCCGGGCGCGCACCATCGAGCTCCTCGAACGCGTAGGCCTGCCCGACGCCGAGCTGCGGTCCCGCCAGCGTCCCGGCGAGCTCTCCGGCGGCCAGCGACAGCGCGCCCTGATCGCCTCTGGGATCGCGGGCGCGCCGCAGCTCCTCGTCGCGGACGAACCCACCACCGCCCTGGACCAGCCCGTCCAGGCCGGCGTGCTCCGGCTGCTGGGGCAGCTGCGCGACGAGGGCACCGCCCTGCTGCTCATCAGCCACGACCTGTCCGTCGTGCGTGGCATCGCGGACCGGGTGCTCGTCATGACCGACGGCGCCGTGGTCGAGGAGGGCACCCCGGCCGAGGTGTTCGAGCAACCGAAGCACGAGTACACCCGCAAGCTGGTCGACGCCGTCCCGGCGGGCCGCCCCCGCGGCACCCGGCTGTCGCCGGCGTCGCTGCCGCGTTCGGCGCCGCCGCCGTCCGTCGCCGACCCGACCGCCGGCGACCCGACCGCCGGCGTCGAACGTAGGAGTAGTCGCGGTATGGCCGCTGATAAGGCGATCAGGCCCACGTTCGGCGAGGTGCTGCTCGAGGCCTCCGGCATGCGCCGGACCTTCTACGTCGGGGGGCGGGAGATCGTCGCCGCCGACGACGTGTCGTTCTCGCTCCGCGCGGGCCGGACCCTGGGGCTGGTCGGGGAGTCCGGCTCCGGCAAGTCCACGACCGCCCGCCTGCTTCTCGGACTCGAACGCCCCGACGCCGGCGAGGTCACGCTGCTCGGCGAGCCCTGGAGCCCCCTGCCGGAGGCCCGACGCCGCCCCCGCCGGCCCTTCGTCGGCGCCGTGTTCCAGGACGCGCTCAGCTCGTTCGACCCGCGCTGGACCGTCGGCGCGATCCTCGCAGACGCTGTCACCCGCGGCCGGTCGACCCGGCCCGGACCGGTCCGCGCGGAGGTCACTGCGCTGCTGGACACCGTCGGCCTCGACCACGCCCTGGCGGCCCGGCGTCCGCTGCACCTGTCCGGTGGCCAGCGCCAGCGCGTCTCGATCGCGCGGGCGCTGGCCGCCGACCCCCGGGTGCTGATCCTCGACGAGCCGGTCTCCGCGCTCGACGTCTCGGTCCAGGCGCAAGTGCTCGATCTGCTCGATGAGCTCCAGCGCGATCGGGACCTCGCCTACCTCCTCATCACCCACGACCTCGGGGTCGCGCTGCACATGAGCGACGACATCGCGGTGCTCCGGGAGGGCCGCGTCGTCGAGCTTGGCCCGGCAACCACCGCGAGCGTCACATCTCAGCCTTCGGCTTCGCGTCCAGGGTGTCGATAGTGTTCAGCAGGCGCAGGTATCCCGCGAACTTCTCCTCGACCTGCTCCGGCTGCAGCCCGTAGCGCCGCATGTCGTACTCGTGCCGACGCGTTCCCGCCGGCCGGGCGAGCACCCGGTCGAGCTGCGCTTCGTCGCTCGCCGTCCACCTCGCCCCGATCGCCGAGTACACCCGCGGCACCTCGGTGTGCGGGTCGGCGCTCAGCGCGTGGTACGGCACGTCCACGATGGACGACGGCGGCAGGGTGAGCCGCGACTCCAGCGCGTTGTTCACCCACGTGACCATGGAGTCCATGATGAGCTCCCCGACCTCGAGCGGGTCGGGATCCGTCTGGTACGGCGCCCACAGCGTCTCCACGAGACTGCACGCCGAGCCGACGACGGTGGCCGGGTCGCGGTGCGTCCACACGAACGTGGCGTCCGGGAACACCTCCTTGATCACCGTCATGTCGTTCAGGTGTGCCGGGTACTTGACGATCCACCGCTTGGGCGCCCGCCCGTGCTGCAGCACCTGCAGGCCCTGCTTCAGGCACTCGTAGTCGCCGGCCAGCTCCGCCGCGCTGCGCTGCGCGTACCACTCCCGGTAGGAGGGCATGCTGCCGTGGAACAGCGGCCAGAAGGTCCCGTGCGGCATGAGCAGCAGCGACTCCTCCGGGTCCTTCGCACTGATCGGATGGATGTCCTTCAGGCTCGGCGCGAAGACCTTCGTGAAGATCTGGGCGTTCTGGTCGAACTTCTTGATCGCCCGCTTCGCCGCGGCGGGGTCCTCGAGTCCCGTGTTGGACATCTCCCAGGCGAGCGGCCCGCGATGGTCGGGCGACGCCGCGAGCACCTTGTGGGTCAGCGTGGTCGCCGTGCGCGGCAGCCCGAGCACGAACACCGGGTTGGTGATCTGCTCGGCGGCGATCTCCGGGCGCTCGGCCAGCAGCTTCTTGATGCGCAGCCGGTTGGTGTAGCGGTCCTTGACCACACTGAGCGAGAACATCCAGCCCAGGGGCGTCAGCCGGGGCTCCTCGGAGATGCTCGCGAACACGCGGCCTAGACCGTCGGCGAGCTCGGGGTCCTGGATGCCGGCGTCCTTCTCGACCTCGGCGACGGCCTTCGCCCAGGCGCCGGCGGGGTCGTCGCGCCCCCTGACGGCGGGGGCGAAGACGGTGTTGAGAACCTTGGAGGCTCGGGTAGTACGGCTCACGGTGTCCCTTCGGGGGTGTGATCGGCGTGGCGGGTCGTGCGGCTTCCGCGGGGATCACGGAACGGGCGGCCCGGACCGCGGCGGGGATTACTGCTCGGGGCGGAAGGAGACCGGCAGGGCCTCCAGCAGGCGAAAGCGGAAGTCAGGCGCCCACCGGAGATCCTCCGGACCCACCGCGAGCGTGGGCGTGAGGCGGCGGTGCAGGGTCTCGGCCGCCGTCCGGACGATCAGCCGGGCCAGGTGCGGCGCGGGGCAGGCGTGGGCGCCCACACCGAACGCGAGGTGGGCACTGCCGCCGGAGCCGTCCCAGGGGCTCTCGCCGCGGATGCTCGGGTCCGAGCCGACCGCACCGACCGCGAGCAGCATCGCGTCCCCGCGCTGCACGAGCTTGCTGTCGAGCACGAAGTCCTCGACGGCGATCCGCGGAGCCAGCGCGCTCACCGGGGGCGCGGTCCACAGCACCTCGTCGAGCGCCTCGTCGGTCCCTAGCCGACCGCCGGCGAGCCGCCTGGCGAACCGGTCGTCGGTCAGGGAGAGGTAGAGCGTCTGTGCCAGCCAGGCCTGCAGGCCGAGGTCCGCGGTAGCCGTGAGCGACAGGACGCCGAGCGTCGCCTCCGCGGTGCTCTCGTAGGCGGCATGCCGCGCGAGCCGGCCGGCGGGGGTGGGCGCGCCGTCCGCCCGGCGGGCCGCCGTCTGCCCGGTGAGCAGGAAGCTCACCTCGTGCACGGCCGACGCCGCATTCCGTTCGGCCGGCCGGCGCGCGGCGGCACCGAACACCTGCTGCGCCGTCCCGGCGTCGAACCCGAGAACCGCGCCGAGTGTCAGGTGCGGCATCTGCGCGACGTAGTCGCGCACCAGGTCGGCCATACCGGTCGCGGCGAACTGGTCGATGAGCTCGTCGCACCGGGCGCGGGTGGTCCGCACGACCTCGGCGTCGTCGATCACGCCGAGCGACTCGTCGAGCGGGATACGGAGCCGGTCGTGCGTGCTTCCGTCCGCCTGTTCCACCGTGAGCCGGGCGGACGACGCCAGCGGCCCGAGCAGGAGTGAGTCCGCCGAGGCCGGGCCGCGCTCGTGGCCGCTCCAGAGCCCGGTCGTCGCGCTGAGGGGGAGCTGGCCGCGGGCCATCGCGACAATTGTCCGGTACTCCGTCACGAGCCAGGCGCGGGCACCGGGCTCCAGCTCCACAGGGGCGATGTCCCCCCACTCCTCGCGCAGCCGTGCGTGGACGGCGCCCGCGTCGCGCGACGCGGTCAGCTCCGTGATGGTCGTGACGGTCGCGGGATCGTCGAGCTTCAAGGGCCGGCCGGCGAAATCATCGCTGACGGCGTCGCCGGTGCCGGCGATACCGTCGGTCATGGTTGACCTCATCATGTCCCCGTCTGGGTCGGGTACAGGTTGCTTGCTCGCCGAACCCTGCCGGATATATAGGCGACTGTCGAGTATGTCCGGGTATCTGATGGCCTGGGGAACGGGTGGTTTTTTCTCCGGCCGCGCATCCTGCTCCGACGATTAAGCGCTACCGGGCGAGACGGTCATGGGGCGACAATCGACCCGACCACGGGGCCGAACGGCCCTCCGACAGCAAGCTGACAACGGGGTGCGGGACATGGCTGAGAATCGCGAGGGCCTGCGGGTGCTCTGGCTGACGGGACCTCCGGGCACCGGCAAGTCCACGCTCGCCTGGTCGGTGTACCAGCGGCTGGCCGACGACGGCGCGCGCGTCGCCCACGTCGACATCGACCAGCTCGGTATGTGCTATCCCGCGCCGGACGGCGACCCCCACCGGTACGCGCTGAAGACCCGCGCGCTGGCCGTGATGACGCGCCTGCTGCGTGAGCGGGGCGTCGAACGCCTCGTCGTCTCGGGCGTGACGGAGTCCGGTCCCGCGCCGGTGCTGCCCGGATGCCGCCTGCTGATGGTCGGCCTGACCGCCGAGAGCGAGCTCCTGCGCGAGCGGCTCGTGGCGCGTGGACTGCCGTCCGCGGAGGTCGCGGCTCAGGTCGGAGAGGCGGGCGCGGAGGTTCCGGAGCCGGCCGACGGTGGCCTCGTCCTGGACACGTCGGCAGCCGCCGTCCCCGACCTTGTCGACCGCCTGGTCGACGCCTGGCCGCCGTCCGCGGGAGTATTGGCCGCCGGCAGTCCGCCGGATCCTGAGCCGGCCGACGGCGAGATCCTCTGGCTGACCGGTCCGCGGTGCGTCGGGAAGTCCACGGTCGGGTGGGACGCCGTGATGAGCCAGTGGCAGTCGGCCCGCCGGACCGGATTCGCCGACGTGGGACAGCTCTCCTTCGCGGACGACGCCGAGGGCGGAACCCTCGGGGTCGAACAAACGGCAGCGCTGTGGCGCACCTTCGCGGCTGATGGTGCCCAGCGGATGGTCCTCGTCGGCGCCCTGCCCGACGGCGCGGACCTACCGGGGCTGGCGTCCCTGTTCTCCCCGGCGCGGCTGACGGTGATGCGGCTGGAGGCATCACCGGCGACTCTCCGGGAACGCGCACAACGCCGTCGTGCCGGCGGTCCCGCCGTGCTGGCGGGCGACGACCTGCTGGGCCAGCCCGCGGAGGTCGCCGAGCGCATCGCCGACCGGGCGATCAGCGAGCAGGCCAGGCCGGTGCCGGACGGCGTCGTGCGGATAGATGCCGACGACGCGTCCCCGGACGCGGTCGCGAAGGAGGTTCTCGCCCGGGTCGGCTGGTGAGGACTTGGCCGATGCCCGCCGTCAAGGAATCTCGGTCGACAGCCTTGCCTCCTGCGAGCGGCT
Organism: Promicromonospora panici; assembly: GCF_900608595.1. GTDB lineage: Bacteria > Actinomycetota > Actinomycetes > Actinomycetales > Cellulomonadaceae > Promicromonospora > Promicromonospora panici. Next base: position 72,696 of record NZ_UWYY01000009.1, on the reverse strand, counting down.
AGAAACCCGCGAGGGTCCGCACCGTCTCGATCGTGTCGGCCTCGGCCGCGCTCTTGTCGTCGCGGTAGCGCAGCACGCGCGCGAAGCGCAGGGCGAGCCCGCCCGGGTAGCGGGTGGAACGCTGCAGCCCGTCGAACGCGATCTCGACGACCTGCTCGGGCCGAACTGTGACGACCCACCCGTTGTCGTCGGTCTTGAGCTCGGTGAAGCGCGCGGTCTGCCATTCCAGCATCTCGTCGGTCATCCCTTTGAACATCTTTCCCAGCATCACGAACCCGCCCTCAGGGTCGCGCGCACCGAGGTGGATGTTGGACAGCCAGCCCTGCCGGCGGCCCGAACCCCGCTCGACCGCCAGCACCACCAGGTCGAGCGTCTGCCGCGGCTTGACCTTGATCCAGCCCGCTCCGCGGCGTCCGGCCGCGTAGGGCGTGTCGAGCGACTTGACCACCACGCCCTCCTGGCCCTCGCGCAGCGCCCCCGCGAAGAATTCGGCGGCAGCCTCGGGATCGGACGTCACCAGGCGGCGCACCACGTGCGGCGCCGCGACTTCGTCAAGTACGGCGAGGCGCTCGTGCAGCGGGGCGTCGACGAGGTCGCGGCCGTCGGCGTGCAGCACGTCGAAGAAGAACGGGGACAGCTGAAGCTGCGAGGCCAGCTCCGCCTCGGGCGTCGCCTCCCGGGTCGCGGACCGCGCGGCGGTCTCCTGGAACGGCCGGGGCACGCCGTCCTCCCCGATCGCGAGCGCCTCGCCGTCCAGCACCAGGCGGTCCGACGGGAGAGCGCGCACCACGTCGACGATCTCGGGCACGCGCTCGGTGATGTCGTCCAGGGAGCGCGTGACGACGCGGATGTCGTCGCCGAGCCGATGCACCTGGATCCGGATGCCGTCGAGCTTGACGTCGACGCACAGCTCGGTCGGTGCGTCGGCTGAGCTGAGCTTCTCGAAGGCGGCGGCGATATCCGGCGCTGACTGGGCGAGCATCGGCCGGACCGGTCGGCCGACCTCGAGCGTGAACGTCGCCAGCGCGCCGAGCGGATCCTCCGCGAGGAGGGCGGCGCTCGCCACCGGCCCGGTGGCGCCGCGCATCATGACGGCGCGGCGGACGGCGTCCGGGGGAGTGCCGGCGGCCTCGGCGACGGCGTCGACCACGACCGAGTCGAGCGCACCTTGCCGCAGCTCGCCCGCGACCAGGCCGCGGAGGAAGGCCTGCTCGCGCTCGGTCGCGGCGCCGAACAGATCTGCGGCGGCGGCCGAGCGGGCCTGGGCGGACCCGGGGCCTTCGAGGGCTGCCATCTCGGCGAACGCGGCGTCGACGGCGCGCACCGTGAGCGTGGCTTCCGACGCGGGCGGCGGGAGGTCGCGCAGCGCCGCGTAGCCGAGGCCGGTGCGGCGCTGGCGCAGGGCGCCCGCGATGTAGGCGACGACGATCTCGATGTTGGTGGAGGCCTGGTCAGCTGCGGCCGAGTCGCCAGCGGCCGTGCGGCGCAGCAGGTCGGCGATGGCCGCGCGCTTGGCAAGGCGCGAGCGGGTGGCGGAGACGGCGTCGGACGTGGCGGCGACCTCGGCGAGGAGCATGTTCCATCTTGACGCGTCCGCGGTCGGAACGCGGCCTATCTGGGCGGATGCGGGAAGCGCCGCCTACTTCGAGCGGTCCGACGTCGGCGCCTGGACCGGACTCCGCTTCCCGTCGCCTGCCGCTGCCGCTGCCGCGTAGGCGGCACCCCGTCCGGCGGCCCGAGCGGCGATCAGGCCGCCCCGGACGCGCACCGCGACCTCGGTCTCGTCGTCGACGTCCGCCTGGCCCAGGGCCGACGCCGCCACCGCGCCGTCGTCGATCACCAGACGAACGTGCTGCCAGGCTCCGGGACCGAACACGCGGCGTAGGACTCCGCTGAGGTCGCTGACCCGGAGCCGCACGAGACGCCCGGTCTCGGCGGGATCGCTCGTGACGACGACCACCGTGGCCTGCTCGCCGGGCCGGGTCGAACGAACGGCCTCTTCGGCGGCGGCCAGCCGCCGAGCGCCCAGCACCGTGACCAGGCCGTCGGCGCCGAGGTCGACCGGTTCGCCGGTGATCTGGTCCACGAGCCCCGCAGGCGGAGCCCACGCATCCTGGCACTGCTCGCCGGGCTCGACATGGGGCAGGTACGACGGTGCCCAGGCGTCGGCGAGATCGAGGTCGGCCAGGTGCTCGCACGCGCGCGCCTGGTCGAACGGGTCGCCAAATCCCGGCGCCATCTCGGCGAGAAAGCCCGAGCCGCTCAACTGCGTCAGCACCAGCTCGGCCAACCGCACCTGGCGCGCGGGTGCCTGGTCCGGGTGGCGCTCGCGATCCGGCAGGTAGGGCTCCAGCCCGATCGCGAGCACCAGGGCCTCCAGCCGGGCGAGCTGCGCCAGCACGGCCCGGCCTCGTTCGTCGTCGACGACCCCCGTGAGCGAGCGCAGCTGCAGGCGGCCGCCCGATGCGGTGTCGCCCGCGAGGGGAAGGCGCTCCAGCCAGGTCCGGGCGAACGCGCCCAACGCGTCGGCCAGCGAGCCGGGCGGTTCTGGGGCATCCGCACCGCGGGCTTGCTCGACCAGCTCGACGAGCACCGCCAGGTACAGCGCGCGCTTGCCCGCGAAGTTCGAGTAGACCGCGCCGCGGGTCAGCTCGGCGCGGTCGGCGATCCGGTCGATCTTCGCCAGCGCGTAGCCCTGCTCGACGAACTCCTCGCGGGCTGCGGCCAGCACTGCCGCGCGAGTGCGCTCCTGCTGCTGCGCCCGGGTCAGCCGAACCATCGCACGTCCCTTCCTCGACCGTCGCCGTTAAGATACTCTGAAAATCCAGATGATTACATCATCTGAATCCAACGACGAGACGAAGGACGCTGCCGGTGACAGAGCAAGGGTTCGAAGCAGAAGGACTGGTCAAGGCATTCGGCAAGGTCACAGCGCTCGACGGCGTCAGCCTGGCCGCCCCGCGCGGGCAGGTGCTCGGCGTGCTGGGGCCCAACGGTGCGGGCAAGACGACGGTGATCCGTATTCTGGCGACCCTGCTGCGCCCGGATGGCGGACGTGCGTCCGTGGCCGGGTACGACGTCACGCGGCAGCCTGGGCAGGTTCGCCGACGGATCGCGCTGTCGGGCCAGCACGCCAGCGTGGACGAAGAGCTGACCGGGCGGGCGAACCTCGTCATGATCGGCCGGCTGCTCGACCTGACGCATCCGCAGGCGGCCCGGCGCGCCGGCGAGCTGCTCGCCCGATTCGGCCTCGAGGACGCGGCGAAGCGGCCGGTGGCCGGCTACTCCGGCGGCATGCGGCGGCGTCTCGATCTGGCGGCGAGCCTCGTCGGGCGTCCCGAGGTGGTCTTCCTCGACGAGCCCTCGGTCGGGCTGGACCCCGGCAAGCGGGACGAGCTGTGGCAGATGATCCGCGGGCTCAGCGCTGACGGTGTCACCGTCCTCCTGACCACCCAGTACCTCGAGGAGGCCGACGCGCTCGCCGATGCCATCGCCGTCATCGACCACGGCCGGGTCATCGCCTCCGGCACCCCCGCCGAGCTCAAGAGCCAGGTCGGTGGGCACACCATCGCCGTCCGGCCGAACGATCCCGCGGATGCCGAGGCGACCACCGCCATCCTGGCCGACGTCGCGGGCCGGGCCCCGGAGCGCTCCACCCGGCACGAGCTGGCGGTGCCGGTCACCGGTGACGAGGCGCTGTTCGAGATCGCGGCCCGGCTGCGTGAACAGCGCATCGGCGTCTCGGAGCTGTCGCTCAGGCTGCCCAGTCTCGACGAGGTGTTCCTCGCCCTGACGGGGGCGCCCGCCACTGCCGCTGACAACACTCCCGAACCGACGAAGGCTGCCTCATGACCACCGTTGCCCCCGCCACCTTGCCCACCACCGAACAGCCGCGTACCAGGCCGCTCGCCTGGTTCCGCCACAGCCTCGTGCTCGCCGGCCGCAGCCTCGCCAAGACGACGCGCAACCCAGGCCCGATCGTCAACGGGGTCATCACGCCGGCCCTGTTCATGGTGCTGTTCGCTTACCTCTTCGGCGGCTCGGTCGCCGGCTCGACCGCCGACTACCTCCAGTACCTCTTCCCCGGCATCCTCGTCATGGGCGCGGGCCTGGCCGGGATGGTCTCGACCGGCAGCAGCATCAACCTCGACCTCAAGAACGGAGTCACCGACCGGTTCCGCAGCCTGCCGATCAGCCGCATCGCGCCGCTGCTCGGCTCCGTGCTGGCCGACCTCGTCCGCTACCTCCTCGCGGTCGCCATCCTCTTCGCCATCGGGGCGCTCCTCGGCTTCCGCATCCAGGGCGGCCTGGCCGACGCCGTCGCCGCGGCCGGGCTGGCCATCTTGTTCGGCTTCTGCCTGAGCTGGGTCATGGTGTTCGTCGGCGTCCTGGTCAGGAGCGCCGAGTTCGTGCTCGCGATCAGCTTCATCACCTTCCTGCCGCTGCAGCTCGGCAGCAGCCTCGCGGCTCCCGTCGAGACGCTGCCGGGCTGGCTGCGGGCGTGGGCCGAGATCAACCCGGTCACCCAGGTGATGGACGCCTGCCGGGCACTGCTCAACGGCGCACCGGCCGGCGACGCCGTCGCGACCACGCTCATCTGGTGCGCGGCCCTCTTCGTCGTGTTCTGCCCGCTCGCGGTCCGCGCGTACGGGCGCCAGCAGTGACTTGGTGCCGCCCCTGAGCGTCGGGTCGGTAGAGCCGCGTCACCCACGCGGACCGGCCGGTATCAGCCCAGGGGCCAGGCCGCCACCGCGGCGCCGACCTCCTTACGGGCGCGCGCCCGGACTCCGGGCACGAGCTCGAACGGCTCCTCGCCGCGCTTCGGTGCACGACGCCAGGTCCCGACCAGGCGCCCGTCCACGAGGACCGCCGGGCGGAAGATTCCGTTGATGAACGGGACGACGGTCCGCATGGCCTCGGCGTCCGCGACCAGCTCGCGGTCCTGATAGCCCAGCACGACCTCGTCGAACCCGGGCACGAGGACGACGCCGGCCGGCTTGGCGAGCTCGGGATCGAGGCTGGGCGCGCCGCCGCCGTCCAGCCCGCGCCCGCCTGCCTCGTGCCCGATGAGCATTGCCTGCTCGCCGACCACCACCTCGGTAAGGGCTTCCGGTTGCGCCTCGCGGAGGGCCGCAACCGCGGCGCGCACCGGCACCTTGGGCAGACCGAGCCACCAGGCGAGGTCGTCGGGGGTGGCGGGCCCCCGGCTGGCGAAGTAGGACAGCGCGATGCGGCGCAGGGCCGCGTCGGGCTCCTCGTTCTGGACGCCCAGGGAACCGGAGCCCGGCGTCGCGACCATGAGCTGCTGCGCCCCCGCGAACGGTCCCCAGTGCAGCACTCGCCGGAGCGCCAGCGTAGCGATCAGGTGGTAGCCGCGCTGGCCCTCGACGGGCACCCCTGCCTGGCGCCAGTGGTCGAGCATAGCGGCGCGCGAGATCCCGCCGTCGTGCTCGGGCGCCGCGAGCGCCTCCCGGGCGACCGCCTCCGCGCGGGCGATGACCGCGTCGTCCAGGCCCTCGGTCTCGCGGGTCCGCCGGCCCGTGCGGATCATGCGCTCGCCCGTCAGCGAGACGAGTGCGGCGAGGTCGCTCGGCGTGGTCGCGAAGAGCGTGCCGCGCTGGGTCCACCCGCGTACGAGCTCGCCGGCGTCGAACGCGGAGCGCACGTCGTCCAGCGTGGTGCCCGGGCGAGACCGGATCGCGATGGCGCGTAGCACTGCCGGCAGGTCCTGGCCCTGGAGGGCCACCATTCGGCGTACCACCTCGACCGGCGATACCCCAGGGGAGCCAGGACCGTCGTCGGGCAGCACCAGCCCCTGCGTGCGCAGGCGCAGCCGGCGTGCGGCGTCGGGGGAGAGCTCGGTCGGTCCGGAGGACATGCAGGAAGGCTACGTCGCACGTCTGACATTCACCGGCGGCGGCCGGTCAGGTGGTCGCCGCCGGCTGGTGGCCCCGGATGCCCTACCGATCATCCGAGGTCCGCACGGCCCGGACGCCGACGGCGAGCACCGCTCCTACCGCCACGACCGCCCCCGCCGCCGTCGCGAGGCCCGCGAGGAGGATCGGAGCGGACGGCCGCACGATCGGCTCGCCGATCAGTGCCTGCCAGGTGACGATCCCGAGCATCGCCGCGAAGGCGAGAGCGCCGATGAGCACGAGCCGGAACCGCACCCGGGGGACACGAAGCACCGGGACCCGGCGGGAGAGCAGCTCGAGCGCCAGGAGGCCGAGCGGGATCGTCTGCAGCGCGTGCAGCCCGATGAAGTGCGGGATGCGCAGGTCGCCGCCCTCGGTGCTCCAGCCCAGGAACGGCAGGCCGGGTCCGCCGTCGGCGACGCCGACCGCGTGGGCGCCGGCGACGCCCTGGAAGTCGTCGAGCTGCTCCGCTGTCGGGCCGGTCATGAGGAAGGCGAGTCCCATGCCGACGATTCCCAGGGTGATGCCGGCACGGACGGCCAGGTTGCGCGCGGCGTCGGGACCGGGATTGAGGGCGACGGTGATGCCGACGGCCGCGCTCGCGAGCCAGACGACGGCGATCGAGCCACCCATGACGGCCCACAGCGCGCCGTTGAGCGGGGTGGTGATGTTGAAGTGGCTCGTCGTACCGGCCGCGGCGGCGCCGGTGATGACGACTATCTCGACGAGGAGCGCCACGGCGATGACGGTGCCGAGCACCTCGGCCGGCCGCCGGAACCGGCGTACCTGGCCGATCAGCCAGGCCATGGTGACGGCGTAGATGGCGGTCGAGAGGACGAACTTCAGCGGCTTGAACCACGCGTTCTGGCCCAGGATTTCTCGAGGGTCGACGATGGCGAGCACACCGGTCGCGACCGTGAGCACGGCCATCACCACGGCGAGGCCGATGAGCGCGCGGTGCCACCGGTCGGGGCGGGGGAGCGTGGGCGGGACGGTCGGCGTGGAGATGGCGATGGGGGAGGTCATGTCGGTTCCTCTGTCTCGTTCGTCTCGTGTGTCTGCCCGGGGACGACGCCCCCGCGGTAGCGGCGATGGGTGTGCGACTCCTGCGCGATGCGGCGGAGCCCGGCGAGCAGCACGTCGCCGAGGACGATGCCGACCACGACGGCCTCGGCCATCTGGTCGCGGTCGCCGCTCGCCGCGACGGCGTCGAGGTCCGCCTCGGCGATCATGTCGATGGCCTCCGCATAGCGGGACAGCACCGCACTCAGGTCGGTTCGGGTCACCGCGAGGTCGTCGAGCACGCTCGCGGCGAGGGGGATACCGGGGTTCTTGTCGACCGTCGCCCAGCCGCGCTCCCGCATGACCGCGTGCACCTTCTCGACCGACGCCGCCGAGGGGGGCGTGATCTCGCGCGGGACCGACTGCTGGGCGATGCCGAAGACGTGGTCGAGCTCGATGCCGGGGTCATCGATCGCGGCGATGACCCTGCCGGCGGCGGCGACGGTGAGGCCGCCCGTGTCGATGAGCGCCCGGATGAGGCGGAGCCGCGCGACATGGGCCTCGCCGTACGCGGTCGAGTTGTAGCCGGTCCGCTCCCCGACGGGCAGCAGACCCTCCCGCGTGTAGTACTTGATCGAGGCGGTGCTGACGCCCGTCCGCTCGCTGAGTTCCGAGATGCGCATACTGATAGTATGACTATCGATAGTGGAGGTATCAATAGCGAGGAGCACACCGTGTCCGAACCCGCAATGTCGCCAGCACCGGCTCCAGCTCCGGCTCTCGCACGAGGCCGGCTCGTCCTCGCCGTCGCATGGCTGGTGCTCTCGCTGGCCGGCCTGATCGGCACCTGGGCCTTCAACATCGCGTTCATGGCCGACCCGCAGGGCCTCGGTTATCTCGAGGGCTGGTTCGCCAACCCGGCGAGCTCCTCCGCGGCGGTCGACATCATCGTCGTCGCGATCGCGGCGTGCCTGTTCATGCTGGTCGAGGGCACCCGGCTCGGCTGGGCCCGCTGGGTCTGGATCCTCGTGCCGCTGAGCTTCGCGATCGCCATCGCCTTCACGTTCCCGCTCTTCCTCGGCCTGCGGGAGCTCGCCCTGCGGCGCAGGGCGCTGCCAGCCGGCTGATCACCAGCTCGTAACCCGCTACCCGACCGCCTGGCGCGTGAATTGACATGGTCAAGACCAGCTCGACCTAGGCTAAACTCACCTCGCTTGCCTCCGTAGCTCAGTTGGATAGAGCGGGTCACTTCTAATGACTAGGTCGCGGGTTCGAATCCTGCCGGGGGCACCCAGGAACGTGGCGACGCCGGCCGTGGCGGGGTCCCGGCCATCGCCACGGCCGGCGAGTCAGCCGGCGGCCGGTTGCTCGGGCGAGACCTCGGTGGGCGCGCCCGCCGCGGGCTTCCGGAGGGCATAGGCGCGATACGTGTGCCCGGCCTCACCGGTCAGCTCGATGACGTCGGTGGCGGCCCGCGCGGTCCTGGCCCGCCCGCCCCGGGTGGTGTCGAGCACGGCGAACCGGCCGGAGAAGAGCTTGCCGCGCAGCGTGACGGTACCGTCGCGGTCCGGGGTGATCCGGTACTCGTCGGCCTGCCCGTCGCTCCACGTCGCTCCGACGGTGTGGCCGCCGCGCGCCCGGAGGCCGTCGACGGTGCCGTTCGGCCACGCCGGCGGCAGCGCGGGCAGCAGGTGCACCTCTCCCGTATGGCTCTGCAGCAGCATCTCGGCGATCCCACCGGTGGCGCCGAAGTTGCCGTCGATCTGGAACGGCGGGTGGAGGTCGAACATGTTGGGCGCCAGCCGGGCCGGCGTGACCAGGTACTTGATGAGGTCGTGGGCGCGCCCGCCCTCCTCGAGCCGAGCCCAGAAGTTGATCTTCCAGGCCAGGGACCAGCCGGTGCCGTCGTCGCCGCGGAGCTCGAGCGTCCGCTTCGCCGCCTCGAACAGCTCGGGCGTGCCACGCCTGGTGATCTGGTTGCTGGGATGCAGGCCGTAGAGGTGCGAGACGTGGCGGTGCGTGCGCTCGGTCTCGACCCAGTCGTGGAGCCACTCCTGGATGTTGCCGCGCGAGCCGATCGTCATGGGGGCCAGCCGCTCCCTGGTGGCGAGCACCCGCGCACGGAAGTCGGCGTCGACCCCGAGGACCTCGCTCGCCCGCGCGCATCCGGTGAACAGGTCGGTGAGGATCTGGTTGTCCATCGTCGGGCCGGCCGCGACGCTGGCGTCGGTGTGGTGGGAGAGCTCTGGCGAGTTCGACGGGTTGGTGACGAGATAGCCGAGGTTCGGCTCCTCCACGAGCGTGTCGAGGAAGAACTGCGCGGCACCCCGCATCGCCGGGTAGTGCTCGCGGAGGAAGTCCAGGTCCCCGGTGAACTGGTAGTGGTCCCAGATCGTCGTGGCGAGCCACGCTCCGCCCGTCTGCCACATCCCCCAGAACGCGCCGTCGACGACCGACGTGCCCCGCCACCCGTCCGTGTTGTGGTGCGTCACCCAGCCGCCCGCGCCGTACTGCACCTCGGCCGTGCGCGCGCCGGTGATCGCGAGGTCGTCGATCATCGAGAACACCGGCTGGAAGCACTCGGACAGGTTCGTCGTGTCCGCGGGCCAGTAGTTCATGGGCAAGTTGGCGTTGATCGTGTACTTGGAGTCCCACGCGGGGAACAGCTCGTGGTTCCAGATGCCCTGGAGGTTCGCCGGCTGCGTGCCCGGCCGCGACGACGAGATCAGCAGGTACCGGCCGAACTGGAACAGCAGCGCGGAGAACTGCGGGTCGTCGACGCCGCCGTGCTGGGCGATCCGGACGTCGGTCGGCTGGTCGGCCGCTGCCGTGCGCCCCAGGTCCAGGGTCGTCCGGTCGAACAGCTCCCGGTACTCGGCGACGTGCCGGCCGCGCAGCTCGTCGAACGACCGGCCGACGGCGGCCTCGAGGTGGTGCGACGCGATCCCCTGGTAGTCGCCGCCGACGTCGGTGTGGTCCACGTAGCTGCTGCCGATCGAGACGAGGAGCAGCACGCTGTCCGCACCCGAGACGGTCAGCCGGCCGTCCACGCTGCTGACGCTCCCGCCGTCGGCGACGGCGCGTGCCGACGCCAGGAACCTGACCTGGCCGGGGATCCCCTCCTGGTCGCTCGAGACCCCGTCCAGCGCGATCGCCGTGGCGTCGGGGCTGGCCGTGGTGGTCCGCTGGGCGCTGTCGAAGGCGGCGGTGAACGAGATGGAACCGGATGCGTCGGCGGTCAGCCGCATGACGACGACCTGGTCCGGGGCGCTGACGAAGGTCTCCCGGCGGTAGCGCACGCCCCCGACGACGAAGCTGGTCAGGGCCGTGGCCGTAGTCAGGTCGAGCTGCCGGTGGTACTCGGTGGCGCCGCTCGTGCCGGGGACCGTGAGGCGCAGGTTCCCGACGGTCTGGTAGGCCAGCTGCCCCACCGGGTTGCCGAGCATGTTCTGGTTGATGAGGTCCTGGGCCTCGACCCAGCGGTCCTCGAAGACGAGCCGGCGCACCTCAGGCAGCGCGGCCAGCGCCCTGGGGTTCGCGGAGTCGTGCGGGCCGCCGGCCCAGATCGTGTCCTCGTTGAGCTGCAGCCGCTCGGTCCCGGGGTTTCCGAAGACCATGGCGCCCAGCCGCCCGTTGCCCAGCGGCAGCGCGCGGAGCCAGTCGTCGCCCGCCGGTTCGTCGTACCAGAGCGCCAGGTCTCCGGCCGCCCGGACCTCGGGTGGTGGAGCGGACGACGCCCGCGCGGCAGCCGTCCACTGCAGGGGCAGCAGCAGACCTCCCACGCCCGCCGCACCGGCGTGGATGGCTTGCCTTCTGGTCACGTCTGGCATCTCGTCCTCCATTGGACGTCGACAACGCGAGTGGCCCGCTCCGTGAGCTGGGTGGGGACAAACCTACAAAGATATGACGTATCGGGTCAACCGTCCCATGGTGTCTCGATAAAGGAGGCCCGCCCCGGCGCGTGTTGTCCCCAAACATCAAATCTTCGTGGGCCTGGAGCCGGACCCAGACAGGCGCCCGCCTATGCGGCCGCGGCGCGCCGGTGGGCGGTCGGCGTCGTGCCGCGGACCCGTTTGAAGGCGACGCTGAGGGCGAACGCGTTGGCACAGCCGACGCGGCGGGCGATCGTCTCGACGGTGTCCGAGGTGTCGCGGAGCAGGTCGGCGGCCAGCGTGAGGACTGGCCACCACCGACGACCGGACGCTCGTCGGCGCCTTCCAGGCAATCGACCGGGCGATCATCAACCCCTGGTTCATGATCACCGGCTTCATCGGCAGCCTGGTCTTCACACTCGTCGCCGCGCTCACCCAGCTCGGCCGCCCCGCACTGCTCTGGGTCGTCGTCGCTCTCGTCCTCTACGCGATCGTCTTCGGCATCACGATCGGCATCAACGTGCCGCTCAACGACGCGATCAAAGCAGCCGGACTGCCAGACGACCCGGCCCGTCTCGCCGCGATCAGAGAGGCGTTCGACGAGGCGAGGTGGCGGGCATGGAACCTCGTGCGCGTGATCGCCAGTGCCGCCGCCTTCACGAGCCTGGCCGGGGCGCTCGTCGTCGAGGGCAGGGCGGGAGTCAGCTAGCGATCCGCGGTCCGTCCGTACAAACGAACCTGGTGTTTCTGCACACCAACAGCGCGGCACGGCTTGGCAGAACGTTCTTGACCTATCAGGATGAAGCCGTGACCCAAGGAACACGCTCCGCAGTGCTCGGCCGTCGGGGTGGTGTGGACCCGAACGTTGCGGAGCAGCTCGGCTTCACGGTGCACGACGTCGTACGGGATCTGCGCCGCGACGTCGCCGCCGCGACCCTGCCCCTCCCCATCGACAGCGCCGAAGAGGCCGAGGCCTCTCGGGAACGCCTCTTGGCACAGCTCGACGAACACCTGCTGCCGCGCCTCGCCGAGCTGTCCAGCCCCGCCGTCGTCGTGCTGGCGGGCTCTACCGGCGCGGGAAAGTCGACCCTGTTCAACAGCCTGCTGCGCGAGGAGGTCTCCGAGGCGGGAGTGCTGCGGCCTACCACCCGGGAACCCGTGGTGGGGGTGCACCCGCGCGACGTCGACACGCTCACGCCCGGGCCCGTCACCGAGCTGGCCCGGCTGGTCAAGCACGAGGGCGTGCCCCGCGGCACCGCGCTGATGGACGCGCCCGACCTGGACTCGTTCCTGTCGGAGAACCGCTCCACCGCCCACCAGCTCCTCGAAGCGGCCGACCTCTGGCTGTTCGTCACCACCGCCGCCCGCTACGGCGACGCCCTGCCGTGGCAGGCGCTCGACCGCGCTAAGGAGCGCGGCGCGAGCGTCGCCATGGTGCTCAACCGGGTGCCCAAGGAGAACCTGACGACCATTCGCGGGGACCTCAACTCGCGGATGAAGGAACGGGGCATGAAGGACGTCCCGCTGTTCATCGTGCCCGACGTCGGGCCCCACGAGGGGCTGCTCGACCCCAAGCTGGTCGAGCCCATCCAGCGCTGGCTCGGCCTCATGGCCGGGCCCGAACGCTCCCGCACGATCATCCTGCGCACACTCAAGGGCGCGCTCGGCGCGCTCCCCGAATGGGTGCTGGGGCTCGCCGCCGCCGTCGAGCAACAGGGGACCGCCGCCTTCGACCTGCGCAACGCCGTCGAGTCGGTGGTTCCGGACGAGCAGCTCGCCGCGCGCACCGCCGTCTTGTCCGGCGCGGCCGGCGAGGGCACCGTCGCCGCCCGGTTCGCGCAGCTAGAGAGCACCCACCGCATCTCCCGGGTCACGGTCCGCGACGGCGTCGCCCGGACCACCAAGCGCGCCGGCAAGGCCCGCGACGCGGCGCTCGCGCGACTGCGCGAGGAGGTCGAGGCCACCGCGGCGCGCGCCTTCGTGGCCGCGGGCGTCCGCACCGAGGAACGCCTGCGGGACACCCTCGCCGGACCAGGCGCCCCACCCGCCGGCGAGACGATCCTGCCGTCCGGCTCCGACCGCGCGAAGCAGCGGCTCGTCTGGGGGCAGGAGGCCGCCGTCGACTGGTCCCGGACGGCCGACGACATCGTCGAGCGCCTGGACACCTTGGCCGCCGACAGCTCCGAGCACGACGCCGCGGCCCGTGCCGCAGGCGCCCGCAAGGCGTTCGGGGACCAGGGCCTGGCCACCCTGCTGCTCGGCACCGCCCTCGGGAACGAGGACTCCGCGCGGCTCGTCGACCGTGTGCTCGGCGAGACCACCGGCGACGCTATTGAGGAACTTCAGGGCGAACTTGCCGACAAGGTAGCGCTAGCGGTTGCGGAAGAGGCCCGTTCTGTCCAGAGTGCCCTTGACGTCCCCGCCTTAGCCGACGACGCGGCCGCTCCGCTCCGCGTGCGGCTGGCCGAGCTCAGGAGGCTGACATGACGAGCCATGACGCGACACTGAGCGCTCGCACCGAAGACCTCGGCCGCGCGCTGCAGATCGCCGGATCACGCCTCGACGACGCGGTCTTCGGCAAGGTCGCCAGCTCCGTCGCCGGTGTCCGCGAGCGGCTCGCCCTCGGAGTGGACCACACGGTCGTGGCGCTCGCGGGCGGTACCGGCTCGGGCAAGTCGAGCACCTTCAACAAGATCTCCCGCCTCACGTTCGCCGACGTCGGCGTGAAGCGCCCCACCACCGCCAAGGTCACCGCCTGCTCGTGGAGCGACGACGCCACGCAGCTGCTGGACTGGCTCGGCGTGGAGCGGGAGCGCCGCATCACGCGGGCGGGCGAGCTGGACTCGGCCGACGAGGCGAGCCTGGCCGGGCTGGTGCTGCTGGACCTGCCCGACCACGACTCCGTGGCGCCGGGGCACCGCGAGGTGGTGGACAAGGTGCTGCCGCTGGTCGACCTGCTCGTGTGGGTGGTGGACCCGCAGAAGTACGCCGACGACGCCCTGCACACGGGCTACCTGCGTGACTCGTCGGGGATGCAGGCCTCGACGGTGGTCGTGCTGAACCAGATCGACACGGTGCCGGTCGGGCAGCGCGACAACCTGGTCAACGACGTGAAGCGGCTCCTGCGCGACGACGGCCTGGAGAACGTCCCGGTGGTCGCGGCGTCGACCAAGACCGACATCGGCATCGCGGACCTGCGCGGGCTTCTGGAGCAGACGGTGGCGCGCAGGTCGGTCTCGGCGGGCCGTGCCGCGGGCGAGCTCGACGCCGCGGCGACCCTGCTGCTGGGCCAGACCCCCGCCGAGGTGCCCTGGCACATCGACACCGTGCTCGAACGTGAGGTGGACGCCCTGGCGCGGGCCGCGGGCCTGGAGTCGGTGGCGGCCCAGGTGGGCGCGGCGGTACGCAACGGGTACGGCTCGCCCGAGTTCCGCGCGCCGGACCCGGACTCGATAGCGCTCTCGCGGTCGCGCTGGCTCACGGGTTCGGGGGAGTCCCTCAAGCCCGGCTGGCGGCGGTCGCTCGCCTCGAGCGTCGGCAGCGCCCAGGACGTCGCCACCGCGGTGGCGACCGCGCTGCAGGGCATCACCCTCGACACCCGGGGCCCGACGACGCAGCGGCTGACCCGCAGGCTCGCGCTGGGGGCCGTGCTGCTCGCCGTGCTGCTCGGGATCGCCACGGTGCTGGCCTCGACGGGGATCCTGCCGGCGGGGGAAACGTGGACCACCGTGCTCGGGGTGCTCGCCGTCGCGGCTGCTGTGGCGGCGCTCGTGGTGTTCCTCGTGGCGATGCAGATGCGCCGCGCCCTGGCCGCGCGGCGGGAGCAGGGCGTCATCGCATCGGGCCGGGCCGCGCTCGAGCGGGTGCTCCAGCAGACCCTCGGCACGCCCACCCAGAGGCTGCTCGACGAGCACCGCGCGGTGCGCGAGCTCGCACAGAGTGCACGCGACGACGGACCCTCCGCACCGCTCCGCCTGGAAGAGAACTCGACCACAGGCGGCCATATCCAGGCTTCGTCCCCAGGCGGGGTCAGGCTCACCGACCTGGGTACCGTTCGCGCCTGATGCTGGGTACGGACCGGCCGCTCGGGCCGGTCCGTGACACCCAGGAGGCCTGAAATGAACGACGTCACGGTGACCGTGCAGGGCAACGCCGGCAACAACCCGGTGCTGCACCTGAACGCGGCCAAGGATCTGGAATGGACCACGTTCCGCGTGGCCAGCACCCGGCGCTACGTGAACGAGAACGGCGACTGGACCGACGGCGCGACCCTGTGGTTCACGGTCAAGGCCTGGCGGACGGCCGCGCTGAACGTGGTCGAGTCGGTGCACAAGGGCGTCCCGGTGGTCGTCACGGGCCGGCTCGAGGTCGACGAGTGGACCGGCCCGGAGGGGCAGCAGCGCACGGGCCTGGTGATCGTCGCGACGTCGATCGGCGTCGACGCGATGCGCGGCAAGGTCGGGTTCACGCGCGTGGTGCACCACGACACGGTGCCCGACGGCGCCCCGGTCACCCCGGCCGACCGCGGCGAGCTGACCGCGGCGCGCCCGGGCGACGTCGACCCGTTCGGGCTCGACGCACTGACGTCCGGGAGTGCCGCCGGCCTCCCGGGTGACGAAGACGACCCGGGTGACGAGGCCGGCGTCGGGCAGCGCGAGCTGGTGAACGCGTAGGCTGGTGCCAGTCGTGCTCCGCGGTCCGCGGGTGCCGGGGGACAACCTCCGCGCAGGGATCTCCCGGCACCCGCTCCGCGTGAGCGCACCCGTCCGAAGTACCTACTGTGAACGGTGGAACACAGGCAGTGGCTGAGTACATCTACTCCATGTATAAGGCGCGTAAGGCGCACGGCGACAAGGTCATCCTCGATGACGTGTCGCTGAACTTCCTGCCCGGCGCGAAGATCGGCGTGGTCGGACCGAACGGTGCCGGTAAGTCGACGATCCTCAAGATCATGGCCGGGCTGGACACGCCGTCGAACGGTGAGGCGCGCCTGTCGCCCGGCTACACCGTGGGCATCCTGCAGCAGGAGCCGCCGCTGAACGAGGAGAAGACCGTCCTGGGCAACGTCCAGGAGGCAGTCGGCGAGATCCTGGCGAAGAAGGCGCGGTTCGACGAGATCTCGGCCCTCATGGCGGAGCCCGACGCCGACTTCGACGCGCTGCTGGCCGAGATGGGCACACTGCAGGAGGACATCGACGCCGCCGACGCGTGGGACCTCGACTCCCAGCTCGAGCAGGCGATGGACGCCCTGCGCTGCCCGCCGCCGGACGCCGACGTGACCGTGCTCTCCGGTGGTGAGCGCCGCCGCGTGGCGCTCTGCAAGCTGCTCCTGGAGAAGCCCGACCTGCTGCTCCTGGACGAGCCCACCAACCACCTCGACGCCGAGTCCGTGCTGTGGCTCGAGCAGCACCTCGCCTCCTACGCGGGCGCCGTGCTCGCCGTGACCCACGACCGGTACTTCCTGGACCACGTCGCGGAGTGGATCTGCGAGGTCGACCGCGGCCGCCTGTACCCCTACGAGGGCAACTACTCGACGTACCTGGAGAAGAAGCAGGCGCGCCTGGAGGTCCAGGGCAAGAAGGACGCCAAGCTCTCCCGGCGCCTCAAGGAGGAGCTGGAGTGGGTGCGGTCCAACGCCAAGGGGCGCCAGACCAAGTCGAAGGCCCGTCTCGCCCGGTACGAGGAGATGGCGGCGGAGGCCGAGCGGACCAAGAAGCTCGACTTCGAGGAGATCCAGATCCCGGCCGGCCCGCGCATGGGCTCGCTGGTCCTGGAGGCCTCGGACCTGAAGAAGGGCTTCGACGACCGCGTGCTCATCGACGGGCTGTCGTTCACGCTGCCGCGGAACGGCATCGTCGGCGTCATCGGTCCGAACGGTGTCGGTAAGACCACGCTGTTCAAGACCATCGTGGGCCTGGAACCGCTCGACAGCGGTGAGCTCAAGATCGGCGACACGGTCTCGATCTCGTACGTCGACCAGTCGCGCGGCGGCATCGACCCGAAGAAGACCCTGTGGGAGGTCGTGTCCGACGGGCTCGATTTCATCAAGGTCGGCAACGTCGAGATCCCGTCCCGCGCGTACGTGGCGTCGTTCGGGTTCAAGGGCCCGGACCAGCAGAAGCCGGCCGGCGTGCTCTCCGGTGGTGAGCGCAACCGCCTCAACCTGGCGCTGACGCTCAAGCAGGGCGGCAACCTGCTGCTGCTGGACGAGCCCACCAACGACCTCGACGTGGAGACCCTCGGCTCGCTGGAGAACGCCCTGCTGGAGTTCCCGGGCTGCGCCGTCGTGGTGTCTCACGACCGGTGGTTCCTCGACCGCGTGGTGACGCACATCCTGGCGTACGAGGGCACCGAGGAGGACCCGGCGAACTGGTACTGGTTCGAGGGCAACTTCGAGTCGTACGAGGCCAACAAGGTCGAGCGCCTCGGCGCCGACGCGGCCCGCCCGCACCGGATCACGTACCGCAAGCTCACCCGCGACTAGCCCGTTGAGCGCTGGATATTCGCCCTCCTGGCCGCACTGGAGGGGCGAATATCCAGCACTCAGCGATCCAGACGGCGGTGCGGGCAAAGGGTGAAATTTATTCATTCCTTGCTGTAACGTGACATCTCCGACAAGATGCCGCAGTGAGTGCCCTGCGACCCGGATGGCGTGACCTGCCGCCTGCGCTGAAAGAACGCATCAACCACCTGCTCGGCGCCCGCGTGATCGCCGCCAGTACCCCGGGAGATTCCGGGACCCTGCCCGTCGCGCAGTTCCAGGTGCAGACGATGCAGGGGAACGCCTTCGTCAAGGCGCTGGGCACGGAACAGCCGGACACTCTGAACTTCCTGCGCCAGGAGATCGCGCTCTCGCCGTTGCTGCCCCAGGCCGCGCCCAACCCCGAGCTGCTGTGGTCGATCGACGAGGTGCTGCCGAATCTGGGCACCTGGGTGGCGGTCGCCTACGCGATGCGCGCCGACGTGCGGCCGATCGACCTCAGCTGGCCGGAGGACGACGTCGCCACGCTGTTCCGGGTGGTGCGGTCGATCGGTGAGATCGAGGCCCCTGACGACCCGATGTTCCTGCCGGAGGAGAAGGTGTTCCCCGCGGACTCGTGGGAGGTGCTCGCGGACAGGCTGCCCGCCAGGCTCGCGAACCACTCGCCGTGGCTCGCCGGCCGGCTAGAAGGCCTCGCGGAGATCGCCTCGCACGCCCCGGACGCGATAGCCGGCAAGAGCCTGCAGCACGGCACGCTGCGCGTGCAGAACGTCATGCTGCCGACGGCGCCGGGGGCGAAGGCGCTGATCTCGGACTGGATCCGGGGCAGCGCCGGGGCTCCGTACCTCGACCTGGTCTCGATCCTGCTGCACGCGAGGATCAACGACGGGCCGCCGCCCGAGGCCACGCTGCGCCGGTACGGGCTGCCGCCCGGCACGGAGCCGGATGCCGTGACCTGCTGGATCGCGGTGCTCGCCGGGCACTACGTGAAGTCGTCGATGGAGCCGCCGCCCACCGACATGCCGGAGCTGCGTTCGTACCAGCACCGGCTGGCGCAGGCCGCCGTCTCGTGGCTCAAGACCCGGCTCGGTTTCTGAGCCCGGCCAGGCCGGCACAACCGCGTCATACCGATTGTGGTTTGCGGGTGAAAGCCGGGTTGGGCAAACTCCGGCCATGAGTGCTGTTCGGCGGCCGGCATGGTCCGATCTCCCCCCCTCTGTCCGTTCCCGTGTGAGCGAGACCATGGGAGGCCGGGTGATCGGCTCCGCTCCGATGAGCGGCACCGCTCCGGCCAGCACGCTGGAGGTGCTCCAGACGGCGTCCGGCCGGTCGATAGTCCGCGCGGTCGGGCCCGAGGCCCCGGTGACGCAGGACCGGATGGCCGCCGAGGCGGCGTCGGTGGCCACCCTGCCCGACGAGGTCCCGACCCTCCCGCGCGAGTGGTTCGTCGACGAGGTGCTGCCCGGGGCGGGCCGCTGGGTGGTGCTCGGCTACCGCAACGAGCCCATCCGCCCGCCGCACGACCCCTGGGACGAGGGGGACCTCGCGGCCGCGGTCGAGCTGGCCATCCAGATCGGCACGAGCGAGGCGCCGGCGGAGCTGCCCGACGCGCTCGACCAGATCGACGTCGGTGCCTGGGCCACCATCGCCGCCATGCAGCCACCCGGCTTGTCCGCCTTCACACCGTGGCTGTCCGACAAGATCGACCATCTCGCCGACATCGCCTCCTACGCGGACGAGGCCCTGTCCGGCAAGAGCCTCGTGCACGGCGCGCTGCGCCGGGAGTCGATACTGATCACCGACCACGGCTGGGACGCGACCAGCGCCCACGCCGTCGACTGGTTCATGCCGTCCCACGGCGCGCCGTTCCTCGACGTCGTGCTGCTGCTGCCGCACCTGCGGGTCGACGGCGCCCCGCCACCCGAGGCGGTCCTGGACCGGCACCCCCTGCCCGACGTCGACCCAGAGGCACTCACCTGCGCCGTGACGGTCACCGCCGGCGCGCTCGTGCTCGAGTCCATGCGGCCGCCCGAGCCGGGCCTGCCGCACGGCCGCGCCGTACAGCGCGAGGTGGCGCACGCGGCCCTCGAATGGCTGCGGATGCGCCTCGGCGGCTGAGCCGCTCGCGGCACGGTCGCGGTTTCTCGTCGAACGGTCGGGTTTTCTCGCCGCGCGGTCGAGCCCGACCTGGGTGGTTGCGGCAGACTGTGCGCCATGACCGACAAGCCCGACGACGACGCGGCATCCGGCGTCCCGGACCCGGGGCCGGGCTCCGAGCCGGCTGCCGGGTCGGGTCCCGAAGCAGGCGTAGAACCGGTCGCCGAGCCCGGCGACTGGACCGGCCTGACCGGCGCGCTCGAGGTGCTGCGTGCCCGGCTCGGCGCGCTCCGCCTGCCGCTGGAGACGTCGGGCGCCGAGGCCGCGCGTACCGAGCTGCGCCGCGCCACGGATCAGCTCGACGACTACCTGCTGCCGCGGCTTCGGTCGCAGAAGGCGCCGCTGCTCGTCGTGGTCGGCGGGTCGACCGGCGCGGGCAAGTCGACGCTCGTGAACTCGATCCTGGGGGAGCGGGTGACGCAGCCGGGGGTGCTGCGGCCCACCACGAGGGCGCCGGTGCTGGTGCACCACCCGCTGGACGCGCGCTGGTTCTCCACGGACCGGGTCCTGCCGGGCCTGGCCCGCCAGACGGTGTCGGGCGGCGGGGCGTCGGGCGGCGGCGCGGCGGGCGGCACGACCCCGGGCCCGCCGGCGTCGGGCAGCGCGGGGCCTTGGAACGCCGCGCAGAACACCGCGCAGAACGCCGCGCAGGCGGCGGCCAGGGCCGGCGCCCAGCCCGGCGGGACGCCGTCCGAACCGAGCCGCACGCTGCGCCTGGTGCCGAGTGACTCGCTGCCCAAGGGCCTGGCGCTGCTGGACGCGCCGGACATCGACTCCGTCGACACCGCCAACCGCGAGCTCGCGGCGCAGCTGCTCGGGGCGGCGGACCTGTGGTTGTTCGTCACGACGTCGGCCCGCTACGCGGACGCCGTGCCGTGGGACCTGCTGCTGCAGGCCTCGGGGCGCAAGGCGCAGGTGGCGATGGTGCTGGACCGCGTGGACCCGGGCGCCGAGGCCACGGCCGACGACCTCCGGGACATGATGGTGGAGCACGGCCTGGCCGACAGCCCGCTGTTCGTCATCGCCGAGGCCGAGCTCGTCGACGGGATGCTGCCCGAGGAGGGCGTCGCGGAGGTGTCGCGCTGGCTCACCGGGCTGGGCGGGGACGCTCAGGCGCGCCAGCGGGTCATCTCGGCCACGCGCGACGGCGTCGTGGACTCCCTGGTCCTGCGGGCGGCCGAGCTGGCCGACGCCGCGGACGCGCAGCGTGCGGCGGACGCCCGGCTGCGCCACGTCGTGGACCGCGCTTACACGGACGCGGTCGCCCAGGTGACGGCCGCGACGTCGGACGGCGCGCTGCTGCGCGGCGAGGTGCTCGCCCGCTGGCAGGACTTCGTGGGCACCGGCGAGTTCTTCCGGGCCGTCGAGGAGGGCATCGGCCGGTTCCGGGACGCGGTGTCGGGGTTCTTCCGCGGCAAGCCCAAGGAGGCGCCGCAGGTCGAGCAGGCGATCGCGCACGGCCTGGAGTCTGTGGTGCTGGACGCCGCCGAGGAGGCCGCGGAGCGCTCCTACCAGGCCTGGCGGGGCGACGCCGCGGGTGCGGCGCTCCTCGAGGGCCTGGAGCTGTCGCGGACGCCGGCAGCGTTGCGCGCCGAGGTGGGCGGGCAGATCCGCGGCTGGCAGGGCGACGTCCTGGAGCTCGTCCGCGAGCAGGGCGAGTCGAAGCGGGGCAAGGCCCGGGCGCTGTCGTTCGGCGTGAACGGCCTCGGCGTCGCGCTGATGATCTTCGTCTTCGCGTCGACGGGCGGGCTCACCGGCATCGAGGTCGGCATCGCGGGCGGTTCGGCCGTGCTCGCTCAGCGGCTGCTGGAGGCGGTGTTCGGCGAGGACGCCGTCCGCCGGCTGGCACTGCAGGCGCGCGACCGGCTCCGCGCCCGCATCCAGGCGGTGATGGACGGGCAGGCCGCTCGGTACACGGCGCAGCTGGACGCGCTGGGCTCCGCGGAGACGAACGGTGCGGGCGTGCGCGCCGCGGCCGACACCGTGAGTTCCGCCGCCTCGGCCGAGCGGCAGGCACGCCGGGCCGCCGGAGCCGGAGCCGGGGCCGGGGCCGGAGCACCCACCGAGGACCTCACCGAGAGTCGCGGCCTGCGCGGGGTGCACGCCCGGCCGGCCGGCGACAACCTGGCGACGGGCCGCCCCGACCTGGGCGAGGAGCCGGAGCGCAAGGGCTTCTGGAAGCGGCTGTTCGGGGAGGGCGACCGGTGAGCCGGCTCGACCTGGCGGACCGCACCACCGCCCTGGACACCGCCGTCCAGGCCGCGGAGGGCCGCATCGAGCCCGCCCTGCTCGACGAGGCGCGCGCCGTCGTCACCCGGGCACGCGAGCGTGGCGGGCTGTCCGCCGAGCACACGGTGGTGGCGCTGGCCGGCGCCACGGGGTCGGGCAAGTCGTCGGTGCTCAACGCGGTCGCCGGTGTGTCGATCGCGCAGTCGGGCGTGCGGCGTCCGACGACGTCGCATCCGATGGCCGCCGTCTGGGGCGAGGGCGCGGACCCGCTCCTGGACTGGCTGGAGGTCGGGTGGCGGCACCAGGTGCGGGAGCCGGGCGCCGAGACCGCGCCTCCGGTGATCGAGCTCTCATCGGTCGTCGAGCCCTCGTCGGAAGGCGGCGGCTCGACAGCTGGGCGGGGCCGCGGGCCGTTCCGGCGTCGGACCCCCGCGGGGGACACGACGGGGCTGGTGCTGCTGGACCTGCCCGACCACGACTCGGTGGTCACGGAGCACCGGGTGCGCGCCGAGCGCCTGGTGCAGCGCGCCGACCTGCTGGTCTGGGTGGTCGACCCGCAGAAGTACGCGGACGCCGCCCTCCACGAGGGCTTCCTGCGCCCGCTCGCGGGCCACGCCGAGGTGGTGGTCGTGGCGCTCAACCAGGCCGACCGCCTGACGCCGGACGAGACGTCGGCGATGCTCGCCGACCTCAAGCGCCTCGTCGCCGAGGACGGTCTGGCCGGCGCGCGCGTGCTCGCCGTCTCGGCGAAGACCGGGCAGGGCATGGACGACCTCCGCGGCCTGCTGGCGAAGGCCGCGGCGAAGCGCGAGGCCGCCACGGCGCGGCTCGCCGCCGACGAGCGGGCAGTCGCGCAGAAGATCGTCGACGAGTGCGGCACGCCGCCGCCGTCGCGCCTGGGGAGCCAGGCCCGCGGCGACCTGGTCGCCGCCCTGGAGCTGGCGGCCGGGGTACCGACGGTGGTCGACGCCGTCCGCGCCTCCGCCCGCCGCGACGCGCGCTCCGCGACGGGCTGGCCGCTGACCCGCTGGGTCGGGCGGCTGCGCAGGGATCCGCTGCGGCGGCTCGGGCTGCGTTCGGCGGACCGGGAGCACCGGGCGCCGTCGGGCCGGGAGGACCTGGTCCGCACGTCGCTGCCGACGGCGAAGCCGGCCGTGCGCTCCGCCGCGGCGTCGGCGGTGCGGCGCTACGTCGAGGAGGTGACCCGCGGCGTCGCGGACCCGTGGGTGCTGGCGGCGCGCTCGCGGGCGCAGGCGGGCATCAACAAGCTGCCTGACGCGCTCGACCAGGCGGTGGCCGCCACCCGGGTCGAGGCGGCCCGGCGTCCGGTCTGGTGGTCGCTCGTCAACGTCGTCCAGTGGTCCCTGATCGCCGTCGTTGCCGCGGGCCTGCTGTGGCTCTTCGTGCTGTTCGGCTTCGCGTACCTGCAGCTCCCGCCGCTGCCGACCCCCGTGCTGACTCTGCCGACCTGGTCGGGCGGCGACGGCGTGGTGTTCCCCGGGGCGCCGTCGCAGGGCTCCGGGGAGGGACTCGGCGTCGACCCCTTCCGGATCCCGTGGCCCACGCTCATGGTGCTGGGCGGGCTCGCGCTCGGTCTGCTGCTCGCGCTCGTCTGCCGGGTGTTCGGCGCGCTGGGCGCGCGCCGTCGGGCGCTGGGTGCTCGACGGCGCCTGAGGCAGGCCGTCGGCCAAGTCGCCGACCGACTGGTGCGCAAGCCGGTGGAGGCGGAGCTGGCCCAGCTAGCCAGCTGCCGCACGGCGGCCACGGTAGCCGCCAGCTGACTCTTTGTTGTGAGCGTGATTTGTGCGCCTACGGGCCCGTTTCAGGCGCAACGATCGCGCTCACAACCAAGTTGGGTCAGCGGCGGAAGGTGACCGGGGGCTCCTCGAACTCCTTCCACGCCAGGCGCTCCGCCTCGGTGAGGCGGCGCGGCTGGTTCGTGGCGGCATCGACGAACACGAGCGTGGTGGTGGCGCGGGCATACGGCTCGCCGCCCGACGTCGGGCCGGTCTTCGCCATGCTGGCGACGCCGTCGTGCACCTCGTAGCAGACCTCCGCGCTGGCGCCGCCGATCCGGCCGAGCCACATCTCCACGCGCACCGGCGTCCGGGTGAACAGCAGCGGGCGCAGGTACTCGATGCGCTGCCCGGCCACCAGCGTGTGCGAGTCGGCCTCGGGACCGGTGGGTACCACCGCCGTCGGCCATTCCTCGCCCTCCGGCGCCTCCGGATGCTGCCAGAAGGCGGTGATCCGGGCGTCCTCCAGCAGGCGGAACATCGCTACGTTGTTGACGTGCGCGTACGCGTCGAGGTCGGACCAGCGCAGCGTGACGGGGACATGGAGGCGTGTCATGTGCCCATCTTCCTCCGCGGCCCCCGGTGACATGGCGCGGTCGCGGCGTGAGGACGGTCACGACTCGGGCGTCTACTGCTCAGGCGGCCCCTGGTCCGAGGCCCCGGCGTCGTGCTTCGCGCGGTGGGCGAGCACGTCGTCCATGTGGGTCTCGGCCCAGCCCTTGATGCCGCGCACGAGCTGGAGCAGCGAGAGGCCGAGGTCGGTCAGCTCATAGGTGACCGTGACGGGCACCGTCGGCGTCGCCGTGCGCGTGACGAGGCCGTCGCGTTCCAGGGAGCGCAGCGTCTGGGTGAGCATCTTCTGGCTGACGCCGGCCAGCCGGCGGGACAGCTCCGAGTAGCGCATCGGCCGTGGCCCGTCGCCATAGCCCCCGCCCGGCTTCGGCGAACCGCCGCCGCCCAGCGCGCTCACGGTCAGTGTCACCCACTTGTCCGAGATCCGGTCGAGCAGGATGCGGCTCGGGCAGGCCGCCAGGAACGCGTCGTACTCCGCCTTGGCATGCGCCCTCTTCTGGGCCGCCGTCATCGTCGGCATCGTCTCTCCTCTCACCCGTGGGTGGGTTACGCACTTCCAAGTGCCTACTTCCCGTCGGGAAGCGGCCTCACCATCCTGGTGTACGGAGCCGTTCGGCACCAACCTCCGTGCGGCACACCTCCAACCCCGACGTGTCCGACACACAGGTCACCTGAGTGACCTGTGTGTCGGACACGTCGCCACTCGACACAAAGGAAGACATGAGCACGCCCTCCACCACAGTCCCTGGGCCACTTCCTGGCGGCAGCTGGACCCTCGGCGACCTGACCGTCACCCGGTTCGGCTACGGGGCCATGCAGCTCGCCGGCCGCGGCGTCATGGGCCCGCCCGCCGACCCCGACGGCGCACTCGCCGTACTGCGCGAGGCCGTCGACCTCGGGATCACCCACATCGACACGAGCGACGCCTACGGTCCGCGAGTCACCAACCGGCTGATCCGCGAAGCGCTGCACCCGTACCCCGAAGCTCTGCACGTCGCGACCAAGGTCGGCTCGACCCGCGACGAGCAGGGCGGCTGGCCCCCGGCCCGCGAGCCCGAGGCGCTCTACCGTGCCGTCCACGAGAACCTGGACAGCCTGGGCGTCGAGGTGCTCGACGTCGTGAACCTCCGGCTCGGCAACGCCCAGGGGCCCCAGCCGGGTTCGCTCGCCGAAGCGTTCGAGACGCTCGCCGGGCTTCAGCAGCAAGGCCTGATCCGGCACCTTGGCGTGAGCAACGCGACGGCGGAACAGGTCGCCGAGGCGCGCGCGATCGCACCGATCGTCTGCGTGCAAAACATGTACAACCTCGCCCACCGGCACGACGACGAGCTCATCGACAAGCTCGCGGCGGACGGCATCGCCTACGTGCCGTTCTTCCCGCTCGGCGGCTTCAGCCCGCTCCAGTCCGCCGCTCTCTCGGCAGTGGCCACCCGCTTGGAGGCGACGCCGATGTCCGTCGCACTGGCCTGGCTGCTGCAGCGGTCGCCGAACATCCTGCTGATCCCCGGCACCTCGTCGGCGGCGCATCTGCGCGAGAACGTCGCGGGCGCTGGTCTCCGGCTCACCTCCGACGACGTCGCGGCGCTGGACGAGATCGCCGGCTGAGTGGTCTCAGTGTGTCCGAATTGGTAGGTTCATCCCACTTGGTGTTGGCCACGATTCTGGCCACGGAGGAACTGTGGATCTGCCCAGACACAACTTCGACCCGGTCACGTTGCACGAGGTGTTCGACGACGTCCCGGCCGCCCAGGCGTACCTCGCCGAGCTGGCGCAGCGGCGGGACGGCGACGCGCCGGGCACACTGGCCGTGCGCGTGCCACTGATCCGCGCGCTGGCCCCCGCCGCGGACGATCCGGACGCCGAGCTGGCCGAGGCCGAGTACCTCGGCTGGCTCGCCGTCCGGCTGGCCGGCGGGCCGGGCGACGGTCGGGAGGCCGCGCACTCGCACGCCGAAGAGGTGCCCCTCGGCGCCGTCGCGCCCCTGCTGCGGCTCGCGCACGTGCTGCAGTGGCGGCACCGGTTCTCGGAGGCGGACCTGTTGTTCGGGCTGGCCCTGGAGGCCGCGCACCACTACGGGGAACACGGCGCGAGCATCGAGCACGCGCGCCGGCTCGAGTTCCTCGCGCTGCTGCACTGGGGCAAGTGCCGGTACGACCAGGCGCTCGCTGTGCACGCCGACCAGGCCCGGCCCTTCCTCGGCGAGGCCCTTGCCCTGTTCGTCCGGGCCCTGGAACAGCGCGCGGAGGCGCGGGCCGGCCGGGATCAGGTCGAGTCCACCCGTCTGGCGGTCCGGGCGACGCGCGACCGCCTGGCAGAGCTCGGGGCCTAGCGGTGGCTCAGGCCGGGAGCCGGATCATGCCCTCCTGGCCCGCGGAGGCCACCAGGGCGCCGTCCTGTGTGTAGACCTTCGCCGTACCGAGGGCGCGGCCGCCCTGCGCGCTCGGCGAGGACTGCACGAACAGCATCCACTCGTCCACCCGGACGTCGCGGTGCCACCACATGCCGTGGTCCAGGCTGGCCATCGGCACCGACGCGCCGGCATCCTGCCAGGACTTGCCGGCGGCGCGCAGGGCGGGCTCGAGCATGAGCTGGTCGCACGCGAAGGCGAGCAGAGCGCGGTGCATGGCCTGCTCCTTGTTCTCCAGCGGACGGCGCGTGCGCATCCATACCAGCTGGGTGGCGGGCGGCGTGCCGCCGTGGGCCACCGCGGCGTCCGGACGCAGGTACAGCGAGCCGCCCACGTGCCGCAGCTCGAACGCCGAGTCCGTCCAGAACTGGGCCCGGGCCGCGAATGCCTCCGGCAGGCTGGCGAGCTCGTCGAACGCGGAGCCGACCTCGTCCGGCGGCGGGACGTCGTCGGGCATCGGCATGGCGTGCTCGTAACCCGGCTGGTCCTCCTGGAAGGACGCGATCATCGACAGGATCGGCTTGCCGAACTGGATGGCGTGGGTGCGGCGCGCGCTGAACGAGCGCCCGTCGCGCAGCCGCTCCACCGCGAAGTCGATGGGCTCCTCGAGCCGCCCCTCGCGCAGGAAGTAGCCGTGCAACGAGTGGATCAGGCGGCCCTCCGGCACCGTGCGGTCCGCGGCCAGGATGGCCTGCGCGAGCACCTGCCCGCCGTAGGCGCGGTTCGCCGGGCCGGGCATGCTGTCCCCGCGCAGCACGTCCTCCTCGCCGCGCGGGCCCCAGCCCTCGAGGTGGCGCAGGTCGAGCACCTCCAGGAGGCGGTCGAGGGCGTCGGGCGGGGTCGGGTCAGGGGTGGTGGCGTCCACGAGCGGGCGTCTCCTTCAGTTCCTGGTCAGTCTTCGTCAGTCTTCGAACGTGTTGATCATGCTGAAGGCGGCGCGCTCCAGGTAGTCCCACAGCTGCGACTCGTGGATCGGCGCGAGCTCCAGCGAGTCGACGGCGGCCCGCATGTGCGCGAGCCAGCGGTCGCGGGCGTCGGGGTTCACCTTGAACGGCATGTGGCGCATGCGCAGCCGCGGGTGCCCGCGCTGCGCGGAGTAGGTGCCGGGTCCGCCCCAGTACTGCTCGAGAAACATCGTCAGACGCTCCTTGGCCGGCCCCAGGTCCTCCTCGGGATACATGGGGCGCAGCACCGGGTCGTCCGCGACGCCGTCGTAGAACGTGTCGACGAGGCGCACGAACGTGTCGTGGCCGCCGACCGCGTCGTAGAAGGATTCCTGTGTCACGTTCG
Organism: Promicromonospora panici; assembly: GCF_900608595.1. Taxonomy (GTDB): domain Bacteria; phylum Actinomycetota; class Actinomycetes; order Actinomycetales; family Cellulomonadaceae; genus Promicromonospora; species Promicromonospora panici. The sequence continues at coordinate 44,974 of NZ_UWYY01000009.1, read as the reverse complement.
TCATCCTGCCACCCGACGGTGACAGTCCGATGACGCCCGTGTGAAACGGAGTCTCATGTGATCGATTCGACAACAGTCCGGCCGAAACGCTTGCCAGGCCAGATAGGCTGAGGCCAGACCTGCAGCGACGCACGGTGGGAGTTGAGACATGACCAAGGCTGACCAGATCCTTGCGGCACTCGGAGGGACCTCGAACGTGGTCGAGCTGGAGCCGTGCATCACGCGGCTCCGGGTCGAGGTGAGCGATCCGTCCCTCGTGGACGAGATCGGACTGAAGTCGTCCGGCGCGTTCGGCGTCGTCCGGTCCGGCCGGGTGGTCCAGGTGATCGTCGGGCCCGAGGCGGACAACCTCGCGGCAGAGCTCGACACGCTCAGAGTCTGACGAGAGATGGTCTGACGAGAGAAGCGACGCCGAGCTCGACGGTGAGCTCGGCGGCATGACCGCGCGGGCCCGGGTGTGTTCCGGGCCCGTGACCGGCCTCACGATCCCGCCGCTGCCCGCGAACGGCCTGTGAAGGTCGCGCAGGAGTCCCTCGCATCCCGCCGAAGATGGCGGAGCAGGCGCCCGGACCCGAGTAAGTTTGCGCGCGTGTTCGAGTCTCTTGCTGCCTCAGTGTTCAACAGCGCCGAGGACTTCTGGTCCTGGTTCGGCGACAGGCCCCTGAAGATCATCCTGATCCTCGTGATCGGGATGGTCGCCATCGGCGTGCTGCGGCGCGTCGTCACCGCCCTCGCCGAGAGCATCGCCGTCGGTCAGAAGCCGAGGTCGGTCGAGCGGTCGGCGGACCCCGTGGGTACCACCACCGGCGCCGTCCCGAACACGACAGCAGGCGGGGGCAGCAAGCGGCGCCGCAAGAACATGCTGATGTCGCCACAGGCTCTGGCAGACGTCCTGACCGCGGCCAATCCGCGGGCGGCGGAGCGGCGCGCCCAGCGCGCGCGAACCGTCGGTTCGGTGCTGAAGTCGGCGGTCAATATCGTGATCGGCACGATCATGGTGCTCTCCATCCTCCAGGTGCTCAGGTTCGACATCGCGCCCCTGCTGGCTACTGCGGGCGTGGCGGGCGTCGCCATCGGTTTCGGTGCGCAGACCCTGGTCAAGGACTTCATCTCCGGGGTCTTCCTGCTCATCGAGGACCAGTTCGGCGTCGGCGACAACGTCGACCTCGGGGTGGGCGTCGTCGGCACCGTCGAGGCAATGGGCCTGCGGCTGACCCAGGTGCGCGCGTTCGACGGGACCCTCTGGTACGTCCGCAACGGCGAGATCCTGCGTGCGGGCAACCGCACCCAGGAATGGAGTCGCGCGGTCGCCGAGATCCAGGTCCCGCTCGGGACCGACGTCGACGCCGTCCGCGCCGCGCTCGGGCGCGCCGTCGACCGCGTGAAGAACGACCCGGAGCTCGCCGACAGCCTCCTGGAGACGCCGTCGGTGCGCGGCGTCGACGCCGTCGACGGGGCGGGCCTGACCTTCACCCTGCACGCCCAGGTGCGCCCCGCCCAGCAGTGGGCGGTCGCCCGATCGCTGCGCGTCGCGGGCCACGCGGAGCTGCTGAACGCGGGGATCGTCGCGCGCTCGGCGCCCGTGTCGTTCGACGAGAACACGACCGGGGACACACCCGGCGTCAGCTGACTCCGTCTGGACCGCCGGGGCAAGGCATACCCGGCCAGGAAGGTAACGGAGACGGAACATTGCTAGCTCTCCGTTGCCCTCCCCGCCGGGTATGCCTTGCCCCCGGCCAGCGATCCACGTCAGGCTTCGCGGGCGGGCCCAGGGTTCCGGCGTGATGCCCGGGGTGCTTGGGATCCGCCTGTCAATTCGCCTGACACGCCCGCGTTGCGCCCGGTGAGCGCCGGTTGATGGCAGGATCTTTCCTTGTGACCGACGAATCGACGACCGGCTCCACCGGAGACGGCCCCCCAGTGCCGCCGGAGCTGGCCGAGCTGGCAGCCGCCCACGGCGTGCAGCGCGAGTACACCGACCACGACGGCCGCGTCCAGCAGGTCAGCACCTCGACGATCGTCGCGGTGCTGGAGGCGCTCGACGTGCCGGCGTCGACCCCCGCCGCCGTCGCGGCGAGCCTGGAGCGGACCCGCGACGACGAGTGGCGCGCGATGCTGCCGCCCACGGTCGTGACGCGGGAGGGCACCGAGGTGCAGGTGCCGGTGCACATCGCGGACGGCGCGGAGGTGACCGCGTGGGTAGAGCTCGAGCTGTCCGAGACGCCGGTCATGCCGGCGAGCGCCACGCCCTGGCGCGTGACGGCGCCGCCGTCGACCGCCACGGGCTCGTTCGCGACCGTGAAGGGCACGCGGGTCCAGCTCCGCCAGGCGGACGTCTTCACCGAGCCGCGCACCGTGGACAGCCGAAAGGTGGGCCGGGCGACGTTCACCGTTCCCGGCGACCTGCCGCTGGGCTGGCACACGCTGCACGCGAAGTCGGGCGGGCAGACGGCGCGGACGTCGCTCGTGGTGACGCCCGAGCGGCTCGAGCTGCGCAAGAAGGTGGCCCGCAAGCAGGCGTGGGGCTTCATGATCCAGCTCTACTCGGTGCGGTCCCGGGACTCCTGGGGCATGGGCGACCTCGCCGACCTGGGCGACCTCGCCTGGCAGACGGCGCACAACGGCGGGGCCGACTTCGTCGGGGTGAACCCGCTGCACGCCACCGAGCCGGTGACGCCGCTGACGCCGAGCCCGTACCTGCCGACGTCGCGTCGCTTCATGTCGCCGCTGTACATCCGCGTCGAGGACATCCGTGAGACGGCGTACCTTTCCGCCGCCGACCGGTCGCTCGTGGAGTGGGCCGCGGAGCCCGTGCGCGAGCTGTCCGAGGACTCCGGGCCGATCGACCGGGACGCCGTCTGGGAGGCCAAGAAGGCCGCGCTCGAGGTCGTGTACACGGCGCCCCGCTCGGCGGCCCGGCAGACCGCGTTCGACGAGTACGTGCTGGCGCAGGGCAAGGGCCTGATCGACTTCGCCACCTGGTGCGCGATCACCGAGCACCTCGACGGCCGCGACTGGCCGGCGGAGCTGTCCGACCCGGGCTCGTCCGGCGTGACGACGCTGCGTAACGCCCTGTCCGAGCGCGTCCAGTTCTACTGCTGGCTGCAGTGGGTGGCCGACGAGCAGCTGCGCGCGGCACACCGCGCGGGGCTCGACGCCGGGATGCGGCTGGGGGTGCTGAAGGACCTCGCCGTAGGCTCTGCACCGCACGGCGCCGACGCGTGGGCGGACTCCGGCGTCCTCGCCCGCGGAGTGTCGGTGGGCGCACCGCCGGACATGTACAACCAGCAGGGCCAGAACTGGACCCAGCCGCCGTGGCACCCACGCGCGCTCGCGCGGGCGGGCTACGCGCCGTACCGCGAGCTGCTGCGCACCACGCTGCGGCACTGCGGCGCGCTGCGCATCGACCACGTGCTCGGGCTCTTCCGCCTGTGGTGGATCCCGGGCGGGGCACGCGCGTCGGCCGGTGCGTACGTCACCTACGACCACGAGGCCCTGATCGGCATCCTGTGCCTGGAGGCGCAGCGCGCCGGGGTGGCGATCGTCGGCGAGGACCTCGGCACGTTCGAGCCGTGGATCCGCGACTACCTCGCGGAGCGCGGGATCCTGGGCACGTCGGTGCTGCTCTTCGAACGGGACGCCGCGGGAGCGCCGCTGGAGCCGGAGGCGTACCGCAGCGCGGCCCTGGCCACCGTCACCACGCACGACCTGCCGCCGACGGCGGGGTACCTCGCGGGCGAGCACGTGGACCTGCGCGAGCGGCTCGGGCTGCTGACGGAGGAAGCGACGGTGCTGCGCGGCCGTGCGCGCGCGGAGCGCGACTCGCTGGTGGAAGCATTGTCGCGCCGCGGCCTGACGACGTTCGCCCCGTCCGAGCGGGAGCTGGTCGAGGGCCTGCACCGCTACCTCAAGGACACGCCGTCGGCGCTGGTCGGCGTTTACCTGACCGACGCCGTGGGGGAGCGCCGCGCGCAGAACCAGCCCGGCACGGACACCGAGTACCCGAACTGGAAGGTGCCGCTGGCCGACTCGGCGGGAACGGTGGTGCTCCTGGAGGACCTGTTCACCAACGCCCGCCTGCGCTCGCTGGTCACGGTCATGAACGAGGAAGACCCCACCCCGTCCCTGCCGAAGTAGAACTGTGGCGAAGTAGAACTGTGGCGAGGTAGGAGCCTGGCGAGGTAGGACCGCAGCGCTGCCACAGTTCTACCTCGCCAGGGTCCTACCTCGGCGAAGCGGGGGTCAGGCGTCCGTGGACTGGGCCTTCAGCGCGCGTTCGGTGCCTGCCAGGGCCTCCACGACCAGCCGGCGCAGGGCCGGGGGCGCGTCAGCGTTCGTGTCCAGCCAGGCGGCTGTCGCGTCTCGCAGCTCCGCCGACGCCAGCGGCGCCGGGTAGAAGCCTTCGATGATCTCCTCGGCGATGTGGTACGTCCGCTCGCTCCACACCTTCAGCACGGCGTCCAGGTACGGCTGCACGACGCCGGCCAGCGCGGCCGGGTCGTTCACGTGCAGGAACCCGAGGCCCGTGTTCCGGATGATCGCGTTCGGCACGTCGGCGTCCACCACGGACGACAGCGCGGCCAGCTTGCCCTCGACGGTCGGCTTGGCGGCCCGGGCACGAGCAGCCGCCTGGCGGCCGGTGGCGGTGTTGTCGGCGGCGAGCATCTCGTCGACCTCCGTGTCGCCCGCGGCGCCGTTGAGCACGAGGCCCTCCAGGAGCTCCCAGCGGAGATCGGTGTCGAGGGTCAGCCCGTCGAGCGCGACCGAGCCGTCCAGCAGCCCGGACAGGGTCGCCACGTGCTCGGGCGTCGACGCCACGTGCGCGAAGAACTTCACGAGCTGGAACTGCGTGTCCGAGCCGGCCGCGGCGTCGCCCACGAGCGACCAGAGCGTGTCGCCCACCTCGGCGATCGTCGCCGTCCGGGTCGACGGCGCCACGTACTGCTTGGCCGCCAGCACCATCTGGTTCAGCGTGGTCCGGAGCGTGGTCGACTCGGTCTCGCGGGCGATGCCGCCGAGTACGAGACGCACGTACTCCGACGCCGGGACCTCGGCGTCGCGCACCGAGTCCCAGACCGAGCCCCACACCAGGGAGCGGGCCAGCGGGTCCGCGATGTCGGCCAGGTGCTCCAGCGCGACGCGGAGCGACGAGGCGTCGAGGCGGATCTTCGCGTACGCGAGGTCCTCGTCGTTGAGCAGCACGAGCGCCGGGCGGTCGAGCTCGACGAGCTCCTTGACGTCGGTCCGCGGCCCGTCGACGTCCACCTCGGTGAAGTGGGTGCGCACGAGCTCTCCGGCGTCGGACAGGCTGTAGAAGCCGATGCCGAGGCGGTGCGGGCGGATCGTGGGCCACTCGGCGGGCGCCGTCTGCTCGACGACGAACGACATGATGCGGCCCTTGCTGTCCGTCTCGATGACCGGACGCAGGGTGTTCACGCCCGCGGTCTCCAGCCAGAGCTTCGACCAGGCCTTGAGGTCGCGGCCGCTGGTGGCCTCGAGCTCGGTCAGCAGGTCGGGCAGCTCGGTGTTGCCCCACGCGTGCTTGCCGAAGTACGCCGAGACTCCCGCGATGAACGCGTCACGCCCCACCCAGGCCACGAGCTGCTTGAGCACGGACGCACCCTTGGCGTAGGTGATCCCGTCGAAGTTGACCTGGACGTCCTCCAGGTCCTTGATCTCCGCGACGATCGGGTGCGTGGACGGCAGCTGGTCCTGCTTGTAGGCCCACGACTTCTCCATCGCCGAGAAGGTGGTCCAGGCGGCCTCCCACTCGGTGGCCTCGGCCGTGGCGAGCGTGGACGCGTACTCCGCGAACGACTCGTTCAGCCACAGGTCGTTCCACCACTTCATGGTGACCAGGTCGCCGAACCACATGTGCGCCAGCTCGTGCAGGATCGTCACGACGCGGCGCTCGCGCACGGCCTCGGTGACCTTGGAACGGAACACGTACGACTCCGTGAAGGTCACGCAGCCCGCGTTCTCCATGGCGCCCATGTTGTACTCGGGCACGAACAGCTGGTCGTACTTGGTGAACGGGTACGGGACGCCGAACGTCGACTCGTAGAACTCGAAGCCCTGCCGGGTCTTCTCGAAGATGTAGTCCGCGTCGAAGTGCTCCGACAGCGACTTGCGGCAGAAGGCGCCGAGCGGGATCTCCCGCCCGTCCGACGACGTCAGCGACGAACGGACCACCGCGTACGGGCCGGCGACCAGCGCCGTGATGTACGTCGAGATGCGGCCGGTGGGCTCGAACGTCCAGGTGGCGACGTCGCCCTCGCTGGTCGAGCCGGCCGGGACCGGCTCCGGTGTCGGCTCGTTGCTCACGACCTCCCACGCGGCGGGCGCGGTGACCGTGAACTGAAACGTCGCCTTGAGGTCCGGCTGCTCGAAGCAGGCGAACACCCGGCGCGCGTCGGGCACCTCGAACTGCGTGTACAGGTAGACCTCGCCGTCCACCGGGTCCACGAAGCGGTGCAGGCCCTCGCCCGTGTTCGTGTAGCCGCAGTCGGCGACGACGACGAGCTCGTTGTCGGCGGCCAGGCCTTCCAGGGTGATGCGGGAGTCGGCGAAGACGGACGCCGCGTCCAGCTCGCGGCCGTTCAGCACCACGGACCTCACCGACGGGGCGACCAGGTCGAGATGAGTCGAGGCGCCTTCCGTCGCGGTGAAGCGCACAGTCGTGGCGGATGCGAAAGTCTCCGGACCAGTGGTCAGGTCCAGCGCGATCTCGTACGACTCGACCGCTACGACGCCGGCACGTTCGACCGCCTCGGCGCGGGTCAGGTTCTCTCCGGGCACAGGCCCTCCACGTCTGTCTTCTCGTGGGCGCCGATGGCACCCCGCGCGTCCGATGAACGCGCATCTTCGGTTGGGTTGTCGTCCGATCTGTGAACTACCTGCGACGACTCGTCGATCATGCCACGCGGGAGTAACAGCGAGTAACGCCTTTGTGTACGATCGACCGCGGTCGCCCGACCGACCGATTTGAGCTGAGGGAGTCGCCTGATGTCCGGCACAGTGCCGCCGCCACCGCCGCCAGGCGGGGGCCCCGACGAGGAGTCGGGTGCGCCGCCCCAGAAACAGCACCCGGAGCAGCACCCACCCACCGCGCCCACGCCTGCCCAGCAGGGACCGGTGCAGCGGGTCTCCGCGTCGACACGCATGCCACCGGCGATCTCGCCCGCGAGCCAGTTCTCGCAGGCGGTCACCCCGGCGCCCGCCGCGCCGGGTGCTCCCGTGGTGCAGTCCGTGCACAAGAACGGGGACGCGGGGACGCAGCAACAGCAGTACTACCCCGAGCAGTACGGGTATCAGCAGGGCTATGCGCAGCCCCAGGCCTACGCGCAGCAGGCGCCGCAGCAGCCCTACGCTCAGCAGGCGCCCCAGCAGCCGCAGGCTGGTCAGTACCCCCCGCAGCCGTACCCGCCGCAGGGCTACGACCAGTACGGCCAGCCGGTCTACGCGCCGCAGGGCAGTGGCTACCCGCCCGAGCCGGAGCGTGCGCGCAGGAAGCTCAGCCCGGGCTGGATCGCGTTCATCGCCCTGGACGTACTGCTCGTGGTCGCCGCGATCGTCTTCGCCGTGAGCCTGTTCAACTCTCCCGACAACTCACCGACGGGTGACGGGACGCCGGCCGCCGAGCAGTCGGCCGAGCCGTCTGCCGAGACCGGCCTGGAGACCGCCGGCGGACCCGGCGTCGAGACGTTCGCCGCGCCGTCGCTCAACATCACCTGCACGATCTCCGAGGACGCCGCGACGTGCGGCATCGCGCAGCTCGACCAGAAGCCCGCCCCCGACGACTCGTGCGGCGGCGCGTCCGGCTACGTGGCGAAGGTCGACCCGAGCGGCAACGTGACGCAGCCGTGCGTCGGCAAGAAGGAGCAGCCGAAGGCGGCGCCGGCTGACACCGCGAAGCTGGAGTACGGCCAGACCAAGAAGGTCCATGGATTCACCTGCACGAGCGCCGAGACCGGCATGACGTGCACCGCCGACTCGACGGGCACGGGCTTCTCGATCGCCCGGGCAGGCATAGGCCAGGCCTGACCGACCGGCTCCGCCGAGGTAGGACTGTGGCGAGGTAGAACTGCAGCGATGTAGGACCGCAGCGATGTAGGACCGCAGCGATGTAGGACCGCAGCGGCGAAATTAGGACAGAAGTGGGCCCCGCCGACCGAACGGTCGGCGGGGCCCGCGCGTCCCTCCAGCTCTCACGCGGTAGCAAGCACCGGCTTACTACTGCGAGAGTGTCGGGTCGCCGCGCGTCGGTAGAACGCGCATATCCGCTCCTGCAAGGCTTCGAACTCCACGGTCTCGTCCCAGACGACGCTCTCGACCTGCCATCCTGCATGTTCGATCCCTGCTTGGCGGGAGGATTGCCGGTCGCGTGCCGCGAGAGGATCCCCCAGGAGCCCCGAGAACTTCACAGCGCCGTCGAACTCGAGGCCTGCTCTGATCGCAGGCCATCCGAGGTCGAGCCACGCAGTTCCGCCAGGTATCGCGACTGGCACCTGGATTTGTGGTTGCGGCAGTCCCGCCAGGATCGCTGCGAGCCGCATCAGGACCTCGCCCGGTGACGCGCAGTCCGGGTCGCACAGTTCCATGACCCTCCGCGCCTGCACTACGCCGCGCCCTCCGGCTCGTTCGTCAAGGATCTGCCCGACGACGACCGGATCGGCACCTGCGCGGAACCCGGCCGTCACTATGACGAGCGCGCAGGAGAGTGGAGCGCTGCAGGCCACATCGACCATCGTTCGTTCAAGCGTGGTGACCGGTATGCCGCCGACCACGGTCCGATCCCTGGCAGGCAGTCTCTTGGACCAATGGCGGATCAGGCGCCCTTCGTCCTGGACGGATGGATGATATTCATGGATGACGTGGACGTGCCCGGGATCGCGGTAGGTCCACAGGCCATGGAGGCGTGCCGCCGCGGTGTGGCTGATCCAGAACTCCGTGTCCAGTGCTTCGACGACGCCCCGCACCTCGGTGAGGAACTCGGCGTCGAAGGCACGAACCGACTCCGGCGTCGGGACGTACACACCCCGACGTACCCGCACCACCCTTTCGCTCTTTGCAGCGTCGGCAACCAGGGGCCGGGTCGTCTTGTCGTACTGAAGCGCGGGTGGGACTGTCGGCGGCGGACTGTCAGCTGAGTAGAACCTGGAATGAGGTGCCTCGCCTGCAGTGAGGGCGTCCAACTGCAAAGCGATGCGCCGCAGCGCCAGGGTGTGCGAGGGCGTCGTGGTCATATGCCGATGCTGCACGAAGCGGCGGCCGGCCGTTTACGGGCCGACCGCCGCCTGTGGACAACGCGTCCTGTGGTCGCATTCGCTGCCTAGAACCGTGGTCGTTGGCGACCGCAGTTGCTCGGAAGAAATCCGCTGTGGTTCTACCTCGCCAGGCTCCTACCTCGCCAGGGTTCTACCTCGCCAGGGTTCTACCTCGCCAGGGTTCTACCTCGCCAGGGTTCTACCTCGCCAGGGTTCTACCTCGCCAGGGTTCTACCTCGCCAGGGTTCTACCTCGCCAGGGTTCTACCTCGGCGAGAGGGGGGTCGAGCGGGGTCACCAGATGCGGACGCGGTCCGCTTCCGGGAGGTAGAGGGCGTCGCCCGGCTTGACGTCGTACGTCGTGTAGAACTCGTCCACGTTGCGCACCACGCCGTTGCAGCGGAACTCGTTGGGGGAGTGCGGGTCCGTCGCGAGGCGGCGGAGCACCTCCTCGTCCCGGCCCTTGGACTGCCACACCTGCGCCCAGCCGAGGAAGATCCGCTCCAGGGCGGTCAGCCCGTCCACGACCGGCGCCTCCTCCAGGGGCTTGCCCAGCGCGATCCGGTACGCCTTGATCGCGATCGACAGCCCGCCCAGGTCGCCGATGTTCTCGCCGATCGTGAGGCTGCCGTTGACATGCGCGTCCTCCGCCCCCTCGGCGTCGCCGCCGTCAGTATCAACGGCGGACGCCGCCAGCTGCGCCGGGCGGAACTCGTCGTACTGCGCGATCAGCGCGCTCGTGCGCTTCTCGAACTCGGTGCGGTCAGCGTCGGTCCACCAGTCCTCGAGGCGGCCGTCGCCGTCGTACTTGGAGCCCTGGTCGTCGAACCCGTGCCCGATCTCGTGCCCGATGACGCCGCCGATCCCGCCGAAGTTCACGGCGTCGTCGGCCTCGGGGTCGAAGAACGGGGGCTGCAGGATCGCAGCGGGGAACACGATCTCGTTCATCCCGGGGTTGTAGTACGCGTTGACGGTCTGCGGCGTCATGAACCACTCGTCGCGGTCCAGCGGCTTGCCGATCTTCGCCAGCTCGTAGTCCTGGTCGAACGCGTTGGACCGGCGGACGTTGCCCACCAGGTCGGCCGCGTCGACCCCGAGCTCGGAGTAGTCGCGCCACTTCACCGGGTACCCGACCTTGGGCGTGAACTTCTCGAGCTTGGTCAGGGCCTTGGCCTTGGTCTCGTCGGTCATCCAGTCGAGGCCCTCGATGGACTCCCGGTAGGCCGCGACGAGGGCTTCCACGAGCCGGTCCATCTTGGCCTTGTTCGACGGCGGGAAGTGCCGCGCCACGTACTCGGCGCCCACCACCTCGCCGAGCGCGCCCTCCACGAGCGCCACGCCGCGCTTCCAGCGCTCGCGCACCTCCTGCGCGCCCGTGAGGGTGCGGCCGTAGAAGTCGAAGTTGGCCTCGACGATGTCGTCCGTCAGGTAGGGCGCCCGGGCGCTGACCACGTGGTACGTCATCCAGAGCTGCCAGTCCAGCAGCGACAGCTCGCTCCACAGGGCGGCGAAGCCGGTCGCGAAGTCGGGCTCGCGCACCACGAGGTGGTCGAACGCGCCGTCGGGCACGCCGAGGGCCTCCGCCCAAGCCACCCAGTCGAAACCGGGCGCCGACTCGACGAGGTCGGCGAGCGTCATCGGGTTGTAGGTGAGGGTCGCGTCGCGGTCGCGGACGACGTCCCAGTGGTGGGCGGCGAGCCGCTTCTCCAGCTCGAGGACGCGGCGCGCGGCGTCGTCGCAGGAGATGCCCCACGTCTCGTCGACCTTGGCGAACCGCAGCATCCTGGCCACGTGCGGCAGGTACTTCTTGCGGATCGGGGCGTACTGCTCCTCGCGGTAGTACGCCTCGTCCGGCAAGCCGAGACCGGACTGCCGGAGGTAGACGACGTACTTCTCCGGGTCGGTCGCGTCGTTGTCCACCCAGAAGCGGACACCCGCCGTACCGCCCGTGCGCTGCAGCGTGCCCAGCGCGCGGGTCAGGTCAGCCATGCTGTGGGCGTCCTGGATCAGCGCGAAGTCCTCGTCCAGAGGCGTGGCGCCGAGCCCGGCGATGCGCTCCGTGTCCATGAAGCTCGCGTACAGGTCGCCAATCATGGAGCCGGTGGGCGCATCCTGGATGATCTCCCGGACGTGCACCTCCGCCTGGTCGTAGAGGGCACGGAACGCGCCGTCCATGGCGCGGTCGGCGGGGATCTCGTGGGTGTCGATCCACCGCCCGTTGACGTGGCGGTACAGGTCGTCCTGCGGTCGGGTTGCGGGGTCGAGCGCGTCGAGGTCGATGCCCGACGTGAATCCCGTGGCGTCGGTGGTCATTGCGCCAGCGTACGCAAGAGTTGGCCCGCGGATGAGGGAAGATAGATCCATGCGCCTGCACATCGCCGCCGACCACGCCGGGTACGACCTCAAGCAGCACCTGGTGCAGCACCTGACCACCGCCGGGCACGAGGTGATCGACCACGGGGCCCACGAGCTCGACCCCCTGGACGACTACCCGGCCTTCTGCATCTCGGCCGGCGAGGCCGTCGTCGCGGAGCCGGGTTCGCTCGGCATCGTGATCGGCGGCTCGGGCAACGGGGAGCAGATCGCCGCGAACAAGGTCACGGGCGTGCGCGCCGTGCTCGCGTGGTCGCTGGAGACCGCCAGGCTGGGCCGCCAGCACAACGACGCGAACGTGATCGCCGTGGGCGGCCGCATGCACTCGGTGGAGGAGGCGACGTCGTTCGTCGAGGCCTTCGTGGCCGAGTCGTTCAGCGGCAACGAGCGGCACCAGCGCCGCATCGACCAGCTCGCGGACTACGAGAGCAAGCGTGCCTGAGGGTCACACCGTCCACCGCCTCGCGCGGACGTTCGCCTCGTTGTACTCCGGCCAGATCCTGCGGGTGAGCAGCCCCCAGGGACGGTTCGCCGACGGCGCGGCCGTGCTCGACGGCCGGCGTCTGGTGGCGAGCGAGGCCTGGGGCAAGCAGCTGTTCCTGGGCTTCGCCCCCGCCGGCCGTTCGGCGCCCGCCGACGTGTCAGACGCTCGGGTCACCGGAGTGACCTCAGGCTCTGACATCTTGTGGCTGCGCACGCACCTCGGGCTGTACGGCGCGTGGACGTTCGCGGGCGCCCCGGACGCGCCCGAGGTGGCGCATGCCATCGGCGCGCCCCGGCGTCGGATCGGGGAGCGCGAGACGACGGCGCCGCCTCCGCCGGCGTCGGACGGGTCAGACCCACAGGTCACCCTGGTGAGCTCCACGTCTGACACGTGGATCGTGCCGGAGCCGCGCGGGCAGGTACGCGTGCGCCTGCTCGGCGACCACGCCGTCGCCGACCTCACCGGACCCACGGCCTGCGAGGTGATCACGGCCGAGGAGAAGACGGCGGTCCAGGCGCGCCTCGGCCCCGACCCCATCCGGGACGACGGCGACGTCGAGGCCTTCGTCGCGGCGGTCGGCCGGTCGCGGGTGACGATCGGGCAGCAGCTCATGGACCAGGCTGTCGTCGCCGGGGTCGGGAACATCTACCGCGCCGAGGCCCTGTTCCGGGCCGGCGTCGACCCGCTGCGCCCGGGACGTGACGTCCCCGCCGCCGCGGTCCGGGCCATCTGGGACGACCTGGTGACGCTCATGCGCGACGGCGCCGCGCACGGCGCGATCGTGACGACCCGGCCCGCGGACCGCCCGGTCCGTCGAGAACAGGACCCTGACCAGGGCTCAGGTGAACACAGGCCCGATGTCGACGGGCGACGTCGGACCCGGCAGAACACCGACGGCGCGCCGGACGCCGTGCCCGCCGACCAGGCGTTCTACGTCTACCACCGGGACGGTCTGCCGTGCCGCGTGTGCGGGACGCCGGTGCTGATCAAGGAGCTGGCAGGCCGCAACCTGTTCTGGTGCGACACCTGCCAGACCTGACCGTCGACACCGCGGACAGCCCTTGGTTGTGAGGGTGACCGTTGCGTCTAAAACGGACGCGTAGTCGCAACGGTCGCGCCCACAACCAAGCCTGGGCGGGGGTTGTCAGAAGACCCAGGACGACGCCGGCGCGACCGGCCAGCCGAACGCCGTGCTCGCGCGGGCCAGCACGCCCTCACGCTGCCCGGGGCGCGGGTGCTCGGTGACGAGTCCGGCCGCGGCCAGCGCCGCGAGCGACTTGCCGCCCAGATAGGCGGCGCCCAGCTCGCGGACGTCGAGGGACAGCTCGGGGGAGTCGAACTCCGGGTCCACCCGCTCCACCGACGCCGGCCCGAAGGCCTCCGCCTGCAGGCGGTAGACCCCGGCGTTGGCGGGCAGCCGCGTGTCGGTCACGGCGAGCGTGACGTCGACGTCGGCCGCGTACTGGCGTCCGGCGAGCGCCGCGGCGACGTCGACCAGCCGGACCCAGACGTTGTCCGGGGTGCGCGGTTCGGCGGCGCGCAGGTTCACCAGGAGGTGCGTGATCACGTCGTCCACGGGCAGGACGAACGGCGCGACCTCGTTCGTCAGGTCGAGGTCGAGCAGCGCGCCCCACAGGGCCCGCGCGGCGGCGGCGTCGAGCGCGACGACCTCGCCGGCGTGGACCCGCCCGCGCGGCCCGGCGGCCTCCCAGTTCAGGGTGCGGCGGAACGTGACGTAGCCGCGCGGTTCGCCGTCGAGCTCGACGATCATGATGCGCCGGGACTCGCGCCCGTCGCGGTAGATCGGGGCGTCGGCCCACCAGTAGGCCTGCAGCTCCTCGGTCTCGCGCGTGACCCAGCCCGGGCGATTGATGCCGGGCACGCCCGTGGGTGCGGCGCCTGCCGCGCGATGCAGGCGGTCCTCGAGCTCGCCGTGCTTCTCGCGAGTGGCGACCTCGACCCGGACGGTGTGCCGCTCGGCTCCCGGTACGTCCCGGAGGGCCGCGCCGCGCGGGATCTTCAGGCGGAGGTCGTCGGCCGCGTGGCCGTAACCGAACCGGCCGTAGATCGGCGCCTCGGCGGCGAACAGGGCGCTGAGCGCCTCGCCGCGCTCGGCGGAGCGCGCCAGGTGCAGGTTGATCATCGCCGTCAGCAGGCCGCGGCGGCGGTGCTGCGGGTGCACGCCCACCCAGGTCAGGCCTGCGGTCGGCAGCTCGGCGCCGGGCACGGGGAAGTGCCCGAAGGGGTAGGACGCGTGCAGCGCCACCAGCCCGTCGGATCCCTCGGCCTCGATCGCTATCGCGCGCTCCCAGGTCAGGGGCGACGGGGTGGCGTCGATGTCGTCGTGGGCAAGGCCTGTGGGGAACGCCCACGTGTCCAGCTCGGTCACGAGCCGCTGGTCGTCCGGGGTCAGCGTGCGCCAGCGGTAGCCGGCGGGCAGGGCAATCTCGGGAAGAGCCATAGGCCGATCGTCGCACCGCAGGGCAAGCGGAAATCTGCCGGGCACTGTCGGTGTCCGCGTCTACGATCGCACTCGTGACCGACCAGCCACCCGGAGCCCAGCTGACCGATGTCGAGGAGTACGCCGCCGCGGTGCTGGACGTCGTGCGGCGCATCCCCTCGGGCCGCGCGATGACGTACGGGCTGATCGCCGAGATCGTCGGTGAGGAGCTCGGCCGTGGCGGGCCGCGCCAGGTGGGGAGCGTCATGGCCGGGTCGGGGGACCGGTACGCGCACCTGGTCCCGGACGACGACGCGGGCCGGGCGGGCGACGGCGACCCGGACGACGGCGGACGCGTGCCCTGGTGGCGCGTCGTCAACGCGGCCGGATCCCCGCCCCAGCAGCACCTGACCAAGGCCTTGGACGCGCTGCGCGCGGAGGGCTGCCCGCTGTCCCGCGACGGCGCCCGCGTGAACCTGAGGCGCGCGGTGTGGTTCCCCGAGGACGCCGCGGAGCCGGCGCACGACGCCGAGTGAGACCGGAGACGGCGGGGGGCGGCGATCGGGCAGCCTCGGGCGGAGTCACCCACAGTTCACGCGCGGGGACTGGTGCGTTCACTGCGGCGGGCTAGCGTCCTGAGGCGAAACTGATCCGTCCGGAGGTTCTGTCATGCACCGCCACTTCTCCCGTCCTGCCAGGATTTTCGGAGCGTCGCTGCTCGCTGCCGGGCTGGCCGCGTCGGGTCTGACCTCCGCCGCCGCTGAGACACCCCCCGCTGAGACACCCGCGGCAGAGACACCCGCCGAGGCACCCACTGCCGCGCACGCCCAGCACCACTCCAAGCGCGCCGCGACCCTCCTGTACTTCCACGACGCGCACGAGATCGGCCCGGTGCTGTCCGGCGGCCAGGACCGCGGCGGCGTCGCCCGCCTGGCCACGGCGGTGCGCACGGTCGAGGAGCAGAACCCGGCCACGGCCCTCGTCTTCGGCGGGGACCTCGCCGGCGGGACGCTGTTCGGCGGCCTCTACAAGGGTGTGCCGATGGTCGACGCACTCAACGAGGTGGGCGTGGACCTGGCGAACTTCGGCCAGCACGACTTCGACTTCGGCGTGGACCACGCGCGCGAGCTGGTCGCGGCGTCCGAGTTCCCGTGGATCACGTCCAACCTGACCGACACCGCGGGGTCGCCCTTCGTCGAGGACGGCACCTGGGCGGTGCGGCGGGTGGGCAAGGTCCGCGTCGGTTTCGTGGGCCTCACGGATGCCATCGAGACGACGTCGGCTGCGGGCGACCTCGTCGAGACCGACCCGGTGGAGGCGGCGCGCGCCGCCGTCGCCGACCTGAAGGCGCACGCCAGGGTCGACGTCGTCGTGGCCGTGACCCAGTACCCGATGGACGAGAACCATGAGCTGGCGCGGGCCGTGCCGGAGCTGGACGCCGTCTTCGGCGAGGAGATGGCCGAGTACGAGTCCGTGATCGAGTACGAGGGGGACGTGCCGCTCATGGCGTCCGAGGGGAACATCGGCTCGCTCATCCGCCTGGACATCACCAAGCGGCGCGGTGAGCACGTCGTCGCGCCGTCGGTCATCGAGGTGGACCATACGGTCGTCCCCGACCCTGAGCTGCGCGAGGTCGAGGAGCGCTACGCGGCCGAGATGGACGAGCGGCTGTCCGAGGTGCTGGCCGACGTCGAGACCCCGCTGCTCGACCCCGACCAGGACAGTCGCAACCAGGAGACCGCCCTGGGCAACTTCGTGGCGGATGCGTTCCGGGCGCGGCACCAGGCCGACGTCGGCTGGGTGAACGGCGGCGGCCTGCGCGCCGAGGCGCCGGGGCCGCAGTTCACGCTCCGCGACGCCTACTCGATCGCGCCCTTCAGCAACCGGGTGCTGAAGGTACGGGTCACCGGGGCGGGCCTGCTCAAGTCGCTGGAGGACGCGGTGTCCGAGGTGGAGGACGCCGGCGGCGGCTTCCCGCAGGTGTCCGGCATGGCGTACGCGTACTCGCCGAGCGCCGCAGTCGGCTCGCGGGTGAGCGACGTCCGGGTGGGCGGGCAGCCGCTCGACCCCGCGGCGTCGTACACGGTTGCGGTGACGAACTACGTCGCCGGGGGCGGCGACGGTGTCAGCGGCTTCGCGGACGCCGAAGAGCTCGTGCCGATCGGGGAAGCCCCGGTGGACGCCGAGGTGATCGCCGACCACGCCCGCACCCTGGGCACGATCGATGTCGAACCGGACGGCCGCATCACCGTCCTCCTCCCGTAAGCCGTCGTTGAGCGCTGGATACTCGCCCCGTCAACGCTCGAAACAGGGCGAATACCCAGCACTCAACGGACGCGTCGGGGGGCTACCCGCGACAGGAGGGCGCCCGCCGTCTGGCGGGCGCGGCCTGCGAGCGACGAGTCCTGCGACGCCGCCAGCACACCAAGCATCGAGGCCGGGTCGCCCTGGAGGAGCAGCGTCGTGATCGCGGTGTTCTCCCAGGTCGGCAGCTCTCGGCGGATCTTGTCGATCGGCCCGACGAGCGCGATCTCCTCCACGAGCTGCGTCGGCACGGCCTTCGCGGCCTCCTCCTTGCGCCCGGCAAGGTACAGCTCCTGCACCTTGTCGAGCGGCTCCTGGTAGCCGAGCCGGTCGAGCGACTGCTTGTGGAAGTTCGCCTCCTTGGCGCCCATCCCGCCTGCGTACAGGGCGATGAAGGGGCGGACGACGTCGGCGGCGGCCTCGACGTCGTCCCGCACGACGACGGGGACGCCCGCGCACACCTCGAACCCGTCAGCCGGCGAACGCTCCTCCGAACGCGCGTCGAAGCCCTCCGCGAGCAGGGCGCGGAACTCGTCGTCCATCCGGGGCGCGTAGAAGCCGGCCATCCAGCCGTCGGCTATCTCGGCCGCGAGGGCCACGTTCTTGGGACCCTGCGCGGCCAGCACGATCGGGATCTCCGGGCGGAACGGGTGCACCGTCGGCTTGAGGGCCTTGCCCAGCCCCATCGAACCGGGCGCGTCGGCGGGCAGCGGCAGCTGGTAGAACGAGCCGTCGTGGGTCACGGGTGCCTCGCGGCGCATGACCTGCCGCACGACGTCGACGTACTCGCGTGTCCGGGCCAGCGGCCGCTTGTACGGCTGGCCGTACCAGCCCTCGACGACCTGCGGGCCCGAGGCGCCGAGCCCGAGCACGAACCGGCCCTTCGACAGGTGGTCCATCGTGAGGGCCTGCATGGCGGTCGCTGTCGGCGTGCGGGCCGAGAGCTGAGCGATGCCCGTGCCCAGCCGCACGTTCCGGGTGCGGGAACCCCACCAGGCCAGCGGCGAGAAGGCGTCCGAGCCGTAGGCCTCCGCCGTCCAGACCGAGTCGAGGCCGAGCTTGTCGGCGGCCACGATGAACAGCTGGATGCCCTTGGGGGGCTTGCGGGACCAGTAGCCGGTCTGGATTCCGATGCGCATGTGGGGGTCACCTCGTCGTGGGAACGTCTTACCTGGGACGGCGCGTCCCAGATACTGCCCACACCCTACCGGGTGCGCGGGCTGCAGCTGCGCTGCCGCCCACCACCGAGGCCTCTACCGTTAGCGTGGCGGATTGTGGCCACTGACCGGCACTTCCGCCTCTAACGCGTCGGCGCGACGAATCTCCGCCTCGGCGTCGTTTATCTCCTGTTGTGAAATCGGGCCGTGGAGCTCCTCGTACTCGGCGAGGACATGCCGAGCGGTCGAGACTCTCGGCGCGGCGGAGCGCGTCCTCCTCGGCCAGGACCTCGGCCTCACGTGAGCTGCGGTGCGTGCATTCCATCGGATCACGCCCTTCGAGAGCGGGGCCACGTGCACCCGCATTGATCACGTTCCGCTTTCCGCCTGGACGGCCAGCCGCACTCTAGTCGTGCAGTGGTGCGGGTGCTCGTCGAACCGGAGGTCTACGGTGGCTTCGTGGCCACCTACGACGACGTCGCCCGGCTCGCCCTCGCGCTGCCCGAGACCGCCGAGGGGGTCAGCCGCGAGCACCGGGCCTGGTCCGTCGGCAACAAGGCGTTCGCGTGGGAGCGCCCGTTCACCAAGGCCGATCTCAAGCGGTTCGGGGACGATCCCGTGCCGGAGGGGCCGATCATCGGCGTGCGGGTCGAGGACCTGGGCGAGAAGGAAGCGATCCTTGCCGAGGGTCGGCCGGGGTTTTTCACCATCCAGCACTTCGACGGTTTCGCCGGGCTGCTGATCCAGCTCGACGTCGTCGGCGACGTCGAGCTGCGGGAGGCCCTGGTCGACGCCTGGCTCGCCACGGCGCCGCCGCGCCTAGCGGAGCAGCACGCGGACACATTGCGCTGAGGGTCGCGCGAGGTCAGATCGAGTACTCGATGAGCTCCGACGGGTCCTCGTGGCGTTCGCGCTCCGCCACCGGCGCCTGCGGCACCCGGATCCGCGCGGGTATCCCCACCGCGACGGCCCCGGCGGGCACGTCCTTCACGACGACGGCGTTGGCGCCGATCTGCGCGTCGTCCCCGACCCAGACGGGACCGAGCACCTTCGCGCCCGCGCCGACCGTCACGCGGTCGCCCAGGGTCGGGTGGCGCTTTCCCCGGTTGAGCGACCGCCCGCCCAGGGTGACGCCGTGGTACAGCATGACGTCGTCACCCACCACCGCCGTCTCACCGATCACGACACCCATGCCGTGGTCGATGAACAGTCGCTGCCCCAGCCGCGCGCCCGGGTGGATCTCGATTCCCGTCGCCGCCCGCGCGAACTGCGAGAGCAGCCGCGCGGGCAGGCGAAGGGAAGGGACCCGCCACAGGCGGTGTGCCGCGCGGTACGCCCAGAGCGCGTGTACGCCCGGGTAGGCGAGGGCGACCTCCAGGCGGGACCGTGCGGCCGGGTCGTGGGCGCGCGCGGCGTCGAGGTCCTCGGCGAGGACCTGGAACAGCCCGCGCACCCCCGCCATCAGTCGACCAGACCCTCGAACAGCGGGGTGGACAGGTAGCGCTCGCCGAAGTCGGGGATGATCACGACGATGGTCTTGCCGGCGTTCTCCGGGCGCTTCGCGACCTGCAGGGCCGCCGCCAGGGCGGCGCCGGACGAAGTGCCGACCAGCAGGCCCTCCTCCTTGGCCGACCGACGCGCGGCGTCGATGGCGGTGGCGAGGTTGATGTCGATGACCTCGTCGTACACCTTGGTGTCGAGGATCTCCGGCACGAAGTTGGCGCCGATGCCCTGGATCTTGTGCGGGCCGGGGGCGCCGCCGTTCAGGATGGGCGACTCCTCGGGCTCGACCGCGACGACCTTGATGTCGGGGTTCCTGTCCTTCAGCACCTGGCCCACACCGGTGATGGTGCCGCCCGTGCCGATGCCGGACACCAGGATGTCGACCTGGCCGTCGGTGTCGGCCCAGATCTCCTCGGCGGTGGTCTCGCGGTGGATCTTCGGGTTGGCCTCGTTGGCGAACTGACGGGCCAGGATGGCGCCCGGGCGCTCCTGCGCGATCTTCTCGGCCGCCGCGACGGCGCCCTTCATGCCCTCGGCGCCCGGCGTGAGCACGAGCTCGGCGCCGTACGCGCGCAGCAGTGCGCGGCGCTCCTTGGACATGGTCTCCGGCATCGCGAGAACCACCTTGTAACCGCGTGCCGCGCCTACCCAGGCCAGGGCGATGCCCGTGTTCCCGGAGGTGCCCTCGACGATCGTGCCGCCCTCCTTGAGCTCACCGGACGCCTCGGCGGCGTCGATGATCGACACGCCGATGCGGTCCTTCACGGAGTTGGCGGGGTTGTAGAACTCGAGCTTCCCGAGAACCGTCGCCTCGAGGCCTTCGGTGAGGTGGTTGAGCTTGACGAGCGGGGTGTTGCCGATGAGCTTGGTCGCGTCGTCGTAGATGCGGGCCATTGTTTCTTCCTTCGCTGTGTGGCGGGTGTGGCTGGCTGGAGTCGTGCGTGCCCGACGTCGTCGCCCAGGTCGTGCGGATGCGAACCTCGGGTCTGGCGTGGAGCGTCTGGGGCTGGTGTCGGGGCCGGAGCGTCGCGCTGGCGCCTGGGCCACGTTCGGCGGAGCCGATGTGGTCGGACGCGAAGCGGACGCTCTACAGACAGCCTCGGGGGCAGCAGCCGGTTGCGCACATCCAGTGCGTGGCGGCCGGACGGAAGGCGGTGGGGAGTGCGGAGCGCACGGTGCTCAAGACGTCCTCCCTGCGTGGGGCGGCCGGATGGCCGCGCGGCTGCGTGTTCCGTTGGCGGGCCAGCGGCTCGCCTGGAGCAGATTACGCGGGGGAGGACTCTGAGACAAGATCTGTCTCAGCTATCGATCATGTCGATGCTTTGCGACACGGCCCCGGGTCGTCGAGGCCCCGCCGGGAGACACCACATCGGCCCCGGTCCACTGAAGGACCGAGGCCGACGGGTTGCTGGAGGGCGCTGCGACTGCCCGCTTGGCGCAGGTCAGCTCAGTGCAGGTCAGGCGGCGAACCGGCCGAGCCGGCCGGCGGTGGCGGCCGTCGTCGCGACCGTCTCGACGGTGGACTCGGCATCGGCATCGGCATCGGCATCGGCAGTGCCGCCGCCGATGTTGATGTCCGAGCACAGGTAGTACGGCTGGTCGAGGTGGGAGGCCTGCCAGATCGTGTACAGGACGGCGCGACCGCTACGCCCGGACAGGTCGACGTCCGTCTCGTAGGTGCCCTGCGACGGGTAGGAGCCGGTCTCCTTGACCAGGTCGACGTCGTCCCAGCCGAGCGCCTCCGTCGTCGGGTCGAAGCCGGGCTTGGAGACGTAGATGCGCAGGTAGTCCGCGCCGTGGCGCGCCTGGTCGGTCAGCGTGAGGTGGAACTGCTGCGGCACGTCCTTGGCGACCCACGGGCCAGGGGTGTCCATGTAGTCGTACCGCGGTGACTGGGTGCGTCCACCCGAGCAGAGCTGCCCGTTGGGTATGACGCCCTCGTGGTTCCCGCCGACGTTCTCCCGGTAGAGGCCGTTCCAGTTCCACATCGCGTTGGGGTCGTGCTGCCACGCGCCCCAGCACATCGGGTCGATGTTGGCCATCTCCGGGTTCAGGTGATCGCTGCCCCAGCGCTCGAAGCACCCGTAGTTGCGGGTGGGTGGGTCGGTCACTGAGCCATGAGCGGCGGCGGGAGCGGCTGCGACGGTGCCGACGGTGACCGCGGTGACCATGGCGAACGGCGCGACCAGCGCCGCGGTGATGGCGAGCGTGAGACTGCGCTTGTGCGCACGGATGGACATTGGTTCCTCCAGGTGCTCGGCTGGTGCGCCTGGCGGAGCCCGCCACGGCGCGTGCAGGACCACTGTGCGGAGGCGGCACGGGCGAAACTACCCGGTGAAACGATTAGAGTTTCTGCCGCCGTCGTGAAAGGAATGAGTGGTGAACCAGTCCCGGATTCGCGAGGCATCGGCCCACGACGACGCCGTCGTGCTCGAGCTGATGACCGAGTACATGGCCTGGGCGCTCGCCACGTTCGAGCAGACGTACGGCTTCGCGATGGGTATGGAGGTGCAGCAGACGGCTGACGCCCTGGGCAAGTTCCGACGTCCGTCCGGCATGATCGGGCTTGCCGAGGTCGACGGCGCGCCCGCCGGCGTCGCCGCGCTCCGCGTGCAGGACGACGGCGCCGCCGAGATCAAGCGGATGTTCGTGCGCCCCGAGCACCGCGGCGCGCACCTGGGCTCCGAGATGCTCGACTGGCTGCTGGACCTGTGTCGCGATGACCTTCGGGCGCCGGTGGTCCGGCTGGACAGCAACCGCTTCATGCGCGACGCCCACCGGCTCTACGAGTCGCGCGGGTTCGTGGAGCGCTCGCCGTACGAGGGTTCCGAGATTCCCGCGGAGCTCCAGCACCTCTGGCGGTTCTACGAGCTGCGCCTCGACTGAGTCGGCTACAGCGCTCGGTCGACGGCGGTCCGGACCGGCGTCGGACGCGTCCGCGAGGGGAGGACTGGCGAGCCCTGGCTGGTGGAGCGAACTGTGCCTATGGTCGGGGAAACCGAGTGTCTCGGAGGTTCGTATGGCTGTCACCGACCCGCCCGCCGTCGTCCCGCCCGTCATCCAGGAGTTCATCGACGCCACCAACGCTGCCGACACCGAGCGATTCGTCGCCACCTTCGCGGACGATGCCTACCTGAACGACTGGGGACGCGAGTTCCGCGGACCGGACGGCGTCCGGAGCTGGAACGAGACCGACAACATCGGCATGCAGAGCCAGTTCGAGCTGATCTC
This sequence comes from Promicromonospora panici, assembly GCF_900608595.1. Taxonomy (GTDB): domain Bacteria; phylum Actinomycetota; class Actinomycetes; order Actinomycetales; family Cellulomonadaceae; genus Promicromonospora; species Promicromonospora panici. The sequence continues at coordinate 22,217 of NZ_UWYY01000009.1, read as the reverse complement.
GGTGCTGCCCGGAGCCGCGCACGGCGAGTACACCGCGAACATCAAGGTGACGAGCAACCGGTTCAACGGGACCGGGCCGTTCAAGTTCCAGCTGCGCGACGGGAAGATCGCGAGCCTGGTCCTCAGCTGAGGTGGCCAACCAGGTGCAGAGCGCTGAGTCCCGTCGCTCACCACACCGTCGCTCACCACATCGCCACCTCGGCCCCCAGCTCCAGGCCGTCCTCGGTCGCCTGCGCCGACGAGATCGCCACCTGGCTCTCGCCCTCGGGGAACGTCACGCCGTCGGCGAGCTGGTCGAGCTGGGTGATGCCGAGCTGGTCGGCCAGGGCGGCGACCGGGAGGCTGAGCCCGGCGAACCGGACGGTGTCCGCCCGGAGCACCGCCCGGCCGCCCTCGGCCGCCACGGAGAGCAGCACGTCCACGGTCTCCTCGGTGCCGCCGACGGCCAGCGGCACCTGCGCGACCAGGCTCCCGGACTGGGGCGTGACCTCCAGCTCCGGCAGGTCCGTCGCCGCCCGTGCCGTGTTGGTGAGTGCCTCGGGTGTGACTCCGATCCGCAGCGTGGCCTGTCCGGTCGCCAGCTGCCAGAGCGCCGGGGTGTCGTCCCGCGCCACCGACACACCCGGCGGCAGGTTCGAGGCGGTGTTCTCGATCCGGTCGTCGATGACGCCCCGCAGCACCACCTCGCCGACCACACCGAGGACCAGCAGCCCGCCCACCACGGAGGCGACGGCGATGATCCAGCGACGGCGGGGACGGCGAGGTGTGCTCTCAGTCATGGCTGCCATTCGACATGACCGACATGACGGTTCGCTGAGTATCCCGTGATGAGCGCGGACAGTTCGGTCGGGTTACCCGGCGCTCAGTCGGTACGCGCCCACCCACGCACCGGCGTCCAGATCACGCGGCAGCGCGTTCGGCCCGACGCGGTGCTCGCGGGCCCACCGCCGGACATCGCTCCTCGCAAGGCCCTGCCGAGCCAGGACGGCGTGCACGCCACGGCCGCGCCCGTTGAACACGGCGGCGGCGAACCGTTGGTAGTGCCGCCGCTGGGCCGGCGGCAGCAGCGGCTCCGGACGGCGGTCGATCACAAGCAGCCCGGCGTCGACGCTCGGCCGCGGCCGGAACGCCCCGGCGGGGATGCGCCGGTCCAGGCGCGGCGAGAACCACGGCCACCACTGGGCGGTCAGGAGGGTCGTGCCACCGACGGCGGCGCGCTTGCGCGCGACCTCCCACTGCGTGACGAGCACGGCGCGCTGCCAGCCGTCCAGGGTGAACAGGCGCCGCAGCACCGGCGTCGTCAGGTGGAAGGGCACGTTGCACACGAGGTCGTAGGCGTCGGACGGCGGCGCGTGGCGCAGGATGTCGCCCCGCGTCACCGTGACGTTGCCCGGCACGACCCGGCCCAGCCGGCCGACCGAGCGCGGGTCGATCTCGACCGCCTCGACCGGACGGCCCAGGCGCGACATCGGCACGGTCAGGGCGCCGCGCCCGGCGGCCCACTCGACCAGGGGCCGGTCGGCGCCACGGACGAGGTCGACCACCCGGTCGATGACCTGTCTGTCGACCAGGAGGTTCTGGCCCAGCTCGTGCGCGCCGCCCGGGTATTCCGGACGGGAGTGCTGCGGGACGCCGTCGGCGGGCGCGGGGTGTGCGGACGTACGGGAGGAACGGTTGCGCGGCATGGTGTGCTCCGGAGGTCGTCGGTACTCGAGTCCGGGCAGCACGAACGCGCCGCCCGGTGGTAGCCGGCGGCGCGGGGCACGCGCTGGGTGTCAGTGTGCGTTCCGCGCCGCTAGCGGGCGGAACGCTCTCTGATCATCGTGTTCATGGTCATGGCGCTCATCACGGCCGACCCTACGAGCGGCCCGCGACGGGAGGCCAAGTTTTTTCGAGGCGGCTTGACACGGCGATCCGGCGATGGTCGTATTACGCCACTGTTAACGCTCACATTTCGCGAGGTCAACGTGCAAAGAAGCACTCGTCGTTCCCGCCTGCCTGTTCGCGCGGTCGCCACAGGCGCCGTCGTGGCACTGCTCGGAAGCCTGATTCCGTTCCTACCGGCCAGCGCTGCGGCGCCTGTCGCGACCGCCTCGGCAGACGTCACCGACGGGCTACTGCTGAAGTACGACCTCACGCAGACCTCGGGCACCACGGTGACCGACAGCTCCGGCAACAGCCGGAACGGGACTCTCGTGGGCGGCGCCACCTGGACCGGGTCCGAGCTGTCCCTCGACGGCGTCGACGACCACGTCAAGCTGCCGGACAACCTGACGGCCGGGCTGTCGTCGATCACCGTGTCCACCGACGTGTTCGTTGCCCCGGACCAGGCGACGCCGTTCTTCATCTGGGGCCTGGGCAACACCGCGACATCGGGCTCAGGCACCGGCTACCTCTTCGCGAGCGGCAACGCGTTCCGGGCCGGGATCACCACGACGAACTGGGCAGGGGAGAAGGTGACGGCGAAGTCGCCGAGCGGCAACCTCGAGCGCGGCGTCTGGAAGACGGTCACCTACACCCAGACGGGCACCACCGGCACCCTCTACGAGGACGGCGTCCAGGTCGGTCAGAACACCGCGGTGTCCGTGCTGCCGAGCCAGGTCGGCGGTGGCGTCACCACGAACAACCTGCTCGGCGAGTCGAGCTACGCCGCTGACAACGCCCTCAAGGGGAAGCTGCGCAACTTCCGGGTCTACGACCGCGCGCTCAGCGCTGACGAGGTCTCGACGCTGGCACAGACCGCCCCGCCCGCCACGGACGACCAGTCGCAGGCCGACGCCGCGGCCGCCGCGCTGAGCATCGTGCACGCCGACGACGTCCGGGGGCACCTCACCCTCCCGGCGTCCGGCCTGCACGGCGCGTCGGTCACCTGGGCGTCGTCCGACCCCGCCGTGGTCGCCACCGACGGCATCGTCCAGCGGCCCGCGCACGGCGCGGGGGACACCCAGGTCACCCTGACCGCCACCGCCGAGGTCGGCGGCGCGACCGCCACTCGCGAGATCGTCCTGACCGTGCGCGAGCAGCCCGCCGCCGCGCCGTACGAGGGCTACGCGTTCAGCTACTTCACCGGCAACTCGATCGCCGGCGAGAAGATCTACTTCGCGGCGAGCCGCGGCAACGACGCCTTGACGTGGGACGAGCTGAACAACGGGCAGCCGACGATCGAGTCGACCGAGGGCACCCTCGGCCTGCGCGACCCGTTCCTGATCCGCTCGCCCGAGGGTGACCGCTTCTTCCTGATCGCCACGGACCTCTCGATCGGCCGCAACGGCAACTGGGACGTCGCGCAGCGGCAGGGCAGCAAGTACCTGGAGATCTGGGAGTCCACGGACCTGATCAACTGGTCGCAGCAGCGGCACGTGAAGGTCTCGCCCGACACCGCTGGCAACACCTGGGCGCCCGAGGCGTACTGGGACGAGTCGCTCCAGCAGTACGTCGTCTTCTGGGCCTCGAAGCTGTACGCCGAGGACGACCCGAACCACACCGGCAGCGCCTACAACCGGATGCTCTACGCGACCACCCGCGACTTCGTCACGTTCAGCGAGGCCAAGATCTGGCAGGACCGCGGCGAGTCGCGGATCGACTCCACGGTCATCAAGGAGAACGACACCTACTACCGCTTCACCAAGGACGAGGGCGGCGGCGGCACCGGCTGCTCCGACATCATCCAGGAGAAGTCGCCGACGCTGACCGCCGTCGACCTGCCCGGCAACCCCTCGTGGGAGTACATGGCCGGCTGCATCGGCCGCGACGCCGGTACCTCGGCCGTCGAGGGGCCCACGGTCTTCAAGGCCAACCCGGGTGACACCTCGGGCTCGCCGTTCTACCTGTTCGTCGACGAGTACGGAGGCCGCGGCTACATCCCGCTCGGCACCGACGACCTGGAGAACCCGGCCTGGCAGGTGGCGCCCGACTACGACCTGCCCGCCAGCCCGCGCCACGGCACCGTCATCCCGGTCACCGCGGCCGAGCTCGCGGCGCTGCGCGAGGGCATCGTGATCCCGGACCCGGTCACGCCGGTCGTGGCCGACGAGAACGGCCTGGTCGCGCAGTACGACCTCGACGAGACCACCGGAACCGCCGCGGAGGACAGCACCGGCCACGGGTACGACGGCGTCGTCAGCGGCGACGCCACCTGGGCCGACGGCGCGCTGAACCTCGGCGGCACCAACGGTCACGTCAAGCTGCCCGACAACATGATGGCCGGCCTCGACGCGATCACGGTCTCGACGAAGGTGTGGCTGGACCCCGCCCAGGCGACGCCGTACTTCATCTGGGGGCTGGGCAACACGGACGGCGGCGGCACCGGCAACGGCTACTTGTTCACCACCGGCAACAACTACCGGTCCTCGATCGCCACCGGCAACTGGTCCACGGAGCAGACCGTGGCCTCGGGCTCGGCACTGCCGCGCGGTGCCTGGAAGACGCTCACCTACACGCTCCAGGGCGGCACCGCCACGCTCTACCTCGACGGCGTCAAGGTCGGCGAGAAGACCGGCGTCACCATCAAGCCCGGCGCCATCGGCGACGGCCGGACGACCGCCAACTACATCGGCCGTTCCGTCTACACCGCCGACAAGTACCTCAAGGGCAAGGTGCGCGACTTCCGGATCTACAACCGTGCGCTGTCGGCGGACGAGGTCCGGGAGCTCGGGGCGGACCCGACCGCCATCACCGGCGTGGACCTCGCGAGCCTCAAGGTCCCGGCGGTCATCGACGCCGCGTCGTCGACGGTGACGCTGCCGGTGACGCCCGGTACGGACCTGACGGCGCTGGAGCCCGCCTTCCAGGTCGTCTCGACGTCGACGGTCTCACCCGATGTCACGGGCCCGATCGACCTGTCGACGCCGAAGACGTTCACGGTCACCGCGCAGGACGGCGCCACCCGGGACTGGACGGTGCGCGCCGTCGAGATGCGGTCGCCGTCACTGCCGGGCCTGTACGCCGACCCGAACATCGTGAAGTTCGGCGACTTCTACTACATCTACGCCACGACGGACGGCGTCGCGGGCTGGGGCGGCAAGGACTTCTACGTCTGGAAGTCGACGAACCTGGCCGACTGGGAGCGTTCGGAGGAGCCGTTCCTGACCCTCGACGGCGCGAACGGCGACGTGCCGTGGGCGAGCGGCAATGCCTGGGCGCCCACCATCATCGAGCGGGGTGGCAAGTACTACTTCTACTTCTCCGGCCACAACCCGACGTACAACCGCAAGACGCTCGGCGTCGCCGTCGCGGACAGCCCCGAGGGCCCGTTCACCGCGCAGCCGACGGCGATGATCCTCAACAACGAGGCGATCACCTCGGGTCAGGCGATCGACCCGGCGGCGTTCCAGGACCCTGAGACCGGCAAGTACTACCTGTTCTGGGGCAACGGCGGGCCGTCGAACGGGCCGGTCTACGCCGAGCTCAGCGACGACATGCTGTCGATCAAGCAGGACACGCTCAAGCGGATCGGCGGCCTGACCGACTTCCGTGAGGGAACGTTCCTGAACTACCGCGACGGGCTCTACCACCTGACCTACTCGATCGACGACACCGGTTCGGCCAACTATCGGGTCGGCTACGCCACGTCCACCAGCGTCGACGGGCCGTGGACCTACCGCGGCGTCATCCTGGAGAAGGACCCGTCCCAGGGGATCCTCGGGACCGGGCACAGCTCGATAGTCCAGGTGCCGGGGACCGACGAGTGGTACATCGCGTACCACCGGTTCGGGATGCCGGGCGGCGACGGGACGCACCGGGAGACCACCATCGACCGGCTGACGTTCAACGAGGACGGCACCATGAAGAAGGTCGTGCCGACCCTCACGAGCGTCGACCCGCTGCCCTACGACGGTGTCCAGCCGACGGCACTGCGGACGCCGAAGGCCCTGGGCCGGACCGTCGACGGCGCGACGCTGACCGCTACGCCCGGCACCTGGGACAAGGACGACCTGACATTCACCTACCAGTGGCTGCGGGACGGCGAGCCGGTCGACGGTGCGACCCGCCAGACGCTCCGGCTGACGGGCGCCGACGTCGGGCACCGCCTGTCCGTCCGGGTGACGGCGGCGCGGCCGGGCGCGTTCCCGGGTACGGCGGACTCGGCGGCCACGGCAAAGGTGACATCCAGAAGCTGACGGCTTGGTTGTGGGCGTGACCGTTGCGACTATGCGCCCGCTCTAGGCGCCACGGTCCCGCCCACAACCAAAGAGTCAGCGGGCGGCCAGGCCTGTCTCCCAGGCCCAGGCTGCTATCTCCACGCGATTACGGAGGCCTAGCTTGGCCTGGATCGCGGCGACGTGACCCTTGACGGTGCTGAGCGAGATGAACATCTCGGCGCCGATCTCCAGGTTGGTCCGCCCCTGCGCGATGGCGCGGACCACCTCGGTCTCCCGCTCCGAGAGCGGCTGGGCGGCGGGTTCGCTGCCCGGACGCTTCGGTCGTCCGTTCTCGCCGAAGCGGCCCGGCAGCCCGGGAGCGCCGGACGTCGTCAGATGCCGCAGCAGCCGCACCGTGACCGACGGCGAGACCAGGGCGTCGCCCGCGTGCGCCGCCCGGACCGCCTCGACGAGCAGCGCGGGCCCGGCGTCCTTGAGGATGAAGCCGACGGCGCCGCCGCGCAGCGCGCCGTAGACGTACTCGTCGACGTCGAACGTCGTCACGACGACGACCCGGAGCGGGTCCGCGACGTCGGGCCCCGCGAGCGTCCGGGTGACCGCTATGCCGTCCAGGCGCGGCATCCGGATGTCCACCAGGCACACGTCCGGCCGCAGACGGCGGGCGAGTGCGACGGCCTCGGCGCCGTCGGACGCCTCCGGCAACCAGGTGGCCGGCAGCAGCACGAGCAGCCCGGCGATGCCGTAGACCGCGAGGATGTCCCCCGGCCAGAGCAGGAGATGGTGGGCGACACCGATCGCGAGGAGGACCGCCAGGCGGCGCGCGAGGACCACGCGGGGCCGCGGGGTGCGGGTCGCAGCGGACTCCAGGATGAGCGAGAAACCGATGCCGAAGAGGAACGAGAGGATCGGGAAGAACCGGTGGTCCACGAGCAGGTGGAGCAGGTCGGGCCCGCCGGTTGTCGGGCCGACGACGCCGGCGGCGCCGTCCGAGATCGCGCTGCTGGCGATAGGGACGATGTTGGCCAGCGTGATACCGCACAGCGCGAAGCCGCGGATGACGTCGAGGGAGACGACGCGGGCTCGCGACGGTTCTCGGGATGTGGTCGTGACGGGGGTCGGTTCGACGGAGCATCGGGACATGCGCCCATCGTCGTAACCCTGGTGCGAGTGCGGTACCGGCCAAAAGTACCTTTCCCCTCCACCGTTGGCTGTGGGCGGGATCGTTGCGACTATGCGCCCGCTTTAGGCGCAACGATCCCGCCCACAACCAAGCAGGGGGTTACTCGTTGCGGAGGTTGCCCGGGCGGGTCAGGTGCCACAGGAGGGGGAGGCCCGCCGCCGTCGTCAGCAGGACCACGAGTGCCGCCGCGCCCGACGTCGCGCCCACACCCGCCCAGTCGAACGTGAGCGGTGCCTCGACCGCCGTCTGCAGCGCCAGGGCCAGGCCCGAACCCGTCAGCACCGCCAGAGCCAGCCCGAGTACGACGGGGATGGCGACCTGGAACAGCACCGAACCGCTCAGCGTCCGCCGGCGCGTCCCGAACGCGACGAGCACCGCGAGGAGCTGGCGTCGCTCCCGGAGCTGCTCGATGACGTTGACCAGCATGCTCGCCCCGATCATCACCAGCAGCGCGACAGTCCCGACCAGGAGCACCTGCCGGATGTCGCCCAGCGCCGCGGTGCTCTGCGCGATCGGCGACGCATACGCCCGCGGGTCGACCTCGCCGGCCGCCGTGCGCAGGTGCTCCAGGGCGTCCGGCACGGCCGGGTCGAGCGCGGCGTACGCCGTGACCGACTCCGGTTCGAGCTTGATCCCGCCCAGGGCCGCGGGCGTGACCAGGATCCGCGCGGGAGCCCCGCCCATGGCGGCCACGCCGCCCTTCGGCGGCGCCACTGTCTCGGCCGACGCCGGGAGCGTCCACAGCGTGCCGTCACCCGTGCCGTCACCCGTGCCCTCACCCGAGCCGTCGGCCAGCACGTACGAGCTGCCGGCCGCGGGCACCGCGGTGCCGTCCGGCGCGACGACAAACGTATCGCCGTCGGCGCACGCACCGAGCTGTGCCTCCTGGGCCAGCACCTCGCAGGTTCCGGACTCGACGAGGATCTCGCCGCCGGACGCCGGCCCGTCCCCGGCCCCGGCCCCGCCCTCGGCACCGGGATCCGGCCACACCCATACCGACGTCAGCGTCCCCACCGCCTCGACCCCCTCGGCCTGCGACAGCTCGCGCACCCAGACCTCGTCGGCCTCGGCCCCCGGGTAGATGTCCAGCACGCTCGCCTGGAACCTGCTGGTATCGGCCTGCGACTCGGCGCTCAGCGCCCCGATCGCCCCGACCAGCCCCTGTAGCGCGATCAGCCCGGCGACCGACACCGCGATCCCGGAGACCGCCCGCACCGCCGTCTCGCTGTCGAGCTGCAGCCGACGCACCGCGAGGTCCCACGCGACACCGCCGCCGTGCAGCCGCCGCACCGCCGCCTCCACCAGCCACGGCAGGATCAGCGCCACCCCCACCAGCAGGAACACCAGGCCCGCCACGATCATGACCTGGTTCCCCAGGGAGTCGTCCAGGCCGGTGACCAGCGGGTGCAGCAGCGCGACACCCAGCACGGGGAACACCGGCCGCCACCAGAACCGCCGACGGCGCTCGCTGCCGCGCCGGACCACGCCGAGCGGCTCGACCAGCACCTGCCGCAGCGCCGAGAGCGTGACCAGCACCGTCGTCACGGGCACCAGCACCACGACCAGGACCGCAAGGGTCGGCAGGGGGCGGAAGTCGCCCGGGTAGAAGCTCATGTTCCCGGGCACGACGTAGCCCGCCACCTGCCCGGCCACCACGTACAGCACCGCCCCGACCGCCAGCCCGAGCAAGGTGCCCGCCAGGGTCTCGCCGGCGGCGATCCGGCGCGTCATCCCGACGTCGGCCCCGACCAGCCGCAGCGCGGCGAGCCGGCGGTCCCGGTTCTCGCTGCCGAACCGCACTGCCGTGCTGACGAAGATCGCGACCGGGAGCAGCAGCACCACCATGCCCACCAGGGCGAGCAGCATGAGAACGACGTCGACACCCTCCTCGTACGTCTCCGCGCCGCCGAACGACTGGATCCGGTTCGCGGTGCCGGCAGTGAGCCGGTCGGTGCCCAGGTAGAAGGTGAGCTCGCCGGGACCGGCGAGACCCTCCTCGCCGATCGTGCCCACCACTCGGTCGCCCCAGCGTCCCTGGAGGGCCGCGCCGTCGTCCGAAGCGAGCAGCCGGTCCAGCGCAGGGGAGACGATCACCTCGCCCGGTGCGGGCTGCCGGCTGACGCCGGGCGGCAGCGGGGCGCCGTCACCCTCGGGCTGGAGCATGCGCCCGTTGACCGCCTGGTCGTGGAACACCGACCGGATCTCGGTGGTGAGCAGGGTCGGTGAGCTCAGGCTGAGCGGCTGCTGCGACTCCACGGAGCGGTCGGCGGCCCGGTCGGCGCGGGCCTCCAGCACCGCCGGGATGCTGGCCGCGACGACCAGCATCGTCACGCCCAGCCCGACGCCGACGGCGATCATGGTGAGGCGCGCCCAGCCGGACCTGCCGCCGCCCACGCTCAGGCGCATGCCGAGGGCGAGGTCGGCGGCCCATCGCGTCATCGGGCGTACTCCCTGGTCCGCACCCGGCCGTCGCGCACGACTGCCTCGTGGTCGGAGTAGGCCGCGACGCGCGGCTCGTGGGTGACGAGCACGACGGCGGCCGCGGTCTCCCGGGCGGCCGCGACGAAGAGCTGCATGACCCGCTCGCCGTTCAGGGTGTCCAGGGCGCCGGTCGGCTCGTCGGCGAAGACGACCCGGGGCCGGGTCACGAGCGCGCGGGCGACGGCGACCCGCTGCTCCTGTCCGCCCGACGCCTGCCCGGGGCGCTTGTGTGCGACGTCGGACACCTCGAGCCGTTCCAGCCAGGCCGCCGCGCTGCGCTGGGCCGCGCGGCGGCTCGCGCCGCCCAGCCGCAGCGGGAGGGCGACGTTCTCGAGGCAGGTGAGCTCCGGGACGAGCTGGCCGAACTGGAAGACGAACCCGAACTCGCTGCGCCGCAGGGCGCTGCGCTCGTCGTCGTGCATGGCGGTCAGGTCGCGCCCGGCGTAGGTCACGCGGCCCTGGTCGGGATGGAGGATGCCGGCCAGGCAGTGCAGCAGGGTGGACTTGCCGGACCCGGACGGGCCCATGAGCGCCAGCACCTCGCCGGCGTGCACCTCGACGGACGCGGAGTCCAGCGCCGTGGCGGTGCCGAAGCTGAGGTGCAGGTTCTCGGCGGTGAGCAGTGGTTCGGGGGCCATGAGGTCTCCTGGGGTGAGGGTCGTGCTCGGCCAGTGCGGACGGTCGACGCGCTAGGCGCGGACCTGGGCGGCGAGCTGCTGGATGCGCGCGGCGGTGACCTCGAGCCAGCGCAGGTCGGCCTCCAGATGGAACAGGGCGTGGTCGCAGATGAGCTGGTCCGCCAGGTCCCCGCCGTCCCTGCGGCGCGTGAGCTCGCGCATGAGGCGCAGGTGCTCCGCGCGCTGGGCGTCGAGCACGTCGGCGGCGTCGTGCCCCGTGAGCAGGGCGAGCACCACCTTCGTGTAGAGGGTGCTCTGCAGGTACGGCTCGGGCTTCTCGGGCTGGGCGAGCCAGCCGGCGACGTCGGACACGCCGGCGTCGGTGATCGCGTACTTCTTGCGCTCGGGGCCCGCGCCGGGCTCGGACTCGACCTCGACGAGGCCGTTCCTCAGCAGCCGGGCGAGCGTCGAGTAGACCTGCCCGTAGGCCAGCGGCCGGTCCTGCCCGAAGCGCTCGTCGTACGACCGCTTCAGGTCATACCCATGACGCGGGCCGCCCTCAAGCAAACCCAGCAACGCGTGTCCCACACTCATGCCCAGCACTATACACACGATGTATACGTCCAGAGAATACTCTGTTGAGTGCTGGACATTCGCCCTCTTGAGGGGTGTTGGGGGGTGAAAATCCGGCACTCAGCGAATGGGCGGGCGGGGAGAGGGCGTGGGTGGCGGGGTAGAGTTGGGCGCTGGTGAACGCAGACAGGGGTGGGTTGTTGCAGCACGAACAGATCGGTGAGTCTCGGTGACGATCATTGCCTCCGACGCCCGTCCGGTAGCGGTCGAGGCGGCGCGTCGCCGCAGCATCGCCGTCATCTCGCACCCCGACGCCGGTAAGTCGACGCTGACCGAGGCCCTCGCGCTGCACGCCCACGCCATCGAGGAGGCGGGGGCGGTGCACGGCAAGGGCAACCGCGCCGGCGTCGTGTCCGACTGGCTCGAGATGGAGCAGAAGCGCGGCATCTCGATCACCTCCGCCGCTCTGCAGTTCGCCTACGGCGACGTCGTGATCAATCTGCTGGACACTCCTGGTCACGCCGACTTCTCCGAGGACACCTACCGGGTGCTGACCGCCGTCGATGCCGCCGTCATGCTGCTCGACTCGGCGAAGGGCCTGGAGCCGCAGACGCTCAAGCTGTTCGAGGTGTGCCGCCGCCGTGGAGTGCCGGTCATCACGTTCGTCAACAAGTGGGACCGGCCCGGGCGCGAGGCGCTCGAGCTGTGCGACGAGCTCGAGGAACGCATCAACCTGCGCCCGACGCCGCTCACCTGGCCGATCGGCGAGGCCGGCCGGTTCCTGGGGCTGCTCGACCGTGCGAACGGCGAGGTCCGCACCTACCGCCGCGCCCCGGGCGGCGCTTCGATCGCCGAGGAGAGCGTGCTCTCCCCGCAGGCCGCGGCCGACGCCCTCGGCGACGACCACACCGAGGCCGTCGAGAGCGTGCAGCTCCTGGAGCCGGTCGACCGCGCCTCCTTCCTCGCGGGCACGACGACGCCGATGCTGTTCGGCGCGGCGCTGGCCAACATCGGCGTCCGCCAGCTGCTCGACGCCGTCGTCGACCTCGCCCCCGCACCGGCCGCGCGGCCCGACGTCGACGACGGCGAGCGCGAGGTCACGCAGCCGTTCAGCGGTTTCGTGTTCAAGATGCAGGCCGGTATGGACCCGAACCACCGCGACCACGTCGCGTTCATCCGCGTGTGCTCCGGCCGCTTCGAGCGCGGCATGGTGGTCACGCACGAGCGGACGGGCCGGCCGTTCGCCACCAAGTACGCCCTGTCGGTCTTCGGCCGGGAACGGGCGACCGTCGAGGACGCCTACCCGGGCGACGTGGTGGGCCTGGTCAACGCCAGCACGCTCGCCGTCGGCGACACGGTGTTCGACTCCTCCGGGCCGAAGGTGCGCTTCCCGCCGATGCCGGTGTTCGCACCGGAGCACTTCGCCGCCGCGCGCGTGGCCGACCCGGGCCGCTCCAAGCAGTTCCGCAAGGGCATCGCCCAGCTGGAGCAGGAGGGCGTCGTCCAGGTCCTGGTGTCCGAGGTGCGCGGCGACGGCAACCCGATCCTCGCCGCCGTCGGCCCGCTGCAGTTCGAGGTGGCGAGCTTCCGGATGGAGCACGAGTTCTCCGCGCCGATCCGGATGGAGACGCTCGGGCTCTCGCTGGCCCGCGAGGCGGCGCCGGAGCACATCGACATCATCGCCGGCTACCCGGGCGTCGAGGTCGTGCGCCGCGGCGACGGGACCCCGCTGGTCCTGCTGCGCGACGTCTGGCACGCGCGGGCGTTCGAGCGCGCGCACCCCGACGTCCCGCTGATCCCGCTGGTCGCCAGCGGCGTCTGAGCCCGACACTCCGGCCAGGAGCGCGGGTTCGCGGGGGAGCGAGGATTACGGTCTGGGCATGACGTCGCCCAGCTCGTCCGAGGCCGGTGGGGCCGGCTCCGGCGTGCCGACCGGTCCCGATCAGCCGACGACCGACGAGCCGGTCCCGCCGCCCGGCGCGCCCGACTCCCCGCGCCCGCCGCGCTGGCTGTCCCGGGCGCTGTTCATGGCCGTGGTGGCGGTGTTCGTCGCCATCTTCGCGTGGAACGCGATGGGGAAGCTGGAGGGGCTCTTCGTCAACGTGCTCATCGCGGTCTTCATCGCGCTGGCCCTAGAACCGGGCACGGTCTGGCTGGTGCGGCAGGGGTGGCGTCGCGGGCTGGCCGCCGCGGTCACGCTGCTCGGGTCGCTCGTCGTGGTGATCGTGCTGATGGCGCTGTTCGGCAACCTGTTCGTGCAGCAGCTCGTCGAGCTCGCGCAGTCGGTCCCCCGGCTCTACGAGGGCTTGCAGGGCTTTGTCGTCGAGCGCTTCGGGATCGAGATCCCCGAGTCCGAGAACCTCCTGCGGCAGGCGTTCGACCGGTTCGGCGAGGACGTCGCGTCCGGGGCGCTGCTGGTGGGGACGACGGTGGTGGGCGGGCTGCTCGCTACCCTCACGATCCTGCTGGTCTCCTACTACCTGCTCGCGGCGGGGCCCCGGTTCCGGGCCGCCGTCTGCGGCTGGCTGACGCCGGCCCGGCAGCAGGAGATGCTGCACCTGTGGGAGGTCACGCAGGGCAAGGTGTCCGACTACATCGGCTCCCGCGTGGTCCTCGCCGCCGTCTCGACGGTGGTCACCTTTGCGTTCCTCGCGATCCTGCAGACGCCGTACGCGGTGCCGCTCGCCGTCTTCGTCGGGGTGGTGTCGCAGTTCGTGCCGACGATCGGCGCCTACCTCGGTGGTGCCCTGCCCACCATGGTGGCGCTGACGGCGCAGGGCTGGCCGCAGGCGCTGGGCGTGCTCGCCTTCGTGATCGCCTACCAGCAGTTCGAGAACCTGTACCTGGCCCCCAAGGTGTCGGCCCGGGCGCTGGAGATGAACGCGGCCGTGAGCCTGCTGGTGGTCCTGGCGTTCGGCGCGGTGTTCGGGGTGCTCGGCGCGTTCCTGGCGCTGCCCGTCGCCGCGACGATCCAGGCGGTGGCGACCACCTACTTCCGGCGGCACGAGCTGATCGAGTCGCACATGCTGCGGGACCCGGACGCCTCGACCTAGGCGCAGCCCGCCGTAGAATTGCGCCCGGCGCGCCGCCGGTCTGCGGTGGTTCGGCGCCCAACTCTTTGTCTTCGTACGCAGTGTCGCGTGCTCAGTCCTGTCCGACCGGACCGGGTCTCGCGGCCTCGGTCCGCGGGGCGCGCGCCCCAGAGCCCGAAGGAAACACTGCGTGTCACGCACTCCTGTCGACCTGCCCGATCCTGCCCCGGCGCCGGTCCCTGTGACCGGCGCCCCCGAGGCGACGACCTCGGGCTCGTTCCGGGCGGCGTTCAGCTCGGTCCGCACTCTCCGCACCGAGGTCCTCGCGGGCCTCGTCGTGGCGCTGGCCCTGATCCCGGAGGCGATCGCCTTCTCGCTCATCGCGGGTGTCGATCCCCGGATCGGGCTCTTCGCGTCGTTCACGATGGCCGTGACCATCTCGTTCCTCGGCGGACGCCCCGCCATGATCTCCGCCGCGACGGGCGCGATCGCGCTGGTCATCGCCCCGGTGGTGCGGGACCACGGGCTCGACTACCTGATCGCGACGGTCATTCTCGGCGGCATCATCCAGGTGGCCCTCGGCGTGCTCGGCGTCGCGAAGATCATGCGATTCATCCCCCGGTCGGTCATGGTCGGTTTTGTCAACGCGCTGGCGATCCTCATCTTCCTGTCCCAGGTGCCGCACCTGATCGACGTGCCGTGGATCGTCTATCCGCTCGTCGCCGTCGGCATCGTCATCATGGTGCTGCTGCCTCGGTGGACCAAGGTGGTTCCGGCCCCGCTGGTCGCGATCGTGCTGCTGACCGCCGCGGTCGTCGTCGCGGGGATCAACGTGCCGACCGTCGGCGACGAGGGCGCGCTGCCCGAGTCGCTGCCGAGCCTGCTGTTCCCGAACGTCCCGCTGAACCTCGATACGCTGCAGATCATCGCGCCCTACGCCCTGGCGATGGCGCTGGTCGGCATCCTGGAGTCGCTGCTGACCGCCAAGCTGGTCGACGACGTCACCGACACCCACTCGAACAAGACCCGCGAGTCCTGGGGCCAGGGCGTGGCCAACATCGTCACCGGGTTCTTCGGCGGCATGGGCGGCTGCGCCATGATCGGCCAGACGATGATCAACGTGAAGGCCTCCGGCGCACGCACGCGGCTGTCGACGTTCCTGGCCGGCGTGTTCCTGCTCATCCTCGTGGTGGGTCTCGGCGACGTGGTCGCGATCATGCCGATGGCGGCGCTGGTGGCCGTGATGATCATGGTCTCGGTCGGCACCTTCGACTGGCACTCGATCCGCCCGGCCACCCTGCGGCGCATGCCCAAGTCCGAGACCACCGTCATGGTCGCGACGGTGGTCGTCACCGTGGCCACGCACAACCTCGCCTACGGCGTGATCGTCGGCGTGCTGGTCGCGATGGTGCTGTTCGCCAACCGGGTCGCCCACTTCACCTCGGTCAAGCGCCTGGACACCTCGGACGCCGACGACCGGCGGGTGTACGCGGTCGACGGCGAGCTGTTCTTCGCCTCGTCCAACGACCTCGTCTACCAGTTCGACTATGCGGGCGACCCGAAGAACATCGTGATCGACATGACGAACGCCCACATCTGGGACGCCTCGACCGTCGCCACGCTGGACGCCATCACGACCAAGTACGTGGCCAAGGGCAAGACCGTGACGATCATCGGGATGAATGACGACTCCGCCGCGCGCCACGAGCGGCTCGCCGGAAACCTCGGCGCCGGTCACTGATCGCGGCTGGTGCCTGACGGCGATGTCCGTCAGGCACCCGTCGCGCCCAGCCGACGAGGTGGCACCTGCTCGATGCGGGTCCAGCCCTTCCAGCCGCGCTCCTCCAGGAGGGCGATGACCCGCCTGCCGCCCGGTGACGCGGCTGGCAGCGCGTCCAACAGGTCCACGAAGGGCTGGTCCCGGTCGTCGTCCCCCGTCTCGCCCAGCTGGCCCGCCTCGGCGGCCCGCCACACGATCCTCTCCATGACGTCGACGATCTCGACGATCCGCGGATCGTCGGCGGGCCAGTGGATGGCCTCGTTGATCAGCTTGTAGAGCAGCACCGTGTCGGGGTCGTCCAGCTCCCGGTGCTTCATCGCGATGATGTCGTCGATCTCGTCCGGTGCGTGCGCGGCCACCATGATCCAGCCGTCCCGCTCGAGCGCGATGTACTCCTCGTCGACGCCGAGACCTCGTAGCCGGTCGAGATAGTCCAGGACGCTCCGCGGGAGCGCCAGACTCTCTCCGTCGGCGAGCCTGGCGATCCGCTTGCGGTTCTCTCGCAGCCGGCGCATCTCCGCGCGCAGCCCTCTGTCGATCTCCTTGATGCTTCGGGCGAACTCGTCCGGGGCGGCATCGAGCAGCTCCTGCACTCTGGCCAGCGGAACTCCGGCGTCGGCCAGGGTGTGGATCCGGATCAGCCGCACGAGCGCGGCGGCGTCGTACGACCGGTAGCCGGAGCGGTCGCGCTCCGGCTCCGGAAGCAGCCCGATCTGGTGATAGTGCCGTACCGCCCGCACCGTCACCCCGGCATACGACGCCACCTGGCTGATCGTCAGCATGCTGCCCAGCGTGCCCTACGAGATCTTGCGACGGTAGGCGGCCATCGCGAAGAAGTACGTGACCACGAGGATGCCGACGCACCAGCCCAGGGCGACCCAGATGTCGGTGCCCACGGGCTGCTCGGCGAGGAGGGCGCGAATCGTGTCGACGATCGACGTCACCGGCTGGTTCTCGGCGAACCAGCGCACCGGGCCGGGCATGGTCTCCGTGGGCACGAAGGCCGAGCTGAGGAACGGCAGGAAGATGAGCGGGTAGGAGAAGGCGCTCGCGCCGTCGACAGACTTCGCCGTGAGTCCGGGGATGACGGCGAGCCAGGTCAGGGCCAGTGTGAACAGAACCAGGATGCCCGCCACGCCGAGCCAGTCCAGGATGCCCGCGCCGGAGCGGAAGCCCATCAGGAGCGCCACCAGGACGACGACGGCCAGCGAGACGAGGTTGGCGACCAGCGACGTCAGCACGTGCGCCCACAGGACCGACGAGCGAGCGATCGGCATGGACTGGAAGCGCTCGAAGATGCCGCCCTGCATGTCCATGAACAGCCGGAACGCTGTGTAGGCGATGCCGGACGCGATGGTGATGAGCAGGATGCCCGGCAGCAGATAGTCGACGTAGCTGTTCGTGCCGGTCTCGATCGCGCCGCCGAAGACGTAGACGAACATCAGCATCATCGCGATCGGCGTGACCGCCGTGGTGAGGATCGTGTCCATGCTGCGCATGATGTGGGTCAGGGAGCGTCCCAGCAGGACGCCGGTGTCGCTGAAGAAATGCTTGGTCATCGCTGGTCCTCGCTGTTCTGTGCCGATGCTGCGGGCGTGCCGGCCTCGCGATGCGGGCCGGTGGCCTCGCCGTCCGGGCCGGCGCCGTTCTCGCCGACGACGGCGAAGAAGACGTCCTCCAGGGAAGGCTGCTTCTCGACGTACTCGATCTTGGCGGGCGGCAGGAGGGCCTTGAGCTCGGCCAGGGTGCCGTTGACGATGATCCGGCCCTGGTGCAGGATCGCGATCCGGTCGGCGAGCTGCTCCGCCTCGTCCAGGTACTGGGTGGTCAGCAGCACCGTGGTGCCGCCCTGGGCGAGGTTCTTGACGGTCTGCCACACCTCGATGCGGGCCTCGGGGTCGAGCCCCGTCGTCGGCACGTCGAGGAAGATGACCGGCGGGTTGCCGATCAGGCTCATGGCGATGTCGAGGCGGCGCCGCATGCCGCCGGAGTAGGTGGCGGCCTTGCGGCCGCCGGCGTCGGTCAGGGAGAAGCGGGCCAGGAGGTCGTCGGCGATCTTGCCGGGGTTGGTCAGGTGGCGCAGCTTCGCGACCAGGATCAGGTTCTCGCGTCCGGTCAGGACTTCGTCGACGGCGGCGAACTGCCCGGTGAGGCTGATCGACTCGCGTACGTCGGCGGCCTGGGTGGCGACGTCGTACCCGTTGACGCTCGCGGTGCCGGCGTCGGCCTTCAGGAGGGTGGACAGGATCTTGATGGCGGTGGTCTTGCCTGCGCCGTTGGAGCCGAGCAGCGCGAAGATGCTGCCGCTCGCGACCTCGAAGTCCACGCCCTTCAGGACGTGCAGGTCCCTGTACGACTTCTCGATGTTCCGGACCCGGATCGCGGGCACTCCCGTGCCTGCTCCGGGACCCGCTCCGGTGTCCGTATGAGTGTTCATGCGACGAGGATGACGGGTTGACCCTGCGTCAGGGTCAAGCCTGATCCGACCGGCGTCGCCTTGGAACAACCACGGCCGCTCACCGGGTTGGCCAGGAGGAGAGGTCCAGCGCCGTTCCGGGCATGCCCCGCGGCGTGTTTCCGCAGCGAGAGGTGGTCAGGATGCCCGACATCGCGCAGAGAGCTCTGGTGATCCCGCCGGGGACGGCGCAGCCCGGGCAGACCCGGGTTCGCGCGTACAGCGCGGGCGAGCTCGTGGCCGACGCCGACCCGCCACTGCTGGTCTGGGAGAACCCCCACTTTCCCCGGTACTTCTTCGCGCGTGACGACCTGAAGGCCGAGCTGCGGCCGGCGGGGCAGGGGCGGGTGTCGAAGTCGCTCGGGATCAGCGAGGTGTTCGACGTCGTCGTCGGCGACCGCATGCTGGAAGGCGCCGCCCGCCGCTATCCCGAGGCGCCGGCCGAGCGCCTGCGGGGCTCGTTCACGCTCACGTGGTCCGCCTTCGACACGTGGCTCGAGGAGGACGAGGTGCTGCACACCCACACGCGCAGCCCGTACGTGCGCATCGACGCGCTGCCGTCGAGCCGGCACATCCGCGTGGTGGCCGGGGGCGAGGTCGTCGCCGAGTCGCGCCGGCCGGTCGTCCTGACGGAGACCGGGCTCGGGCCCCGGTACTACCTGCCGCGGACCGACGTGCGGATGGATCTGCTGACGCCTACCGATACCGTGACTCGCTGCCCGTACAAGGGGTCGGCGTCCTACTGGACGCTCGACGTCGGTGACCTGGAGCTGACCGACGTGGTCTGGGTGTACGAGACCCCGCTGCGTGAGGCGATGCGCGTCGCCGGGCTGGTGTGCTTCTGGCCGGAGAAGAGTGCCGACCTGGAGCTTTACGTCGACGGCGTGCGGGTCGGGCGGCCGTAGGGGCAGGTGACGGGATCCGGGGTACGGGAGTGGCGAATCCCCGGGCTCGGCAGCGCGAATCCAGAGGTCGGTGATCGTCCTTACCTTTCCCTTACGGAGCTGTCGTCAGGGGCGTGCGCCCTGTACGGGGCCGGATCGGTGAGCGATCGTTGCGGTAACGGGCACTTTCCGGGTGCCATGCAGCCCTGGATGGAGTGATGTTGCCGTGATGCGTACTCGAGGAGCGCTGGCCGCGTTCGTGGCGGCCGGTTCGTTGCTCCTGGCCGGTTGCGCGGCCGGCGAGAGCCCGCAGCCGGGGGACGACGTCGTCGCCACCGAGCCGGGCTCGGCTGCGTCCGACACCGCCGAGCCGGACGCCGGCTCGGCCGGGTCGTCGGAGTCGGTGCTGACGTTCACCTCGACCACCATCGATGGCGAGGAGTTCGCCGCCGCGGACCTGGCGGGCAAGCCCACCGTGTTCTGGTTCTGGGCGCCGTGGTGCCCCACGTGCGTCTCCCAGTCCCCGCAGGTGCTCGACCTCGCCGAGCAGCACGGCGACGACGTGAACGTGGTCGGTGTCGCGGGGCTCGACGAGCTCGCGGCGATGGAGGACTTCATCGAGAAGACCGACACCGACGGCCTCACGCATCTGAACGACGAGTCCGGTGAGGTCTGGCGGCACTTCGGGATCACGGCGCAGAGCACGTTCGCCGTCGTCGACGAGAACGGTGTGGTCACGGACACCGGGTACCTGGAGCCGGACGAGCTGTCCGCCCGGGTCGCCGAGCTGGCCGGCTGAGGCATGGACGGACTGCCGCTCGGGCTGGCGCTGGTCGCCGGGATGGTCGCCGTCGTGAACCCGTGCGGGTTCGCGATGCTGCCGGCCTACGCGTCCATGCTGGTGATGGGCAAGGACTCGCCGGGCAGGGCCGTCGCCATCCGGCGGGCGCTGGCCTTCGCTCTGGCCATGACGGTCGGGTTCACCGCCGTGTTCGGGCTGTTCGGGCTGCTGCTTACGCTCGTCTCCAGCGTCGGCGCGGTCCAGCGGTACCTGCCCTGGTTCACCGTCGTGCTCGGGGTGCTGCTGTTCGGGCTCGGCGTCTGGCTCCTGGCCGGACGAGATCTACCCGGGCTGCGGATCTCCGGCGTGAAGCGGCCGACGCTGACCCGGTCGGCGTCGTCGATGGCGATGTTCGGCGTCGCCTACGCGACCGCCTCGCTCAGCTGCACCATCGCGCCGTTCCTCGCGACTGTGGTGGCGAGCTTCCGGGCCGGTACGGTGGGCGGCGGCCTGGCCGTGTTCGGCGCCTACGCCCTGGGCATGGGCCTGGTGATCGTCGCGGTATCGCTGGCAGTGGCGCTGGCGCAGACGGCGGTGGTGGCCTGGCTGCGGGAGGCCGGCCGGATCGTCCCGCGACTGGGCGGCGGCCTGCTCGTCATCGCGGGCGCGTACGTGGCGTACTACGGCTGGTACGACATCCGCGTGCTGCGCGACGGCGCGCTGGACGACCCGGTCATCGGGGCGGGGGAGAGCGTCCGGCGCTGGCTGGTCGACGGCGTGGCGCTGCTCGGCGTCGGCGGCATGGTGGCTCTGGTCGGCGCGCTGCTGGCGCTGAGTGCGGGGCTGACGTGGTGGCTGCGTCGCAGGCGAAGGGACGACGTTGTCGACGTCGGCCGCGATATTCAATCCGGGACGTGACCGTTGACCGACTACCGCCGCTGCTCGATCGAGTGGGGCTGTCTCGACAGCCGCACCCGCTGAACGCAGCCGGGTAGGGAACAAGGTCCACCCGTCTTGGGCTCGGGGTGCAGGACTACCGGATCATCGATCGTCGTGACGTGCGCCGGGTGGAGCGCTGGCCCGACGGGCTGGGCTCCGCCGTGCCGCTGGTACCAGACTCGGACCGGGGCGCTCATGTCGTCAGATCCTAGGGTCGGCCAGCCGGGGGCTGCCCTCGCTTCAGCAGGCCTTGATTCAGCAGGCTCGGGGAGAGCCGTAACCCCCGACGTTATGGCTTTGCCCAAGCCTGCTGAACATGTGTCAGTTCGCTGACGCCTTGGTCTGGAGGTTTCAGGTCCGGTCTGAGGACCTCGGTAGCGTCTCGGTGGTGCCCCGAAGAGTTATCCACAGATCTCAAATACGCCCTGCAGGACGTACGAATGTTCGAGACAATGGAGGCAGTGAACAACGGGTAGTGGATGACGGGCGGGGGTGGGGGCCGGTGGAGTCGATGAACAACGCGACGCGTGGTGGTCTGCCTCCCGCGGCGTCGGTGGAGGAAGCGGTGGCCCGGATCGAGGCCGCCGTGGGTGACCTGGCCGACTTGACCGCTCCGGAGGTGCTGGATGGGTGGGGTGCGCCGGCCGTGTCCCGGCTGGCTGACGCGCACACCCGTATCCGTCGGTTGACCGGTCGCCTGGACGGGGTGCGGTACACGTTGTTGCCGCGGATCGAGGCCGAGGGTTCCTGGCGTTCGGGTGGCATGGCCCGGACGTTTAAGACCTGGCTGCGGCTGCGTGAGGGGGTCTCGGCGTCCACGGTGGGCAAGGACCTGACCATCGCACACCGCCTGGACACCGCGCTGCCGGTGACCCGGGAACGGCTGGTCGCCGGTGTGCTCGGCGCAGACCACGCCCGGGTGATGACGGAGGTCGCGCCGACCAGCGAGACTCGCACGGACGCGTTGGGGTGGTTGATCGATACCCGCACCGGGGAGACGACCACGCCGGAGCTGTTCGTGCAGACCGTCGCCGTGGACTTCCCCGACCCCGCCGACGACCCGGACGGGACCCGGACGCGCGAGCTGATCACGGGGGTGCTGGAGGGTGCGGTCGCGGACGGGACCCTGGCCACCGGAGAAGGCGTGGTACTACGCGAGGCCCGGTTGTTGGACGCGGACCGGTTCCGGAGGGTGGCTAAGGCGTTCGCGTCGGTGACCGACCCGGATACCGACGATCGTGAGGACGACAAGGCCGCTCAGGGCGAGTTCCTGGATCTGGCCAAGACGTTCGGCGGCTACCACGTGGCAGGGTTCCTGACCGATGAGCACGGCCTGCTGGTGCAGACCGCGATCACCGCCGTCATGGGCGCACCCGCAGTGGACGACACCAGGG